>NZ_AOIS01000001.1 GCF_000337495.1 Haloterrigena salina JCM 13891
TGACAGTGTCCGGCACAACGACGGACGCTGACGCGAAAGCGTGGTCTAGCGAACCAATTAGCCTGCTTGATGCGGGCAATTGCTGACAAAAAAGCTACCTTAGGGATAACAGAGTCGTCACTCGCAAGAGCACATATCGACCGAGTGGCTTGCTACCTCGATGTCGGTTCCCTCCATCCTGCCCGTGCAGAAGCGGGCAAGGGTGAGGTTGTTCGCCTATTAAAGGAGGTCGTGAGCTGGGTTTAGACCGTCGTGAGACAGGTCGGTTGCTATCTATTGGGGGTGTTATGGTTCCTGACGGGAACGTTCGTATAGTACGAGAGGAACTACGAATGGGTGCCACTGGTGTACCGGTTGTTCGAGAGAGCACGTGCCGGGCAGCCACGCACCACGGGGTAAGAGCTGAACGCATCTAAGCTCGAAACCCACTTGGAAAAGAGATACCACTGAGATCAC
>NZ_AOIS01000002.1 GCF_000337495.1 Haloterrigena salina JCM 13891
ATCGTAAACTCGGGCTGAGTCCGGGCGGATGGGGTATGGGTACCATCCTACTGGAAATATCGGCTAGATTGGATTCGATGTGTAATACATGGCTCCGTTCACTATTTATGCAGAGGCCGAGTGGCGGATAGGTTAGCTATTAAGATATTAGGAATGTAGATAAATACAAATAACATTTATAATATTATTATGACTAACAACCGAAAAGCATATTGAAAAGGGAAATGTAGGAATTGATAATGGAGCGTCGAGTGCTTCTCGTTAAGGGTGGTCTTTTAGCAACGATGATAGCTGCTAGCGGTGGGTTATTTTGGAGTATAACGGAAAAAGATCTATCGGTGGATATAATCAACCACACAGGCGATACTAAATGGGTTACCCTGACCATTATAACCTCTTCAGGAGAACGTCTCTATAGTGAATCGTTTGATATTAATGGGAAAACGACTATAAGACAGCCCAATATTGCAGATGTGGGAGAGTGTGAGGCAAGACTTCACGTTGAGGGCCGTGAAC
>NZ_AOIS01000003.1 GCF_000337495.1 Haloterrigena salina JCM 13891
GTGTAGGCGCCGTACAGGCGCCGAAGCGTGCCGGCGTCGGCGAGCAGTTCGATCGCGGCCGACGGTCGACTCGCGACGCGTCGCATCACGGTCGCGGGTCGGCGCGTGACGTCATCGATCGTCAGTCCCTCGAGCGCCGCCGCGACCGAGGCCAGGAGGTCGGGGTCCTCGTGTTCGACCCACGCGCCGCGCATCAGCCGCGCGAGCCGGTACTCGGACCGCATCAGCTCGTACAGTTTCCGCGGGTACGCCGACTCGTTCCCGTCCGCGATCAGCGCCGCGAGGAGGTACGCCGATCTGATCCCCTGACAGATCCCCTCGCCCTGATACCGGTTGGCGATCCCGGCTGCGTCGCCGACGAGGAACACGTTATGCTCGGGGACGTAGGTGCGAGCGGGATCGAGGCTCGGCCCCCTCGGGATGGTGGCGATGTTCACGTCCGCCCGGTCCGGGACGGGAACCGAGTTCCGCTCGGCCGCGGCCTCGAGCGCGCCGAAGTAGTCGTCGGGCCGCCGGTCACCCGCCCAGCCGATGCCGACGTTCGCGTGACGATCGGACTTCGGGAACACCCAGGCGTAGCCGACGTATCCCTCGAAGAAGATCCGCGGCCAGTTCGCGTACGCCGAGAAGTCGCCCTCGACCGTCGCGTTGAGCGCGACCATGTCACCGGTGTACTCGCGCGTCTCTCCGCTCGCTTTGAGCGTCAGTGACGGCTGTCCGGTCGCGTCGACGACGTAGTCGTACGTCTCCACGATGTCGGCGTACTCGCTGGGTGAGACCGATCGGCCGGTCCGGAATTCGACGCCCCTGGCTTCCAACTCTGCCGCCCACCGCCGTTCGACGACGGGTCGCTCGCAGACGTAGCCGGGCTCGCACCGAACGTTCGACGCCGCGAGCGGTCCGGCGTCGCGCGGACGGTCGGCCCCCTCGTACACGCGAAGCTGGAATCCGTCGACGTCGTTGACGAACCCGTTTTCGGGCGTCTTCTCGAGCGGGACCAGCGTCGCGTCGTTGATCGCCTCACCGCAGTCCACGCGCTTCTCGTCGTACTCCTGGCGCTCGTAGACGGTCACCCGGTCTACGCCCGCGAGTCGACGCAGTCCCGTCGCCGCCGCGAGTCCCGAAACCGATCCGCCGAGCACCGCTGCAGTCGGCTGCGTGTCGTCCATCGCTGTGTCCTTGCTCGAAACCAACCGTCTCGATGGTAATGAGACTAGTTGATTCTCCATCATTTTCGAACACTCACGGGACGAGGGGGATCTCGTCGGTCGAACGATTCTCGGGGGCTGGCGGCGACTCGAGTCGCCGCTGACGGCGCTCATCTCGACTGTATCCGACATCGCGGGGTACTGAGACCAGAACAGATTTCGTGATCGGTCCAATGCTGTACAGTATGATGCTTCCTACCGATCCTGGCCGTCGCGGTTCGATCCCCCGGATCGCACGCTTCGTCGGGACGACACCGGACGGAGGGGCGCCTGGAATCGTCGCCGAGGCCGGCGAATTCATCGACGAAGTCGTCGAGGAACCGTAACCGTGGGCTACCACACGTTCGATGCTGGGCGGGCGGACAAGCTCGAACGAGCCGAACGGCGATACCGATTCCTCTCGGCTGAGGAACTGCTGTGGGCGCTCTCGCTGTCGCCGGACGACACCGTCGCCGACCTCGGCAGCGGCACCGGCTTCTTCACCGACGACGTCGCACCCCACGCCGGCGCAGTCCACGCGGTCGACGTTCAGGAGGCGATGCACGAGTACTACCGGGAGAAGGGCGTCCCGGAGAACGTTGCCCTCGTGACCAGCGACGTGAGCGACCTCCCGTTCGACGACGACGCACTCGACGCCGCGTTCTCGACGATGACCTACCACGAGTTCGCGAGCGATGACGCGCTCGCGGAACTCCGACGGGTCCTCGTGCCCGGCGGGCGACTCGTCGTCGTCGACTGGGCCGCGACCGGCGCCGGCGAGGACGGGCCGCCGGTCGACGAGCGATACGGCGCCGACGAGGCGGCGACCGCCCTCCGCGACGCCGGGTTCGACATCGAACACGAGGCCGTCCGACCGGAAACGTTCCTCTTGATCGCGACCCTCGAGTGAGTTTCCGGCCCGATTCATCAGTTTTTGACACCTCGGAACCCCGCCTTCAGAAACCGACAGGATAAACCACGTCTATGGGATAGAAGATCCAAATGAGTCGTGGTGGGCAACGATCTGTAACCGATGCGATCGGTGACGTCACCCGAGCGTTGGTTCCGACCATCACCGAACCCGAGATGCGTCGCCGCGTTTGCGAGGCGTTCGTTTCATCGGAAGTGTACTCCGATGCGTGGATCGGCCGCTATCTGCCGGAGCGAGACGACGTAATTCCGAACGCATCCGCCGGGATCGCGGAGCAGACGCTCGAGGACGTCCCCATCGCCACGGAGTCGCCTCGAGCGGAACTGACGAACGAGGCGGTGCGCACACGGGAGATTACGGTCCGACGGGACCTCGTCGACGATCCGCCTTGCGAGGAGTGGCGCGACCACGCCCTCGAGCACGACTACCGAACCTGTGCGGCAATCCCGCTCGTTTACGAGGGGACGCTGTACGGCGTCTTGCAGCTGGCTACCGACCGGCCACGCGGGTTCGAGACGACTGAGCGAGAATCGCTCGCGGAGCTGGGTGTCACGATCGCCTACGCCCTCGACGATGCGGAGTCGCCCGCGAACACTGACCGCGACGAGAGCGCGGAAGCGGTGGAAGAGATGATGGAGGTACCCATCGAGGCCGAGCAGAAACGACGGCTCTACGAGACCATCATCTCCAGTACGCCCGACCTCGTCTACGCCTTCGACCTCGACTACCGCTTCATCTTCGCCAACGACGCGCTGCTGGAGATGTGGGGCCAAACCTACGACGAGTCCATCGGCAACACCTTGCGAGAAAACGGCTACGAGCCGTGGCACGCGGAGATGCACGAACGCGAAATCGATCGGATCGTGGAGACGAAAGAGCCCATCCGCGGCGAAGTCGCGTTCGAACACGCCGAACGCGGTCGCCGAATCTACGACTACATCTTCGCACCAGTGCTCGATGACGAGGGGGAGGTCGAAATCATCGCCGGAACGACGCGCGATATCACCGAGCGCAAGGAGGCCGAGGAGGCGCTTCAGAAGAGCAAGGAGCGATTCCGCGCGCTGGTTACCGCGAGCTCGGACGTCGTCTATCGCATGAGCCCGGATTGGAGCGAAATGCACGAGCTCCAGGGCAAGGAATTCATCGCCGATACGCAGGAATCGACCAGCGACTGGCTCGACAAATACATCCATCCGGACGATCAGGAATGCGTCACGGCGGCCATCGACGAAGCCATCCGGACCAAGAGCACCTTCGAACTGGAACACCAAATAGAGCAGGTCGACGGCAGCCTGGGCTGGACGTTCTCGCGTGCGATACCGATGCTGGACGAGGACGGCGAGATCGTCGAGTGGGTCGGGATGGCGAGCGACATCACCGACCGCAAGGAGTACGAGCGGGAACTCGAACAAACCAACGCGCAACTGAAACGCTCGAACCGAGAACTCAAGCGATTCGCCCACGCCGCTTCCCACGACCTCCAGGAGCCGTTACGGATGGTTTCGAGCTATCTGCAGCTACTCGAACAGCGGTACGGGGACGACCTCGATGCCGAGGCGAAGGAGTTCATCGAATTTGCCGTCGACGGCGCGGACCGCATGCGGGAGATGGTCGACGCGTTGCTCGAATATTCGCAGGTGAGCACCCGCGGGAACGACTTCGAGACGGTCGACTGCGAGGCCGTCCTCGAGCAGGCGACGGGGAATCTCCAGATGGCGATCGAGGAACACGAGGCCACCGTCACGTCGGACGAACTGCCCACCGTGAGCGGCGACGAACGGCAACTGATTCAACTCTTCCAGAACCTCCTCGATAACGCCATCACGTACGCGGGCGATGCGCCGCCGACCGTCCACGTCTCCGCCGAGCGACGGGACGGCGAGTGGCTGTTTTCGGTCCGCGACGAGGGGATCGGGATCGACCCCGAAAAGACGGAGGACATCTTCGAGGTATTCAACCGCCTTCACACGCCCGACGAGTACGGCGGAACCGGCATCGGTCTCGCTATCTGCAAACGCATCGTGACGACCCACGACGGCCGCATCTGGGTCGAGTCCGACCCCGGCGAGGGGACGACGTTCTTCTTCACGATTCCAGACGGCGCTGGCGGAGAAACGACATAGCGGTACATAGTACCGTGTCTCAGCGTGGCGTGGCTTCGTTCGGTGCGTCGGCTGTCGTATCGTCGAATCGGGACGTCTCGAGCCGTGAACTGATGGATTACCAGTCGAAATCGCGGTGGAGCTGGCGCCCCTCCTCGTTCAGTACGGGACCGGTAACATCGCTGACGCCGTCGAGAACCTCCGCCGATCGGACTGACGGTTCGGCGCTGGTGAACTCCGCGAGTTCGTCGCTGCCCACGCTGTAGACGACCCGTCCGAACCCGGCGCTGACCATCCCGCCGGCGCACATCGGACACGGCTCCGTGCTCGTGTACATGACCGTCTCGGCGCGTTCGTCCGGGTCGAGTTCTCGACACGCCCGATACGCGAGGTGAAGTTCCGGATGGCGGCGAATGTCGTCTTCCGTAACCACGCGATTCGAGTCGGCCATGATGACCGTATCGTCCCGGACGAGCACCGTCCCGAACGGCCGGTCACCGCGATCGACGGCCTCGCGAGCGAGTTCGAAGGCTCGGCGCATGTGCGCCTCGTGGTCGAACTCATCGAAGGTCGGATCGGACACGTCTGTACAGTAGCTCGAGTAGCTACATAAACCGTGGTGGACCGACGTGTGAGAGCGTCCGGAGTGTCGTCACTGCTGTCGCCGATCGTCACCTCCTCGACGGACGCTTGCGAATGCACCGGTGTCCCGCCGGTGAGCACGTTCACCGGCGTTTCTGTCTCGTCGGTGAATAGGATGTCTTCGAAGGTGTGCGTCCCGAGGATCGCGTCGGGGGCCAACTCGCAATTGTTGAATGAATTACCAGTTCCTTCTGGAATCATCAAATCAGGAGCCTACAGCGGGGCTCAGTCATCTCACCCCCGAAAAACAACTTCTGCTGTGAGTGCCAGAAAAGGGTTCACAGTATTCATGTCCGGGATTCCCGAATCAGTCAGTAAAGACACATACGTGATCGACCGTCACCAGTTTTCTATCTCGTTCACAGGTCGAGTGTGACGCGCTGTCCCCTCTCAGCGGATTCGTAGAGGGCACGGATGACGCGCATGTCGATCATACCGTGTTCGCCGTCGGGTTCGGGGTCGAGACCACGTTGGAGGCGGTTGGCGAAGTAGTCGAACTCCTCGCGCATCTGGTCGACCGGCTCCGGCTGATACTCACTCTCGATGTCCGGTCCGGATACCCGGAGCACTTTCCGGGTGTTCGGGAAGAAGAGCCCCTCGATGCTCAGTTCACCTTCGGTGCCGACGAACCGGAGGCTCGAGGTCACTGTCGCGCTGTGCGTGACTGTACACGAGGCGAGCGTTCCGTCGGGGAACTCTAGCTGGAACGCTGCGTGCTCGTCGGTTCCCTCGTAGGCCGGCTGTTCGGACTCCGTCCGGGCGTACACCGCTTGGGGATCTTCCTCCAGGATGAACCGGATCGTGTTCAGCGGGTAGATCCCGATGTCGTTGAGCGTCGTCCCGCCGGCAAGGTCGGGGTCGAACCGCCAACTCGTCTCGTCGGCGGCGTCGAGGATCGTGTCCGACATGTGCCCGAGTATCGAGACGACATTGCCGATTGCGCCGTCCCGGATCAGTTCTCGGGCGCGGCGGGCCACCGGTTCGGTCTGGAGTCGGTAGGCGACCATCAGCGGGACATCCGCTTCCCGGCAGGCGTCGACGAGCGCCTGAGCGTTCTCGACAGTCGCTTCCAGGGGCTTCTCGCAGAGGATCGCCTTATCGTGCGCGGCCGCGGCTTCGACGTGGTCCCGGTGGAGTCCGTTCGGCGTGCAGATGTACACCGCGTCGTAGGCATCGGTTGCCGCGCCGTCGGCATACTCGTCGTAAGTGAGGGTTCCCTCGATCCCCTCCAGGTCAGTCGCGACCTCCTCAGCCTTCTCCGTACTGGAACTGACCAGGACCGTCGTCGTGCAGTAGTCTGCGTTTTCGACGGCAGGGATCGCGTGCTCACGCGTCCACCACCCGAGTCCGACCATGGCGAACCGGACCGGATCGGCGTCTGTGGGGCGTTCCCAGTCGCGAGCACTGAAGCTGTCGAGATCGAACTCCATGAGCGAGGATTTGCTGCCCATAACAGATAGTCTTCACGCATGAGGAGCTACCAATCGAGTAGAGACGATTTCTGGGAGCGTATCCGACAATTCAGTCTCCGACGAGTGCGGTCGTAGTACTTGAAGTTTTATCTGAGTACAACGCCTCAATATCGTGCTTCGCGGCCCAATCGATGAACGCGCTCGTGGATTGGTCGAGTCTGCGTTCCGCCGCTTCGCTTGCCTTATCACCGACTTCTGCGGCCCGTCTAGTTGCTTCCTTGGCCTCTGTCACTACGCCGTGAGAGATCTGCGATGTACGTGGACTGGAACGACACCTTCCCATACTTCGGTAATTCTGAGTCAGACCGTTTCAATCGATATGTGGACCATACCGAGGAGTGCTACATCGGCTGCATTCCCAGATCGGTGTTGTAGGGACCGATGCTTCTGGTGTGGTATTATGCTCTTCGAAGGTGTGAATCGTCTCTTCGTCGCAGTGTCGACAGTCAGGTCGCGTTTTGTGTGAAATGTTCGGCTCTGTTGTGGCCAGATTCGATCCGGATGTTTCCTGTAGCACAAGTGCAGGAACGAACCACCGACGTGAATCCTCGAGTGCGTCCAATTCTTCGCTGTCAGCAATTGCGTCCCCCCACTCGTTGTAAAGAATTGGCAACTCTCTATCGGCTGTCGCCCATCCTGTGATATTTTGGTCCACGACGGCGTCAAGTTACTCGAGCGGCTCTGTTGAAACCCTCAAACTGTGATAGGAACGGCATGCTGAATATACGCTGCAGAGACAGGAGCGGTAGCTGGGCACCATCTAGTTAGCACAGTTTGAGGATCGAGTAGGTCGGAGAGTGATTAGAACTATGCTCGCAGACCTTCTCAGCGGGTGTTATGCGGCAGAATTTGATGAAGCTTGGGAACGGGAGTGGGCGGCGACGTTCACAAGAGCGTAGCTCTTGTGCAGCCCATTAGAACGCGGAGGTTCTGAGGACGCCCGTCAGGGCGTTCGCCATCCGGCTCCATGCGACTGGTTGTTCTCTTCGAGAGACACAAGAAATTCTTCGCTCATTCGGCATTGAAAGGCCTCATCAAGCAATCTGGTACTGGGATCATCGGATGGTTGATAGCGTTCCAGACCCGCCGACGGTTTCGCCGTCGCGGGTCGCGGTTGATGAAACCGCTGTCAGGATTAACGGCAACCGATCTTGGATGTACGCTGCAATAGACATCGACACGAAACTCATCCTCGATGTAGCGCTCTTTGAACGGCGGGGCACCGATCCAGCTGCTGCGTTTCTACATGGACGTACCAAGAAACACGATCTATATCACGGCGAACGAGGCCACTTTTGTGACAACATCTAACGAAGAAAAAGAGGCCGGTGGGTACAATACTTCTGATGAACCACTGCCAGTGTAGGTATTTGCGGATGGTACTATCCAGCCGATCAGTCCACATAATGCCTGCTCATGTCAGCATCCATTCCCTCGAATTCTGGATGAAAAAGATGTCTTTGAGACCGCTAAAGCGACTCAAAAGGTTGAAGACCGAATTGAGAAACTCAGAAAGACGTGCAGCTGAAGCAAACGATACTAGACGAGACGTACAACTTACGGTGCGGAGTCGAGCGAATCAACGACACAGTCAAGGACTGCGGCCTCGGGCACGTTCATGCCCAAGGCTGCGTCCACGCACGAGCGCAGGTTCCCCGCGCTATGTCTTTTCCTTGTCATCACAATCACCGACTATGGATGAGGAGATAATCCAGGAAATACTGTGATCATAGTGTGGGAACTCTTCTATGACTCCCTATAACCGCCAGCAAGTGCATGAAGTCCTTGAGACTGAGATCCAGTATTAGTATGAAACGGTCAGCTGAGCCGGCTGATCACCGTGCTCTTGAGCTCGCTGCGGATCTGTCGGGCGATCGGACGCGGGTCGTCGAGGTGGAGATAATCGAAGCCAGGGTCGTTGTAACACGAGCGTAGGATCTTGGCCGCGCGTCTTGGCAACGAGGGGCGCTCGACGAACGGGGACTCCTCGCGGGCGATACTGACGAGGTGTTCCAGCTCACCGTACAGATAGTGCGTGCTGACGCCGGTCTCGTAGCTAGGACTGATTAGTCCAGAACGATCGGTAGCTGTATACCAGTACCAAGCGGGGAAATCCGCCCCCGCACAGGTCGCACAGGCCAGCGACTGCCACATCCGTGGATTGATCTCAACGATGTTAAACTCACCAGTTTCGGCATCCTCGACGTACTCGATACAGGCCAGCCCATGCCACTCGAGTTCATCGAGGATCGCCCGGCCAGTTTCCTCAAGTTCGGGAATGGCAACTGACTCGCGATAGACGCCGCCGCTACCGGTGTAGGAATCTCCCCGGAGCTGTTTGTGCTGGAAAGTCCCCAAGGGTTCGCCATGGTCGTACAGCGCTCCGAAGAGGTACTCCTCGCCATCGATGTATTCCTGAACAATCGGTTCATGGCCCATTTTCTCGACGAGTGCGTCGATGTCAGGCGTCTCGCCTGCCGGGATATGTACAACCGATTTAGCAATCCCGGAATCTTCGAACGCCATGTCCTCAAGGTACTCGTCAGTGAGTAAGTTATACCGGGATTTGATGATCCGGTCACCGCTCCAGTCGGTGACCTCGCCGAGCAGTTGCGTATCTGGGATTGCCACGTCCGCCCGAGCGGCTGCCTCCGTGAGGTGCTTTCGGTCGTGGACGTCCCGCAGCCTCTCGAGGTCTGGGACGACGACGTCGACGTGGCGGTCGAACTCGTCGGCGAACTTCGAGAGAAGGTACGTATCGTGTGGCCGGTGGGGGATAATCGTTCTGACGTCTGGCCGAGCGGCCAGTCCCAGTAGCGAATCCTTGTACGCTGGGAGGTCACTCGGCGCCGGAACTAGCACCGATTCGTCGCAGTACCGGGAGGTTGTGACGCTCAAAGACTCGTCAGCGACCGCGGCGATCGTGTGCAGGCCGCAGTCAGCCAGCGAACGGATCGAAGCGTATCCGTGGGGATACCGTGAGGCGGTGACGACGACTGCGTCGCGCTCAGCAGACATCGTCGAACTCCCCCCTCTCGAGCGACCAAAAACTGGAGTCCGTTACGTCGGTTTTCTGCGTGCGATCTGTTTCGGGTTCGAGAATGCGTTTCGTGACTGGCATCGTGAGTAGTGTCAACAGCGTGTATAGTTCGCCGACGCGGTTTTGGCCGCGCAGGTGGGTACGGTACCGGTCGTCAATTCTGTCAGCGTCGAGGCCGGGGAGCTCGTCGGCGAGGTTGGCAGTTCGTTCGAAGACGTTCCCCGCGAACGGCTCCGAGCGGAGCAGTTCGGCGTCGTCCAGCCAGGGACCGTTAGTTAGGTACGGCTTCGGTGATGTCTGGTTGCGAATGTGTTTGTCCCATAGCTCCAGCAGATGTCTGCCAGCGTATTTGATCGGGAACGATCGTGAGAGCGCGACACCGGAGGTTGCGTGGGGGATCGCTGCCAGGTCGGGCGCAAGACGATCGACCGCCTGCCCGATAAGATCCCGTCGGAGTCGGTATCGGACCGGCATCGACAGAGAGAGATCGATAATACGGTTATCGAGAAACGGCGACTGGTAGGGAAGCATCCGGTGGAGATCAGTATGGAATCGCAGGTCGTCGTCGTTTGAGAGCGGATAGCAGTCGCCGTAGTAGACGAGTTCGTTGAGGGAGTTGTACGTGACACCGTGGTGGATAATTTGCTTGCCCTCTCGGTAGATATTTGCCTCGAGGATCGACTGGAGATCCGTCGAGGTGGGAAGATCGTCGTGGGCCGATTCGAGCAGCAAATTGATGTATTCGTCGACCGTCTCGATCGATTGCTCGATCGGCACCGTTACCGACCCGAGCGGGCCGACTGACACTGTCGGAGAAGGGACGCTATAGTCATGGAACAGCGAGTCGGCATATAGTCCCGACAGGAGTCCGTCGACTCGGTTGGTGATCTCTGTTTCGAAACCGCTAGTGTAGGGCTGGGTGAACCAGCCGTTGAACGAGCCAGCCCACCGGTTGCGCTTGAGGGCGTCGATCCGGTATTTGGCTCCTCGGTCGAGTACCTCGAAGTCAGCGTCGGCCTCGAGGGCGACCCGTTCAGCGGTGCGGGCCTCGCGATTCATCCAGTCGTTCATGTGGAACGCGGTCGCATCCTCGAGGGTGGCTAGAACAAGCCGCGAGTCTCGACCCCCTGAAAGCAAGACGCCGTACTCGCGGTCGTCGCGGGTCCACTCGTCGACGACTGTACGGAACCGACGCACGAACTCGTCGACGAACCACTCAAAGGACTCGTCGCGCGGGCAATACTCGGGCCGCCAGTACTGGTCGCTCTGAGTCGCACCGTCAACTAGCGAAATAGTCGTGATCGTACCTGGCTGGAGTTTCTCGACGCCTTCGAGAGGAGTTGTCACCCCGAATGTGCGCCGAAAGGCGAGATATTCGTGGAAGTACGCCGAATTGAAGGCGGTATCAACGTCCGGGTGGTACGGAAGAAATTGGATATTCGTCGAGAAGACGATTGTCTCCTCGTCCGGCCGTATCCAATAGAGTGGCACCGTCCCGAACCGGTCGGTACAAAGAGTGAGCCGATCGTGCTCACGATCATAGATTAGGAGTGTGAACGTGCCGTTGAGGCCGTTGACAAAGCGCAGTCCGTCGCGCTGGTACAGCGACACACAGTACTGTGCAGGGTCAACATTGGCAGACCGTGTCCTGTATCCGCCGGGTTCGCCAATGGCACTCGCGTCATAGCCATATATGTCGCCAATCACCCAGCAACGGAGCGACTCATCGCCGTCGCAGGACTGGCTTGCGGTGTGACACCGACCTGGATCAGCCGTGAGTGCCACGTTGTCGGTCACATGCTGAATACCGTCGTCAGATAAATCCCATTCCCCTAGTGTATCCTCTAATTCCGTTCCGTGAATGTCAATAATACCGTATGTTCCATTCATTATTTAATTTATTGCTATTGGAAATATATTTTAAAAATGGTTCTTGGAATTAGTTCTTCACAATCCCCTCGTATAAGTAGTTCGGTTGTCATCTTTTAAGAGATCATCAACTAATTCTGTCTAAGTTACTAATTCTGTTCTGATGGAGTTGTTATTGGCAGCATAACTATACTATCCGGGCGAGAATTTGTAAATTGATTGTTTATAGGCACACAATGATTGTGAACACATACATTATCTATATGAGAAACCTCTGGGTTGGGGAGCCACTAATCAGGCACTGGCCTGGATCCTCGGCGTGTGAGCCCTTGAGGACGAGCTGAGATGCCTGCAGCGACGCAACCTCGTTACGACGGAGACCCAACCGCACAGCGCGAGTACCAGTAATTCTTCACCGGGAGACTCGACAGCGTTGTAGATTCGGCGGACTTGCCGGATCGAAAGGGCAGAGTTGTCTTTCTTTTCTCGGGTCCAGTTGTATTCCGCATCGGTGTCTGAAGCTGAGTTGAAAGCGGCTTTCGCCCGCTGTTCGAGGTGATCGTAGAACTGGTCTTCGGGAATTACCTCGAGATCGGCTTCGGACTCGACTGTCCACGGACTCTGTTCGACGAGTTCGTCGATCGAGCCGAAGGTTCTTGCTCTTATCGACTAATAAACAAGAGTTTGAGTGAATATAGCGGTGTCTGTATTATCCCTCCTCTCCCTGTTCGAGCGGGTGGGAGGAACAAGCCCCAAGGTTGTTTATCAGTCATAGTTCCGACGATAGTACCGGTTCAACCGATACGACCACCCGGAAACCTGACCTTCCTCTACGGTCTGTGTACCACTTCACAGAACCTTCAGGCCTTACTGGGAGGGACTAGTATCGAGGCCGGCTGTCAACTGGTGCTGTGTCTGGATCCCTGTGTGGAACCGCTGGACGATCTCGGACAGGTGCTTCGGACACGCCAGCGGAATGACGGCCCCATCCTGAACGTGGACCAGAGGATGCGGCGAGTTATACGGGGAGAGGCGGCAACTAGGACACGACACTCCGCCAGCCGGTCGATGATGCAGAAGATCGGCCGTGTCTTCGGACGTCAATCCACAGACCGAAGAGAACTGTTCCAAGTGCTCGTCACAGCTGAGGACAGGGATCGTGAGTTGATCCAGGAGGAGAAACGATACCTCTTGCCATCCGCCAGACTGGACAGCAGACTGGCACGCATCACATCCGATAGCCGACAGCGACTGCTGGACATCAGGTGATGCCATTGTATATCCTCGGGCCGCCACACAGGTAAGTCCTCGTCTACGATGAGTTCAGCTTCTACCCTGTACTCAGGTCTCGACGCTATCCCGCAGTACTGCGAAATCAAGTCTCTGAGAATGTGTAACTCCGCAGTCGGGACACTCTTCCTACCAGAATCCTTCCGCGTGACTTCAGTGCTCACACTGCCTCGGATCTGCCTCCAACGACAGTAGCTCCCACCCCGGATCTGGCTCTGAGTACAGGGACGCTCCACTTCCGGATCTCAAACTACCCGGGAGAAAAAGCAAAGACGTACTCGTTACTCTCAAGATTCTCATTCGGATACTGGTACGTCGGACGGATGTCTTCGAGGAGTTCCTCGACACTGTCCCAGAGAATCGAGGAAGGAGTTTCGTGTTCGAATGAGATTCCCCAGCGGTCTTCCCCCTCAGTGACTTCGTACTGAATCGTCCGCAAACGGGTCAGTTGCCCCGAATTTCATGCTGTTGCCTCCATGAACTGGTCAGCGATACACGTCGTCAGCTCGTCGAACGTCTCGAGTGTCGGTTCCTCGTAGTCAAGGAGATTGCGGCCGAACTCGATAGGTTGTGATAGTCAGGTACTCCTCAAGCGCAGAGTAGTCGAATCTCAACAGTTCGTTGTCGATCGGGACGTTCGTGCTCAACCGACCTGCCACTCCTCGTAGTCGTCTTCGTTTCTGCCGTCGAGGACGACGAGATCCGCCGTATCGTCCACACCGATGAGTCGAGCGACTGCCGCCGGATCGAAATAGTACTGCTTACAAAATTCAGTGTATGGACAACCACGCTCACACTCGATCCGCTACGGGGCTACGTGCGATGTCCAGTGCTGGGAATAGTACGCTCCCTCGGAGCGAATATCCACTCCCATAGCTTGCGTCGCCGCCGCATTCGCCTTGTTCCGCTTTGATTCGAGTTTCGCGAGTGTCGTTTCCCGTTCCTCGAATCGCTCTCTTCGTCCGAGGCCGAAATCGGACCGCAGGGAGCGGTCTGCTGTGATGCTAGTCCGCGGACGCCGCAGACGCGTTCGACTGCTTTCTCAGCACCGGTCGTTCCCAGAAAGTGTCTCCTAACGGTGACGCTCTGGAACAGGTAGGTATCCTATTACTAAATGTTGTTTGACTATGGTTTTGTGTGGAATGCTAGCGCAAAATAGCGGCCAACAGTGTGGGTGCGAACAATGACCGGGTCGACCCGACGCGAGACGTTGAAGTCGCTCGGTGCCGTTTCGGGGCTGGTACTCGGCGGTACCGGCGCCGACGTTCTGACCGGTGATTCGCCGACGGATACCGAGAGACCACCGGGACGCTCCGGCACCGAGTTCGTGGGAACGTGGACGGCAAGTCCGATGGCGCCGAACGACGAGGGCCGCTCTCAGGAGGGCTTCGAGGACGAGACGCTTCGACTGATGGTCCGGACGAGCGTCGGTGGAAACGGTGTCCGTATCCGCCTGTCCAACACGTTCGGTGACGGACCAGTCACGTTCGACCGGGCGTCCGTGGGGATACGGGCCGAGTCCGGTAGCGCCGCGATCGAACCCGGGACGCTCCGGCAACTGACGTTCGGCGGTGACGACGACGTGACGATCACGGCCGGGAGTCGCGTCTTGAGCGACCCGGCGGATCTGCACGTCGAACCGGAGCAGGATCTGGCGGTCAACCTCTACGCGGCGGCGCCGACGGGCCCGACGACCTTGCACCACCTCGAGACCAAGACGTCCTTCGTCGCGGAGAGCGGCGATCACACGGACGAAACCGGTGCAGACGCGTTCACGACGGAAATCTCCCAGTGGTTCTACCTCGACGGGGTCGAGGTGGTCTCACCGGAGACGAACGGCGCGATCGTCTGTCTGGGCGACTCGATCACCGACGGCTTCGAATCGACGTACGACGCCAACGCGACCTATCCCGACTTCCTCGCCGAGCGAATCAACGAGAGCGGGAGTCTACAGAAATCGGTGTTGAACGCTGGTATTTCCGCCAATCGCGTACTCAGCAGAGGCGCCGGCGAAAACGCTCTCGCCCGGTTCGACCGAGACGTCATCGCCCAGACGGGCGTGACCGACGTGCTCCTGTTGGAGGGGATCAACGATATCGGAGCCGGGACGGGTGCGGGCTCCGAAACTCTGACCGCCGAGGACCTAATCGATGGCTATCAGCAGCTCATCCGCAGGGCCCACGCGAAGGGCCTGCGAATCATCGGTGGAACGCTGACGCCGATGAAAGATAATCCACACTACACGCCCGAAGGCGAGGAGATCCGCCAGACGGTCAACGAGTTTATCCGGACGAGCGACGCCTTCGACGGTGTCGTCGACTTCGACGAGGCCATCCGGGACCCCGACGATCCCGAGCGGATGCTTCCGAAGTACGATAGCGGCGACAACCTCCACCCAGGGGACACGGGCTACGAGGCGATGGCCGAGGCGGTCGATCTCTCGCTGTTCCGGGGTCGTGGCCGAAACGGTGGAAAAGGGCACGGAAAGAACGAGGGCCGCGGAAGAAGTCCGGGTAAAGCGGACTGAGGCCACCGCGAATCGGCCCGGCGGTATCGCCGACGCGGTCTCCGCTCTTGCCGGCTCTCTGCGCGTCGGCTGTTCGTAGATCACAGTGCGGTGGCTCGAGTCGGCAGCCACACGGCGAGCGACGGAACGCGGTGGGAGTCGCCGACAGAAATTGTCTGCTCGCCTCGTGGAACGAACCGAGTGGGCCGGATATGTCGACGGAAGCGATAGTGGACGGATCGTCCGGTGAGATCACGAGAGGCGAGGCGATCGTACCGGCTTACCTGTCAGCCTCCACCCTTAACGGAGAACGGACGAATGGTCGTACTGGCGGGACAGGAGTACTGTCGTTGCCGGCAGCTCTCGTCCGATCTGAGACATCTGTACCCGCCGCTAATCGAGAGTATCCGACGTCAGAGGCCAATCTCGGTTCACCCCTACCCACCGATTGACACACCACCATCGACAGGGGGGATCCGACGCCGGGCCCGACCGGCGTTTCTCGCAGGACCCAGTAGTCGAAAGCCGCGAGCCGCGGGTAACGACGGCGTCCCGAGAGGTCGTGATCGCCGCAACGATACTCTCCGTACGGCGCGCTGACGGGGGTCGCGGTCACTCCGAAACGGTCGACCGGCTTCGCAGAGCGAGTCTGGCAACCGGTCGCCGCCCGATTCTCGAGCGGAATGTCGGCTCGAGAGGCGTCGGCGAACCGCTCGAGAGCGGACGGCTATACGAATTCGGCCGAAAGCAAAAGTCCCAGCGGGCCGGGGCGGGCCCACGGTGGCTGACGACAAGGTCGGGTGTGGAGATGGGATCGCTTTGTCGCGTGGGAGAGGTACGCGACAGTGGATGTGTTCGGCGCAAGGGTTATCAACCCAGCCACGATTCCAACAGACTCGGAATCGGCTCTTCACGCCCAGACACTCGTGGCCTCGACGCGGCTACCGATCCGTTGGAATCGGTGGCGAGCGATTTCTCCGAACGGGACCGTTCGGCGAACGACGCTCGATCACGAGAGCGCCTCGTAGGGTCACCATTCGGCGCTCGTTGTGGTCGGTTATCTGTCGATACCTCGCTTCGGTCGGCTTTCGGACGGGATTCTCTCGCTGGTTCAGGATAGATCCAGTGCCGTATCACGCCACCTCTCTTGATTCTCCAAGCAATGACACTATTAAGGATTATTATATTTATAGGAGTATACGAAAAAGGAATGAATTTCAACTGATAACTTCTTCTCCGACCCCGGTGGTTATTCGTCTCGACCGTATACCACTACAATCGCGCTACTTTCTGTGACCCAGACCCTTACAACTAACCCAAATTTATTTGCCTTCCAACATCAAGTGGTCTCATATGACGATTGTTGCTTCAGTTGACGACGAGGAGAGATCGAACGCAGTAGTGAGGGAAGCAGCGACGTTAGCCGATCGCTTCGACGAACCGCTTCACGTCCTCTCCGTGTACGAAGAGTCGGAGCACGACCATCTCCTCAACGAGAAAATCGACATCGATCAAAAGCCGACGGATGAGGACAGAAAGGAAATCGCTCGAGCGGTCGCTGAACGGGCTTCCGAAGGCATTTCGCGGGAGCACGAAGTGATCGGACGAACGGGGAATCCCGCCGAAGAAATCCTGGAGTATGCAACCGAAGTCGATTCCCGATATCTCGTTCTGGGCGGACGGAAACGATCGCCAGTTGGCAAGGCGCTATTCGGGAGTGTCACCCAATCGGTCCTTCTGGACGCGGACCGACCGGTGGTCGCGGTAATGGACAGCAATTGATCCGCCCTGCTGTTTGATCGCCGCAGATTGCTGTTGCTCGCCGGAAGGCGTTCGACGACTCGCACCCCACTGAAATGCGAGTACCGCGGCGTCAGACCGGTGAACGTATCGGCGACCTTTTCGGATCATCCTCCGTTCGGAGGCGGAACGTCCCACGCGACTGACGGATCGGAGCGCGTGCGATGACCGGCAAGATCCCCCTGACGAGGACCGCCGGCAGCAGCGCGGTTCTCGAGCAGGTCGTCACGAAATCAGTTTCCGACGAATAGTTGTATCTATTCGGAGTACCGCAAATAGGGAGAGCCAGTACCTCGGGGACGAACGGCGCTCGAGGAGGTGAGTCAGTGATCGAGGTCGAACAGTATCGTCACTCGGGAATCGGGATGAACTCCGGTTCGACCCGTCGCAACCGCCCGGTGCTCTCGAGGAACGAGTGGAGATCGTCGTAGAGGTCAGTGCCGTCCCCGGCGCCGCCCCGCGAGTCCCGCAACGTGTACCAGTCGCCGATCAGCGCGCAGAATCGTTCGGCGCGGGTCATCGCCACGTTCAATCGCCGCGGACCGTCGAGCGGACGGTCGAGGAAGCCGACCTCGCCGTCGGCGTTGCTTCGGACCAGCGAGATCACGATCGCGACCTTCTCGCTGCCCTGGAAGGAGTCGATCGTGTCCACGGTCACCTCCCGGCCGCGCTCGAGTTGGGCGGTCAGCTTCGTCCGAACCGCGTCGACCTGCGCCGTGTACGGCGTGATGACGCCGATCTCGGCGGCCTCGAGCCCGGCCTCGGTTCGGAGTTCGTCGACGACGTGCGCGACGAGTCGCGCCTCCGCGTCGTTGCGCTTCGAGTGATCGATCGTCTCCTCGCTGCCGCCGACGTCGTAGCCGACGAGCGCCGGCCGGTCCGCGAGCGACGCGACGTCGCGGCCCTGCCGCAGCGCCCGGTCGTAGAAGCGCCGGTTCGAGAACCAGGCGATGTCGCGGTGCATGCGGTACTGCGTCCGCAGCTGAACGCCGACGCCCTCGTAGACGCCGCCGTCGGCGTAGAGGTGCTCGAACAGCGACATCCCGGCCGCCGACTCCGGCGGGTCTTCGGTCGCGCTGAACGGCGGCAGCTGCTTGTGGTCTCCCGCGAGGACGACCTTGTTCGCCCTCGCCAGCGGGATACAGGAGGCGGTACACGTCGCCTGTGTCGCCTCGTCGAGGACGAGCACGTCGAACTCGCGATCGAGGGTGGCGGCGCTGCTGTTCGTCGCGGCGACGACGTCGGCCCGACCGTCACAGGTCGCGTACCGCTCGCCGACCACGTCGTTCGACGAGTTGCCGGCGTTGACCCGTCGGAGGACGAACTCGTCGGCGCCGTGCTGTGCGTAGGCGTGGAGCGACCGTTCGTCGGCCGTCGCCGCCGTGCTCGAACCGGCGACGAGGTTGTCGACCGCCTGGTTCGAGTCGGCGCAGACGAGGACGTCGTCGCCCGCCTGCACGGACCGCCTGACGACCTCGACGAGCGTTCGCGTCTTCCCGGTGCCCGGCGGTCCGTGGATGCAAAACAGGTGATCGGCGAGGAGGGCACAGGAGACCGCGAGCTCCTGTTCCTGATTCAGCTCGACGTCCTGCTGGCTGCTCTTGACTCCGGCGGTGTCGCCGAAGGTGACCGCCGTCTCCCCCGTCAGGAGGGCGCGGTGATCGTCGCGCTCGCGAACGCGTGCGATCGCCTCGAGTTCGCGGTCGTAGGGAACGGAGTTCAACAGCAAGGTCACCGCGTACCCGCGTCGCTTCTGTCGGAGGTAGCCGCCGACGGTCGACCGGTCCTCGATGGCGTGCCAGTCGACGGCCAGTCTCACGGTCCGCCCCTCGATCGAACCGACCGTCGCCGCGATCGGGAACGCGTCCGGCGCGCGCTCCGCGTTCGGCGGGAAGAGTTGGACCTCGTTCCCCTCGAAGATGCCGAACTCGCGTTGGACGTACCGATGCCGGTCCTGCGCCCGGTCGTCGCCGTCGTCGTCGATCCTGAACCGATAGGTCCCGTCTTCGGGCTGGCCCAGCGACGAGAGCGAGGGGATGGCGCCGAACCCCTGCTCGCGGAGCGCTTCGGGCGTCGACCCGGCCGCTTTCTCCCCGTTCGCGTCGCGTTGGGCGTCCATCTCCGCCCGGACGAACGACTCGAGTTCGTCGAAGAACGACGCCGCGTCGTCGCCGGAGAGCGGCCGTCGAGGGGGCTCGCGTTCCGCGATCGGTGAGTCGAAGTACGACGGGGGATCGTCGGGCGCGTAGTCGGAGTGCCAGAAGCGCACCCGTTCGGCCAGCGTCGACTCGACGAAGGCGTCCCGGTCGATCGACTCGTAGTCGTCGCCGTCGTCGTAGACGAAGATCTCGCCGTGGAGCGCGTGATCGGTGAAGGCGATATACTCGCCTGTCAGCGCAGCGCTGTCGGATTCGTGAAGCGGAACCGCGATCCAGTCGTCCTTCTCGGGATGATCGAGTCGGTCGTGGTAGCTCGCGTACTCGACGATGCCGTCGATCGGGACGGGCTCGTCACGCGTCGCCTCGAGGTCGCCGTTCGTCGGCGAATAGAGCGTCGCAGTCGAGAGCTCGAAATCGCCGATCGCGTTCTCGAAGAGGAGGGACATATCGATCCGGTCGCAGCACTCGCCCCTAAATCTTCTCGTCGAATTGGTATGTGGATCGAATTGAAACGGCCGTCGGCGATGCAGCGGTTGACATCGGTCCCGGTAATACCGTCCACTGAGTGATAGATCGACTGATGAAGCCCATGCAATAGACGGGCGCGTGGCTATCGGTTCTGAGTTCAAAGCTGAGACGATGACACGAGATGAACGGTTCTCACGTCGCCGGATGCTCGAGCTGACCGGTGTCGCGGCATCGACAGCGTTCCTCGCAGGCTGTGGCGGAGGCGGTGGGAACGGAAACGGCGGCGGTAACGGCGGGGGTAGTGACGGGTTCGAGATCGACCCTGGGACGACGGTGGAGTTCAGTGGTCAGACGACCGAGTGGGAGGGTCTCGCCCCAAGCCAGATCGAGGGCGAATCGAATCCGACGCTGATCTTGCAGGAGGGCGAAGACTACACGATCGGTTGGACCGAGGGCGACGGTTCGGATCACAACATCGAGATTTGGGACGAAAACGGCGAAATCGTCAACGATCTCTCGACCGAAATCGTCAGCGAACCGGACGAGGCCCAGATGCTGGATCTGACGGCGAGCAGCGAGATGGCCCAGTACGTTTGCCAACCCCACTCGTCCCAGATGGTCGGCGACCTCCAGATCGAAGGCGGCGGTGGAAACGGCGGTAACGAAACCGAGGGCAACGAGACTGGTAGCAACGAAACTGGCGGTAACGAAACCGAGGGTAACGAGAGCGGCGGCAACGAGAGCGGCGGTAACGAAAGCAGCGAGTAATCAGTCGCTCTCGATTCGGAGCCGATTTATCGGCGATACGACTATCGCGAGTCACAACCGCGTATAGCGACCATGTGGCGAGGTTACGTTCCGAGAACGAACCCCTCGATCACTGTGATAGGAAGTGCCGGGGTAAGGTATGATGGCACGAGCGGCGGCGGCTGTCTCGTGGAACCCCGGCAGAATTCGTAGCCCTCTATTTCCAATAGTGGTACCGCTTGCAATGGCACCCCGTTTCAACGACCGATTCGCGTATTTCGTGGGAGGCACAGAGCTGGTCCGCTACGTGTGACACTCCGACCATCGTGCTACTTCGGTTCGGGTCGATTTTCGGAAGCAGCGCGACAATCGACGTACCGATCGCGCTGCGCTCGAAGCGTCACGTCACCGATTTCGGTGAGTGACGCGAGCGCATCCTCGAGTCGTCGGTCTCAGTCGTCGGACGACGCGGTATCCGACCCGGGAGCGTCGGCGCCGATGTTCATCCCCGTGAGGTCCGTCGTCCGCCACGTCCCGCGCTTGAACCAGAGGTACGCGACGACCGCACCGATCGCGTTCGAGATCGGGAACGCGATCCAGAGTCCGGCGGAGCCGATCGCCGACGAACCGAACCAAGCGATGGGCAACCGGACGAGGCCGAGCGTCACGACCGAGACGACAGCGGCGATCATCGTTTTCCCGGCGCCGCGGAAGCCGCCGGTGTAGGCCCGCATGACGCCCATGAATCCGAACGTTAGGGCGGCGTACCGGAGGAACGTCGCGCTCTCAGCGACGACCGCCGGGTCGTTCGTGAAGACGGCCGCGATCGGCCGCGCGGCCACCAGCGTGACGAGTCCGACGCCGGACAGGATGACGAGCATGGCGCGCGCGCCGAAGTGATTCGTCGCGGCGGCCCGGTCCTGTTTCCCCGCGCCGATGTTCTGCCCGGTCATCGTCTCGATTCCCTGTGAGACGGCCAGCGCCGGGAGGAACACGACCGAGAAGATCCGGGTTCCGATCCCGTAGGCGGCGCTGATCTCCGCCGGAAAGGCGGCCAACACGAACAGCAGCAGGTTGATCGACAGCGAGCGGGCGGTCCCCTCGATCGACGCCGGAAGTCCGATATCGACGATCTTCCGGCCGAACGCGAGATCGGGCGCCATCTGCGTCAGCCGGATCTTCACGCCCCGGTCGCCGCCGAACATGATCGCGAGGCCGACGGCGAACGCCAGCGCTCGCGAGAAGACAGTCGCGATCGCAGCGCCTTCGATCCCCGATCCGGCGTATCCCGTCAGTTCGAACAGCGACGCCTCGAGGCCGCCGGCTCCGAAGAGGCCGAACAGGGGATTGTTCTCGAAGCCGAAGATGAGGATCGGGTCGAGGACGACGTTGAGGGCGACCGAGCCGGCCATCACGTACATCGGGGTAATCGTGTCCCCGTACCCGCGCATGAGCGCCATGAACACGGCGAAGCCGAACACGCCCGCGAGGCCGATCGAGTAGACCCGCATGTAGTCGGCGACCAGCGGCGAGATCTCGGGGCCGGTCCCGAGGAGCACGAGGAACTCGTCGACGAAGGCATACCCGACGACGCCCAGGACAAGCGACGCGACGACGGCGTAGGCCATCGTCTGCGAGGCGGCGTACTCGGCTTTGCGCTCGTTGCCGGCGCCGACGTGTTGGGCGACCAGCACGCTGCCGGCGACGGAGAGGCCGAGCGCCAGCGAGATCATCAGGAAGACCATCGGGAACGCGAAACTGATCGCCGACAGCGACGCCGTGCTGTGGCGGCCGAGCCAGAAGGTGTCCGCGAGGTTGTACGTGACCTGAAACAGGTTCTGGATGATGATCGGCAGGGAGAGGTAGAACAGCGGCTTGCCGATCCCGCCCGACGTGAGATCGAACTCGTCGGAATCCTTGAACAGCGAGTCGACGAACCGGCGCACCCCCATCAGTTAGTCACCACAGGTGACTCGACGGCGCTTTCTCGGCGACGGAAATCGACGGTGTCGCGTCCGCGGGGAGGGCGACATCTCACCGGAACCAATCCGATTATTGCAGTAGCGTTCATATCGTTCAGTACAGAGGTTACTGACTGGTCAGTCAAAAACGTTCGGGAACGGGATCGATTTGGGTCGTCCGCTCGGACGCTGCCATTCCCCGTGGAGGAATCTTGTAGCCGCGCCATCGAACAGCGATCGACTGGCGTCGGATCAAAATCGGCATCCGCGGACTCCTCGAGTGCGGTAATGGTCGATTCGTCGACTAAAACGGTCCCCGATCCGGACGCGGCGATCTACCGCGCGCTTCGCGAACCGGGGACACCGGGCTCACGATGTAACGGATTGCCGACGAATACAGGAGTCGATCGCCGGATCCACTCCCACTACGACACCGAGAAAGACCTGCTCGCGGCGTTCTTGGACTACGTCCTCGATCGATTCACGGATTCGGTCTACGAGGTCGAAATGGCGGCTTCCGAACAGCGCCTCGGGTTGGTGCTCGACAAACTGCTCGTCGAGCGCCACGACCACAGGAGTTGCTCGTCACGGTCCTGGAGATGCGGAGTCAGGCGCCGTACAAGAAGCGCTTCAGCGACCGGTTCCGCCAGAACGACGAGTACGTTCGGTACCTGCTTCGCACGGTGATCGATCAGGGCATCGAGGAGGGCGTGTTCGCCGCCGTCGCCTCCGATCACGTCTCGCGGGCCCTCGTGACGATCGTCGACGGCGCCCGGACTCGAGCGGTCGTGCTCGACGAGGAACGGTCGCTCACGACGGTGAGACGAATCACCGACGAGTACGTACAGGCGGTACTGCTGTCTTCTCCCACGGACCGAGCGGCTCGCTAACTGTACTCGCGTGCTTATCACCTGAAAGAGCCTTACGGAAGATACGTGCTCTAAACCGGATTAGTCATCACTTCTAATCTAAGACTCTTGGATGTGTTTCTAAGACATATATCGTAGATATAGGGTCGAGCATGTGGGCTCGAAGGGGAACGTCTCGTTTGACAGAACTGAAAAATATCGAGGCGCAACAGCGAGTGCCTACCCCCTATCGTCGGCCGACTCCTCGAGTTCGTCGCCGTCGACGTCGACCGCTTTCGTACACCAGTGACAGAACTCGAGTTCCGGATCGAGTTCGTTGCCGCAGTGGGGGCAGTCGATCGCGCCTTCGCCGGCCGTCGCTGCGCTGACTGCGTCCGCGTCCGCATCGTCCGTCGTCGTCAGTCGAGCCGCCGCGTTCTGGATGCGGGCGAGCAGATACGCGTCGACGACGCTGAGCCCCGCGACGAAGGTCATCGGCGCCATCGCCAGTATCGTCTCGGCGTTCACAGTCCCGGCCATCAGTTTCTCGACTGCCGCGGGATCGACGAACAGAGCGGACACGAGGAACGACGCGGCGAGCCACCCGAGCGCGCGACGCCACCGACGAAGGTACAGGTGGCCGAATCCGGTGAGAATCGCCGCGAGCAGCGCTGCGAGCCACGGCCGTTTCCGCGATATCGATCGAACCATATGTTGACTAACCGTTCAGTAAGTAAAAAGTCTTCGCGACCGCTCCTCCTTGTCGTGGAGTCGACGCACGACGGGCGCGGGACGTTGCTCTCGAACTGTCCCGGCGAATTGCGGAGCGTACGTCACGGTATCGGCCGAACGAACACTTCAACTTCTGTCGAGGCGGAGTCCCCTTCCTCAAGGAGCAACGCAGTGAGCGGAGCGAACGAGTAGCGCAGTAGGGAGGGGAGAAGTCGACAACCTCTTCTATTAAGTGACTTTAGCACTACATTGAACATAGTGTCGGACGACGACTATCACCGCCGAACCGCCATCACACGGCTCGACGTATCCCCCCACCGACGAGTCACTCCTCCGAGATACCATCGAGGAGTGGAAACAGGGATGCCAAATCGCCGTGGACAAGGCGTGGAAGCTGTGCCACTCCAAGTCCGACGTACAAAACCTCGCCTATGACGACGTGCGAGAGAACACGAATATCGGCAGTCAGTACGCCATTCTCGCCTGCCACCAAGCTGCTGAGAACATCAAATCCTGCATCTCTCGCCGTCAAGACGGGACGAAGGCAAGCAAGCCCACGTACACGAGTCTGATAGTCACCTACGACAGTCAGACGATGACAGTCTTCCCCGAGAAAGAACAGGTATCGCTTACCACGTACGGCGACCACTCTCGCGTCCGAGCCGACCTCGTACTCCCCGACGACGAGGACGGCTACCAGCACCAGTACCTCGACAGCGACGAGTGGGAACCCACGGAATCCACACTCCACTATCGAGACGGAGAATGGTATTTGCATCTCGGCTTCCGTAAGCCCAAGACTGCCGACGAAGCGACCGAGAACGGAACGGTTCTCGGTGTTGACCTCGGCGTGAACGAAATCGCTGTCACCAGCACAGCCCGCTTTTTCTCGGCTGGTGAACTCAACCACAAGCGACGGGAGTTCGAGCGCGTGCGTGGCGACCTCCAAGAATGTGGCACGCGGAACGCACATCGCACACTCGAAGCTGTGAGCGGTCGGGAAGACGAGTACGTGAAACACGTTATCCACAGCGTGGCCAACGGCATTGTTGAGGGAGCCCTTCGTTACGAGTGTGACGGGATTGTGTTCGAGGAGTTAGACGGCATCCGCGAGCGATTACCTGAAGCTGTATGGCACTCCGAGTGGGTGTTTAACCGACTCTACGAGTACGTCGAGTACAAGGCCGAAGCGGAAGGGCTGTTCGTGGAGACGACGAACCCGAAGAACACCAGTAAGCGATGTGCAGAGTGCGGGTATATCCACGACGATAACCGCCCGTCCCGTGACACGTTTGAGTGCCAGAAGTGCGGGAATCAGAACCACGCTGACTACAACGCTGCCAAGAACGTGGCAGACGTGTATCCCCGACGCGAGCAACAGTCCTCGCGTGGGAGGGGCGTCAGTCAATACGCCCTGAAGTCTGGGACAGTGACGCCGAATCGGGGATACACCCCGTACTCTACCGAGTCAGAGGTCGAGTCCACGGACAAGCCCCACCCTCAACGAGCGAACCCGTCAGGGTGAGCGAAGTAGGGTGGGGTAGTTGACCGCGATATACACGCAAACCGAACGCTTACCCGACCGGACGCCGATATTTCGACTGTCGTTCATGCTTGAAACCGTGATCGCCGCTGTCGGCAGCGGCCTCGAGGCCGTCGTCGAGACGGCGACGGGCTGGCCCGGAATGGCCGTTATCTTCGCGTACTCGTTTCTGATCGCGTTCGTCCTCCCCGGCCCGAGCGAGATCGTGCTGATCGCGCCGCTCGATCTCGGGTTGCCCTCGTGGGCGCAACTCTCGAGCGTCATGCTCGTGAGCGCGATCGGCAAAGCCGCTGGCAGCGTGTTGGCGTTTCATATCGGCCAAGAGGTCAAACAGGCCGGTCCGGTAACCCGTTGGCTGCGCCGGTCGCGATGGGACGTGCTGCAGTGGTCCGAAAAGCGCTCGGTCCGGCTCGCACAGCAATACGGGTACGGCGGCATGGCGATCGCCCTGTCCATCCCGTTCTTTCCCGACACGATCTCGATCTACGCGTTCGCCGTCCTCGAAACGGACTACGTGCGGTTCGCCGCCGCGACGTTTCTCGGGAGTCTCGGGCGGCTTCTCGTCACGGCCGGCGTCTTCGGCGGACTCGTGACGGTGTTTTGAACCCGATCGAACCGCCGAACTCGCGCGATCGCGACCGGCGCGTTGTCGTGCGGACGGACCGAGACGATGTGACCCGTTCGGTGGCCGGTTAGCGCCGCCGGCTCACGCTTCGACGAGGAGATACTCCCGAACGTAGCGCTCGAAGGCGGCGCGGCTGTCCTCGAGGACCTCCTCGTCGTTGTTGGTGACGCGAAGCACCATCGTTCCGAGGAAGACGTTCTGGAAGAGCGCCGCTGTTTGCTGGGGGTCGACCTCCTGGAACACGCCCTGTTCGATCCCCGACCGGATCGTATGTGCGATGTGTTTTCGAATGAAGCGATCGCTCCGGGAGAAATACTCCCGATAATCGTCGTCGTGGGCCGCCTGTGATCGGAGTTCGACGACCGCCTGCGTGAACTCGGTCGACGTCGCGGCGTCGCCGAAGCCGAACGTTTGGTCAACGATTTCCTCGATGTGATCGTCCACGCCCCCGTTCTGGTACGCGGGGATCTGGCCCTCGATCTCGTCCAGCATGAACTCGAGGAAATCGAGGAGGAGTTCGTCCTTACTGTCGTAGTGGTGGTACAGCAGCGACTTGCTCTTCGAGAACTCGTCGCCGATCCGCTGGATCGTGAGATCACTGTATCCGTGTTTACAGAGTGCGGCGTACGTCGCGCTCATGATAGCGCCGCGAGTACCGCCCGGATTCTCGAGGAATTCTGGGAGTTGCGTCATCGTCCTCGCGTCCCGTCTTTCCCGTGCGTTTCGACGGCGGTCCGACGTCGATTCCGGGTCGATTCCGTAGTTCTCACCATACTGACTGCCGGATACGACTACCAGCTATAAAAATCGATTGAACGGTCAGTCCAGACGGGTCGAGATGGATTTCTCTCAGACCCCTCTACCGGGACGAAATAGCCGAAGAGAAAAAGCATATAAGTACCGATTGAATATTCAGTCAACACATGACAGCGAAACCGAAACGAACGGCCGGGATCACGACCGCTACCGGTCGGATCCGGGGGCGCTCCTCGCTCAGTAGCGAGTCGAGCGCACCGAACGAGGACGGAATACGAGGAGGGCTATCCGCCACATGAGTTGGATCGACACGGTCTCCGATGCGGTCGCGGACTACAGTCGGCCCGTGATCGCCGTCATGCTCGTGCTCACGCTCGTCGTGGGTGCGGGCGCCGGAATGGTCGAGCAGTCCTCCGACCTCGATGCGTTCCAGAGCGACAGCGAGGAAGCGCAGAAGATGGAGTACATCGAGGAGAACTTCTCGAGCGGTCAGGAGAACACGTCGGCCGCGCAAGTGATCGTTAGGGGTGAGAACGTCCTCACGCAGGAGGCGATGGTCGAGAATCTCCGATTGCAACAGTCGTTCCGCGAGAACGAGACGATCAACCGGACGCTCGCCGACGAACAGCCGACGGTCGGCGTGGCGAATTTCGTCGCGCTCGCGTCGCTGTCCGAGGGTCAGCAGGCGGCACAAGCGGACGAGTCCGGTCAGCAACGGGCCACACAGGAGGGCAACGCCGGCCAGCAACAGGGTGCACAGGCGAGTGCCGCGTCGCCGACGCTGCAACAGCAGATCGACGCCCTCGAGTCGATGAACGAGACGGAGTACGAGCGGGCGCTCGGCGCCGTACTGAGCGAGGAGTCGTCCGACGAGATGAGCGGACTGGCGTTCATGCCGACGAGCTACGAGCCCGGCTCCTCGAGTGCGAACGCGACGATGCTGATGGTCACCCACCAGACCGACGGCGGTGGTGGCCAAGAAGGGACGGCATCCGATGCGGTCACTGACGCGCAACTGGCCATGCAGTCCATCGCGAACGAGGACATCGAGGACGACAGTTCCGAGGTTATCGTCTTCGGGAGCGGAATCATGGGCGAGGAGATCGAGAACTCGATGGGCGACAGCATTGCGATCGTCGGTCCCCTCGCGCTGCTGTTCGTCGTCATCGCGTTGCTGGTCGCGTACCGCGACCTGCTCGACATCGTCCTCGGTCTGGTCGGTATCGGCGCCGTCCTCCTCTGGACGTTCGGGTTCATGGGCTGGGCGGGGATCGACTTCAACCAGATGTTCATCGCGGTGCCCGTCTTACTGATCGGGCTCTCGATCGACTACGCGATCCATATCTTCATGCGCCACCGCGAGCAGCGCCAGGCTGGCGGTGCGTACGGCGCGGACGACACCCGCGGATCGATGCGGACTGCTCTGGCCGGCGTCGGCGTAGCGCTCGTGTTGGTGACCGCGACGACGGCTATCGGCTTTCTCTCGAATCTCACGAGTCCGATCCCGCCGATACAGGAGTTCGGCATCGTAAGTGCGGTCGGGATTACGGCGGCTCTACTCGTCTTCGGCATTCTGATTCCGGCGCTCAAAATCGAACTCGACGAGTTCCTCGAGTCGCGGGGCATCGATCGGAAAAAGCGCGCGTTCGGGACGGGTGGCGGCCGATTCAGCCAGCTCCTGTCGATCGGATCGACGGCGGCGCGACGGATGCCGCTCGTCATCATCCTCGTCGCGGTTCTCGTGAGCGCCGGCGGCGCGTACGGCGCGGCACAGGTCGACACCAGCTTCAACCAAGAGGACTTCATTGCAGAGGATCCGCCGGAGTGGACGGACAACCTCCCCGGTCCGATGGAGCCGGGCGACTACTCGATGAAGGAGAACCTCGAGTTCGTCAACCAGAACTTCGCCCGGGAGGACTCCCAGGCGCAGATCCTCGTCGAGGGGAACGTGACCGATCCGGAGACGTTACAGCGGCTGAAGGCGGCTGAGGGCGAGGCCGCCGAGAGCGACGTCGCAATCACGCTCTCGAGCGGCGAGGCCGACGTCCAGAGTCCCCTCGGAACGATGCGACAGGTCGCCGCCGAGAACGAATCGTTCAACGCGACGTTCGCCGCGGCCGACACTAACGGCGACGGCGTGCCCGATCAGAACGTCGAGCAGGTGTACGACGAACTGTTCGCCACCGCGCCCGACGAAGCGGCCGGCGTCATCCATCGGACCGACGAGGGTGACTACGAGGCCGTTCGGATGGTCATTTCGACGAGCGGCACCGCGTCCATGAGCGACGTCACGGACGAGATGCGAGCGATCGCGGACGACCTCGACGGGAACGGACTCGAGGCCACCGCAACCGGACAGACGATCACGTTCGACATCGTCCAAGACCAGCTGATGGACACGGTCATCGAGAGCCTGCTGATCACGCTCGTGGCCGTCTTCGCCTTCCTGATGGTCGCCTACCGGATCACGAAGGGCAGCGCGACCCTCGGGGCGGTGACGCTCCTCCCGGTCGTGTTCAGCGTCTCGTGGATCCTCGGGACGATGTACTTGCTCGAGATCCCGTTCAACGTCATGACGGGGATGATCACGAGCCTCACCGTCGGCCTCGGGGTCGCCTACAGCATCCACATCAGCGAGCGCTACAGTCTGGAACTGGAGCGCACCGGCTCGGTCTGGGAAGCGATGTCCCGGACGGTCACCGGCACGGGCGGCGCGCTGTTGGGCAGCGCGGCGACGACCGTCGGCGGGTTCGGCGTCCTCGCCTTCGCCATCCTCCCGCCGCTCCAGCAGTTCGGGATCATCACCGGGCTGACGATCACGTACGCGTTCCTCGCCAGCGTGATCGTCCTCCCGTCGCTGCTGGTGCTGTGGACGCGCTATCTCGGCCCCGACGTTTCCTTCGGCTCGCCGAGTAGTTCGCCCGCGCCCACGGCCAGCGACGGCGGGCGACCGGCCGACCAGCCGGAGGGAAGAACCGACGACTAATCTGGCGGGTACCCACCCTTCTCCCCGTCGCGGTAGCGGGGACGGTATCTGCAGGAGAAATTCGCACGTGCAACGCGTATCGACATCTTTGAACCGCTCGAGTACCTGGATCCGACTATGAGCACCGGTATCGCTGTTCTCAACTTCGGCGAACCGTCGGAACCGGATCGAGACGCCGTCGTCGACTACCTCGAGCGGATCTTCCTCGCGAACATGGAAATCGAGGGCGAGACGACGCCTGAGGCGGCCCGCGAACGAGCCCACTCGCTGGCGGAGCGTCGCGTCCCCGCGTTGATCGAGGAGTACGAAGCGATCGGCGGGTCGCCGCTGAACGCGCACGCCGAGACGCAGGCGGAGCGACTCGAGTCCGAACTCGTCGCCCGCGGCCACGACGTGACGACCTACAACGGGTTCCAGTTCACCGAGCCGTTCGTCGAGGACGCGGCGACCGCCGCGGCCGAAGACGGTGTGTCGAACTTCGTCGGATTGCCCCTCTACCCGCTCTGCGGACCGTCGACGACGGTACAGGCCCTTGAGGACCTCTCGGGTGCCGTCGACGATCTCGACTGGTCACCGGAGTACCACGAGATCACGGGCTGGCACACGCACTCGGCGTATCTGCGGCTGCGCGCCGACGCGATCCGTAACACGCTCGAGCAAAACGGCCTCGAGTTGGGGACGGACACGCGACTCGTCTTCTCGGCCCACGGCACGCCGCAGTACTACCTCGAGGAGGGGAGCCGATACGCGCAGTACGTCGACGAGTACGCGGAGATCGTCAACCGAATGCTCGGCGACCCCGGCTACGAACTCGGCTACCAGAACCACGAGAACCGCGACGTCGAGTGGACGGAGCCCGACGTCGAGTCCATCGTCGAAACCCTCGACGCCGAGCGCGTCGTCGTCGATCCCGTCAGCTTCATGCACGAGCAAAGCGAGACGCTCTCCGAACTCGACCTCGAACTCCGCGAGGAAGCCGAGGAGCGGGGGCTCGGGTTCTTCCGCGTCCCAGTTCCCTACGACGACGAGCGCTTCATCGAACTCCTGGCCGACCTCGTCGAGCCGTTCGTCGCCGACTTCGATCCGGAGTACTACGGCTTCCAGTCGTGTACCTGTCGGGACAGCCCGAACGCGATGTGTCTCAATGCCCGCCGGAACGAACCGGCGCGAAACGAGTGAGATCCGGGATGCGCATCGGAATCGTCGGAGCGGGGATGACGGGGCTCGCGCTCACGCACGCGCTCGCCGAGCGCGGGATCGACAGCGTTGCCTACGAGGCCACCGGCGAACCCGGCGGCGTCATCGACTCCCGCGTCGTCGACGGACGCGTCATCGAGGTCGGTCCACAGCGCCTGCGGCTCAGCGACCCGGTCGCGGAGCTGGTCGAGGCGGTCGGGTTGCGTCGAGAACTCGCCGCGGCCGACGACTCGCTCCCGCTGTACGTCTACAGCCGCGGGGCGCTTCGGCGCGTCCCTCGGTCGGCGACCGCGTTTCTCAAGACGGACCTCCTCTCGCCGACCGCGAAGCTTCGCGTGCTCGCGGAGCCGTTGACCGGGGACGCGACGCCGGACGAGTCCATCGCCGAGGTGTTCACGCGCAAGTTCGGACGGGAGGCCTACGAGAACCTCGCCGGACCGATCGTCGGCGGCACGTTCGGCTCCGATCCGGCCGAGATGCCCGCGCGGCACGCGCTCGAGTCGCTGTTCGAACTCGAGCAGCGACACGGAAACCTGCTCGTGCCCGCCGCCAAACGGCTCCTCGGCTCGAGCGAGACGCCGCCGCCGGTCTCGTTCGAGGGCGGACTGCAACGGCTCCCGAACGCGCTCGCGGACGCACACGACGACCGGGTCCGGTTCGAAACGCCGATCCGATCGATCCGCGAGGCGGGCGACGAGGTCGTCGTCACGGGAGCCGACGGCGACGTCGAACGATTCGATCACGTCGTCGTAACGACGCCCGCGGGCGAGACGGCCGACCTGCTCCGGGAGAGCGTCCCGGAGGCGGCCGCTCTCGAGGAACTCACTTACAATCCGCTCGCGCTCGTGCATCTCGTCTCCGACGCCAACGCGGCCGGATTCGGCTATCAGGTTCGACGCGGCGAACCGCTGCGGACCCTCGGCGTCTCCTGGAACGCGAGCCTGTTCGACCGCGACGGCGTCTACACGGCCTTCCTCGGCGGGATGAACGACGCAGAACTCTGCGACAAGGCGGACGAGGAAATCGGTCAGATCGCGGCTCGAGAGTTCGAGCGCGTCCTCGGCGCCGAGGCCGACGCGTTGCACGTCGAGACGCTTCCCGCGGCGTTTCCGGCCTACGATTCGTCGTGGAGCGCGCTCGACCGCGTCGATCTCCCCGAGCGGATCCACCTCGCGACGAACTACACGTCCCGAATGGGGATCCCCTCGCGCGTTCGGGAGGCGAACGGTCTCGCGGAGACGTTTGCGGACGAAGCCAGCTAGGGTCGTCCGAACCCGGGTGGCCTCACCACCTTCGATCGGGAACGGACCGGGTTAGTTCCACTCCCAGTTTTTCGCGGTTTCGACGAACGCCGCGACCGACTCGATCGGCGTCTCCTTGCCGACGCCGTGGCCGAGGTTACAGATGTACCCGCGGGGGCCGGCGGCCTCGATCATCTGTGCGGTTCGGGACCGAACCGTTTCGGGATCGGCAAACAGCAGTGTCGGATCGAGGTTACCCTGCACCGGCGTCGTCCCGAGCTCCTCGCGCGCATTCTCCATATCGACGGTCCAGTCCAGCGAGACGGCGTCGGCGCCGCCGGTTCGCAACTGCTCGAGCCGGCCGCCCATCCCGCGAACGAACAGTATCGTCGGCGCGTCGATCGCGGAGAGGATCTTACGATGCAGCGGGCGTACGTACTCCTCGTAGTCCGCCGGCGGGAGGACGCTCGCGTAGGTGTCGAACAGTTGGACGACGTCCGCGCCGTGGTCGACCTGCAGTCGGAGGTACTCCGCGACGACGTCGGCGAACCGCTCGAGCAGGTCCTCGAACGCGGCCGGCTGTTCGGCGCGGAACCGGCGGATCGCTCCGTTCTGGCGGTCGGCGCCGCCGGCCACGGCGTACGACGCGAGCGTGAACGGCCCGCCGGCGAATCCGATGACGGCGTCCGTCTCGGCGACCGACGCGGACAACCGATCGAGCAGGTCGTAGACGAAGTCGAGTTCGGTCTCGACGTCGCGGTGGTCCGCCGGAACGTCGGCGGGTCCCTCGACCGGGTTCGGGACGACCGGACCGACGCCGGATTCGATGTGGTAGTCGAACCCGAGGGGCTCGAGGCACGTGAGAATATCCGAGAACATCACGACGCCGTCGACGTCGTACCGCTCGTAGGGCTGGAGCGTGATCGTTTCCGCGATCTCCGGCGTTTCGATGGCCTCGCGAAACGAGTGCTCGTTTCGGAGCTCCCGGTACTCCGGGAGGTGGCGTCCGGCCTGGCGCATCATCCAAACCGGCGGCCGTTCGGTGCGTTCGCCCCGCGCCGCTCGAACGAGGAGTGGTGTGGTCATACTCGGACGTCGCCCACCGAGTAAAGAGTAGTTTCGGTTGCCACCCGCCGGTTCCAAGAGTGCTCGTCGCCGTCTCGCTCCGCGTCGACTACGGGCGACGATCCGTCGCGTGGTACGTGCCGACGAGCCGTCAGTACGGCGACCGCGCCGGATGGTCACCGCGACAGGCCCCGTCGATCTCCCACCGACAGGTCCGGTCGATGCTGGAGTGGAGCGAATCTGCTCTCTACCATAGTGAGCAGAACGGTCTCTTGGCAGATGACAGACTGGTTCGATCGATTTGACTTTCCGAATACTCACCCCATCATATGGGGGTGGTATTTTTGTAGTATTACAAGAATACCAGCGTAAACCAACCAGTAGAACATCTTATTCCCGTAGTTGTGTTTTCCCTACCTGTATGGATTCTTATCGGACTCGAGATGCTACGCTCGAACTCGACTATCGTACCGAATCACGAGAAACGCACTTATCGTTCCGTCCCCTTTCGACGGTCACAATGATGGCGACAACGCACGTGCTCTGGGGGATGGCGCTCGCTCTCCCGGTCCTCGCGACCGCCCCGGAGTTCGCCCCGGCCAGCTTCGCGGCCGGACTCGTCGGCGGACTGCTCCCCGATCTCGATCTCTACGCCGGCCACCGGAAGACGCTCCACTATCCGATCTACGCGTCGCTCGCGACCGCGCCAGCGCTCGCGCTCGCACTCGCGGCGCCGTCGACGCTGACCGTCGGCCTCGCCGTCGCACTCGCCGCGTCGGCCCTCCACGCCGCCGCCGACGTCCTGGGCGGCGGCCTCGAGCTCCGACCGTGGCAGGAGGGCTCAGAGCGAGCGGTGTACAGTCACTATCACGGCCGCTGGATCCGACCCCGGCGGCTCGTCCGTTACGACGGCGCACCCGAGGATCTCGCGCTCGCCGCGGTCGTCGCGGCGCCACTCGTCGGAACGGGCGACGGGACCGTGACCGCCGTCACGGTCGCGTTCCTGTCGGTTTCGGCCGTCTACGTGCTGTTACGAAAACCGCTCGCGACGCTCGCCGAGCGACTCGCCGGCCTCGTCCCGCAGCCGCTGTCACCGTACCTGCCCGAGCGCTATCGCGAGTCCGGCGCGTACTCGCGGCAGTAGAGTAGTCGGAGACGCCCACGCTACTATCGGTCTGGTAGTCTCGGACGGTCGGATGGGTCACGGTCGGGCCGTCCACCGCCCTCGATGCCGACCGTCGTCCGAACCGTCGTCAACGACGGGAGCAATTCGCTTCGACGGCGGCGAGTACGTCTGCGATCAGCTTACAGCGATAGTATCTGACCGTCCCGGATCGACTGTCGTACTCGATCACGTCCCCGTCCTCGAGCGCGGGCAAGTGGCGGTGGTGGAGTTCCATTTTCCAGGTCTCGGCGCTCATGTCGGTGTGCTCGTCGGCCAACGTGGAGACCAGTCGATCGACGTCCATCGAGTCGCGTTCCGACCGCTCGAGAACGGAAACGACGGTGCGTCGCCGGGCGTTCGACAGCAGTCGGAGCACGTTCCCTGCCGTACACGAACACACCTCGACGTCGTTTCGGTTGACGATTGGACACTCAGTCATCGTTTCTCTCGGATCGTCGTTCTATCGGAGCGGGCTAAAAGCCACATCGTGTTCCCAGCGACTGACATACTTCTCAGTATCGAACGGTCTCGAAAACGTGAATTGGAAGTCGATCGCCCCGCCAGACGATCACCGAACGACCGTCACCGGCATCGATGCCCGTCGAACGACCTGTTCCGCGACACTGCCCAGCAGCACGCGCGAAACGCCCGAGCGACCGTGGCTGCCGATGACGATCTGATCGACGTCGTTTTCCTCCGCGAACCCGACGATGTCGCGAATCGGTTCTCCGACGACTGTTTCGGTCGTCAGCGAGGCCTCGTGGCCGTGCTCGTCGGCGACCTCTCGGGCCGTCTCGAACAACGTCTCGGCTCGCTCTTCCTCGAGTTCGACGAGTCGTTCGAAGTGAAGGTGGCTGTCCGTCCGGTAGGTCGACATCGGGGGATTGACGACGTGTAACGCCGTAATATCCGCGTCCGGAAACGTCGTTACGGCGTGTTCGATCGCCGCGCGCGCCGGTTCGGAACCGTCGATCGGGACGAGGACGTGCATGGGAGATCGTTCGACGACCAGCGACATATACGCCGAGTGAATTCCCGCCATCCGGAACTGCGGGCGAGGGTCTCGTGTCCGAGCGGAGCGCTCGAGCGACGACTCGGTCGACGGCCGGACACTGCGCTGCCGGTTGACGAACGAGCCGACGCGACCCCGTCGACCACCTCCTTCGAGATCGGACGGAATCGTACGACTGCGTCTCATCGCGACGCTGCTCTATCGCTCCCCGAAGGCGCACCGCGCCGCGTCGCGTGACTGTCCGTCCGATCCTCCGCAGCGGACTCTCACGCTCGAATCGTCGCCTGCCATCCCGCGGAGTAATAACGGAGGCGGTCGGACGTCCACCCACGAATGTACTCCGACATCCTTCTCGCGACCGACGGCAGCGAGTGTGCCCGGGCGGCGACATCACACGCGGTCGACCTCGCGGCGACCTACGGTGCGACGCTACACGCGCTCTACGTGATCGAAACCCGGATCGGCTACGATAGCGGCGTCGTCGATCCGGAAACCATCGAGGACGACCTCCGTTCCGAGGGCGAGTCCGTCCTCGAGGCAGTCGACGACGAGAGTCGGTCGCGGGACGTGACGCTCGTCGATCGGATTCGAAAGGGCGTCCCCGAACGGGAGATCGCCGACTACGTCGAGAGGGAGGGGATCGATATTGTCGTCGTCGGGACGCGAGGGAAGTCCGCGTTCAAGACAATCCTGCTCGGAAGCACGAGCGAGGCGCTCGTCCGTGACCTGTCGGTTCCCGTCGTACTGGTGTCCGAAGACGGCGAGACGGGCGCCGATACCTGAGGGGTCCTGACGAGTCGGCACGGTCGAGGCGATCGAGCCGTCGACCGTCTACCCCTATCGGGTACCTTCCCGATTTCGTCGAACGCGCGTACGATGTCGAGCTCCAGCCGTGGCAGCGGGCGTACGTGAACACCGCGCTGCTCAACCACGCCGTCGGGATGCTCGGTCCGTACGACGACGTCTGGTGGTGGGACCACCTCACGCACGCCCACTCCTCGTCGATTCTGGGCGGGGTGATTTGCGCCGCCAGCCGTCGGCGGGGACGCGATCCAGGCCCGCAGGTCGTCGCCGCCGTCGTCTGTCTTGGCCTCGTCTGGGAGTTCGTCGAGTACGCCGTTCACACCGCGGCGAACCGTCTCGGGTTCGAGCCGGTACTCGTCACGTACGGCCCGAAGGACACCGCCCTCGACATCGTCTTCGACCTGGTCGGCGCGTTGCTCGTACTCGCGTTCGGAGACCGCATCTTCGACGCGTTCGAGGACGTCGAGTACGTCTTTCCCCCGTTCCTCTCTTCCTCTCCTTCTCGACCTCTCCCTCGAGACGATCGACCCTTCGATGGGCCGACGACATCCGACGAACCGCGCGTTAGACCACAGGAGACGCCTCGGCGAGCCGATCACGACGAACGCACCACGAACAGTACGGGGACGTCGACTATCCGCAGGAGCGTCGAGGTGATGCTTCCGAGGATTCGGCGACCGAGGCCCGACCGGCTGCGGGCGCCCATCACGAGCAGGTCGATATCGGCCTCGACGACGTACTCGCGAACGCCGGCCGGGACGCCGTCGAAGGACGTCGTCCGGACGACCGCGGTCGTGACGGCCGGCGCCGCGTCCCCGATCTCCGCCGCCGCGTCCTCGACGATCTCCTCGCCGTCCGCCTCGAGTCGTTCGACGAACTCCTCCCGTAGCCCGCCCGCGGCGAACGCGCCGCCCGCGGCCTGCAGATCGACCACGTTCAGCACGTGGACCGTCGACCCGTACCGCTGTGCGATCGCGGCGCCGTGCCGGGCGGCGGCGGTCGCGCGTTCGCTTCCGCCCGTCGGAACCAGCAGGTCGGAGTAGTCGGTCACCGCGTCCGACGCCCCCTTCGGGACGACGAAGACGGGGACATCGCTTCGATGGAGGAGCCGCTCCGTGACGCCGCCGAGGAGTCGCTTTCCGAGCCTCGTGAGCCCCTGTCTGCCGACGACGATCAGGTCCGCGTCCCGGTCGGAAGCGAACGCAACGATTTGATCCGCGGGCTTTCCCTCGGCCAGTTCCGTCGTTACGGACCGGTCGAAATCGGACGCGAGCGCCTCGATCTCCTCGAGCACCGCTTCACCCTGTTCTCGCAGACGAGCCGTTTCGCCGCCGGGGCTCGCGACCCGCAGCGCCTTCGACTCTACGACGTAGACGACGTCGACGGCCGCGTCGAAGATGCGCGCGAACTCGAGTCCGCGCTCCGCCGCTCGTGCGGCCTCGTCGCTTCCGTCGACCGCGATGAGTATCCGGTCGTACATGGCCCGACGTTCGACGCCGACGGTCTTCGTTCTTTGCGGCTGGTCGAACCGACTACGCTACGGCCGGACGGGGAGCTCGGCTCGTCCGTTCGTCCGCATGACCGCTCGATTTCGCTCCGGCCACGCCAGGAGACGCTCCCGGAGCGGCTCGCCGGTTTCGGTCTCCGGATCGTAGTCGACGAGCGCTGCAGTCGCCGTCAGGAGGATCCACCCGCCGTAGCCGAGAAAGACCGTTACCGGCGCGAAGACGACGATCGGAACGACGACCCGTACGAGCCGCTCGCTGAACGAGGGATCGGCGGTGGTATGGCTGTCTGGTGACGAGACCATATTCGAACGTCCGGCCTAGGAGATATTCAAACCAAAGGTGACCGAACCCCAACATGAACCGGCGCGATCCGTTCAGAGGCGAGTAGCGACGTGACTCCTCGCCTCCCGGTCAAGTAGCCCTTCTGGACGGAGACGCGTACTCGTTTCCGCCCCTGTTTCCACGGGGAGTAGGTTTAAGTCCTGTCTGCTGTATCAATGATACATGGGATTAGAAACGGTCGTTCTCGTCTGTAAACCCGGTGACGAAGGATTAGGGTCGAAACTCGCGGAGACGGTCGTCGATATTGCAAAGCCGGCGAACGCCCGCGTGGAAGTCGCACAGGTGTTCACGGACGACGAGTACGAGAACACCACGACGAGTCTCGGTCTCGACGACGAACCCGAGATCGCACCCGAACGGATCGCAGCCCAACACGGAACGTTTCGGACCATCGTCGATCGGTTCGACTCCGAGGGGCTCGAGTACGACGTGAGTACCTCCATCGGGCCGCACGCGGACACCATCGTCGACCTCGCCGCCGACGCGGATCTCCTTGTCATCGCCGGCGACAAGCGGTCGCCGGCCGGAAAAGCGATCTTCGGGTCGACAACTCAGGAGGTACTGCTCTCGGCCCCCTGTCCGGTGGTGTTCGTCCGGCGGGAGTGAGCCCGAAGCGGCATCCCGGAATCCCCGCCTCGAGTGTGAGGGGTATCCACGAACTGTCGCAAGCTGATCGAGAATGCGAAAATATGGCTCCTGTATCATACCACCTGTCTCCTTGAATCTCTTTTTCAGATACTGTTATAGATAATGACGATATGTTCTATCGGAGTGCGAAACTGTACTCTAGTGAGGCGTCGATCGATAGTCGATACTCGTCCCAATTATCGTCCCTCTTGATTCGTCTAGAAGGCGGAATACCGTTCACTACAGTCAGTTCGCGCAGTCAAATCACTGCGAAGAACGCTCGTACTGTCTGAGTCAGTCACTCTTCGTTCGTGCTTTGGATATCTTCCGTGAACTGTGACAGCACGACCAGTTTAAGTTCGTCTACTCGACGACACCAGATACGGTGGTCGGCGGTTATCCGGTCGTAGATCCGTCCTGAGGAAATATATGTTCGGACGATATTTGAGCTATATTTAGACGGACAGATCGGTACACCTCTCGGATACGAATCTGTTCTAGAATGCGAAGATACCAACGGCGATGACTCAGTCCAAGTCGGTCGGGAGTACACGAACGGAACAGTTCTGAAGGCGACGGAACACGGTGACGGCTACTGGTCTCGAGACGATAGTCGCCCTTCCGCGAACGCCACCCGTTCGATCTGGAGACAAGAGCTGCTATTCTCGGCTACTGTCGCTCATCTTCCGTCTGAAAGCGGTAACGAGGACGCTTCACGGCTGCGCTTCGGCGGCGCTCTCGCGGTACTCCTCGAGCGAGAGATCGATCTCCCTCGCCCGCTCGCGGATCGCGTCGGCGTCGACTGACGTGACCTCGCCGTCGTCGACCAGCACGTTCCCGTCGACCATGGTAAAGACCACGTCGTCGCCGTGAGCACCGAAGACGAGGTGCGAGAGCGGGTCGTGCAGCGGCGTGGCGCGGGTCAGGTCCGTATCGAGGCCGACGACGTCCGCGCGCCACCCCTCGCGGAGCGCGCCGAGACGGTTGAATCCCGCGGCCTTCGCGCCGTTGATCGTCGCCATCTCGAAGAGCGTCGCTGCCGGCGCGGCGACCGGGTCGAGGGTGTCGACCTTCTGCAGGAGGCTCCCCTGTCGCATCTCGGTGAACGGATCGAGCGTGTTGTTACACGGCGGACCGTCGTTACCCAGCGCGACGTTGATCCCGCGCTCTATGTAGTCGACGACCGGCGCGACGCCGCTGGCGAGTTTCATGTTCGAGGACGGGCAGTGCGTGACGTGGGTCCCCGTCTCGGCGAGTAGTTCGCGTTCGCTCTCGTCGGTCCAGACGCAGTGGGCGAGGACGACGTCCTCCCCGGTGAGTCCGACCTCGTCTAACCAGTGGATGTTCCGCATGCCGGTGTCCTCCTCGACGGTCTCGATCTCGCTGCGGTTCTCGCTGGCGTGGGTGTGAATCCGAACGCCGTCGTACTCGTCGGCGAGTTCGCGTGCCCCGCGCAAGCACGCCTCGCTACAGGAGACGGCGAAGCGCGGCGTCACCGCATACCGGATGCGGTCGTCGAACGCGCCGTGGTACTCCTCGATCAGTTCCCTGCTCTCGGCGAGAGCCTCGTCGGTGTCCTCGAGCAGGCCGTCGGGCGAGCGCTGATCCATCAACACCTTCCCGAGCACGCCGCGGATGCCGATCTCGCCGGCCGCCTCGAACGCGCGCTCGGCGTGGTTGACCGAAAGGTGGTCGACGCAGGTCGTCGTCCCGCTCTCGATCATCTCGAGGTAGCCCAACTTCGCCGCGATCTCCATCTCCTCGGGCGAGAGCGATGCCTCCATCGGGAGGACGTACTCGAAGAGCCACTCGAGCAACTCGGAGTCGTCGGCGATCCCGCGGCCGAGGCTCTGGACGGAGTGGAGGTGTCCGCCGACCAGCCCCGGCATGAGGATGTCGTAGCGTCGTTCCTCGCGGTCCGGATACCGGTCGCGGAGGTCGTCGCGGCGACCGACGGCGTCGATGCGCGACCCGTCGACGACGACGGCTCCGTTCTCGATGACGGTTTTAGAGTCGGCGATGACCGTTCCCGAGAGTAGCATACCACGCGGGAATCCAGCCGCACGCACAAAACGATTCGCATTCTGTCGGTTGCGATCAGCGGAATCCGACCCTACCTCCGTGGGCTGATCGAACGGTCACCTGTGACCGACTGGTCTCATGCACTCTCTCCCTCGGGAGTCACCTCTCACAATCACAGAATACTGCTGCAAATTACGTTATCAGTAGTGGTAATACTATTTCTTTATTCATAGTGATAGATAAAAACCGTCGATACAGGTAGAGGAGATAACGAACATAAAGAATTAATATCTTTGACAAAATACGACGCCTATGAACCAGACTGCGGAACGTCTCCAATATCACATCAAGGGTTCATTCATAGTCCTGCTCGTCCTCGCAGCCTTTCAGTACTGGCAGGGCAACCTCGATATTGGATTTCTAGTTGTAGTGGCAGCTGGTTACGTTGTTCTCAGGATGGCGTTTGATATTATTCAAGAACGATACACAAGCGCCTGAACGCCGTTCCATTCGCACATGTACTTATCGAATCGTCCACCGCAGTTTCAGTCATCGTTCTGAATAAAGAAGCCGCGTTACTATCTACTGTTATTTACTTTCTATTACATGCGGCGTCAGGTATCGTGTTCGGTGAACGCCTCACCGGCGTCTTCGGCCATCTCTTTGGCTTCGATGTGCGAGTACGACTTGCGGACGACCTCCTCGCTGTTATCCAGCAGTCGAGCGGCGGCGGTGAACCCGCGCTGGCGAACCATCACTTCGCCAGCGCCGCGGCGTCCGCCGTGCGGGGCGAGGTAGTCGTGCTTTCCCTCGAGTTCGAGATCGGCGCCCTCGCAGAGCCGGCGCATGATCCGGCGAGCGCCGTCGGTGTTGATGGAAGGAGGCGACAGGTCGCGTTCGCGCAGCGCGTCGAACACGTCGGTCTGTCCGGTGAGTTCGTCGACGAAGGGTTCGATTTCGTCGGTCGACCAGTCGTATTCGTCTCGTAACCCAGTACGAAGCGTCTCGTACAGCGAGGGGAGGTGAAACGTCGGAAATACCGGCCACTCGTCGCTCGCGGGATCGAGCAACCTTTTGTATCGCCGCATAGGGTTTACAGCCTGTTTCGTCAGCGATCGATCGGACCAGTCCTGCTTCTTGGCGAGGACGGTCATTTTCTGGTCGTCGAGCGAGACGTCGCCCCACCGAAGGCCGTTCCGGCGATCATCCTTCGGGTCCGCGAAGATCTCCCCGCCACGAACGCCGGAGTAACAGAGGACGTAGACGAGCGCTCGATCGCGGAACTCCCGAATCGCGTCGAATCCCTTCTCGTCGGCGGCGTCGTGCGCTCGTTCGTCGACGTGTCGCGTGATCAGTAGTCGGTGTTCGTCGGTCCAGGCCTGCTGGTCGCCCGACCGACGGCCGTCGTTCTCCGGAAGCGGCTCCTTCGCGACGTTTCGCTGGGCATAGTTCGCCTCGAGGAGCCCCTCGCGGACGCACCAGCCGATGTAGGCGCTCACCTGCGCGTAGTAGGTCCGGATCGTCCCCGGCGCGAGGTCGCGAGCGGTGAGCTCCCGGGCGTACCGGCGAAACGTCCGTTCGTCGAGTTCGTCGAACGCCATGCCGGACTGGGCGTCCGCCTCGAGCCATTCGAGGAAATCCTCGACGCAGCGTTCGAGGTTTCGACGGTAGTTGCCGCTCCCTTCGCCGCCCTTCGACTTCGATCGAAGGAACGCCTCGAGCGGGTCGCCGACCGGCGTCGCCGCGTTCACGCGCGATCACCGCCTCGTGTCCTGTTCCGGTGCATTTTTCGTGAGCAAGAGATGGATCGAATCCTTATAAATCTATACTAATCAAGTGTGTTCGCGGAAAGCAACGACTCCACTGCGACCGAACTTCGAGCGCAGCATACGATGGTCCTGAAGTATAAACCGCACACGGATTCATCCAACGTCACCGCTACGCGATCTAGCTATCGTTGATCACGTTACGTTCGTCGGCGAACCAGTTCGATTGAACACATCGCACAAACGGTGAAACCGAGACCACGCCGATCGTCCGTCGACGCCTATCTACCGGTGAGCGCGCTTCCACCCATCTGCTCGTCACGGTCCGTCTGACGAGTTTCCTTACCCTGTATTTTTCATCCCGGCCGCGATCCCTTTGACCGTCAGCCGGAGCGTCCGCTCCTCGATATCCGTGCGGTGGTTCCGGTCGAGCAGGTGCACCTGAAGCATGTTGAGCGGGTCGACGTAGGGGTTCCGTTGCTCCAGATTCTCACCGAGCCAGTCGCGGGTGTGGAGGCGATCGCGTCGCCCGATTTCCGTGATCAGTTCGGTCGCCCGCTCGTACCTCCGCGAGGTTGATTAGTTCGAAGTAGGTCGTAAACGCCCGCGCGACGATCCGCTGATTGTGGGACGACAGTCCCTCGAGCTCCGTAATTAGCGGATCGCGAGTGTCGAGATCGCCCGAGCGGTAGTCGATCGCGGCCTGTCGGCACGATTCGACCGTCTCAAACGTCTCGCGAGACGTCTGCTCCTCGAGGATGGTCCCCAGGAGCGCGCCGAGTTCGCGAATATCGTGACTGATAAATTTATCTTGAATCACCATATATCATGAATATAGCTTTGACGGTAAAATATCCCGCCGAGACAGAAGAGGTCATCGGTCCGTTCGCCGAGCCTGCGTCATCGGAGACGCCACGTCCCGAAACTCCGAGTGGTGCCGTCCGTTTCGAACGACCGGTTCCCCCGCCGGTCAGCGGACCGAAAGCGAATGCTTCTTGCGGCCGGCAGAGGTGGACAGCGATGTGAACATCGGAATCGCGTTCGCCGGCCTGGCCGCGTTGCTCTACGGAACGTCCCTGTTCGTGATGAAGCGGTGGTTCGCCGACTACTCCTCGCCGACCTTCCTCTCGATCACGTACGCGCTGTCGATGGTCCTCTACCTCCCGGTGGTCGTCGCCGCCGACGGCCCCTTCCTCCCTGCGTCGAACCGAGTCAGCGTTCTCGGAGTTATTTTCGCGGTCACGGCGTTGACGGCGCTCGCCATGGTGTTCCTGTTCCGGGCGCTCCGAATCGGGGAGGTCTCGTACGTCTCGCCGATCAGCAAGATCATCCCGGTGTTCGTCCTCCCGCTGGAAGTGGGGCTACTGCGACAACAACTCTCCGCGCTTCAGGTCGGAGGCGTGGTCGTCGCAACGATCGCGATCTACGTCGCCAACTGGGAGGGGACGACGCTCCTCGCCCCGATCAAACGGGCCAGTCGGTCCAGACCGGCCCAACTGGCGCTGCTGTCGGCCGCGACGTTCGCGGTCGTCGACGTGGGCAAACGCGTGCTGATGCAGGAACTGGCCATCGCACCGACGACGTACGTTCCGTTGATGTTTTTCGGCATCGCCGGGTTGATGGGACCGCTGGCAATCCGCGCCCGATGGCCGGACGACTGGTGGCGCGACCTGACCTTTTTCGTCGTCACGGCGCTCGTCATCGCAGCTGGGAACCACGTCGTCCTGCTCTCCTTTCAGCGATTGCCGGCGAGCATCGTCTCCCCGGTGGTCAACGGACAGGCGATCGTCGCCGTGATCCTCGGTGCGATCTTCCTCGAAGAGTCCCACCTTCGGACGCGTCTCGCTGCGACCGGCTTGGCCGTCCTCGGTATCACGATGATCTCTCTCGGGTGAGCACGGATAGTCGTTCAGGAACGCTTGCTTTTGCGAGGGCGATTTCTGGCGACGGACGGAAGCGACTGGTACATCCCGTCGAATCGAATGCGTGCAGGCTGAACCCCGATGTTTGTGCCTCTCAAACGCGTGGACGAGGTCGGATACGATAGTTACGCGGATACGGACCAAACACCAGCAGGAGATTACGGCAGTACGGGTGTAAACATATACGGTGCCTACTGCTCCGTTTCGATCAGCAGGGAACAGGAGATCGGCTGACCGAGAATCAGCGTTACTCGCTTTATTCGGCTGTTTGTAACGATCAAACGCGGTTGGAGACCGGATCAAACCGAGAAATTGGAGCGAGAGCGACAGCTCTCCTCACTCGCGTACCGAAGACAGAAATCCGTTCACGGGAATCGAGAGGAGGACGCGAATACCGTTTTGTTCTCTCAAACGCCATCTTCTCACCCTATTCGAGATCATCTTTCAGTCAGAGAAGAATGAGGCCGACAGATATCAAAGTAATCCGCGACTCCAGGACGGTCGATTCGGTTGAACATCGAGATCTGATACCGCTCATACGATCAATACTCAGTGTTGGTATCGTAATTCGTTCTGCTTTCGGTATCTTACCGATACCATCGAAGTCAGCAGAGCATCGTTACAGAAGCACGACCGTAAAATTGGATTCAAACGGGGAGTAAACTCTGAGCGTTATCAGCTAGGGACGAGACGTGACGAATTCCGCTCGGTCGACTCGGTTAAGAGTCATGTACTCTCGATATCGGTCCTCGGCAACCGGACTCGCGAGAATTTGGGAGAGCAGATTCGAAGCGAGCGTTTCTCCCGGTAAAACGGAAGCATGGCGGAACATTTTACATACAAGTGTCCCATATAGTAGCTATGGAACCGAACGGGGATTCAGGACGGTCGGTTAAATCAAATGAGACGCTGTTCGCTATCATCGAATCACTGAAGGAGACCGATGGTGCGGGCGTCACCGAACTCGCCGACCGCCTCGACCTCGCAAAGAGCACCGTACACAAACACCTCGTGAGTCTAGAACGCAACCGCTACGTCGTCAACGAAGGCGGCCGTTACCGACTCGGACTCGAGTTCTTCAACACTGGCGTCTACGTACGAAACCAGTACGAGATCTACCACGCCGCGAAGAACCGCATCGACAGGTTGGCCGAGGAGACCGACGAGGCGGCGTGGCTCATCGTCCCGGAGAACGGTCTCGGGATGTTCATCTACGGGGTCCCGCGAAACGAGTCGTTCTCGTTCGATTCGACGATCGGGACCTGGGTCTACCTTCACGCGAATTCCGCTGGTAAGGCAATTCTGGCTCATCTCTCCGACGAAGAAGTCCAACAGGTCATCGATCGCCATGGTCTACCGGCCCAGACGGAACAGACGATCACTGACAGGGAGGAGCTGTTCGCCGACCTCGAGGACGTCCGTGAGCGCGGCTACGCGATGAACTTCCAGGAGGACCTCCGGGGACTACACGCTATCGCGACGCCCGTCATCCGAGACGGGCGACCGATCGCCGCCGTCACGATCGCCGGCGCCGCGAACCGCCTGACCGAAGAGCGAATCGAAGACGAGCTGTATGAGTCGTTACTCGAGGCTGTCGACGATATTGAGCTCCGTCTCGTCTACGGCTAGAAGACGCGCCGCTATCCGTCACGAACGTGGACTGATTTCTGTGGCCGGCGTTTCGGCGGTTACGCGTTGATGACCGACGACGTCGTGTATTCGAGCTCTTCAAGCGAATTACGATAGCGCGCCCAGAGAGTTTCCCCGGTGATGTTCGTAGCGGAATCAGCAGGACCAACATCAACCGCATGGACTATCACAGCAGTGCTAATGTAATGGTTAGATCTCAACTCTCATCGTCTCGGCTCCTCATCCATTATTGATAGACGGGAAATCTTCCCTCAGAAGGAGGCTCAGCTAGCCCAGAATGGCAATAACGAAGTCAATATCGCATATAATTTAATATATGGGCACCTACATCCATTATACTACAAGAAAAGTCGAACTAGTGTCGAATCGATATCGGTCACAACTGATATATGCGTCTGATATAATCGGACGATTGGCGGGCGGTGGTCAGCTACTACTATGATCGATTCCACACCACCGATGTCCTCCGTTCTCCGATTGTCGACGCACTGATCGTTTCCTAGATGGGAAACGGTACCGGCCCCTCTGTTGTCGTGAGAAACACGGACGTGCCAGAGTTCGTTGCGCCCGGTGAGCGCATCGAAAAGGAGTTCGTCGACGAGATGACCAACTCCTCTTCGTGGCACAGTTGATCGTTCGATTTCGAGACCGGCAAGAACCTCGCCAACGCTGGCACCGTGCGCCGGTCGTACGACGTGATGGTTGGGGACGGCGTCGTCTTCGTCGACGACGGAACGTGCCCGCTCGTTTTACTTATCTCGCGGCACCGTTCGTTCCCCTGATGATGATGATTCTCGGCGTTCCGGACCCGAAAATCGCCGCCACGGCGATCATCGTCGCCGGTGCCGAGTACTTCGTCGGGACAACGCTCGTCGTCGAAGCGTCGCTGTTCACGAAGGTGTTCGTCATGATCGTCACGAGCGCGCAGGCGATCTTCTTCGCTGCGACGGCACCGATGATGGTGGACATGTTCGACGACGTTCCGATGCGGTTTCGCGATCTCACCCTCCTCTTGATTCTCCGAACCGCGCTGCTGATCCCCGTTGCGGCCGCGCTGACCCACGGTGCCATCGCTGTCGGCCTCATCTGACCGCATCGAACCTCGACACCGTCCGATCCCGTTCTGTTCTCCTCGCTGACGCTGAACCGCAACAGTGCTCGAGAGGGGAGACCATATCGATCGCTGCGAGGACGCGGAACGGTGGATCGGTCGGCTCGTGCACCACCCGGAACCCAACCGCGACAGTCGACGAGACGGTCGTCGGCGAATCATCGTCTGAAGACTGCGGTTTGGACCAGTTGGCTCCGGTCTAGCCAGCGATAGTAACGCTAGCACTCGCTGTCAACAGTCAACATCGTCGATCGCACCCTCGAAGACCGATCTTTCCAGTCGTGGACCATTCTCGGGATCACATACTCTACTCTTCCAAAGATATATGGGAGACAATAAGAAAGAGTTCTATGATGACGATTGACACCGTGCAGCGAGTGGCAGTACTCGGAGCCGGAAGTATGGGACATGGTATCGCGGAAGTCACTGCGATTGGCGGCTACGACGTCGCGATGCGCGATATCGAGGAGGACATCGTCCGCGAGGGATACGAGCAGATCAAGTGGAGCCTCGGCAAACTCGATGAGAAAGACCAGATCGACGAGTCCGCCGACGAGGTCCTCGAACGGATCGAGACGACGACGGACATCAGTGAGGCCGTCTCCGATGCGGATCTGGTCATCGAGGCCGTCCCCGAACAGATGGAAATCAAGGAGGACACGTTCTCCGCGGTCGACGAACACGCCCCGGATCACGCGGTCCTGGCGTCGAACACCTCGAGCCTCTCGATTTCGTCGATCGCGTCGGCGACCGATCGACCCGAGCAGGTCGTCGGCCTCCACTTCTTCAACCCGCCGGTGAAAATGGACCTCGTCGAGGTCACCTACGGCGAGGCAACCACCGACGAGACAGCAGAGATCGCCCACGAGTGGGCCGAGTCGGTCAACAAGACGCCGATCTACGTCCGTAAGGACGTCCACGGCTTCGTCGTCAACACCGTCCTCGTCCCCTTCATGGAGGAGGCGGCCTGGATGTTGTCGAACGACGAGACGACGGTGCGTGAGGCCGACGCCACGATGGTCTATGAGCGGGGGTACCCGATGGGACCGTTCGAACTCAACGACTTCGGCGGGATCGACGTCGCGTACCACTTCCGCGACGAGTCCGGCCAGCCCGTTCCCCCGGCCATCGCGGAGAAGGTTGAGGCCGAGGAACTCGGCAAGAAGAGCGGCAAGGGCTTCTACGATTACGAGGACGGTGACGGCGTCGACTACGAACCCGAGGATTCGGGCGGTTACGACGCACTTCGCACCGAAGCCGTGATGATCAATAAGGCTGCATGGCTCATCGGGAACGACGTCGCGACCCCCGAGGAGATCGATATTGGGCTCCGGCTGGGCGGTAGCTTCCCCGAGGGAATGTGCCGGCGCGGCGATCGCATCGGTCTTGACGTCGTCCTCGAGAAGCTCGAGTCGCTGTACGAGGAGTACGGCGAGGAGCGCTACGATCCCACCGACTACCTCGTCGAACTCGTCGAGGAGGGCTGGACCGGCGAGGACGCCGGCAAGGGCTTCTTCGACTACCGGGTCGATCCGCCGTACCACTACATCAACTGGGAGATCGACGACGACGGCGTTCTCGCGGTCGAGCTCGACCGCCAGGAGCGGATGAACTCGATGTCCGAGGACATGTTCGCGGAGATCGATCGACTCCTGAACGACGTCGACGCCGACGAGGTCTCCTGCGTCGTCTTCGAGGGAGCCGGCGACCGTGCGTTCAGTTCGGGCGCCGACATAACCGGCTTCACGGCCGGCGAGCCAACTGACATTATGGACGTCGACGAGATGTTCCAGACCGTCTACGAGTTCCCGCGGCCGACGGTCGCGAAGATCGACGGCTTCTGTCTGGGCGCCGGTATCGAGCTCGCGCTGGCCTGTGACATCCGTATCGCGACCGAGGACTCGACGATCGGGACCCCCGAGACGAACCTCGGCGTGATCCCCGGCGGCGGCGCGACCCAGCGGCTCGTCCGCCTCGTCGGCGAGGGCCGGACGAAAGAGATGGTGTTCCGCGGGATGCAGTTCGACGCCGTACAGGCCGAGGAGTGGGGCATCATCAACCACGCTGTCTCCGACGACGAACTCGAGGAACTGGTCGGCGAGATCGTCGACGACCTCGTCTCGGGTCCGCCGGTCGCGCTGAAGGCGGCCAAGCAAGTGATCAACGACGGTCCCGAGGCCAGCCTCGAGGCGGCGCTGGCCATGGAGAAACAGGCGTTTGCGGTGCTGTCGACGACCGACGATATGTACGAGGGCGTGGCAGCGTTCAGACAGGACCGCGAACCGCAGTTCGAGGGTGAGTAACCGTGACCGCGACTCGCAACGTCGCGATCGTCGGTGGCGGACAAACGAACTGGGGCGAACGCGACGCGACTTGGAAGGACCTCGCCCAAGAGGGCGGAAAGGCGACGTTCGACGCTGTCCCCGCCATCGGCCCCGAGAACGTCGAGGGGCTGTTCGTCGGCGCGGTCCAACCGGAGCGGTTCGCGAACCAGACTCACGTCGCGCCGCTGGTCGCGGAACTGCTCGGCATCGAGGTCACCGAGATGACTGCGCGGACCGAACTGGCCTGTGCCAGCGGGCAGGCGGCGCTGCGCTACGCCTGGCTCGCGATCGCGGCCGGTCAGCTCGACACCGCGCTCGTGCTCGGCGTCGAGAAGATGAACCTCGGCCGCGAGTATATGCCCGAGATGCAGTCGTCGATGTCGAACGTGCTCGACCGTGAGTTCGACGGCGTTAACGGACTCGCCGCGCCGCCGTTTTTCGCGTGGTACGCCCAGCGACACATGCACGAGCACGGGACGACCCGCGAACAGCTCTCGCTGGTCGCCGCGAAGAACAAGAGCAACGCCGCGAAGACCGACTTCGCCCAGTTTCGGTCGGCGATCGAGCCCGACGAGGTCACCGAGTCGCCCGAGATCGCGCCGCCGCTGCACCTCTACGACTGCAGCGGCATCACGGACGGCGCTTCGGGTGTGATCCTCATGAGCGAGGAGAAGGCCCGTGAGGTGACCGACACCGCGGCCTGGATCACCGGTAGCGGGCAGTCGTCGATGGCGGGCAACTCGATCAATAATCTCCCGTCCTTTTCTGGCTGGCCGCAGGCCCGAAAGGCATCGCAAAACGCCTACGAGCAGGCCGGTATCGAGGATCCTCTCGGGGAGATCGACATCGCCGAGATCCACGACTGCTTCTCAATCAGCGAGGTCATCGAGTACGAGGAACTCGGCTTCTGTGAGCGCGGCGAGGGCGGCCAGTTCATCGAGGACGGCCGCAGTCGCCTCGACGGCGACATCGCGGTCAACCCGCGGGGCGGCCTGCTGGGTTGTGGCCACCCGCTAGGCGCAACCGGCGTCTCGCAGGCGCTGGAGGTGACCCAGCAGTTCAAAGGTGAGGTATCGAGAAACAGACAAGTGGACGATCCGACGACCGGGCTGATCCACAACCTCAGCGGAAGCGGATCGGTCCACAGCGTGATGACGCTCGCGAGGGATCCCCAATGACTGACACCACAGACCCCACGGACGGCGACGCCGAACGAGAGCGCGTCTCGGTCCCCTCGAAGGTCGAGCTGCCACGACTGCTCGACTTCTACGAGCTCCAGACCGAGGACCAGACGCAGATCCACGAGTTCTACGACAACCTGCGGGACGGGCGGCTGACGACGACCCAGTGTTGCGACTGCGACGAGATTCACTTCCCGCCGCGGATCGTCTGCCCCGAGTGCACGGGCGACGATCTCGAGTACGTCGATCTCCCCGACGAGGGCGAGCTGTTCGCCTTCTCGGAGGTCCGAGACGGCCTCCCGCTAGGACTGAGCGAGCACGACGTCCCCTACGTGGTGGCCGTCGTCGACCTCGGTCCCGTCAGGCTCTCGGGATGGATCGACAACGCCGCTTACAGCGACCTCGAGATCGGAGACGCGGTCTCGCTGAAGATCGTCGAGATAGACGGCCCGACCGACGAGGAACGCGTCTTCTACCGCTTCGAACCCGCGGACGGTGATGCGAAATGAAAGACTACGAACTCACGCTACGGGTCATGCTCGAACGGGCCACTGACCTGTTCGGCCACAAGGAGATCGTCTCGGAACTGCCCGACGGAACGACTCACCGATACACGTACGACGAGGCGTACGACCGAATCGCCCAGCTGACCAACGCCTTAGACGAGCTCGGCGTCGACGCCGGCTCGCGCGTGTCAGTGATGGCGATCAACCACTACCGCCACTACGAACTGTACTTCGGGCCCTCCTGCAGCGGCCGGAGCATCCACATGACCAACCACATGCTCCCGGACGAACACCTCGTCGAGATCGTCAACGAGGCCGAGGACGAGCTCGTCTTCGTCGACCCCCAATTTGTCGAGACCGTCGAGAACGTCGCCGACGAACTCGAGACGGTAGAGCACTACGTTGTCCTCGACGACGAGGTACCTGAGACGGACCTCGAGCCCGTCGTCGCCTACGAGGACCTCCTCGAGGGGCAGGACACCGACTACGACTGGCCGGACCTCGACGAAGAACAGGAGGCGGGGATCTGTTACACCTCCGGAACGACCGGGCTCCCGAAGGGGGCCGCCTACTCCCACCGGGATCTCTACCTCCACACGCTCACACACGGCCACGTCGACGTCTTCGAGATCGGAGAGAACGACGCCGTGATGCCCGTCGTTCCGATGTACCACGTCAACGGCTGGGGGCTGCCCTACAGCGCGACGCTGTCCGGCTCGAAGCTGATCCTGCCAGGCCCCAAGACCGGCGCCGAGGAGATCGCAGAGCTCATCGAGCGGGAGGCCGTGACCATCACTGCAGCGGTAACGACGGTCTGGCTCGAGATGGCCGAGTTCTACGACGAGCATGATGACGTCGAACTCGAGAGCCTTGATCGGGTCCTCATCGGCGGCACGTCGCCGCCGGAGTGGCTCATGGAAAAGTTCGACAAGGAGATCGACGCGCCGATCCACCAGGGGTACGGCATGACCGAGGCCGCGCCTCACCTCGTCAACACGATGACGACGACCGAGGTGGCCGATCTCCCCGAGAGCGAGCGCTACCAACAGCAAATGAAACCGGGTCTCCCTGCGCCCGGCGTCCGGATCCGGCTGCGGGACATGAGCGGCGAGCCGGTCCCTCACGAAGGGGAATCGACCGGCGAGATTCAGGCGCGCTCGCCGTGGCTCATCGACGAGTACTTTGACCGACCCGAGGAAACCGAGGCGTCGTTCACCGACGACGGCTGGTTCAAGACCGGCGACGTCGGTGTGATCGACGAGTACGGCTATCTCGAGGTCGTCGACCGCCTCGACGACGTCATCAAGAGTGGCGGCGAGTGGATCTCCTCGCTGGAGCTCGAGAACGAGCTGATGGCCCACGACGATGTCGAGGAGGCGACGGTGATCAACATGGAACACGAGAAGTGGGACGAGCGCCCAATCGCCTACGTCGTCCAGCGAAACGAGATCACCGAGGACGAACTGAAGGGACACCTGTTAGAGCGGTTCCCGAAGTGGTGGCTGCCAGACCGGATCATCTTCATCGAGTCGATCCCGAAGACGACGACCGGGAAGTTCGATAAGAAGGTGCTCCGCGACGAGTTCGAGTCGAAGTACGGGACGCTGCCGGTCGACGAGTAACGCGACCGTCGAGCGCGTCGCCCCTTTCGGTCGTTTCCGACCGATCTTGTCGCTGATGACGCCCCTCGAGCGGTTCGACCGCCGGACCGGATATCGGTGCCGCAGGTTGCGACGGAGGAACCGTTCCATGTCTGTAAGGGAAGCGATCGGGCCATCTCTCACCCGTTCTCGCAGGGCGTCATCGGTGGGTTTGCAGTGCGCCGTTCTCGCGGTTGCTTCGGCCGGCGGGGTATCGCTCAACGCCGAATAGACGTCTTCGGAACTATGCCCGAGGCCGTGGAGTTCGTAGAACGTTGTGTCGTGACAGCGCTCACGAGCCCGCTCGAACAGCAACTCGCTCTGTCCATAGCCGACGATGTGATCGTCGTTCCCGTGATAGAGGAGGAGCGGCGGGTCGTCGGGGTCCACGTACTCGATCGGACTGGCGTACTGGCCGGCTTCGGGGTTCTCTCCGACGTTCTCCCCCACGAGAAGCGATTCCGGAGCTGTGGCGTGTTCGTACTCGTACGGGCTGTCCGGGTGGGCCGTTTCCCGCAGCCGATCGAGGGCCATGATCCCGTACCAAGAGACGGCAGCCTGGACATCGCTCGAGTACGTAGAGGGGCCATCACCTTCGAACTCGTCGACCTCGTTCGTCACTCCGGCGAGGGCGGCGAGATGGGCGCCCGCGGACGTCCCCCACGTAGCGACGTTCTCCGCGTCGAGGTCGTAGTCGTCAGCGCGGGCACGGAGCCACTGGATAGCGGTGTTGACGTCGCGAATTTGTGCGGGGAACGTCGCTTCCGTCGCGAACCGGTACTCGATGCTCGCGACGGCGAACCCTCGCCGTGCGAAGTGTTCGAACATCGGAACCTCACTGGGGTCGGCCTTGTCCCCGTAGAGCCACTGCCCACCGTGAATGTAGACCACTACCGGGGCCGGGTGCGGCTTCCGTCGATCGGGGAGATACAGGTCGAGTTGAAGTTCGCCGTCGCCGTGGTCCTCGTGATCGACGTCCGGCCGTTCGGCGTACGTGAGGTTCTCGCGACGTTCGATCTCCCTCGAAGGAGTGGCCGGTGTGCCTGCTGCACTGCCAGTCGACAGTGCGATCGCCGACCCAGCGATACCGAGCCCTCGAAGAATCGATCTCCGCGTCGTTCCGTTTCTCTTATCGTGATCAGTCATGCCGACGTAAATGTGTGACAATGGCACACTACATACGTCTTGGGCTGAGAGTCAGATGTTGCTGCTGAACAGACCGGCTATAGATCACGGCCGGCGTTCCGTCTGTGGTTTGAACCCCTCAGTAGGCTCTGACTGAGAACGTCATTCGGAATCGACGGCGAAAAGAACCGAATGAGTTCAGGCCGGTAGCTCCCGGCCGTAGAGCCCGGTCGGTTTCGCCAGCAACACGAGGGCGATGACGATCAGCGCCGACATCCCGCCGAGACGCGGCTCGACAGACGTGGTGGCCACCTCGAGGAAACCGATAATGTAGGCAGCGACGACGCTGCCCCGGATCGAGCCGATGCCGCCGAGGATAACGATGGCGAACGCTAAGACGAGCGGTGTCAGGCCCATATCGTACGACGCCGCTCGAAACGACCCGTAGAGCACGCCGGCGGAGCCAGCCAAGACCCCGGCCACCGTCCAGGTGAGCAGCGTGACACGATCGGTCCTGATGCCAAGCAGTGCGGCGCCCTTCTCGTTCATGCTCGTGGCGATGATCGCTTGTCCGACCTTCGTGTAGTTGACGAAGGCGAAGAGGGCAATGATGAACACCCACGAGAGCGCGAAGATCAGGAGATTGTTGTAGAGAAATGAGACGCCAGCGACTGTCGTCTCGCCCTCGAGCAACTGTGGCACCGCGCGCGACTGGGTGCCAACCACCGCCTCGAGGAGGTACTCGACGACGAGGCCAGCCAGTAGCGTGAGGATGAGGACGTTGACGCCGTCGTCGATGTGACTCACGAAGACTCGGTACAGCAGGGCGTGGAACAGCGCACCGGTCACGATAGCGGCGACGAGACCGATCCAGACGCTGTGTCCCAGGCCAGCAACGTACCAGGCGGTGAACGCACCGATGGTGATCGTTCCGCCGTGGGCGAGGTTTGCCTGTCCCGCGACGCCGAAGACGAGGGTGAACCCCACCGCGATGAGGGCGTACAGCGATCCGACGATGACCGTGTTCGCTGCGATGGTAACGATGTCGACCATGGTTCAGAACCAAGAGGGCCGCTGGTAGTCCGAGGTCGACAGGTCCTCGGGGTGGATGACTTCCTGAACGCCACCGTCGTCGGTGGCCTGCCACTGGAAGTTAACTCGACGGAGGTACTCCTCGCCGAACTTCGCGTCGTGGGGGTATTTGTGGTCCATCCCGTTGAACTCGATCGTTCCGCGCGTTCCCTCGAAGGAGGCATCGGCCAACGCCGGCACGATCTCCTCGGCGTCGGTCGTTCCCGCCGACGTGACGACGTCTGCCCACATCTTGCTCTGTCTCTTATACACATCTCTGATGGCGCGAGGGANTCAGAGATGTGTATAAGAGACAGGTGTGGACCGCGGGCGCGTTACTGATTGCGTACTCGGGATTCCCACCGAAGTCCTCGTAAGCGGCCGGATCGACGATTTGGGAGATCTGTCCGCAGAGCGCGAACTCACGCTCCTCGCTGCGCCACTGGACCAGCGCCGGTGCGGCGGTGTGGGCCTGTCCCATGATGACGGTGTCGGCGTTTTCGCCTTCGATGGTATCGAACATCTGCGAGAAGTTCTCGGTGTCGGCGGGATACCGCTCGTTGTAGACGACCTCGAGGCCCCGCTCCTCGAGCAGCGGCGGGAGGTCATTCGTGAACGACTTGGTCCACTCGAATTCCTCATTGAGGAGCGCGGCTCGCTCCCACTCGCCCTGCTCGTTCATGTACTCGCAGAGATCCGCGATCGACGCCACCCAGCGGGTCGCGTTCCCGTATGGCCGAAACTGGTACTTGTACTTCTCGTAGTCGTCGGCGAGCATCTCGGCGATCGCCGGCGACGTGTGACCGCCGCTGAGGTGGATCGTCTGGTGCTCGGCGATATCTGACATGAGCTCGGACATTACCTCCGTTCTGAAGACACCGGCCGTGACGTCAACCTCCTCCTCGACCACGAACTCGAGGTATCGATCGCCAGCCGTCGACCCCGATCCCTGCGTGTCCGCGGTGAGCAGTTCGACGTCCTCGTCTAAGAGGCCGCCGTCCTCATTGAGTTCCTCGACGGCCAATTCGGCGGCCTGTTCCTGTGCCGTCCCCTGCGGTGCGCTCCCCGGTTTGTACGCTAGGAGTCCGACCGTGATCGTGTCGTCGTTCGAATTACCGCCGCCGAGGCTGAGACAACCTGCGAGCGACGTCGTCGCACCGAGACCGGCGACTCCCACGAACTGCCGTCTGGTTAGTCCGAGCGCTGTCCGCTCTCCGTGCGTTTTATTCCCACGCATATGGTGGTGATGAACATGGTAGTAAATAAAATTATTGATTATCGAATAGTTCAGGTCGAGCCACGCGTGCGAGTATTCGACGGACGGGTCGTCTCGAGTCCCGGACGCTCAGTAGAAAGATATATGCAGGATCGTATACCATACCATGTCAAGTGATGGAATGACACGCCGGAATATCGAATCACATCGAATCGTTGGTATCGTCTGTCTGATTGGATTAGCGTCCGCCCCGTTCCTGCTGGGGATTCTCACCCTTAGACAGCTCACTGCCGCGCTGTTCCTGGGGATGTTCGCGATGAGTTGGGACTACGTCTCCGGCTACACCGGGCAACTGAGCTTCGGACACAGCATGTTCTTCGGGATCGGCGGTTACACCGCAGCCGTTCTCAACCTCAACGTCGGTCTCAGTCCGGTGGTGACGATACTCGCCGGAACGGTCGCCGCCGGGATCGCTGGACTCCTCGTCGGCGTTCCGGCGCTTCGCCTGCGGGGACCGTATCTCGCGCTCATCACGCTGATTGCTCCGCTCGTACTCGTCCAGATCGTCAATATCTACCCCGACATGCTCGGCGGCGAGGGGGGACTGCAGGGGATGGACCTGCTGGTCGCGGTCGACGAGCCCATCGGTGTCCTCTCGGCGGTCGGCTTCGAATCGGCGTTCGAACACCGAGTGGTCGTCTACTACTACGTAGCGCTCCTCCTGTTCCTGGCTATCTACGCCCTGTTCTACGTCTTCACGCGGTCGTACGTCGGCTCGGTCTTTACGGCGATCCGCGAGGACGAGGACGCGGTGGCGGCCGTCGGTGTCGACGCCGCGAAGTTCAAGCTGTTCGCGTTCACGATGAGCGGCGTCGTTGGCGGACTGGCGGCGGCGACGCTCGTCCACACGCCCCTCGCCGGAGCGGCACCGGAGCGACTCCTGGTCCTCCCCGTTAGCATCGAAGTCGTCTTGATCGGATTCCTCGGTGGTATGGGGACGATCACCGGTCCCGCCGCTACAGGGATCGTCTTCTACTTCGTTCGCGACACGCTTCAGGCGAGCGACGCCGTCATTCCACTCGTCGGCCTCCCGGTTGGTGAGGTCTGGGAGGTCCTGTTCTACTCTATCGCACTTCTGGTCCTGTTCGCGCTGCCCCGAGGTGTACTCCCGTGGCTCTCCGACCTGAGTCGCACCGTCCGCGATCGCAACGATCCGTCCGCGGAACCGATTTCCGAGACACACTGACAACGACAATGAGTACGCATTCGACCCGATCGGCACGCGACACGGCACAGTCGGCGGATATCCTCCGCCTCGAGAACGTCACGAAGCGATTCGGGAGCGTCACAGCGATCGACGATCTCTCGTTTACCATCCGGGACGGCGATATCGTGGGCTTCATCGGCCCGAACGGGGCCGGCAAGTCGACCACGTTCGACTGCGTGTCCGGCGCGCTCGCCCCGACCAGCGGTTCAGTCTACTACCGCGGCGAGGACGTCACCGGCCGCCCGCAACACGCGCTTGTCCGGAGGGGAATCGCTCGGACCTACCAGACGTTCCGTCCGCTGAACGACCGGACCATCCTCGAGAACGTTGCCCTCTCGCAGGTCCCGAACTCGCTGTTCTCCCTCACGGACTTCCGCGCCGACACCGAGGAGCGAGCCAGGGAAATCTGCGAGCGCGTCGGGCTGGAGGAATATCTCTCCCAGACGCCGGACGAACTCCCCCACGCAGGGCTGCTCCGTCTCGAGGTCGGGCGCGCGCTCGGGACCGACCCGGACCTCCTGCTGATCGACGAACCGTTCGCCGGGCTCACTTCCGACGAGATCGACCAAACCGTGAAACTGTTCTGCTCGCTCCGGGAGGACGGGATGACGCTGGTCGTGATCGACCACAACATGCATGGGCTGTTGGATCTCGTCGACCGCGTCGTCGTCATTTCCTTCGGCGAGAAGATTGCCCAGGGCACACCCGAGGAGATCCACAACGACCCCACCGTCCAGGAAGCGTACCTCGGAGGTGAACTCTAATGAGCGCCGACGAGAGTGAGCCGCTGCTCTCGGTGTCGGACCTGACGGTCTCGTACGGGAAGGTGACAGCACTTGACGGCGTCGACATCGACGTCCGGACGGGCGAGACTATCGGCGTGATGGGTCCAAACGGTGTGGGGAAGTCGACGCTCGTCGACGCGATCAGCGGCTTCCTCGACTACGAGGGCTCCATTACGTACCGCGGGATGGAGGTCTCGGAGGCGTCGACGCAGACGCTCGTCGAAAACGGCCTGTTCTACTGTACCGAGCGCCGGGATCTGTTCGGCCAGATGAGCGTCGAGCAGAACCTCCGGCTCGGCTCGTACCTGAACAGGGACGGCGAGAACGAGCGCCTCGAGAAGGTCTTCGAGCTGTTCCCACGTCTCGAGGAACGGCGCTCACAGGAGGCCGAAAGCCTCAGTGGCGGCGAACAGCAGATGCTCTCGCTTGGCCGCGGACTGATGAGTGATCCCGACTTCCTGATCTTGGACGAGCCGTCGATCGGACTCGCGCCGGTCGTCCTCGAGGACATCAGCGACGCGCTGGCGGCGATCACTGACCTGGATGTCACGGTTCTGCTCTGCGAGCAGGACATCACGTTCGCGCTCGAGCACGCCGATCGACTTTACCTGCTCGAGAACGGCGCGGTCCGCCGTTCGGGACCGACGGAGTCACTCCAGTCCGACGAGTTCGTCGAGTCCTATATTGGCGGCTGACTCGGTCGCGACCGGTCTCGGCCGAACGGAACCACCGTTTTCGCCCGCTGCGCTCGAACGGGACACCCTGGTACAATGTTATTAGACGAACTGGCCTCGAGCGGCTCGTTCGGCGGTGCGTTCGGTGCGACCGCTCGTCCATACCGAACCGAATCGTTCCCGTACGGCCCGAATCGACCCGCGGGTAGCCGAACGGGGCTCGAGTCCCGTGGAATCGGGACCCATCGTTCGGCAGTTGCGGACGCGGCCCGCCGGTACGTCTACTACTGTTGGACGTAGTTCGTTCATCGGTTCGGTCATTCGATCGACCGACCGCGTGGCCCTCGGTAATTACAGTAGTATGGTTGTAATAGTTGTCGGCCGGGACGTTCGAGCGGAGATTCGGCGTCGAGCGCCCACGATACGCAGACGTTTCGGGCGTCGACGAGTCGGATTCTCTCGCCGGAGCGTACTGTCTGACATCATTGGACGATCCGCACACGTCGTTACCGGCTCAGTTACCGGCTTCTCATCACGGGATCGCGGATCGAACACCGGAGCAGCCCCCACGGAGCCTCGGAGGCGCCCCTCCGAATCGAACGCGGGAACCCTCGTCACGAGGTCCGGCACTGTTGCGAGGTGCCCCCGGCCTGTCGTAGAGGCGCGTGATCGCCCGTGCACGTGCGGCGTGGTCGAACTCCTTCCGAGTCGCCGGTCCTGCGGATGACCGCCGGACAGACTCGAGGGCTATCCGAACCGACTGCTCGTCTCACGAGAACCGGATGATCGAAAATCTAATATGTGTTGCTACGTGTACATCAACCATGGAGAATGGCATAGGGCAGCATGCGATCGAACTCGCGTTCGACATCCGGCGCGGACGCGTCTCACCGGTAGACGTAATCGACGAGACGTTCGAACGAATCGATCGGTTCGACGACGAACTCAACGCCTTCGTCTATCTCCGAGAGGAGGACGCGAGAGAGGAAGCGGCGGCGGCCGAGCGGGCGCTCGAGAACGGCGAACCCGTCGGCCCCCTCCACGGCGTACCGGTCGCACTGAAGGACCTCGACTCGCACGTCGAAGGGATGCCGTACACGTTCGGTGGGGTGAAGCCGCTCGGCGAGCAACTGCCGGAGCGGACGTCGGTCACCGTACAGCGGCTCCAGGACGCGGGGGCCATCGTCGTCGGATCGACGAACAGCCCCGAATTCGGCGCGGCCGGGGACACGACGAATCCGATGTTCGGGTCAACGGGGAACCCGTTCGACGCCGCGAAAACGGCCGGCGGTTCGTCCGGCGGGAGCGCGTCAGCCGTCGGGGCGGGAATGGTCCCGCTCGCGCTCGGCTCTGACGTGGCCGGCTCCCTCCGAATCCCGGCGAGCGTCTGCGGGACCTACGGGCTGAAACCGACACCGGGTCTCGTCCCGAACGAGTCACAGCCGGACCTGTTCCGTGATGCGGCCCCGTTCGCCTCCTACAGCGGACTGACGCGGACGGTCGGGGATACGGCACTCCTCCTCGACGTTATCGCCGGCGAGCATCCCCGAGACCCGCTCAGCGTTCCAGGGACCGACGCGGAGTACCGGGACGCCGTCGATCGCTCGATAGCGGGCCTCTCGGTCGCGTTTAGCCCCGACCTCGGTGTCTACGACGTCGAGGAGCCCGTTCTCGACGCCGTCGAGGACGTCCTCGATACGCTTCGGGAAGCAGGCGCTACGGTCGAGCGGGTCGACGTCGACTTCAGTGTCCCGTTCGATGCACTGTTGGAGTGTTACAACACGCTCCTCAATTCGAGCCTGTCCGCGGCGGTCGAGGGCATCGCGCGCGAAACGGGGATCGACCTGCTGGGAGAGCACCGCGACGAGCTTTCACCGCACGTCGTCGACTTCATCGAGGACGGGTACGAGTACAGCGCCGTCGAGTACGAGCAGGCGAGCGTCGTTCGGTCGCGTGCGTACGAGGCGATCCAGCGCGTCCTGAACGGACACGACCTGTTAGTGACCCCGACGCTCGCGACGCCACCGTGGGAGAAGGGCGCGCTCGCGCCGGACGAGATCGCCGGCGAGGCTCCCGAGACCGACAAGGAGACGTTCCTCACGTGGCCGCTGAACCTGACTGGCCATCCGGCGGCATCGATTCCCGCCGGGCGCTCGGCGGAGGGGCTCCCCATCGGCGCACAGCTCATCGGTTCACGGTTCGCTGAAGGGACGATATTGGCCGCCAGCGCGGCGATCGAGCGGCGGCAGCCGTGGATGGACAAGTATCCGACCCGGCCGTAACGACCTTGAGGGCCGCGGTCGACGGATTTCCGTCGAGAGCGCGAGCCGTTTCGATGATCCCTCGGGAGTGTTTAGTCCGGGTGTGAAGGAGTGACGGTGTTAGCTCACAGTGAACGCGTCCGAAACTGACCGTCCCAGACTAGTGCAGCCACCGACTCGGATTTCGCGGACGAGAGCGGACGCCGCGGGAGTACTGGCACTCAGGACTCGCCCATCGGTAGTAGACAGCGCGTTCGCGGGCGGTCCGTCCGACGACACACTCGGTGCGATCGCTCGTCGACAGCGGCCGACATCGTCCTCGTACGACCCGAACTGACCCGTATCCGGTCGAACGGTGCTCAAGCGGTGTCGAGTCGGGCCCCGTTCGGAAGTCGCGAACGCGACTCGTCGATCCGTCTACTAGTATCGGACGCGACTCGTCCGCCGATCCGGCCGCTCGATCGGTCACCGGGCGACGCCCGCTAATTACATACGTATGGTTGTAACGGCTTGCCGGTGGACGCGCGAGTCGAAAAATTCGGCGGCGAGCGTCCACGATGCGTAGACGTTCCCTGCGTCGACGAGTCGGATTCCCGCGTCGGAGCGTGCCGTCTGATATCATCGGACGATTTATATACATCGTCCGTAATGGTTCAATCATGACCGACGGCACACCGCCGATGAAATCGGTGATTCGCGCCTTCGAGGTGCTGGACGTCCTCTGGGAGGTCAACGGGGCCGGCCCCTCGGAGGTCGCGACGCGGATGGACGTTCCGAAGAGCACGGCGCACGTCTACCTGCGGACGCTCGAGGAGACGGGCTACGTCATCAACGAAGGCGGCGAGTACCGGCTCAGTCACCGGTTTCTTACTACCGGATCGCGGCTCAAACACCGGAGCAGTCTCTTCCGAGCGTCGGAGGCGAACCTCCGCGAACTAGCGCGAGAAACGGGCGAACTCGTGTCGCTCGTTGTCGAGGAGGCCGGCCGGTCGGTGATCCTCCACGTGGAGTCGGGGAATCGCTCGCTCGAGCTCGGCATCTACTCGGGAATGGTCACGCCCCTCCACACCAACGCCACCGGAAAGGCGATCCTCGCGCATCTCCCCGCCGACCGAACCGACGAAATCATCGACACCCACGGGCTCGAGCGCCTGACCGACGAGACGATCACGGACAAAGAGACGCTGCACGCCGAACTGGAGACCGTTTGTGAGTGCGGTTACGCGGTCGACTGGAATCAACAGGTCAAGGGGATGGGACTGATTGGCGCACCGATCATCGTCGACGAACAGCTAAAGGGGGCGGCCGGCGTGGTCTGTCCGACTGGTCGCATAAAGGACGAGACGTACCAGCGCGAACTCCTGCAGAAGCTAGAGGGGATGATCGACTCGATCACGATAAAGTACCGATACGGGACGTGACGCTCGAACGGCCGCCTAACGCGACAGCGTCGACTACGGCTGAACGTTCGCTCTCGAGAAACGATCTGGTAAATCGGGCTTCCGCTCTTAATAGCGAATACAACCGCTATCCCTCATAATAACATCAATCACCCGTCAGAAAACGCGGTTCGAACCGTTCTAATTCGGTTTCCTGAGAACGAACGGTTTCCGTTCGTCTGTTTAGCCGATTGCTTGTCGCTGTGAACACCCGCTCTGATCGCGGTCTCCTGGCGAGATTTCCGTTCATAATACCATTAATCGAGGATACCGCCGACTGAAATCGATCGTCGTTCGCTACTAGCGAACAGTAGTCACGAGAAGCGGATCGCGAGGAACAATGCCAGACCGAACGCGTACGTCGTGCCGATGAATAGGGCGACGAGCCGTTCTGGATTGGGTTCGCGCAGCTGACAGCCCAGTATGGCGCTGACGGGGACGGCGCACGCAAACAGCGCGCTCCGCGGAAGCGGACCGAAGCGACTCGAGACCGCCAGTGTGACGACGCTGACGAGGACCAGCGCCCACGCCACCTGCAGGGCGCGGTCGGGACCGAGGACGACCGGCAGCGTTCGCTTCCCGACCCGGCGATCGTGGCGATAGTCGAGTCGGTCGAGCATGACGTTGATCGCGACGAGCAGGAGGAAAAGGACGAGACAGACGGCCAGTGCCAGGGCCGTGACCGTCCCCGTCTGCGTCGCGTAGCCGCCTGCGGTCGCGAGGACGATCCCGAGTGGATAGTCGACGCTCTCGGTGAGGGGGTTCGTATCGAGGTGGGGCGCGTGGAGGTATCCCAGCGCGAGCAGCGGTGCGGTCAGCAGGGTACCGATCGGCCCCGCAGCGAACCAGAGTGCAACGAGACAGCCCGCGAACAGACCCGCCGTGGCGCCGATCGCGATGCGGATCTCGTTCGGCTCGAGGGGATTCGTCTCGTCCTCACCGCGGACGTAATGGTCCACGTAGCCGTCTTTCAAATGCGCGACGTAGACGGCGAGACAGACCGCAGCCGCGTGGAGGGTCGCACTCAAGGTCGCGAAGTCCGTCGCGAGCAGCGCTCCAAATCCAGACATCGCCGCGCCCGGAAACAGGAAGATCGGCTGGACGTGGAGCCACAGTCCGCGAGCCCTGCGTCCGATTCGCGTCCGAGCCGGTTTCGACCGATCGTGCACGGACGACCGTATGACGTACCGCTACATCAATGTGACCGATCGGTTCGCGTCCACCGAGCGAAGCCGAATCGAGAGGACGACAACTGATACCGGCGACTGCAACTCGACGGAGCGAACGGAAACAACGACGAAGACCCGGACGCGAATGCGCTCGTTATACGCCCGTCGTTTGACGGGAGATTCCATAATTATTAATACCCTCGGTAGTGGTCATCACACATAGTCCGTATGAATTTCATCGAGACCTTCCACCGCACCGTTCGACGACACTCGTCGGAGACGGCGATCATCACCGACGACGGACGGTCACTGACCTATCGAGAACTCGACGACCGCACCGCTCGTCTCGCGAATGCGCTGAACGAACGAGTGGGCGACCGTCGAGCGGCAACGTTGGCGGTCAACGGCCCGACGGCCATCGAGATGATGATCGCGAGTCAGAAGCGCGGGATCGGGAACGTCCAGTTGCCGTTCCGCGATAGCCCCGGCGGACTCGCCGCGATGCTCGAACCCACCGACGCGGGGATCCTCGTCTTCGACGACGCGAACGCCAAGAAGGCCCTCGAGGTCCTTGACCGCACCGACATCGAGCACGGTATCCATGCCGGCGAGGCGTCGATCGAGCGTGAGGACGTCGAGTCGTACGATGTCATCCTCTCGGACGCATCGACCGACGAAATCGAGCCGCATCCGGACTACGAACACGGCGTCTTCTACACCAGCGGAACGACGAGCACGCCGAAGGCGGTACTGTTCGATCAGGAGAAGCTCTGGCACGGCAGCACGCAGGTGATCATGGAGATGGGCATCGAGGAGACCGACACGGCGCTAGTGACGACGCCGTGGTATCACATGGTGACCTGCGACGCCTGGATGCTGCCCCACATTCAGGCCGGCGCGACGCTGGTCGTGCAATCGGACTTCGACCCCGACGAGACGCTCCGTCTCGCGGCGGACCACGACGTCACGGGGCTGCTGGCCGTGCCGACGCAGCTGCATGCGCTGGCCAACCGTCAGGCGGAGGCCGAGTACGACATCGATGACCTCTCGTACATTCGGACCGGTGGCTCGATCGTCACGGAGGGACTCGTCGAGAAGGCGTCCGAGCACCTGACCGAGGGCGTCTACAACACGTACGGGCTGACCGAGGGCGGACCGAACCTGACGTTCGCACACCCCTCCGTCCAGGACGAACACACGGGGACGATCGGTAAGGAATCGTTCGTGTCAGAAGTTCGAGTGGTGGAAGCGGCCGACCCAGACGAGGATCCGAATCCGGAAGCGACGGTCGAACCCGGGGAGACGGGAGAGGTGATCGTCCGCGGGCCCGGTACCTGTGACGGCTACATGGGGCGTCCCGAGGAGACCGAGTGGCTAATCGTCGACGACGAGTGGATCCGCACGGGCGACGTCGCCGAAGTCGACGAGGACGGCTACCTGTACATTACAGGCCGCGTCGACAACATGTTCGTCTGCGGTGGCGAGAACATCTACCCCGAGGAGGTCGAGGAAGTCGTCGAGACTCACGAGGCCGTCGACGAGGTCGTCGTCGTCGGCGTCGAGGACGAGCAGTGGGGTCACCGAGTGGCCTGCGTCGTCTGTCCCGACGCGGACGACCTCACGGAGGACGAACTGGACGAGTTCTGCAAGGCCCACGACCAACTGCCGAACTTCAAGCGCCCCCGCGAGTACGTGCTGACGGAGGAGAAGTTTCCACGGACCGACACGGGAACCGTCCAGCGAGAGACGATCCAGACCGAGTTCTTCGCCGAGGCCGAGTAGACCCCCTCCGAGCGGGTGGATCTCGGACGGTATTTGTGTCGTATTCCGCCGAATATCGCGCTATCGATGTACACCGTACTGCTGCCGGGAGTGTACGATATCGCGGACCGGACGACGGGGACGCCAGGTATCGGGCGTTCCTCGTCGACACCGGCGTGCCGATGCTCATCGATACGGGACTGCCGGACACGATGAGCGCGCTGTTCGAGGGTCTCGAGGTGATCGAGATCGAACCCGAGCGGGGCGGTCATCACCTACGGTGACGTCGACCACGTCGGCGGACTCGAGGCCATGACCGAGCGGTATGACGTCATGGCGTACGTCCCTGAGGAGACCGACGTCGACGCGCACTTGTCGACCAGCGGTACGGTGACGGCGATGAGATCGGGTCGTTCGAAGCCGTCCACGTCTCGGGCCACACGCCCGGACTCCACGGGCTGATCGCCGAGGGCGACGACTTCGCTGTGCTGTCGGACGTGGTCGTCGGCTCGGACTCTCGGGGCCTGCCACGGGGCTACCTTATCCTCCCGACCACCTGCTTCTCCGGAGACCTCGCTGCGGCCGACAAGAACCTCGAGCAGTTCCTCGAGTACGAGTTCGACGCTGAACTCGTCTTCCACGGTTCGTCGGTGCTCTCGGACGCGAGAGAAACTCGAGGCGTTCGTCGAGTTCGCCGGCAAACCGTGGCGGGTCCGTATCGAGCCGTAGCGGACCGGACTCGCATCGCGTGTCGCTCGTTTTCTCCCGCCATGGAAAACGCTTTCATCCCCCTCGAACAATACCATCGGTATGTCGGTCACGAACTTGTTCGACCCCAGCGGAATCGCGGTCGTCGGGGCCTCCGATACGCCGGGGAAAATCGGATACGAAGCGATGCGAAACGCGATCGAATTCGACGGGCCAGTGTACCCGGTCAACCCATCGGCCTCGGGAACCGTCTTCGGTCGGGAGTTCGTCCCCTCGGTCACCGAGATTGACGGCGACGTCGATCTGGCGCTGATCTGCGTTCCGGCACAGGTCGTGCCGGACGTCGTCGCCGAGTGCAGTGAGGCGGACATCGGTGCCGCGATAATCTTCGCCGGTGGCTTCTCCGAAGCGGGACCCGAAGGTCAGGAGCTTCAGGACCGCCTCGTCGCGGCCGCCGAGGAAGGCGGCGTCTCCCTCCTCGGGCCGAACACCAGCGGCTTCCTCGAGCCCTCGCGGGACCTATACGCGACGTTCGCGAGCGACATCGAGGGCATCCCCGCCGGAAACCTGGCGATCATCGCTCAGAGCGGCGGCCTCGCCTACGCGGTCGCGTTCCAGGCCGAGAACGCCGGCGTCGGGATCTCCGCGATGGTCGGCCTCGGAAACCGGGCCACCGTCGGCTTCCGCGAGGCGATCGATTACTTCGACGGCGACGAGCGGACCGACGCGATTCTACTCCACGTCGAGGGAACCGACCGGGGCCGCGAGCTCCTCGAGGCCTGCCGGGAGTCGGAGACACCGGTCGTGGCCTACAATGTCGGTGAGCAGGACGTCGGCGACTTCGCAGAGTCACACACGGGCGCGCTGACCGGCGAACACGAGCTGTACGAGGCCGGCTTCGCCCAGTACGGCGTCCCGACGGTCCGCTCCTCTCCCGAACTGCTGGACGCGGGTAAGGCGCTGGCCGACTGCCCAGAACCGGACGGGCCGAACGTCGGCATCGTCACCGCGCAGGCCGGCCCCGGGATCGCGATCACCGACCGACTCAAGGCGGCCGGCGCGACGCTTCCGTCGCTGACCGAGGAGACCCAGGCCGTCGTCGAAGAGATCCTCCCAGGAATCACGTTCTCGGCCAACCCCGTCGACACCGGACGACCGATGCCCGAGTTCGGCGAGGTCGTCGCCGCCGTCGCCCGCGACGACAACGTCGACATCGTCCTGGTCTACGAACTGTACGAGGGCAGTGTCGGCTATCCGACCGATGTCCTCGAGGGAGTCGTCGACGAGGTCGACAAACCGATCGTCTTCGCCAGCGGCGGCCCCGAGGCGATCTTGGACGAGGAACTGGCCGAACTCGAAGAGTTGCGGATCCCGACCTACCGAGCGCCCGAGCGGGCCGCCGACGCCGTCGGCGCTCTCGTCCGGTACGCGAAACGGAATCGGAATCCAGACGCCGTCGCCGCCGAGGAGGTGAACGCCGATGACTGAACTAACCGAGAGTGGCGTCCTCGAGGCCGTCCGCGGGGATCAACGAACTACGCTCACCGAGTCCGAGGCGAAGGATCTGCTCGACGAGGCTGGACTGGCCGTTCCGCGCGGCCGAACGGCTCGTTCGTCCGATGACGCTGTCAAGGCGGCCGACGAGATCGGCTATCCGGTCGTCGCGAAGGTCGCGTCGCCATCGGTCCAGCACAAGAGCGGGTGGGGCGACGGCGTCGGCGTGAACGTAAACCTCGAGGGGCCGGACGCAGTCCGATCAGCCGCGGCGGAGATCCTCGAGGCTGCGGAGCGGGAGGGGATCGACGCCGCGGTCCTGGTCGAGGAGGCCGTCGACCTCGAGGCGGGACTGGAAGTGATCGTCGGCGGAACGCGGGACCCCTCGTTCGGGCCGACGGTCCTCGTCGGCCTCGGCGGGATCACGGTCGAGGTACTGCAGGACACGAGCCATCGGCTCGCACCAATCTCGACGGCCGAAGCGGTGGCGATGACGGAGGACCTCGAGGCGTCCCCGCTGTTCGACGGCTACCGCGGGTCGCCGGCGGTCGACCGCGAGGCGGTCGCCGAGGCAATCGTCACGGTCGGCGATCTGCTGGACGAGCACGAGGCGATCCGCGAGATCGAAGTCAATCCGCTGTTGGCCCGGTCGGACGACGCGGTGGCGCTCGACGCGCTCGTCTCGCTCGAGGACTGAGATATCGAGAGCCCGACCGAAGAATCGATTGCCGGGTAACGCGTCGCCCGAGGATTCCGATTCAGCGGTCGGATGGAGGGTCTGCCGTGCGCCGTCCGGATCGATACCGAGACGCGTGCTCGTCGAGTACGGATTGGCGGCGACGCTTCGCCGCTTCGGACATCATCGATTCGTCCCACTCGAAGCCAGCATCCGTTTCCAACTCGACCGATTCGACCGACGGAAGCTCTCCGACGCGGTCCTCGACTTCCTCGTAGAAATATGGGACCATATGGCACATCGGAGAGGTGAGCCGCATCTCGATATGCACGTCGCTTCCCGCGATGTCGATCGACTTCACGAGCCCCATCTCGACGATATCTAAATTCGAGCCCGTGGCGGCGCTACAGGGATCGACGACGTCATGCAGGCGCTCACGGACTCTCTGGCTGTCGACCGCGTCGACGTTGGACTCGCCGCCGACACCGCTATCGTCACTACTGCAGTCGGTCTCGGGGCGATCGGCGTCATCGATACTCATTACTCGGCCACCTCGAACTCCGTGGATCGCCACTCGTCTGTCATCTCGACATCGCTGTACTCGTCGTCCTCCATCGCGGCCTCGAGTTCGTCGATATCGAAGCCGTGTGCCGCCGCCCAGTTCTCACCGAGGATCTTTTTCTTGTCTTCCTGCGTGATCTGGAAGGGGCCGGCGAAGCTGTCCATCTCAGGGAAGTCGTACTCCCAGAACCGTTCGAGCAGGAGTCCCGGGTGGAAGTGCGGTGCACCAGTTCCCCAGAGGATCTTCTCGAGCGCCCGCTTTCCGCCGCCATAGAGGAGTTCCTCGAGCGTCTTTTCGAAGGATTCGGGAGCGGTGAGGAGTTCGGTGAGCGTGAGCTCGAGATTAACGTAGACGTTGGGATGACGCGCGATTTGCCAGCCGGTCTCTTCGGCGAACGTCAGGCCGCCGTGAACGATCTCGAAGGTGAGGTCCGGGAAGCTCGCGGCCGCCTCCTCCACGTCGCCCACTTTGTACGAGTCCATCGGGACGGCACCGAAGGGGAACGCCTTGTGGACGGCGACGACGTCGAGCCCCAGGTCGGCGACGTGCTCCCACAGCGGGAACGCCACTTCGGGATCGTCCATTTTGAAGCCGTGGTGAGTCCCGTCCTGTTCCCAGTAGGAGGGGTAGACCTTCACGCCGTGCGGGTCGAATTCCTCGACCTGCCGAGTCAGTTCTGCCTGCGGGTCGTCGAGTCCGACCGCGTTGATGCTGGCCAGCGCCGCGGTCCGCGTCGGATTGTTCTCGACGAATTGCTTCGCCTTCTCCTCGGCGGTGAGTCCGTCGTGGAACACCGTGATCGACTGCGGATGGATAACGGCGAAGTCGGTCTGGCTCTCTCGAAAGAGCGCGTTCGCCGTGTCCTCGATCGGCCAGTTGCCGAGGAACGACTCCCTGGTTCGCTGATAGCCTTCGGGCATCTTGTTCTCCAACGCGACACCGATTTCGGCGACCTGCTCGGCGTACCGCGGAACGCGGAAATTCGATTCCGTCTGGTTGTACGAGTGGACGACGGCGTCCGCAACGAATACCTCGTCTAGTGATACCATACCAATAGAGACACCAAACCAAGCGATATGTTTTTCGGCTGTCTTACGGCAGTTATACTATTTCGGCTCTGTTGAAACCCTCGACTGGTGATAGGTTTGGCACCCCCAGCGATAAGTATAAGAGATTCGTTTGCCGAGAGCTACCAATTATAATGATTTATAATCATCTACTTTAATTCACGGTTCACTTATAGGCGAGGCCGTCAAATTGAGCCCCAATGGAGAATCAAACGATGAGTAGAGAGTCCAGTATAGCCATTGAAATTGTAGATAGAGTTGCAGAAATGGAGGAACAGGATCCATTGGACTTGCCACCTCTATATGATACCGTTGACCCTGATGCACTTGACCGTCTTGCTGAATCAAGTAAAATTCAGCTTGAGTATATTAGATACAATATAGCTGTAGATAGCGGCACAATCACGATATATCAGTAAGCACTCTTCATCGACCAGCTGTTTCAGACGAGAATTCGTCTGAAGAATGGGATTTCAACAGAGCCACTATTTCCTATACTAGGGCACGGACGAAGACACCACGGGCGGGCGAGAATCGCGATTCGATCGCCTGAGGAGTCGAATAACTGCCCGCATCCTTTCTCTACGATATCCGGTGGCCGATAGCGTCCGTAACGACCGACTCGAGGCCGACCGCTCGTTCTCTACGCGTAGCCCGGTGGTTCCACTGCGATGATCCTCTTGCTTCGGAAAGTCGCGCTTCCCGGATCGTCTCAAAGACGGGACTCCTCCATAATGTCTCCTGAGCGCTATCGCGCCGCCCGCGCCCGCTGTGACTTCAGCTACTACTGAGAACGTACCACCGATCGCCTACTCGAGAATGATCGAACCGAGAGCCGCGGTCGTGGCCGTATTTATTCGTCGGTCGTTACTCGTCCTTCTGGCTCTTCCGGACGTCGACGTCCTCGAAGGCGACGTCGCGCTCGGTGACGTCGACGGTCATCGCGCCGACGGCCTCGATCTCGGCGTCGATGGTGTCGCCGTCCGAGAGCGGGCTGACGCCCTCCGGCGTCCCCGTGGTGATGACGTCGCCGGCCTCGATCGTCGCGCCGATGGAAGCGTACTCGACGATGTCGGCGCAGCTGTAGATCATGCCGTTGGTGTTCTGCTGCTGCTTGGTCTCGCCGTTGAGTTGCAGCTCCATCTCGAGGTCGTGGGGGTCGTCGAACTCGTCGGCGGTCGTGACGCAGGGGCCGATGATCGTGAAGGTGTCGTAGGACTTGCGGTTCGAGCGGTCCTGGTCACCGCGGACGGAGACGTCGAGCAGGATTGTGTAGCCCAGGACCGCGTCCCAGACGTCCTCAGCGTCGATGTCTTTGACGTCTTCGCCCATGACGAACGCCAGTTCGATCTCGTGGTCGACGCGGCGGTCGTTGAAGGGCAGTTCGATACCGTCCTCGGGGCCGGCGACGCTCGAAGGGGCCTTGAGGAAGTAGCCCTTGTCCTCGATGGTGAACCACTCCTCGGTGACGATGTCCTTGTCAGCCAGCGCCTCTTCGACGTGGTTCTCGTAGTTCAGCGGCGCGGCAATGACCTTGCCGGGACGGCGGACCGGAGATTCGATGGTGACCTCATTGCGGTCGTAGTCGGCCTCTTCGCCCTCGTACTCGCTGGCGTCGAGGTCCTTCTGGGCGTACTCCTTGAGCGGATCGTTCGTCTCGAGACCGAGTTCGTCGGTGACATCAACGATGCCGTCGTCATCGGTGAGTAGTCCGAGCCGGTCGTCGTTGAATCTGACGAGTCGCATGGTAGACCCACTGCGAGCCGTCCACATAAATCATCCTCTCTCGGTTCGGCCAGCGACGAGTTCGAGCGGTCGTCGACTCCCGTCAGTTACGGCCGACCGGGAGCCTCCAACACACTTATGGTATCGTTCGGCAAACATACGAACATGACACAGCAAGAGCCAGAGGACCTCCTGGAGCTGAGCTCCGATACGCAGAGCCTGCTCGAGGACAACGACCTCCGCCCGCTCTGGGAAGTGGAAGACGACATGGGGAACCTCCTCGACGATCTGGAAGCGAACATCTGGAAGTGGGAGGACATCCAGGCCGCGATCGATGGCATCGAGGACGACGTCCCGATCGCCGACTTGCCGCCGGGCTTCCAGCGGCGGGTCGCGGTCCCGATCAACGCCCAGAACGCGATTTCGAACACGATCTACGTCGGCGTCCAGACGGTTTCGCCGGGCGAGACGGCGCCCGCCCACCGCCACGCCGCCAGCGCCCTTCGGTTCACGATCGACGGCCACGAGGACATGAAGACGGTCGTCGCCGGCGAGGAGTTTCCGATGGAGGACAACGACCTGGTCACGACGCCACAGTGGGAGTGGCACGACCATGTCAACGACGGCGACGAGACGGCCGCGTGGCTCGACGTGCTCGACCTGCCGCTGTTCCTCGACACGCTGAACAACACCCACGTCTTCGAGAACCACGAACTCGAGCGCCAACCGGTCACGAAGACCCAGGGCTACTGGGATTCCCAGTACGGGCGCGGCCGCCCCGACGGAAAGGAGTCGGACGGCTCCATCCCCGGCCCGTTCGAGGGGAACAAGGAGTCGACGCCACCGTACCGCTTCGGCTGGGACGAGATGGAAGAGGCGTTGCGGCAGCGGGCCGACAACGACGATCCGGACCCCCACGACGGCTACAGCCTCGCGTACGTCAACCCCGCCACAGGCGAACCGCCGCTGTTTCCGACGATGTCGTTCCGGGCCCAGCTGCTCAACGACGGTCCGACGGATCCGCACTTCCACAACTCCGTCGAGGTCTACTTCGTCATCGAGGGCGAGGGAGTCACCCACGTCGGTGACGAGGCCCTCGAGTGGGGGCAGTGGGACATCTTCGTCGTGCCACCGGATGAGCCACACCACCACGATCCCGACGGCGAGGCGATCCTGCTGGGCATGACCGACGAGCCGATCCTGCGGTCGATGAACTTCTACGCCGAGGCGGCGGTCGACGAGTAACGCGGTACCGATCCCGATCACGTTTTCGCGGACTCGGCGGCGTCGCGACNAGATGTGTATAAGAGACAGGCTGTCGAATGGGTAATGCTCTTATACGAGTCACCCTAGCATTCCCGTATGGCCGAGTTCGATAATCCCTACGTCGACGAGGACCCGTTCGTCCGAGCGCACTTCGACTGTCTGGACTGCGGCGGCAAGCTCTGGGAGTACGCGATTCAGGGTCAGATGGTCTGCGAGGACTGTCGCGGCGTCTTCCGGTCGGAGGACGTGTTCAACGCCAGCGTCGAGCAGCCCGCGGACTGAAACTTCTCCGACGCGGATCGCGGTCGTCACCGCTCAGAGCCGCTCTTTCGCTTCCGCCAGCGCGGCGCTCAGAGGAACCGCTCCGTCCGCGACACCTCGTAGCCGTCAGCGATCGACTCGAACGCCTCGTCGATCGTATCGACCGTCCAACCGTCCTCGGCGACGCCGGTCCGGACCTGCCGCGGTTCCGAGAGAATCCCGATCTCGTTGCCCGCTGCGGTCACGGTGACCCCCGTAACGTCGGCAGCCGTCTCACTCAGCAGGTACGCAGCGGCGGGCGCGGCGTCCTCCGGAGGCATCTCCTCGCGCGTATACGGTCGGTGCTCCTCCGGAATCGTCTCCGTCATCCGCGTGTAGCCGTTCGGAACGAGCGCGTTGACGCGGACGTTCTGGCGGTACAATTCCGTCGAGGCTGCGCGGACGAACCCCAGAATCCCGGCGTTCGCGCTCGAGTACGCGAGTTGCCCGACGTTACCCAGCGCCCCTCTGGAACTGACTGCAAGGAAAGAGCGGTCGTCCGTCGCGTCTGTGCCATCGTCCTCGCTCTCGTCCCCGTCGTCGACCGAGCGCCAGTGGCGGGCGGCGCTGCGCAACAGCGCGAAGTTGCTCCGGAGGTGGCTCCGCATCACGGAGTCCCAGTCCTCCTCGGACAGCGACCAGGACATTCCGTCCCGGAGGATCCCCGCGAAGTTGGCGACGCCGTCCAGTCGGCCGAACGACTCGAGAGCCGTCTCGACGGCCGCCGCTGCGTCCTCGGCGTCGGCGGCGTCGCCGAAGTGGGCGACCGCCGAGGCGCCCTCGATATCGTTGATCTCGTCGGCGACCGCGCGGGCCGGCTCCGGGTCCGAGCCGGTGCCGTCGACAGCGGTTCCTAAATCGGAGACGACGATGTTCGCGCCCTCGCGGGCGAGTTCCCTCGCGGTCGCCGCGCCGAGTCCGTTGGCGCCGCCGGCGACGAGATACGCGGGATCGGTCACGCGGACCACCCCTCGTCGACGGTCGTTCGACTCGGATCGATCTCGTTCCGTTCGTGCTCACGGTGTCGCGCGGTCGTACGGCCGCTCTCGCTCGTGGACATGAATCGGATCATCGCTCGATACGCGGCCGCCGATATTCATGGTTCGGGATCGGAGAACCGCGGGAGCGACACCGGTGCGAGTCTGCGGTGGCTACGCGGACGCGCCGTCGTCGCCCGCTCGCGATCGAGACCGTCCTCTCGAGGGATCCGTACATCGCGTATCACCGATTGGAATCATTTCAACACCGGGGAGCGAACGAAAAGGGGATGGATTTAGGTGATCACGCTACAGAATGAGTGTATGGTACTCGAACGAGACCTCGAAGAAGTGGCTGCGAAGCAGGACGACCTCCCGAACGTCGACGACGTGTACGACGAGGACGAGGAAATCGCTATCGCCGACGTGTTCGACCGCGAGTTCGTTACCGAGCGGACCGACTTCGAAAGCTTCGACGAACTGGTCGCCGAGAGCCCCAGCGAGGCCGGCTCCGCCGTGGAACTCGAGACGGTCCCCCACGGCGAGTGGGACGAATTCGTCGCTGAACGGACCGACTTCGACGACGAGGAGACGTTCGTGCTGGCCGCCCGCGACCACTGGGTCGCTAAGCGACTGGACCTGGCCTGAATCGTCCCCTCTACGGCCGTTTTCAGCTCTCCTTCAGTCGACGCTGCGTCGCTCAAGGCGCACCGCCGTCCGCGACGAGTCGTTGCTCGAGACGCATCACCGTCCGTCGCTGTCCGCCTCGAGACTCATCGACGCTCGTCGAGTCATGCGTGGCTACGACGGAGACCGAACGTCTCGAGCGCGAACTCGCGCTCCACGTGATAGCGGCGATTCCGACGTGAAAACGGCGTGACGGTTCGGACGCGATACGGAAACCGAGTCTGCCGATCAGTAGCTGCCGGTCGAGACGATCGGCGGCGCGCCGTGGGGGCCGTACGGCGCGTCGTCGAGCCACTCGCCGGCGGTCTCGAAGTACTCGGACATCTCGGCGGCGACTTCCTTCCGGAGGACGGTCGCCGGATCGTCGCCCTGGAGGTACTCGAGGGCCTGGCCGGCCGCGTTGAGGTTGTACTCGGCGGCCTTCTCGCGGCGGGCTGCGTACAGTTCGACCTCGTCGCGGGCGACCGCCTCCGTGCGGGCGTTCAGCGCGACGGCGATGGCCGAGGCGGCCTCGTCGGCGTCAGCGATACCGGAGTTCATCCCGCGAGCGCCGAACGGTGCCAACAGGTGTGCGGCTTCGCCGGCCAACAGCACGCGCCGGTGATCGTCGACGAAGGTGTCGGCCATCACCTGAAGGAAGTGGTAGCTAGAGACCCACTTCAGCTTGTCCTCGTACTCCTCGCCCATGACGTCACGGACGAACTCCCGCATCCGCTCGTCGCTGCTGAGATCCTCGGGATCGTCACCCTCGATACACTGGATGTCGAGCCGCCAGCCGCCGGTGAAGGGGACGAGCAGCACGTTCCGCCCGTCGGCCTCGGGAGCGTCATAGTGGAACATCCGCTCTAAGTCCGGATGGCCGTCGTTGATCTCCTCGTCCTCGACGTCGGCGATGATGAAGGCGTTCTCGGACTGGTCGCCCTCGAAGTTGGCGCCAATCTCTTTGCGGACCGTTGACCCGCCGCCGTCCGCGCCGACTACGTACTCTGCCTCCCACTCCTGGCCGTCGTCGGTCTCGACGGTGACACCCTCCGACGAGGAATCGACCGAGACGACCTCCGACTCCCAGTGGATGTCGATGCCGATGTCCTCCAGCGCGTCGAGCATGTACTGCTCGGTCACGACCTGCGGGACGCTGGTGAAGTGCGGGATATCGCCGCTGCCGCCGGGCGAGTCGTACGTTCGGTTGAACACTTCCTCGCCCTTGTAGAGGGTCCGACGGGTCGGCCAGACGAGTCCCTCGTCGACGAGGTCGGTGCCCAGTCCCGGGCGGATCCGCTCGAGGGTCCGCAGCGTCGAGCCGTGGACGTAGATGGCCCGGCTCCCCGATCGGTCCCGGTCCTCGGGGTCGGCCTCGAGGATCGCGGTCTCGATTCCTCGTGCGTGCAGCGCTAGCGCGGCCGTCATACCGACTGGCCCGGCACCGGCAACCAGTACTGGCGCGTCGGTCGTATTTGCGCACATAATGTGAGCTGACGTAGTATGGTACCATAGTGTTTGCGGTGACCACCAGAATCGCGTTATGATATTACAAATGGCGGTGATATCGGAAATTGGATTACATAGAACTACCCCCAGTGCTCGCCGGCCGAACTCCAAGAGAACCCTTGGTGATTGGTATCGCGGTGGTCGAAACAATTGGTCGCGCGGAGCGTGAAACGCGGGCCCGGCGAGAGGGCCCGACGGGAACTGCAGACGGTGACCGGTGTTTCCTATCAGCGAACGCAGTCCTCGGGGGGGAACAAGTCGGAATCGAGGAATTAGAAGAGAGATCAGTCGCGAGCGGCCGGTGGTCGTCGGACCGCCGTCACCAGCGATTCCTCCAGTTGCAGTCGCATCTCGATATCGATCCGATTGACGTTGGTCACGCTGAACCCGATCTTCTCGTAGACGGCAATCGCCCGGGTACGGTCCGTCGAGACGTTGAGGTTCAGTTCGTTGTGGTCACGGTCGTCAGCGTGAGCGACGACGTGCTCGAGCAGTTCCGATCCGATCCCACGATTCCGAAAGTCGGGTCGAACGAAGATGACGAACTCTGGGTCGGCAGCGTCGGCCGGAACGACGGCGACGTGACCGATGACCTCGTCGTCGACCGTCGCGATCAGGTTCCAGCCGTCGCTCGCGAGTCGATTGATCCACCGCTCGCGGTCGTCCCGGTGCTCCGGCGGAAGCCCCATCGTCGAACTCTCGATGGCGTCGTACATGGCAAGCACTGCGTCGCGTCGGTCGGGACCATACGGTCGGATCAACACAGGCGTCCCCTCGTCGTCGACGAACCGCGGACAGCGCGGCGGACAGTGTCTCGACCCCTCGCACTCGGAATTGTCCCATCCGGAGCACATGTTCGCGGCCATGGTATCAGTGAAGCCCGTCACCCACTCACCGTTTCCCGCGAATATGTTCGCTCGGTCGTACAACGTCGGAGACGATCCGATCGCACCGGTGACACTGCGGGAGCGGTCGCTTCGGGATCAGTAATAGCTTGTTTCGAAAGATAATAGTGTGCTATAAACTGTCTCGTCATCGGTTCGCATTCGAAACTGGCCGTCCGATCGGACGCTACTGTCGTACTGGTGTCACAAGCGGCCTAATCAGTCCGATGGCACTCGAGCGAATCGCGTCGGACTCGGCGGCGCTGATTCGCTTCTTCCGTCCCGACTAAACGCGAGCAACGGTGTGAATTTGATGTCAACAAAAGAGTGTTCCGTCCGGAGCGAGTATGGTGGCATATGAGTCCGGACGGCGATCGACGGCGGATCAAATCCGCGGACAGGGTGTGTGACATCCTCGAGCACCTGCGAGCGGTGGGTAGGGCGCCGGTCTCGGAGGTCGCCGAGGCCGTCGACCTGTCGCCGGGCACCGCCCACACGTACCTCACAACCCTCGAGTCGCGCGGTCTCGCCCGTCAGGATGATGACGACGGGGAGTACCGACTGGGCCTCGAGTTACTCCCGTACGGAGAACACGTCCGCGTTCGAAACGAACTCTATCGCGCGGCCGAACGGGAGATCCGGCGGCTGGCTCACGACACCAACGCCTGCGCACACCTCATGACCGAACGGGACGGACAACTGATCGTCCTCCAAGAGGCCTTCGGCGAGAACGCGATCGGGACGGACTTCCATCCCCGCAAACAGGACCGGTCGGAGGTGCTCCTGCACTCCACCGCTGCGGGCAAAGCCATCCTCGCGCACCTCCCCGACTACCGCGTCGCCGAGATCCTCTACAATCGGAACCTCGTCGACCACACGTCGTCGACGATCACGGACGAGGACGAGTTGGCGGCCGAGCTCGAAGCTGTCCGGGAGCGAGGGTTCGCATTGAACGACCAGGAACACATGCGAGGGATCCGCGCGGTCGGCACACCGGTGCTCTACGACGGCGATCGCGTCCTCGGCGCGGTTAGCCTCTCCGGGTCGGCGAGCAACTGGAGCGGCGATCGGTTCCGGGAGAAACTCCCGGAGACGGTTATGCGGGCCGCCAACGCTATCGAGGTGAATATCCACTCGGCGTTCGAGGGGACCGATCGGTTCCGAACGTGAGCAGAGACCGCTGCAACGTATCCATGTCGTTCGATCGAAACGGATCGTAGCGATCATCGAGTGGATCCCGTTATCGGTCCCGGCCGACAGTCGAGTGAGCCGGGTTAGAACGGGAACTCACGCGGTTCGTGCTGCAGCGAGATCCACTTCTTCTCGGTGACTTCCTCGAGGAAATCCGTCGTGTTGTAGCCGCCGACGCCGGAAGCGCCAGTGCCGCCGAACGGGACGTGGGCCTCGTCGTTGATCGGTTGATCGTTGACGTGAACCATGCCGGTCTCGAGGCGGTCGGCGATCCGTCGGCCGGCGCCGACGTCGCCGGCGTGGACCGATCCCGAGAGGCCGTATTCGACGGCGTTGTGGAGTTCGACGGCCTCGTCGACGTCCGAGAACGGGATGACCGGCGCGATGGGGCCGAAGTGCTCGTTGCACGCGGCGGCCATGTCGTTGGTCNGTTCGACGGCCTCGTCGACGTCCGAGAACGGGATGACCGGCGCGATGGGGCCGAAGTGCTCGTTGCACGCGGCGGCCATGTCGTTGGTCACGTCCGAGAGGACCGTCGGCGCGACGACCAGCGAGTCGTCGACACCGTCGAGGTCGACCGTCTCGCCGCCGGTTTCCAGCGTCGCGCCCTGATCGATCGTCTCCTCGACGTACTCGAGCATCTCGTCGCGCTGGGACTCGTCGATGATCGGGCCGACGATCGTGTCGGGGTCGTGGGCGCTGCCGACAGGCAGCGACTCGGCGCGCTCGGTTAGCTTCTCGACGTACTCGTCGTAGACGTCCTCGTGGACGAGATGGCGATTGATCGAGATACAGACCTGACCCTGATGGACGAAGGAGCCGAAGACCGCGGCGTCGATAGCCGCGTCGATATCGGCGTCGTCGGTTACGATGTGAGCGTTGTTGCCGCCCAGTTCCATCGCCGCTTCGGCGAGGTTCTCGCCCGCGGCAGCGGCGACCCGTCGTCCGACGGGCGTCGAGCCGGTGAATGCGACGACGTCGCTTTCGGGATGGCTCGCGACTCGGTCACCGATTTCGGAACCGCGTCCCGTGACGACGTTGAGAACGCCGTCGGGGAAGCCGACTTCCTCGAAGAGCCGAGCGAAGAGGAGCCCGCCTACGACCGGCGTGTTCGTCGCGGGCTTGAGGACGACCGTATTCCCGGCGGCGATGGCCGGTGCAACTGCGCGCATGGAGAGGTTGAGTGGGAAATTCCACGGCGAGATGACCGTGACGACGCCTTTCGCCTCGCGCTCGACGATGTTCTCCTTGCTGGGAATATTCGAGCGAGCGTGCTCGCCTTTCATCCGCCGGGGGAGGGTTGCGGCCTCGGCGAGTTGGTCCTCAGCGAGGTGAACCGACGTCCCCGCCATTACGGCCGAGCCACCGGCCTCGGTGGTCGCTAGTTCCATGATCTCCTCGCTGCGGTGCTCGACGGTTTCGAGAAGGTCCTGAATGAGTTCCTCGCGACGGGCTGGCGGCGTCGCCTCCCACCCGGACTGTGCCTCAGCAGCGGCCTCGTAGGCGGCGTCGACGTCTTCCTCGACGGCCGCAGGGACCTGTGTGACGACCTCACGGGTAGACGGGTCCTCAACGTCGATGGTCTCCCCGCTGGCAGTGGCGGTCCACTCACCATCGATGTATAGTTTGTCCCACCCTCCGGTAATTCGGTACGGTGATTGACTTTGTTGAGCCATATGGGAACATTTGGCGGGAAGCTAATCAAGCTTTGGGAACCCCGATACAGACGGTACGGTGTCCAGCGCTCCGTTCAGTTCGAATCGATTTGAGGTGAGCAAACCGGCGCGTGATCAGGTGTGTTCCGCTTCATCCGGGTCGGACGAGACCGGCGGCGAGCTCGGCCAGCTACCGAACACGTCGGTCCGGAATAGCTTCAAGTAACTACGAGACGCGGTAAGCCGGCCGAATTCAGCGGAAATCCGCTCTGCAGATCGGCTCGTATCGACGTAGCGTCCGTACACGTGAGGCGATCGGCGGTCCGAAGGGGTTGCGAGAGCGGTGAACGGTGTCTCGGACGATCGATTCGGTCCGGAGCGTGCTTTCGCAGAACTCGGGTAGGTGTCAATATAGGGAACAGACCCTCGCGCTCTCGCTTCCGCCGATCGAGTGCTATTTGATATCCTCAACTAAGTTGTGGATCAATAACGATGCACATTAAACACTGATTCGTCGCTGTTTCGCCATCGGCCGAGACGACTGCTTCGCCAAATATTACGCCCATATGGTTGTAAAGATCGTTTCCGCGAATCGCTAATCTGCTTTGGTCTGATCAAAGCACCGGCGATCAGTGATATAACTAAACAATCACACAGGCAATTATATCCCCAAAACGAGAGTGTATGTTACGCGGTGAGTGTGGTACGAATATGCTCAGGTCGGACGAGAGTCAACCGAGACAAGAGACGTTAGACCAGTATTACGTCATCGACGGCGACTGCCACTACATGGAGTCGTTCCACGATGTCGCCGAGTACATGGAAGAACCCTGGAAGACGAAGTTCGAGAACAGTAACTTCGATGAGAAGGGGGCGAAGCAGAACCTCAGTTCCTTCTTCCCCTTCTCGACCGGCGACCGACAGGCCCACGGGAAGATCGAACGCGAGCACTCCTCGTACCCGGACGATCCCGAGACGCCCGAGCGCATCCGCGAGGGAATGGAGTCGATCGGCGTCGACGAGACGCTGCTGATCTCGCATCTCATCCTCGCCGGCGCGGGGACGACCGCCGACGACGACCGTCAGAGCGCGTTCGCGAAAGCCTACGTCGAGTACATGCGAGAAGAGGTGCTCGACCCCGACGACGGGATCCACGGCCTGGCACCGATCCCGTACGGCGATCTTGAGGCGTCGATGGAGATTCTCGATCGGATCGAGGACGAGGAGGCCTACGTCGGCGCCTGTTTCGTCACCGCCGGTGCGACGCCCCCGCTGGGCAACCGCAAGTACGATCCGCTCTACGAGCGCTGCGAGGAGTTGGACCTCCCGGCAGTGTTCCATACCGGCGGCGCCGGCCTCGACGAGTACGTCCGTGCGGGCTACCAAGAGATGATCGAGACGCACACGCTCGGGTTCCTCGAGTCGAACATGTCCCAGATCGTCAGTCTTGTCTGTCAAGGCGTGCCGGAGAAGTTCCCCGATCTGGACATCGTCTTCATGGAGTCTGGAATTACGTACCTCCCCGGCCTGATGACGCGTCTGGACGAGGAGTACCTCAAGCGCCCCGAGGAGGCGCCGCTGCTCGAGAAGAAGCCGGGCGAGTACATCACCGACTTCTACTACGGCACGCAGCCCCTGGAGATCTCCGCCGAAGCCGAGTACCTCGAGAAGTGCTTCGACATGGTCGGGACGGACAGCCTCATGTACGCCTCGGACTACCCGCACTGGGACTACGGTCGTCCGACAACGGTCGCCGATCTCCCCTTCCTCTCGGAGGGCGAGAAGAAGCAGATCCTCTCGGAGAACGCGAAGGAGATGTTCGACCTGTGAGCGACGCGGACCTGATCGAGGTGAAATCCGAGGTGGAGTTCGAAGACGGCGACCGCGAACTCGTCGACGTCAACGGTGCGGAGGTCGGCGTCCTCCGCGTCGACGGCGAGTTCCACGCAGTCCGGAACCGGTGTCTCCACGACTGCGGACCAATCGCCGAGGGCGCCGTCGGAAAGAAGCTCGTCGGCGAGTTCGTCGAACCCGGCAAGCGCGTCGAAAAGGACTACGACGACGACGAACCGATCATCTCCTGTCCGTGGCACGGCTGGTCGTACGACCTCGAGACGGGCGAACAGCTCGCCGACGACGACATCGTACTGCCGACCTACGACGTGGTCGTCGAGGACGGCGTCGTCTACGTGGACGGATCGTCCTCCTGACTCCGCCGGATGGCGGCCGCTGCGAACGTCGATAGCGGCGACAACGGAGCTGTGATCGCTGTCGCCCGTCACTCACGGAACCGAATTCTTCTGAACTGTGGATCGCGGATTCGACGTATCGCCTCGAGCACCGGCTGACGTGCCGTCGTTATCGTTCCGGACTGTCGCCGCACCGATCAGCTCGAGCGATCGACTCGAGAGTCGCTTCCGTCGATCCGAACGACACCGTCGCTCGAGTGGCTCACGACGCCGCCCGCGACGACGGGACGCCGTCTCGCACGCGTCGACTGACCCGTCCTCGATTCGGACGGGATCGACGACACCAATGTTGGGTTGAGACGAACACAAACCAGATCCCCATCCCTATAAGACGTTCATCCATGAATAGCACGCATAGATATCTATTAACCGAATTCTCCTATTCTTCGGGAGAGTATGTCGTGTCCGAAATGATCGCCCACCGAACCGCAGTACTACTCCAAATTTACCCTCGCGCCGGTGGTTCGATACGAGTTTTCCTCTCGTGCGGCCATTATTATTCTCCTCAGGTCAGAACAGAAACGTACAGTATTGTGTTCCGATTTGGGATGTTAATTGCGATACTGATTACAAAATATGGTTGTCTAGATAGAGAGATTACAAAATTCGATACCGGTGTCGAGAACGATCACGACGCGCCGTTGTCCCAGCCGGCAACAGCGGACGGATCACCGGTCTCGGAGACGGGATCAAACGCCGATTGCGGGCCTAGATGAGGCCGACGGCGGCGACACCGTGGGTCAACGCGGCCGCGATCGGGACGAGCAGCGCGGTTCGGAGGATCAGGAGGACGGTAAGGTCGCGGACGCGCATGGGAACATCGTCGAACATGTCGACCATCATCGGGACCGACGCGGCGAAGAAGATCGCCTGCGCGCTCGTGACGACGACGACGAAGACCTTCGTGGTGAGGCTCGTTCCGACGGCGACCGTCGAACCGACGAAGTACTCGCCGGCGCCGGCGAGGACGGCGATCGCGGCCGTCTCGGGCTCCGGGATGCCGAGGATCGTCATCAGCGGGACGAACGGTGTCGCGATGAGTTCGAAGAAGTCGGTGTACGCCTCGAGCAGGAGGACGGTCGTCGCGATCACCAGCACGGTGCCGAGGATCGTCGCGGTGAGCTTCGTTCCGTCGATGAACCCGTTGACCGCCGCACGGGGGATCGATTCGCCCTCGTCCGCGGTTCTGACCCCCTCGTTGAAGGCGAAGCGGACGTAGTCGACGACGGTGCCGGTGAATTGCGGTTCCGGGTCCGGTTCCGCGATGTACTCCTCCGGGACCGTCGAGAGCGGCGGGATCCGAACGAGTATCGCGCCGACGATGAGCGTCGCGATCAGGTACAGCGCGACGACGACCGGGAAGACGTGCAGGATGTCGAGAATGGCGGCGACCGCACCGACGCTGCCGAGGTTCGCGGTCGCGAAGCAGGTACAGATCGCGAACACCTCGCGCTTGTTGTAGCCGCCGCGGTCGAAGACGTTGCGGGTGAGGTAGTAGCCGATGCTGAACGAACCGAGCCACGACGCCGCGCTGTCCAGCGCCGACCGTCCAGGGAGGTTGAACAGCGGCCGCATAATCGGCTGCGCTAACGTGCCGATGAACTCGAGGCCGCCGAGTTCGGCCAGCAAGTTGACGAAGATGGCACCGACCGGGATCACGAGCACGATCGTGATCATGAGGACGTTCCAGGAAACGCCCGAGATCGCGTCGTTGATCAACCAGCCCGGACCGACGCCCATGAACATCGCGAATCCGACGGGGACCGAGATCACGCGGAGCGCCCAGAACAGTTTCGACGTCTGCCAGTACTCGGGCTGGACGATCTCCTGCGTGCGCTCGCTCAGCGCGAGCACGCCTTGATAGTGCAACATGCCGACGGTCGTCATGATACCGCCCATGAACAGGACGAACAGAACGAACAGTTCGACCGTGAGCAGCGACGTCGCCTCGATGTACGACAGCAATATGTCGAGCGGAATCGTTGTCTGTCCCTGATACTGAACTGGGAAGAGGAAGAAGAACGCCCCGGTCGTGAACGCCAAGATGAACTTGAGCGTCGGTCGCAATCGCTTCTCGACAAGGTTCACGTCGTCGATCGACTTCTGATCGGGGCTCACTGACTCCCCTGCTACGTGATCGTCATCTTCCCAGCTCTGACTACCGAACATGGTTCGACAGTTAGTGCCATGGGTCATAAAAACATCGATCATATGTCGCCGTTCATACCATTATAACAATAGTAATGTATATTCTATTATCCCATAGTCTGTTGAAAATATCATGAGACGCGATCGATAGCGTCTCGAGCGACGGTGAGCTATCGATCAGCGGCCCGCTACCGTCACCCGCGAGCGTCGTATCAGAGACAATCTACTACGGTCGGTACGATCGGAAAACGGTGGTGCGGGTTCGCTGCGGTCGGCGACTGCGCGGTCGCGATCGGTCCCGTCCGGTCGTCTCGGGACTACTCGGCCGTACTCAGCAGCACCGTTCGGTTGGACTTCAGGATCACGTCCTGCGTGACGCTTCCGAACAGCGCCTTCCCAGTCGGGGACCGCTTCCGGCCGGCCAGACTGATCACGTCGGCATCGAGCTCCGCAGCCTGATCCAAAATGTTCCGAACGGCGTTGCCGCTCGACTGCGCGACCTCGACGGTAAAGCCCGCCTCCTCGAGTCGCTCGATCGCTTCCGAGACCGATTTCAAGTTCTCGGCGTCGGCGTTCTCGTCGTCGGCCCGGAAAACGTGATAGAGCACGATACGCACCTGCTCCGTCTCCAGTGGGAGCTCGGTTACCGATTTGACCTGTTCGTTCGCCCGTTCGACGTCCGTGTCAATGCAAAGTAGGATCGTTTTCATGGGAATCACCCCCGAGCGGTCGGCGGCGGAACCGATCGTCCGCTACCGTCGATCACTCGGATTGTCGTGTAGCCGTTACATCAGTTTACGGCATTATAGTATTTGTCATCACGTGCCATAATGGCAGCGCAGACCGACCCGCCAGATGATAGATCGATCGCGTGATTTTCATGCGACTTCGTCTCACGAGTGTGTATGCCGGCCACGATAGATGATACCGACGGCCTCGAGTCCCTCGTCGCGGAGCTGCTGGTTCGCGACTCGGACAGACACGTCGTCGTCCTCCGGGACGAGACGAACGACATCGCGGTCTACGAGGCGCCGCCGACACCGGTCGAGCGCGACGGCGACGTGCTCGTCGACGACGAGGGCGAGCGCTGGGTGCTCACCCACGACGCGCTCGAATGCGAGAGCGACGGGCGTAGACTGTCCCGCGTCTCAGGGCGCCATGGGCTGTTCTTCGCGTTCCGGTCGCAGTACGAGACGGTCGAAATCGGACCGAACTAGATGCCCGTTTCCAGCGCGTCGCGCAGGTCGTCGGGAACCGGGACGCCGCTGTCGCCGTCAACGGGAACACAGACGCGGAACTCGGTGCCGCTGAAGACGACCTCGCCGTCGTGGGTCGCCCGGTAGTCGAACTGCACGCTCGACTCCCCGACCTCGGGTGTCAGTTCGATCTCGACCTCGTCGCCGCCGGCGACCTGTCCCTCGAAGTCGAAGTCCATCGAGACGAGGGGCAGTCCGACGCCGTGTTCCTCGGTCAGCTCCCAGAACGGCCACCCGATCTCTTCCATGAACATGTCCGAGGTCTCGTGGATCGCGTCGATCATCCGCGGATAGTGAGCGATGCCGAACGGGTCCGTATCCGAGAATCGGACGGTCCAGCTACGTGTGAATCCCATGATGTCCCGAGCGTGTGCGCCGGGAAATATAAAAGTACTGTCGAACGCCGCACCGGCTGGTCGCTCGTCCCTCGTTCGATAGCAGCGAACGATAGTACCATATTATTCATGTGATTTTGCTATCTTCCCATACGAAGTAATCGAAGAACGAGATACTATCCCCGAGAAAACATTCATGGAGGTAGCGCTCAAAGAGAGGATGATAAATGGACATCGATATGTGGGTCGAGAAACCCCCGATGAGAGGGTCCAGCGGCGTGTCCGCGACCGAAACCACCGACAGTACCTGCGGTGCCTTCGAACCGACCGTTACGAATCGCTCTCGGCGTGACGGCCCGATCCCTACTCCGGCGTACGATCGCGTCGAAAATTCCGACAGTTCCCTCGCGTGTGCCTGACGATTTATGACTGCGAGTCCTAACACTTCTCTCGACGTCGACGCACCAGATGCCGACGAGCGGGCGGTGTACGATTACGTCTCCAACGACGTCGAGCGACCAGACCTAGTCACCGCCCTCCGCGAACGGATCGCCGGCGACGTCCGGTTCGACACCTACACGCGACAGTTGTACGCGACCGACGCGAGCGCCTACGAAGAGACGCCGATCGGCGTCGTCTTCCCGACGTCGACCGAAGACGTCGCGAGCGTCGTCACCTACTGCGCCGACCGCGAGATCCCCGTCCTCCCGCGAGGCGGCGGCACGAGCCTCGCCGGCCAGGCGGTCAACGAGGCCGTCGTCCTCGACTTCAGCCGTCACATGGACGGGATCGTCTCAGTCGACGCCGACGCCCGACGGGCCCGCGTCCAGTCAGGGGTCATCCTCGAGGAACTCAACGACGTGCTGGCCCCCCACGGGCTGAAGTTCGCGCCGGATCCAGCCGCCGGTAATCGGAGCGTCATCGGCGGCGCGATCGGCAACAACTCCACGGGCGCCCACTCGCTGAAGTACGGGAAGACCGACGCCTACATCGAGGAAGTGGAAGCCATCCTAGCCGACGGCACCGTCGCGACCCTCGGCGAGGTCGACGTTGACGATCTCCGCGAGCGGGCCGATCCCGATGGTGATCTCCTCGAGTGCGTCTTCGCGGAAGTCGTCCGAATCATCGACGAGGACGCTACCGAGGTCCGGGACCGGTTCCCGGATCTGAAGCGCAACGTCTCCGGCTACAACCTCGATATGCTCGTCGAGGAAGCCGAGAGCGGCACTGTCAACCTCGGTCGGTTGCTCGCGGGCAGTGAGGGAACGCTGGCCGTCATTACGGAGGCTGAGGTCTCCCTCGAGCCCGTTCCCGAGACGAAGGCGGTCTCCCTCCTGTTCTATGAGAGCGTCCTCGAGGCCGTGACGGATGTCCAGCACGTCCTCGCACACGACCCCGCGGCGGTCGAACTCATCGACGACGTGCTGATCGGGCTGGCCCGCGAGACTGCGGAGTTCAAGGAGATCGCGGCGTTGGTCCCCGACGGCGCGCAGGCGGCGCTGCTCGTCGAATTCTACGCTGATGACGACGAGCACGGCCGAGAACGGACTGCCGGTCTCCTCGCCGATCGGGTGCCGGAGGGCAAGAGCGAGGCGACGCCGCCCGAGGACCGCCCCGTCGTCGACGAAACGTACGCCTTCGAGGGGCTCGAGGCCCATGCGGACGCCGAGCGCGAGAAGTTCTGGAAGCTCCGCAAGGCAGGGCTGCCGATCCTCCTCTCTCGCACCTCCGACGAGAAGCACATCAGCTTCATGGAGGACTGCGCGATCCCACCGGAGCACCTCCCCGAATTCGTCGAGCGGTTCCAGTCGCTGCTCGTCGAGAAGGACCGCGATGTCGACGCAGCCTTCTACGCCCACGCCGGGCCGGGCGTCCTCCACGTGCGTCCGCTGGTGAACACGAAGGCCGTCACGGACCGCGAGGACATGGTCGAAATCGCCGACGAGGTGACGGACATGGTCGTCGAGTTCGGCGGCTCCGTCTCCGGCGAACACGGGGACGGTCGGGCCCGAACCCAGTGGAACCGCAAGCTCTACGGCGACGACCTCTGGCAGACGTTCCGCGACCTGAAGACGGCGTTCGACCCCGACTGGCTCCTGAACCCGGGCAATATCTGCGGCGACCACGACATGACGGAAAACCTCCGGTATGACGACGAGTACGCGTACGACGCCGGATTCGAGCCGTCGCTGAACTGGGACAACGAGAACGGCATGCAGGGGATGGTCGAACTCTGTCACGGCTGTGGCGGCTGCCGGGGTGATCAGGAAACCACCGGCGGCGTGATGTGTCCGACCTACCGTGCGGCCGACGAGGAGATTACGGCCACGCGAGGTCGCGCGAACCTCCTCCGGCAGGCCATGAGCGGCGACCTCCCCGACGATCCCACCGACGACGAGTTCGCGGAGGAGGTGCTGGACCTCTGTATCGGCTGCAAGGGCTGTGCCCGGGACTGCCCCAGCGAGGTCGACATGGCCAAGCTGAAGACGGAGGTCATGCACGCCCGTCATCAGGAACACGGTGCCAGCCTCCGCGACAAGCTGTTCGCCAACTTTGATCGGCTCGCACCGCTGGGCAGCGCGCTGGCACCGATATCAAACCTCGCGCAGTCGCTCCCGGGTGCCGGGACGATCGCCGAGAAGACCGTCGGGATCGCCTGCGAGCGGTCGCTGCCCGAGTTCCACCGCGAGACCGTTCAGGACTGGTTCGAGGCCCGCGGCGGCTCCCGCGTCCCTAAAGCCGAGGCCGAACGGAAGGCCGTCTTCTTCGTAGACACGTACACCAACTACAGCCATCCCGCAGTCGGGAAAGCGACGGTCCGCGTCCTCGAGGCCGCCGGGGTTCACGTTGACGTTGCCAAGCGAACCGACAGCGGCCGTCCGGCGCTGTCGAAGGGGTTCGTTGATCAGGCCCGTGAGACGATACGGGCGAACGTCGCCGAACTCGCGCCCCGCGTCGACGAGGGCTGGGACGTCGTCCTCGCGGAGCCGTCGGACGCGGTGATGTTTCAGTCCGATGCGCTCGATCTGCTCGGCGGGACCGGCGTCGAGGCCGTCGCGGCCAACGCCTACGGCGTCTGTGAGTACCTCGACGCGTTCCGCCTCGACGAGAACGTCGACTGGGCGGCCCCGTCGGAGTCAGTGGCTTACCACGGCCACTGCCACCAGAAGGCGACGAAGAAGGACCACCACGCCGTCGGCGTCCTCCGACGCGCGGGCTACGCCGTCGATCCGCTCGACTCGGGCTGCTGTGGTATGGCCGGTAGCTTCGGCTACGAGGCCGAGCACTACTCGCTGAGCCAGTCGATCGGCGACATCTTAGTCGACCAGATCGACGACAGCGACGCAACCGTCGTCACCGCGCCGGGAACGTCCTGTCGCACCCAGCTTGGCGACAAGCGACTCGAGCCAGTCCCATCGGGAAGTTCGCTCGCCGGCAGCGAACTCGACGACGAAGAGCCGCCGACCCCGGTCGAACTGCTGGCCCACGCGCTTCCGCAGTAACGGTTCGTCGGCTCCCCTCGGATACGTTCCCAATCGAACGCGATTCGACGAAAAAGAGTCCCCCTTATACGTCGCCTGAAACGACGGATCGTCGGCCACTCGAACTAGTCCGTCGTCTCCAGCGAACGAAACTCATACACGAGTCTACCGGTGCCGAAGCGTTGCTGCAGCGTTCCTCCGATTGCGCGTGTTTCTACACCGATCGTCCGCATGAGATAGTGAATAAGCTTTTTACCACGTGTCACACACTGACGATTACAATGAACGACGACGATTCCTTCGATGTCTCTCCCCGCGACATCGCCATTCTGAAAGCGAGAGTCGACAACCCGACGTCTTCGACGCGCGAACTCAGCCAACTCCTCGAGGAGGAGTACGGAATCTCGCTGTCCCACAACCGAATCAACGAGATCCTGCGGACGATGTCCGAAGAGGAAGTGTTCCGTGAGATGGTCCTTCCGAACCGGGAGATCTTCCGCCACTACCTGTTCCGGGTCTCCTTCAACTTCCCGAACTTCGAGGACCACTGGCGGGACTGCTACGAGGCGCTTCAGAACGACCCGCACGTCCTGATGTTCTTCACCGCAGACACCGACTACCAGTGGCACGCCATTGCCCAGTTCCGGACGGACGATCAGATGGAAAGTTGGGTGCACGATTTCTTTATCGATCACGGTGATCTGATTTCCGACTTCCACAACACAATGCTCCACAGCGTTCATAAATTCCAAACCGAGTCGGCCGTGTTCGACGACATCCTCGCGGAAACGGAAGAGGGACAGGAGTACCTCGAGCACGGCGAGTAAGCGAATTACAAATTCCGTGATTTGAAGGTATTTTGCAGGTCCAAGTCCATTCCCCCACAATTTATATTACAATATTCGATAGTGGACGAACATGGGAGTAACTGACTTCTTCGATCCGGACGGAATCGCCGTCATCGGTGCATCGAAGACCCCCGGGAAGCTCGGAAACGACGCGATGACCAACATTCGTACCTACGACGGCGAGGTCTATCCGGTCAACCCCTCCAGCGAGGGGAGCGTCTACGGCTACGAGTTCGTCGACTCGGTCCACGACACCGACGCCGATCTGGCGCTGTGTTGCGTTCCCAGTCCCGTCGTTCCGGAGGTCTTAGAGGAATGTGGCGAAGCGGGCGTCGGTGCCGCAGTGATCTTCGCCGGTGGCTTCGCGGAGGTCGACGAGGACGGCCGAGAGCGCGAGGACGAAATCGTCCGCATCGGCGATGAGTACGACATGACCATCCTCGGGCCGAACACGGCGGGCTACTGCATCCCGCATCTGGACCTCTACGGGTCGTTCGTCCCGGAGATCCGCGACGTCGAGACGGGGAACGTCGCCCTGCTCGCCCAGAGCGGCGGCGTCGGAATCACCTCCGCATTCCAACTGGACCGCGAGGAGTACGGTGTGTCGGCGATGTTTGGGCTCGGAAATCGGGCGAACACCGGGTTCGTCGAACTCATTCCGGTCCTCGACGACGACCCGCGGACCGACGCGATCGCGCTCCACATCGAGGGGACCGAGGACGTCGACGCGTTCCTCGAGGCCTGCCGCGAGGCGGAGACACCGATCGTCGCGTACAAGGCCGGGAGCGAGGAACTGAGCGACTTCGTCGCGTCACACACTGGCGCGCCGAACCAGTCTCGCGAGCGCTACGAGGAAGCCCTCACCGGCGAGAGTGTCGTCTTCGTCTCGTCGGTGACCGAACTCATCGACGCCAGTCGCGCAATCGCGGATACGCCGACCCCAGCGGGGCGAAACGTCGGCCTCGTCACGGCGCAGGCCGGCCCAGGGATCATCCTCGCCGATGATATCAACGAGCGCGGCGCCGAGTTCCCCGATCTCGAGGACGAGACCCAGGAGCGCGTGGACGACCTCCTGCAGGGGATCACCTACACGGAGAACCCGGTCGACACGGGTCGCCCGCTGCCCGAGTTCGGGCAGGTGATCGACGCCGTCGCCCGCGACGACAACGTCGACGTCGTCATCGTCTACGAGATCTACGAGGACTCGCTGGGGTACCCGGTCGAGGAACTCGAGACACTCGCCGACGACCTCGAGAAGCCGATCCTCTTCACGGTCGCTGGCCCAGAGAGCTTCGAGAAGGAGCGACTGCAGATGGAGGCGGCCGGAATTCCGACCTTCCAGGCGCCGGAGCGCGGGGCGAACGCGGTTGCGGCACTGATCGACTCGATCCCAGACGACGCGTAGCTGCAGCGACAGCGGGGATCGATAGACGGAGCGGTCTGACTGCTCGTCAGCAGTGTTTCTGATATCGAACGCTGCAATCGATAGGGGTGGTCGCATTCGATCCGCCGCAGACTCGAGTTCTCGGCGCTGAAGGCCGTCCTCGCAGCGGGGCGAAGCGATCGCGGTCGCGGGTGAGCGATCAGTACAGCAGCGTGAAGACGCCTAACTGCAGCGGGAGCAGGAGGACGATCGTCGCGACCGAGCAGGCCACCGTGGTACGAATGACGTCACCGGTGTCGGCCGTGCCTTCGGCCAGGATCACCACGAGGACCGCCGACTGGTAGGGGAAGAAGTACGAACTCAGCGCCAGCGTCTCCGACATCAATACTGGCGTCAGCGGCAACCCCACGGCCTCCGCGTAGGGGATGAGAACTGGCGTAAGGACGCTCGCGACGGCCAGCCCCTCCATCAGGAAGGTCAGTATGAAGGTAATTCCGAAGACGACTGAGAGGATGATCGCGAGCGGCGCATCGGTCGGGACCAACGCGAGCAGGTAGTCGGCCGCGTCCTCGGTGAAGCCGGTGTAGGCCAGCCCATCGCCGATCGCGAAAACGGCGGCGATGAAAAAGAGGATCGAGAAGTCTGTCTCGCCGACGCTCTCGAAGTCGGTGACGCCGACGCGTGGGAGGAAGGCGAGCACGACGACGACGACCGCACCGACGACTGGGTGAAAGCCGTGGATGAAGTCGGTCGCCCAGATCGCCGCCCCGACGAGAAGGGCGGCCAGCATGCGCCGTTCGGTCCGTGACGCATCGCCGCCCGTTTCCGTCGGGACGTCAACGCTCGCGGACTGGTCCGGCCGGAAAAGGTAGTAGACGACAGCACAGACGAGCAACACGCGCGTCAGCCCCATAACCGGGTACATGTGGTACAGCCACTCCGTCCAGGAGACGGGATGATCTGCGATCGAATCCCCGAACCCGGTGAGCATGATGTTCGGAAGATCGGCGGTGAGAATGCCCGCCGAGCCGTAGAAGGTGGCGAACGCCGGACCAAGGAAAAGGCCGACACGCGCCGACCGATCGTCGAAGAGTTCGCCGGTCTCCGTGAGGATCGGTGCGATGATGAGGATCCGGACGAGCGACGAGGGGATGAGGAACGCCAACGCGTGCGCGCCGACGGAGAGCGCGAGTAGGAGCCGCCGATAGGTCTGTATCGGCTGCGTCTCGGCCGATTCGGAGACCGTTCGAGCGGTGATACGAGTCCCGGCCCAGTTCGCGAGACCGCTCCGGCGCGTCGCCTCCCCCATCAACAGTCCGAAGCCGATGAGCCACGTCGCTGGCTTCTGGAAGCCAGTCAGCGCCAACTCGGTCGAGAACGTCACGGCGATCAGTCCGATACCGATCAGCCCTGTGTACGCAGGCGGAATCGGCGTCATGACCCACAGCGAGATACAGAAGACCGTGATCGAGAGTATCCACGCGACATCACCGCCACTCCCGCCGGAGAGACCGACCCAGACCGCTGCGGCGAGTGCTATCGCAACGGTGAATGCTATTCGTGGAGTTCTGAACGCCTCAAGCGCTGACCGACTGTCCATCGTTTCGTGCATACGGTCACAGAGTTTAGGGTTAAATCTATCGAGATTCCCACAGCTATCTCCGATCCACGGTGGCCAATGGGTCACAGCGGCCCAGCGGGCGGACGACGCCTTGAGCGTCGCTCCTCCCCTAGCACCGATCACGGGCCACGGCGGGACCGCTCCGGTCCGTATGCGAACAGTTATTACGCGTCTTCGCGAGGTACCGGTGAATGGTACCTCGATTGCTCAGAGCCGTCCTCGGTGCGCTCGCGGGGCTCTTAGAGCGAGCGAACGTCATCAAGCGGACTCGGTTGCGAGCGACGGTGGATCTCGCGTGGCCGCGCATCGTTACCGGACTGGCGCGGATGTCGAAGCAGACCGCTGACGTCGCGATGGTCGGACTGGTCTCGGGGTCACCGGCGATCGCCGGGCTCGCGTTCGCGTACGCGTACTGGCAACTCGGCGACCGCATCTCGCTGGGGCTGTCCGGCGGTTCGATCAGCCTCGTTTCCCAGCACTATGGCGCCGACGAGATCGATCTCGCCAATCGGACGATCACGCAGAGCTATCTGATCGCGACGGCGCTGTCGGTGCCGCTGGCCGCGGTCTTCTACTGGCGGCCCGAGTTCCTTATCGGGCTCATGAGCGACGACCCAGCGGCGATCGAGTACGGGGCAACGTACTTGTTAGTCGTCGCGCCGGCAATCGTCTTCGAGTTCTACAACAAGATCGCCAGCCGCATCTTCGCCGGTATCGGCGACACCTTCACGCCGATGCTGCTCCGCGGTGGCGGCGCCGCGATCAACATCGTTCTCAACGTCGTGTTGATCTTCGGCCTCGGGATGGGTGTCGTCGGTGCGGCACTGGGCACCGCCGTCTCGACCGTGCTCATCACGGCCGGGCTCTGCTGGGGCCTCGCTGGAAAGTCCTATCCGACGCGGGACACACTTCCCGTCCGCCTCTCGCTGTCGGGCCCGCTCGTCGATCCGTCGCTGCTTCGATCGCTGGTCTCCGTGAGCACGCCGCTGATATTCCAGCAGCTCGCCAGGGCCGCGGTCGCGTTCCCGCTACTGGCCATCGCCGCCGTCTTCGGCTCCGTCACGGTCGCCGGCTACGAGATCGCCCGTCGGATGCGGGACCTGATCAACAGCCTATCGTGGGGGTTCTCGATCGCCTCGAGCAGCCTCGTCGGACGCCACCTCGGCGGCGACGAGGAGGACGTTGCGGCGGCCTACGGCGACGAGATCATCCGGTTCTCGCTGCTCTCCTACGTCGCTGTCGCCGTCGTCGTTATCATCTTCGCGGAACCGATCGCGGGGCTGTTCGTCACTGATGAGGCGGTCATCGACCTGGCCGTGACGTTCGTTCGCGTCACTGCCGTCGCGACGATCGGACTTGGACTCGACGAGGCCGCCACCGGTGCGCTGCGCGGCGCCGGAGACACCCGCTGGCCGTTTTACGCGGCGTTGATCGGCCTCTACGGCGTCGCGCTACCGATCGCGTATCTCGGCGTCGCCACGCCGTTGGGCGTCACAGCGCTGTATCTCTCGCTGGTCGGAGAGATGTTCGTGCCCGCCGCGATCACGCTCTATCGGTACTACACCGGCGCCTGGCGAGACGTCAGTCGCTCGCTCCGCGAGCGATCCCAGGGGACCACGGATTGAGACGCGTGCGGTGCGTACCAGGAGAATGCACCGACCGTACGCCATTGGGAAACGCTAACAGGACGATTACGCGGATGACGTCGTACATCCAGGGACGCGTTCGCTGTCCGCGAACCGGCCACCAACCGGGGAGACCGATCGACGGAGGACCGAACTGATAGCTGAAACCAGTCTACGACCCGATTAACCGATGGAGAGTACCATTCTGATCCAACAACGAATTCCGCTCGATGGACTTGGTACGGGCGAGTCTCTCGCGAGACATGTGGATCCGTCTTCGATCGATAACATTGTTCACTAATAGAGAACAGACATAGAACCTATCCGTTAGTAAGAATGAAGGGTACGAAAACAACGGAGATTATTACGAAAGTACGTCTGTAAACCACCTTGGTAGTCGGCGGCTCACGCAGCCGATCTCACGCGAAGCTAGTAGCCGAGACGAACTCGAATGCGGATTCCGAGACCCATGTGGATGTGAGTTCGGACGGATCCGCGATCGATACGGTCTCGGTGGTCTCGACGACAGCGCGTCGCGCGCTGGACCGGCGAGAACGGCGCCCGATACGGTACGCGACAGCGCGCGACGGACGAAATTGGGACGAGATTGCAACCGGCGAGGTCGCATGCGTATCGTGAAATCGTTTGTTCGTCCAGCTCATCGAGTATCACGTCCGTAGTCGAATTAGTCTCGAGCTATTCGAGAAGATCCTCGACATAGCGCTCGAGGTTCAGCCGGTAGTTGCCGAACCTCACTCTCCGTCGATTGTGATCGGGGGAAACGACTCGAGCGGCTCCGCCACAGGAGTCGCGCCGGCCAGTGTGGTCAGCCTCGAGAGGCCGCGCCCCGCTGAGATTCACCGTTCACGGTTCGCAGAGGGAGAGACCCGCGCAAAAACACACTTGATTATCGAAGTAATCACGTGTGTTCTACTCGATGATGGTTCCGTCGATTTCGGCGACTAAGAGCCGCCAACACCGCGAACACGCCATACATAAACACCATAATGCTATAGAGAATTTATCCGGTGTCACGACCACAACGTCGGGATGTAGATTACTATGTTCACTACGTGTGTGGACTGAAGTCAGAGTGTTTGATTACGCCAGTAGCTGCGGTCACTCGAGATTTTCGCTGCGCACTCGGATCAATATCATTTACGTGGCGTCGCGAGTACCGAACGGCAATGCATCTTGAGGCGAGTTCCTGAACCGATGACAAAGACACGACACCGACGGTAGATCGACTTTCTCGCGGCGCACGGGTTCGAACAGTTTGATATGGTACCTTGATGCATTCGATGCTCCAGGGAGAGAAACCAAAACTGGAACTGTACATGGTGGCCGTCGACATGCCGAACTAACACGCGCCGTACCGTCGGCCAAACTTGCTACCGTCGAGACTCGACAGCGTTGATGAACGGGTTCACTACTGTTCGTCTAGCATTATCGACTCAAGCCCGAATCGCAGTTCGGTCGGGTGGGGCTCATAGCCACTCACGCCAGTCGCGGTTGCGACCACATTCACATAGTCGGTAAGAACGGCGATCGGTGCTTCCTCGACGATGATTTCCTGTACTTCGTAGTAGCGTTCCAGTCGCTCCTCGCGGTCGGTGAGTTCGCGGGCGTCCTCAAGCAACTTGTCGACGCGGTCGTTCTCGTACCCGTGATGAATCGTCGCGTCCGTTGAGTGGAACATCTCGGTGAGCCGATCTGGATCCGGATACCAGAGCGTCCCCCAAGAGTCGAAATAGCCGTCGAACGAGTTCTGGCTGACGCGGTCGATCATCGCGCTGTACTCCATCATCGTCACGTCGACATCTATCCCAACAGCGGCGAGTTGATCCTGGATTGCCTGGGCGATCAGCGGCAGGCTTCTGGCATCGAACGTGAGGAATTCGACGGACAGTTCCTCGCCGTCGCGCGTCCGAACATTGTCGTTGTCGGCAGTCCACCCCGCGTCCGAGAGCAGCAATCGAGCGCGGTTGGGGTCGGCCGCGTTGACCTCGAGGTTGGGATTCGCCCACTCGGTAACGTCGGATGAGAACGGACCGATAGCGGGATCGACGATGCCGTCGAAAAGCGACTCGGTAATCACCTCACGGTCGATAGCGTAGTGGACGGCCTGCCGAACGCGCTGGTCGTCGAACGGTTCGGAAGTCGTATCAAACGTGAGGAACCTGATTCGAGGAATTTCTGGAGTTAGGACCTCGATGTCGTCGTCGACTTCGAGGTCGCCGACCATCTCGTATGGGAGGATGCGCGCCATCTCGAGTTCGCCGTTCTCGAGTTTCATCCTGCGGGTCTGATCATCCTCGACGACCTCGTAGCGGATGGACTCGAACGACGGCATCTCCCCGTAGTACTCGTCGTATCGCAGACCGACGATCTCTGACGCGGACTGGAACGAATCGAGGGCGAACGGGCCGGTACTAACCGGGTTCGTGACCGAGCCGTCGTCGTTGATAACATCTGGACTAACGATAACAGCCTCGTTGCGAGAGAGATGGGCCGGAAGCGGCGAGAACGGTGTCTCAGTTTCGACGATGACGGTCGTCTCGTCGCCGGCCTCGACGGTTTCGATCGGTACGGCCGCGAACGCTGAGGAGTCGACAGTCCGACGCAGCGACTCGACAGCCGCCGACGCGTCAAACGACGCGCCATCATGAAACGTCACGTCGTCGCGCAGGTCGAACTGCCACTGACGGTCGTCAAGTCGCTCCCAGTCGGTTGCGAGTCCCGGAGCCGGGTTTGCATCGGAATCGACGGTGATCAGGGCCTCGGAGATTCCAATCCGGCGCAGCATTGTACCGCCGTCGAGGGGATCCCGGGCTGGCTTCCACGGGCCGCCGAGACGGAAGTCGGCCGTCTCCGGTTCGGTGGAGAGACAGCCGGAGACAGTCAGTGTCACGGCACCAAACGTCGTTTTCAGTGCGGTGCGTCGGTTCATAGCGGACTGTGATTGTAGGTCATGTCACGGTCAGCGTCGTGAGTCGGTCGTTTGATCGGTCGATTCGCTGGAGCCGTCGGACAGGAGGTACTGCACGACGAACGGTTCGTCGAATCCGTGTTCGGCGCGAAAGGCGTTGACTTCGCGCTCCGACGGCGGACTCTGTCGCTGCTCTCGCAGTATCTGGTAGGCCGGGTCGCCGAGTGTGAGGTCGACGAACCTGTACATGATCAGCGACACGGACGTCATAACGGCCGTCAGCGACCCGAGTCGAGTGAGCAGCACTCGTATCATGGCAGCGCCATTAGCCGTCTTCACCACCGTTGGAATAGACGGCCTGTCCGATAATCGAGAGGTGGTACTGACATCGACCGACCGTTAGCTCCGCGCCCAGCCGGTCGGCTGCACGCGATCGACCGCAACCGACGCGTTTCGACTGTTTTGACGGAGAACGATGCGCTCGGGAATTCGAGATCGGAGTCTGTCGTCATCAACTCAACTTTATTTGCTGAAAGCTGGTTTGTATATATTGTGTTTCGAGTCAGCGAGCAACAGAGCGTTTGATTCCGTCGGGAACGACGCAGTCACCGGTGGACCGGGATCGTACGTCAGCGAGTGGATCGATGCGACCGTCCTTCCCGCGGAAGAGCACGCAGATCACGGTCACGACCACAAGCCAGATGACACGATATCGACGTTTCAGATGGTGCTCCAATTCGGTGCTGTCGCGACCATGGTTGTCAGGACACTTTCGACCGCCATCGAATGGGCGCAGATACCAAGAAGGAACGACTGAAGTGGCAGAGTATCCATTTGTTCTTATTCGGACACGGGGGCCGTACTCGAGAATTCAAACCGCGCCGCCGGAACCGCGAACGAGAAGTCGGAAACGAGACAGCAATTCATTTCGACTACTATACCATAAGAGAAACTAACCGAGGGTCGAGATATTCGGTGTGGATTCATCTATGAAAAGGCGGCGTTTCGTGCAAGCACTGGGTGGTGGAATCGCGGCCAGTATCGCTGGGTGTTCAAGTCAGGCCGAAAATGGTGTGCTAAATATGACAGTTCCGCGAAGTATAACGAATATCAGCCCGATCCATACTCCATCCAGATACGCCAATTTCATTCCTATTCGTATGATGTACTCGCAACTCTCGCGTATCAACTATAATATGGAAAGGGAAGATGACCTCGCAACGGAATGGGAGGCACAAGACGACGAACTCACAGAATGGTCGGTAGAAATCCGCGATGACGCTGTATTTCACCACAACGAGAAGACGGTCACCGCTGAAGATGTTGCTACTACTTATAATACAATTATTGAGGGAGAGCACCCAGGTGCAGGGACGCTTGGCGGGATCGAAAATGCCGAAGTAATTGATGAGTATACCGTCGGGTTCAATCTCACTCGGTCAAACCCAGACTTTCCGAAGTATCAATCGCTAGCATGGGCTTCAATCGTCCCGAAGGATATCATCGAAAACGATTTCGAGTCGCTTCAGACCGAAGAGTATGGGAGTGGACCGTACATTTTAGACTCCTTTTCCAATCAGGACGAAATCATCATGCGCCAGAATCCTGATTTCTACCTCACGGATGAGGAAGGAAACACACTTCCATACGCCGACGAACTTACACTAAGTCACGTCCCCGACTCTGGGACAGAGGTCACACGGCTTCAAAATCGCGAATCAGACATCATTCATCGAACAGATCCTAGCCAGTTCGATCGTCTCGAATCGATTGATCACGTTGAACCGCAGCGAGCCACTGCTGGTAATTTCATCGCATTTGTGATGAACAACGAACACGAGCCGTGGAACGATAATCGCGTACGGAGAGCAATGAAGCTAGCAGTGAATCGAGAGGAGTTCGTTCAAAGCGTTCTACAAGGATACGGGAGAATCGGTCAAGATTCAGTTCTCGCACCGATGTTCCCATATCACACGGATCTTCCAAATCGGTCACAAGACTTAGAACGCGCAAGGGAACTTCTCGCTGAGGCTGGATACGAGGACGGATTCCATCTCACGGAGGACTTCGATATCACGTTCTATACGCCATCAGAGCCCGCGGAGCAACGGAATTCAGCGGTCCTTTTTCAGGAACAGTTTAGTCAGATCGGTGTTGAAATGGACCTTGAACAGGTTAGTTACGATTACTTCAATACAGAAATTTGGGGAGAATCTCCGACGTATGCGGTCCACTACGGGACATATCTGAACGAGGACCACCTTTTGAGTAACTTGATCTGGTCCGACGGTGATTGGTGGAGCGAAAATAGTTGGGAAAACGAAGAGAAAGACCAGTTGATCGAGGAAGCAAGACGGACCACAGACGAAGAAGAACGGGGCGAAATGTACGAACGCGTTCAGGAACTTATGTACGAGGAAGGACCGTACGTTATCCCATTTCATATGGAGAATCTCGGAGCAAATGCAGAGCAAGTTGATGGTTGGGAACGCCACAGCATGTTAGAACATGATCATTTAGATAGAGTGGAAATGCAATAACGGGGATTCAGTGTGACAGCAACGATAGTCAATGGATCATCGTCCCCATGAGAAAATGATACTGAAACCACTGCTTACAGGCGCTACGAACTGTAGTCAGACATATAATAGAAGGGCATAACAAATGCACGTATCCAATCGATATCTTGCAAAACGGTTGGTATATATTATTCTTAATCTTATACTAATATCGATTATTGTATTTGGAATAACGACAGTACTTCCGGGGAATGCCGCCGAAACAATTCTCGGTCGCTATGCCACTCCAGAAAAGGTCTCTACCCTCGAACGGGAATTAGGACTCGATCAACCAATCTATATCCAATATATCGATTGGCTCTCGAGTTTTCTGACGGGTAGTTGGGGAACCAGTTTCCAACACAACAGACCGGTATTTGACCTCATCGTAACCAGAGGCGCCCGGTCGCTCTATCTCGCAGTTATCACCCTGGCAACTATTACATCAATTTCGATTCCGTTAGGAATTATCGCTGCTGTCTATCACGATAGCAAGATCGACTTCGGAATAACTGGTGTATCATACCTCGGGATCAGTGTTCCTGAATTCGTTACTGGAACCGGATTACTCGTCGTATTTGCTGGACCGGTGTTTGGGGTGTTTCCCGCTGGGGGGTATACTTCCATTTCCGATGGTGGAATCCGACAGTGGTTATCACATATCGTCTTACCAGTTACGACATTAACGATACTGTCAATCGCACATCTGATGCGATTGACGAGAACCGAGATGGTTGACATACTCAAGTCAGACTATATCCGGACTGCACGACTGAAGGGGCTCGATGAAAAAACGGTTGTCCTGAAACACGCGGTACGAAACGGATTGATGCCGACGGTCACACTCCTAGCGATGAGTTTAGGATCTCTCATGGGTGGTATCGTAGTGGTCGAAGAAGTGTTTGCCTATCCCGGACTTGGCCGGCTAATCGTCGATTCAGTCACCCATCGTGATGTCCCCGTTTTACAGGCCTCAATTCTGCTAGTTGCGTTCGTCTATACGTTTGCCAATTTAGCTGCCGACATCGTCTACACCTACCTTAATCCGCGTATCAGTTACGGCGGATCAGCGAGGTGACAATAATGGCAACAGAAAAACAAAATTCGACGACCGTTCCGACTGGAGACACATTAGTTGACCGGCTGAAAGTTTTGATTCATTCAGTTCTCTCAAACAGACGATGTGCAGTTGGACTGACGTTACTCACACCGATTGTTATACTGACTGTCCTTGCTCCAATTATTGCACCGTACAACCCGACTGAAACTCACATGGGGGCTCAACTTGCCAGTCCAGGCGGAAAATTCCTTCTCGGAACGGACCACCTCGGCCGAGATCTGTTTTCCCGTGTGCTCTACGGCGGTCGTTCAAGCCTCCTACTCGGAGTTACTTCGACGGGGCTAGCAATGAGTATGGGCGTTCCTATCGGCGTTTTTTCTGGGTATATCGGCGGGAGGGTAGACGAACTGATTATGCGCCTCATGGATACGCTAATGAGTATTCCGTCCCTCTTACTCGCACTCTTGATCGTCGCGATGATGGGGCCGGGCCTTTTCAATGCGGTGATCGCAATCGCTACCGTATACACGCCACGAATCGCGCGCGTTGTGCGAAGTAGCACGCTCTCCGTGAAACAAGAAGAATTCATTAGAGCAGCGGAAGCGCGCGGCGAATCGCGACTGTATATCTGTTTCAGAGAGATTCTGCCGAATATCTCCTCGCCAGTTATCGTTGAAGGATCGATTCGAGTCGGATTCGCGATTCTTACCGGGGCGTCTCTCTCCTTCCTCGGGTTAGGTACGCAGCCCCCGACACCGGATTGGGGGTACATGATTTCAACCGCCTATGATCACCTCTGGAGTACGATCTGGTACTGGTTGTGGCCGAGTGTGTGGCTCGGGGCAACTATTCTGGGATTCAATCTCCTTGGTGATGGATTACGCGATGTTCTAGACCCGCGAGTAGAGGAGTCTAAGGTGATGTAGCCATGTCACACGAAAGTTACCCAACCGACCGGAAAAACTGGAACAGTATCCTGGAAGTCGATTCGCTCAGTGTAACGTACGAAACACCAACTGGAGGTGTACAAGCGCTTCGCGACGTATCCCTCTCCCTTGAAACGGGTGAAACAGTCGGGATTGTAGGGGAGAGTGGGAGTGGAAAGAGTACACTTGCACTCTCACTCCTCCAATATCTCGATGATAATGGACAAGTGACGAATGGATCGATTCAATTTAAAGATAGGGAAATCCAGAACCTTCCGAAGGTAGAACTTCAGAATCTCCGAGGAAAGCAGATCGCCCATGTCCCGCAGGACCCGAATACGTCTCTGAATCCCAGTCTGTGCGTTGGTGAACAAATTTCTGAGACAATCAGAGAACACGAGGATGTTACTAATCAGGAAGCTAGAGAACGGATGCATGAGATACTGAAGACGGTACGTATCGGTGACCCCGAATACAATGCCGAACGATACCCACACGAATTGTCCGGCGGCATGCAACAGCGCGTCCTTATCGCGATGGCGCTTTCGTGCAATCCGGAGCTCTTGATCCTTGACGAGCCAACGACCGGTCTCGATGTCACTACACAGGCGAAAATACTCGATCTAATTCAGGAACTCAAAGACTCGTTCGATACCGCAATCATCCTCATCACGCACGACCTCAGTGTGATTGCAGAGACGTGTGATAGAGTTACCATCCTCTATGCCGGTGAGGTAATGGAACAGGGTCCTGTCACGGAGATATTCAATAACCCTGCAAACCCATATACGCAGGGTCTCCTCGCAGCTATTCCACGCGTGAAAGAAGATAGGAAGCTAAACCCAATCCCAGGAAAAATACCGGACCTAACCGAGATCTCGGATGGCTGTATCTTCGCAGAGAGATGTGAATTCTCAGAACGCGATTGCAAATCTGGGGAAATTACCACGGAAGTAGTTGACGAACGAACGAACCATCAGACACGGTGTCGACGGTGGAGTGACGCAATTGAGGACCCGATCGAACCGGATATAGAACCCGATCGGTCGAGTGCATCGACAAGTAGCGAAGAGTTGCTCAAGGCGGAGGATGTGAAGAAATACTTTGGCGAGAATTCGTTCTTTGATCAAATCTTCGGCGGTGAGCCACCTGTCAAAGCCGTTGATGGTGTTGATTTAACCGTGAATAAGGGAGAGACGCTCGGACTCGTTGGTGAAAGCGGCTGTGGAAAAAGTACTCTCGGATCGACCCTTCTCAAGCTACTTGACATTACGGATGGAGAGATAACATTTAACGGAGAGAATATAAATAGTCTAGATAGTTCCGGACTTCAAGAATTCCGTTCAAATGCACAGATTGTCTTTCAGAATCCACATTCCAGCCTCAATCCACGTAAACGGGTTGGCAATCAATTGAAACGCCCATTGAAATTGCTTACTGATTCGAACAATGATGAGCGTCACGAACGGATGAGTGAATTGTTGGATCAGGTTGGTCTTGACAGCAACTACGCTTCGCGGTATCCACACGAGCTATCGGGCGGAGAGAAACAGCGTGTTGCGATTGCGCGGGCATTCGCTGCACAACCAGCGTTTATCGTCCTCGACGAACCAGTTAGTTCACTTGATGTGAGTGTCCAGGCCACCATACTAAATCTATTATCAATGCTTCGCGAGGAGTATAATTCGTCGTACCTGTTTATCAGTCACGACCTGAGCGTCGTGAAACACATTAGCGATAGGATTGCGGTCATGTATCTCGGAGAGATCGTGGAAGTCGGGTCACAAAAGTCGATTTTCGAACCCCCGTATCATCCGTATACTCGAGCGTTACTTTCAGCTAATCCAGATCTAGATCCGAATCGGGAATCGGACCGCGTTCAACTCGAGGGGAACGTTCCGAGCCCCCGTGATCCACCTAGCGGGTGTCCGTTCCATACTCGTTGTCCTCAATACATGGGTGCGAAATGTGAACACCAAGAACCAGAGCTCAAAACTATCGAAACCGATGACGGGGATACACATCAGATCGCATGTCACCTCGATGAAGAGGAGCTTGCGGACGAGATCTCCCGGTGAACTATCCCCCCTACTCGCTCACGGCTGATGTCGTTCACTCCTTGCGGAAGGAGAGTTAGTACCTAGTTTCAGTTACATACCTGCAATCGGTTACTATACAGTTACGTTCGGCGGTTTTAAGATCAGTGGCTTTGTCCAATCATACGAATGACGTTCGAATCAAGCCAGGTTAACACCGTACTGACAGATTCGTTCACGACCCTAGTTCACCAACTTTCTACTCCAGAGGTATTCGAGGGGTACACCGACGACCCAGAAGAAGCGGCTCGCATCTGGGGCACGAGGGCCACTCGGTATGGGTTAGTCGGCACAATGCTGGGTGAGTTCCGATCCTGTAGAGAGAAGTACGAGAAAGCATTAGACTACACTATCGAGCGGTTAGAAATAGATGTCCCTGAAAGCGAACGGGAAGAAATGCTCAGCCCATGGGAAAATCGACCGGCCTTCGATGATGTACCACCGGGACTCGAACGGCTAACGGATGCAGGGTACGAAGTATACGTGTTATCCAACGGTGACCACGATATGTTGGATGATATGATCGAGTCGGCCGGAATCGATGATTACGTCTCTGGGACTATCAGCGCGAGCGACGTCGGTTTCTACAAGCCCGATCCGCGTCTCTATCGCCATGCAGCGGTACAGACTGGTACGCCAGTAACCGAAATCGCCCACGTGACAGCGTCGTGGAACGATGTTCTCGGCGCGATGCATACTGGTATGCAGGGGGTATGGCTAAACCGAGACGACCGCACGTGGGAAGATATTCTGGGCGATGCAGACCTCGAGGTAAACACGTTCCACGAATTCGCAGATACTCTGGGAGATTGAAATACGTTATAGCCTAACCTTTGCTTTGATGTACTGATCGTCGGTGGCGGCCTATCGGTTGTGCTACCGGTATCTTTACCGCCCGAAGCAGCCTTGAGACGTGCGTTCCGGATCGTAGTCTCTCCCCGATCCATCACTGTGCGTATCTCGAGAACGATCTGGGCTTTCCCGCCGGTATCGATAGTGGAATGTTGCACGGAGCGACGCGCTTCCTCCCACGGCTAAAGCCGTGGGCTTCCGCGCTGCTACCGCTGTGAGATCCCAAAAACGTGGACACGAGACGGCAGCGACCCGGAAGAGGAGGTCGCCGTTCGCAATCAGTCGGGAGTAGCTGTCTCGAGAAAGCGGTTCTGAGTGACCTCGTACAGTTGCCGACCCATACAGTATCTGGTCGCGACCACCGTTCCACAACACAGATCATGACGGAGAGCGCTCGGACAGCGGTGTCCCCGGTGTTTTTCACGACGCAACGTGAGTGGCCACTAACGAGTCCGATATACGATGGAAGACGTCCCCGAACTACCGCCGATCGATATCGTAACGCAGCGTCTTCGTGACGGCGCTCGCGAGAGCGTCAGCACGTCGTTCCGGGCGTATCAGCGAGCGGAGCCCAAACGACGGAAGGAACTGCTCCGATCGGTGCGATCGGTCGTGGACGATCATCCGGACGTTCTCGGCCCACACGTTCACGAATTAGTTCCATATCTCACCGACGAGGCTCGATCAGTTCGGCTGAACGCCGCGAAACTGTTCGTCGCCCTCTCGAGGGCGAATCCGGACATTGTGCTCGACGACATCGACGCTCTCGCCGGTCGGCTCGCCGACGAGGAGGAGTTCTACTACGTTCGAGCGCGCTCCGCCGAGGCGCTCGGCTACATCGGGGCTGACTACCCCGAGGACGTCGCGACGCCGGACCTCCTGGCGGATCTCGTGGTCGGACTGTCGTTCGACGAACCGGAAGTGAAGGAGAAACTCGCGAAAGCGCTCGCGTACCTCGCGCTGGGAGATCCGAGCCGGTTGCGTCACCGAATCGCCGATCTCGCGGCGCATCTCGACGCGGAGGAGAAACTCGTGCGCTATCACCTCTGTACGGCGCTCGTCGCAGTCGGCAGCGAGTATCCGGCCGCCCTGTCCGACGCGGTCGACGCTCTCTCGGCGCGTCTCGAGGACGAGTGTCCGCACGTTCGCGGGCGCGCCGCCGAGGCGCTCGGGATGGTTGCGCGGACCGCTCCGAACGGATCGCCAATCTCGTCCGAACGACTCGCGACGCTCGCCGAGGAGAGCGACGAACCATTCGTAACCGAACGCGCACGCTTTGCAGCGGCTGCGGGGGAGAACACGACCGACAGTACCGACGAGATCGGGTCGCTCGAGTCGATTCGCGAACGGACGGACGAAATCGTCGACGAAATCACGTCGCCGGACCACGAATGTCCCCACTGCGGGACGGCAGTGCCGGAAGGTGGGCCGCCGCTGTGTCCGCACTGCGGCGGCCCATACTGAGAGTTGGGTCACGTCGGTGCAGACGTGTCGATTCTCCGACGGCGCCCGCAGTTGCAGAACCGGGACCAGTCTTCCAGTAGGATCGCCGCTCGCCAGCCGCTATCGTCTGATCGAACGGACCGATGGATCGGACGGAGACGAAGCGAAACCAGAGCGAAACGTACCGTAGGGAGCCACAGTCGTGATTACCGTTCAATCATTAGGCTGGCCTAAAACCGTAACGGATTTATATTTTAGGCTGGCCTAAATCGGTATGAGCAGCAAATTCGGGTGGCTGGAGGCGTCGGTTCAGCAACGCCGTCTGCCGCCTGGCGGTAGAGTCAGCGACGGCGTATCACTCGAACGGCAGCTGAAGCCGTATGGAAACGGTGGCAACGCGCGCAACGAAACCGAGCGCACCGGAGAGCCGCTCTCGAGCGAACCAGCCGGAACGATCCGAGGATGAGCGAGAAGAAGTCGAACGTCGGAACGGGACGAACCGCGAGCTCGCGGCTAACCGAGTCGCGATTCGGGTGGCTCCTGGATCCGAAACTCGCCACCGTAGTACTCGCCAGCATCGCCGTCGTCTTCGCCGGCGGGCTGATACAGATCAGTTACGGCGCCTACTCGATGACGTTTTTCGAGGCGTGGCGCGCGCTGTTCAATCCGGACGTGGTGTTCAACCCGCAGGCCTGGGACGCGTTCTTGCTGGGCGAAACGATGCCCGAGATGAGTTCCGAGAGCCTCATCGTCTGGAACATCCGGCTGCCGCGGGTCTTCGTCGCGGCGCTCGTCGGCATGAACCTCGGCGTCTCGGGAGCGATATTTCAGGCGGTGACCCGAAACGAACTCGCGAGCCCGTTCATTCTCGGCGTCTCCTCCGGGGCCGGACTCACGATTCTGTTGACGCTCGTCGTCTTCGGGAGCCTGACGGCATTCCTTCCGATAATCGCCGCGGTGGGAGGTGCCGTGGCGTTTCTCATCGTCTACGTGATCGCCTGGAAGAACGGAACCTCGCCGATTCGGCTTGTCCTCGCCGGCGTCATCGTCGGGACGGTCTTCGGATCGCTACAGACGGGACTGTTCTTCTTCGCGGACGATATCGGGGTCGTCCAGTCGGCGATCGCGTGGACCACCGGGTCGCTCACCGGGACCGACTGGGATCAGGTGAGACTCGTCCTCCCGTCGACGGTCGTGGTGGTCCTGCTCGCCGTCGTCGGCTCGCGCCAGATGGACGTCCTCCTGCTGGGCGAACGGACCGCGCAGTCGCTCGGCATGTCCGTCGAAAAAGCCCGGTTCGCACTGTCGGGCGTCGCCGTCCTCGCGGCGTCGGCGAGCATCGCCGTCGCCGGAATCGTCGGGTTCGTCGGGCTCATCGTCCCGCACATGGTGCGAAACCTCGTCGGCAGCGACTCGAAGAAACTGATCGTCGGCTGTCTGTTCGTCGGTCCGGCACTGATGGTCAGCGCCGACGTGGGTGCGCGACTGGCGTTGAGCCCCACCCAGATTCCCGTCGGTATCGTCACCGGACTCCTCGGCGGCCCGTACTTCCTCTACCTGATGCGAAAACAGAAGAATATGGGCGAGATCTGAGCGGTGCGAGTCGATGCGGATGCAGATCGGGCTGGCGACTCGAGGCGCCTGCCGGACGTCGATATCGACCGGTCGACGAGGCGTGCGTCCCGTCTTTCGCAGACCGATCGATCAGCGATATGTTTTAGGCCCGCCTAACAATCGGAGGATTTATTATATTTTAGGTTAGCCTAAACTCATGGTGAGAGACGAGATGAGACGCGTTCGGCGACGCGGAGATCGACTGATAACGGAGGCGAGCAAATGAAAGACACCGACGACAGCACGACCGAGACATCGACGCGAAGAGACGCGCTGAAGTACGGCGGCTCGCTCGCGGCCGGCACCGCCCTGGCGGGCTGTTCGGATCTGGTCGGGCGGAGCGACGACTCGAGCGACCAGAACGACGGCTCCTATTCGGTCTCGATGGAACCGGTGGGAACCGTCGCGTTTGACGAGGTACCCGAACGGTGGGCCGCGTACGACGGCGGTTACGCCGACATGGCCGTCGCGCTGGGGCAGGCCGACGGGCTAACGGGCGTCGGCGGTGCGGATCGTTACTACACGTACGTCTACGACGAACTGTCCGGCGTGACCGTCGACGAAGACGTCCTCGAGCGGTATCCGGAGGTCAGAACCAAAGAGGAGTTCTACGAACTCGAGAGCGACGTGCACCTGTACGACCCCCAGATACTGGTCAACTGGTACGACTGGGACGAGGACGACGTCGACGAGATCGCGTCGACCGTCGCGCCGTTCGTCGGGAACCTGATCTTTCGGCGCTCCGACGACTGGCACGATTACCGCTACTACACGCTGTACGAGGCCTTCGAGAAAGTGGCCGAGGTGTTCCAAGAACGAGCGCGCTACGAGGCGTTCAGCGAACTCCACGACGAGTTCATCGCGTCGATACGGGAACGGCTCCCCCCGAGCGAGGACCGACCGGAGGTCTTCCTCACCTTCGAGGGGACCGACGAGCCGGAGACGTTCTCGCCGTACCGAATCGACGACGCGGGGACGAGCAAGAAACAGTGGCGCGACCTCGGCGTCCACGACGCGCTGACGGGGACGGACATCGACAACCTCAGCACGACCAACCGCGGCGAGCTGGACTACGAGAACTTACTCGAGATCGATCCCGAGGTGATCCTCGTCCGCGGTCACGAGCGAAAGTCCGCCGCGGAGTTCCGGGACGTCGTGCTCGATTACATGCAGAGTCACCCCGTCGGGAGCGAGCTCTCTGCCGTCCGGAACGGGCGCGTCTACCGCGGCGGCTACCTCAATCAGGGGCCGATCCACAACCTCTTCCTGACGGAGCGAGCGGCGAAACAGCTGTTCCCCGAGGAGTTCGGAGACGTGACCGGCGACGACCGACTGTTCGACCGCCAGGCCGTTGCGGACATTATCAACGGCGACCTCACCGATGACTGAGAACGCAGACCGGACGACCGGAGAACCGACGCGAAGAGACGCACTGAAGTACGGCGGGGCGCTCGCGACCACCGTTTCCCTCGCGGGCTGTTCGGAACTGGTCGGACGGGACGGTACCGGCGACTCCGAGCCGTCGGAAGGTGAGACGTACTCGGTGACGATGGCCCCGAGCGGAACCGTCGAGTTCGAGCGACCGCCGGAGAACGTCCTCACGATCCTCCCACACCACGCCGACATGGCGCTCGCGGCCGGCCACGGCGACGCCGTCTCCTCGATGCTGTACAACCCCGAATACAACGACACGATCTGGAACGCGTTCCTTGAGCGCCTCGACGGCGTCGCCGTCGACTGGGCGGATCTCCCCGGAACGTGGGATCCCGACAAGGAGTACCTCTACGAACTCGAGAGCGACCTCCATCTGGCCGATCCCGCCTACATGTCGATAATGGGGGGTTGGGGTACCGACGATATCGAGGAGATCGGCGAGACCGTCGCCCCGTGGTTCGGGAACACGTTCAGTAACGCGAACAAGGAGCCGCCGGCCGAGTGGGCCGACCGCTACGAGTATTACACGCTCTGGGAGATCTTCGAGCGGGTCGCACGGGTCTTTCAGGCGGAGGCGCGCTACGAGGCGCTCGCCGACGTCCACGCCGAGATGCTCGCGACCATCGAGGCAAACCTCCCGCCCGAAGACGAGCGGCCGAGCGTGGCGATGATCATCCTCAACCAGTCCGAGGACAGCATGTACGTGTACGCGCTGAACGAGCCGGGCTTCCTGACGGCACACACCCGGCCCCTCGGCGCGACGGACGTCTTCGCCGACGTGCCGACCGAGTCGACGGTCGACTACGAGGCGTTCATCAAGGCCGATCCCGACATCGTCCTCTGTCTCGCGGGAATGTCCGAGGCCAGACACGTGACGAAAACGCGAGAGCGACTCGCGGACGATCCGACGACTGCGTCGGTGTCGGCCGTGGAGAACGGACGCATCCACACGCAGGGCGGACGGAATCAGGGGCCGATCATGAACCTCTTCCAGACCGAAATGGCGGCGAAACAGCTCTACCCCGACGTCTTCGGCGAGTGGCCGACCTACACCGAGGGGCCGTATCCGGAGATTCCGGCCGACGAGCAGTTGTTCGATCGCGACCGAGTTGCAGACATTATTAACGGAGACTTCGACGCATGAACAGCAATGACGAGATAACCGAGAGATCGACGCGCAGAAACGTACTCAAATACGGCGGAACGCTCGCGGCCGGAACGGCCCTCGCAGGCTGTTCGAGGCTGGTCGGACAAAGCGAGAACGGAGACGCCGACTCCGACGGAACCTATTCGGTGACGATGGCGCCGATGGGCGAGGTGTCGTTCGACTCGCCGCCGGAGAGCGTCTTCACGCGGCTGACCCACCACGCCGGCATGGCGTTCGCCCTCGGACGCGGCGACGACGTCAACGCGATGCACGCGCCCGAGTACTACGACCAGCTGTGGAATCAGTTCACCGAACGGCTCCCCGGCGTCACGCTGGACTGGACGGGCCTGTACTCGTCCTGGGATCCGAGCAAGGAGAAACTCTACGAACTCGACAGCGACGTCCACCTCGCCGATCCGGCGAGCGTGAACGCTCTCGACAGCAAGAACTCATCGGACGTGGAGGAAATTCGGGACACCATCGCCCCGTGGTTCGGGAACAAGTTCAGCGACAGACACGACGAGCCGCCGGCCGAGTGGGCCGACCGGTACGAGTATTACACACTCTGGGAGATGTTCGAGAAGGTCGCCCAGGCCTTCCGCGAGGAGGAGCGGTACGAGGGGCTCGCGGAGATACACGCGAACCTGATCGAGACGATCGAGGAGAAGCTGCCGCCCGAACAGGAGCGCCCGACCGCGGTGCTGGCGGGGATGAGCGACATCGATAGCATCTACGTCTACACGCTGGACACGCCCGGATTTCTGACGGCGCACGTGCGCCCGCTCAGTCCGGTCGGCGCGCTGAGCGACACCATCTCCTCCGGGGACGCGATCGATATGGAAGTGCTGCTCGAGGCCGATCCCGACGTGATCTTCTCGCTGGGCGGGCTCCACCCCGAAACCGATATGGCCGGGATTCGATCGTCGCTGCGAGATCACGCCGCCGGACGGAAGCTCTCCGCGGTCCAAAACGAGCGCGTCTATCCGCAGGGTGCCCGCTACCAGGGGCCGATCCTGAACCTGTTCCAGTTGGAGATGACCGCAAAACAGCTCTACCCCGACGTCTTCGGCGAGTGGCCGACGTACACCGAAGGGCCGTATCCGGAGATTCCCGACGACGAGCAACTGTTCGACCGCCAGGCGGTCGCAGAGATCATCACGGGTGATCGGTGAATGCGCGCTCGAGAGTGGGCGATCGCCGGCGCCTTCCGCGAGCCGGAAGCGTACGACATCCCCGACCTGCCGTCGTGGCGCGTTTGCCGAACCGAGTGCGGCGGACTGGCCTTCGCCGACGGGGAGAATGAGCCGTTCATCGCTGCCGACCGCCCAATGAAGGTCAGGCGCTGACGACAGCCCATGATCTGTATCTATACCACTACCGAGACGACACCGCGAGTGCCGCTCGAGAGACTGCAAGCGGCGGACGGCACAACGGAGGCGTTCACCAGTGAGTGAGGGAGATCGCACCCAAACGGAGGCGGCGTTCGATCACGACGTCGTCGTGGTTGGCGGCGGTCCAGCGGGCTGCGCGGCGGGCGTGTTCACCGCTCGCCACGGGCTGGATACGGTCATCTTCGATCGCGGCCGCTCGTCGATCCAGCGGTGTGCACACCTCGAGAACTACCTCGGCTTCCCGGCGGGGATCGACATCGAGACGCTGTACGGGCTGATGCATGATCACGCCGAGGAGGCGGGATGCGAGATCGTCCCCGCCCTCGTCGAGTCGATCGAGCGCAATGACGGCGGTGAGGGATTCGTCATCGATCTGCAGGAAGTGGTACCGGTCACCGCCCGTCGAGTGGTCGCGGCCACGCGCTACGACGGCGAGTACATGCGGGGGCTCGACGACGAGGCGGCGATGTTCGAGACCTACGAACACGACGGGGAGAAACACGAGCATTTCGACAAGGGATACGCCGAGAGCGACGGGACGACGCCGGTCGACGACCTGTTCATTGCGTCACCGTACGGGGACACCGGCTACCAGGCGCTGATGGCCGCCGGTCGCGGCGCTCGGACCGCACTCTCCGTCGTCGAGGCCGTCCGACGGGAGCGGGGTTACCCCGACTCGGTGGCCAACTACTACGACTGGGTGCGCCGAGAGACGGAACTCGAGGACGAATCGGCCGCTCGGAACCGCTGGCGCGAGCACTTCGACGACCGAGTGGCCGAAGATCACGACCTCGAGGAAGACCGACTCGCGGAGCTGCGCGAGCGAGAAATCGATCGCAGGATCGGCATGTACATCTCGGACGACGAGATCGAGCGTCGGGGAGCGCGCGGGCAGGAGCGACTGCTCGAACACATCGACGACGAACTGATCCTCGACGCAGCGCGGGCGATCGAGGCCGAGAAACGGCCTACACATCGACAGCAGGGAGCCGACGGCGAGTAAGTCGCATCAGGGCGTTCTGTAACTGTCCCTTCCTGCGACCGTTCTCCATGAAAGAGATCTCTTACACCCATCACTAAGAATCTAATGTATGTATCATAGATTTGGATCTTAGGGAAGAGAAGAGCTCTCGATGGTATCGGGGTCGTTGTGACACGAGTTTAGCGGCTTTGTGGCACCCTCCGTTCGCGACTAGTGGGACTTCCGCAGTCGGGGACACGACGTACGTTTGCGGAATTGCACCCACGGACTATCAGACGTGGTCGACAACGCCGTCAAAACGAGAAGCCACCTCGACGGGCGAATGCGAACGAACAAGGAGGGGGGAGACCAGCGTGAGCGGCCCCGAAGTACCCGAACCCAACTTTCAATTACGCCTTACCGTCGAATTCTATCCGTAGCCGTAGCGACGTCACGCGACTACTGACGGACTGTGCAACGCGAGCGCGCCAGATGTCGCGCGTCCCGTCGACCGTCTCGAGAGTGTCCGCGAGCCGTTCGACGCTGCGGTCGGCGTCCGGATCGTCTGGCGTCACTCGCAGGCGACCGCGTTCGCCGGCGACGACGAGGCGCCGCCCGTCGCTTCGAATCGGGAACGTGGAGACGAGCACGGACTCGAACGTGTTGTCCGCGTTCGCGAACACCGCGTCGTCGTCGACCGAGACGACGCCGTCGGTTCGGTCGAGCGTTATAGTCCGGCGGAGCGACTCGAGTCCGGCGTCCTCGGGGTAGCAATCCGCGAGATCCATCTCGAACGCGTCGACCGTCGACGAGGAATGTCGGTCGAGTACCGTCGCAGTGAATTCCTCGCCGGCGGTCTGTTCGACGCCGTTCACGTACGGGACAGAGTGGCCGAGCGAGCGCGCGGCAACGTAGTCGTAGCGGGCCGGGCCGAAGTAGTCTCGGTCGTACTCGGGACGCCCCGGATCGGTGAGCAGCGACTCGCCGTTCGCGTGAACGACGAACGAGCCGCAGTCGTTGTGGTTGTGCGACTCGCCGTTGTGGCCGGCTTTCGCGGCGACGACGAGACCGTCCGGGTCGGCCGGGCTCGCCCGCGTAATCCACCACTCACAGCCCCCGAAGTATCGACGGATCGGCGGGGTGGCACGCGTCCACGAAGCGGGTACCGTCCGCGTCCAGTGGAGGTCGCGGACGATTTCGGGGAGCGACACGACGTTCGGGCCGGCGAACACGTCCGTACGGCGCGCCATCTCCCACCGTCCGCGAGCCGCCAGTCCCGGCTTCTCTAGGCGGCGTCCGAGCCACGCGGCCGCACGCGGCGCGACGACGCTCTCCTCGTCCGAGTCCGAGAACGGAACGAAGCGTCCGGGACTGAGTTCGACGGCGAGGGGATACGCGGCGAGGCGCTCGAGTTTCGGGGGCGAACACAGCGAGTACGAGCCGTCGGTCGCGCTCTCGAGGGCGTCCGCGAGCGCGACGTAGTTGCCCACGCCGTAATTCCAGTAGCCGACTCCCTCCGGCGTCCCGCCGTCGGCGCCGAAGCCGTCGAGGTAGTGGCCGAGACCGTCGGCGACGCGTTCGACGATGCGCGCCTGCCGGCCGGCGTCGTCTACGAGGAGGAGCGCGGCGAGCGCGACGCCCGCGCTACAGACCGCGTTCCAGTTGTTCGTCGCCGTCGTCCACCAGAGATCGTCGCGTTCCTCGTAGGGGGTGAAGACGCGACGGTCGACTTCGGAGCGGATGCGCTCGCGGAGCGCGGGATGGAGACGGTCGCCGAGAATCGCGTCGACCTCCGCGAGGAGGAGCGCCGCGCCGACGGTGAAGAGCGCGACCGTCCGTTCGTCGCTCGAGACGGCGCCCGGGAGCCCCTCTCGAGATACGTCTCCGAGGTGTGCGGGCCACGTCCACGTCGCCTGCTCGCAGATCGCCCACGCGTAGTCCAGGATCGGATCGAAGTCGTCGTCGCGCTCGACGCACGCGGCGATGACGAGCGCGGAGAGGCGACCCCAGCGTTCGCGGGCGGCGACTTCGTAGCGCGTCCGATCGCCCGTTCGCTCGTAGTCGAGATACTGGCTGGCCGTAAGCGACGGGATCTCGCCGTCACGAGCCAATTGGGCGTCGTCGAGCAGCGCCTCGACCGGCTCGCGGGTCAGTTCGTCCGTGCAGAGGGCCGTCCACGCCGCTTCGTCGTCGTACGTCGGGAGCGTGAACGCCTCTCCGGGGCCCTCGAGGGCGTCCCGGAGGCCACCGACCGTCCAGTCGCGGGGCGGATAGTCCTGATCGTGCGCCGTCGGCATACGCACTAGGACCGACGGTATGCCAATAAATCCCGAGGTCGTACCCGGACTCGGTCTGGGAACCAGCCGATGCCGTTTCACAAAAACCTACATGCGATCGACGAGTTATGGCGACCATGCAACTCGCACTGTCGACGCTCGGCTGTCCCGACTGGGATCTCGAGCGAATACTGTCCGTCGGCCGGGACGCCGGCTACGACGGCGTGGACTTCCGTGGCTACCGGGACGAGATCGACGTCACGCGCCATCCCCTGTTCACCGAGCGAGCCGACGAAACGCGGTCGAGACTCGAATCCGCCGGGCTGAGCATCAGTGCCCTCAGCTCGAGCATTACTCTCTGTGAAACCGACGACCGTTCGGCCCACGTGGCGGAGGCGCGCAGGCTGGTCGAGGTCGGCGACGCATTCGACGTCGACCGTATCCGCGTGTTCGGCGGCGGCGATCCCGCCGTCCACTCGAGAGCCGAACTCGCACGTGCTGGGGGCGAAACCATGCGGGAGATCCTCTCGATCGACGGCGCAGAAAATTTCCGGTGGATCCTCGAAATGCACGACGCCTGGACCGCCTCAGATGACTGCCAGCAACTCTTAGACGAGCTTCCTGACGACGTCGGCGTTCTATGGGACGCCGCACACACCATTCGCCTCGCCGACGAGTCCCCGCGCGATACCCTCGACGCGCTCGGTGACCGGATCGAATACGTCCACCTGAAAGACGCCGTCTACGACCCGGATCACCACGACGCCACCCACGACGGCTACGTGTACGCGGTCCCGGGCGAGGGAGACCTGCCGATGGCCGACGTCGTCGCTGCGCTCCGCGATCGAGGCTACGACGGCTGGCTCGTCTTCGAACACGAGAAGCGATGGCACCCCTCGATCGCCGATCCCGAGGTCGCTCTGCCGGCGTTCGTCGAGTGGTTCCACGACCGACGGTGAGCGGACGGATCCCCTGTGTTTATAGTAACGGAAGAGTTACAGGAGATATGGAAATTTTCGTCACGCTACCGAAGGGAGAACTCCGAGACGACTTCTTCCCGAACGAGGTCCGCCACCGACTCGAGTCGCTTGGCTCGGTTTCCTGGAATCCGTCGACCGACGACCTCTCGGAGGACGCTCTCCGCGAGCGCATCGACGGCGTCGACGTCCTGGTCACGGGGTGGGGTAGTCCGCAAATTACGGCCGACGTCCTCGAGGCGGCCGACGACCTGCAACTGATCGCCCACACCGGCGGGAGCGTCGGAACGCTCGTCTCCGAGGCGGTCTACGACGCGGGGATCCGCGTCGTGAGCGCCAACGACGTGATGGCTGACTATACGGCGGAACACACGTTCGGCTCGATCGTCGCGAAACTGCGGGCCGTTCCGGAACTCGACGCGTCGATGAAAGCGGGCGAGTTCGGCGCCGGCGACGTCGACATTCGGACGCTCTACGGGAAAGACGTCGGGCTCGTCGGACTGGGAACCATCGGTCGGAAACTGCTCGACCACATGGCCTCGTTCGACGTGTCCGCCAGTGTCTACGATCCCTACGTAGACGCGGAAGAGCTAGCGGAGTACCCGTTCGCGACGCTGACGGATCTGGAGACGGCGCTGGACTCAGCGGTCGTTTCCGTTCACGCGGCGCGGACCGAAGAGACGATCGGCATGCTGGACGCGGATCGCCTGGCGCAGATTCCCGACGGTGCACTGTTCGTCAACACCGCGCGCGCCGAGATCGTCGACGAAGCGGCGCTCGTGGCGGAACTGCGGTCGGGTCGACTCTCCGGCGTCTTCGACGTCTATCATCGGGAGCCGCTTCCCGCCGACCACGAACTCCGAGCACTCGATAACGTCTTGCTCACTCCGCACGTCGGCGGCTCTCAGATCCGCGGACCGCTAACCGAGGCCGTCATCGACGACATCGAGCGGTTCGAGCGGGACCAATCGCTCGAACACGAGATCCCGAGGCGACAGTGGAAGACGATGACTCGATAAGACAGACGTAACGACCGATTCCTCTCGGCCGGAATCGTCGAGTCGACACGTCTCACGCGTTCGGTCGGAGACGAGTTCGGCTCGAGCGGCACCGCTCTCGGCGTTCGCCACCGACGAAAAAAGACGACGACTAGGAGTAGTCAGGAGATCCCGCGCTTCAGGACTGGGTTCGGCGCGCTCCGACGGACACGCCCGAGCCGCCGTCCGGTGATACCGGAAATTTCGCTGCTATCAGTGGACGCTCTTCGGACGAATATTACAGACGTACAACTGTAAACACCGACTGCTCTACCGACGGAGTGTCGTTCTACCGACCGAATTATAGCGGGAGAAGCGTTCGGAAGCGAAGTTCACTGCTGTCCGGCAGCACCGGACGGCCGTGATAAACGCTATCACGGGGAAGGTCACCAGAGCGAGTCGACGATCGCGCCAATCGTCGATTCCGCCGAGAAGATGATCGGTATGACGTTCCGAAAGCGACCGGTTCACACGATCCGCCGTGCCCGTCAGATCATTCGATACACCTCGTCCATCCACTGATCGGCGTCGTCGTCGAGAATGATCCCGTCCATTTCCTCGTCCCAGCGGGCCTGTGCGTCGCTCGTCTCCATCACGTTTCGAATCGCGTCCGGATCGTCGAGTTCCATGAACCCGAAGACGTGTCCGTCCGACTCGAAGACACTGTAGGTCTCGAGCCCGGCGTCGGAGTCGAGATACGTCTCCTCGAGCCACGTCGGGACGTCCTCGTGAGCCTCGCGGTACGCCTCGCGCTGTCCGTCAGCGAGTTCCAGATGGAATGCAATGCGTGCCATACGGGAGACGAATCGAGCGGGAGTCCCATAGCTATTCCCCCGACTCTCGACCACTCGAGCGGTACTCGCCGATATCGGATAGCCGGCAGTACCGGATGCCTCTCGGACGCGCCCAGGACGGACCGACGGCGGCGGAGGAACAGCGAACCGCTACAAAAACGAGACCGGGATCGGCGATCGACGGCTGCAACGCGGCGCTACCTGAACTGCGGCATCACTTCGTCGGCGAACAGTTCCATCCCGCCGGTGTCGGGGAAGTCGACGAACCAGCACTGGAACTTCGTGACGCCGGCGTCGATCCGCCGCTGGATGCCTTCGGCACACTCCTCGGGCGTGCCCATGAGGAAGTAGTCGCTGGCGATCTCCTCGGTCGTGATGTCGGCCTGGTCGACGTACTCCTCCTCGAACTGGATCGGAATCATCAGGTCGAGCAGGCGCTCGTACTTCTCGGGGTCGCGCGTACAGATGACGTGGCCGTCCCAAGAGTACTCGATCTCGTCCGGATCGCGGCCGACCGTCTCGCAGTGGTCCTCGATGACGTCGATCTTGTGCGCTACGGTCTCCGCCCTCCCGCTGAACACGTCCGTGTTCCAGACGTCGGCGTGTTTCGCGACGAGTTTGAGCGTCACGTCTTCGCCCTGTCCGCCGACGAGGATCGGCGGATGCGGATCCTGTATCGGACCGGGCTCGCAGTAGGCGCCGTCGATCTCGTAGTGGTCGCCCGCGAAGTAGGCGCCGTCGCCCGAATCGTCTGTCCACATCTCCTTCATCAAACGGATGCTCTCGTCCAAGCGCATCAGTCGCTCGAAGCCGTCGTGGTACTCCCAGCCGTAGGCCTCGTACTCGGGTTCGTGCCAGCCGGCGCCGAGCCCGAGCTCGAGCCGGCCGCCGGAGATCACGTCCAGCGTCGCCGCCATCTTCGCGACGAGCGCGGGGTTGCGGTAGTCGTTACAGAGGACAAGCGAGCCGAGGTTGATCTCGTCGGTGAGCCCCGCCAGCGCGGACAGCAGCGTCCAGCACTCGTACTCGGCGTGATCACGGCCGAGCATGAGGTGGTCGGGCGCCCAGGCGGCGTCGAAGCCGAGTTCCTCGGCCTTCAGGACGCCCTCCTTCGTGGTCTCCCAGTCGAGTCGTTCGTAACACGGCGTGTCGCGGTGGGAGGGATCCGTTCCCGACTCCGGCGCGCCCGCGAACACCGGCACGTTGTACTCGAATGTGACGTCAGTCATGGCTCACTCGACGGCGAAGTGTTCCAGCGCCTCGCGGTTCAGCTGGGTACTGATACCGGGTTCCTCGGGGAGCGGAATCGACCCGCCCTCGGGCGAGGGCGGGTTCTCGAAGATCACGTCGGCGTAGGTCGACTCCTTCTCCTCCTGCTGTTCCTGGAACCACTCCGGGGTCGGGAAGTACTCCGCCATGGGCATGTTCGTGTGCGCCGCGATGGCGTGCAGCGTCGGATTCGTGCCGGCGTGGGGAATCACGGGCACGTCGTGGACTTCGGCCATGTCAGCCACCTTCATCATCTCGGTGATCCCGCCGACGCGGCCCACGTCGGGCTGGAGAATGTCGACGGCCTCCGCTTCGAGGAGGTCCTCGTGCCCCCAGCGGGTGAACTCGTGCTCGCCGCCCGAAATCGGCATCGGCGCGGCCTCACGAACCTCGGCGTAGCCGTCGATGTCGTCGGCGATGACCGGCTCTTCGACCCACGCCATGTCGTACGGCTCGAGGCGGTCGAGCATTTTCTTCGCGTACCGAACCGACCAGCCCATGTAGGCGTCGGCCGCGATCTCGAGTTCGTCGCCGACGGCGTCGCGGACCGTCTCGACGACTTTCTCGTTCTCTTTCATTCCCGAGCGGCCGGCCTCCGGTCCGTGGGGGAAGCGCAGTTTCACCGCGTCGAAGCCGGCCTCGGCGTACTCCTGGGCCTCGCGCTCGAGTGTCTCCATGTCGACGGGGTGGAGGTTCGACGCGTAGGCGGGGATCTCGTCTTTGGTGGGGCCGCCGAGCAGTTCGTACACCGGCTTGCCGGCCTCCTTGCCCGCGATGTCCCACAGGGCTTGATCGACCGCGCTGATCGCCATGACGGCGACGCCCTTCCGACCGAAGGGCAGCGTCGCTCGGTACAGTTGCTCCCAGAGTTTCTCGCGCTGCGTGGGATCCTCGCCCACCACGATCTTCGAGAGCGTCTCCTCGACGACGGTGGCGATGGCGCCGGTACCCCAGTTCCCGACGCCGACGCCGGTGATGCCGGCGTCCGTCTCGACCTCGACGACGACGTCGCCCACGGGACCCATCCACTTGCGGCGGGCCTGGGGGTTCTCGCCGTCGACGTTCCGGTACTCCTCGTACTTCGACATGATCGTGACGAGGGGGAACTCGATAAACTCGCCCCACGACTCGTTGCTGATCTTGGTCGCGTTGATGTCTGTGATCTCCATGGTAGTCGAACCCAATAGACTCGTATCGAGATGTGGGAAACAACCATATAAGTGTTCGCGATGTCGATCGAACGCCCGGCAGCGAGCGGTCGACGAACCGGTCGACCGCTCAGAAGCGGTCCGCGCGACGGAGCAACACGAGACCGACGAGCACGTAGATCGTCCCGCTGATGAGGTTCATCGACGTGGGACTCCACGGAGCGTCCGACGGCATGTCGGCGAACAGCGGCGTCACGAGGACCAGGACGCCCATGATCAGGATGATCGCACCCGCGTACAGGTCGATCGGGAGGTCGTACTCGTCGGTTCCGGACCCCGGCTGCTCCCGCGGGTCATCGATCGGTTCGTCTTGCGTCTGCGTGAGTGAGTCGTCTGACATGGTGTTACGCTTGGAAGATGATGATCGCGGAACCGAGTAACGCGAACGCGACGCCGATCGTTACGACGGCGATTCGCTTCACTCGCGGGGTCAGAGTGGCGGAATCCCCGGTAAGCGACGATTCGACGAAGTTGGTCGGCGATTCGTGGGCTTTCGGGGTCGTCAGGAGGCTGACGGTCACGACGATTCCGATTACGAGGAGGAACGCGTACAGCGAGCGAGAGTACAACGCCTCGTGTCCGAGCGCGAACCCCATGTAGACGCTGACCGCCAACCCGATCGCGATACCGAGTATCGCACCCGTGCTCGTCGAACCGTCCCAGAGACCACCGACGATCGCCACGGCGGCGAACGTCGGCATGATCGTCGCGAGAATCGACTGCGCGACGAGGTACATCGAGTCCTCCATCGAGAACAGGTACGCGACGCCGATACAGGCGACCATGAAGACGATCCCCGCGATCCGACCGACCCGAACGTAGTGGGACGGCTTCCGGTCCGACGCCACGTAGCGACGGTAGATCCGTTCCGTGAACAGCGTCTGGAAGTTGTTGAGTTGCGAGTCGACGCTCGAGAGGACGCCCGCGATCAGGCCGACGACGACGACGCCGTACAGACCCGGCGGCATGACGTCGCTGATGAGCATCGGCATCGCGTGATCCGCGACCTCGAGGTTCGGATAGCGGACGGCGGCGACGAGCCCCGGGACGAGGATGAAAAGCGGGACGAGGATCGCGTACCAGATGCTCGTGTACAGGTAGCCGATCTGCGCGGATTCCGGATCTTCGGCGGAGAGCGGTCGCTGGAGGACCTGCGATTCGGCGCTCCAGTAGGAGATCGCCGACGCGAGAAAGCCGAAGTACAGCAGGAACACCGCGATCGGGCCGCCGACCGGGAATTCGGCTGCCAGCGGGTGATCCGACGGCGTCATCGACGCCTGGTGCGTCGCCAGCCCGTCGATCAGGCCGGAGATGCCCCCCACCATGTACAGCGAAACCGGGAGCAGGAGGATCAGCGGAACGAACATGAGGACGAACTGGATGGTGTCCGAGCCGGCGACGGCGCCGAATCCGCCGAGGATCGTGTAGGCCGTTCCGACGACGATGATCGCGCCCATCGAGAGCCAGAGATTCCATCCGAGGAGCGTGTTCAGAACGAGCGAGCCGGCGTAGATGTACAGCCCCATGTTGACGAACATCCAGACGAACGTCCAGATGAAGTCGTACGCGTCGCCGACCGGTCTCGAGAAGCGTCGCGTGAGCCACTCGCCCAGCGAGAACGCCTGTATCTGCCTGATGAACGGAATGATCGCGACGGTCGCGAGGACGATGGCGATCGCGTTCGTAATTGGGCCCAGCAGGACGATGATCCCGTACGCGTACGCGAACCCGGCGAGTCCGAGGAAGTCGTTCGCGTTCAGATTGGTCGCGACGGTCGAGAACGCCTGTACCGACGGCGGAAGCGACCGGTCCGCGAGGAACGTGCTCGCGGAGTCAGCGGTGTTCCGACGCATGTACGCGCCGAACACGACCAACCCGACGATAAACACGCAGATGGCGATCCATTCGGTGAGGACGAGCGTCTGTCCGCCGATACCCTGGAGCGGATAGGGGCCCACAGTGGTAAGTGCAATCATCGTACATACCGACGATCGACGCGCGTTGCATTAAATATTTACGTTAATAATTATATAATAAGTGCAATCGCTTGCCGGAAGATCGCTCGGAAGGTCGCGCCGTAGCGACGAGTCGGCGCTAGCGAACCGCGAACTCGTACGTGCCGGATCCGAGTTCGACGACGAGGGAATCACCGTCTTCGCGAACCGACTCGATCCCCGCGGTCTCCTCGGCGGATAGCGACGATCCAGACTCGGCCACGTCGGCCTCGGCGGCGTCCGGCAAGCGAACGGTTGCGTCCGTGTTCCAGGGAATGGTGACGGACAGTTCGTACGACCCGGCGTCGGCGTCGCGGCGCCACTCGGTCGCTAACTCGCCGTTGCGCGTCTCGAGACTGGCCGTGACCCACGAGAGATCGTCGACGAGCGCGGGAGCGACGGTCACGCGGTCGGTGACGGGGCGGTCGCCGATCCGAACGCCCGCGAGTACTTCGTAGAAGAACTCCGAGACGTGGGTGAACGGTGAGTGATTGAAGGAGTTCATCCCGTCGCCGACGCGGTCGTCGCTGTCCCAGCGTTCCCACATGGTCGTCGCCCCGTTACGAGCCATGTACACCCAGCCGGGTCGGTCGGGCTGGCTGACGACGTCGTACGCGACGTCCGCGTGACCGTGTGCGGTGAGCGTGTGGAGGAGCGGCCTGGTCCCGAGGAATCCCGTTTTGAGCGTGCGACCGTCGGCTTCGACCTTCTCGACGAGGTTGGCCACCACTGACTCGACCCTCGAGTCGGGAACCAGACCGAGAAAGAGCGGAACCGCGTACGACGACTGGGTTCCCGGCCCGTACGCGGCCTCGTCGGCATCGAAGAATCGCTCGTTGAACGCGTCCGCGATCCGATCGGCTCGATTTCGATACGCGTCCGCGTCCGCGTCGTTCTCCAGGACGGCGGCGATCTTCGCGAACGTATCCGTGACCTGGTAGAGGAATGCCGTGTTGTACAGGTCGTGTGGGAGACCGCGTCGGTCGTCCACGTTCTCGAAGGCGAGCCAATCGCCGAACTTCCCGTAGTCGTCCGTCAGAATGCCGTCCTCCGCGACCGAGAGCCAGTACTCGACGTAGTCTCGCATCCCTTCGTACTGCTCTTGAAGGAGGCGCTCGTTCCCGTCGTGGCGGTAGAGATACCAGGGGATCATCACCCTCGTGATCGACCACGTCGGATCGGCGGGATCCTCGCTCGCCTTGTTCGGAATCACGTCCGGAACGTAGCCCATCTCCGAGGCGACGTCGTCGTGATCGCGGGCCCACTTCTCGTCGAATCGGGCGGCGTCGAAGTTGAACAGGAGCGACCGCGTGGAGATGTGGGCGTCACCCGTCCACCCGAACCGTTCGTCGCGCTGCGGACAGTCCTCGGGAACGGAGTGCGTGTTGCCGCGAAGCCCCCACACGGCGTTGTGTTGGACCCGATCGAGATCCTCGTTCGAACACGAAAAGGTTCCGCGACGGTCCATCGCGGTGTGGACGACCTTCGCTGTGACGAGGTCCGGATCGAACCCGCCCGGATAGCCCGTGATCTGCGCGTACCGGAAGCCGTGGTAGGTGAATCGCGGCTCGTACCGCTCTCCGTCGGCGCCGGCGGCGACGTAGACGTCCGTCGCGTCCGCGCTCCGAAGGTCGGTCGTCGACAGCTCCCCGTCTTCGGTGAGCCGTTCGGCGTGGCGAAGGGTGATCTCGTCGCCCTCGTCCGGATCCCGGATCTCGATCTCGAGCCAGCCGGTCAGGTTCTGGCCGAAGTCGAGGATCGGGCCGTCTGGATGCTCGTGAATCTCCGCCACGTCGAACGTCTCGACGATGCGCATCGGTTCGACGCGCTGCGGTCGAAGCGCCCCGCCGGGATCGGCGACGACGGATGCGGGATCCCAGTCCCTGTCGTCGAACCCGGGCGAACGCCACCCGTCCTCGGACAGTCGAGCGTCGAACAGTTCGCCGTCGTAGATGTCGTTCTCCCGGATCGGACTCGCCGTCGCCCGCCAGTCACCGTCGGTCGCGATCGTCCGCGTCGAGCCGTCTTCGAACGTCGCAGTCAGTACGAGCCGGGCGCGCGGAGAGCCGTCGGGAACCCAGTAGGCACCCCCCTTCGAGAACCAGCCGCGACCGAGCCACACGCCGATCGCGTTCTCGCCGACCGCGACCCGGTCGGTCAGATCGTAACTCGAGTAGCAGACGCGCTTCTCGTAGTCCGTCCAGGCGGGATTCAGCCGGTGATCGCAGACCCGTTCGCCGTTGACGTGGAGTTCGCCGTAGCCGACGGCGGCGAGGTGGGCGCGGACCGATTCGACCGGTTCCTCGAGAGCGAACTCCGTCCGCAGCAGTGGCGACGTCGCCGCGAGTTCGGACGCGACGCGCCCGTTCGCGAGGTGATCGCGGCCCCACGCGTCGGTTTCGACGGACGACGAGGCCTCGACCGGTCGTCCGCGAGCCAGGTCTTCGTTCCCGTTTCGCACCTCGAGCGCCGCCAACGCGAAACACTGCCAGGCGTCGACGCGTTCGGTCCGCCGACCCGCACTCTGGGCGTGAGACGACTCCTCGGCGAGCGGTTCGAACGCGAAGCGGTCCGTCGCGGTGACCCGCACGTACCGGCCGTCGGCCTCGAATCCGTCGTGCGTGCGGACGGGTTCCGTCTCCTCGGGGACGTCATCCGGGGGCTCGCCGTCGGCTTCGTCGGACGCGTCGACCTCGAGGACGGTCGTCGAGGATTCGAATCGCGGATCGTCCGCGACCTCGATCCGATAGGCGTTCGGAAAGCCGAAGCCGTCGAGCGGGTTGTCGAACCAGGATCTCGTGACCGCCACGTCGTCCGGCGTTCGAACGACGGTGACCGGCGACGACGGGTGAAGATCGACGGCCGTGATCCGTCGGCTGGAGCCGAGGTCCACCTGGACCCACTCTTCGACCGATTCGTCCGCGCTCCGCCACCGGCTTCGCCACCCGTTGGTGTCTCCCGCTCCCGGCTGGTGGGTTATCCATTCGCCACACCACCGCTCGGGGCGCAGCGCCGTGACGAAAGCAGACGGGTCCGCCCAATCGGTTTCACCCTCGTCGGTCCAGAGTTTCACCGACCAGTGATACCGCGTGTCGGAACCGAGGTCGGGACCGTCGTATGGAACGTTCGTCGACAGCGACGATTCGACGCGGCCGGAGTCCCAGAGCGAGCCCCGACCGGAGCCGACCGCACTCCTGTCGTGACCGACCACGATCCGATACGCGGTCTGGCGAGTTCCGCGAGCATCGGTCGAAACGCGCCACGAGAACCGAGGCGGTTCCGTCGGGTCGACGTTCGTCGGGGCCGGTTCGTACTCGACTCGAAGATCCGTCGGGCGACGGTCACCCGCGGTATCGGCTACCGAAGACATGACTCCGATGTCACCGGTTCCGCCCGTAAATGTTTGCCCGAGCCCTCGAGAGACGGCGGTACAGCGTGACAGTTCCACGCGTTCGTAATCGAGGGGAACGGTGGGTCGGCTGGTACCGCCCGCAATCAGTCGACGGCCGGTCGATTGCACCTAAAGTTATATATGTGAGAGTCCCCCACGTATTGATAGCTCGACCAGAGCGAGGTAACCCTAGATGAAGGCCATAGTACATACCGGTCCCAGAGCCATCGAGATCCGCGAGCGCGAGAAGGCCGTCCCCGACGACGACGAGGTGCTCGTTCGCGTTCACTCGGCGGGACTCTGTGGTAGCGACGCGCACGCGTACAAGTACGAAGACGGCTACGAGTGGATTCCGATTCCCCGAACCATGGGCCACGAGTACTCCGGCGAGGTCGTCGAAGTCGGCGACGACGTCACCGACTTCGCGGTCGGCGACCACGTCGTCGAGGAGCCGATCCACGACTGCGGCTCGTGTTTTCAGTGCAAGAACGGGCAGCCGAACGTCTGCCAGAACTTCGAGATCACGGGCATGCACAACGACGGCGCGTACACCGAGTACACGACGGTCCGGCCGCGAGATTTGCACCTGATTCCCGAGGACGTACCGCTCGGCCACGCGAGCATCACCGAGCCGCTCAGCATCGCGACGCGGGCGGTGTTCGATCAGTCCGCGGTGACACCGGGCGATACCGTCCTCGTCGAAGGGCCCGGCCCGATCGGCGTGCTCGTCGCGGCCGTCGCGGACTCGCTGGGCGCCGACGTCGTCGTCTCTGGACTGGGCAAGGACACCACGTACCGGCTGCCGCTGGTCGAAGACCTCGGGATCGAGACGATCGATATCGAGGCGACTGATCTCGAAGCAATCGTCGACGAGCGGACCGACGGCGTCGGCTTCGACGCGGTGTTCGATACGACCGGTCACTCGAGCGGCGTCGAGATGGCCATCGACCACGTCCGGAAGGGCGGACAGGTCGTCGTCGTCGGTCTCCCCGGCTCCCCCAGCGAAGTGTTCATGACGCCGGTCGTCCGCGGCGAGGTCGACGTGAACACCTCCTACGGCTCGACCTGGCGGAACTTCGAACAGGCCATTCGACTCCTCTCGGCCGGCGCGATCGACGCCGACGCGATCATCGATCGCTCGTTCAGCGTCGACGAGCCGACCGCCGCGTTCGAGGCGTTCCTCGAGTCGGAGACGTGCAAGCCGGTCTTCTCGTTTGCGGACAGCTGAGCGATCGCCTCTCCTGCAGGTGCGCCCGCTTACCGGCGCATCGGCCGTCATCGACGGCGTCCGACCAGCCTAACGGCACCGTCTCTCCGCTCACGGAATTACAAGTCGAATCTTTGATATTGATGACTCGAGGACGGTGCGTATGGTTCAGCTCACGGATCCCGACGGTGCGATCACGGTCGACGTGGACCCGAACGGAACGTTACGCGTCGACCGATCCGGAGAGACGGTTTTCGAACCGTCGCCCTACGGGCTTCCGACGCCGTACGGCTCGTTTCCCGAGGAGTTCGAGCTCGACGACGTGCGAACCCGGACGATCGACGACTCGTACGAACTCGTTCACGGGAAACGGTCGAGTCCGCGCCACCGAGCGGTCGAGAAGACGCTCTCGTTCGAGGGCGACGGCGGCTCGGTGGAGCTCCAGATCCGCGCCGCGGACGACGGAATCGCGTACCGATACCGGTTGCGAGGCGAGCGGGACGAGTATCTCCACCCGGGCGACGAGTCCGGCTTTCGGTTCCCGCCGGGCGCCGTCGCGTGGCTCTCCGACTACCAGGCCAACCACGAGGGACACAGCCGGCAGATCCCGGTAACAGCCGTCGACGGAGAGTACAATCTCCCCGGCCTCTTTCACGTTGACGACACCTGGGCGCTCGTCTGCGAGGCCGGCGTCGACGGCGACTGGATGGCCGGCCGACTCGTCGGGACGCGCGACGACGCGCCGGGCGTCGACATCGGATTTCCCGAGTCCCATCCGACGTCACACGTGTGGGCCAACGACCCCGCGACGACGCCGTGGCGCGTCGCGATCATCGGCGACCTCGCGACCGTGGTCGAGTCGACGCTCCCGACCGACCTCGTCGACGGGCCGCGGATCGACGGCGACTGGGTCGAACCAGGCCGCGTCGCGTGGTCGTGGTGGTCGAGCGGCTCGAGCGTCCGGTCGCTCGAGGAGGAGCGTGCGTACGTCGACTACGCCGCGGAGCGAGGGTGGGAGTACGTGTTGGTCGACGCCGGCTGGGACGACGAGTGGCTCCCCGACCTCGTCGCGTACGCGAACGACACCGGCATCGACGTCGAACTCTGGTCGCACTTCATCGACCTGAACACGGAGTCCAAGCGCGAGGAGCGCCTCTCGAGGTGGGCCGAGTGGGGCGTCGCCGGCGTCAAGGTCGACTTCATGGACAGCGACGACCAGGGGCGGATGCAGTTCTACGACGACCTCGCTCGCGACGCCGCCGAACACGAACTGACCGTGAACTTCCACGGGTCGGCCGTCCCGACGGGACTCCGTCGGCGCTGGCCCCACGTCATGACCTACGAGGGCGTTCGCGGCGCCGAGTACTACAAGTGGACGACGAATACGCCCGAACACAACGCGACGCTCCCCTTCACCCGCAACGTCGTCGGTCCGATGGACTACACGCCCGTGACGTTCTCCGCCGATCGGCGCGCGACGTCGGCGGGCCACGAACTCGCGCTGTCGGTCGTCTACGAGTCCGGACTTCAGCACTACGCCGACGGCATCGAGATCTACGAGTCGTACCCGATCGCAGAGCGCGTCCTCGAGGCCGTGCCGGCGGCCTGGGACGAGACGAGGTTCCTCCGCGGCCGACCCGGATCGGAGGCCACGTTCGCGCGACGGGCGGGCGACGACTGGTTCGTCGGCTCGATCACCGCCGGTCCGGCGGGTTCGATCGAGGTTCCGCTCTCGTTTCTCGACGGGAAGACGACGGCCGTCATCGCGACCGACGCCGACGAGGAACACGGCCTCGAGGAGTACGAACGCACAGTCTCGCCGGACGAATCGCTTCGCGTGTCGGTCGCGGAGAACGGCGGCTTCGTCGTCCGGCTCTGAGGCCGACCGTCGGGGACCGCTCTCCCGGTCGCGATGCGACTGTCGTTTTCTCACAAGGTTTAGTATCGTCGGATCCGTCACTGGTCGTGAACGATGGTATTTGATACGCATACTCACGCCTGGGCGCAACCGAACCGGGACCACCCCTGGGTGAACGGCCCGCTCGTCGAAACCGTCGACGAGTTCGACGTCGACACGGTCTACACCGCCGAGAAGCTCCTCAAGGATATGGACGCCGTCGGTATCGACGAGGCGGTGGTCGTCGGCTACCCGATCTGCGAGTGGACCGACAACTGGTACACCGTCCAGTGCGTCGAGGAGCACGACGACCTCACCGGGATCGTGATGCTCGACCCGTTCGCCGACGGCGCGGCCGACCGGCTGCGCGAGGCGATGGCCGTCGACGGCGTGCTCGGCGTCCGCCTCGGGGCGATCTGCCCGTACGATCGCATGTGGGAGACGTTCGATCCCGGTGTCGAGTGGCTGCGCGAGGCGGTCGACGAGACCGCGTTCTGGGAGGCCGCGCGCGAGACCGACGCGCTGGTCCAGATCCTGGCCCACGTGGACCAGCTCGAGCAGGTGCTCGACCTCGTCGAGACCTATCCCGAGCTCTCCTACGCGCTCGATCACTTCTGTCACGCCGGTCCCGAGGTCCCACCCGGCGAAGCGCTCGCCGCACTCGAGCCCCTCGCCGTCGACGGGTACGACGTCGCCGTGAAGATTTCCGAGGTCGTCCACCGCTCGGAGGAGGGGTTCCCCTACGCCGACATGCACGACCACGTCCGCTGGCTGCTCGAGACCTTCGGCCGCGAGCGGATCGTCTGGGGCTCGGACTTCCCGAACGTCAGCGACGAGGCGAGCTACGAGGAGAGCCTGCGGTGGCTCGAGCACGTCGACTGTCTCTCGAAGAACGACCGCGAGTGGCTCACCGGTCGGGCGATGCGGGAATTGTGCGGAATCTGAGCGCTACTGTTCGACGACGTGGTTCTCGAGCGTTCCGATCCCCTCGACCTCGGCTTCGACCGTGTCGCCGGGCGAAAGCAGTTCCGGCGGGTCGCGGAAGATGCCGACGCCGCCAGGAGTGCCGGTCGAGATGACGGTACCGGGCTGGAGCGTCATGCGGTGGCTGAGGAACTCGATGGTGTCGCCGACGTCGAAGATGAACTCCGCCGTCGAGGACTCCTGTTTCACCTCGCCGTTGACCCGGAGTTCGACGCCGACGTCGTTGGCGTCGATCGAGTCGGGCGCGGTCAGGGCCGGCCCCATCGGCGCGAACGTGTCGTAGCTCTTGCCTCGGAAGAACTGGCCGTCCTCGAACTGGGCGTCGCGCGCGCTGACGTCGTTGACGACCGTATAGCCGGCGACGTACTCCTCGGCCTCGTCAGCCGAGACGTCGCAGGCGGTCCGGCCGATGACGACGCCGAGTTCGACCTCGTAGTCGACCTGCTCGACGTCTTCGGGGTGGACGATCGGCGCGTCGGGCCCGGTGACGCTTCCGGGCGATTTCGCGAACAGCATCGGGGTGTCGGGGATCTCCTCGTCCTGCTCTTCGGCGTGGTCGTAGTAGTTCAGGCCGACGCAGATGATCTGCTCGACGGAGGGGATCGGCACCAGCCGGTCCCCGTCCGCGGGACCGTCGATCTCCGGGAGTTCGCCGGTCTCGACGGCGCGCTGGACGCGGCGGCGGTAGCCGGGCGTGGCGAGGTCCTCGAGTGACGGTGCTCCGAAGCGGTCCAGCGCGTAGGTCCGGTCGTCGACGGAAACGCCCCAGCGGACGCCGCCGTCGGTCGCGAATCGAACGAATTGCATCGTCTCGAAATTCCGGTCCTGAATCTTGAATCTTTCTCTCGACGGATCGCAGGCGGAACCATCCGCCCCGTCGCACGGACTCGCCGAGCGAACCGGTCTCGTCCGGTGGACCGAAACCGTCCGGAGATCACTCGGACCCGTCCGGGTCGACCAGCGAGACCGGATGCCGCGGCTGCCGAGCGAGGAGGCCGTCCAACTGCTCGAGACACGACGTCCCGCTCGCGACGACCGTTCGATCGGCGGCGTCGGGCGCCTCGAACTGTTCTTGCAGTCGGTCGCCGACATCCACGCTCAACTCGTAGTACTCGCGCTTGTAGCCGAAGCTCCCAGCCATCCCGCAACACTCGACATCGGAGGTGCGGACGTCGTAGCCCAGCCGTTCGAGGACGTCCGTCGTGTAGGCCTCGAGTTCGAGCGTCCGCTGCTGGCAGTGGGAGTGGTACGCGAGGTCGGAGCCGACGCCGTTCCCGTTGTCAGCGCTCCGCAACGGCGCGGGATCGACCCCGTTCTCCAGCAGGCCGTAGACGTACTCGAAGACCTCGTAGCTGCGCTCGGTGATGGCTTGGTAGCGTCGCTCGTCGAGCAGTCGCTCGTACTCGCCGCGGAACATCGCGAGGTCGCTGGGCTCGACGGCGACGACGTCGTACCCCGCTTCGAGGTAGGGCTCGAGATCCGCGGAAACCTCGCGGGCGTGGTCTTCCGCGGTGGCGATCATCCCCTGGGAGAGCGGCGCGCGGCCCGAGGAGGCGACCTCGGGGACCTCGACCGCGACGCCCAGCGCCTCGAGCGTTCGCACCGTCGCCTTCCCGCGGTCGGTCCGGATGTAGTTCGTGTAGAGGTCAGGGTAGACGACCGCGTGGTAGTCGGCGTCAACGGGTCGGGGAACGTCGCGGTTCCGGAACCACTCCACGAACGTCTCGCGCTCGAACTCGGGCAGGTCCCGGCGGCGATCGACCCCGAGGACGCGTTCCATGGCCAGCCGCGAGGGCAGCGTCTCCGCGACCCAGTTCGACACGGGCGCGGTCGCTGAGCCGAGTTTCGCCAGCGTCGAGAAGTTGCCGAAGAAGCGCTTTTGCAGGTCCATCCCGGCTGGCTCTTCGTCCGGCGAGAGCCCCTCGACCAGAAAGTCGAGTCGACCGTCCTCGGCCCCGCGATTGCGCCGGTCGCGGACGACCGTGTTGATCCATGGGATGTCGATCTTCACCGGGCACTGGTTGACACACCGCGAGCAGCCGGTACAGAGGTCGTTGAACTCGTCGGCCGACTCCTGACCGTGAACGCCGGCCTCCCAACCGGTCGCGATCCCGCCCGAGTAGGTCTCGCCGCCGAAGACGTGGCCGCCGACGGACTGGAAGTTCGCACACGAGTTCGAGCACGCACCGCAGCGGATGCAGTACAACGTCTCCCGGAGCTGGTCGTCCTCGCGCATGTCCATCCGGCCGTTGTCCAGCAAGACGAGGTGGAACTCCCGGTCGGCCGGGTCGTCGGCGATCGGCCCGTCGTCGTCGAAGTCGACCGGCGGCGTCGACACCGGCGGCGAGAACAGCGAGACGTAGGAGGTGATGTCCTGGCCCGTCCCCGAGCGCGCGATCAGTTCGACGAACGGCTGGAGGTCCTCGAACGTCGGCACGATCTTCTCGACGCCCGCCACGGCGACGTGGGTGTCGGGCACGGCGACGGTCTTTCGAGCGTTCCCTTCGCTGGTGACCAGCGCCATCGTCCCCGTGTCCGCGGTCACGAAGTTCGCGCCGGTGACGCCGATGTCCGCGTCCTCGATTCGTTCGCCGAGATACTCCCGTGCGAACGCGGTCAACTCTTCGGCCGTCTCGAGTTCCGTATCCGGGTCGAAGTACTCGTTGAACAGGGCGGCGATCTCCTCCCGGGACTGGTGGATCGCCGGCGCGACGAGGTGGCTGGGCGCCTCGTCGGCCACCTGCAGGACGAACTCGCCGAGATCGGTCTCCCAGACGTCGCAGCCCTCGGCGGCGAGGGCCTCGTTGAGGTCGATCTCCTCGGTCGTCATCGATTTCGACTTGACGACGGTCTCGGCGTCCCGCTCGCGGGCTAGTTCGCGGACGTACCGGTTCGCGTCGGCGGCGTCGTCGGCGACGTAGACGGTCCCGCCGTTTTCCTCGACCGTCTCGCGCACCCGCTCGATCAGTTCGGGGAGGCGCTCGATCGCGTCCTCCTTGATCGCCCGCGCCCGGTCCTTGTAGGCGTCGTAGTCCTCGAGTCGGGCGACGGACTCGTATCGGCCCTCGTTGAACCCGCGGGCGTTGCGCTCGACGCTGTCGCCCTCCGTGGCCATGATCTGACGGATCCGCTCGGCCTTCCGGGATCGTTCGCTCGACATTATTCCGCGTCGTCCTCCACGATGATCGCGTGGGTCTCTCGCGGGCCGTGCACGCCGTACACCAGTTCGCCCATGTCGGCGGTCGCGCTCGGACCGGTCGCGAGCACGGCGTCGTCGTCGCCGTCGCGGAACCGCTCGCCCAAGCGCTCGAACGCCGCGGCCATGTCGTCGACGAGATCCCGCTCGCGGACGACGACCACGTGCCGGTCGGGGAAGAGCCCGGCGAGTTCGGCACCCGCCGGCGTCGACTCGAGGACGACCGTCCCGTAGTCGGCGACGCCGAGCGCGGCGGCCGTGACGCCGCAGGCCGCCTCGCGGAGCTGGTCGGGCGTCGGCTCGAGGACGACGCCGGTCCCCTCGAGCGAAACGTCCGCGAAGGGAAGCGGCGCGCCGATGGCGGGCTCGTCGACGACGTCGGCGAGCGCGTCCTGGAACGCGGCCGGCGAGGTCCGGGTAACGGCGGTCCGGACGCTGCCGAGGTTCGTCTCGAACGTCTCTAGCTGTGTCTGCATTGCGTGGTCGTGAGTAACCGAGGCCAGGGATTTGGATCTTGTCATTGACCACCATATCGCGCGACGAACGTGCCGATCGATCGCGCAGCGGGCAGGACCGTATCGGAGTCGACGCACCCGGATCGCGGTCGGTCGGAGTCGAGAGCCGAGCGAATTCGTCCGGTGACAGCGAAGCGCACCAACACGGCAACCGGACGGACGCGTCGGTATCGGCTCAAGCGGAGACACACGCGCCGCCGCACGGCCGAGTCGGCTGGCGGTTTCGACGGAAAGGCGGGGTCTCCGCCCGAGTCGCCGCGGCAGTTACCCGCAGCCGAGCGGGAGACCGCGTGGAGCGTGACGTCCGGCGTGGCCGGACAACTATTAAATATATCCTAGTTGTATGCGTGTGTATGTCCAGCAAACCACGACAGCCGGTTCAGGCCGCCGCGACGACGTTCAGGATCATCGAGACGCTGCACGAACTCAACGGGGCCGGCGTCTCCGAACTCGCCGACGAACTCGAGATGCCCAAGAGCACGGTTCACGACCACCTCCAGACCCTGAACGAGGCCGAGTATCTCGTCAAGCGGAACGGCGACTACCACGTCGGCGCGCGATTTCTCGAGTTAGGCGGGTTCGCTCGCAGTCAGATGAAGCTGTACCAGATCGCCTCTCCCGAAATCGAGAAGTTGGCGGAGGAAACGGGCGAGCACGCGAATCTCATGATCGAAGAGCACGGCAAGGGAATCTTCCTCAACAAGGCGAAAGGCCGAGACGCCGTGAACCTCGACACGCACATCGGCAAGCGCGTGCACCTCCACACCACCGCGCTGGGGAAGGCGATCCTATCGAAGCGACCCGAGTCGGCCGTCGACGAGGTAATCGAACGCCACGGTCTCCCCCGTGTGACCGAGAAGACGCTCACGGACGCCGACGAACTCAAGAGCCAGCTGGCGGAGATCCGCGAACGGGGGTACGCGATCGACGACGAAGAACGGGTCGCCGGAATGCGGTGTGTCGCGGCCCCGATCTGCGACGGTGACGGGGACCCCCTCGGAGCGATCAGCGTCTCGGGGCCGACGAACCGATTCAACGACGAGACGTTCAGGACCGAGATTCCAAAGACCGTTCTGAGCACCGCGAACGTCATCGAAGTGAACATGACCTACTCCTGAGCCGTCGGCCGTTACCGATCGGCGGCGTCGTTCGTTGGACGAGACGACATCGCGAGGGACGCCGTGGACCGTATCGACGAGGGTGCCGGCCGCTGGGCTCAGTTGGGGTGGAGAACCGTACTCGTGGGGTCGACGGCACGACGCCGCAGGCGGTGCTATCGACAGCTGACGAGCACGGACAACGTACAAAAGCGATCGAGCGGCGGCGCTACGAGCCGTAGCGATACCAGATTCGGTACGCGACGGACCCGACGATAGCGGCCCCGAGAAGCGAAAGCCCCCACAGCCCGAGGACGCCCGCCATCGGCCCGTCGAAGAGGAGTATCCCGGCGCCCATCAACGCGATCGCGACGGCGATCGAGATCCGGAGCGCCCGACTGCCGGGGAGGCTCACGGATCGGCGGCGTTCTGCGTTCGATTCGCTGGACGGTTCCATCGTGGTAGTGTCGGTCATGTCGGACATTGCTGTGTTGGGAAACGGCCGCTCACGGTGAATCGACCGGCGGTTCGTCCGCTATCTCGGGGCTATGCCAGTACTCGTGGGTGTCGTCCGCCCGGAAGCACCGCGCGTAGTTCTCCTCGTCGCCGCCCGCGTGGATTCGCCCCGGATGCTGGCGTTTGCACACCTCTCGAGCGTTCGGACAGCGCGGGTGGAAGCTGCAGCCGGAGGGGAGGTTCGTCGGATCGGGGACGTCGATCTTCCGCAAGGGGAACTCCTCGTCGTCTTCGTCCTCGTAGAGGTTCGCCGTCGCCCACTGCAGCGCCTTCGTGTAGGGGTGTTGGGGGTTCTCGACGATCTCCTCGACGGTGCCGATCTCGACGATCTCGCCGAGGTACATCACTGCGATCCGCCCGCCGGACTTCTCGGCGATGTACCGCGCGTTCGAGAGGTCGTGGGAGATGAACAGGTACGAGGTCTGGAACAGGTCCTGCAACTCGAGCATGAGGTCCATCATCTCGACGCGCAGGGAGACGTCAAGCGCCGAGATGGCCTCGTCGGCCAGGATCAGATCGGGGTTCAACAACAGCGCGCGAACGAGGACCGCGCGCTGGGTTTCCCCGCCGCTCAGCTGGTGGGGGTACCGGTTCAGGTAATCGCTTGGCGGCGACATCCCGACGCGCTCGAACAGCGTGTGGATGCGCTCCTCCCGCTCCTCGCGGCCGAGTTCGGGGTACCACTTCTTCAGCGGGAGCTGCAGCGAAGTGAGGATCCGCTGGTTCGGGTTGAGCGCGCTCCCCGGATCCTGGTGGATGATCTGGAGCGAGTGGCGGATCTCGTCGAACGGGATCGACGCGTTTTTGGAATCGTTTCGCGCCTCCCAGATGTCCTGGCCGCGGTAGCTGACCGTTCCGCTGGTCGGCTTCTGGGCGCCGATCGCCGTCTTTCCGAGCGTCGATTTCCCGCAGCCGCTCTCGCCGATCAGCGTGAGCGTCTCCTCTTCGCCGAGCTCGAGGGAGACGTCGTTGACCGCGCGGACCGTCTCCGAGTCGCCGAAGAGATCGAGCACGCCACCGTCGTCGGTGAACTCGACAGAGACGCCGTCCATCGAGAGCATCGGGTCGGACGCCATCAGTTCTCACCCCCGTCGGTCGCGGCGCTTTGACCGCTCGCCGGGCGGGTCTCGGGCGCGGCGCTGATCGTCACGGCGTCGTCGGCCTCGTCGTAGTAGAAACACGCGGACTCGTGGGAGTTGCTTACCGTCATCATCGGCGGGTCGTCGGATCGGCATCGTTCGTCGGCCATCGGACACCGGGGGTGATACGAACAGCCCGGAATGTGGTCGACCGGATCCGGCTTGCTCCCCTCGATGATGTTCATCTCCTCGACCGGCACGTTCAGATCCGGCGTCGTGTCGAGGAGCGCGCGCGTGTACGGGTGCGACGCGTTGTAGAGCAGGTCGTCCGTCGTCCCGATTTCGACGATGTTGAACGCGTACATCACGGCGATGCGGTCGGCGAGCTTGGTCAACAGCGGGAGGTCGTGCGTGATGAACACGAGCGTCAGATCGTACTCCGCCTGGAGGTCGCGCAGGAGCGTGACGATCGAGCGCTGCATCAGCAGGTCCAGCGCGGCCGTCGGCTCGTCGAGAACGAGGACGTCCGGCTCGAGGACCAGCGAGAGCGCGATGAGCGCGCGCTGTTTCATCCCGCCGGAGAGTTCGTGGGCGTACGAGTCGAGGATCCGGTCCGGATCGAGATAGACGCTCTCTAAGAGTTCGCGCGCGCGATCCATTCCGGCGGGAATATCCCGGTTGTGGTCCTGCAGGGTCTCCCTGAAGTGCGTCCGAATCGTCGTGACGGGGTTGAACGAACTCATCGCCCCCTGGAACACCATAGCGATCTCCTCCCAGCGGAACCGGTTCAGTTCGGACTCGGAGAGGTCCAGCACGGAGACCGGTTCGCCGTCGTCCGGATGGTAGGTGACCTCGCCGGTCGAGACGCCGGGTTCGACGACGGCGTTGAGAAACGACGAGGCGAGCATGGACTTTCCGCTCCCGCTTTCGCCGATGATGCCGAGCGTCTCGTTGCGAGCGACGTCGAGATCGGCGTCGCGGACGACGCGCGACTGTCCACGGTTCATCTCGAACGTGACGTTGAGGTCGCGGACCTCCACGATCGTGTCTGAGTTACTCATGCGTTGTCTTGTCAGTGTGAATTGTGGACAGTGATATAGTACTACCGTTATATCTATCCGTTGATGTTTTCATGGTTCGGGACCTCCGTCGTCGTCGATCGTCGACGAGTGTCGCGCCCTGAGTCGGACGTTGAACACGCTGTCCATCCCCTGGGAGAACAACACGAGTCCGAACGACATCAGGAAGATCGTCAGTAACGGGAACGCGAGGAAGTGGTACATGCTCGGCTTACTCAGTGCGTTCCCCTCGTAGGCGATGTTCATCATGACGCCCCAGTTGAGCGTCGTGAACGGAAGGATCCCGAGGAAGTACAGCCCGACGGACTCGAAGATGATGCGGCGAGACGCCAGCGCCGCGTTCACCGTGATGTAGGGCATCAGCTGAGCGAGCACGTCCCGGCGGAGGATCGTCCCCGTCGAGATGCCCATGATCTGCGATGCCTCCACGTACGACTCCTCTCGGATGCTAAGCACCTGCGACCGCACGGTCCTCGCCAGACCGGGCCAGTTGTCGAGCCCGAGCAGGACGCCGATGACGTACGGGTCTCCGGGCTGGAAGATCGCGATGAGGACGATGACCAGCGGAAGTCCGGGGATCGTGATGATGATGTCGGTGATCGACATCAGGATCGTGTCGATCTTCGACCCCCGGAGGAACCCCGAGAGGACGCCGACCAGCGCCGCGAACCCGATGCTCACGACCGCCCCGGCAAACACCATCCGGAACATGTCCGGCGTCGCGTGGATGAGTTGCGCCCCGATCGGCTGGCCGAAGGTGTCCGTCCCGAGAATGTAGTTGGGGTTCTGGAACGGCGGTACGAGAGTGGGCGCGTCGCCACTCGTCGGTCTGTCGACGAGCCAGACGCCGACGGTCCCCATCAGGACGTACATCGCGATGATCGCCGTCCCGAGGACGGCTCGCCAGTCGGTCATCGCTACCCGGGCGGGCGCGACGACGTACAGGTCGAACTGTCGCTTGAGCCGCTGGGACCGCGGCGTCGGTTCCCGGTCGATATCCGCGTCGAAGAGCGTCTCGAGGTCGTCGTCGGGTCGTTCGTTACTCATTGTTTCCTCCGGACGAGATTCGGGGGTCGATGAAGCCGTACGTCAGATCCGCGATCAGGATCGCGACGATCGTCACGAGCGTGAAGACGATGAGCGATCCCATGAGTACGGGATAGTTTCGCACCTGGATGGCGTCGTACACCAGCAGTCCCACGCCCGGGTAGGAGAAGATCTCCTCGACGATGACGGAGCTGCTGAGCACGCCGGCGATACCGATCATGAACTGCGTGTACATCGGCAAGATGGCGTTCCGACCCACGTACTGGGTGGCGATACGGGAGTTGCGCAGCCCGCGCAGCTCCGCGACGCGGAGGTAGTCCTCTCCGAGGACGCGGACGGAGTTCCCCCGCATCGTTAGCGCCGTGCCGAGTCCGAGCACGCTCATCGACAGTATCGGGAGCGCGGCGTGGAGCGCGATGCTCTGCATGAACGCCGGGTTGAATCCCGGCTCGATACCGAGGCCGTACCGGCCGCCCGTCGGGAAGACATTGTTCCGAATGCTAAAGAAGAAGATGAACAGGATCCCCGCGACGTAGTACGGCGTGGAGTTGAGCCCGATAACGACGACGGACGACACCGAGTCGAATCGGGACTTCTCCTTGAAGGCCATCACCGCGCCGAGCACGATGCTCACGGAGTAGCCGATGACCATCGCGTAGACGCTGATGAGCATCGACCACGGGAGTCGCTCGGCGAGGAGCGACGTCACGGTGTCCTCCGAGTAGAGCGACTCGCCGAGATCGAACTCGAGGAAGACGCTGCTCATGTACTGGTAGTACTGCACGTAAATCGGCGCATCGCTCTCGAGATTCGTGTAGTTCTCGACTAGCTGTTCGATTTGCTCCGGATTGATCGTATTCGACGATCCCATCTGCTGGGAGAGGATCTGATTCCGAAGCGCCTGCTCAGGACCGCCCGGCATCATCTGGTACAGAACGAACGTCAGCGTTACTGTCGCGAAAAACGTCAGTAGCGCCTGTCCAATGCGCTTCGCGAGGTAATTCCCTTGCATGTCCTATAGTCCTATATCCTGTTGTTACGGGTATTGTGATCGAGACGGTCTAATTCGTCGAAATGAGCCCTCGCAGTAGCGCGAACGGTCCCGGGTTCGGACGGTCCATCCGGAACTCGTCCTCGCTCGGGAAGTCGAAGTTCTCGACGTCGCCGCCGAACCCGCGGTTCTCCTGTAAGTGGATGATCGCGGGCAGGTCGAAGTTGACCCACTGAACCAGCGTTCGCGTCAGTTCCTTCGTTTCTTCCTCGGAGGACGCTCCCTCGAGGTCGACCATGAGCTGGGCCGGGTTGATCTCGACGCCGTTGCTGCCGACTTCCGTCGCGCCGACTTCCTCGGGGATCTCGAGCGAGAACGGCACGCCGGTCGGTCCCGTATCGCTATCGCTGGTGACGTCGCCGGCGAGGAGACCGTAGAAGTCGTTCGAGAAGTACGCCATGGGGTGCCAGTACGGCAGCGCGACGTGCCACATCCAGGCGATGTCGAACTCCCACTCCTGAACCCGCGAGTAGTAGTCCTGGCCGACGGCCTCCATCTCCGCGTTCAGCCCGAACGCGTTGAGANGCGACGTGCCACATCCAGGCGATGTCGAACTCCCACTCCTGAACCCGCGAGTAGTAGTCCTGGCCGACGGCCTCCATCTCCGCGTTCAGCCCGAACGCGTTGAGGTGATCGGTGAAGACTTTCGTCGGCTGGGACTGCGAAACGTCGGATTGCGTGATGACGGTGAAGTCGGTCGCGTTACCGTCGGGACTGATCCATTCGCCGTCCTCCCGCGAGTAGCCGGCGTCCTCCATGTAGGCGATCGCCGTCTCCTCGTCGGCCTCGACGGGGTACTCGATGAGCTGGTCGACGAAGTCCTCACCGAGGTACTGGTCTTCGATGGTCTCCCTGATCCCCGTCTGGACCTGCGTCGGGCTCGCGAGCATTCCCGTCTGCGTCGCGGCGTCGATGATCGAGGGAATGTCGATCGCGGAGATGATCGCTCGGCGAACCGATCGGTTCGCGAGGTGCTCGTTATTCCAGTTCAACATGTACTTCTGGCAGTTGTAGTGACTCAGCTCGTAGATGTTCTCGATGTTGTCGGGGTACTCCGAACGCTGACTCTCGGTGATGTACTGAGTCATGTCGAGCTTGTCGCTCTTCTCGAGTTGCTCGACCTGCGTCCCCGATTCGATGTTCGGAAGGACCCGAATCTGCTCGAGATCCGTCTCGTCCGCCCACGGGTGGTCCTCCCACTTGGTCGCCAGCGTCTCCGAGGAATTGAAATCCTCGATCTTGAAGAGCGAACTGCCGTATCCCTCCTCGACGAACTCCTCGGTATCGATCGTCAGCTGGAGGAGGTCCTCGGTAACCGATTGACGGGCGCTTTCTCCGCCTGCGTCCTCGTAGCGCTCGTAGTACTCTCGGAAGACCGATTTCGGGGCGCCCGTCCCGAGGCCCGCGTTCGATTTCGCGATAACCGGCGAAACCTCGTCCTTGTAAATTCGTTTGACGGTGTAGTCGTCGACCAGTTCGTGGCCTTCGAAGGGGGAGGCCTCCGGATCCTGGTAGCGCCAGAGCTCCGCCTCGATGAAGTAGTCTTCGGCGGTGATGTCGTTGCCGTTCCAGAAGGTCCACTGATCCGAGAACTCGATCGTGACCTCGCGGCCGTCGACGCTGATATCCTCGAAGAAATCGGTCGACACCGACCCGTCGGAATGCGTCGCGAGCGTTTCCTGCGTCCAGTAGATGCTGTAGGTCTGTGCGTAGTCCGAGGCGTTCCACGGATTGAAGTGGACCTCGGTCGGCGGGCGACCGCCTTCGAACGCCGTGACGAACTCCGCACTGTTGTCGCCGCCACCGACACACCCAGCTAGCGTCGCCGCAAGCGTTCCGGCGCTTGCCCCGACAAAGTGACGTCTACTCAAATGACTGTGGTCCTTGATCATCTTTCCCACGGGGTATCCGTTACGAGCTATACTTATGTAACTTTTGGTAAGATATCATAGGTATCATGGGACATACTACGGGACTATTCGTCAGACGATCTCTCGTTTACTAGTGGTGAGCGTGGGAGCAAGAAGACTGTTCGCAGGGAGTACAGTCTTTCCTGTGTACGGGTGCAGCGTTATTTAGTTGGTCGAGATGTGGCCGTTCAAAAGCGCGTTCGGTCCCGGGTTGGAGCGATCCATGCGGAAGTCGTCCTCGCTCGGGAAGGTAAAGTTCTCCACGTCGCCGGCGAACCCGCGGTTATCCTGGAGGTGAACGATCACGGGCAGATCGTAGTTGACCCACTGGGCGAGCGTTCGCGTGATCTCGATCGTTTCCTCTTCGGAGGACGCGCCCTCGAGGTCGACCATGAGCTGTGCCGGGTTGATTTCCACGCCGTTGCTGCCGACCTCCGTGGCACCGATCTCTTCGGGGATTTCCAGCGAGAACGGCACGCCGGTCGGTCCCGTATCACTGTCACTAGTGATGTCGCCAGCGAGGAGGCCGTAGAAGTCGTTCGAGAAGTACGCCACGGGGTGCCAGTACGGAAGGGCGACGTGCCACATCCAGGCGATGTCGAACTCCCACTCCTGAACNTAGAAGTCGTTCGAGAAGTACGCCACGGGGTGCCAGTACGGAAGGGCGACGTGCCACATCCAGGCGATGTCGAACTCCCACTCCTGAACTCGCGAGTAGTAATCCTGTCCGACGGCCTCCATCTCCACGTTCAGTCCGAATTCGTTGAGGTGGTCGGTGAAGACCTTCGTCGGCTGGGACTTCTTGACGCCCGCCTGGGTGATGGCGGTGAAGTCGGTCGCGTCGCCGTCGGGACCGATCCACTCGCCGTTTTCCCGCGAGTAGCCGGCCTGTTGCATGTACTCGACGGCCGCCTCCTCGTCGGCCTCGACGGGATACTCGATGAGTTGGTCGACGAAGTCCTCGCCGAGGTACTTCTCCTCGACGGACGATCGGATCCCCGTCTGAACCTGGGTCGGCGTCGCCATCACCCCGGTCTGGTTCGCGGCGTCGACGATCGAGGGAATGTCGATGGCGGAGATGATCGCTCGGCGGACCGGCCGCCTCGCGAGGTGCTTGTTGTTCCAGTTCAGGATGTATTTCCGGCAGCTGTAATGGTCTAGCTTGTAAATGTTCTCGATGTTATCGGGGTACTCCGACCGCTGGTCCTCGGTGACGTACTGGGTCATGTCGAGTTCGTCGCTCTTCTCGAGTTGCTCGACCTGGGTCCCCTCGGTGGGCTTTACGCGGATCTGCTCGATGTCCGTCCGGTCGGCCCACGGGTGGTCCTCCCACGTGGTCGCCAGCGTCTCCGAGGAATTGAAGTCCTCGATCTTGAACAGCGAACTGCCGTACCCTTCCTCGACGAACTCCTCGGTGTCGATCGTCAGCTTGAGGAGATCCTCGGTAACGGCCTCCCGCTCGCTCTCCGTGGTGGCGTCCTCGTAGCGCTCGTAGTACTCCCGGAAGACCGACTTGGGCGCGGCCGTCCCGGCGCCGGCTTCCGACCGCGCGATCGTCGGCGAGATCTCGTCCTTGTAGATCCGCTTGACGGTGTAATCGTCGACCAGTTCGTGGCCTTCGATCGGCGAGGCCTCCGGATCCTGGTAGCGCCAGATCTCCTGTTCGATGAGATAGTCCTCGGCGGTGATGTCGTTGCCGTTCCAGAAACTCCACTCGTCGGAGAACGTGACCGTGACCTCTCGACCGTCGACGCTGAGCTCCTCGAAGAAATCGGTCGACACCGTCCCGTCGGCATGCGTCGTAACCGTGCCCTGGAGCCAGTAGATGCTGTAGGTCTGCGCGTAGTCCGACGCGTTCCAGGGGTTGAAATGAACCTGCGTCGGCTGGCGCCCGCCCGCGAACGCCGTGACGAACTCCGTCGCGTCGCTGCCGCTACCGAGACAGCCCGCGAGCGTGGCGGCGACCGTGCCGGCGCTGGCACCGATAAACTCCCGTCTATTCACCCGAGTGCGATTGTGTCTCATGGCTACAAGTAATCATTAATTATCGACCCTTATGTAGATTGGGACTAGTAATCGGTCGTCGGTGCGCACGGAATTCGATTGAAGCGGACCGCGAGAACGGGGGGTTCGCTCGCCCGGCGCAGTCGCCGCTAGTCCGCGCGTCGCCCGCAGACGACCATCATCGCAAACGAGAAGGCACCGATCACGGCGAACGTCGCGAGTTGGACGATCGTAATGACGTGCGTTCCGGTCCCTCGCTCGATGGCCGGCAGCGCGGCGCCGAGAACGATCAGCGCCAACACCGAGACCATAAAGAGCAGTCGGAAATG
>NZ_AOIS01000004.1 GCF_000337495.1 Haloterrigena salina JCM 13891
GATGTGTATAAGAGACAGGTGTAATTCTGTAGCACGATTGTCGCGTCCGACCGAGAAACGAGTCCGTCCGACAGCACCTTCGAGGTGATTCGGTTCCCGCGAGCGCGTGTAATCGGACGGCGACTCGGACGGTCCGCCATGCGCTCGAGTAAGACGACCTCGAGTACGTTCTCCAGTGGAGAACGCTCTTCTCATCGTGACTGATCCGGTGTTGTGAGTGTCGCTACCCAAAAATTCTAATAAGATGTCATAAATTGAGAGAGCGAGGTGTGGAACTCGATGACAGACGCAAACACGAATAGGAGACGGTATCGACGCGACGTGCTGGGCGGAATCGCAATCGGGACGACAGCAATCACAACCAGTGGTGTCGGTTCAGCGATTCCCGGCGGTCAGTCCCATCGGTCTGCCCACGGAAACGGGAGTGATACCGAGACGTCGGAGGGAACGCGGCAGATGGAATCGCTCGACCGAGGTCTCGTGGCGGTTCCGACAGACGACGGAGTCCTCGTCCGCTGGCGACTGCTCGGGACCGAGCCCGCCGATCTGGGGTTCCATGTGTTCCGCGACGGTGACCGGGTGAACAACAAGCCGATTACCGAGAGCACGAACTTCCTCGACCCCGAGGGGACGATCGATTCGACCTACGCCGTTCGACCGGTCGGCGTCGGTCGAGCCGGCGGCGGAAAACACAACGGACGGAAACACGGCGAGGACGGCAGTGACCGCAAACCCGGCATGTCGGAGTCCGTCGAGGTGTGGGACGAGCAGTACAAGGAGATCCCGCTGAACAAACCCGATCCGATCGAGGGCGAGGACGGGGAGACGATTACGTACCACGCCAACGACGCCAGCGTCGGCGATCTCACCGGGAACGGCACGCTCGACATCGTCCAGAAGTGGACTCCATCGGACGCAGGGGACAACTTGCCGGGTCATAGAAGCGACGTCCTGCTCGACGGCTACACGATAGAGGGCGAGCACCTCTGGCGGATCAACCTCGGACAGAACATTCGGGCTGGACCACACTACACGCCGTTCGCCGTCTACGACTTCGACGGCGACGGGAGGGCCGAACTGGCCGTGCGGACGTCCGACGGCACCACGGACGGGACCGGCACGATCATCGGCGACCCGGACGCCGACTACACGAACGAGGACGGATTCGTCCTCGAGGGACCGGAGTACCTCACCGTCTTCGACGGCGAAACCGGCGAGGCACTCGCGACGGCGGACTTCGAGCCCGCGCGTGGCGACGTCTGCGACTGGGGCGACTGCTACGGCAACCGCGTCGATCGATTCCTCGCCGGCGCCGCCTACCTCGACGGCGAGCGTCCGAGCATCCTCATGACGCGGGGCTACTACGAGAAGACCATGCTGGCCGCGTGGGACTTCCGCGACGGCGAACTCACCACCCGCTGGATCTTCGATAGCACCGACGGCAATCAGGAGTACGAGGGCCAGGGTAACCACCAGCTCGCCACTGCCGACGTCGACGGTGACGGGAAGGACGAGATCGTTTACGGCGCCTGTGTCATCGATCACGACGGCACCGGGCTCTACTCGACCGGGTGGCACCACGGGGACGCCCTCCACGTCGGTGACTTTGACCCTAGTCGGGACGGACTCGAGGTCTTCCAGCCACACGAGTACGGGGAGTATGGAGCGTCGTTCCGGGATGCCGAAACGGGAGAGCTCCTGTGGGGGATCGGAGACGGAAGCAGTGACGTCGGTCGGGGCATGATCGCGGACATCGATCCGAACTACGACGGCGCGGAAGCGTGGGCGGGCGTTCCCCTGTCCGACGACGGTCTCGGCACGTGGTCCGCCAGCGGCGAGCAAATCAACGAAAATACCGTCAACTCGATCAACTTCGGGATCTGGTGGACCGGCGACCTGCACCGGGAGCTGCTGGACCACGACTTCCTCGGCTGGGAGGAAGGATACGGCGTCGGCTGGATCAAGAAGTGGAACCCCGAAACCGAGGAGTTTGAGCTGTTGAAGTCCTTCGAGGGCACGCGGTCGAATAACTCGTCGAAGGGGACGCCGTGTCTCTCGGGAGACATCCTGGGCGACTGGCGCGAAGAGGTGATCTGGCGGACCGAAGACAGCGAGGCGTTGCGCCTGTACGCGACGCCCTACGAGACCGATCACCGACTGCACACGCTATTGCACGACCCGCAGTACCGGACTGCACTCGCGTGGCAGAACGCCGGCTACAACCAGCCGCCGTGGCCGAGTTACTTCATCGGACACGGGATGGACGACCCGCCGAAACCCGACATCGAACTCGTCTCCACCAATAACGGCTGAACGACGTGTTCCGCTGTGGCGCCGTTTAGATACGATGGAATTCTCCCAAACAATTATACTGATAGATAATATACCAGATTTCGGAGTGTGAGAGAAAATGACTAGTCCAGACGCCAATACTACGAAGTATCGAGGGTATCGACGCGAACTGCTGAGCGGGATCGCGGCCGGAACAGCGGTGTTCGCAACCAGCGGGGCGGCGGCTGCCACGAGTCGAAACGGCCGATCCGCCGTCGAAAACGACGAGGCTGGATCGCCGCGTCAGATGGAGGCGCTCGACCGCGGCCTCGTGGCCGTTCCGGTCGACGACGGGGTCCTCGTTCGATGGCGACTGCTCGGGACGGAGCCCGCCGATTTGGGATTCCACGTGTTCCGTGACGGCGAGCGAGTGAACAACAAGCCGATCACCGAGAGCACGAATTACCTCGACCCCGAAGGGACGACCGATTCGACCTATGCGGTTCGACCGGTCGGCAACGGACGGGCCGGCGGCGGGAAACACAACGGACGGAAACACGTCAGAGGGAAACGCGGCGGGAACGGCAGCGACCGCAAACCCGGCATGTCGGAATCCGTCGAGGTGTGGGACGAACAGTACAAGGAGATCCCGCTGAACAAGCCCGACCCGGTCGAAGGCGAAGACGGCGAGACGGTCACGTACCACGCCAACGACGCGAGCGTGGGCGACCTCACGGGCGACGGCACGCTCGATATTGTCCTGAAGTGGTCCCCGTCGGACTCGAAGGTAAACCCGCTCGACGGATATACGAGCGACGTCCTGCTCGACGGCTACACGATCGAGGGCGAACACCTCTGGCGAATCAATCTCGGACGGAACATTCAGGCCGGCCCGGCGTACACGTCGTTCGCCGTCTACGACTTCGACGGCGACGGGACGGCGGAAGTGACGATGCGGACGTCCGACGGCACTACGGACGGAACTGGAACGGTCATCGGTGATCCTGACGCCGACCACTCAACCGAGGACGGACGGATCCTCGAGGGGCCGGAGTATCTGACCGTCTTCGACGGCGAAACGGGTGAAGCACTCGCAACAGAGGACTTCGAGCCCGCGCGTGGCGACGTCTGCGACTGGGGCGACTGCTACGGTCACCGCGTTAATCATTTCCTCCCGGCGCCCGCCTACCTCGACGGCGAGCGCCCGAGCATCGTCATGGGTCGCGGCTACTACGAGAAGACCATGCTGGCCGCCTGGGACTTCCGCGACGGCGAACTCGACGTCCGCTGGATCTTCGACAGCACCGACGGCAACGAGGAGTACGAGGGGCAGGGCAACCACCAACTCTCCATCGCCGACGTCGACGGCGACGGGAGGGACGAGATCGTCTACGGCGCGATGGTCGTCGACCACGACGGCACCGGGCTCTACTCGACCGGCTGGGGCCACGGCGATGCCCTTCACGTGAGCGACTTTGACCCCAGTCGGGACGGACTCGAGGTCTTTCAGCCACACGAGTACGGAACCTACGGTGCGACGTTCCGCGACGCCGAAACGGGCGAGTTGCTGTGGGGGAAGGGAGACGGGGAGAAAGACATCGGCAGAGGAATGATCGCGGACATCGATCCGAACTACGACGGTGCGGAAGCGTGGGCGGGGATACCCCTCTCCGATGACGGACTCAGTACGTGGACCGCCAGTGGTGAACGGATCCGCGAGACGCCGATCGGTTCGGCCAATTCGGCGATCTGGTGGACGGGAGACCTCCACCGCGAGCTGCTGGACCACGACTTCCTCGGCTACGACGAGGGGGGATACGGTCACGGCTGGATCAAGAAGTGGAACCCCGAGACCGAAGAACTAGAGCGCCTGAAGACCTTCGACGGCACGCGGTCGAACAACGGCTCGAAGGGGAATCCGTGTTTCTCGGGCGACATCCTCGGCGACTGGCGCGAGGAGGTGATCTGGCGGACCGACGACAGCGAAGCGCTGCGCCTCTACGCGACGCCCCACGAGACCGATCACCGGCTGTACACGCTGTTGCACGACCCCCAGTACCGAGTGGCCCTCGCGTGGCAGAACGTGATCTACAACCAGCCGCCGTGGCCGAGTTACTTCATCGGTCACGGGATGGACGAGCCGCCGAAACCCGATATCGAACTCGTCGCCGCCGATGATTGAGCGGGCACGTCGATCATAGCGTCACGATCCGCTAACAGTCGACTGCACGCGCCGAGTAGCCGGGACAGCACGCGAGGCGCGGGACCGTCATCTCGGTCCCCTTCAGTCGTCGGCGATTCAGGAACGAACCGTCGGTTCAGTATTAGTTGTACGATTTACACGTACAGTCACAAATATTTATATAACGGGATCTGGACGGAGGAACTGCGGTGTGAAAGAGAATGACTAATTCGAGCACGAACGAGACGCGACTGCGACGGTATCGACGCGAACTGCTGAGTGGAATAGCGGCCGGAACGACGGCGTTCGCAACCAGCGCTGCGGCGACGGATGGAAACGGCCGATCCGGCGCCAAGAGGAGAACCGGTACCGAGGAGAACGGATCGACACGCCAGATGGAATCGCTCGACCGCGGCCTCGTGGCCGTTCCGACAGACGACGGGGTTCTCGTCCGCTGGCGACTGCTCGGGACCGAGCCCGTCGATCTGGGGTTCCACGTGTTCCGCGACGGTGAACGGGTAAACGACGAACCGATCACCGACAGCACGAATTACCTCGATCCCGAGGGAACGACGGACTCAACGTACGCGGTCCGGGCGGTCGGAAACGGTCGAGCCAGCGGCAGGAAAGACGGCGGCCGCAAACCCGGCATGTCGGAGTCCGTCGAGGTGTGGGACGAACAGTACAAGGAAATTCCGCTGAACAAGCCCGACCCGGTCGAAGGCGAAGACGGCGAGACGGTCACGTACCACGCCAACGACGCGAGCGTGGCCGACCTCACGGGCGACGGCACGCTCGACATCGTCCAGAAGTGGTCGCCGTCGAACGCGAAGGACAACGCCCACGAGGGGCAGACGAGCGACGTTCTGATCGACGGCTACACGATCGAGGGCGAGCACCTCTGGCGGATCAACCTCGGGCAAAACATTCGAGCCGGCGCACACTACACGCCGTTCGCTGTCTACGACTTCGACGGCGACGGAAAGGCGGAACTGGCCGTGCGGACGTCCGACGGCGCCACGGACGGGACCGGCACGGTCATCGGCGATCCGGACGCCGATTACACGAACGACGCGGGTCGCATCCTCGAGGGGCCGGAGTACCTCACCGTCTTCGACGGCGAGACTGGCGAGGCACTCGCGACGGAAGACTTCGAACCCGCGCGCGGCGACATCTGTGACTGGGGCGACTGCTACGGCAACCGCGCCGATCGGTTCCTCGCCGGCGTCGGATACTTCGACGGCGAGCGCCCGAGCATCCTCATGACGCGGGGCTACTACGCGAAGTCGATGCTGGCCGCCTGGGACTTCCGCGACGGCGAACTCGAAATTCGCTGGATCTTCGATAGCGACGACGGTAACGAGGAGTACGAGAGCCAGGGTAACCACCAGCTCGTTACCGCCGACGTCGACGGTGACGGGAAGGACGAGGTCGTCTACGGCGCGATGGTCGTCGACCACGACGGCACCGGGCTCTACTCGACCGGCTGGAACCACGGCGATACCCTCCACGTGAGCGACTTCGTCCCGAGCCGGGAGGGGCTCGAGGTCTTCCAGCCCCACGAGTGGGGTCCCTACGGGGCGACGCTCCGCGATGCCGGAACGGGCGAGCTGCTGTGGAGCGAGGAGGCGGACGCGGACGTCGGCAGAGGGATGATCGCGGACGTCGATCCCAACTACGAGGGCGCGGAGCTCTGGGCGTCCCACGGGGTCGGCTTCTGGTCCAGCGAGGGCGACCGGCTCGGACCGGCGCTCGACTCGATCAACTCCGCGGTCTGGTGGACCGGCGATCTGTCCCGGGAACTGCTGGACCACGACTGGGATACCGAGGAGAACTACGGCGTCGGCCGACTCACGAAGTGGAATCCCGAAACGCAGGAGCTCGATCTGTTGAGGTCCTTCGAGGGCACGCGGTCGAACAACTGGACGAAGGGCAACCCGTGTCTCTCGGGAGACATCCTTGGCGACTGGCGCGAAGAGGTGATCTGGCGGACCGAAGACAGCGAGGCGCTACGCCTCTACGCGACGCCCCACGAGACCGATCGCCGGCTGTACACGCTGTTGCACGATCCGCAGTACCGGACCGCGCTCGCGTGGCAGAACGCCGGCTACAACCAGCCGCCGTGGCCGAGTTACTTCCTCGGTCACGGGATGGACGACCCACCGAAGCCGGACATCGAGCCCGTCTCAGCGGATCGCGACTGATCGGTAATTCCGTTGTGAGACCGCTACAGCGCCGTTCAGCGTAGCATCCGACGGAACGGGGCGGTGGCGTTCCGATTTCGGTCTCGGACTTCACCGCCTCGGCAGTTCCGGCGCGTCGTCCTGGGTCGTAACCCGCCGAGGCAACGCCCCGCCCTGCATGACAACGTTTACAACGGTCGGTGCGAACGTTGACCTATGTCGATCGGAGTCTGTTACTTTCCGGAGCACTGGCCGCGAGAACGGTGGGAAACGGATGTTCGGCAGATGGCCGACGCCGGGATCGAGTACGTCCGCATGGCGGAGTTCTCGTGGCGGGTCCTCGAGCCCGAACGCGGCGCGTTCGACTTCGAGTGGCTCGACGAGATCGTCGAGTTGGTCGGCGAGTACGGAATGCAGGCCGTCTTGTGTACGCCGACGGCGGCGCCGCCGCGGTGGCTCGTCGAGGAACGCCCCGAGATCCGCCAGCGCGACCGCGACGGGACGGTCAGGGACGTCGGGAGCCGACGACACTACTGCTTCAACTCCGACGCGTATCGCGAGGAGACCGAACGCGTCGTCCGGGCGATGGCGGACCGCTACGCCGACGATCCGCGCGTCGTCGGCTGGCAGACCGACAACGAGTACGGCTGTCACGGCACGACGCGGTGTTACTGCGACGACTGCGCCGACGCGTTCCGGGACTGGGTCCGCGAGGAGTACGAGACCGTCGACGAACTCAACGACGCGTGGGGAACGACGTTCTGGAGCCAACAATACGACGGCTTCGAACAGGTCGATCTCCCCCGTCCAACACCTGCACAGGATCACCCGTCGATGCTACTCGATTTCGCCCGGTTTGCGAGCGACAGCGTCGTCGAGTACAACCGCCTGCAGGCGGACCTGCTTCGCGAGGCGAACGAGGAGTGGTTCGTCACGCACAACTTCATGAACCTGTTCGAGTCGGTGGACGCCTACGAGTTCGACGAGGACCTCAATCTGATCTCCTGGGACTCGTACCCGACGGGTCACGTCCAGCAGGCCGGCGGCGAGACGACGGCCGACGAACTCCGCGCGGGGAACCCCAATCTGCTCTCGTTCAACCACGACCTCTACCGGAGCGTGCTCGACCGGCCGTTCTGGGTGATGGAACAGCAGCCGGGCGACGTCAACTGGCCGCCCCACTCCGCACAGCCCGCCGAGGGCGCGATGCGCCTCTGGGCCCACCACGCGACTGCCCACGGCGCCGACGCCGTCGTCTACTTCCGCTGGCGGCGCTGCCTCGAGGGCCAGGAACAGTACCACGCCGGCCTCCGAAAGCAGGACGGGACGGCAGACCGGGGCTATGAGGACGCGACGCGAGCCGCCGAGGAGCTGTTCGACCTCGACCACGTCGACGCGCCCGTCGCCCTGCTGCACGACTACGAGAATGCGTGGGCGCTCGGCGAGCAATCCCACGCGCCCGATTTCGACTACTGGCAGCTGTTGCAGTCGTTCTACGCGCCGCTGCGGGCCCGCGGCGTACAGGTCGATATCGTTCACCCCGAGCGCGACCTCGAGTCCTACGACGCGGTCGTCGCGCCGACGCTCCACCTGGCGACCGAGTCGCTAGCCGACCGCCTGACCGCGTACGTCGAATCCGGCGGCGAACTGCTGCTCGGCCCGCGGACGGGCGTGAAGGACACGCACAATAAGCTCCGTCCCGACCTCCAGCCCGGTCCGCTGTCGGATCTCGTCGGCGCGAGCGTCGACCAGCACGAGTCGTTCCCGGCGCAGTTCGAGCCGACCGTCGCCGGAACCGACGAGACGAACGCCGAGTACGCGTTCCGAACGTGGGCCGAGTGGCTCGAGGCCGACGCGGCCGAGCCGCTACTCGAGTACGCGGGCGACGACATCGAAGGCGGACGGACGGCGGCCGTTCGAAACGCGGTCGGCGAGGGAGGCGTCGTCTACTGCGGCGTCTGGCCCGAGACCGA
>NZ_AOIS01000005.1 GCF_000337495.1 Haloterrigena salina JCM 13891
GTCGCGCGACGGCCACACCTGGGTGCTGAACTTCCGGAGCGATCCGGTCGCAGTGACGGGCGACGAGGACGTATCGTGGCGACTCGGCGGTCCGGAAATCGATTCGTTCGATCTCGCGATCGCCGAGACCGACGCGGTCGACGAGTTCTCGGTGCAGATTCGAGAGTAGCGCGACGGCGTAGCGTGCACGGAGTTATTCCCGTTTTGTCGTCGCCGCCGCCGTGCTCGCGTGGTTCGGCGATGCGAGCCCGCAGTCGAGAACTCGAGACCGGGCGACGACTGCCGGGCCATCGATCGCCGCGGAGGAGCCGAACCCGCGATCAATCCATTTTCAGCGTGACCGTGCCGTCGAAATTGAGCAGAATCCGCTGGGCGACGTCGCCGAACACCGCTTTGCCGGTCGGAGAGCGCCGCCGGCCGACGACGAAAACGTGGTCGCAGCCGAGGCGCTCCGCGGTCTCGATGATCGCGTCGGCGCGGTCGGCCTCCTTGCTGACGAGTCCGTCGGCGGCGAACTCGATCGACTCGTCGAACGACTCGAAGACGTCCTCGGCGAACTGGCGGGCGAACTGCGTCGCGGTGGCGGCCGGATCGGGCTCGCTGTACGACGTTCCCTCCACCTGCTCGATCGTCTCGAGGTTGTCCGCCGTTTCGTCGACCTGATCCGGCGTGATCCACCCGAGAACGGTCAGTTTCGCGCCGGTATCGTGTGCGAGGCGGCCGGCTTCCGCGAGCAGTTTGCGGTGCGTCTCGGTGTCGTCGACGACGACGAGTGCGTTATCCATGCCATCGTATTGATCAGTCACCGAAATAAGTGTACGGTCTATCGCGCCGGTCGACCGCTGGGGGAACCAAATCGTACGAGAGGGTACTCGAGGATGCACGAACGATGCCCGAGAACGGCTTCTATGGGTCGAACGCGATCGAGTTCCCGCAACCACTAAATGAGCCGGAGGGAAAGGGGCTACTATGACAGAAATCGTCGACTACGAACTGTTCGAGGTCCCGCCGCGATGGCTGTTCCTGCGTCTCGAGACGGCCGACGGAACGGTCGGCTGGGGCGAACCGGTCGTGGAAGGGCGCTCGAAGACCGTTCGGACTGCGGTAGAGGAACTACTCGATAACTACCTGCTGGGGGAGGACCCGGACCGGATCGAGGACCACTGGCAGGCGATGTACCGCGGTGGCTTCTATCGCGGCGGCCCGGTGCTGATGAGCGCCATCGCCGGGATCGACCAGGCCCTCTGGGACATCAAGGGCAAGCGGCTGGGCGTCCCGGTCCACGAACTGCTGGGCGGTGCGACCCGGGATCGGATCCGAGTTTACCAGTGGATCGGCGGGGATCGCCCCTCCGACGTCGCCGAACAGGCTCGAGCGCAGGTCGAGGCGGGCTTTACGGCGCTCAAGATGAACGCGACGGAGGAGATCGAGCGCGTCGACGATCCCGCGACGATCGAGGCCGCTGTCACGCGGCTCCGCGAGGTTCGCGAGGCCGTCGGCGACGAGGTCGACATCGGCGTCGACTTCCACGGTCGCGTCTCGAAGCCGATGGCGAAGCGGCTCGTCGAAAAGCTCGAACCCCACGAACCGATGTTCGTCGAGGAGCCGGTCCTGCCCGAGCACAACGACGCGCTGCCGGAGATCGCGTCCCACACCACGATTCCGATCGCCACCGGCGAGCGGATGTTCTCCCGGTGGGACTTCAAGCAGGTCTTCGAGAACGGGGCCGTCGACGTGATTCAGCCGGATCTCAGCCACGCCGGCGGGATCACAGAGGTCAAGAAGATCGCGTCGATGGCCGAAGCCTACGACGTGGCGATGGCCCCCCACTGCCCGCTCGGACCGATCGCGCTCGCCTCCTGTCTCCAGGTGGACGCCTGCTCGCACAACGCGTTCATTCAGGAACAGAGCCTGAACATCCACTACAACGAGACCAGCGACGTGCTCGAGTACCTGGCCGATCCGTCCGTCTTCGACTACGACGACGGCTACGTCCAGATCCCGGACGAGCCGGGGCTCGGCATCGATATCGACGAGGACCACGTGCGCGCCCAGGCTGACGTCGGCCACGACTGGCACAACCCCGTCTGGCGGCACGACGACGGCAGCGTCGCCGAGTGGTAACGGACGGCCGGTAGTGCGACGGATATTCTTTCGGGACACTCGCGGCGTGAGTGCTATCGCTGCCTCAGCGGCGCCTCTCGAGGGTGGACGCGTGCCGCGCTCGATCGTGAATTCTCGCTTCGGACTCGATTCGAACGCCCGAGCGGTTCCACCTTCGCGTCCGCTCTCGCCGGAAATAGCTGTGAGAGCGATACAGATCGACGATAGGGACGCTCGAGAGTTCTGTGCGTCTCGTTTCGTTCAGGATCCTGATACAGGCGTCCGCCATGGCCGGACAGAATACCGCGTCGATCGACTGGCCTCGGTCCCTGTATTACGTCCATACAGTTGTAAATTTCTGTAGTTGCTCGATCCGAAATCGATCGGGGAACTGCATTCACCCGATAGAAGGGGGGAGGACCGAGTTTTGAGGGCGTCCGGTCTCACCGAACACACCGTGCGCATCACTGCCACAGTGAGAGCGAATCCGAAGCGGACGGTCCGATCACGCCGTCGGTATCGGACGACGAACGACGCAACTACTTTATATTTCGATCGCCCTACGGAACGTATGCACCGACTCGAGGAGAGAGTGCCGTCGCAGTCGCGTTCGTCGGTGAAGATCGGCTACGTCGGCGGCGGCAGTCACGGCTGGGCGCACACGCTCGTCAACGACCTGCTCCAGTGCGACGATCTCGCGGGGACGGTATCGCTCTACGACGTCGACTACGACGCGGCCGAACGGAACGCGAGACTGGCGAACAGCCTCGCGGACCGGCCGGACGCCAACGGCGCGTGGACGTTCGAGGCGCGTCGGGACGTCGACGACGCGCTCGCGGACGCCGACTACGTGATCTGCTCGATTCAGGATCCGGTCGAGGAGACGTTCGTTCACGACATCGACGTCCCCCAGGAGTACGGGATCTACCAGACCGTCGCGGATACGGTCGGCCCCGGCGGCGTCCTGCGCTCGCTGCGAGCGATCCCGCAGTACCGCGAGATTGCAGCGACGGTCCGCGAGCAGTGTCCCGACGCCTGGGTCGTCAACTACACGAACCCAATGACGGTCTGTACGCGGGCGCTCTACGAGGAGTTCCCCGATATCAACGCGATCGGGCTCTGCCACGAGGTGTTCGAGACCCAGCGGCTGCTGGCCGACGTCGCCGAGCGGTACGTCGACGCGGCCGAGGACGTCGCGGCCGACGAAATCGAGGTGAACGTGAAGGGGGTCAACCACTTCACGTGGGTCGACGAGGCGTACTGGAACGGACGCGACGTCTTCCAGTATCTGGATCGCGAACTCGAGGAGCGAAAACCGATTCCGGGGTTCGAGCCCGGCGACTTAGACGGCGAGTCCTACTGGACGAACCACCACCAGACCGCCTTCGATCTGTACGATCGGTTCGGGCTGCTCGGCGCGGCGGGCGACCGCCACCTCGCCGAGTTCGTCCCCTGGTATCTCGACATCGACGAACCCAGGGAGATCCAGCGGTGGGGAATCCGGCTGACGCCTAGTTCCGCCCGGACCGGCGACGACGAGGGGCCGGCGAAGATGGAACGGTATCTGTCCGGCGACGAGGCGTTCGAATTCACCGAGTCCGGCGAGGAAGTCGTCGATATCGTGCGCGCGCTCGAGGGACTCGAGCCGATCAAGACACACGTCAACCACCCGAACCGGGGCCAGACGCCCGACCTGCCGACGGGCGCCGTCGTCGAGACCAACGCCGTCATCACCGGCGGCGGTGTCGCGCCGATCACCGCCGGCGACCTCCCCCGCGAAGTGCGGTCGATGGTGCTGACGGCAGTGAACAACCAGGAGACGCTCATCGAGGCCGGCTTCGCCGGCGATCTGGACCTCGCCTTCCGGGCGTTTCTCAACGACCCGCTGGTCACCGTCCAGCGCGATGAGGCCCGCGACCTGTTCGCCGATCTCGTCGACCTCGAGCGTGACTACCTTCGAGACTACGACCTCGAGGGCGCCGCCGTCCTCGAGGACTGAAGGCGAGAGGGGAGCGACAGCCCAGGAACCACAGCAGGCGGGTCCGCGCGGCGAAAACGACGGCATCGACACACCGTGACGTTCGACCGCAGAACGGGACCGCCGACTACCGTTCGATTCGCGGTCTCGATTTTCTCGGAGACGATGAGCACTGGCCAGTACTCGCTCGACTCACCGGAGGAAACCGGATTCTCGCTCGAGCCGGGTTTGAGTTCCGATCACGGCTATGCAGATTTTACTGTAGATACAATAATTATATTCTAGAAATAAACCTTAACAATACTGTCCACGATAGCTACGGATGCGACCATGTCACAAGACGACACACGAGAGCGGAACAGCGAAGAGACCGAGTGCGCCGACTCGAACACGACGATTCCGAGCGTAACCCGCCGCCGGACGTTATCGCTCGCAGCCACGGGGCTGGCAGCGGGTGCGATCGGGACCGCGCAGGCGGACAATCACGACGCTGAGGTCTGGCAGACCGACGGCACCTGGTACGCCGCGAACGACGGGACGGTGTACGAGGGGCCGGATCACCTCGACGCGATCCAGGCGGCCGTCGATAGCCTCACCGCCGGTCGGACCTCGAAGGAGACGGTCCTGATCAAAAACTCCGGGACGGTCGGTCCCCACTCGTGGGACGGTGACGTCAAGGCCGTCGATCTGCCCAGCTACACCGTCATCGATCACAACGGGACGATCTCCGTCGAAGACACCGGAGAGGATTTGATCGTGCCGTTTCGCGCACAGAGCGTCGAATCGATCGAGATCCGGAACGTCACCATCGAGGGCAACCCACGTTACGGCATCTGGGTTCAGAGCTGTTCGGACGTGCAGCTGGGGACGATCAACATGTCGCTGTGGGACACCGAGACCGTCGGGATCGGGATCCGGATCGACGACAGCGACGGCGGTCGGAGTCAGAACGTCTCGCTCGACTACGCCTTCGTCGAGGGATCCCAACACCACGGGGTGGAGACGTACGGCGTCGACGACCTCACGATCGGCACCGTGGAGACCGTCGACACGGGCGGCTGCGGGCTGTTGTTGAACGACACGGCCTACGCGACGGTCGACCACGTCGACGCCACCCGTGCGGATCAGGGCGGCGGCTACGCCGGGTTCCGGTGTGCGAACGGCGCCGGCCCGGAGATCGTCGTCAATCGGGTCGACGCGGTCGACTGCGGTCGCGGGATCTTCACCGTCTCCGGGAGCGAGGGCATCGAGATCTACAACGTCTATCTCGACGGCAACGGCGGGAACCTCGTCCAGGACACCCGGTATCTACTCATCGACAGCGGTACCGTCACGAACACCGGCAGCAGCGGTATCCGCATCGACTCGCGGAGCAGCGACACCCATCCGCACACGTCCGACATCACGATCCGAAACCTCGACATCACGGGCAACGCCGAGTACGGCGTCTACGAGACCGGGCCCGACACGGAATCGAACGCGATTGTCGATAACTACTTCTGTACCAACGCCAGTGGACCGGTCGAGACGTACGCGAACAGTACGAAGGTCAGCGGAAACTCCTACTGCGGCTAGGACGAATCGGGCTCCACGAGCGCAGGTCCCAATCGTGCCGGAAGCCGAGTCGCCAAATATTTGATATGGCGATCGGGAGAACGTGTCCGCTATGCACCACGACGGCGTCCAGTTTCACAACGTCGACGACGTGCGCTCGCTCGAAGACCGGGACGGGAAACTGCTGCAACGAGTTCCCGAAGCGGTCAGAACCGAACTCAACGACGGTGCGCAGTCGCGGATGCGCCACCCAGCAGGCGTCGAACTCCGTTTCGTTCCCGACGGCGCCGCGACAGTGACGCTCTCGACGGTGCCCGGCGGAAACGTCGAGGAGAGTACCGTTCGCGTCTTCTGGGGACCGATTCAGGGTTCGACAGCGGTTGTTGTTGACTCTGAGCCGACCGAGATAGAGGTCTCGCTGCCGGAGAAACTCGCCGACCTCGAGCCGTCGGCCGTCGAGGATCTCGCCTTCGATCCCCGCGTCTGTCGAATCCGACTACCGGGCGAGCACCGCGGCGGGCCGATAGCGTATCACGGTCTCGAGGGCGAGGTCCGTCCGCCCCACGAAGACGAACTGCCGGATAGACGCTACCTCGCTTACGGCACCTCGATCACCGAAGGCGCAATGCCGCTGGGCGAGCACCTGACCTACGTCAGCCAGACGGCCCGCCGACTCGACGCCGACCTCGTCAACCTCGGCTCCTGTGGTACCGCCTACTGCGACGCCGTGATGGCCGACCACATCGCCGAGCGCCACGACTGGGATATCGCGACGCTCTCGATCTCGGTGAACATGGTGGGAACCTTCTCTCCCGAGGAATTCCGCGATCGCGCCGAGCGGCTGATCGACCGCGTGGCGAGCGCCCACCCCGAGAAGCCGGTCGTCGCCATCACTATCTTTCGCAACGCTCAGGACGTCTGCCGGAGCGCCGATCCCGAGGGGCTGTGCGATCGGTTCCGCGAAGAACTTCGCGAAATCGTCGCCGAGACGCCCCACGAGAACGTGTCGCTCCTCGAGGGACCGGATCTGCTACCGACAATCGGCGGGCTCACCACCGATCTGGTTCATCCCGGCGACAACGCGATGATCTCGATAGGCGAGGCCCTCGCCGCCGAGCTCGAGCCGCTGCTCGAGGACTGATGAGAAAACGGGCACCGAGTCGCCGGGTTCGTCGCGTTACTCGAACCCGAACTCGTACGTCCCCGATTCGACGTCGATCTCGAGGCGCTCGCCGTCCCGAACGGCCGAGACGCCGTCGGGAAGCGTCGCCGCTTCGTCGCCGTCCCAAACCGGCTCGCCGTCGACGGTCGCGACGGCGTCTTCAGTACTCGTCGGGAGGACGACCGTCGCCGACGCGTTCCACGGAATCGTGGCCTCGAGATGGAACGACTCGCTGCCGTCGTCCGTCTCGGGGTCCGTGTGCTCGCCGCGCGTCCACGAGACCGCGACGGGTCCTCGCTCGGTCGGCACCCGACCGGACGCCGACTCGAGTCCCGCCTCGGGCGGACGGATCTCGAGGCGTTCGCCCGCGAGGCCGTCGGAGCGAACGCCCAGGAGCGTCCGGAGGATGTACACCAGCACGGTCGCGCCCATAGCGTGGGACTCGCTGCGGTTGTGCCGCTGGTCGTCCGGCAGCGAGGAGTCGCGGCAGTGCCAGGTTTCCCAGGTGAACGTGCCGCCCTGCGCGATGATGTTCGCCCAGCCGTCGTCGTCGGGGTTCGTCAGCAGGTCGACGACCGCGTCGGGACGACCCGCGGTCTCGAGGGCCTCGAGCAGCCACGGCACCATCATCGGCCCCATCGACATTCCCTGGTCGGCCACGCGCTCGGCGACGGCGTCGACGCGCGCGTCGGGAACGAGACCGAACGCCAGCGGCAGCGCGTTAGCGTGCTGAGAGGCGGAGTCGCTCGCGTCGGTCGCGTCGCAGCCGTCGACGTAGCGGTCGCCCTGACGGAGACGGTCGTCGATCGCCGCCTCGAGCGCGCGCTGACGGTCGCGGTAGTGTGACCGCTCGTGGTCCGGCCGGTCGAGTTCGGCCGCGATGTCGGCCGCCCGGCCGAGCGCGCTCGTACAGAGGACGTTGACCGTGGTCCTGACGGGCCAGTCTCGGTCGTAGCCGTAGCGCATCTCCGGCGGCCAGTCGACGATCCCCTCCTCGTAGGGACCGCCCCCGCCGCCCAAGAGGTTCGCGACGAGCCCGGTCTCGCCGTCCACGTGGCGCTCGACGTACGCCGCGATCGCCGTGATTACGGGATAGGCGCGCTCGAGCGTCGCCCGGTCGCCGGTCGTGCGGTAGTACCGCCAGACCCATTCGGGGAACGAGACCGTGAAGTCGGGGATGTCGCGCTTGCCGTCGCCGTTCGGATAGACGGCGTTCAGCCGGCCCTCGCCCGCCCAGTACCGGTAGTGCGAGCGGCAGAACTCCGCGATCGCCTGTCGGCTCAGCGCGCGCTCCGCGAAGGCTCGCGTCGTCGTCCGCGAGACGTTGAAGCCGTCCATCAGAAACTGGCCCTTCTCGCGGGTCGGCGTGTCGACGAACTGCCCCTGACAGCCGTACAGCGCCGAGTGGCGCGCAAGGTCGAAGACCGCGTCGACCGTCTCGTCGTCGGACTCGAACGTCGCCGCCCGCTCGTCGGGGACGGCGTTGCGCGTCGCCAGCAGCCCCACCTGTTCGGGCTCGAGCTCCTCGCCCGGATCGTCGATCTGCAGGTAGCGGATGCCGAGGTAGTTGAACGGGCGAAACGTCCCCTCGCCCTCGCGCTGGACGTACTCGTAGCGCATGTCCGTCCACTGCGTTCCTTCGGTCTCGGCGACCGAGCCGTCGTCCGCGAGCCGGTAGCCCGCTCTGAGCGCGACCCGGTGTCCGTCGGTTCCATCGGCAAAGCGCACCTCGGGAAGTCCGGCGTAGACCCGGCCGAAGTCGACCACGTACGAACCGTCCTCGAGTCGGTCCATCGAGACAGGCTCGATCGGCGACCGGACGACCTCGCTGCGCTGGGCGACGAGCCGTTCCCACGGCTCGGTCGGGTGGGTGCCGACGACGGTTGCGTAGTCCCACGCTCCCGCGTCGAATCCCGGTTCGTTCCAGCCGCGCGGGACTCGCCGAGCGTCGATTATCTCGATCGGCTCCGCGATCTCGTCGTTTCGCAGCGGGGCGTCCTCGCGCCACTCGGCCTCGCGGACGCGCCACGACCCGTCGGTGACGACGGTGCGCTCGGTCCCGTCGGCGAACGTCACCTCGAGCTGACAGATGAATCCGGGTTCGGCCGCGGGTCGCCCCTGCCCGGCGCCGTTCCAGTTGCACAACGCGCCGATCGCGTTCGCCCCCGTCTCGAGGTCGTCCGTGAGGCCGACGGTCTTGTAGTACTGGAAGTCCGGATAGGACGCCGACGGGCCGCAGTCGACCGTGCGCCCGTTGACCGACAGCTCGTATCGGTGGCTCGCGGAGACGTACGCACGGGCGCGTTCGATCTCCCCCTCGAGGGAGACCTCGCGGCGCAGATAGGTGAATTGACCGCGCTCGAACGCGCCGTCGTCCGGGCGAGAGATCCAAGATGCCTCCCAGTCGGCGGGCTCGAGCAGCCCCGTTTCCCACCGGGCCGGATCGCTCCACGCGCTCGGTTCGTCGGACTCGTCCCACACGCGAACCGCCCAGTGGTACTCGCGGCCGGACTCGAGAGGGTCGCCGTCGTAGGTCACCGCCGGCCGGTCCGACGACCGCTTGCCGGTGTCCCAGCAGTCCGCCTCGCCGGGCGAGAGTCGGTCGGGCGTCGACGCGACAAGCACTCTGAACGCGGTCTGTCGGGCCCCGCGGCGGTCGGCGTCGACCCGCCAGCGCAGGTCGGGTCTCGCGGCGTCGAGCCCGATCGGAGTCGACGCGTACTCGGTTCGAAGGGCTACTGGCTGGTTCCCTGACATCGTCGTGTTCGTGTGCTACCCCTTTCGGCGGCCGTAAAAACGTACCGACACGAGGGGGCTGGCGCTCGAGCTTGCCATCTCACATTCTTACTTTACAGCCAGGGCCAGCTTATGCACAGTATGCCGATGACTACGAATAATCCCCCGGCAGCTAACCGTTTACTCCCGGTCCGTTTCAGTCGTTGTACTACCTCGTCCTTGGATTGATCTGAGAGGACAAAATCTCCGGCTTCCGTTGGTTCATCAATCAGATACTTCTGTTCACCCCAGCTACCCTGTATCTCACGAGCTGTTCCGAGCACATAGACGTTCTCCCCGGGTTCAATTACTTCTTCCGTGTAGCGCCGATGTTCCCCGACACCCACTGGACCGTAGCGGCGTCTTGGGGCTTCATCAACATTCGGTTCGGTCTCGACATATCGCTGAATCCGCTCTGGAGGCTCGTGTCCACTATGAACCTCCGTTTGCATCTGCTCAACGATCAATTCTCCATCAAGGGGGAATTCAACTCGGATCTCACCGGTCCGATCGTCGACGACCAGTGGCTCTCTGATCGTTTCTTCGTGAATGATTTTCCAGTTTGTCCCCTCACTGGCGGTATTCTTCTCGACCGTAACGCGAGCTACTAGTGCATCGTCCATTTCTATCGGGGATTTTCTCACCGTTGCATCCTCCGCAGGACGAGCAATCCCTTCAACCCCAATCGCCCCTGGCTGGAGACTACTAATAGAGGACGTAGTGGTGTCCGTAACCCGATCGCTCTGTGCAGATTGCTTGTGACCAAGATTTATGACGTGACAGCCAACGCCGACAAAGAACAAGCCAAAGGAGATCGGTATTAGTGTGCTGAGTATCTCTGGGGCCATTAGATGCGGGTTGTTTTCACGGATAGATGAAAATTTCGTTAGTGTTTTCGAGTGGGACAAGATGCGGAGAGAAGAACGATATCGCTGCGAGATTGTGACCAGGCGAACGATCTCGCGGTCGACGTTTGGGTGACCGATCCCGACCCCGGCGCCGACTTACGCCACCGGAACGTACCCGACGGCAGCAACCGGCTCCGGTCGTTCCAGAATCGCGATGATGGAGAGGGCCCGTTTCGGCCGAAACCGTCCGGACCCATTCGCGTCGGTCTGCGACCGACTACAAGACAGGTGGACGTTGTAACGACCAAAATCTTGACACACGTCCGTCGAGTATACGGAGCTGCGCACTGAAACGTGCGCGGTACACGGAATAGCCTCTGGCAAGTCTATTCTCGGCTATCTCTCCCAGTGGGGCTGCTCCCACCAACCCCACTGGTGGGGAGATCCGACGGACGAAACGCAGAAGACGAACGAGCCCTACAGCCGCGAGCGACCGGTACGCACTCGAGCCCGACTACTCCGTCCCGTCGGTCTCCGAAATCTCGCCCGCCGTACACTCGAGGAGTCGGTCGCCGTCGGCCGTCTCGAGCGCGACGCGGTCGTCACTGTCGGCCGTCACAAGTTCCGGCGTCCGATCGAAATCGGTCGGCCCCTCGGGCGTCGCTCGGACGGCAGTGGCCAGCCAGTGTTCACCGGCGTCGTACCGCTCTTGAAGCGTCGGAACGACCGTGCGCGGGTGCATGAGATTCGTGTTTGGTTCCTCCGGGACGATCTCCGGCTGTCGATCGCCGCGCAGGTCGGTGACGAGACTCGTTCCGTTGGGATACGCGGCGCGGGCGGTCGCTCCCTCGGTCCCGTGGGAGAACTGCGTCGGGTCGTCGTCGCCCGTCCGATCGAGCGCGAATCCGCCCTCCTCGCTGTGAAGCGGTCGCGACGTCTCGAGGCGGTGGACCCGAACGTGCCAGGGAAGCGCCGGCGCCAGCCAGGTTTCGACGCTGACGTCGTCCCACGGGGTCCACAGCGATTTGAGAGTCGTCCCGTCGACTTCGGTCGCGGCGACCGACTCGGGGGCGGGGGACTTGTACAGGTCGCCGTCCGGGCTGAGCGCGAGCGTGCTGTCGTGTCCCGCCTCCCCGAGACCCGCGTTCTGCCCGGCCATGGAGAACCCGAAGGTCGCGGAGTAGGCGAACTTCCCGTACTTCTCCGGCCCGTAGATGCTGTCCTGGGCGAGCGAGAGCGCGAACAGGTGGTCGTCGTCCCGGCAGATGACCTTCCGAGGTTCGGACTGGACGACCGTCTCGGGGCGGTCGGGAAGCGGTTCCTCGTCGGCCTGCCAGAACGGGTGCGTCGGCTCGAGCGCGAGCGGCAGGAACGCCTTCGTCGCCCAGTACGGCGAGTTCGGCGAGTTGTACACCTCCGACGTCTTCAGCGTCGGATACCGGTAGCCGACCGACAGCAGGCCGCCGTCCGTGAAGATCGGCTGGTTCAGCCACCAGCGGATGTTCCGCGCCCAGAGCCCTCTGAGCACGCCCCACGGGAGCGGGTTCAGATCGGCGAACGCGAGCGCGCCCCAGAACCCGGCCTGCGCGAAGCGGTAGGTGAGGCTCCGTCCGAAGGGGAGCGCGCGCCCCTCGTCGTCGAACCAGTGGACGTGCTCGGTCGCGAATTCCCGCGCTCGGTCGCGAAACCGGCGGGCTCGCTCCGGATCCTCGTCGCCACAGACGGCGGCGTAGACGAGCCCGTAGAAGTGCATCGCCCACGGCAGGTAGTAATCGATCGGACTTCCATCCCCCGGCTGGCCGTCAGTGTACCAGCCCTCGCCCTGGTAGAACGACTCGAGTCGGTCGAGCGATTCCTGGGTACGCTCCCAGTCGTGGGCCGCGCCGACCGATCGGAGCCCCATGTTGACCATGACTCGGAAGAACAGCCAGTTGCAGTCGTGGAGCTCGGCGTCGTTGATCTGGTTCAGCCAGCGGACAAGTCGGTCGCGCTCCGGTTCGGAGAGCGGATCCCAGATTCGTTCGGGAGTCAGCGCGAGTCCGAGCCCGATCGCAGCCATCTCGACGTGTTTCTGGGAATAGTCGTCCGCCTCGCCCCAATACTCGTCGTGGCTCGGGTCCGTGCCGTTGACGAGGCCGCGTCGAACGAGGTCCCACTGATCGGACGTCCCGTGGACGCTCAGCGGGACGAGCCCCCACAGCGGTCGCGCGAACCCCTCGAGTTCGGCGGCGACGGCGGGAAAGTGTGCGCCGGTCGCCGTCGGTCTCACTCGCGCGCCGCCGGGGCTGGCGTGCTCGTACAGCGGCTCGACGAGGTCCTCGACGGCTCGTTCGAAATCGACTCGCGTCCGAAGCGGATTCTCCGAGACCGGATTCATGGCCGAGATATACTGACACGGGTCTAAAACGATTGCCATATGGGATCCGTTCGGCTTCGGACTCGTGTCACGCTCGAGGCGACGGACTCGACCCGTCTCGACCGAGGATTGATGATGGTTCGTCGAACACTAGCGGTCGATGACTCGAGACTGGGCCGACCCGGAGACGGTCGGTCGAAACCGGATCGATCCGCACGCGTACTTCCTCCCGTACGCCGAGCCGAGCGACGCGACCGCGAGGAACCGGGCGGCTTCGCCCTGGATCGCGTCGCTGAACGGCGAGTGGCGGTTTCAGTTGGCGGAGACGCCGACCGCCGCGCCCGACGGGTTCCACGAGCCGGAGGTCAATGTCGACGACTGGGACACCATCGCGGTGCCACAACACTGGCAGACTGCCGGTTACGGCGACCCACACTACACGAACGTAGTCTACCCGTTCCCCCTCGATCCGCCTCAGGTCCCGACGGAGAACCCGACCGCGTCGTACCGACGTTCCTTCTACGTCCCCGAGGAGTGGGACGAGCGCCAGCTCCGGCTCCGCTTCGGGGGTGTCGACTCCGCGTTCCACCTCTGGATCAACGGCGAGGAAGTCGGCTACGGCGAGGGGAGTCGGCTCCCGTCGGCGTTCGACGTCACCGACTACGTCACGCCGGGCGAGAACACGATCGCCGTCCGCGTCTACAAGTGGTCGACCGGCAGCTACCTCGAGGACCAGGACATGTGGTGGCTCAGCGGGATCTTCCGCGACGTCACCCTGTCGGCCCACCCGAGGGTACAGATTACGGACGTCGACGTTCGGACCGAACTCGACGAGCGGTACGAGGACGCCGTCCTGCGGGCGTCCGTCGACGTGCGCAACGTCGGCGACGACGCCGGGACGGCCCGGATCGAACCGACGCTGCGCGACGCGGACGGCGCGCCGGTCTCGACGACGCTCGAGGCCCGCTCCGTCTCGCTCGAGGCCGGCGAGACGACGACCCTCGAGTTCGAGACGACCGTCGAGGAACCTCGCAAGTGGACCGCAGAGACGCCCCACTGCTACGATTTCGTCCTCGACGTCTCTCAGGAGAAGGGTGAGGGAGAGGACGAAACGGTCGTCTCGCAAACGGTCGGCTTCCGCGAGGTCGAGATCACCGACGGGCAGTTGCTGGTCAACGGCCGACCGGTGACGGTCCGCGGCGTCAACCGCCACGACTTCCACCCCGACCGCGGCCGCGCCGTCCCGCTCGAGGCGATGCGGGAGGACATCAAGATGATGAAACGGCACAACATCAACGCGGTCCGGACGGCCCACTACCCGAACGATCCGCGGTTCTACGAGCTCTGTAACGAGTACGGGCTCTACGTGCTCGACGAGACCGACCTCGAGTGCCACGGGATGATCCGGGCGGAGACGACCGAGCATCTCAGCGACGACCCGCGCTGGGAGAACGCGTACGTCGATCGGATGGTCCGGATGGTCGAACGCGACAAGAACCACCCCAGCGTTATCTGCTGGTCGCTGGGTAACGAATCCGGCTTCGGGGCCCATCACGAGCGGATGGCGGCAGTGACTCGCGAGCGAGATCCGACGCGGCCGATCCACTACGAGCCCGACACGGAACAGGCGGTCTCCGACATCATCGGGCCGATGTACCCGCCCTTCGAGCAACTCGAGGAGTGGGCCGATACCGACCTCGAGCACCCGGTCGTCCTCTGTGAGTACGCTCACGCGATGGGGAACGGGCCGGGGAACCTCCGGGAGTTCTGGGACCTGTTCTACGAGCACGACGGGTTGCAGGGCGGCTTCGTCTGGGACTGGATCGATCAGGGACTCCGGCAAACGGCCAACGACGGGACCGAGTGGTTCGCCTACGGCGGCGACTTCGGCGACGAACCGAACGACGGGAACTTCAACATCAACGGACTCGTCTTCCCCGACCGGGAGCCCTCGCCCGGCCTCACCGAGTACAAGAAGGTCATCGAACCGGTCGTCCTGCGCGAGGCCGATCTCGAGCGCGGCGAACTCACCGTCGAGAACCGCTACGATTTCCGGTCACTCGAGCACCTCCGGGCCTCCTGGCGCGTGCTCTCAGACGGCCGCGTCGTCGAGAGTGGCCGGCTCCCGCTGCCGTCGGTCGCCGCCGGAGAGGCCGGGACGGTCACGGTCCCCGTCGATACCGACGGTCTGAACGGTCTGGATGCCGACGCCGAACGCGTCCTCACCGTCGACGTCTCGCTCGCTCACGAGACGGCGTGGGCGCCGCGAGGGCACACGGTCGCGACCGGCCAGTTCGAACTCCCGGGGAGCGAGGACGGGCGTTCCTCGAGTCCGGTCGCGACCGACGCCATCGCGGCACCGCTGACCTGTGAGGCGGACGAGGCCGAGATCGTCGTCTCGAACGACCGGTTCGAACTGGTCTTCGACCGGACGTTCGGCGCGATCGACTCGCTGACCTACCGGAACCGGTCGCTGCTGGAGGACGGTCCCTCGGTCGGAATCTGGCGCGCTCCGACGGACAACGACGAAGGACTTCCGCTCTCGCGGACGTTCCTCTCGCGGATGACCGACCGTTACGAGCGCGGCGAACCGCTCGAGGCGGGCGACCTCGCGACCGTCGGGTTCGCGCAGCTCTGGCGCGAGCACGGACTCGATCGGCTGCAGTTCCGCACCGACGAGGTCGCGTGTGTCGAGGGCGGGGAAGACGCCGACGGCGTCGCGATCACCGTCGAAGGGCGCCTCGCGCCGCCGATATACGATCACGGGTTCGCCGTCGAGCAGACCTATACCGTCGAATCCACCGGCGCGATAACGATCGATACCAGTCTCGAGCCCGAAGGCGACCTGTCGGTGCTGCCCTCGCTTCCCCGGGTCGGGCTCGATCTCACACTCGAGGACGATCTCGATCGGGTCGCGTGGTACGGCCGCGGACCGGGCGAGTCGTACGTCGACAGCAAGGAGGCCGCCCTGCTCGGCCGGTACAGTCGCTCGGTTGCCGACCTCCACACGCCCTACGTGCGGCCCCAAGAGAGCGGAAATCGGACGGACACCCGCTGGGTGACGTTCACCGACTCGAGCGGAATCGGGCTCCGCGTGACCGGCGACGCGCCATTCGATTTCGGCGCCCGCCGCTTCGACGTCGACGACCTCGAGGAGGCCGCACACGACCACGAACTGCCGGAGCGCGAGGGGATACGGGTGTCGCTCGACGACCGCCACTGCGGGCTCGGCACGGGGAGCTGCGGTCCAGCGACGCTCGAGGAGTACCGGATCGACCCGCAGCAGTCGGTCTCGTTCAGCCTCGAGTTCCAGCCGATCGACGCGAACGGCGGACCGCCGGTCGACGGCCGCTGACGGCGGCCGTCCATCGTCTCGACGGGAGGCGGGTAGATCGACTACGACGGGTGTTGCGTCCGGGGCGATTACTGCTACGTCGGGGGACTCGTTCGAGCGACCGAGCACTGATCCCGGTACTGGCGACGGACAGAGGATTTTTACCGGCCCGTTTCGAGTATCGAATCACGCGCTATGATAACTCACGAGCCGTCAGACGGCAGCGTGCCGATCGTCGCCGGAGAGTCGGTCGCGGACATCTACGTCGACGGGAACGATCACGAGGTCGCGACCATCGCGGCGACCGACCTCGGCGACGATATCGAGCGGGTTACGGGACGCCGGCCCGCGGTCACCGATTCGCTCGCCGAACTCTCCGAGACCGCCGTGATCGTCGGGACGATCGGTCGCTCCGCAGGCGTCGAGCGGTGCCTGCAAGCGAGCGACGTCGATGCCGCGGCGCTGACGGACGAGCGGGAGAGTTTCGTCGTCGGAACGGTCGACGATCCGCTGCCGAGCCTCGAGTCGTGCGTGCTGATCGCCGGGAGCGATCGCCGCGGGACGGCCTACGGGGCGTACGAGTTGTCGAAGCGGATCGGCGTCTCGCCGTGGTACTGGTGGGCCGACGTGCCGACGCCCGACCGGGAAACCCTCTACGCGACCGAGGATCTCGAGCGGGCGGGACCGCCGTCGGTTCGGTACCGCGGGGTGTTCGTCAACGATGAGGACTTCGGGTTCCGCGAGTGGGCGCAGCAAACGCACGATCCGGCCACACCGGACGGCATCGGTCCGGAGACCTACGAGCGGCTGTTCGAACTGCTCTTGCGACTCAAGGCGAACACGATCTGGCCTGCGATGCACGAGGGAACGAAGTCGTTCTACCGGTGTGCGGGCAATCGCGAGGCCGCCGAACGGTACGGCATCGTCGTCGGCACCTCCCACTGCGAGCCGATGCACCGCAACAACGTCGACGAGTGGGACCGGGAGACAGACGGCGAGTGGAACTACGCGACCAACGCGGAGCGGATCCGTGAGTACTGGACCGACCGCGTCGCAGAGGTCGCCGGCCAGGAGAATCTCTTCACGGTCGGCATGCGCGGGATCCACGACTCGGGGATGCCCGGCGGCGACACCCTCGAGGAACGCGTCGACCTGCTCCAGCGGGTGATCGACGACCAGCGCGAGATCCTCGACGAACACCACGAGTCGCCGGTCGAGACCGTCCCGCAGCTATTCTGCCCATATAAGGAGACGCTCGAACTCTACCGGAACGGGCTCGAGGTGCCCGAAGACGTCTGTCTCGTCTGGCCCGACGACAACTTCGGCTACCTCCGGCGGCTGCCGACCGGCGAGGAGCGAGCGCGGTCCGGCGGCCACGGCGTCTACTACCACCTCTCGTACTGGGGACGTCCGCACGACCACCAGTGGCTGTGTTCGGTCCCGCCGGCGCTGACCCGCGAGGAACTGCACCGAGCGTACCGCCGCGGCGTCGACACGCTCTGGATGGCAAACGTCGGCGACCTCAAGCCGGCGGAGAAAGAGACGGAGTACTTCTTCGAGTTGGCCTGGGACGTCGACGGCGTCGCGGAGCGATCGGCGACCGACTGGCTCGCCGAGTGGGCCGCCCGCGAGTTCGACCCGGCCCACGCGGACGAAATTGCCGACGTCCTCGCCGAGTACTACCGACTCGCGCTCGCCCGCAAGCCGGAACACGTCGGCTGGAACGCGGTGTACCCGAACACCGAGAAGAACGAACCGACGTTCAGCGCGGTCGATCACGGCGACGAAGCCCGGCGACGGCTCGAGGCCTACGAGCGGATCGACGAGGCGGCCGCGGCGATCCGCGAGGAACTGCCCGAGAAATACAGAACAGCGTTCTTCCACCTCGTCGAGTACCAGATCCGGTGTGCGCGAGCGATGAACGAGGGAGCCCTCGAGGCGATGCGGAGCCGGCTCTACGCGGGTCAAGGGCGGACGAGCGCAGCAGCGTACGCGGATCGATCGCGGGCGGCGCTCGACCGGATCGACGCGGCGACGGAGCGGTACAACGCCTCGTCGAACGGCAAGTGGCGCGGGATGATGTCCGCGAGCCCGCGGGACCTGCCGGTGTTCGACCCACCGGCGACCGGGCGCGTGACCGACGATCAGGGTCCGACCCTCGAGGTCGCCGTCGAGGGAACGGCGGCCGTCGCCGGAACCGGTCCGCGAACCCGCCGACTGCCGACGATCGTGCAGGGCGTCGACCGGCCGCGGTTCGTCGACTGCTACAACCGCGGCGGGGGAACGATCGAGTGGACGGCGACGGCCGCCGACGACTGGATCGACCTCGAGCGAACGTCGGGGACGTTCGAGACGGACGAGCGGCTGTGGGTCGGCGTCGAGTGGGACGCCGCGCCGGACTCGCGGACGACCGGCCGTATTCGGATCGCGGGCGCCGGTCGGGAACTCGAGGTCGCGGTGCCGATCCGGCCGCGGGAGCGACCGACTGCGGGCGGGGTTGACGGTGATTCCGAGCCAGGTCCCAAGCGAACGCCGGTCTTCGTCGAATCGAACGGCCGCGTCGCGATCGAGGCCGACCATCCGACGACCGTCCGACAGGCGGAGACGCGCTGGGAGCCCGTCGACGGCCTCAGCCGAACGACCGGGACCGCGATGGCCGGGCGAGCAATCGACGGCCCGCGCGTCGACGCCGATGCGATCCGCGAGCGGGCGGCCCGTCTCGAGTACGACTTCGAGGCCGATGCCGGCGCCGTTCGCGTCGAAGTGCAGCTGTTGCCGACGCACGCGCCGACCGAGTCGACACCCCACCGGTACGCGGTCGCGATCGACGGCGCCGCACCGACGGTCGTCGACTTCGACGCGAACGGCGGCGAGCACGACCCGCAGTGGCAGCGGAACGTCCTTCGCTCGAGCGTCCGTTCGACGACCGACCATGAACTCGATCGGGGCGGTCGCCACACGCTGTCGCTGTACGCGATGGATCCGAGCGTCGTCGTCGATCGGGCAGTCATCTACACTGATGACGACGCCCGCCGGTCGTACCTCGGGCCGCGAGAGACGCGGGATCGGCGACTCGAGTGACTCTCGCTCGCAATGTCGATGGATAACTCGTACTACTTCGATAGTGGAACGAGATCGCCGTGATTAGGACCGTTGAGACACGTGGCCGGCAGTCGACGACTGCGTACGGGAACTACAAATTCGGTCATAGCGAACAGTATTGGTCACATGTAGCACGGAACGTTCCCGAGAGGGAGAGACGAAGGTGATGTCTTTACAGCCATACATTTGTATATTGAGGGTCGAATACGTCGACCCTGGTTCGGCGCAACAGAACGTAGTGAATTGGACGCTCCAGTTCGCAAACGGAAACTGCTGTATCGGACCGCTGCGTATCGGCTTCGAGAGTTCGTCGTGGGAGACGTTCGGCGAGAGCGGACGAAAGTGCGGGAAGAGGAGCATCGGTCCCGTCCGTGACCGGAGTAGCAGCGTTGAAGAGACAGACGACCGACGAGATTGATATTCAATCTATCGCGACCGTTCGGAGTTACCGAACGAATTCCAGCCGTCGGGAGCGCGAAATGTTACTCGACGAGGAGACATACCAATCTCAGCCTATCGACTAATGAGATTCCGTGCTGTATGAACACACACATTGAATAAACCCGTTAGGTTACGATTCCTGTCCAGTGTCGGTAATTCTGTAATCGAGTTAATAAATAAAAGAAATAAAATACCATTGTATATCATTATATTCGTTGTCGCGAGACAACGACAGTTGTTATCGGGGAAGAGATAGTGAGCAGGCCATAGCGATAGATTTCGACCGCACGGAGAAGAATCGAGCCGCAAAGGCGGACACAGCTGATGCCACACCGCTCTCCACAGGGCAGTGCTCTGGCGATGCTCGGCGCGACCGGATTTGGCAGACTCCTCTCGAGCACAGCAGGCGGCCGTCACGGGTCCGGCGACGAGTCGGCGACCGACACCACCGCCTCGATGAACGACTCGTAGTGCTCCTAAAACTCCACTTCGGTATACTCGCGCTCGAGGCCGGGCCGAGTTCGTCCGGATCGTCGACCTCGTCGTAGTCGAACGCCGTCCCCTCGGCGCCACCGCGGAGTTCGGCTGTTCCGGTTCGCATCGGCACGACGCCCTGCGGGTTCCACTGATAGCCGAGAATCGGGATATCCGCCACGCCGAGGTTCCGGATCAGCGTCGTGATCTGCTCGAGCGTCTCGTCCACCCCGTCGCGGTCGAACATGATATCGCCGTACAGCGAGTACGGCAGCGACTGGATCCCGGCCAGGGAGAGGTCGGCCGCCTCGACGCGGTCTTTCGCTGCCTCGAGGTCCGCGACCGAGGGATCGCGTCGCGTCCGACCGCGAACGTTGCGTTCGCGTCCCGGTCGTTGAACTCGTCGGGTTCCTCGTCGACGTCCGCGTGATCGACGAAGACGTCCGTCGCGCCGAGCTGGCGAATATACTGGAGTCGCGGTCTCGAAAGGGAGCGCGTGCGAACGCCGACTCTGATCGTCGTCTCGGTAGTCATATGGTACATGTTGACGCAGTATGAGCTACCTGCTGACAGTGTGTCGTTCTTACGGAAACTAGTATCGAAATCATCGGGATACCCGGGCGGTTTTCGCGACGCTCACAGTCGTCGGCCCGGCCGAATCGGATCGGTTCCCCTCCGATTCACGGTGTACTCGACTCCCGTACCCCGTCGAGAATCCCCAAAGTTATGTTCGTCGCCGGGAACTCCAAATTGACCAGTATGACGGATTCCACCGATGGGACGACGACCGAGATTACGACGTTCGGTGAGACGATGCTCCGGCTGGCGCCGGAACGCGGAGAGCGACTGGAAACGGCGGAGTCGCTCGACTTCCGGACGGCGGGCGCCGAGAGCAACGTTGCGATCGCGGCGAGTCGGCTCGGCGCCGACGCGGTCTGGATCTCGAAGCTCCCGGAGACGTCGCTCGGTCGGCGCGTGACGACCGAAGTACGGTCGCACGGAGTGACGCCGGCGGTCGCCTGGAGCGACGAGGGGAGACAGGGTGCGTACTATATCGAAGAGGGCGGGGAACCGCGGGGAACGAACGTCATTTACGACCGGCACGACGCGGCGATAACGACGGCGAAACCAGACGACGTGCCGATCGACACGATCCGATCGTCGGACGTGTTCTTTACCACGGGTATCACGCCGGCGCTGTCCGAAACGCTGTACGAGACGACCGCCGAGCTCCTGGACGTCGATACCACGACCGCCTTCGACCTCAACTACCGGAGTAAGCTCTGGTCGCAATCGACGGCGCAGTCGGCCTACGAGGACCTCCTCCCGAAGGTCGACCTGCTGTTCGCCCCCGAACGCGACGCGCAGTCGATCCTCGGCGTCGACGGGACGGGCGAAGCGATCGCCGACGAACTCCGCACGCGGTTCGACTGCGAGACGGTCGTCGTAACGCGGGGCGCGGACGGCGCGGTCGCGAGCACCGCCGAGGGAAGCGCGAGCCAAGCCGCGTTCGACACCGAGACGTTCGACCCGATCGGGACCGGCGACGCGTTCGTCGGCGCGTTCCTCTCGCGGTACGTCCGCGACGCGTCCGTTTCGGAGGCGTTGACGTGGGCGGCGGCGACGGCGGCGTTGAAACGAACGATCAAGGGCGATCTGGCTGTGATCACCGAGGACGAAGTCGAAGCGGTCATCGCCGACGACGGGGCCGGGATCGACAGATAGCGAGCCGGACACCGACCGGGCGCTATCAGTATAGTTCGTCATCGGTACGATTTATTAGGTCTCGCACACGGAGTATCGATATGAGTACTCGAAAGAGAGAGCAGATCGTTGACAGTGGCGTGATCGGGATCCTTCGCGGCGTCGACCCGGACTCGGCGATCGACGTCGCTTCTGCAGTCGTCGACGGCGGCGTCACGGCGCTCGAGGTAACCGCGGACACGGAAAACGTCGTAGAAACGATCGACACGCTCTCGAGCCGGTTCGACGACGTGCTCGTCGGTGCGGGGACCGTCTTGGACGCGGAAACGGCCCGAGCCGTGCAGTTAGCCGGTGCGGAGTTTCTGGTGACGCCGACCGTCGACACCGACGTCATCGAGGTGAGCAATCGCTACGGGACGCCCATCGCGTCGGGCGCGTTCACGCCGACCGAGGCGCTACGAGCCTACGAGGCCGGCGCCGACTTCGTGAAGGTGTTCCCGGCAAAAACCGGCGGGCCGGAACACGTCGCGGCGATCGGCGGCCCGCTCTCGCAGATCCCGCTCGTTCCGACCGGCGGCGTCAGTCCCTCGAACGCGGACGCGTACATCGAAGCGGGGGCCGTCGCGGTCGGCGCCGGCAGTGCGATCGTCGAGGACGAAGCCGTCGCGACCGAAGACTACGCGAGGATCACCGAGAACGCGCGTCGAATGGTCGACACCGTCGAATCGGCGCGAGAATAACGCTGTACGACGCGATTGGGCCGTCGTACTCGATCTGAAAGGAGCGGTGGTGAGGATGTCCCCTGAATCATAAGTTACCAAATACTATTACATACATACCAGATTGGAGACTGTTTCGAGGAAGGAAGGTGATCGACTTCTGGACGGGATGAGGTAGGTGCTCTACTGGTGAAGTCAACTACTCGAGGAATACCTAGCAGCACCGTTCTCGTTTCCGTCCAACGGAAACTGATCCTTCCGCTCGTTCTCTCTAGCACTTCTTACATACGCATCTCATGTAGCGTATCGTAGGGGTATAGCCGGTCACTCGTTGATAGCGTAGTGCTCGGTTCATCGGGAAGATCTATGATTTTACTAGAGAACACGCCCTTCGACAGACATATTATCTAAGACCCTAATCTAAGAGTCAAATATAACTATCTGAGTAATACAAGAGGTTCGACGACTATACTCGAGGTGACCTGCCACCGTTCAAGTCGGGAAACGGAGTTATTCATGAAACTGATAGAAGAATCGTCTACCGCAATTGGAGAGAGCCGAACTATAAGCACCGACAGAGTAACAAGGAGTAGTGGAATAGATTTGTTGATGGAACTGTACGTACTGTCGGAACAGGTCGGGAATGATTCGGCAGAAACCAATAGCTCATGAAGAGGTTTCCATCGATACCGCCGATCATCGACGTCGCTGACGGCTGCTTCGAGGACGGGCATCTCTGGCTGATAGAGAAGGTCGACGGGGCGCATTTCCGCTTCCAACTCCAGGGGTCGGGATTGATTCGATTCGGCGATCGGAATCGCGTCTACGACGATCCGGCTGCCGTTCCGGAGCCGTACCAGCACGCCGTCCGTCACGTGCGAACGAACCTCGAGCGAGAAGCGCTTCGGGACGCCGTCGACGACGTCGAAGCGCTCGTTTTCTTCGGCGAGGCGATGCACCGGCACACGATCGACTACGACTGGGAACGGACGCCGTCGTTCCTCGGCTTCGACGTCTGGTCGGCCCAGAAAGAACGGTTCTACCCGGTCGATACCGTCGAGCGAATCTTCGATCAGCTCGGTCTCCACACGGTGAACATCTTCGAGCGCGAACGGCGGGCTCGAGACTTCGATCCCGACTCGTATTCCGTCCCCCAGTCTGCGTGGTACGACGGACCCGCCGAAGGAGTGATCGTCCGGAACAAACGGGGCCAGCGAGCGACGCTTCTGCATCCATCGTTTCGCGAGATCGAGGAGACGACGCCAGTCGACGCATCCGCGGCGGAGGTAGCCGAAACGTACGCGACGCAACGACGGTTCGAAACGCTCTCGAGCGAACTCGAAGACCGGGGCCGTCCCGTAACGTTCGACACGCTTTACGAGCGCGTCCTCGAGGATATCGGTCGCGAAGAACACAACCGGCTCTACCACGAGAGCGACCCGATCGACATGAAGGCGTTCCGATCCGAAGTTAGTGCGCTAACGCGCCGATTCCTTGACGAGTGACGGAATCTCCTAGAGACCCGCCTCGATACAGCGTGTGCTTGAGAAGGCCGTTTTGCTTGCTAACGGTTCCCTCACCCATACACACCCCGAATTTCCGTCATCCATTCGGACCCCCCTCGTTTCCGTCGTTTCCGTACGCCCCACCCCGGATTTCCGTCGTTTCCGTCGTAGTTCGAACACACCCCGTCGCACCCCGGGTTTCCGTCGTCCATTCGGACCCCCCACGTTTCCGTCGTTTCCGTACGCCCCACCCCGGATTTCCGTCGTATATTCTTGTTTGATATTCTGGAAATTTATTCGTCATCCCAGTTCTGCATTCGGCTATCCTCCAGAATGGTCTCGCGGACGACCTGCGGATCCTCGATGAGCCGGTTCTGCAGATGAATTCCGCCTGCGCTCCCCTTGTTGATCTTCTCGATCTCGAGGACGCCGAGAAACGCCTGCTCTTTCAGGATGTCTCGGAACCGGCGAACCGAGAGAATATCCATATCGAGGTGTTCGCAGATGCGCTCGTACTGGTCGTACACGCGACTCGTGAGGAAGGCGTCGTCGTCGGAGTTGACGCTGAGTTCGGTCAACGCGAGCAGCGCGGCCTTCGCCTGGGTTGGCGCACCGTTGACGAGTTCCCGAAAGCGGTCCTTTTCGGCGTGTTGTTGGGCCTGCCGGACGTGTTTCTCTCGGACTATCTCGGCGCCGTCCTCGTAGGCGACCTCGCCGGCGTGGCGCAGAATATCGATGGCCTTCCGCGCGTCGCCGTGTTCCTGGGCGGCGAACGCGGCGGACAGCGGAATCACATCGTCGGACAGAACCCCGTCCTGAAACGCGTCCGCACGATTGAGCATGATCTCGCGGAGCTGGTTCGCGTCGTAGGGTTTGAAGAACAGTTCCTTGTGCTGGAAGCTGCTCTTGACGCGTTCGTTCGTATTATCGACGTACTGGATCTTGTTGCTGATCGCGATGACGCCGATACTACAGTCGATCTTCCCCGCTTCCTCGGCCCGCGAGAGTTTCATGAGGAGACTGTCGTCGTTCATCAGATCGATCTCGTCGAGGATGATGATCGCGGAGTCGAACTGCGCGTCGAGCGTTTTCCAGAGCAGTTTGTAGTATTTCGACGTGCTGAGACCGGTATGCGGGACGGTGATCTCGGTAACGGATTCGTCGTTTAACTTCGCGGCGAGAGAAGAGATCGCCTGCGTTTCCGTATTATCTTCAGCGCAGTCGATATACGCCGTTCCGATCGTGACACCCTCCTGAGCCGCACTTTGTGCGCGTTGACAGACGTGCCTCGAGACCAACGACTTTCCCGTTCCCGTCTTCCCGTAGATCATCACGTTTTCCGGGGAGTACCCGTGAACTGCGCCGTTCAGACGTTTCGCTAGCTTCGAGATCTCCTCATCGCGCCCGACGATTCGATCGGCTTCGGGAACGTGACCGATTTTCAAGAGATCCTTGTTCGAGAAGATCCGATGCCCTGATTCGAAGAGCGGATCGTCGACGGAATCGGACGAGGAGTCGGGTGTCATTCGATAGGAAACGATGTGAGCGGTAGGAGTATAAAACTAGTGGGGAGGCCCACCCCACGTTTCCGTCGTAATTCTACTGAATACCTGGCTTAGAGAGTTTGGAAAGAGGGAATAAGACAGTTGATAGTATAACCGTATTTCCGACGTAGATCGGAATACCGCCGATAACGGGACGGTAGAGACGATAGAGAGAGAAGAGGACGCTCACCCCCACACCCCACGTTTCCGTCGTAACTCGATGAGAGGGAGTGGTGTGGAGTTGAAGCGATCGTTCGGAGGGAGATTTTTACGGATTACTCGCTAGATACCGGTGTTATCCACCAAAGACAGCTACGGAAAGGAGAAGTTAGCCAACCTCTATTTCGACCGACGAAACGAAGAACTACCGTTTCGTCAATAAACGAAGTTAGCTTAGTGGACTATAGTCAATCTAACTACTTCAATCTAGGTATTGGAAGCAGCTGCCGCCATTCAAGAACCGGTAACATGATCCGTTATCTGCACACCCCTGCCTCCGTTCGTGGAGAAACGACGGAAACGTGGGGGGTGGGGGTTCACCTCTGTTCTCAGCACCCCTTCGGTTCCCTCTCGATACGTCGGAAACGTGGGGTGGGTGTCTCCTCCCATCTAGCTCTCCTTTCCGAGTCGCCTTCCCAATACGAGCATACTCAGTAGTCTCGACGTCAGCTGATTTTCGAGTCGATGAGTTCCATCGCAGTAGCGAACTCACTTCCGGGAATACTCCCGTTGCTGACCAGGAGATCAGAGACGATTACTGCCGCTCGAGGACAGTCAGTCCGCCTTCCCGACACTCGAGGCCTCCCCAACACTCGAGGCCAAGAATATTTCCCCGTGGGTGGTTGCTGTTCTGGTCGCGAGTCGTACGGAAGAGCGTCACTTGAATCGGTCATGCTCGTACCGAAGTGACGACGTCTTCGACCTTGATCCGAGCTATTCGGTTCCCAGTCTGCTTAAGAGCCAGATGAGAACTACTGAAACGAACGCCACCGACGACGCGTCCGAATCGCATCGATACCGACTTCCTTCCGACCGGCGAGTGATCGGGTATGACCGATTCCGGTACCGCGCTTCGAGAGCGTCTCGACCGCGACGAACTACTGGTCTGTCCCGGCGTTCACGATCCGCTCACCGCCGGCGTCGCCGACGCCGTCGGCTTCGACGCGATCTACATGACCGGGTACGGGACGTCGCTATCGAAGACCGGCTATCCCGACGCCGGGTTCATCACGATGCCGGAGATGATCGACAACGCCGCGACCATTCAAGAGCGGATCGACGTTCCGCTTATCGCCGATGCCGACAACGGGTACGGAAACGCGACGAACGTGATCCGGACCGTCCGAGAGTACATCAACGCCGGCGTCGGTGCGATCCACATCGAGGACCAGACCTTCCCGAAACGCTGTGGCCACACGAAAGGCCGACAGGTCATCCCACGAGAAGAGGCGGTCGGAAAGATCGAAGCCGCGGCCGACGTTCGCGACGATCGCGCCGAAGACTTCGTTCTCATCGCTCGAACCGACGCCCGCGGAACGGGAGACGGCTCCCTCGACGAAGCGATCGGGCGCGCGAACGATTTTCTCGAGGCCGGCGCCGACGTCGCGTTCGTTGAGGGACCGACCGACGAATCGGAACTCGAGCGAATCGGCCGGGAGGTCTCGGGTCCGCTCGTCTACAACTTCGTCGGTGACCTCGGCTCCTCGCCGTACGTCGACCTCTCGTCGCTCGACGAGTGGGGATTCGATCTCGTGATATTCCCGATCGCGTCGACGCTGTCGACGATCCCGAACGTCCACGCCGACCTCAGCGCCTTCGCGGACGATCCCGTCGGGGCGATGCAGGCCATCGACGACGAGTTCAACGCCCAACCCGTCGGGAGCCTCCACGAGTTCGCCGGCTTTCCGGAGGTCGTCGACTGGGAACGGCAGTACCTCCCCGACGAGGAACAAGACAAATACGCGGGCTCGCTCGGAGACGATCCCGAATCTGAATGAGTTGAGACGGACGCAGCCCTATTTCACGACGCGCACGCGTTGGAGACTGTTGGCGACTTGGAATTTCCACGGCACGAATGAACGTCGCGGCGGCTATCAAGCGCGCTTACGGAGGGTGGCCGGCGTCGGCGAGTTGCTCGAGGAAGTCTTCGAGGAGTTTCCGCGCGGTATCGTCGTCGCCGTCGGAATTGCGGTGACTGTCGACGGGGAGGTCGTAGACCGTTATCTCCGCACTGGTGAGGTTCGTTAGCGTCCCCGTCCGACACTCGAGGTTGAGAATCGCACCGGCGAAGATAACGATCGCCCGATGGTCGTCGACGTCGAGGAACTGGATCTCGAGTCGCTCGAGGATCGTCGTGACGTCGATCGCCGACGCGAACGTACACTGTTTGGAGACGTCGACAGCCGTACTCATCGTAATCGTCTTCGAGACGCAGTCTATTAGAACCTTACCTCGTTTCGAAATCTGTTCGGCGAGGTCGCAGATCGCAGGAGCTTCGAGACGCCGCGCTCCGGCGGCTCAGCAGCGCTTCGTTTTCCTTCCGTCTCAGTGGGATTGTTCTTTTTCGCGACCGCCGTCCGATCGTACTGGTGAACATGTTGGAACGCGGGAGCAACGCCAGTTTCGACGCAGTATTAAGCCGCTAGAGGGAGTCGTTCGACGCGATTCCATGCGATTGCTCGTACTCGGCGATCTCCACCTCGGCGAGGACGGATTCGACGCCGAACCACATCCCTCGTGGGATCGATTCGACGCGATCCTCACCGTCGGCGACGTCACTCACTCCCGCGTGACCGTAACGGACGGACGACCACAGCAGGGGGAACTGGTGGGTCTCGAGGAAGCGCGAGCGTTCTTTCGGCAGTTGGACGATCTCGGCGTCCCGGTCCTAACCGTCCCCGGCAACCACGATTACCGACGGCATGCGGAAGTGGTCCGCGAGCCGACGCGAGTGCGGAACCTCCATCGCGAGACGTATCCGATCGAGGGATACCGCGCGTTCGGACTCGGTAGCGAGACGTTCGATGCCGGCCCGGAGGTTCGATACGATCCCGACGCGGTGACAGAACCGGACGATCCGGACGCGTGGCTCGAGCGGGCGCTCGACTGCGCCGGTCGCGGCGAGGCGGACGCGCCCCTTCCCGAGTTGCGCGAGCGAATCGACGCGTTCGACGACCAGTTCGCTACCTACACCGACCGGTACGAGACGCTCCGGTCGCTCGCGACCGAGTGCGAAGGCGAACCGAACGCCGGGCGGATCGCGCTGACTCATCTCCCGCCGTTCGATACGCCGCTGGATCGCGTCGCGGAGTCGGTCCCACGTATCGGTGGCCGCCACTGGGGATCGATCGCGCTCAAGAACGTGCTCACCGAGTGCGATATCTCGTTCGTCGCGTGCGGCCACATTCACGAACGGGAAGGCGTCGCTACTGTCGCTGATACGCCCTGTCTCAATGCGGGCTTCCGGAGCGGCTACGACGTAACGCTTGAGGGCGACGACGTTTCGATTGCCGACGCCGAACCGCCCGAGCGGTGACGATCGATCGAGACGGAACGCAAGCGGATGTTCCAGTCCGACTCTGTTAGTTTCCTCAGATTCTAATCTAAGTATCTTAGACGCCTTTCTTAGGAAAGTTATGTAGACAACAGTAGCAGACATCTTCGAAGCAAGGGTAACGATCCTGACTGTCCAAGGCCGTCGGTCTCCGGTCACGAAATCCTGCGAACGGCGAAGATTTGTTGTGTTTCGCCCCTCGAAATCGGTCTCGAATTGGAATATCCGCTGAGCTCCTTACAATCGCACCTCTCACGAAGAACAGCCTATATCATCGCTGAGTCGAAGATAGCGGATATATCTAAGATACATATCTCTGTTTCTTAGATATCTTATTTTGATGACTGAGTTTGATACCGTCTCCTCCGCCGTTGTAATCCATGTTGTCTCTCGAACGTCAGCGGGATAGTAGTATGATCAATGGGGCTGGGGCTCTCAGATAAGGTTCTTAGATATGCTTCTTAGATATGTTCTTTAGGAATCTTACTTAGGCATCATATCTGTATGGCTTATTTGGAGAACATTCATATCAGCGTAGACCATCAGGGTTTCTTATGCTCTCGTACACCGTTTACAGCGAAGCTGGAGGCGTCGGGAAATCGTCCCTCACAGCGAATCTCGCTGCCGCGCACGCTCGAGCGGGACTCGACGTTCTCGTCGCCCCGTTGGATCCCCAGGACGGCGACCTCAGCCGACTGCTCGGCGTCGACGACGAGCGCGCCGATCACGAAGCCGACAACCTCGTCCGCCACATGGTCGGCAGTCCCCGCGGATCGTTCGACGATTTAATCCGGTCCGCCGAAGGGATCGACGTCATTCCGGAACACAATCTGCTCTCGGACCTCTCCGATTTCCTCACGCGCGAAAAACAGCAAGCCGAGAAGCTCGGTGACGCATACAACATCTACGCCCAACTCCAGCGCGTTCTTCAGGAAGCTGGCATCGCCGAGCAGTACGACGTTCTGATCTGTGACCCGCCGGCGACCGAATCGGATCACCTCTACAACGCGATTTATGCCACGCGGAACCTCGTGATTCCGGTCGAGCCCTCCGCGAAGGGCGAAGCCTCCGTCGACGGCCTTCAGCAGCTCGCGACGAACTTCGCCGACCGGATGGGTATCGAGGTCGGCGTCCTCGCCGCGGTGCCGAACGGGTTCAAGGGAACGAACGACCAGGCGGAACTCCTCGAGGAAATCTCGTTCCCGACGCCCGAGGTAATCGGCGACCGAACGTCGCTGATGGAAGGCTGCTGGAAGCAGCAGTGCTCGGCGTTCACGTACCAGCGCGAGCACCGCGACTACCCGCGAGATCACGAACTCGAGACGCTCGCCCAGTTCGATCGTCTCGCCCGGTATCTCGAGGAACAACGCGGAATCGAAGCGCCGAACCCACCCGAACCCGGCGCGCTCGAGGACGAGGTGACAGCATGACCGGGTTCAAGAGCGGTGCGAGCGCTGACGATCCGTTCGGCGACGCCGACGAGACGGATGACGAGTCCGAGACCGAGTCGGGGTCGGCGACCGAGTCGGCCGACTCGGCGTCTCGAGACGAGTCCGAGTCACCGGAGTCCGCTAGTCGAGACCAGCACCAAGAGACGGACAGCGAATCGACGGCTGATAGCGAACCGACGACGGACGACGACTCGGCGACCGATAGCCGCGGCTTGCCGTGGATCTACGAGCGCAACAGCATCACGGACGGACGGAAGAAGACCGTCCAACTGCACCTGCAAAAGTCCTCTCTCGACCGCGAACGCGATACGCGGTTGGAGATCGAAGACGTGCTCGACGAGTCGGTCAAGAAGGCCGATCTCCGCGAAGCCGCGTTGCTCGTCGGCCTCGAGCACATCGACCAGGTCGCCGATCAGCTTCGCGAGTGGGGGTACGACTTCGACTAGCCTCGCTGTTTGCCCCGTTCTGACGGCGAATTAGCTGTACTCCCTTTACGCTAGTCATCAAGCGTGTCCAAGAGTCCTCTTCGTCTATCTGATCGCCAAATCACTGTTCGTACGTAATCCTTCTCAACCACTAAATAACTGAATCGAACCGACGCTGACACCCTCAACGGTCGCGAGAGACGCCAGCCGACCATCCGATCTTCATCCGTAGTGCGACTCGAGTGCGTTCCGAACGCGATTCAGGCAGGAACTGAAGCGCTCGAGTTGACGGTCGATTGAATATACCGTCGACCCACGAGCGTAGCAACGACGACGACCAGCATGATGCCGAGTGAGAGCGGGAGCGGTTGGCTCCCGACCAGCCAGTCCCCCGCCGGAGTTTGGTAGAGAATCGTCGCCGGGGCCGCTCCGCCGAGTGCGACGGCGGCGAGTCCGACCAGACTCTGGAGAACGTACTGCTCCGGTTCGACATACAGGTAGACGCCGATCAGGACCGGCAGGCTACCGAGTACGAGTCCCGACACCTCTCCGGTTAGCGGGTCGATGTACAGGATCCAGTACAGTGCGAGAACGGCACCGATAACGATCGAGAGATCGAATTTTTGGTCAGTATATATCGTTGATACCATACGATTTCAGACGGGAGAGTGATGTATAGCTCTTCGCGTGGTTCAAAGAGGGATTGTAGTTTATCAGCGCGTTCTCCCTACTTCACACGTTTCGCATTCAGCAGCCGGCCGAGTGCCCTTCAATATCGACGAAATTTCACCAACAAGCGCCTTCGCGATCACACCTACTCTCGAGCCGTGGACCCACTAGAAGACTGGCTCGAGACGCCCCAGATGAACAATAGGCTCCTTCAATACACAGTGCAGACGACTACTACTATGTTAGATATAGTTATTATACTATTACTTGTTGCACTCGTGATCCAGTTTCCGATAGGAATCCTCCTGTACCTCGATGCGAAACGGCTCGATCTCAAAAACCCGGAACTGTACTGGCTGGGTGTAATCGTCCCCGCAGGAGGATTTGCGGTGATCCTGTACTACCTCTCAGAACGAAAAACCCTCCTGAAGAACGAACCTGAGATGCCATAGACGTCTTCGATCGACCGTAAGAGGGACGAACCGAGCGGCTTGCTGGTAGCCGCTCACGCTGCCGGGAGCGTAAACGAGAACGTGGTCCCCTCTCCAGGCTCGGAATCGACGCGAATATCGCCGTCGTGGCGCTCGACGATCCGTTGGCAAAGCGAGAGTCCGATGCCGGTCCCCGGATGTTCGTCGCGGCCGTGAAGCCGCTGAAACACCTCGAAGATCCGGTCTTGGTCTTCGGGATCGATCCCGATCCCCTCGTCGCGGACCGAAACTTTCCACCTCGAGCCCCGTCGGTCGGCCGAGATCCGAACCCGCGGCGGCTCGTCGCCGCTGTACTCGAGCGCGTTGCTCACTAGGTTCTGGAAGACCTGCTGAAGCTGGCTCTCGTCGCCGCGGACCCGCGGGAGCGATTCCGTCTCGATAGAGGCGCTGGTCTCCTCGATCCTCACCTGCAGGTTCCCGATCGCGTCGTCGACCACCTCGTCGAGATCGATCGGTTCGAGCGGCTCGCCCTGCGTTTCGACCCGGGAGTACTCGAGCAGCCCGTCGATCATCTTGCGCATGCGCTCGGCGCCGTCGACGGCGAACTCGATGAACTCCTCGGCGTCTCCGTCGAGCTCGTCGGTGTAGCGACTCTCGAGCAGTTGCAGATAGCTCGTGACCATCCGTAGGGGCTCCTGCAGGTCGTGGCTCGCTGCATAGGCGAACTGCTCTAAGCGCTCGTTTGATTCCTCGAGTTTGCGCTGGTACTCCTTTCGCTCGCTCACGTCCCGAAAGTAGACCGAGAGTCCGGTCTCGGAGGGGTAGACGTTGAACTCGAACCAGACGTCGTCTTCGTCCACGTAGATCTCGAAGGTGACGGGCTCTTGGGTCTCCAGGGCCCGTTCGAACTCCTCCCGATGGCGGTCTTCCGTTCCGTCGGGAACGACGTCCCAGGCCTTCCGATCGAGGATTTCGTCTTTCGGTCGCCCGACGAGTTCCGCGGCGTGATCGTTGAGGTGGGTGAATCGGAACTCGTCGTCCAGCGCGTAGAAGGCGTCGGAGATCCGGCCGAGGATCTCGCTCAGTTCGGTCTCGAGCTCGCTCTTTCGTTGTTCGAGCTGTCGCTCGCGCTCTTTCAGTTCGGTGATGTCCTTGCTGCCCGTGATGATGCGTTCGATCTCCCCGTCCGGTCCGAAGACCGGCGCCGTATTGACCCGGAAGTACAGCCGCTCGCCGTCCGGCGGTTCGAATATCAGCTCCTCGTCGAAGATCGGCTCACCCGTCCGCAAGACGCGGCCCGACGTCGTCTCCTCGGGCTCGAGGAGTTCGCCGTCGGCGTCGTAGATCTTCCACTCGCCGGTGTCCACCGGATTGTCGGTGAACTCCGACTCCGAAAGTCCGAACGTCTCTTGGGCCCGTTGGTTGGCCAGTATCGTCTCGCGATCGGCGTTCTGGACCGCGATCCCCACCGGCGCCGTTCGCAGGAGCTTTTCGGTCTGCTCGTACTCGCGGCGGAGTTCCCGTTCTCGTTCCTTCTGCTCGGTGATGTCGTCCACCGCCAGGACGACCCTCGACTCGTCGTCCTCGGCGTGCTCGAGCGGCACGGCGGTGATCGAGAGCCACCGGGAGCCGACCGCCGGCACATCGACCTGACACTGGTAGTCCTCTATCGGGCGCCCGGTCTCGAGGACCCGCGTCCAGGGCCGCTCGTCGGCCGGAATCGGCTCGCCGTCGACGTCGTAGAGGTTCCACGAGTCGATCGATGACGACTCGGACGCTCCCGGCTCGATATCGAATCGGTCGGCCAGCCGCTGGTTCGCCCGAACGATGTCGTCCGACGGCGTGAGCAGGCCGATACCGACCGGGACCGTCTCGAGGATCTGCTCGGTGAAGTCGCGCTCCCGCTGCAGTTGCTGCTCGTAGGCCCGCCGCTCGGTCATATCGCGAGTGACCTTCGTAAAGCCCTGCAGCGTTCCCTCCTCGTCGCGGACGGCCGTGATGGTGACGGTCGCCCAGAACCGGGAGCCGTCGGCGCGGACGCGCCATCCTTCGTCCTCGACCCGGCCCTCGTCCCGCGCGATGTCGAGGTTCCGCTCGGGCGCTCCGTCGGCGACCGCCGCGTCGGTGTAGAACGTCGAGACGTGCTCGCCGACGATCTCGTCCGTCTCGTAGCCCTTGATCCGGTTCGCCCCCTCGTTCCAGCTGGCGACGGTGCCGTCGGGATCGAGCGTGATGATCGCATAATCCGTGACGGCGCTCACGAAGGCCTCGAACTCCGCGCCGTCGTTTCCGTCTCTCTCGTCGGTCGACCGCTCGGATCGCCACCACACTCGAGTCCCCGGCTCGAGTTCCCTCGTCTGCAGTTCGTCGCGTTCCGCGAGTTCCTCGAGGACTCGGCGTGCGGTCTGTGGCGGACACGCTATCCGGTCGGCGACTTCGGGTGCCGTGATCGGCGCGGACGACTGGTCCAACCCCGCAAATACGCTCCGGACGTCCTCGCGGGTCACGTCCTGAGCGGAATCGGGACGGTCCATGAATATGTGCTGCGTACGAGTCGGATCCGTAAATCCTTGACGTGAGAGACGAGTGCGGAGTGAGCCGTGTGCCTTCGTCCGAGCTACCGTACTTGCAGTGCCATCGCAGTGACGCTGGTAACGGGTGTCGCTCGCTGATCGATGCGGCGTCGAGATTGTCCGGGACAATGACGAGATCGCCCAGCTGCCGCCGGCCGACGGTCACATCGAAACCAGCGGGGTGATCACGTCTGGATCAAACACTCCTTCAACTGCCGTGTTGAATAGGGGTACGGCACGGTGATCAGAGTGGCTCACAAAGCTGTTCGATGTTTGGAATGGCAAACATAAGGACGATCTCACGGAACTCTCGATACCAAGCCTGCGCTCGCACGGCGGAGCCGAGCGAGCGCTTCGTTGTTTAACTAAGCGCTTACATGTCTCAACGAAGTCGAGGAGGTCTACTTCAGTCATACTGACTTTCCTCGGCTTCGTCCTTACTGATTTGACGGTCTACCCCGACGCTGTCTTGCTATTCAACAGAAGACTTTCAACAACTATACAGATGCGTCCCGATATCACTCCGTGGGAGTACGGCCGATCAGTTCGAACGGATTCAAAACCACCTCGAGACTGGCGTGGTCACGAACTTTCACGGGCCGATGTCGTTGGGGTCTTGATGGCGGACTTCGAGGAATTCGAAGCGGTACCGTTCGACGACGTAGCGGGCCGTGAACCGACAGTCTCCGAACTAGTGATCCGGCCTTCTCTCGAGGATGTCGAAAATATCGATCGCTTTGTACTCTTGATTCCGCTGTTTGCCAGTCGCCTCAACGAGAACACCGTCGGATACTAACTCCTCGATGGCGTTATACGCGGTTTGCCGACTGACATCGAACTCGTCTTGGACATCGGTAGCAGTGAAGTACGGCATGTCGAAGACGCCCCGCGCGAGGCGATGACTCGTTTTCTGGTGTGGATACCGTTGCTCGTAGTCGCGCCGAAGTTCCATCAGCCGCTGTGTCCGCTCGTACGAGTCCCGCGCCTGCACCTCGATTCCGTCGATGAAAAACGCGATCCAGTCGTGCCAGTCCCCGGTTTCGCTCACAGAGCGCATCTTCTCGACATATTCCTGCTTGTTGCGATTGAAGTAGGCGCTCGGATAGAGATACGGCTGACTCAGATATCCTTCAGCGCAGAGCTGTAATACGATGAGAATGCGACCAAGCCGGCCGTTCCCGTCTGCACAGGGATGAACCGTCTCGAACTGATAATGCGTAACCGCGAGATCAACGAGCGGGTGATATTGGCCGCCCATTTGGATATACGTCTCCAGAGAGTCCATCAGCTCGGGAACCGATTGGTGCGGCGGGGGAACGAACGGCGGTTGACTGGCGTACGGAGACGGGAGGTGGACATCGGTCGTCCGCCATTCTCCGACGACTTCACCTTCGTTTCGAACGTTTTCGAGGAGCAACTCGTGGAGCGACTGGAGGAGTTCGAGCGTTATCGGTTCGCCCTCTTTGATCGCGTTAAATCCTTTTTGAAGGGCGCGTTCGGCATTCAGGACCTCCTGCAAGTCTCGACTCACGTCGACGTTCTCGTTTCCGCTGGTCCGCGTGTGATGGGCGTATACTTCGTCCACGTCGACATTAGCGCCTTCTATTTCGGCGGTTTCGACGGCCTCGAGTCGAACGAGGGACGTATAGAGGACCGGTGAGAAATCGACGGTTGGACTGATTCCGTCGATTCGGCCGAGCTGAAAGGACGCCTCGGCGATACGTTCCGTGAGTTCGTCGTCGATATCGATTCGTGTCGAGAGGGGGAGCTTGTCCGGAATGTAGTATGGGTGTGGATGAGATTCGCGATAGTGTCCGGGTGCCTCTTCCGGAAGTTCTCGAGTCCGCATTTGACTATACCACGAACTCTGGCCTGTTAATCATACCGCTCTTAAATGGACTTGATTACTGGTGTCTGAGACGGCCCTACTCAAAATACGAGACGAGAGTTTGGAGAACGGGTCCTCTTGCGACAGCGATTGACTGCAGAGCAGGCCACGCAGGTCCCTTTGACGGATCGGCAGTTCGAGGTCTTTCTGACCGCTCTCGACGCGTGGTACTACGACGTTCCACGCGAGGCGACGCTGACGGCAGTCGCGTCGGCGCTCGGCGTGACCAAGTCGACCTGTAGCGACGTCTTACACCGCGCGGAGAGCGCGGTCGCCCGCTGGTTCGCGGACGAATCCGTCGACTCTCGTGAGCGCGCCTGATGAACGCTCACGGCGGATCGGGCCGGAGACGGTTCCGGTTTCGGGTCGCCTATCAGGCCGTTCGGTCCGGGGGGATCAACATGACGTTGCCGTCCGCTCGCGCGACGATGTCTTCGGAGACGCTCCCGAGCAACAGTCGGCGGAGCCGGCTGTGACCGCGCGAGCCGACGAGGACCGTCGTCGGCTCGTACTCCTCCTCCGCGGCCAGAATCTCGCCGGCGGGATCGCCTTGCCGGACCTCGGTTCGCGTCTCGATCCCCCACTCCTCGAGTTGCGCCGCCAGCTCCGCCAGTCGCGCTTCGGGATCAGCGTCCTCCGGAAGCACCGGATCCTTCGGCGTTTCGACGTGGACCAGCGTCGCCTCCTGCGTCGCGTGGCGGAGGTAGGAGAACGTCTCGAACGCCCGCTCGGCGTTCTCCGAGAAGTCCGTCGCGTACAGCATCCGCCGGAACAGGTGTTCGCGGAGGACGTCCGGCTCGTCCGCCCCGCGCTCGATCCGGTTGACGAGCAGCGGGACGACCGTCGTCCGCGCGAGGTTGCGCGCGGTCGATCCGATGACGCGGTTCTCGAGCGGGCTCTTCCCCCGCGAGCCGACGACCGTGAGGCTGGCGCCGATCGCCTCGGCAACGCCGTTGATTCGCCGGTGGGGCGTGCCGCGGACGACGTGCGCCTCGACGTCGAAGCCCGCGTCTTCGATGACGCGGCGGTAGCGCCCCAGTGCCTGCTCGCGCCGTTCCTCGAAGTCGATCCCAGGCATCCCCGCATGGACGTTCGACGGGATTACGGTCACGAGGTGGATCTCCTCGACGCCGATTCGACCGAGGCACTCGAGGCAGGTCTCGCTCTCGATCGTCGCCTCGCTGGCGGCGGAGAGGTCGGTCGCGCAGATCGCTTTCATACTACTCGTAGGGCCGACGCCATGATATTGTTTCCGGTGGTCAATACCGACATCGTCCGATCGATCGCGGACATGTGGACTGCGACTCGGACACCGGCGACCACTAGCCGGAAAGACGTCACTGCGGTGACCGATAGAATCGCTCGAGGCAGTCGCCTCGACCGCGCGCGAACTGTAGCAGACGGCTCGCCACTTGAACCGTATATCCGAATAGGTTATCCAAATATTTCCGTAGGATAGCCGTGTGATTGATCGCAGTAATATTGTACGCAATTCCCAAAAGCGTTATAGCCATCCTCCGGGTAGACGATAGTGAGCAGAAAACCATGAGATGCACACAACCGAACGGCGGTGGTCGATCGCGATGATCGACCTCGCCGCGTCTTCGTCAACAGTACAGGCGGGAACCCTCGTCGGCGCCGTCCTCCTCGAGGCGTTCGTCCTCTACGTCGGGTACGGCGCGCTCGAGCGAGTCGCAATGCCGATCGTCGAGCGGGTGAAACACGCATAATGGAGCTATTCGGAATCGCACTGGCGACGCTCGCGCTGTTCGTGAGCTTCGGCTTCATGGTCGGCGTGCTGTTCGGTTTCTTCGGGATGGGCGGCTCGTTCCTCGTCACGCCCGCGTTGCTCGTGATGGGATATCCCGCCAGAGTCGCCGTCGGGAGCGGGATGGCCTTCGTCTTCGGGACGGCAGTGATCGCGACGTTAAAACACCACGACCTGGGACAGGTCGACTACAAACTCGGCGGATTGATGATCGTCGGCACGTCCGTCGGCATCGAAATCGGGCGAATCGGGGTGTTCTACCTCGAGGAACTCGGTCTCGCCAGCGGGGTCATCGGCGTCACGTACGTCGTCCTGCTGGGCGCGATCGGCTTGTTCGTCACGCGTAACGCGCTCACGGACGACGGTGGAGAGGATTCGAGCGGCGGCCACCACGACGCCGCGGACGAGGAGATCGATCCGGACGCGATCCCGGACGTCGCGAAGAAGATCCAGTCGTACCGCGTCCCGCCGATGATGACGATCGCGGGTGGCATCCAGGTCTCGCTGTGGATGGTCCTCGGCGTCGCGTTCGCGACGGGGCTGCTATCGGGCTTCCTCGGCGTCGGCGGTGGCTTCATCCGGATGCCCGCGATGTTTTACCTCATTGGGGTCCCCGTTCCGGTGGCGGTCGGGACCGATCTGTTCGAGATCGTCTTCTCGGGTGGGATCGGCTCGTTCCTCTACGGGATGGAAGGCGGCGTCGATCTCTCGATCGTCGCGCCCTTGCTCGCGGGGAGTGCACTCGGTGCTCGCATCGGATCGGCCGCGACCGGTATCGTCGACGAGGCCGACATCAAAATCTACTTCGGGCTGATGCTGCTCGGTGGATCGATCGCCGTCGCGTTCCGCCAGGCTGGCGACTACCTCGGAATGGAAGTCCTGAGTACGATCAGCTTCGCGCTGATTCTGCTCTCGGCGTTCATGGTCAGCGGGGCCGTGATCTACAGCACGATCGCGACGATGCGATCGGAGTCGAAGGCGTCTGCGGCGTCCGCGGACTAACGTCAGAGACGCCGCTCACCGCGTTCGACTGCGGCGCATTGAGATTGCGCAATATTCACACAACCCTTATACCGGTGCGGTCCTTATCAGCGGATAGTAAAATGGCTAATTCGATGGCGGAACAACTGCAGCAGGATATGGAGTGTGAAGGGCTGTTGGAGTGTATTCACGGACTCAAGCAACTCGACAAGGAGTGCTTTCGCGTGCTGGTCGAGAGCGAAGAAGCGCTGACGATCGACGGGGTCGCCGACCAGGTCGACCGTGAACGCTCGACCGCGTACCGCTCGATCCAGCGGCTGCTCCAGAGCGGCTTCATCCAGAAAGAGCAGATCAACTACGACCAGGGCGGCTACTACCACGTCTACTATCNCTATCCGACGGACCCCACGCAGATCGCGAACGACATGCAGCGGATGTTAAACGACTGGTACGCGAAGATGGGGCAACTCATCCAGGAGTTCGAAGACAAGTACGAACACGCCGAAGCCGGCACCGAAATCCCAGCCCAGAGCTAACGAGAGCGCCTACAAGACACGTTCACGGTCCTCGAACGGGAACGACTCACCGCAGATGCGGTGCCGTTCACAGTTGTGACGTTCTTTTTCGATTTCTCTTCGAAATCCTATCCACGTATCGAATACGACCAGAGTCATGGACGCACCGTCAACAGGAACGAGAACAGTCGAATCGAACGTAAAGTCACGTAAATTTATTCGTTCGATCTGACCGACGGATTTAACACTGGGTATGGTGTAGTATTGGATGTAATGAGCAATACCAAACTCGATCCAGCCGACGTCGCTCGACGCATCGAGGAGGATGATGCAGCAGACCTCTTCGTCTTGGACGTCAGAAACAAAGACGACTACGAGGAATGGCGGATCGACGGGAGCACGAACGTCCCGATCTACGACGAGTTGCTGGAGTACGACTACTCCGGGCTCGAGGAGCATCTGGACGACCTCCCGAAAGACACGGAGATCGCGGTCGTCTGCGTCGCCGGTATCACGTCCGCGCGAGCGGCGGAGTTCCTGCGCGAACACGGATTCGACGCGAGATCCATCGACGACGGCATGAACGGCTGGGGTCGCGTCCACCGCCAGTACGACCTCGAGGAGCGTTCGGGTGTCGAGGGGGTCGTTCAGGTCGTCCGTCCCGGGACGGGGTGCGTCTCGTATCTCGCTCATGACGGTGACGAAGCGATCGTCGTCGACCCGAGCCAGTACATCGATCAGTACCTGAACGCGGCCGACGAGCGCGACCTCGAGATCGTCGGTGTCGCGGATACGCACGCCCACGCCGACCACGTTTCGGGAGCTCGCCGACTCGCGGGCGAACTGGACGTGCCGTACTACCTCCACGGGGACGACGCCGGCGACCTCGAGAACGTGACGGAACTCGAGGACGGCGAGACGATTCCCGTCGGCGAACGCGAACTCGAGATACTCCACACGCCAGGTCACACGCCCGGCAGCGTCTCGTTCCGATTCGGCGATGCGCTGCTCTCCGGCGACACGCTGTTCCTCCGCAGCGTTGGCCGTCCCGACCTCGAGGACGGCGCAGAGGAGGCCGTTCGGGAAGCCTCCGGCCAGTTGTTCGACAGCCTCGAGCGGCTGACGGCTCTCGAGGACGACACCGTCGTGCTGCCCGGTCACTTCAGCGACGAATCGGTTCGCCCCCTCGCGACCGAACTCGGTGACCTCCGGGCGGAGGCTACCAACGAACTCCTGAGTTACGTCGGGGACGGTGACGAGCAAGCGTTCGTCGAGACGATCGTCGAGAGCCTCGCGGACGAACCGGCCAACTACAACGAGATCAAGCAGATCAACTGGGGCAAGGAGCAGCCCGGTGGCGACATCGAGGCGCTCGAGCTCGGGCCGAACAACTGCGCAGCCAACTAACAGCCACATCGAATCCCGACACTGATCGCACCCGGTTCGGTTCGCGAGCAGGGACACGGTTCGATTCGGCGTGACGCTTCCAACTCGATCGACACGAACAACGGACCGGAGGCGACCACTGCTAGACCGTTTCGCCACTCTATTTTAGGATAGCCTAAATAAATTTGTTATTTTAGAAAAACTCTTTGTCGCCGCGTTCATACGTCGCATATGGCACTCGCGGAAAACCTCGTCGTCGTATTCGTCGCGGGCTTTATCACCGCGTTAGCGACGGGAATCGGCGCGTTGCCGTTCTTCTTCGTCGACGACTTCAGCGACCGCTGGAACGTTGGGCTGTGGGGGGTCGCGTCGGGAATCATGGTGACGGTCTCCGTGTTCGGTCTCGTCGACGAGGGACTCGCGTACGCTTCGGGCGGGGTTCCGGCGCTAATGGTCGGCGGTCTGCTCGCGGGCGTCGCGCTGGTTGAACTCTCCGACAGGGTCCTCGACGGGGTTGACCTCCACGGGAACGGGGACCACGAGCACGACCGCGAACGAGCCCGCAACGACGAACACGGACCCGACCTCGAGGCGGCGGACTCGAGCGAGGTCCGGGCGAACGGCGCCGGTCACGGACACGGTCACGGGGATGCGCCGATCGAGGCGACGGCGTTCGCCGAGGGAGACCTAAAGAAACTCGTCCTCATCCTCGGCATTCTAACGGTCCACAGCTTCCCCGAGGGCGTGGCGGTCGGCGTCTCGTTCGCCGAACTCGGACTCGAGGGCGGCGTCTCGATACTCGGATTTTCGATCCCGCTGCTCGCGGTGTTCATGACGATCGCCATCTCGATCCACAACGTTCCGGAGGGAACCGCCATCGCCATTCCGATGCGGACGATGGGGCTGTCCAACTGGCGGATGGTCGGTGCGGCGGTCTTCTCGAGCCTTCCCCAGCCGATCGGCGCGGTCATCGCGTTCGTGTTCGTCTCGTGGGCCGAGGCGTTCCTGCCGTTCGGTTTCGGATTCGCCGCCGGCGCGATGGTCTATCTGGTCGCGACGGAGTTCATTCCCGAGGCGCTCGAGACCGGCGCGGACCTCCCGAACAAGGGTCGTCGAGAGTTGCTCGTCGGGTTCGGTGCGGGTGTCGTGGCGATGGCACCAGTCACGCTCGTGTGACGTCCTCGCCTGCCCCAACTCGCGGGGCTTCCGACGAGGCGTACGAGAACGACATTCACTCGGCGACTCAGCGCTTCTCATCGGATCCGAGACCGGAACGCGCTCGCTCGAGTGGTTCCAGGCAGCCACGCCGAGCGTCGTCGAGGATATCCGGCCGATACGCACGGTTTTAGGTGCGTAGCGGCGATGGGGCGCTGTTGTCCGGAGGGGCCCGTCGTCCGCACGGCGATATATTCGACGATTTGCTGACCCAGCAAATCGTCACTGCCGTTTTGCTGTCGTCTGAGTTCGGGTAGAGTACGGTTACTTTCACGAGCCATGACTGACTATCGACTCGCGTTCAAACCCGCAATCGGACTCTACGGCCAGCACGATCCGAGCGCTGTCCTCTTCGAAGACGGCACGCCGGTCTTCGGCGTCGAGGAAGAGCGATACGCGCGGGAGAAACACGCGACGAACACCTTTCCGGAGCGCGCGATTCGAGCCTGTCTCGACCACCGCGATCTGACGCTCCCGAACGTCGATCGAATCCTCCTCCCGTACGAGCCGCGGCTCCGGGGCAAAATCGCCTCGCACTACGTCACCGACGCGATCCGAGCACCCGGCGGCGCACGGAAACTCTCCGCGCTCGAGGAGACGCTCGTCACGCAGGCTCGGAGTCGGTTCGTCCCGACTCGACAGATCGAGAACCGCCTCGAGTCCATCGGCGCGCCGGTGCCGCCGATCGAGACGATCCCTCACCACCGCTGTCACGCCGCGAGCGCGTTCCACCCGTCGGGATTCGACGAGGGCGTCGTCCTCACGATCGACGCGAAAGGCGAGTACGACTCGACGGTTGTTTGGCACGCTGACGGGGACGGATTGACGCGCGCCTACACCTACGAACATCCGAACAGTCTCGGTCTCTTCTTCGCGATCGTGACGGAGTATCTCGGCTACCGGATGTTCAACGGGGAGGGGAAAGTGATGGGACTCGCCCCGTACGGAAACGACAACCCGGAAATCGAAGGCGTGCTGCGCGACCTGATCGACACCGGCGCCGATTACGACGTCACCGCGCTGACGAAACGGTGGGGGACCGACCACGGCGTCGAGGTGCTCGAGGACGCGTTCGACCGTCCGCGTACCGAGACGCCCGGCGAGTTCGATCAGTGGGAGAAAGACCTCGCACACACCGCCCAGAAACTGCTCGAGGAGACGGTCGTAGCTATCGCGGAGACGGCCATCGAACAGACGGGGACGGACAACGTCGCGATCGCTGGCGGCGTCGCACTGAACTGCAAGCTGAACAAGCGCGTGCGCGAGTCGCCGCTGGTCGACGACGTCTTCGTCCAGCCGGTCGCCCACGATGCGGGCCTCGCGCTCGGCGCGGGCTGGTCCCAGCAGCCGCCGTCGGCCGTCGACCGCCAGACCGACGTCTACCTCGGGCCCGAGTACGACACGGCGGCGATCCGATCGATCCTCGAGACGAACAAGCTCGCGTACGCGGAGCCGGACGGCCTCGAGCGGTACGTCGCCGAACGGCTCGCGGACGGCGATCTCGTCGGCTGGTTCCAGGGACGGATGGAACTGGGGCCGCGGGCGCTGGGTGCCAGAAGCATTCTCGCCGATCCCCGCACCGCCGCGTCTCGCGATCGAGTGAATCGGTTCGTCAAACACCGCGAGGAGTGGCGCCCGTTCGCGCCATCGATGCTCGAGTCGGCCGCCGAGGAGTACCTCATCGACGGCGGTCCGGCGCCGTTCATGATCGACGCTTACGACATCCGACCCGAGAAGACGGACGACCTCGAGGCAGTCCTACATCCGGCCGACGACTCGACGCGCCCGCAGACCGTCCGCGAGGACCAGCACCAGCGCTATCACCGGCTCATCTCCGAGTTCGCCGACATCACCGGCGTGCCGGTCGTGCTGAACACCTCGTTCAACGATCACGCCGAACCGATCGTCCGGACGCCGACGCAGGCCATCAAGGATTTCTACGGGATGGGGCTCGACGTGCTCGTCCTCGAGGACTTCGTGATCGAAAAGAGAACGTCGAAAGCGGATCGGGACTCGGAGCTCTCGTTCGAGGAGAGCGACGGATCAACTCCGATCCCGGAGCAGTAGCGAAACCGCTCCTCGAGGTCGGTTAGCGCAGATTTAGTGCGCTGCGTGCGTTTCGAGCAGGTCGACGATCGTGTCGGCACTCTGGAAGCCGTCGTCGAGGCGAGCGACTTCCTCACCGTCTTTCAGGACGACGAGCGTCGGGACGCGCTGGACGCCGAATTCGGCGGTAAGGGCCAGGACGAGGCCAGCGTTCACCGTCGCCACGGCACCCGGCGCGCTGCGTGCGACTGCGCCGAGTACCGGTTCCATCGACGCGCAGATTCCGCATCCGGACGTGACGAACTCGAGCAGAACGAGGTCGTGTTCCTCGAGCAGGACCTCGTAGTCGGCTACGTCGTTCAACTGGACGGGTTTTTGCACCGGCCGGCCGTCGTCGGTGGGCTCCGAAGCTGTCGGTTCAGTCATTACCGGTGTTATGGGCCGGACGCATTTTAGTGTTGTGTGGATATCGTACAACACTACTGCGTCGATCGGCGAACAACGGTCGGTCGACGATAGCGTTCTGCCGATCGCGTACCCGCGGAATATATTGCTTCTATCTGTGACGGTCAGATCTCGCGATACGACCCCGAGAGTACGCTCGAGTGTGTCCGCTTCGCCGCTTTAGCGAACGATCGATGACTCGAACCGGAATGATTCTCGCCGTATTGCACAGTGGAATACGTTCGGGCCACCGAGAGGCTAACAACTTCGACTTCGTGTTGTCTTCCCTCGTCTTCGAACTAGTATGAGTGCCCCCGAATCCAGAGTCGACGTCGAACAGTTCCTGACTAACCTCCTCGAGTTCCGCTATCGCGAAGTGACGATGGTCGGCGCGGCGCTGACCGTTCTCGTCGCCTCGATCGCGTTCTTTCCTGGATTCGAGAACGTCGAGCAGGGCGTCCAGTCCGACCTCTCGGTCGGCTTGCTCGCCGGGCTGGTCCTGGTGGCGATCGTCGCCGGCGCCGTCAAGGGAATGACCGGGTTCGGCTACTCGCTCATCATGACGCCGATCTTCGCGTCGGTGATCGATCCGACCGTCGCCGTCGTCGTCCTGGCGATTCCGCCGTGGATGCTCAACATGTTCCAGATCGCCGAGACCGGTACCGGGCGGTCGTTCGTTCGCGAGGAGTGGGCGCTGCTGGTGCTCGCTATCGTCGGGACCGTCATCGGCGTCGCGGCGCTGGCGACGTTCAGCGTCGGACCGGTCGTCTCGTTCGTCATCGGCCTCGTCCTTCTGGGCTACGTCGCCTTTCAGGCCGTCCAGAATTTCGTCACGGTCGAGGAGGCCCACCACCCGTTCGCTCTCGGTACGGCCGGCTTCTCCCAGGGCTTCCTGCTCGCCTTCGCGAACCTCGGGCCGCTATTGCCGGCGTACTTCCACACCTTCGAGCGGGACGCCGAGCGCTACATCGGCGGGCTGTCGATGGTACTCGGGACGATTTTCACGGTTCGGATCGTCCAGATGGCGCTGTTCACCGACCTGCTCACGACCTACCGGCTCTGGCTCGGTTCGGCGATCGCCGTCGTCACGATCGTCGGCCTCCTGCTGGGCACGTATCTCCGGCGCCTCGAGTTCGACGAGCGGACGTTCAACCGGTTCGTCGTCGGGCTCCTGTTCGTCATCTCGCTCAATATCTTCCGGAACACCGTGCCGGCGCTGTTCTTCTGATCAATAGACGACCAGCGCCAGGTAGAGTTGGCCGATCCCTGCGACGATCATGATGGCGCCCGCGAGTCGCTTCAGCCGCTCCGAGTACGCCGCGAACCGGCCCGCGCTCGCGACCAGTCCCATCCCGGTTGCGACCGTCATCGCGACCATCAAGACCACCACGCTGCCGACGTAGGTCACCAGAACGAGCGCCGCTGCGTCGTGTGGGAGTGACAGCGCGCGGGCGACGACCGCGAGGAAGACCGGTGCGACGCACCCGGCTCCCGCGAGCGCGTATCCCGCACCGAAGATCCCGAACCCGAGGACGCTCGAGCGTCGCTTCGGAAGCGGAATCGACAGCGAAGGAGCGCGACCGGCGACGACGAGAGCGCCGAAGACCACCAGCAGTCCGCCGACGAGCGATTCGAAGATCGTGAAATTCGACAGCGCCGACCGACCGAGCCAGAACGTCACGCCGATGAGGGCCGCGAACGTCCCCAGAACGCCAATACCGGCGACGATGCCCCGGAGAGTCGCACCGACGAGCGACGCGTCATCCCTGTCCGTTCGACTCACGTAGAACCCGACGTATCCCGGCAACAGCGGATACGCGCAGGGGCTGAAGAAGGTCGCGACGCCGGCGATGACTGCGAAGCCGACCGTCGACAGGTCCGTCGCCTCGATCACGCGTCGGCCTCCGTCTCGAGCGCTCGTTCGATCCCCGCCGCGAGTTCGTCGGCGGTCTTGACGCCGGAATCGGACCACTGGACGTGTCCGTCCGCGTCGATCGCGACGGCGGAGGGGTAGCCGCCGGCGAGGTACCGCGCGGTCAGTTCGGCGGTCGGGTCGAGTCCGAGGAGCCAGCTCCCGCCGTGTTCGGTCCACCAATCGACCAGTTCGTCCTCCGTCACGGACGAGCCGACCGCCTCGCTCGTGACCGAGAGGAACAGCACGTCGTCGCCGAGTCGGTCGTTGGCCTCGGCGAGGGCGGGCATCTGCTCGATACACGGCGGACACCACGTGCCGAAGAAGTCGATGAATGTCGCCCGCGACGTCGTCGGTACGCGGACCTCTCCGGCCTCGCTTCCCGGTGCGTCGACCGTCTCGATCGCGACTGGATCGGGAGTCTTCGATTCCGAACCACTCGGCTCCTCCGAGTCGCCGGTTCCGTCGGCTGACGGCGGGCCGCGAATCGCGAGCACACCTGCACCCCCAACGACGCTCAGACTGCCGACGCCGGCGAGGACGTCCCGTCGCCGCATTCACGCGGTCACCACCGTTTCGAAGTCGTCGACCAACTTCGACGTCGCGACGGTGGCGCCGTCGGGATAGACGCGTTCGACGAGTCCGCGCTCGTTGACGAGGAAGATATAACTGTAATGGGGGAACATGTACTCGAGGTTCTCGTACTCGTCGGCGTCGCGTTTCTCGAGGGGCAGTCCGAACTGCTCGGTGACGATCCCTTCGGCCGTCTCGTATCGCTCCGGTCGCAGGAAGTGCCAGTTTTCAGCGTCGTGATCGACGCCTTGTTCGCCAGCGTACGTTCGGAGCACGTCTTCGGTGTCCCGCTCGGGGTCGAACGTCATCGCGAGGAACGCGGCGTCGTCGCCGTACCCCCCTTCGGCCGCGACTTCCTGTGCTCGTCGCAACCGCAGCAGGAGCGCAGGGCAGACGCCGTCGGGACACGACGTGTAGAAGAAGGTCATCAGAACAGTCCGATCGTTCTCGAACTGGTCGGTCGAGACCGTCTCGCCGTTCAGCGGGTTGGGGAGTTCGACTGCCGGAAATTCGTCGCCGTAACTCGGATGGGACGCCTCGCTCAAATCCCGTTCCGGCGGCTCGAGGACCGCCCCGTCGATGCGCTCCCGCTCACTACCGTCGCTGTTGTTCGCACCCTCGTCACCGCTCGAGAGAGTATCCAGACAGCCCGCAGCGACACCGATACTCGAGGCGGCGATCGATCGGAGATACAGACGCCGGTTCATGGGTCGACATTTCGGTGGCGATCGTAAACCCTGTACGGCGATTCCCCGAGTCGGAAAAAGTACCAGCGGAGGGAAAAACGGGACGGCGGTGCGCTCGAGGGGCCGCGGAATCACTTCGTCAACGAAATGAGGACGAGCACCATCCCGCTCGAGACGATGACCGCCTGCACGAGGGCGGCGGACGCGATGGTCGTCCCGAACAGCTGGTAGATGAGTCCCTCACAGATCGCGCCGGCGCCGATGAAGACGAACCCGCTGGAGACGTACAGCATCGGCTTCTGTCCGCTCCGGCGGTAGCCGTGATACGCGAGATACGCGATCGCGAGGCTCAGGACCAGCGTGATCAGTTTGGCGATCAGGAACGATGCCTCCATCAGTCCTCACCTCGGAGACCGCTCCAGAGCGACGTGAAGTTGTCCGCGAGCTCGTCGCGGGTCTCGACTGTCAGCGAGAGTTGGCCGTCGGTGATGTCGACGTGGAGCTCCTCGAGCGCCGTCTGAAACTCGCTTCGATGGGAGCCGTCCGAGTCGATGGTTCTGCGTTCCTCGAGGAGGTCGTGTTCCTGGAGCGTCGACACACGGCGGTAGACCGTCGTGAGCGAGGCGTCACACTCCTCGCTGAGCGTTTTCGCGGTCTTCGGTCCGTCTCGATCAGCGGCGAGGAGGATCTTCCGTGTGTATTCGTCCGCGAGGATCTGGAAGATTTCCGCCGAGTCCGAGGAGCCACCGTGTTGCACACGATAACCCCCGGCGTTCAGCGGCAAATAGGCCACGATTCGCCGACCCAGCAAATCACCGTTACTGTCTTGTATCCCTCTCAGGGAGCCATACTACTAGCGTTTGTCGTTCGGTTCGTCTCTCGGCGGTACCCAGGCGACGTCGAACCAGAACTTCCCGAGTGTGCGGACGACGTCGACGAACCTGTCTCGATCGTCCGGCTTCCGGACATACGCGTTTGCGTGATTCGCGTACGACTGTGCGATAGATTTTCGCTCGTCCACTGCAGTGAAGACGACGACGGGAACGCCCGTCCACCCGGGGTCGGCATCGAACTTCTCGAGAAGCGTTCGCCAGTCCATCTCCGGGAGGTCGATATCGAGCACCACGAGGTTCGGACGGGAACGGTCGGGATCTGAGTCACACTGCCGAACGAACTCGAGCGCTTCGGCGCCGCTGGCAGCGGTCGAAACGGTGTTCGCGTTCGTTTCGTCCTCGAGTGCGTCGAGAAGGAGCCGAACGTCCTCACTGTTCGGATCGATGATGAGTGTCTCGACGGGTTGTCGGTCAATCATTGGCTTGCAGCGGTAGCTCGCTAAATATTGCGATAATATGGATCATCTATACAATAGTATGATCGTTTCGATGGTGACCGGCGGTGGAACCCATCACGTTGCGCAAGTCGGACACGACCGACTGTGGCGAACGTATATCAACCCCGTAAGAAGCGCCACGGAGAGCGCCCCGAGAGCGGGTCGTAACGGATCGAAGTACGTCATGAGCGCGGACGAACTGAACAGCGCGAGCAGAATGACATTACAGATCGGACAGCCGACCGCTAGGAACCCACCGACGAGACCGCCGAGTACCCAGCGATCCTCGCTCCGTGAGTCGCCGGTTTCGCTCCTGTCGGTGTCCATGCAATCGGATTCGACTACCTCTGTCGCCAACCGCTGTGCGGTGTAGACCCCAGCCAGCAGCGCGGTCAGCACCAGAAACAGATAGTCGATGGGCGTCCGCGGGACCATCCGAACGTAAAGCGGGTTCGGGACGAGCCCGGTGACGAGTCCGAACAGCAGGAACACGCCGATTCCGGCGGCCGTTCCCCACGCCATCGCTCGCCGGTCCGATCGGATCGATCGGAGGAAGTCCTGTACCGTCATTTCGCTCCCTCCGTCGCGATCGCACACCGTTCGGGATGGCCCGCCCGTCCGAGGAAGAACAGTAACAACAGGAGACCGCCGAAACGAAGCGACGCGCCGTCGTACGGCAGTGCCGAGAGACCCCCGGCGAACCCGAGAAAACCGAGGAGGCCGGCACCGCAGCTCGCACAACCCGACGCGAGGAGCCCGGGCACGACGCCGGAGAGGTCGGTGAGACTCGAGAGACCGACGATCCGCAGTTGGGCGACGGCGTTGACGATCGCGATGCCCGAGAGCAGGGCGTAGAGGACGATGACCGTAAATCCCGTCCAGCCGTCGGTGCGGTACACCGTCTCCGTGAGCGAGACGACGACGTACTCGAACCAGTGGAGGCCGTCGCCGAGCATCTGGAGCGAGAACTCCGGCATCGTACTCAGGATCAGGAGGACGTAGGTGGCGAATGCAACGACGACGAGTCCAATCGTCCCTCGCCACGTCTCGAACGGGTACGAGACCGCTTCGGAGAGGTTCGTCAGGTGCCCATTGACCGAATCGCGCGTGAACATCTATCTGCACTGATGCAGGACTGACTGAAATTTTCGGCTCCGATTTGCTGGGTCAGCAAATCACCGGTTCCGTTTACGCTATCGGAGAGAACGTAACGATGAGTAACCTATCGACAATGGCTCACGAACGTGACGCAAACGACGGTCCGTCTCGGCGGCGAATGCTCGCCGCACTCGGTGCCGCATCGACTACTCTCGCTGGCTGTATGGACGCGCTATCGGACGGCGAATCCGAAGCGAACGGCAATGGAGTCGGCGAGCGGGAGATGGCTTCCGACCCCTCGCACTGGCCCGCTATCGAGGCGGGGCAGGGACTCTCTGACTTCGAGGATCTCGACGAGTGGTCCCCCCGAACCGGCGAACTCTCGGCCGCTCCTGACGAGGCGCGACTCGGATCGCAAGCGGCGGTCATCGAGAGCGACGAGGCGACGGCCGGCCTAGAGATCCGGTTCGATGACGGAATCGATTTCGAGGGCTGGGACGCCTCGCTGGCGGTCAAACCGGAATCCGCCGATCGAATCATCGTCGAGTTCCTCGCACCGACGCGGAGCGAGCGCCTCACCGGTATTCGAATCGTCCCGGACGGGTACGACGGCTGGTTCCGAATGGACTGTGGCTACCAGCAGAAGCCGGGGGAAGATCCGGACCTATCGAACGTCACCGGTCTCAATATTACCGCGGACGGACCGGACGGCGGACCGACTAAGTTGCTGGTCGACGACCTCCGCCGAACCGAGTCGGCCGCCAACGGCGCGGTGATTCTCGCCTTCTACGGCGGGCACGAGTCCCATTACGACGTCGCGGCCGAAATGCTCGCGGAGCGCGACTGGGCGGCGGCGGTTCCGGTCTCCCCCGAGCGGATCGGCGAGGCGGGACGGATGGGACTCGACGAACTCCGGGACCTCCGTGACCGCGGATGGGACGTCTGCTCGCTCCCGCAGGTATCGACGCCACTTCCGGAACAGCCCGCGGATCGCCAGCGGCAGGTTCTCGAGCACGCTCGAGACGCGCTCGCGAGCGAGGGCTTCGAGGACGGAGCACGCCACCTGTTCGTTCCGGACGGACGGATGGACGCGGAGACCTACGACGTCGCCCGTGACGTCCACGAATCGGCGTTCCTGTACAGCTCCGGGACGACCGGCGTGCCGCCGACCGAGATGCACATGATTCCGTACATCTGGGGGCCCGCGCTCCACACCGGCGTTCGCCGCTACGCCAACCTCTCCGATCAGTACGGCCTGCTGACCGTCGTGCGCGTTCCGCGGATCGTCGACGAGGCCGACGTGGGCGTCGACGAGAACCGGATGTCGCTGGACGACTTCGGACTGCTCCTCGACCACCTCGAGCACCGCGGGCTCGACGTCGTCACGCCCTCCGATCTCGTCGACGGGGATTTCGAGCGTGCCGACGGCGAGAACGAGACGACGAGCCCGAAGCGTCCGAGCGGCGTCGTCCTCGAGGCGGGCCAGTCCCACGCGTTCGAGGGATCCGGATCGACCGACTCGCAGACGGTCGGCCTCGACGGCGGCGTCCTCGTCGCGAACGTCTCTCACGACGGGTCGGCGATCGCCGTCGACGTGACCGGCGTCGACGGAAGCGGCCGCAGCGAGAACCTGCTGACGACGGCGGAGAACGCCACCGGCGAGTCGATCATGGCCGTCGAGGGAGGAACGTACGGACTCGAGGTCGACGCCGACGACGCGTGGTCGATCGAACTCTCCCAGCCGGCGGTCCGGGCCGACGACCTCGCCGACCTCCCCGTACAGGCGTCCGGGACGGGATCGGCGTTCGTCGGGCCACTGTGGACCGAGGGCGACGTTAGGGTCGTCGCGACCCACGACGGCGACGGGCAGTTCGTCGTCGACGGCCACGGCGCCGACGGCAGTCGCGAGATACTCGTCCACCGGACCGGGTCGTTCGACAACTCGCGGTCGTACAAGGCGGGCGGGGTCGTCTGGCTCGACGTCGAGGCCGACGGCGACTGGACGCTCGAGGTCGTCGACTCGTAGCGACGCCGTTCGTCGCCGTTTTGCTGACCCAGCAAATCCACGGACCGGTTTTGGCCCGGCGGTGTGAACGTGATAACGAATTCGATCAATGGCACTCGATCAGCCATCCCGTCGCGCCTTCCTCGCCGGCTCGGTCGTGACAGTCGGTGCCGGCGGCGCCTACTATCTCTCGCGATCCGACGACGCGGCTCACGACCTCTCCCCGTCGTTTCACTCGAGCGACGAGACGTCCGCGTTCGGCGTCGACCTCGCCGGAAAGCCGATCATGGGATCGCCCGAGGCGCCGATCGAGATCTACTACTGGACGGACTTCCAGTGTCCGTTCTGCGAGCGGTTCGAACGCGAAACGCTCCCCGATCTGGTCCGGAACTACGTCGGCCCCGGCGACGTTCGCATCGTATTGATTACGTTGCCGTATTTCGGCGCGGACTCGATGACCGCTGCGGTCGCCAGCAAGTGCATCTGGGATCGAGTCCGCGACGACGAGCCGTCCGCCTACTGGGACTGGCACGCGACGATATTCGAGAAACAGGGAGGGAAGAATTCGGGATGGGCCTCGGCCGAGAACCTCCTCGAGTACACCCGTTCGGTCGACGCCGTCGACGCGGACGCCCTCGAGTCGTGTCTCGAGGACCGACGATCGGAACTCGAGGACGCGGTCGAGTTCGATGCGGATCGGGCGACCGAACTCGGCGTGTCGGGCACGCCGACGTTCGTCGTCTTCGATCCGGAGTCCGAGGCCGCCGGATCGCTCGTCGGCGCACAGCCGCTGGAACGCTTCGAGGAGGCGCTCGAACGGATCGAGGACGCGTGAGGGACTGCTCCGGGCCGGCGACTCGCGGCGGCATGCGCGACCTTAGTCGAATCGCGTAACGGGAATAATATTGTAATAACATTACAAGACCTTGCACACGCGGACGAGGAAATGCACGAGTGCATCGACAACTGTCTCGAGGCCGCACAGGCCTGCGAGTGGTGTGTGGACGCCTGCGCCGACCACGGCGAGGAGATGGCCGAGTGCATTCGGCTCTGCCGCGACGTGGCGGATCTGGCGACGCTGCACGCGCGACTGATGGCTCGCGACTCGGATTATCACGGCGACCTGCGGCGGTCTGTGCCGAGGCGTGCGAGGCGTGCGCCGAGGAGTGCGAGCAGTTCGATCACGAGCACTGTCGGGTGTGTGCGGACGTCCTGCCGGAGTGTGCGGAGTCGTGCCGCAACATGGCCAGCTAGGGCGAACCGACCCAGCGGTTCCGGTTTCAGGTGGGCCTCATTTCGTGCGGTCCGGATCACGCTTGCAGCAGACAGCAGTGCACGCTTTTCCCTCAACCGTGATCATTCGATATGGCCAGTGACGGAGAGACGTGGTTCGGGTTACACGAACGAGTGAAACCGCTCGTTCGAGCGGGTATCGTCCTCGGGATCGGTCTAGGCGGCTTCTTCGACGGGATCGTCCTCCACCAGATCCTGCAGTGGCACCACATGCTGTCAGCCCGGACGGATCCGACCGTTCTCAGCGATCTGCGGCTGAACGTGGTCGCCGACGGCCTCTTCCACGTCGGCACCTACCTCTTCACGATCGCGGGGATCGTCCTCTTGGTTCGCGCGTGGCGACGGTCGGACGTTCCGCCCTCGGGACGAGCGCTCCTCGGGCCGACGATCCTCGGCTGGGGCGTCTTCAACCTTCTCGAGGGGCTCGTTAACCATCAGATCCTCGGGATTCACCACGTCTGGCCGGCCGGGCCGGGGAGCGTCCTCCTCTGGGACGTCGCCTTCCTCCTTTCGGGCGCGCTTTTCATCGTCGGCGGCTACGCCGTGATCCGGCTCGACGGACGGTCGGTCGCCGGCGCTCGAGACGAGCGCGCGACGGACGATCGGCCGACGTGATCGCGATTGTCGTCCGGTGACCGCGCTCCGAAACCCACCGTCGGGCCCGCTCAGTCGTACTCGAACACGCGAGCCATCCCCCGCTCGAGGTGGTAGACGTTGTGACAGTGGAACAGCCAGTCGCCGGGGTTGTCCGCGCGGAAGTCGAACGTCACCTGATCGCCGTGAGGCGCGACGAGGACGGTGTCCTTGACCGCGTCGCCGACCTGAAAGAAGTGGCCGTGGAGGTGCATCGGGTGGATCGCCGGACTGCGGTTCACCATCCGCACGCGGACGTGGTCGCCCTCGCTGATCTCGAACGGGTCGGCGTCCGGGTACACCTCGCCGTCGATGGTCCACGCGTCAGCGTCGGCGCCGCCCATCATCCCGCCCGACAGGGTGAGGTCGAACGTCCGGTCCGGCTCCCCGTCGAGTTCCAGCGGCTCGAGCACCGCGAGGTCGCCGTACTCGAGTTCTCGACCGTCGAACCCCGGCCGTTCGGCGGAGCCATCGTCGGCAGTTTCGTAGCGCAGTCTCGCCTCCGCAGGGTCCTCATCGCCGACGACGGGTTCGGCGACGACGGCCCACTCGCCGGGCGAGTCGGCCTCGAGGATCGCGTCGTAGCGCTCGCCCATGCTCATCACGAACGAGTCCACGTCGACGGGTTCGACCGGTCGGCCGTCGGCGTGCGTGACGGTCAACGAGTGTCCGCCGACGCCGACGCGATAGGTCGTGGTGCTACTCGGATTGATGAATCGCAGCCGAACGCGCTCGCCCTCTTCGACCTCGAACACCGGCGGTTCCGACGGGGGGCGGCCGTTGACGAGCAGTCCCTCGTACGGCGGTCGCTGACTCATCATCTGACTACCCGGTCCCATGCCGTCGCCGTCTCCGCCAGGTCCGTCATTAGGTCCCATTCCATTGCCGTCTCCGCCAGGTCCGCCACCGGGACCCATGCCGTTACCGCCGGGACCCATGCCGTCGCCGCCGGGACCGCGACCGTTGCCTGGGCCACCACCACCTTCACCGCCGGGCCCCATCCCGTCACCACCGGGGCCCATCCCGTCGCCATCTCCCTCTGGTCCGCCGCCAGGCCCCATTCTGTCACCGCCGCCTGGCGGGGCTTCGATCGAGTCCAGCGCCGGCTCCTCCGCGAGGTAATCGTCGAACTGTAGCGTGTACTCGCGGTCGTACTCGACGTGCGGTGACTCCTCCTCAACGATCAACGGCCCGTAGAGTCCCCTGTCGAGTTGCAGCCCGACGTGGCTGTGGTAGACGTACGTGCCCGCCGGTGACGCCTCGTACTCGTACTCGAACGTCCCGTCGGACGAGACGGGGTCCTGCGTGACGTCCGGAACGCCGTCCATCGGATTCGGAACGGGAACGCCGTGCCAGTGAATCGTCGTCCCCTCGGGTAATTGGTTCTTGAGCGACACGCGCAGCGTCTCCCCCTCGTCGACCCGGAGTTCCGGGCCGGGGAACTGCTCGTCGTACACCCACGTCTCGGTGCTCTCGTCCACTCCGATGTCGGCCTCTCCGCTCGAGGCGACCAGCGTTTCTTCGAGTCCGCCGCCGTCGTCTCCAGCCTCGTCGTCCTCGTTCTCCTGTGCGGTCCGCTCGAGTGCGGCCGCTCCGATTCCGGTCCCCTTCGGTAGTCCCGCGAGTCCGAACAGCGTCGCGCCACCGACGCGCAGCGCCTGCCGTCGCGGGACGGGTCGCTCGTTATCGTCCATCACAGAACCGTCCACGACTGCGATGAAAAATGAGGGGCATGCCAGCGCATATCGGTCTCGGTCCGCGTCTGCGAAACGTGACCTCGGGACCGTCCGGAAGCCGCTCCTGCGCGGATCGCTTGCGTTCTCACTCGAGCGTGGCGATCAGCAGGAAGGTCTCCGGTCGGACGGCCTCGTGTTCGATGTCGAACCCGGCGTCGCGAAGGGCGGTCACAGCCTCGTCGGCGCTGTATCGCTCGTCGACCGGCGGTCCGTCCTCGCCGGAGCCGGTCGACGCCCAGTCGACGACGACGAGTCGACCGTCGGGCGCGAGGACTCGTCGAATCTCCGCGAGCGCGTCGTCGCTCGCGAACTCGTGGTAGGTCATCGTCGAGAACGCGGCGTCGAGCGCGTCGTCGTCGAACGGGAGGTCGCTCACGTCGCTGGTCGCGAGGGTGACGTTCTCCGGGACGCCCTTCTCTCGGTAGTGCTCGTGCATCGCCTCCTGAACGTCGACCGCGTGGACCGCGCCGGGGTGGGGCGCGACGTCGTCGGTGAAGAAGCCGGTGCCGCTGCCGAGGTCGGCGACGGTGTCGTCCGGCGAGAGCGAGAGCGCCCACAGCAGTTCTTCGGCCGACACGAAGCGGTATCGCCGTCCGGCCCGTTCCAGTTCGTCCGCTCGCTCTGCGTCGAACGTGTGGTAGCCCACGGTTACAGTTCCTCGAATGCGTTATCGACGAGTTCGCCGGTCTCCGCGACGATGTCCGCCATCTCGTCGTCGTCAGGTGCCATCCCGACGAGTCGCGCGATTCGCATGATCGAGACGTGGTAGACGCGCTGTCGACCGGGCTCTTCCTCCCAGACGACGACGTTACACGGGAACAGCGCACCGAGTTTCCCGTCAGTGGCATCGAGCGCTCGGTCGGCCACCGCCGGGTTACACGCACCGAGCACGTAGTAGGGGTCGCGGTCGGCGTCGTCGGACTGCGTCCGACTGCTTGAGGCGCTTCGCGCCTCTCTGTCGACCTTCTCGTTGAGCAACTCCGAGGGGGAGAACTCGACGGGAACGCCGAACCCCGCGTCGGTGAACACCTCGCGGACGCGTTCGATCGCCTCCTCGTGGTCCATCTCGAGGGTCGTCTGTTTCGCACCGATATCGTCCGGGTCGATCTGGGCAGGGTCGATAGGCAATGTCATCGTGTACAGTATTGGGGCCACAACGAAAATCACTTCCGAATCTCGTCCCAGTCCGGCCGTCGAGACCGGTCGCTCGTCAGTCGCTGCTGGGCACCGGCGTTCACCGGCGAGCGCCGTTACTCGTCGGGAGCTCGCTCAGCTCCGGGCGGTCTGTAGGGACGCCAGAAACACCGTCGATAGGAGATGATCAAAATCGCGACGAGAAACCCGATGTCGTGCGACGACCTCATATCGATTAACTGGCATAGTTGCCGCTGGCGGCTTCCCGAAAGACGGTCATACGGTGTTCGATGTCGCTCCAGCGACTGCTGCTGCCAGTTATTTAACTGTCGTTGCACAAGATCAGACAGTGTCTGAAATGGCGGGACGAGATATAACGGTCTGCATCAACGCCTATCCGGGTGCGGAGACCGACGTTTTCCGAATCGGAGCCGCGGACGATATCCTCCGACTGCTCGCGGATGCCCACGAGACCGAGTTTACGATCTCCGACCTCGTCGACGCGACGGGCGTCACTCGACCGACGGTTTGGCGGGGGTCGACCTCCTCGAGAGTATCGGTGCCGTTCGAATTCGAGAAACTCCGCAACGAAACTACGTCTCGATCGACCCGGATCGGCTCCAGAAAGACGATTCGATACTTGCGATCGAGCAATCGGAGTTCCACGAACCGATTCGAGCCTTCGTAACCCGCATCCGAGAAGCAGTTCGCGAGACTGACGCCATCGAAGACGTTCTCGGCATCGTCGTGTTCGGAAGCGTCGCTCGAGGCGAAGCGGATCGACGGAGCGACATCGATCTGTTCGTCGTCGTCGACGGCGATCGGACGAGTGCGCGACGCGCCGTGGCAGATACTGTCGCCGATCTCAGTGAACGACGATTCGACGGCGATCGATTCGAGTTCGAACCGTACGTCGAATCCGCGGAGAGTGCGCGGCGGGCGGGTCCGAAGCTCCGTAAAATCTTCACGGAGGGCGTGACGGTGGACGGCAGTGAACGACTCCACTCCATCCGCAAGGCGGTGATCACCGATGAGTAGCACGCGAATCGAACAGCTCATCGGCAACGCACAGGCGGCGTTCGACCGGCGACCGGCGGACGTCGGACCCGGACTCGACGTGGAGGACGCGGCGCTCCTCCAGTTGCGGAAGGCCTGTCGGTTGCTCGCCGGCGCCGAAGCCCTGCACGACGCTGCGTACTATACGCTCGTCATCGAAGCCTCGTTCGTTGCGATTGAACGGACAGTCGAGTTCCGACTCCTCGAGCGCGGCACGATGGAACCGGATGATCTCCCCGGAACACATCCGGGCGTGTACCGAGAGGCGGCTGCAGTCGGCATTTTTTCGGAACCCGCGGCCGAGGATCTCGCCGATCTCTGGCGCAACCATCGAGCGAAAACGTACTATCAGGACGGACTCGCCTCAGCGGAACGGGCCCAAGCGATGTATACACTCGCCAGCGAAATCCACGCCTTCGTCATCGGTCGCTCTTCTCAGGGTCACGAGTGTCGCTGTCCCGAGCCCAATTCGTAGTACGCGCACTCGTCCGTTTCAGATCTCCCGCTATCGGTGCGAATCGATCGGTCATGGTGGCCAGCATCAGCATTTCATAGCATGTGCAAGATCGTCATCATCTTCTGGCTTCGTTGGAGAGCATATGCAACCGAGTACGGCGGTGACGCCGACCGAACTCCGGGCGGATATTCCGCTCTACAGGAGGCGACGTCGTCGTCCGGACGGATCTCGAGCATCCGACCGGCGTCCTCCCGTGGCAGCGTTTCGAGTGGGAGTCGTCGGCGTTCGCGTCGTCGAGACCGACGCCGGTCGAATCGATCTCGAGCGATTCGTCGAGACCATCGCCGATGCCAAACTCGCCCGTTTCAGCGCGGTCACGCGGACCCACGGAACGCGACTGCCGGTCGCGGAATCGAGCGCCTCGCCGCCGACGGTATCGTCGTCCGATCGTTGCCGTCGCCGAACGCCGTTCGGACGTCTATCCACGCGCTCGATACCACCGGCGACGTCGATCGAGCGAACTCGCTCCTGCGCGGAACCGAACGTCGTTACTCGCCGTCCGAAAACAGTCCGTCGAGTCGGTGCGGACACGATTCGATGCGGTTCGCGTCCGAATTATACTCTATCATGCCGTGATCGGAGAGTTTCGGGAGGTGAACGTGGTGGAGCGAGCGGGCCACGCTCGTCACGGCCGATTTGTCTACATCGTTCACGCCGTCTTCCCGTGCCGCGATCCCGACTGCCAACTCGGCGAGGTCGATAGGATCGTTTCGCCCCGCGAGCACGTCGAGCGTCATTCTGCGTCGCTCGTCCGCGAGTAATCGATAGCACTCGTTCGCGGTCAGTTCGCTCGCGTCGGATGCGGCGCGTACAGAGTTGATCATCTTGAACGTCCTCCGGTCGACCGGCGAGGTCACCGTACGTCACACTCAGCAGACGGTCGGTCGTAAGATCAGGGTAAAACCACGTAGGTGAGATCCGCGCGCCGACTCGATGAGTCCGACACAGTTCGGGTCGACTCCAGACCTTCGATCCCGGTCGGCCCGAAATCGCACCCGAGTTGCCTCCGTCGGCGGAGGGTTGATGCGCCCGCGTCGCTAGTCCCCCGTAATGACGTCTCGATCGCTGACGGAGGCCCTTCGGGAGACGCTCGCGCTCTTCGACGAGGCCGGGTCCCCGCGGACGACGACCGAACTGGCGGACGATCTCGAACTCGGTCGACGGAGCACGTACGAGCGACTGGAGCGACTCGTCGAACGGGACGAACTCGAGACCAAGCGCGTCGGGGCGAGCGCCCGGGTGTGGTGGCGGCCCCCGTCGGCGAGAACCGATCGACCGCTCGGGTCCGGAGACTGGCCGGTCGAAGCCGAGTCCCTGCTCGCCACCGCCCTCGACAGGACCGACATCGGCGTGTTCGTCCTCGACGAGTCGTTCAACGTCGCGTGGCTCAACGAGACGGCCGAGCGGTACTTCGATCTCGACCGCGAGCGCGTCCTCGGGCGGAACAAACGCCGACTCGTCGAGACCGACATCGCGCCCGCGGTCGACGACGCGACCGCGTTCGTCGACACCGTTCTGGCGACCGACGACGACAACACGTACGCCGAACGATTCGAGTGTCGCGTGACGGCGGCCGAGGAGCGCGAACCGCGCTGGCTCGAGCACCGCAGCGAGCCGATCGAGACCGGGACGTACGCGGGCGGACGGATCGAACTCTACCACGACGTCACCGATCGGAAGCAGCGCGCGTCGCGCGAACGGAAACTCGAACAGTACGAGCGGCTCGTCGAGACCGTCCCCGACGGCGTCTACGCGGTCGACGAGGACGCCCGGTTCGTCGCGGTCAACGACGGCTTCTGTGAACTGACGGGATACGACCGGGACGAACTCCTCGGGGCGCACGCGACGACCGTCCACGACGCCGAGATCACGACGCGGGCCGAGTCGCTGGCCGAGGAAATCGCGACGGGCGACCGAGGTTCCGCGACCATCGAGCTCGATCTACAGACCGACGACGGAGCGACCGTTCCGTGTGAGAGCAGGCTGGCCCCGTTCCCGCTTGGCGAAACCGACGGCCGCTGCGGCGTGGTTCGCGACGTCTCCGATCGCATCGAACGGGAACGGACGCTTAGACGACGGATCCGGCAACAGGAAGTCGTTGCGGACCTCGGTCAGCGGGCGCTCGAGAGCCGAGACCTGGACGAACTGCTGGCCGACGCGGCCGACCTGCTCACCACGACGCTCGAGACGGACTACTCCAAGGCGCTCGTTCTCGATCGGACCGCCGACGAACTCCGATTGCGACAGGGTTCCGGCTGGGATCCGAACGTCGTCGGAACGACGACCGTCTCGGCCGTCGAAGACGGGTCACAGGCCGCCTATACGCTGGCGTCTGGGGATCCGGTCCTGGTAGACGATCTCGACTCGGAGTCGCGCTTTGACGGGCCCGACCTGTTGACCGACCACGACGTCACGAGCGGTATCAGCGTCGTCATCGGTTCCAGCGAGGATCCCTGGGGGGTCCTTGGAGTCCACGACACCGATCACCGGGCGTTCTCGGAACACGACGTCACCTTTGTTCAGTCGGTCGCGAACGTACTCGCGACCGCCATCGACCGGCACGATCGCGAGCGGGAACTGAAGCGCCAGCACGAACAACTCGCCGCGCTCGACGCTCTCAACGACGTCGTCCGCGATATCACCGATGAGGCCATCGACCGGTCGACGCGCGAGGAGATCGAGCGGAGCGTCTGCGAGCACCTCGCCGCGACGGACTCGTATCTGTTCGCGTGGATCGGCGACGTCGACGCCGCCGATCAGACGGTGAACGTTCGAACCGAGGCCGGCGGCGTGGCGGAGTACCTCGAGGGGATCGCCATCTCAATCGATCCGGACGACGAGCGAAGCGGCGGACCCACGGGTAGGGCCGTCCGGGAGCGCGAGATCCAGACCACGCGGGATATCCGCGACGATTCCAGGTACGACCCCTGGCGGAGCCGCCTCGAGGAGTACGGAGTCCGGTCGTCGGCCGCGATCCCGATCGTCCACGAAGAGACCATCTACGGCGTGTTGAACGTCTACGCCGATCGGCCGAACGCGTTCGAGGGTCGAGAGCGCGCCGTGCTCGGCCAACTGGGGGATGTAATCGGTCACGCCATCGCTTCGACAGAGCGTAAGCGCGCCCTGATGAGCGACGACGTCGTCGAACTCGACTTCCGAATCAGAGATCTGTTGGACGAACTCGACCTCGACGTTCCGTCGGCCGGACGGATCACGCTCGACCACACGGTCCCGATCGAGGACGACGAGTTCCTCGTTTACGGGAGCGCGACTCCGGACGCGATCGACGGCCTGGAAGCGATCGTCGAAACGCTCCCCCACTGGAAAGCCGTCACGTATCGAGGCGGCGACGCAGCGACGCGGTTCGAACTCCGACTCTCCGAGCCGCCGGTGCTGTCGACGGTCGCTTCACTCGGCGGGTCGGTCGAGAGCGCCGTCATCGAAGACGGCGATTATCGCATGACGATCCACGTGGCGTCGGGTTCGGAAGTCCGACAGGTTGTCAACGTCGTGCAGAACGCCTACCCCACGGCGGAACTACTGAAACACCGTCAGCTCGAACGACGGCGGGACACGACCGACCGCGCTCGCCACGCGCTGACGGCGGTCCTCACCGATCGCCAGCGATCGGCTCTCGAGGCGGCGTACCACGCGGGTTACTACGAGTGGCCGCGTGACGCGTCCGGCGAGGAGGTCGCCGAATCGCTGGAAATCGCACCGCCGACGTTCAATCAGCACCTTCGGAAGGCACAGCGAAAGGTGTTCGACTCGCTGTTGTCGCGGCCCGGACGGAACCGATCGACGGAATAGCCGTTGGACCCGTGGAACCCGTGTCGCCGCTTCGTCGACGTCGTCGTGACGCCCCGGGCGGTCGTCGCCCTCGTTCTCGGACCGCGGCCGTGACGACCTCGTTGCCCACGTCGCTGACGCGCGCGGCGTCACGCCCGGCGGGTGCGAGCGCTGCCGTCGTCGCAGCGGTAGACTCCGACGGCGGTTAGCAAGCCGACGACCGTGCCGACGANTGTCACGCCCGGCGGGTGCGAGCGCTGCCGTCGTCGCAGCGGTAGACTCCGACGGCGGTTAGCAAGCCGACGACCGTGCCGACGACGACGGTCAGTGCGGTCCCGACCGGAAGGAGCGACCCGGCGACGATCGCGACGAGAACGGTGATCGCGAAGGCGCCGAACGCGGACGCGATCCGCCGCCGTTCCGGCGCACCGTCGGCGAACCCCCAGGCGACGACGCCACCGGCGACCGCGCCGGCGACCAGCCCTGACGGGATACCGACCAGCAGCGAGAACTCGATCCGCGACCGGAGGAGGTCCGTTACTGCGACGGTGACGATCAGGTAGGTCGCGAGACGAGCGGCAACGAGACGCCCAATCATTCCGTAACTCACGTGAATCACTGCGACAGACGTGTCGCTACGGGATATACTCGAGTCCTCGTTCTTCCCGCTGAGAGTCAGTGTCCGCGCGAGTAGAATCCGAACTCGACCCGAACGAGCGCGCGGCGGAATTCGCCTCGCTTTTCGTCGTCGCTCGAGAACGATCGACAACGATGGACAGAGAGTCGACGAAAGACGTCGATCCGAACGACGCAGAACACCGTGAGATCGGCGCGGGCCTCCTGGACGAAGACATGGGGCCGAGTTCGGCCATGGCCCACCTCTACCGCGGCGAGATCCACCGGATGAAGTTCTGGCGGGAACGGCTCGACCAGACGACCTACTGGGCGATCGTCGTGATGAGCGCGATCCTGACGTGGTCGTTCTCGAGTCGGGGCAATCCCCACTACGTCGTGTTGCTGGGTGCGGCGGCGGTGACCGCGTTCCTGATCATCGAGGCCCGTCGGTACCGGGGATACGACATCTGGCGCGGGCGCGTCCGAACGCTCCAGAAGAACGTCTTCGCGTACGGGCTCGACCCCTCTGCCGGCCTCGAAGACCCGTCGTGGCGCGAGAAGTTGAGTCAGGACTACCGGCGCCCGACGATCAAAATCTCGACCGAAGAGGCCGTCGCCCATCGCCTGCGGCGGATCTACCTGCTGCTGTATACGATCATCCTGGGTGCGTGGATCATCCGGGTCACGGCGTTCGCCGGCCGTCCGTGGCCCGAAAGCGCCGCCATCGGCGCGGTTCCCGGTCTCCTCGTTTCTGTGATAGTCGTCGCGTGCTACCTCCTCGCCGTGTTCGTCACGGTCCGACCGCGAACGTGGAGGGCCGAGGACGAGCTCCACGAGGCGGATATCGGCCGTCATCGCTGAGACGACGTCGACGACGAACGAGCCGGATCCGGAGTACATCCCTTCCCCAGCGCCCCCGCTTTCGAGGCGCCCTACCCGTTTATCCCCGTTTCCGACGTATCGGACACGCATGGAACTCCGCGTAGCCGACGTCCGACCACCACGGGCGAGACTCGGATCCGCTCCTCGAAACGCGACGGGAGGTGTCCGAACGTGACCGATTCCGAGACGTCCGCGACGTTCGATCGCCTCCTCTTTCCCACCGACGGCAGTCAGGGGGCGGCCGCCGCGCTCGAGCACGTCCTCGATATCGCCGCCGAACACGGGTCGACGGTTCACGTCCTCAACGTGATGGAGACGGCGCTGTACAGCCCGTTTCAGATGGAAGGCGATGTCGTCGACGCCCTCGAGCGGGAGGGCGAGCGAATCGTGCGCGACGCCGCCGACCGCGCGTCGGAGCGCGGGATCGACGCGGTCACCGAGATCCGGAAGGGGGAGCCGTATCGGGAGATCATCGACTACGCGGCGGACCGCGATATCGACCTCACCGTCGTGCCGACCCACGGCCGTCGGGGACTCGAGCGGTTCCTGCTCGGCAGCACGACCGAGCGAGTCGTCAGACGCGCCGACGGCCCCGTGCTGACGATTCGGCCGGACGCCGCGGCCGAATTGGCGTACCCGTACCGCCGGGTGCTGACCCCGACCGACGGGAGCGACTGCGCGAGGGACGCGCTCGAGGTTGGCGTCGACGTCGCGAGCGCGACCGGGGCGGCGCTGCATCTCCTCACGGTCGTCGACGTTGTCAGCGTCGGCGTCGACGTCCGTTCCGATATCAAGACGGCGATGCTCGAGGAGGCCGCGGACGACATCCTCGAGGCGGCATCGTCGGTCGCGGAAACTAACGACGTCGAACCGGCCGCCGAAACGGTCGCGTACGGGCCGTCAGTGGCCGAGGCGATCCGGTCGTTCGTCGAGGAACAGGATATCGACCTCGTCGTGGTCGGGACCCACGGCCGAACCGGCTTCGACCGGTACGTACTGGGGAGCGTCACCGAGTCACTCGTTCGAACGGCTCCGGTCCCCGTCCTGGCGGTTCGCGAATCGGCGGCCGAGGGATCGTAGTCGCGTGCGAATCGACCGGGAAACCGAGGTCGCCTCACTGGGACGGGCGGAGTCGAGTCAGCGCAGCGACGGCGGCGTCACTCGCATCGGCCACGTTAGGTATTACGGGGCCGTCTCTCGAGTACTCGTTCATGGCCACCGTTTTCGAGGTCCTCGTCCGCGTGTGTGCCCTATTCGCGCTCGCGCTAGGGGTCAGGGTCGTCGTGGACGCGTGGCTCGATGTCCCGTACTCGGTGCTCCTCATTGTGGTCGGGGTCGTGATCTCGGTGCTGCGCATCGACGTCGGCATTCGGCTCTCGGCGGACGTCATCGTGGGATTGGTCCTGCCGCCGATCCTGTTCAACGGGGTCATCGGACTGGATCGGACGGCGCTGCGGGAGAACCTGGCCGTGCCGCTCGTGCTGGTCGCCCTCGGAATCCCGCTGGCGGTCGCCCTGCTCGGATCGATCGTCGAGGTCGCGTTCGGGCTGTCGATCGGAGTGTCACTATTGCTCGCCGCGATCCTCGTCCCGACCGACCCCGTTGCCGTCCTCTCCCTGTTCTCGGAACTGGACGCCCCCGAGCAGTTGACCGTCGTCGTCGAGGGTGAAAGCTTATTCAACGACGGCGTCGCGGTCGTCATCGTCAACGTACTCCTCGCGTTGCTCGCCGAGCAGTCGGGACCGATGTCCGGATTCGAGACCGCCGAAATCGTCGTCAGGGACCTCTTCGCCGTCGGTCTCGGCGGCTTTCTCCTCGGGAGCGGTCTCGGATACGGTGCGACGCGGTTCGTCCACCGTCTTCCCGAACGGATGGCGGTCCTGCTGGTCACGGTCCTGCTCGCGTACGGTAGCTACGTCGTCGCCGAGAGCGTCGGCGTGAGCGGCATCCTCGCGACTGTCGGGGCGGGTGCGTTCGTGGACCTGGCCGTTACGAACGGAACCGACCGCGGGACGGTCGAGTTCGTCCGCGACATCTGGGAAGGCGGAGCGTTCCTGCTGTCGACGATCGTCTACGTGCTCATCGGGACGCAGGTTCCGATCGACAGCCTCGCGAAGTACCTGCCGGCGGCGCTTCTCGTCACCGCTCTCGTCTTGCTCGTCCGGGCGACGGTCGTCTACGTCCTCGTAGGGGCGGTCAACCTGACCGTCTCGAGACCGTTTCCCCGCGACTACCAGCACGTCCTCGTCTGGGGCGGGTTACACACCGTGGTCCCGGTCGCGCTGGCGCTCGGACTCCCGTCGTGGGTTCCTCACCGGGAGTTCGTCCAGGCGGTGGTCTTCGGCGTCGCCATCGTCGGTGCGCTCGTCCAGGGAACGCTGCTCCCGTACCTCCTCAGGGCTACCGGTCTCCAGCATCGGGTGGTGGGACCAGACCGGCAGACGGCGCGTCGCGACGTCGAGCGGCCGGACCGGCGCTGACAGCGAGTCCCCCGCGTTCCGGCGCGTACTTCTATAGGGGTTCGGACGCAACTCCGAGTAGTGTCCGAGAAGCCACACGAGCGCCCCGCCGACCGCGTCGTGGCCTCCCTCGAGTCGCGCGTCGACGGGCTGATCGACGAGGAAGCGCGCCGCCGGCGCGAGGAACACGGCGAGAACGACATCGTTCGGGGCGGCGGCCGGTCTCCGGTCGACATCTTCGTCGCGCAGTTCGACAGCGCCCTGATCTGGGTGTTGCTGGCCGCGGCCGCCCTCTCGGTCTGGGCGGGTCACACCGTCGACGCGGTCCTGATAGCGATCATCGTCGTGGCGAACGGAATCTTCGGCTTCGTTCAGGACTACCGGGCCGAGCGGAGCCTCGAGTCGCTCAGGGAACTGGCCGCGCCGACGGCGACGGTTCGGCGCGACGGCGAGGCGCGAACGATCGACGCCACGGGGCTGGTCCCCGGCGACGTCGTCGTCCTGCGCGGCGGAGACGTCGTTCCCGCTGACGGGCGACTCCTCGAGGCGACCGACCTCGAGGTCGACGAGGCCTCGCTGACCGGGGAGAGCGTCCCGGTCTCGAAATCGTCGGCGCCCGTCGCGTCGGAGACGCCGCTCGCGGAGCGTGCGAGCATGGTCTACAAGGGGACGAGCGTCACCCGCGGAAAGGGCCTCGCCGTCGTCACCGGGACGGGAATGGAGACCGAAGTCGGCGGGATCGCCCGCGAACTCGCCGCTACCGAGGAGACCCGGACCCCAATGCAGGACGAACTCGACGTCCTCGGTCGAAACCTCGGGCTCGGCGTCCTCGTCCTCTCCGCGCTGGTCGCGCCGCTGTTGCTCCTCCGGGGTACGCCCGCGATCCAGGCCGCCCTGACGGCGGTGTCGCTCGCCGTGGCCGCGATCCCTGAAGGGCTGCCGGCGGTGGTCACGCTCACGCTCGCGCTCGGCGTGCGCCGGATGTCCGAGGAGAACGCGCTCGTCCGACGGCTGCCGGCGGTCGAGGCGCTGGGCGCAGTCGACGTCGTCTGCACGGACAAGACGGGCACGCTCACGAAAGGGCAGATGACCGTCAGCAGGTGCTGGGTGAACGACGCCGTCGTCGACGCTGGATCGGAGGCGGCCGACGAGAACGCGCCCTCTGACCGCGAGGATCTGCTCCTGCGAATCGGTGCGCTCTGTAACGATTCGACGCTCGAGGACGACGGCGGCGACCCGACCGAGCGGGCCCTGCTCGAGGCCGCGGATCGTCGCGGGTTCGACGTCGACGAACTCCGCGCGGAGCACCCGCGAACCGGCGAAGTACCGTTTTCCTCCGAACGCAAGTGGATGGGGACCGTCCACGGGGACGTCGGCTACATCAAGGGAGCACCGGAGGTCGTCCTCGAGAACTGCGATCGGATTCTGACCGCCGATGGGCCGAAACCGCTGACCGACGAGCGCCGCGAACGCGTCGAGACGACGGTCCGGGCGTTCGGTGACGACGCGCTCCGCGTCCTCGCGATGGCCTACCGCGAGGACCCGGTCGACGCCGACGATCTCGCGGCCGGGCTGACGTTCGTGGGGTTGACCGGGATAATCGATCCGCCCCGCGAGGAGGTCGCCGACGCAATCGCGGAGACGCGGCGGGCGGGGATCGACGTGAAGATGGTGACCGGCGACAACGTCCGGACAGCGCGAGCGATCGCCGAATCGCTCGGGATCGGCACTGCGGTCCTCGAGGGCGGCGAGATCGAACGGATGGACGAGGAGACGCTGCGCGAACGGGCCGCGTCCGTCGACGTCTTCGCGCGGATGTCGCCGGAACACAAGGTCCGGATCCTGCGAGCGTTGCAGGACCGCGGCAACGACGTCGCGATGACCGGCGACGGGGTCAACGACGCGCCGGCGCTGAAGAACGCCGACGTCGGCGTCGCCATGGGGATCCGGGGGACGGACGTCGCCAGGCAGGCCTCGGATATCGTCCTGCTGGACGACGACTACGCGACGATCGAGCGGGCGGTCGAACGCGGGCGGGCGATCTTCGACAACGTCTGGAAGTTCGTCGCCTACCTCCTGAGCGCGAACGTCGCCGAGGTGGCGATCGTCTTCCTCGCATCGCTGTACGGCTACCTCATCCTGCCCGCCGTGCAGTTGCTGTGGATCAACCTGCTGACCGACGGCCTGCCGGCGCTGGCGCTCGGCGCCGACCCCGAGAGCGGCGACGTGATGGATCGCCCGCCGCGCGATCCCGATCGGGGGATCATCGGGCGGCCCATGCTCGAACTCATCGGCGGGACCGGCGCCGTCACGACGGTCGTCGCGCTCGCGCTCATGTTCTACGCGCTCGAGGGGGCTGCCGAGGTTACAGCGTACGCGATGACGATGGTCTTCACGGCGTTCGTCTTCCTCGAGTTCGCGAAGCTCTACGTCATCCGCTGGCTGCGCGAGACGCCGACGCTTTCGAATCCGTGGCTCGCGGCCGCCGTCGCGACGTCGATCGCCCTCCAGCTCGCGGTGCTCTACACGCCGCTGAACCGGTACTTCGGAACGGTGCCCCTCGAGGCGGGAGACTGGGGACTCATCGGCGCGGTGCTCTTCGTCTGTCTCCCCGCGTACCTCGCGGTCGCCGTTCTCGTCGGGCGACTCGAGCCGTAAGCGGTCAGGCAACGCGGAGAACGCGGACGGCCGCGAGAGCCGACGCGTCCCCGTTCTCTATAAACCGCCATCGTCGTCGGCGCGAGTACCGTAGACGCGGTCGCGGATCGTCCCCCGCCACTAAGGGCATCGCCCGCGAGCATCAGGGTATGTCGCCACCGATACGACGGCTCGTCCTCGACGTCATGAAACCGCAGGAGCCGAACATCCTCGAACTCGCCACCGTCGCCAGCGACTGCTCGGGCGTCGATGCCGTCAACGTCGTCCTCGTCGAGACCGACCGCGAGGTCCAAAATCTCAAGCTGACGGTCGAGGGAGACGACATCGACGCGGACGCGCTTGAGCAGGCGATCACCGACCTCGGCGGGACGATTCACTCGATCGATCAGGTCGTCTGCGGCGAGCGCCTCGTCGAACAGATCGACACGCCGCAGGATCGGTGAGCCGGTGAGCGACGTGACTCGGCTTCGCGATCGCCTCGATTCCGTCAGCGCGCTCCTCGAGGACGAGGAGGTCAGATCCATCTCGCGGCGGTACTTCATCTCGAACGGGTTCGACGGCACCCTGACGAGCATCGGCGTCGTCGTCGGCGCCTACCTGTCGGGCGTTTCCGACGGCCTCACCGTGATCACGATCGGTCTCGGCGCGGCCGTCGGGCTGGGAACGTCGGGGATCTGGAGCGTCTGGGAGATCGAACGCGCCGAGAAACAGGCCGAACTGATGGAGCTCGAGCGGGCGATGCTGACCGACCTCGAGGACACGGCGGTCCAGCAGCGGCGGGCGGGCGCTCGCAAGGTCAACGCGGTGGCGAGCGGAATCGGCCCGCTCATCGGCATTCTCCTGCCGCTGATTCCCTTCCTCGCGGAGGGCGTCGTCGTCTCCATGCTCGAGGCGACGCTGCTCGCCATCGCCGTCGGCGTCGGCGTGTTGTTCGCGTTCGGTGCGTACCTCGGCTCGATCTCGAAGCAGAACTGGATCGTCGCCGGGATCAGGATGGGGCTTGCGGGGATCGTCGTCGCGTTTCTGAACCTGTTCCTGCCCGGGTGACGCGCGAGCGGTCGCGAGACCGAGCGTCTCTCGTGCGGAGGGAGCGGGCGGCTCAGGAGCCACCAACGAGGCCGTCAACCGTTGAGACGACTCCGTCTCCTCTATCCGTTCTACGCGGCGTTCACTCCACTGAAGCCCTCTTCGGAGACGGCTTCCGAGCGACCGACGGACGGGATAACGGCTCGTTACTCGCTCGTTTTTCTCCCGGTGATCGTCTCGATCTCGAGTCCGTATAGCTCGATTTCCACCGCCTCGACGTCTTCGTCGAAGATCCGGAGTTCGAGAAACGACTCGTTGACCGCCGCCTCGTCGAACGCCGCTCGCTCCGAACCGGTGAGCTTTCGGAGCGGTCCGGTGGCGATGATACTCCAGGATCGTCCGGCGGAATCGACGTCGTAGAGGGTGAAACAGGCGGTCTCGGTGTCGTCGAGGTGCGACATCTTCGTGCTCGATCCGTCGGTCGACAGACGGACGTACAGCGTCCCGTCTTCGTAATGGTGGGCGACGGGGAACGCGTACGCGGCGCCGTCGGCCGCGAGTGCGAGGACACCGGTGTCGGTGCTCGCAAGGCGTTCCTCGAGTTCCCGATCGTTCATTCCGATCGTGTAGACGAATTCGATTCGGTCCATCGTGAACTGTAGGGTCGCACACAGTATGAAGCTATATGCCGCGTGCGGTGAACGAAAATACGGTCGCTTGTTCGACGAGCGATCAGTCAGCGCGCTGTTCGGACGTTCCCGACCGGCCCGCCTGCAGCGGATTCCCCGCTGACCCCGACGTTACCAGTCGGAGGTACGCACCGGCGTTCGTCATCAGCTTGTTCTCCGCCTTTCGGAGGTGTTCCTCGTAGGTCGAGCGTGCCACCGACGTCTGTGACGCCAGCTCTCGGAGCGACGTCCCTCGCGGCTGTTCGTAGTAGCCGTTCTCGAGCGCCAGCTGTAACGCCGCCAACTGCCGGTCGGTGAGGTCCTCGAACAGCTGATCGACCGGTGCCAACATACTGTGCGGAATCCCTTGCTCCGTGATAGCGGTCTTGGAGAGCAGTTCGATGTCCCGATCCGCCTCGAGGTCCCGAAGCAAGGCCCGAACGTCGGCTTCGTCGAACGCGATCACCGTGTAGTGTTCCCACCCCTGCCGGTGAATCGTCGGCGGCTGATAGAGGCAATCGTGTTCCTCGAACCGCTCCAGGATCGACCCCTCGAGCGAGCAGAGACAGGACTGGGTGACGACGTGGAGCCCCGAGTCGTCGATCGACTCGTGGAGGACCGTTCCGATCCCGTCGATCTCTTCCAACAGGTCGTCGGCCGGCGCCTCCGCGGAAGTGATCTCGAGCACCTGGCAGTCGCTCAGGTACCACTCGCGAATCGTGAGATCGGGATAGCGCTCCGAGATCTCCCGGTAGGGACACTCGTGTTTCAGTCGAAACGAGGCCTCGTACAGACTCATACGTCACCGTTCGATCTCGGAGTGATTAACGGTACCGGTCATGTCCCGCACCACTGCTATTCCGGTCCCGACCATACGAACACGTATCGATGACCGAAATTAGTCCGACCGAACTCGGCGACCGGTTACGCGACGACGAAGACGTGCTCGTGCTCGATATCCGCCACCGGGACGACTACGAGGAGTGGCACGTTCCTGACAGCGTCAACGTCGACGTCTACGACGACCTGACCGCCGACACGGAGGCGGCGAAAGAGACTCTCGCGGCTCTCCCGGAGGATCGAGAGATCGTCACCGTCTGCGCCGCGGGGGTCATCTCGCAGACGGCGACGGACGTTCTGCGAGAGCTGGGCTACGACGCCGAGACGCTGGCCGACGGGATGAACGGATGGAGTCGCGTTCACCGGAGCGACCCCGTCCCGACCGACCTCGACGGAACGCTCGTCCAGGTCGCCCGTCCGGGGAAGGGATGTCTCTCTCACGTCCTGATTTCGGACGGGGAGGCTGCCGTGTTCGACCCCTCGCACTACCTCGAGGAGTACGAGGGGATTATCGACGATCACGACGCCGATCTCGTCGGCGTCTTCGATACGCACGCCCACGCCGACCACGTCTCCGGCGGTGCGGACCTCGCCGAGCGACACGGCGTTCCGTACCACCTCCATCCGAACGACGCGCTCGAGATCGACGCGAACCCGATCGAGGACGGCGACGCGATCGAGATCGGGTCGGTCGACGTCGAGGTCATCCACACGCCCGGCCACAGCGAGGGCAGCGTCTCGTTCGATCTCGAGGGCGAGGCCCTGCTCACGGGCGATACGCTCTTCCACGAGAGCGTCGGCCGCGTCGAACTCGGCGTTGAGGCCGGACTCGAGGGCTCCGACGTCGAAGGGAACGCCGCGACGCTCTACGAGAGCCTCCAGCGCCTGCTTGACCGCCCCGACGACGCGGTCATCCTCCCGGCACACGATCCCGGATCGCCCGAACCGCCGGTGACCGCGACGCTCGCGGAGGTCCGAGAGCAAAACGAGGACCTCGGGCGTGACCGCGACGAGTTCGTTGAGACGCTCGCTTCGGATATTCCGGATCATCCGCCGAACTTCGAGCGCGTCAAGCGGACGAACGTCGGGCGGGAAGACGTCCCCGACGAGGAACTGTCCGAGCTCGAACTGGGTCCGAACCGCTGTGCTGCCGAGTAACCAATGAGCGAGGCAACTGAACTGAAACAGGGGATTCGCGAACACCTCGGACAGTTCTCGCTGCACGTCCTGCTGGTGTTCGCGACGGGGCTGACGATCGGTTCGGAGCGGACCGTCGTGCCCGTCCTCGGCGAGGACGTGCTCGGCGTCGAGTCGTTCCTCGTCATCGGCTCGTTCGTCGTCTCGTTCGGCTTCGTCAAGGCACTGCTCAACCTCTACGCCGGCAAGTGGGGCGAGGAGTACGGTCGCAAGCCGGTGCTCGTGCTCGGCTGGATCACTGCCCTGCCGATCCCGGTGATCCTGATCTTCGCCCCGAGCTGGAGCTGGATCACCGTCGGGAACGTCCTGCTGGGGATCAACCAGGCGCTGACCTGGAGCATGGCGATCAACGCCAAGATCGACCTCGCCGGCCCAGACCAGCGCGGGCTGGCCGTCGGCATCGACGAGGCGTTCGGCTACACCGGCGTCGCCGCGGGCGCGTGGATCACTGGCGTCATCGCCGGTCAGACGAGTCTTCGACCGGAGCCGTTCTACTTCCTCGCGGTCGTCGTGGTGCTCGCGTTCCTCATTTCGGTCTTCCTCATCAAGGAGACGGTCCAACTCGCACAGCTGGAGGCCGACGACCACCGCGACGCGAACCTCCCGTTCGACGAGGTGCTCAAGCGAGCGACCTACGGCGACAGGACGCTGTTCGCGGCGGCCCAGGCCGGCCACATCGAGAACTTCGTGGACACGCTGTTCTGGATCGCGGTGCCGCTCTACCTCACGAGTCAGGGGCTCGCGATCGAAGCCGTCGGCGTCGTCGTCGGCGTCCACAGCGCGATGTACTTCCTCCAGATCGGAACCGGGGGCCTCGCCGACCGCATCGGCCGTCGCCCGCCCGTCGTCGCCGGAATGTTCCTCGCCGGAGCGGGCGTTCTCGGGATGGTATTCGTCGAGAGCTACCTGCCGTGGGTACTCCTTTCCGGGCTCTCCGGACTCGGAATGGCACTGCTCTACCCCAACCTGATGACCGTTCCCAGCGACGCGGCCCATCCAACGTGGCGGTCGGCCGGTATGGGCGTCTACCGGATGTGGCGCGACGCCGGCTACGGTGTCGGAGCGATCCTGATCGGCCTCTCGATGGAGTTCGCGAGCGCCGAAGCCGCGTTCTACATGACTGCGACCTTGATGTTCCTCTCCGGTGCCGTCGTCTACGTGTGGATGGAGGAGACCCATCCCGAGTTCGGCACCCACGAACCGCCGGCACCGACTCCGGAGGCGCCACACAGTGCGGCGCCCGAGGACTGAGTCCCGCGGTTCTCGACCGTCGACGTGAGACATAGCGGCGAGGTGATACGGCCGCGGTCCGATCCCGTCGACACCCGACGAACGGCCCGTAGTCGCCCGGCTACGCCTCTCGACCTTCGACATCGTTCTTTATCGCGTTCGACACCGTGGAAGACTCGTAACGGGATGAGTACGATCACCGGCCGCTCGTGGACCGAGGGAGAACTGCCGATGGCGCGAACCGGTAGCGGCCCGCGACGCGAGGCGAACCGATGAGCGATGTCGAAGCCTCGCTCCCGCGTTCGTACGTTTTCGCATCCATCGCAACGGTCGTCCTCGCGGGCGTCGCGACGCTCGTCGGACTGTTCGTCCCCGGCTTCTATCGCGACGCGCCGGTCCTCCTGCCGCAGGTCTACGGACAGGACCTGCTGACGCTGTCCGTGGCGCTCCCCGTGTTCGCCGTCGCGCTCTACTACGCCGCTCGAGGGTCGTTGCGGGGGTACGTCGTCTGGCTCGGCGTCGACGGCTATCTGCTGTACACCTACGCGTCGTATTCGTTTATGACCGCGTTCAACGAACTGTACTTAGTCTATACGACGTTGCTGTGGCTCACGCTGGCCACGTTCGTCGGCGGGATGGTCCGCCTTAACGCCCCCGAAGTGAAACGTACCGCTGGGGATCTATCCGTCCGGCCGTTCGTCGCCTTCCAGGTGCTACTGGCGGTACTCGTCGCGTTCCTGTGGTTGGCAGAGGTCCTGCCCGCGGCGCTCGCCGGGACGGTGCCGCCGAGCGTCGCCGAGGCGTCGCTCCCGACGTCCGTCATCTACTCGCTCGATCTGGGAATCATCCTCCCGGCGTTCCTGCTTTCGGCGTACTGGCTCCGCGAGCGCCGGGCGTGGGGGTACGCGTTCACTGGCGTCCTCCTGGTGAAGGCGGCCACTCTCGGCCTGGCCGTGCTGACGATGGCGGTCTTCATGCTCCGTAGCGGCGACGCCGTTCCGGCGCCAGTTCTCGTCGTCTTCGGCCTCCTGACGCTCTCGAGTCTCGTGCTGCTGGCCCGATTCCTGCGTTCGCTTGAGCCCGCGGGCGACTCGTCGGTCGGCGGTCGCAACAGGACGGGCGCATCGGCACCGGGCGACGGGTCCGAATCGGGCGGGAACGACGGTCCGTCCCGTGGCACCTGACGGTGGGGCCGATCAGTACGGCGGACGCGGGCGCACCTCCCCGTGACGGAGGTCCCTCGCTCCCCACCGGAGCACGACGACGAGGACGAGTCCCGCCGTAACGATCGTCTGATACCGATCCGCCGCCGGCGAGAGCTCGAGGAGCTGGCCGGTCGCGTTGCCGACGAAGTGAAACAGGATCGCCGCGAGGACGCTCCGGTTCGCGTTGTTGTACAGCCAGGTGTAGAGGACCGCACCGGCGAGAATATTGAAGGCGAACCACGTCGGCTCCGGGGAGTACTCCCAGCTACCGTGGTAGCCGACCATCAGGAACAGCGGCGCGTGCCAGACCGCCCACGCGACACCGAGGACGACACTGGAAGTCAGTGCGCTCCAGCGCAACTGGAGTCGATCGAGCCGGTAGCCCCGCCAGTCGATCTCCTCGTGGAAGGGGCCGAGTAGGAATATGATCGCCAGCGTTCCGCCGAGAGCGACCGGCTCACCGAGCAGGTCTCGCAGGGGAGCGCCGCTCAGCGGCTGTGTCGCACCGTCTGCGACGATCGCGACGCCGGCACCGGCCAGCGCGAGCGCCGGAAAGAGCGCGAGCATCACCGGTGACCACCGCAACGGAATCCGTCGCACGTCGACGAGGCGTCGCCCTAGGTCTTTCAGCCCGATCCGGTCGCCGACCAGCCACGCCATCGCGACGCCGCCGATCGTGACGCCGACGCCGCCGACGAGCAGAAAGAGGATCCCCGGAAACCGGAAGACGTGCCATTCGGTGACAATCGGAACGCTCCACCAGCACCACGTCCAGCCGTGAGAGAACAACGGGAATCCCCAGACATCGAACCCGCTACTCGTCTCGCGAACGCGGCCGGTCACCGAATCCGCGCCGATCGCTCTCTTCTCCATGCCTGTCCTTCACGGGCGGAGGACGTGAAGACGGAACTGAACGCCCACTCCAGTCGACAGGTCCGTCTCTTGAGAGCCGCCAGAGATGCGTCGACGGTCGTCGACGCGTCGATAGCTCCTCGGCGTTCACTCGAGTTCCGCCTCGTCGCCTGAAGCCGGCGCGACGCCCAACCGTCCTTCGACGAACGCCGCCACGTCGGCGGCGAAGGACTCGACTTCCTCCCAGTCGGTGAACTCGACGTCACCCGTCGCGTCGGCTTCGGGAAGGTCCGAGATGGTCCGCTTGGCGATCTGTTTCATCAGCAACCGCTTGAGGAACCCGTACTCCGAGTAGCGGAGTGCGCCGCCGAAGAACCCGATCCAATCGGGATGCCACTCTGTCTCCGCGACGAACTCCTCGAAGTAGCCCGCCGCTTGCGCACGACCCTCCTCGGTCGCGGACGACAGCGACACCTGGAAGAACGCCGTCGGTATCGTATCGAGTGCCGGCCGATTCGACCGAACGAACTCGAGGACCGACGACTGGTGTTTACCGGCGTGGATCGACGCGCCGACGAGGACCGCGTCGAACTCACCGAGGTCGAACGTAGTCGGGAGATCGTCGACGTCGAGCGTCGTCGCATCGTGTCCGCGTTCGTCGAGCGTCTCGGCGAGACGGGCGGCGACGGTTCCCGTCTGTCCCTCACCAGTGCCGTAGAGGACGAGAAACGATACCACTGTATTGGTGCCCCCTACCTCGAGCACGAGTATAAAGGGACAGCCGGCCGAATCATTCGAACGGCCGACAGTTGTCGATCCGTTCAGTCGCGGATGACGGTGACGGAGACCGGCGACCGCCGGACGACCATGTCAGCCACGCTGCCGAGCAGCAGTCGCGTCTCTCCCCTTCGTCCGTGACTGCCCATGACGACGTGATCGATCTCGTTCTCCTCGGCGTAATCGACGATTTCGCGTGCGGGCTCGCCGATTGCGGTGTCGGTATCGAGCGTCCCGCCGTGTTCGCTCGCCAGCTCGCGCGCGTCGTCGAATATTTTCTCCTCCTCCTCGCTCGCCCGCTCGTACCACTCGTCGGACCCGTGTGGCGGTTCGTTTCTGACGTCGACATCGGTCGGTGAACTGTACCCGGGATCGGTGGGGTCGAGTATGTGGAGCGCGATGACGGACGCGTCCTCGTATTCCTCGAGCGCGTGCTCCAGTGCTCGTTTGGACAGCGGCGATCCGTCGACGGGAACCAGCAGTTGCTGAGCCATCGAACCGACGTACCTCGCGGAGTCTCAAAATACTATTCGGGAACTCAGATAACCGCGCCTCGGTTCCACGCGGGTTCATTGTGAGGGCGGCTACGTGACGGTCGGCGAGTTTGGAGCCGAATCCGACGTTCGTCGCGATCGAACACGGGTGCCGCACCTCAATCGCCTGGATCGCGAACCGACACAGTCACTCGAGATTACGTGTAAGTAGTTTCTATCCGACCGTTTCAGGCCAGTGCTTGTCGCCCCCCACATATGTCGGTCCCTGGCCCTAAGTATTACAAACGTACGTTTGTAATGAGTTTCCAATAGAATAATATCATTACCCGGTGAGCCGTGCGGCAATATGGCATTAGCATGACAGAGGAGCAGCTCACACTCGAACGCCAGTTCACTATCTCGTCATGGCCGGACCCGCATCTCGAATTTCCGCGTTCGGTTGGATTCATTCGCCGCAAGACACATATCCGTCGTTTCGTTCGCTATAGAAGGACACGATGAGGGCGACGATTCACACATCGATTGGGATGGCGCTCGCGGTACCCATCCTCGCAGCTGCCCCGGAGTTCGCCCCGGCCGCATTCGCGCGGGATTCGCTGGCGTGTGGTCTACAGTCACACGGCCGCTGAATCTGTCCCCGCCGCTGAATCCGCGACGACGGCGCCCCGCGACCGTCGCTGAGCGACTCGCAGAACTGGCGCAGGCCCCGCTATACCCGTCCCTCCCCGAGTGCTACCGCGGGACCCGACGACTGCTTCCGAAGTACGTGACGCGGCCGCTCGTTTCTCGTCCGTGGTCGTCGTTCGCTCGAGTTCGCGTACTACGAGACTCAATTCGTCTCTTCTCGGGGCGAATTCGAAACGACAACGGATCGCCGATTTATCAGTGGTTTCTGCCCACGTTATTTTTGCGCTGTCCGTCGAGTCGTTGAGTATGGATCGTTCCATTCTCGTCCCGTACGACGGATCGCGGCGCTCGCAGTCGGCACTGCGATACGCAGCGGACGTCTTTGATGGCGAGACGATCACCGCACTCCACGTCCTCGACCCGTTCGCGACGATTCCGGACTCGGAGAAACAGGTACGGGAGCGATACGAACGGGCACAGGATGTCCTCGAAACCGTACCCGCCGTAGCAGACGAGCGCTCGACGACGATCTCTTCGGAGTTCGTCTACGGGCACGCTATTCACGCGATTCTTCGATACGCCGATCTGTATACGATCGATCGGATCGTGATCGACGGATCCTATCGAGCGGATACGGCGGACGCTCCGCTCGGGAACGTGTCCGAAGCGCTCGTCCGCCGGACGCGGGCTCCGATCACCGTTCTTCGATCGGCGGTCGACGACGGACGGATCGCCTCCCCGGAGACGGTGCTCGTTCCCTTCGACGGATCGTCTCCGGCGTGTAACGCGTTACAACACGCGATCGACGCGTTTCCGGACGCGACGGTGCACGTGCTCTACGTGCGGTATCCGTTCGTGGACGATCTCGACCGCGTGGGCGTACGCAGCGACGACTACCCGAATTTCGAGGAGTGGTACGGTGCAGTCCGTACGTGGCACGAACGAGCGGACCGGAACGCGGACCGCGTTCTGGAGATCGCGGACTCGATCAAGAGAGATAGCGATGCGGATCTCCGACCGACGACTGAGACCGGACCTCCGTCACGCGTTATCCTCGAGTACGCTGACCGGATCGAAGCCGACCACGTTCTCATCGGCGGCCACAGCCACGACGGCGGAACGCATATCCTGCTCGGAAGCGTCGCCGAGCAGATCGTCCGGCGGTCGTCTGCACCGGTAACGGTCGTCAGGTGATCGTGGCTCCCACCCACGACAGCCGGGTGGACGTCGCTACTCGTCTCCCGTCTCGAGAGCGGGCGACGGTCCTGCTATGAGATCTCCGCGGTCGTCGAACCGGAATTCGAAGACCGCGATACCACCGGACGGCTCCGCCGACGCGAGGACATCCGACCGCCACACGCCCTCGAGGAGTTCGTCAGTTCGTTTCGCTTCGATTCGGGCACAACGGCGATCGGACACGCCAGGAGGACGTTTTGCCACTTGTACACGTTTACTCGAGGAGGTTCCGCTCTCTATCGGTTCGCTCAAGGCCGCTTTTCGACCGTCAGTTTCCGAAGGTACCCTGTCTCTCTCGTCGCAGTGATCGTCCGGTATCGGCGCATTGCCCGTCGGACTTTTTCACACCGGAAATAGACGTCGATCACATGGCGTTTCCCATCCGAGTCAACGACGTGATGAGTTCCCCGGTGAGGACGGCTACTCCGGATACGACGGCGGACGAGGCGGCCGCGACGTGTCGCGAGGACGGAGTTGGATCGCTCGTCGTCGTTGAGAACGGTGATGTCGTCGGAATAGTGACCAGCGACGATTTCGTCCGGCTTCTCGGGGACGTATCCGAACCGACGGGGTGTCCACTTCGCAAGTTCATGTCGACCGAAGTCGTGACGGTTACTGCCGACACGCCGATCGGGGATGCGGTCGAGATAATGTTCGACAACGACATCGCTCGACTCGTCATTGTAGAAGATGGCAGCCTCGAGGGACTCGTCAGTTCGAACGATATCGTTCGATACGTTCCCCAGATCTTCCGACGCTACGAATTTGACTATACTCGGCCCGACAGTATCCGGAGTCGCATCCCCTCTGAAACCGCCTACGAGCTATCCGGCTGGGAAACTGACGCTATCGGTCTCTCCGACAGCCGCATTACTGTCGGCGATCGCGTCGAGTTCACGAAGGCGCTCACCGAACGCGACGTTCGGGCGTTCGCTACGGCCAGCGGAGACACGAACCGCCTTCATCTCGACGACGAGTACGCACGCGCCACTCGGTTCGGTCGCCGGATCGTCCACGGGACGCTCGTCGGCGGAGTGATCAGCGCCGCGTTGGCTCGCTTTCCCGGGGTGACGATCTACGTGTCGGAGAATCTCACCTTCCTCTCACCGGTCGAACTTGGCGACCGAGTGACCGCGATTTGCGAGATCATCGAAGATATCGGCCGAGGCAAGTATCAGCTTACGACCGACGTCGTCGATTCGAAGGGCGAACGCGTAATCGAGGGGCAGGCCGTCGTGCTCATCGACGAGTCGCGAGACGTATGATAATTGGTTATATCCGATTAGGACCTCAACGGGGAGACAGTAACTCCGCCCGAAAGTATCCGTCTGACTATCGGTAGGAGGGGGGGATTTTCGTCGTCGTCGTCGATAGTCCACCCATGTCCATCGATGAACTGCGGGAATACGGACTGGTGAAAATGGACGAAAACGAAATCGAGGGGTTCCTTTCGAGTCAGAAGACTGGCGTGCTCGGGCTTCCGGCGGAAGACGGCCCATATTTGCTTCCCATCTCCTATGGGTACGACGGGCACGACCGGCTCTATTTCACGTATCTCCTCGGTTCGAATAGCCGGAAGCAAACGCTAAGCGAGGCAACCGACACCGCGAGATTCCTCGTGTACAAGGTGGATACGCCGTACAATTGGCAAAGCGTCCTTTTGACTGGTCACCTCGCCGCCCTCCCAGAAACCGAGTGGGATACACTCGACGAGATTTCACGTACCGCCTGGCGGCCCGCCGTTTTCGAATCGGCTACCCTGTCGGGAGACGTGAAAGTCTACGAACTCCAAATCGACGAACAGACGGGAATCAAACACGAAGGACTACCACCTGCTCTCGAGCCGAACGAAATGTGACCAATAAACATATTCAAAATAATTCAACCGCTTCGATTCACTACGGTCGCAGTTCCACACGGCATCCAGCGGCAGATAGAGTGGAAACCGTCGTACGCTCTTCTCGTCTAATCACTCGGCCCGTACGGCCTCCACCGAGGAAACCACGACGGACCGGCAGTCGTCACTCCCTCGGTCGCAGTCGCGGTCGTGTCTTCGACCCCTCGAAATCAGACGGAAGGCGGGGGGACGTATACCCGAAGATGTACTCCGATGTCCTTCTCGCGACCGACGGCAGCGAGTGTGCACGCGCGGCGACGGTCCGATCGACCTCGCGGCGACCGACAGTGCGACGCTGCACGCGCTCTACGTGATCGAGACGCGAATCGGCTACGACAGCGCCATCATCGATCCGGAGACGGTCGAAGACGACCTCCGCGCCGAGGGCGAGGCCGTCCTCGAGTCGGTCGAAACCGAGAGTCGGGAGCGGGACGTGGCGTTCGTCGACCGGATCGAAACGGGGGTTCCCGAACGAGTGATCGTCGAGTACGCCGAGAGCGAAGGCATCGATATCGTCGTCCTCGGGTCGCGGGGAAAATCGGCGTTCAAGGCGGTCTTGCTCGGCAGCACGAGCGAGGTACTCGTCCGCGACCTTTCGATCCCCGTCGTGCTCGTCTCCGAGGGCGGCGACGGAGAACCTGTCGTGTGATCGCTTCCGAACCGAGACCGGGGATACCCGATCTCAGCCCGAACGATTCGGTCGGTCCGCGAGGCGGTATTCCTATGTGTTCCGCATATCCACTACGAACTGGGACGATGAATGCATCGACCGAGTGCAGGACGAAACGTGGGATTCGGTATGCATTGTTCGCGGTATTCGTCGTCGGCCTCCGACGACGTGACGCGGGTGCGGTCGCGAACGCGGCCGTCGCGACGATCGGCACGTTCCTTCCCGATCTCGCCGAACGAGCGTACGATATCGAACTCCGTCCGTGGCAGCGCGTGTATATCCGTAGCGCGATGCTCACCCACGCCATCGGCATGCTCGGTCCGTACGACGATATCCGGTGGTGGGATCACCTCACGCATATGCACTCCTCGTCGATTCTGGGCGGTGTCGTCTTCGCGATCAGCCGGCGCCGGGGGCGCGATCCACGTCCTCGAGTCGTCGCCGTCGTCGTCTGTCTCGGACTTCTCTGGGAGCTCGTCGAATACGCCGTTCACACCGCAGGGAATCGCCTCGGGTTCGAGCCGGTACTCGTCTCGTACGGAACGAAAGACACCGTCCTCGATCTCGTTTTCGATCTAATCGGCGCGCTCCTCGTGCTCGCGTTCGGTGATCGCGTCCTCGGCGATCTCGCAGCCGACGCGTGACCGTCGGTTATCGGCCTCCGTCGCCGGGAACGGTCACTCGAGGGTTCGGGCTACCGCGAGTGGAGCAGTGACGCCGTCGAACCGCTACCGTCCTGACGGTGCTAACTGGGCGGACTCGCGAGTAGCGGTCGGCACGACGATCCTATCGCGACGACCGCGTCACGACCAGTACGGGGACGTCGAGGGTCCGGAGGAGGGACGAGGTGACGCTACCGAGAACGCGGCGACCGAGATTCGACCGGCCGCGCGCACCCATGACGACGAGGTCGATATCGGTATCGTCGACGTACTCGCGGACGCCGGCAGCGATGCCGTCGAACGACGTCATCCGCACGACGGCGGTCGTGACGTCCGGACCCTCGTCTCCGATCTCCGTCGCCGCGTCCTCGACGATCCCTTCGCCGTTGGCCTCGAGTCGGTCGATGAACTCGCGTCCGAGGCCGCCGGCGTCGAAGGCTCCGCCCGCGGCCTGCAGATCGACCACGTTGAGCACGTGGACCGTCGACCCGTACCCTTGTGCGACCGCGGCGCCGTGCCGGGCGGCGTCGGCGGCGATCTCGCTCCCGTCCGTGGGAACGAGCAGGTCGGAGTAATCGGCCGTTGCGTCCGATGCGCCCTTCGGGACGACGAAGACGGGGACGTCGCTTCGATGGAGGAGCTGTTCCATAACGCCGCCGAGGAGTCGCTTTCCGAACCCTGTTAGTCCCTGTCTCCCGACGACGATCAGCCCCGCGTCTCGTTCGGCCGCGTACTCGGCGATCCGGAGCGCGGGCTTGCCCTCCGTCAGTTCCGTCGTTATGGGTCGATCGATAGCGGACGCGAGTTCCTCGATTTCTTCGAGAACGGTTTCACCGCACTCTCGAAGCCGCGCCTTTTCGTCGGCGGACCTCGCGAGCCGGAGTGACTTCCATTCAACGACGTACACGACGTCGACCGCTGCATCGAAGACGCGAGCGAACTCGAGTCCGCGTTCCGCCGCCCGCTCGGCCTCGTCGCTTCCGTCGACGGCGATCACGATACGGTCGTACATGCCCCGACCTTCGACTCCCACGCTCTTCGTTCTTCGCCGGCGAATCGAGACGATATTGTTCGTCGCGGTCATTCCGTTCGAACGATATTACGCGACTACCCGCTTCCGAGTTTGCAGACGTGACAGAGGTCTACGCGGGGAAAAGGCGCGATTTCACGCACGGACTCACGCGGTTCTCCACGATCGTGTCAATGAAACTCATTCTGTCGGGTAGGTCGTTCCATACAGTGTGAGCTCGAATACGCCGAGCTCGGTCGAGCTACTCGTCATCGAAACGGAAGAAGGAACCGATGGCTCGACTCGCGTGCGTCTCTCAACGCGTCACCGGTGCCCGTTCTGACAGTCCAGTCTATCGAAGAATACTGATCGGACCGCTCGTTTCGTGTGAGCTTCTTGTATTCTCGCGACGTCTTCCCAGTATGGCAACGCACGTACTCGTCCCGCTCGACGGCTCACCGCAATCGTGGGCCGCGTTCGACCACGCGGTCTCGAATTACGACGGCGAGACGATCACGACGGTACACGCCGTCGATCCGATAGAAGGTGTGTACAGCGATTACGGAGGCGGGGGCTACTACGACGCGCAGGCCCACGAGCGAGCCGTCGAACGAGGTGAAGAACTCGGCGAACGGGCCCGCGAGCGAGCCGACGATGCGGGGGTTCTCGAGACGACCGTCCTCGAGACCGCGGTCGAAACGGGGCCGCCCGCTCGGACGATCCTCGAGTACGCTGACGAGAGCGACGTCGACCACATCGTCATGGGCAGCCACGGTCGCTCCGGCGTCGCGCGGATTCTGCTCGGGAGCGTGGCGGAGACCGTGACGCGGCGGGCGACGGTACCGGTGACGATCGTTCGCTGAGCGAGCGAGAGCCGTTCCGCTCGCGATCACGGCGCCTCGCGGCGAACCCGCTCCGGGGCGCCGGCAAGTTCGACTTCAACCTCGTTCGTTCGCATGAACGGCGGCGTCCACGGATCGTTGTACTGGAGCAGCGTCGGCTCGCCGCGCGGGTAGAACTCCCGGCGAGAGAGCCGCTCGAGCAGTCGGGTCCGCTCTCGATCGACGCGCTCGTCCGTCGCGTACCACGAGAATCGGCGCACCGCAACGGTCCGCGGCGGATCGACGACGAGTCGAACGGTGGGATCGGTCGGTATCGGCGCGGTCTCGGACGTGTACGCCTGCGGGAGGTAGAACGCCATCGTCACGTCGCCGCCGTCGGGTCCCGTTCGTACGGGCGCGGTCATTGGGATCGACGTTCCGCGGACCGCCACCGGCGCGGTCATCGCCACGTCTTCGCGGCGCTCGTTCGCCCCCGAGATGTAGCGAAAGAGCCGACCGAACGCCGTCCGCGTGTCCGGCGCCGTCGTCTCGGCGCGGACCGTCCGCGGATAGCGGCGGATCTCGATACCGTCGAATCGCTCGAGGGGCTCCGACGGGACGCGTTCGGTCGTTCGGCTGACGTACGCGCCCCAGCCAATCCACAGTCCCAGCAGGCCGGCGGTTCCGAGCAGTAGGTTTCGTACCGATCGCATAGGTGCCGTACGTCTCACAGCCCAATAGATCCGTGGGCGGTCCGAGGCCGCCTCGAGTCGTCCGTCGGCGAGGCGTCTGCGTCCTAATGTGTCGTGACGATTGAGCTGGTACGTATAAGGCTCGAGGCGCCGTCAGTTGGCGCGTGCGCAGCGTCGAGTCACAGCCGATCGAACTCGAGTCCCTGACGAAGTACTACGGCGACGTTCGGGGCGTCGAGGACCTCACGTTCGCCGTCGACCGGAGCGAAATCTTCGGCTTCCTCGGCCCGAACGGCGCGGGAAAGTCGACGGCCATCCGCGTTCTCCTCGGACTGTTGAAGCCGACCGACGGAACAGCGTCGCTGCTTGGCCGGGACGTGACGGACCGAGCGGAACTCCGCGACGCGAAGCGGCGCCTCGGCTACCTCCCGAGCGACGTCACCTTCTACGATCGCGTGACGGGCGCGGCGGTGCTCGACCACTTCGGGCGGCTGCGCGGCGACGAGCGACGCGCGGAACCCCTCGAGCGCTTTCCGGTTCCGCTCGATCGGACCGTGAAGACCTACTCGAGCGGCAATAGGCAGAAGCTCGCTATCGTCGCGGCGTTCATGCACGAGCCCGACCTGGCGATCATGGACGAGCCGACGTCCGGGCTGGACCCGCTCGTCCAGAACGAGTTCTACGAACTGCTCGAGGAGCGACGCGAGGCGGGCCGAACGAGTTTCTTCTCCTCGCACATTCTGAGCGAGGTCCGGCGCGTCTGCGACCGCGTCGGGATCATCCGGAACGGCCGGCTGATCGAGCTCGACACCGTCGAGAACATCCTCGCGGAAGGCGGCACGATCTCGACCGTTCGATTGGCCGAGGAGCCGCCGCCAGCGCTCCTCGAGTTCCCAGGCGTTGCGCGCGTCGACCGGCGGGACGGCGACGGCAGGTACCGACTCGTCCTCGCGCGGGAGTTCGACGCTCTCATCGAGCGCCTGAGCGAGTACACCGTCCTCGAACTCGAGGTTCGCGAGGCGTCCATCGAGGACGTGTTCATGCACTTTTACGGAGGAACGGACGAGGACACCGATTCGCTAGCGAGCGGGAGCGATGCGTCACCTTAACTAGAGTACGCGAGCGCACGCCGCCGCTTAGGCTCTCAACGCCTCCGGAACCACCAGACCGCCGCCAGCGCGAACACGACCGCGACGGCGACGAACGGCACGACGGAGTCGACGTCGGCGTCCTCGTCCGTTTCGGCGATCGAAACTGGAATCTGAACGGGATCCGCGCTACGGGTTCTCCCGTTACGATTTGTTCGTCTCTCGAGCGCGAACCGTTACGACGGGAGCCGGCGCAGTGCGAAGGACGCGCTCCGTCACGCTGCCCGGCAACTCTCGATCGCCCTCGCTTCGGCCGTGCGTTCCCATTATCAGCAGGTCGACGTCGTTCGCCTCCGCGTACGCGGAGATCGTTCTATGGATCGACCCCCGGTTGACCGTCGTCCGAACGTCAATTCCGGTGCCATCGGCCGCGCTCTCGGCTGCTGCCTCGAGTTCGCGGGTCGCATTTTCCTCGAGTTGATTGAGCAGCGCCATCGACTCGGAACCGAGCCCGTAGCGCGTCGTGCCGACCACTGACAGGAGGTGAAGCGTTGCTCCCGTCTCGGCGGCGAGTGCAACGCCGAGTTCCAGCGCGGCTCGTGCGTGCTCGCTGCCGTCAGTCGGGACGAGAATCCGCTCGAACGGGTACAGCCCTCGAATATCGTCGCTCGCGCGAGCGACGAGTACGGGGACGGGAGCGTCGCGGACGAGGCCTTCGGTTACGCGTCCCAGAACGATCGGTTCGGCGACCCGCCGTCCGTGTGCACCCATGACGACGATTTCGACGTCCGCCGCTTCAATGTATTCGAGAATCTGTTCTCGAGGATCGCCCCGTCGATGTTCGGTGACGACGGCCTTCACATCGGCGGTCACGGTCTCGCGAGCGTCGTCGAGGATCTCGTCGACCGTTCGATCCGACACGTCACGGGGGCCGTCGTCGCCGTCGTCCTCGCTGACGACCAGCACGTGAATCGTCGCCGACGGCGACGCGATTCGACCGGCGAGTTCGAGAGCGGCGTTCGCGGAGCCACTTCCGTCGGTCGAGACGAGGAGTCGATCGTACATACGGTGGGTTCGCCGCTCGGGCACTTACAACTATCCGGGGGTGTTCGATCGCGCATGTTCGCGACAAACGAGACTCCGGGTCAGCGTCACGGACCGGTCCGAAGCCGACACCGTACGAAGTATTGACGTTGAGACTATTTATGCGGGAACGTGATAGGACGGTTCATGAAACCGCGGGCAGAGCAGTGGTGCCACCTGTTGATCGCTCTCGCGTTGGTCCTGCTAACGATCCGGGGTACGTGAACGGCGAGTCGCTCGTCGTTGACGGCGGGTATACGCACACCGGGTGACGAACGCGACCCTCTGCGACTGGGAACGCAGAAGCGACTGCTGCGTCGACTACCGACTCTACGAGTCGGTCATCACCTCCTTTCGTCCCGTCATCGTCTCGGGATCGAGGTAGAAGTACTGGAACGTCGTTTCCCGCGGCGGTCGCTCGAAGATGTCGACGAGCGGAATCTGAATTGCCCACATCCCCTGTATCTCGGCGGATTCGTACGGAACATCGGAGATGTCCGACAGTCGTCCCGTAACGACGACGCTTTGCCACCCACTATCGGTCTGGCGGTGCGTGACGAAAGAGACCGGTCGGTCGACGAGTTCCTCTTTTCTACTGTCCGGCGGAAACGAGAGTCGGTAGTAGAACCGTTTCTCCTCGGCGTTGTACCCGTAGGACACGGGAATCGAGACCGGCGGATCGTCGAGGTCCGTGGAAAACGAGATGACACCCGTTCCGCCGCGGCCGAGGAACCCGTTCATTTCGTCTTCGCTCAGTTGTAACCAGCGTAGCCCCTGCATGTGTCCAACCACCACGGCACGGTAGAAAGTGTCTTCTCACAACCTGCTGGAGATTCACCGAGAAGGGAACGTCAGATTCGTTGACTGATACGGTCACGACAGGACGAGCGACTCGCGGCGGCGGACTGTCTTTGCGTCCACGTAGCACACGCCGACATACTGAGCGACAAGTGGTCCCACGATACCGACAGCAATGAGAGCAGCGAGGGGAGCTGGAAGGACGACATGGCGATCATGCCAAAAAGTCGACGAACACGACGACCCAATCTACATCGACT
>NZ_AOIS01000006.1 GCF_000337495.1 Haloterrigena salina JCM 13891
GACACCCAGTAGTCGAACGGTATCGGTCGACCCGTTCTGGTATTCGATGTCGATTGTGTCGCCATCGACGACGTTCGTCACCGTCACCGTCGTCGACTCGCTGATTGAGGTCGTCGTCTCGGCCGACGGCGCCGTGACCGCCCCCACCGAGGCCGTCATCCCTGTTGCAACGAGCGCTACGACCATGACCGCTGTCAGGAGTTTCTGTTGAACCACACTCACTGACCCGACTGCAATCGCCATCAACTTGTGTAATATCTATATTTATTAGTACATACGAATATTTCATCTCATTCCCTAATCGAAATGAGACTACACTCACCGACATTCGGGTAGTCGATGAACCTGTCAGAGTGCTCTGGGATGGGCCCCAGTTGTCATCTCCGACGAACCGTCCTGCACGACCCCAGATCGAGTCACCGTCAGCAGCACCCGCCTCATCTCGGGATTCGAAGACTGATCACGACGCTCGAGTGCCTCCTGACGTTACTGAAGAGCATAAGAAGTACTGTCCCAAGTGTAATTTCGTAACCAATTTTCTATCCATACACTCCGATATTCGGTACTATTATTCGAACCTTAGAGAATACCTACCTATGCGACGACGCGCAATACTTGAAGGTGCCGGAACGGCGCTTTCAGTTACACTGGCTGGGTGTGGAGGCCTTATCGAACCAATGGACGACGAAAGTGAAGAGAGCCCCGAACAAAACAATGCGACTGACGAGAACAACGAGGACGACACTGAAAACGAAACTGAACCAGCCAGCGAACCAAGCGACTTAGATGATGACGACTCCGGCAACGAGAGTGATGAATCCGTCAATCCGGCTACGCTGATAATCGACGACTTCGAGAACTACGATAGCGGCGGTCAGCTGGGTCCATGGACACGTGACGGAACCGGCAATATTGGCGTCTCCTCGAGCGCGGCCTTACACGAGGACTCGAGTCAGGGTATTCGGCAAAACGGCGACTCGAATATTCGTTCTTTCCCTGGTCAGGGGCTACCGAACTATCCCGAAGACGGCCGCGTGGTTTCGGTACTTATGCGTCCTAACTCGAACACCTCCCAGCCCTGGATCCTTCTCGGAATGGAGGACAACGTGTGGGCCACAGAAACCACTGGGTGGCGGCTTATTGTTGACCCGAACGGTGGAATTCGGATTGCTCGAGAGACAGAGAATGATGTTGTAATTCTTGATAAGAACACGAGACTTCCAAATTTGGTCGATAGAACTGTTGACTGTCAATTTGTTGCTGACAGTTCTAAAGGGGTTGGATTCCGGGTCAAAGACCTCGACGGTACCGTACTCGGCACCGTTAGCACAAGTGTGACGGACGGCATCGCGGACGAAATGAGTATTGGCTTTCGGTCGTCACAAGGCGTTGACTGGGATCGGCTGCGATTCGTCGAGGGCGAGAGTGACGGCTAAGCGACACAGCTCAACATTCACGATCGTCTCGAGTAACTTCACAAGCAGTCTCTTGGCACCGTCTAGTTAAGCACTTCTTGCGTAGACCGACGGTTCAGGGGGCTGTTGCGCCACCCGTATCGAAGGGTAAGATACTCACTCATTGTGAGAGGAGTGGTAAAGTGGTCGAATTTTCGCTGCTCTCGATCGGATCCCACTTGTATCAGTGAATAGACTCACCGAAGGACACAACCCAGAAAACGGACTACTCCTACCGGACGATCTGGCGAGTGGTCGATCGACTCGAGGGGTTCGTCCGGCACATCTACGGGAAGCTCGAGGCGTCCTACTCGGGCGTCAATCGCGGAAAGTTCCCACATATCTCAGTGGGACGATGTCCTCGAGCACCTACGAACAGTCGTTGCGACGCACGCACGATGGCCGATGTCATCGCCGTAGGAGCTCCAACGGCCGAACTTGACGCTCACGATTTGGAGCCCTAGTAACGTCAGCTATCGCTCGAGAGAAGATCTTGAATGAACCGGAAGCCGTTCACGAACGTCACCGAGTCACCGTAGCCCTCGCTAGCAAGGACAGTTTCGGCTCCCTCACCGGCCGCGATATCGGTCGTATAGATATACACCTCGCTCACCGTCCCCGCGCTGAGATGCTGGGCAGCCAGCGCCGCGAGCGCGGCGTCGGCTCGCTCGACCTCGTCTGCGGGCCGGTTGTCGACGTTCGCGATGTATCGCTGGACACCATCCATCGTCCGCGAGACGATGGGCTCGGAAAACTCGAGCGGCGCCGCGACTGTCGTCCACCCTTCGTCGATCGCGGCGTCGACGGGCGTTGCCTCGACGTCGGGGTCGTTGACAGTCAACTCTTCGTACACCCGCTCTGGAAGGACGAAGGTAATGTCGTTCCGGCGGGCGAATCGGCAGACAGCCTTGTACCGGCTATTCGACGGCTGTCCCATCGCGACGAACAGGCCGGTATCGGCGACGTGGAGCGTTCTCACGCGTCGTCAGCTGCGTCGCCGTTGTTGATGTCCACTTCGTCGAGCGACGCCCCTGCCGCCTCGGTATCGTAGTGCTCGTGGACGACGGGCCGGAGCGCCTGGAGGATCATCTCCGCGGCCAGCGGCGAGATATCGAGATCCTCTGCCATCAGGCGGTGGGTCACCTCGCCGCGTTCGCGGGCGACGGCGTAGGTGAGCGCCGTCGCGAGCCCGGCGACGCCGTGGCGGTCGATGTAGGTGTCGATGTCGGCGTTCGTCTCGCGGCGGCCGACGGCGTCGATCAGTGCCGGCGTGATCGTGTACTCGCGGTCGCCGACGGCCGTCGTCACGGTCAGGTTGATTGCGCGGGCGGCGTACCGCCGGGGCTGCTCATCGTCGGTGACCTTGACGACGCCGGCGTCGACGAGTCGGTTGACGTAGCTGTAGGCTGTCCCCTGTGCAAGCTCGAGGTCGTCCATTACGTCCTGGACGGTGGCCTCACCCTCACGAGCGAGGTAGGCGTACAGCTGGGCTAGCTGTGGTTCCTCCAGCAGGTCCGCGACCGAGAGGAAGTCGCGGACGATGTCGCCGTCGGCGCGATTTGAGGTGCGTGACACGGGCTGTTCTTGATTACAGTTTACAGCGAAACAGTAAAGAGTGTTTGGGTCACTCCACCGGCGTTCTGACGAGGTGCTTCTGGAGGTCCCGCATCCAGTACGTCGCGAGCCCGCCCGGGCTACACCGCTCGCACAGCTGCAACGGGCCTTCGAGATGGCCGAGTTCGACGCGGAAGCGCGTTAGCCGGGCGGGACCTCCGGTCCCGCTGGCAGCCGGCGCGACGCGCCGGCGACGCTGCGAGGGCGTCGACGACAAGCCCACAGCCGTCGCAGGCGTAGTGATCGCGCTCGTCGGGATCCGGTTCCGTCTGGACTCGCGCAGTCGACGCAGATGGAGTGCGTGACCCGCTTGTCTTCGCCCCAGGCATGCGTCTCGCCAGCCTCGGTGCCGGGTGGGGCGTCGCAGAACGCACACCCCGTGAGCGTCTGCTGCATCACTCGGCCTCCGCGTCGGCGTCGCGGCCGGCCGTCCAGCCACGGTGGAAGACGGCCAGCTGCGTCGACGAGTCGAAGGTAGTGCCACTCGGCTCGTGAACGAGGACGCGATCTTCGGGAACGGGTGTGACGACGTCCGCGTCGATGAGGTTGTCGACTAGGCTACGGGCCGTCGTGTCGTCGATGTCCGCCGTCGCGACGCTCGCGGCGTCGCGGTCCTGTGCGAGGAATTCGGTCTCGAGTTGTTCGTGGTCGGCACTCGTGTCGTCGTGAGGATCGGGACTATCCATGGTGAATCACGCCGCGCACGCTATCGCGCGCTGCACGCCTCCCGGCGCCGATAAACAGTCAGCGCGGACAGCGTCAGTCCGGTCGCGGGTCGCGATAGCCGATGACGGCGACATCGTCGATGAACAGGACGCCCTTCATGAAGTCGAGCTTGGTCAGGCTGTGCTGGTAGAGGTTGTGTCGTCCGAGGTAGTTCACCGGTACGATGAGGCAGCCGAACTCGATCTTCGGCCGGCCGTCCTTCTGCGTCCGGTAGCCTTTCTGGAACTTGAGGAGGTCGTCACTGACGTTCTTCCGCTCGCTCTTCTCCACCTCAATGGCGATGCGGACGTCGGCGTCGTAGAGGTCGACGCTGTAGTTGAACCCCAGATGCGACCAGAGCTTGCAGTTCGGGTTGTAGCCACCTGCGGCGTCCCCCTCGAACTCGTACTGTAGGAGGCCGTCGGCAATCGCGGCATCGAACCCGCCGACCTCCGTGTGTTTCGTTGACTCGTCGAAGACGCTAGGCGGGACAGTCTCGATGGCCGACCGAATCGACGCCAGTTCGTCGTCCGGAAACGCCTCGGACGAGGTTTGGGTGCGACGCTCGCTCAATCGGGTGACTTCCTCGACGACGACCATACTGGCTCTCGACGGACAACAGCTCGATAAAACCCGTCGCACGACCCTTAGAGCCGACCGGCTGCCAGGATTGACTCACTCGAGGATAGGGCGGTAGGCGGGGCTGAGGGAGTGGATCCAGCCCCAGAGTTAACCAACACTGTGTCGGTATCGGCCGGGAATGTTGGTTAATCATAGCCGCTATGATGTCTGGAGCTCTCGAACTGGCTTCACTATGAACGTGTCTGGCTCGCTGGCTGCTCCCCCTCGCGTGTCTGCTGGCGTGGTTCCCGACCGAGTGACCTGGGTGATGAGTTCGTCGCGAACGGTCTGTCGAGGGACGGTGGTCTCGTGCCAGCCCAGCCGTGCGTCGAAGTGCCGCTTCTGGAACTGCTCGCCGATGTCGTCGACAGCGATGTACTGCGTGCGTTTCGTCCCCCACACCTAGAGAGTGACGACAACAGCTCCTACGTGCTCGTGAGTCAGTTCAACGAGGGCACACTCTACGAGCGCGCCTCGCGTCTCACGGTGCCGACAGACTCACTGACGGTAGCAGCCAGGTAGTGAAGCGGGGCTCAGACTTCGAGAGACTTAACCAACGATTCGGGATTGTCCCTCGGATACGTTGGTTAAGACCAGTCGCGCTTCTGTAGAACTACAGAAGAGAACACAACTCTCTCTCAGCGTCTGTTCGGCCAAGGAGTGTCGCTTGCAGATCGGCGACGGGAATCTGTCCGTCATCCACGGTGCTACGTTCTAGGTGATACCTCTGATCACCGTACGCTGAGTCAGGAACCAGATCGTTAACACCGAGAGCACGGTCAAACTCAGGGACATCCTGTGAATCAGGTTTGTCTGGCGTTATCGGTCGAGCACCTCGACGTCGGAATTTGCACCGGCTGGACCCGCGACTGCCTTCGCACGCTCGAGTTCGCGGCGCTCTCGCTGGGCCTGCCGTTCGAGGGCGACTGCCCAACGACAGCGATCGATGCTCTCGTCATCGGCGACATCGTCGTCATCGATCGTGAACCGCTTGGCACGATGGTCAATTTGCTCGAGCATCAGGATCTGGCCTCCTGAGCCGCGTCTCGAGCGTCCGCCTGCAAGTGTTCGTACCGAACCTCACAGCTGTCCGAGCAGAACCGGCCAGCGTATCCAGTCTGGTCGCGAGTGGGTGCTGAACAACTCGGCATCCGACACGTATTGTGGTTGGTCATCTGGCGATACCTCGCTCTAGGAACAGAGTCGTCTCTGCGTTTAGAGACGCTGTTGCTCCATCAATTGTTCGCATGGCTTTCTGCGTGGGCTTCAGTCGAGCCCCCGAACCCTTCCTGGGGGCGACAAACTGTCTCGAGCGAACGACCAGTTCAACTCAGAGTTATCAATAGTGCTTTAGTTTCTTTATTTAGAAGTGGTCTTGAAACTGGATTGGCCGATTCGATCACTACACATGTGAACTGACCTTGAGACACCTATCAATTGTAGATGGTATCCATATCATCTTGCAGGGAATAAGGCGCATGTCTTCCAGACCAAAGGTACTTATACCCATAATGATATAAATTCTACATGAAGGGAGAACTGAAAAAACCTGCAGATCACAGATTACCACATCCATGACATTCACAGCAACTCCATCTGACCCTGAACTGTCCGATGAACGCTCTATCGGTGGCATCCTCGTCCACCTGCTTGGACTGTTTACTGGATTTCTCGGTCCCCTAATCCAGTACGCTGTTTCAGATAACGAGTTCACACGGACGAACGCCCGTCACACCATCAATTGGAACGTTACCGTGTCCGTACTCATGATTGTCGCCCTTGTGATGTTCTTTCTCGGCGCCGATGAGATCACTGTCCTAGGAGAAACAACTGAGGTTTCTTTGCTCCCAGCCCCGCTCGATATCGTGTTTGGGCTCGTCGGATTCCTCCTGATAATCGTCCTATTGATTGCAATATTTCTTACATTGGTGTACATCATCGTCGCAACGGTAAAAGCGATATCTGGATCGACTTGGACGTATCCTGGAGCGATCGCTTTCGTCGAGCGATATAGGTAGGATATTCATGTTATCTCAAGAAGGGAAGCTGGTTGAACATGGCCGAGATTGAACTGGACGTGCTCAAACTACAGATGATGGATCTATGAAGCCACCATCGAACGATTCATCTGCCGTGTTTCTGGTGACAGTCGCGGCGAACGTCGTCCCGCTGGTCGGCGTGTTCCACCTCGGGTGGAGCGCACAGACGTTCGCGGTCGTCTACGCGATGGAATTGGTCGTCGCTGTCCCGTTCGCCGGGTTGAAGGCATTATTCGCGCGCCGCCCGCCGAACTACGACGAGCTGGAGCGCCCACAGGAGGATAACCCGCTCAAGTCCGACGAGTTAGGCGGGGTCTCCGTCGGACCGAGCGACCTCAACCGCCGGCGTGGGAGCGTCACGGTCGTCGACTCGCTCCCACCGATCTACCCCCGGAACTTCCCGTTCGTCTTGCAAGCGTTCGGGGCTGGCGTGGCGCTCCTCGGGATATACCTCGCCGTACTGAGCCGTTTCATCGACGTGCCGGCGACGCTCGCCGATCCGATGGTGGCGGCGAGCGCCGTCTCCCTGATTGTCTCTCAAGTCGGCGTCATCAACCGCGAGTACTTCCGCAAGCGGCGCTACGAGACGAGCACCCCTCGGGACGTGATCAGAAGCGCGAAGAACGAGGCCGGGGTAGCCATGGTGCTGCTCTGGTTCGCGGCCACCGGTGGTCCGACCGGCGCGCTGGTCGCGTTCGTCACGGTGAAGCTATTCGCGGAGTGGGGGGACTACCGCGCCGGGCAGTCGTCCACCACCGACAAGGGGGTGGGGACGCTCCCGCCTGTAGCGGCTCCGGATGCGTCGCCGACGGCTGAGGTCCGTCCGGACCGGCGTGCCGTCCGCGGCGCCGCGTTCTGGCGGGGCGCGAAGTCCGCAATCGGCAGCGGCCCGGTGTACCTCTTCGCGTGGGTTGGGCTCACCAGCGGATCGACAGGGCCGGTCGCTGCCATGGTGGTCTGTTTCGGCCTCCTGCCAGCCATCATCGGCGGGCTGAAAGCGATCGAGTACGCCCTCACTCACGGTACGCTGGTGTACCAGCGCCGCGACGATGCGGTGGTCGCGTACGACGACCTCACCGAGGCGGTTCAGTGGACGATCCCCGTTGACGACCTCCGGGACGCCGAACTGTGTGAGGGAGAGTTCGTCGACCGCGCCTGTGATACTCGGACGTTCTCGCTCACCCCCTTTGTGGGGGAGTACGACCTCAGCGTCGCGCACCTCCGGGAGTATGACCGGGCTGTCGAGGCGTTGGAACTCCCCGTCGAGACGACGGCGTTCGGCCCACTCGACCGACGCGTGGCCGGGGTGGCGGCTGTGGTCGGAGCCTGTGGCGTCGCCGCCGTGGCGGCTCTCGCCTACTACGCTCCCTCCGTCGGGGCGGCCGCCGCCGGGTGGGGCGGCCCGTTCGGCGTCGTCGTCCTCAGATCGGCGTGGCAGTGGGCGCTCCCGGCCGCTTGAGGCGACCCGACGGCGTGCGGGGCGGGCGCGTCGCGGCCGGTCACTGCGACGCAGCCTTCCCGTGTATCGGGATCAGAACTCCGACAGCTCCGGGGCGGACGAGCCCTGACTCGGGAAGGGGACGTCGCTGACGATGGCGACTTTGAACTCGAATCCTGGGTTGATCGTCAGGATGTCGGTCCAGAAAATGTTGTCCTCCATGCAGACCTTGAGCGAGGACTCATCGGCTGAGCTGACTCTGTTGAAATCCTCAGCAAGTGATATATTCTGACTGGGTTGTGGTCAATACAGATGCTGCACTGAACACGACTGGCTCGTCGTAGAGGTATGCGATGATCGCTTCGGTGTCAAAGACGTACCGGTCGCTCATTCATCCTCCGAGTCAGCCGGTTGGAGTCGGTCAGCACGGGACTCTTCACGCCGGCGTTCCTCATGTTTCAGTTCGCGAACCCGGTCGAGCGCGTCGCCACGCTCGCGGTCGGTGTCAGCGTGAATCCCGCCTAACTCTTCGAGTGACGGGATTGGTTCGACGATGATCCGCTCGTCTTCCTCGTAAATGAACACCTCTCCAGGGGTGTCGATCCCGAACTCCTCTCGGAGCGTTTTTGGGATCGTTGCCTGTCCCTTCTGCGAGACGCGTACGACCTCTGGGTCTCGAGTACTCCTTGACATATTATATTGTACTACAAGCTCCACGTACTGCTAACTATCGGTGAGTAAATCTCCCAGCTCATTCAACGTCCTTACTCGTGGGAATCTGACTCTATTGAGTCCCCCTCTCCCTCGTCCTGGGAAGAACGGTCCATCAGATCGTGGACATCTGGTAATAGATGCTCGAAGAATGGATCATGCGTCCGGCCAACAGTCAGCGCTGGCTCGAGCGCGTAGATGATCATCATCGCTTCGGTTTCGCGAACGTCGATATCAGTCGCGACCATTCGTTGGGTCGTCTTCCCCGTGAAGTGTAGACCTGCACCCCGTAACGCAGCGATGAGCGTTCCAGCACCATAGCGGTCCGTGAAGTGCTCGACGTCCTCGTCAATATTCTCGATTCGCGTCACCTACTGCGTCTCAGGGTCACCAGGACGGACGATAAAGAGTGGTATCCGGTCTGCCTCGTGGGCCCGTTTGAGGTTCTGCAGGACTTTCGCAGGCCGGTCAGGTGTCGTCGTCTCGGCCTCGATGTTGAAAACGACGTCGTGGTTTGGGTGGGTCGCGGTGGCGTCGGGCTGTTCGCTCCCATCCTGTTCGAGGATCTCGACACTAAACCCGCGTTCGGTGAGCGCCGTCTCAGCATCCATGAGTACTGCATCGTGACTCGTCCCGCCTGCCGATTCGACAGCTCCCGTCTCTGATTGGACTATCGTTTCTCCGTCCTCAGTGAGCCGAGTCACGATGTCATCGCCCTTCAGATCGACCTCGATCGACGTGGCATTACGCACGGTCGTTCAGTTTCCGCGCGGACCGCCACCGCTCGTAGTACGCACTCGCGGGGTGATAGTCGGGTTCGACGCCCGGCGGCTCCGGTCCGATCGGATCGCCGCCGTCTTCCGGCGACAGCCGCTTCTCGTACCAGAGTCCGGCGGGACCGCGATACGCGGCCGCGCAGTCGGTGAGCCGTCGTTCCCAGTCGCGGAATCGGTCCCGCTCTTCGTCGTCGCCGTGGAAATCCGCGCGTTCGGCGAGCGTCGCTGCGGCACCAAGCGCCTCCGCGAGAGCCCAGCCGTAGCGGTCGGCGACGATCGGTTCGCCGTCGCGGTCGACGGTGTAGACGAATCCGTCGCCGGCCCAACCGAGATCGACGGCAGCATCGAACAACTCCCTCGCGCGATCGTACTGCCCCTCCGTCGCGGCTACGCTCTCGTCCTCGTACCCATAGCGCTCGAGCAGTCCGAGGAATTTCGCCCACTCGAGGTGGTGTCCGGGCTGGTAGCCCGGTGGTCGGAACTGGTGGCGTGGCTCGTCTTCGTTGTAGGCGAAATCGTGCGTCCACTCGTCGGTGTAGTGTTCCCACAGGAGTCCGTCCGTCGCCGTCGCGAGGTCGCCGGTAATTTTCTCGGCGATGTGGTTCGCGCGATCGTAGTACCGGCTCTCGCCCGTCGCTTCGTAGGCCGCGATGTACGCCTCGCACGCATGCATGTTGGCGTTTTGGCCTCGATACGCTTCCCGTTCCGTCCAGTCGGGATTGCAATCACTGCGGAGCAACCCGACATCGTCGCGGAAGCGCTTCTCGAGCAGGGCGTGGGTCGCTCGGAGGTCCTCGAGGGCACCGTCGAGACCGGCAGCCGCCGCGCGGGCGTACGCGAGCAGTACGAAGGCGTGTCCGTACGCCGACCGCGTTCGATCGATCGGCTCGCCGTCGTCGTCGACGACGAGGTGGTAGCCGCCGTCGGCAGCACAGTGTGCTTCCCGAAGGAACTCGAGTCCGTGTTCGGCCGCATCGACGCACCACTCGGGACCGTCCACCACGGCACCAGCCGAGAAGTTCGCGATCGAACGGCAGGTCGCGACGAGATGTCGGCGGTCGTCCGTGTACGGCTCGCCCGTCTCCGGGTGGAGCAACCGAAAGCCGCTCTCGGCGAGTGCATCCGGGTACTGCAGTCGCAGCGTCGCCAACAGCCTCGCTCGGTCTCTCCCGGCCCGTTCTCGTGTCATAGGATAGTGATCCGCACCTCGCGTAAAATCCTTGTTGGAGACTCCCTCGAGTGACGTCTCGGGGTGGCCGTCGAAGACGAGGAATTCATCCTGGTGCCGGAAGACGGAGCGACGGAGTCCGCCGAGGCGCCGCACGCTTTTTCGACGCCTCGCACACGCGGACCTCCTCGAGAGAACACGCGTGAGCACGCGCCATTCCGTTCCCCGTTTTAGCCGTACAGCCGTCGAATCCGCGACATTCCCCTGGTTCGTAGCTATTTTGTGTCTCGATAGGCAACGGCCAGTCGTGACTTCTATGGATTCAGTACCAACTCAATCGCTTCCGAGCGGCGACGAAATTCCGATCGTCGGCGCCGGCACGTGGGACGTCGGCGGCGACGCCGTCAAAGAGTCGGTCGACACCGCACTCGAGATCGGCTACACGCACGTCGACACGGCGGAAGGGTACAAAAACGAGGCCGAGATCGGCGAGGTGCTCGCCGAGCACGACCGCGAGGACGTGTTCCTCACCTCGAAGGTGCTTCCGTCGAACCTGCATTACGACGACGTCTTCGAGTCCCTTGAGGCCTCCCTCGAGAAACTCGGCACGTCCTATCTGGACCTGTATCTCATCCACTGGCCGAACCCGGCGATTTCGCTGCGGGAGACGTTCAACGCGCTCGAGCGCGCCCACGAGGAGGGACTGATTCGAAACGTCGGCGTGAGCAACTTCAGTCGGTATCAGCTCATGTTCGCCCAGCAGGTCGCGGACGTGCCGATCGCGGTCAACCAGATCGAACTCCACCCGTGGTATTACCGGGAGGAGTTACTCGAGTACTGCCAGGAGAACGACATCGTCGTCGAGGCGGCCGCGCCGCTGGCCAGAACAGAACTGTTCGACGACCCGGTACTGAACGATATCGGCGACGCCTACGAGAAGACTCCCGCGCAGGTCGCCCTGAAGTGGGCGGTCCAAAAGGACGTGGTCGTGGTGCCGAAGTCGACGTCGGCGGAGCATCTCCGCCAGAACCTCGATCTCTTCGAGTGGGAACTCGAGGCCGACGACGTCGCTCGCATCGACGAGATCGATCGGATGGATAACGTCTACATGATCGATCTCGACGACGACACCTACGGTATTCCGCCCTGACACCGGTCGGTCACGACCGAATCGGTAGACTTCACAGGGTATCCAGCGGACGTTGGGCCCCTCGTTCGGGTTTTCGGTTAGCAGTATAGAAACTGCTGTTCTCGATAGGACGTACGCGTCCGAACTGCGTACACTCATTGCTCGTCTGACTCGGGAACTGACGTCTGGTCGTCCGTCGATTCGGGCTGTAACTGACGAACGAGGTTCAAGTGCATCAGGTGAAGATGCATCCCAATTCCGTACAAGATGGTGCCTAATCCGACGAACGTGAGCGGCATGAGTATCGACTCGATCGCCCGTGAGGGACTCTCGAGATTCGCAGGTAGAACAACGCCAATGGCCAACAGAAATGCGCTCAGAATAATCACTAGCCCCGTACGAACTGCGCGAGAGTACTTTCCAACCTGTTGAATCCGTTCTTCAATCTCTTCTCGGGAGGGCGATCCAGTTTCGCGAGCCATAGCTGAGCTTCTCATCTCTTCTACAACTCTCGGTGTAAAACGGGGGCCGGAATAGACAATCTGCTCAGTGAATACCCGATACTGAACGTGAGTTTCGCGGTCACGTCTCAATAACGAAGTCGTCGTCCCAACTACTGGTGGGTCACCGTCTTTGGATTCGGCGAACGTAGGCGAGAAGATCGGTATCGAGAGCGCGAGAACGATTCGAAGAGCGTGAGGAGCGGGCGCTAGACGGTTAGCTCTGGGCGGGAATTTCGGTGTCGGCCTCGGCGTGTTCGTACTTGTCCTCGAACTCCTGGATGAGTTGCCCCATCTTCGCGTACCAGTCGTTTAACATCCGCTGCATGTCGTTCGCGATCTGCGTGGGGTCCGTCGGNGATAGTAGACGTGGTAGTAGCCGCCCTGGTCGTAGTTGATCTGCTCTTTCTGGATGAAGCCGCTCTGGAGCAGCCGCTGGATCGAGCGGTACGCGGTCGAGCGCTCCCGGTCGACCTGCTCGGCGACCTCGTCGATCGTCAGCGCTTTCTCGCTCTCGACCAGCACGCGAAAGCACTCCTTGTCGAGTTGCTTGAGCCCATGGATACACTCCAACAGCCCTTCACACTCCATATCCTGCTGTAGTTGTTCCGCCATCGAGTTGGCCATGTTACTACCTCGAGAGAGGGATCGTATCGGCATAAGGATTGTGCGAATATTGTGCAACCTTCGTGAGCTGAGCGCAGACGGGAGCGAGCGTCTCGCTGCGGCGTTAGTCCGCAGGTGCACCTCCAATCTGACTGTCGTCTCTCTAAAGTCCACCGCTGATTTGGCTACGTTCCTTGGAATGATTCTCGGAGACACTCACGGAGGCTTTCGACTTGATCCGGATCAGAGAAGCCTTCCTCTTACGAGATTTAGCTAGCCGTAGCCTCCCTTTGACACACAATATATTTGTCAGGCACTTCGTGAGATCCGTACTCCTCGTCCCGAAGATCAGCAGCTAACTTTTCAGCTTCTGGATCAGGTACGAAGACGTGAAGCGCGGTAGCTGGCGGGTCCTCGTCAGTATCAGTATAACCAGCGAGAGCGTCAATTAGCATCGAGAGTGCTTCAAATTTGCCTCTGCCTGAGTGGTCACTCCTGTCTCTTCAGTAGTGCCTACGCGGCAATTACAGCTAGTGCACATCACCTCGCCGTACCGAAGCGAATACTCTCGAGAGCACGGGTGATGCCTCGGAGTACGATGCGTCGAATGGTCTACCGAATTCCAGTGTAACACTCACCTCATCCTGTTGCTACGATCTCCAAGCCTACTGCACAGCCGTTTCGATCGCTTTCAGCTCATCTTTTCGGAACGACGACGGCGCCTCCTCCGCATTGTCATCTTCTAACGCACCGATCTTCCACAAAATTCCTGCCCTCATTTCCGCTTTGGGTGGCAAGCGTCCGCTCGTATCGATCTCATACCCTACCGCATCACAAATTGCAGCTAGGTCCTCTTTCGTGAACGCTGCCGATTCCTCTCGCTCAAATCGCCCTACGGCCACCCTGATTTCATTTCGAAGTTCAGTGACGGTTTGTGCCATGCCTACCACGACACGCACCTCCGTTGTCTTTGTTCCGGTCAACTCGGTTTCAGACGGTGACCGTGGAACCAGATAGAACGTTCAGCCGATCTAGATCGTCGTTCTGGTAACTGCCGTATCCGTACTGAACTGGAATTCTATGCCCGACTCCGAAAAAGAAGCTGCAGTCCCAGCTACTGTTATTTACTCCGCGAAGCGGTCTTCCACGTACTGGTCTTCCCAATCCCGCCGGGCCTCGAGCTCTCTGGTGCCGCGCCGTGTCACCGAGTAGACGTTGGTGCGTCGGTCGGCCTTTCCTTTCTCGACTAATCCTTTGTCGACGAGCGTGTCGAGATTGGGATACAGTCGGCCGTGATGGATCTCCTTCTCGTAGTACTCTTCCAGTTCCTCTTTCAACGCCAATCCGTGCGGTTCCTCCAGGCCAGCAGCAGTGTACAGCAGGTCACGCTGGAACCCAGTCAGATCATACATATATGATGTCATTACCATCATCGGCTTAAGAACACTGGTATCGGATCCCCATCAATGTAAAGGATCATGTGGAATCTATCAAAATTGGGGAATCCTTTTATGGCGTGACCGGGAAAATTGGATGTGACAACAATGAACACACTGATCAATGCAGATGACTCTTCAACGGCCGTGACTTCAGCTATCACTGCAGACTGGGACGCCGATACCGAGAACACTCCCGTCTACGCGATCGTTTTTGCCGTCGCCGAAGCTGAGGGCGTCGATCCTGTTGATCTGCCACCGCTCTACGAGACGATCGATCCGGAAGCGTTGAACGATCTGTTATCTTCCCGGGACGATAGTACGGTGGCCACCGTCGAATTTGAGTACGCCGGATACGCAGTCACTGTCAGCGGAGAGGGAACGGTCACGGTTCGTTCAGACAGCCCTTAGTGGCCTTTCTCGGAGAAGCGGGATTCTTGGGCTTTCGCCCTCCGCGGTGAGAACGTTCTCATCACAGTGGTAGAACCATATCTCCCCTCACGTTACCAGTGTCCACACGCGGTGCACCGGTAACTAGTAGGGCCGGGTGGGGGGTTCGTCGACGGCCCGAATCTGCTGTTGCTTGAACTCGACCCCGGTGTAACCGCACGCCGGCCAGTTCGCGGTCGTGGCCGGACAGTTTGCCTTTGCCGTAGTGACAGAACATCCGTTCGATCGTGTGCTGGACGCTGTGGCGTTCGGCGAATCAGTCAGCACGGTCGCGAACAGCCATTCCACCGCACGCTACGCAGTGTGAACAACCGTGATGTCGACCGTCGATTCTTTCTGTGCTTGTTCTCGAGCGTCGTAGTCCTGAGCGTAGTCCGCTGGATCGACTTCGATTACTGTTCCCCCTATGCGAGAATGGGCCACTGCCGTTGAACAAATGACCGCTCCAGCGATAAGGCGAAATCGCGCTTTAGGTCATATCAAACAGGTGGATCATCTTCTGTGGTTCTCCGGAAAGCTATCAGCAGATAAGTCCCACTGATAGCAACGAATGTGTGACATAGTGGTCACTGTCTCTATTCAAACCTTCTTATTGGATATGTGATAGCTATTTCTCCCTAGGAATGGATCTCACGCACGGGGGAAACGATGGCAACAACAGAGAAAACCAACGCCGAAATCGTCAAAGAACTGTACGAGGCATTCAATCGGGGCGATCTCGAGACCTGCCTAGCTGGATTCGCTGACGACATTACGTGGACCGAACCGGAGGGATCACCGCTTGCCAGCGGGACGTACAGTGGGACGGACGACGTGATGGAGAACGTGTTTGCACCGCTCGACGAGCAGTTCGAAGGATTCGAAGTCGTCGTCGATCGGGTTATCGATGGCGGAGACACCCTCGTAATGGAAGGCAAACACCGTACGATGCCAGTAGACGGAGACACCTTCGAGGTTCCTTGCGTCCACGTCATGGACATGGAAAACGGGAAAGTGACGGAATTCACCGGCTACGAGGATACCGCTCTCACCCAGCAGCTGATGGATGAGTGACTACCGCCACTACCACAACCGAACCCCATCTTTCGTTTTATCGATCGTCAAATGCTCAGTACGAGTTGTGTTGGTAACAGGTCAGCGATCGATCTCACGGTAGTTATCGAGATCAGTCTACTGAACCGGTGAACAAAATAACGATGGTACCGTCACCGGCGACGTGACGGTACTGGCCCCACGACTGCTGTCCCCGGGAATGACTCGAAATCAGTGAGCCGAATGGAGACGCCATTATCGTTGTCGGGTTGCACCACGTACGACGTAGGGTACTCGTCGGCAGTGAAGTACTCGTTCGGTGTCTTCAATGAGGCGTCCACGACCGTGTCGAGTTGCTTTACATAATCGAGGGCAACCATCGGCTCGAACAGGATGATTTCTCCTTTCCCATCACCGTCGGGTTCAGCTGCTCCGTAGATATGCGTCTGCGTGAACTCTCCGTCCTCTTGGTGCTCTGTTGCATTCGGGTCGGCGATCGGCTCACCTCGTCCTGCCTCAACGAGTGGTGTATCGGGTTCTCCGTCGTCGGTCGTGTCGATTGCTGGCGGACGGATGTGATCCGTGGGCATCCGGGCCGCTGGAATCGAATAGGTCGCCGGCCGCTCTTTGATCCCTGTGACGGTTGATTGGTCACGCATGAAGAACTGAGTATCTACGTGGGGCACGTCGTAGACCCCTTCTGGCCAATGGCCGTCTGGCAGGTAGTTAACCTGCGCGAAGGTGAACTGATGGAGATCGAGGGCGTCACCATTGGCCGTCTCTGATGGGAACGCAAGCGGGACTGCCACCTCTTCTTCACCTAGTGCATCGATCGCGGCGTCATCAAAGTGGACGCCAAGTGACGAGAGAGTGCCGTCCGACGTCGTTGTTGCGTACGCCGTCACCGCCCCGTCACCAATCTCGCTCGAGCCCCCTGCGTGGACCCGTTGTGACTCTGATGCTGACACGCTACCGATCCCGGTCGTGAGACTGCTACTCGCTACGACCGCCGCCGTTTTCAGCAGTGTTCGCCGACCAATACGTCCCCGCTGATTCGCTGGTCGTTCCATTGGTCTCTCCTCCCGGCCCCGCGGGCCGTAAATACAGATAGCGGTGATCGATCTATAGCCCTATTTGACGGGAATGTTCCACCCCCCTGCCAACCGTCCCATCCCCCGCAAAGGTATTTGCGACTACCCGAACGTAGCATAGGACATGGCCAGCCATCGCCACGTGTTACCATTGAATATAGAATCGACGCTGGACGCAGTCCAGTTCTTCGCAAATTCAGCGAACAGCGTGCGCGTGTTCGAGGGGCTCGCTGACGGGGCGACGACAAGCCGCGATCTCGCAGAGCGGACGGAGGCCTCACGGTCTACCGTTGCACGGATCCTCGACAACGGTGAATCGCGCGGGTGGATCTCCTCCGAGGGGAGTCAGTATGAACTCACGAAGGAAGGGGAAATCATGATCGCTGAATTCCGCGCCTACCTGCAGACTGTTGAGGGGATCCAGCATCTTGGGGACGCTATCAGATGGCTTCCGGAACCCGTTCACTCGCTTGATTACCGCTATTTCCGCACCGCTGAGATCATAACGCCGAAGACGCCGACTCCCTCCAAACCATACGATCATGTGGCGGCGAAAATCCGTACTACAGACGAGGTCCGCTCACTTGTCGAGGTCACGCTGCCTCGATATGTGACGCTTATCTGTGAACAGGTCAACGAACAGCAATTAGATGCCGAACTTGTAATCGAAGCGGACTGGATCGAGACCCTCCCTGCAGAATCAGAGCAGGTGCCGTTACTGCGAGCACGAGCAGAACGGGACAGTATCTGGACCTACGATGGAGAGATTCCGCTTAATCTGCATCTCTTTGACGACTCAGTAGCGATTTGGCTGGGTGAAGACCGAGACGGAGAACGAGTCGTCCGGGGATTGCTGGTTGCTGAGGCTCCAGCCGTATTATCGTGGGCAGAGGACTTGTACGAGGACTATCGAACCGAAGGAGAACTGCTTGACCCGGATACAGTCTCTGCGAAGTAAATAGTCCGGTGAGGCCAAGACGGACCTCTCTCCAGTCTCAGTGATTGCAGGTACAGTCCAAGGGAATAGAACTAGTGTGACGTTCAGTTACTACCGTTTCGGTCAGGGACGCCGTAATCGATGTGAACTGTCGGTGTGCTCGGCGACTCCGGTGTAGCAACGCCATTCCAGTCGACGACGTGCACGTTTGCCATCTCTCCGGAGAACCGGAACCGCATCACGCCGGTCTCAACTGCCCCTTCTGCGGCGTGGTCCGTGACGACTGTTGCTTCCTCGAGCGGGTCGGCGCCAACCAGTTCGATGTCGCCGTTGACGGTGATTTCGTAGTTCGAGGGGACACCGCTGCCAACGATCGTTACGAGATTCGGGAGGGTATCGTCAGTCTGTTCGGACATACTCCGATGAGCCTATTCCTTCGGTATAAGCTTTCTTTTCGATAAAATCGTAGGAATTAGTTACTGTCAGCTGCGACCGAATACTATTCGGCCTCACTCTCTACGTACCGGTTTTCCCACTCTTGTCGCTCGTCAAGCGCTTCCTCCCCGGTATCCGTGATAGCATAGTAGTTCGTCCGCCGATCGAGCCGGCCCTTCTCAACCAGCTCCTTATTGACGAGCGTGTCGAGATTCGGGTACAGCCGGCCGTGATTGATCTCGGTGCTATAGTACTGATCGACTTCTTCCTTGACGTCTTGGCCTGATGGCTGATCAGCACCCGCGATCACGTACAGCAAGTCCCGTTGGAACCCTGTCAATTCGTTCATCCTGCCTGAGTCTTCAACGATGCTGTATTTGGCTTCTTTTCCGGACTGAGTTATACGTATACATACCGTGAAGATCATATTTGGAGAGTCATTGATCCAGATAGAAACAAAAACAGGGTCTGCGGGTATCGGCTGTCCCGGTGGTCCACACGGGTGTGGCGGAGTAAGCCGACGACCCGTTATCTGATCTCCGGAGCGTCGAAATTGGCGCAAAGGCGGAGCATCCTCGCAAGGAGTTCTGGCGGTCGCGAGTACCGTACGGCTTTGCTTCGCCGGTCAAACTCGACAAGCCTGCTGTCCTCTAACCGTGGCAGGTCGGCATGGACGAGCGATATCCGCACCCGTTTGACCCGCTCCGACCGCACGGCGTCGGGATCGGTCTCCTGTTCCATCGCAGTGACATGCGTCGCCAGTTCGTCGAGTTCACTGACCTCGTGTTCCTGCAGGAAATACAGGATGTAGCGACGGCGCTCGTCCAGCAGTACATGGAGTATCCCCTCTAATTTTCGTTGTTCACGGTCTTTCTGCCGACCACCATCGCTCGCGAGTTCTGGATTCGTCTGGGTCTCACTGTCCCGATCGACAAGGGTCGTCCGCTCCCCTTCGGACTCCTCATCTGGCATGTGTGTGTGGATACGCCGGCATAGTACCTTATACCTTGGTAGGCAGTGGCAATGAACACTGGAGTTTCGCCTGGACTATCGACAAAAAAGAATTCATCCAGAGAAAATACCAATCGTAATATCCCAAAGAATCATCACCCGTTGAGAGCATCGCGCGGCCCACAGTTCGATCACGTTTCTATCGTATTCGAGGCATTACACGCAGTCTCGATCGATATCCCAGATCCATTAGTGATCGGTTGTCAGCGACTTGAACGGGAATGACAGGAAATCTATCGGTGAATTCCGCTCCGATCGCGTTTCGTTCGCACACCTAATTACCAAACCTCTCTATTCGTAGCGGAGGCAGCCGGTAATCGGATCGATCCCGAGCAGTTGCCGGGGTCGGGCCCGTACCAGGTCCCGTGTCTCGCTGCGTTAGTCGTCGCCGGGGATGACAGTGCTACCGTCGGACGGTATCTTCGTCCAGACACCGCTATCGAAATCGATCGCATCGTTCCACTTGCCGACGACAGTCGCGACCGCGAGATCGCCGGTGACATTGTTCATCGTTGCGATGCGGCCGAGGATCGGATCGACACCGGCGACGAACCCAACCACCGCAAGCGGAAGACCGACTTGATTGAGTACCACGGTGAGCATGACGATCCCCGCTCCGGGGACGCCGGCAGTGCCGATGCTGATGAGTACGGCGACGATCAGGACGAGCACTTGCTCGGAGAGCACGAGTGGTTGTCCGACCATGTTCGCAGCGAATACGACGGTAATCGCTTGCCTGATGGCGGCGCCGTCCATATTCGCCGTGGCACCGACCGGGAGCGCGAACGAGTAGACGTGCTCCTTGATGCGCAGGTCCTCTTCGGCGTTGGTCATGGTCACTGGTAGCGTCCCGCTTGACGAGCGGGTGGCGAAGGCAGTTACCATCGCGTCCTTCGCGCCGACGAGGAACGCGAGCGGGGAGACGTTCGCGACCACACCCATGAGGAAGAGCAGGTACGTAAACCCGATGTGCACGACGACGGCGATCGCGACCGCGAGTACGAGTTCGCCGAGTGACGAGAACACGCCGATACCCTCGGTGCCGATCCCGGACGCCATGAGCGCGAACACGCCGATCACGCCGTACTCGAGGACACCACGAACGACAACGAACATTGCCTCGGCGCCGATTTCGAACGCCTCGAACACTGAGTCGACGCGATTTGCGAGCTCATCCTGTTGAGCGCGGACGTAGGTGAGTGCAATACCGAAGACGATCACGAAGAAGACGGTCGCGAGCAGGTTCCCCTCGGCCATCGCGGTGACGGGATTGCTCGGGACGATACCGAGTACGACTTCGGTGAGCGAGGGGGGCGCTTGGGACTCGGCTTCACCGCCGGTAAACTCAACGCCGCGACCGGGTTGAAGAATGTTCGCGACGCCGAGTCCGATGGCGCCCGCGATGGTGGTCGTTACCGCATAGAGGCCGACGGTCGCACCACCGATCCGACTGAGTCTGGCTGGCGATAGCTGGCGAATCCCAGTCAGCAGCGTGAAAACGATGATCGGGATCACCAGCATATTGAGTAACCGGAGGAAAAGGTCTCCGAGCGGTTCGACGATCGTCATCCGTTCACCGAAAACGATCCCCGCGACAGATCCGAGAACGAACGCGAGTGCGATGCGATAGATCAACGATACCGACCGATACCGCTGCCACAATAGACCGACTGTCGAGGACATGAGCGAAACCAGGGTTTGCCTATATAAACTGCTGTCCTTCTCGCCCGTATTTGAAGCCGTCTACGACGCCGCCCCGTCCGTGAATATTGTTCTCAGTGGGAAGCCGAGGAGATTGCCGGACAAAGTTCTAGCGAACAAATTCAGCCGTCCATATCTCTCGGATCGGTAGTAGAGCAGCGCCGTGGACTCGTAGAAAACGGCCACCATTGCCGATGAATCCGTCACGACGATCGATCCGCCCGGGCGTATCAGGCCGACGGACTACACACCCTCTCGCTCCGAACGCGAACAGCTTGCGTCGCAGCGGTCTTCGATTCGTCTGCCGACCGCCTACTGATTTTCCCACTTGAGGAAAGCTTAAAGAGCTGTCATGTGGTCGACAACGGTTGTCATGGAGTTTACGCGCGAGGAAGCGGTCCGACGACTCGAGGAGACGGTATCGAACGACGAGCCGATCATCGGCGCCGGAGCGGGGACGGGGATGTCGGCGAAGTTCGCCGAGCGCGGCGGGGTCGACCTGCTGATCATCTACAACTCCGGCCGGTACCGGATGAACGGCCGCGGCTCGCTGGCGGGCCTGCTGCCGTACGGCGACGCCAACGAGATCGTGGTCGACATGGGCCGGCAGGTGCTGCCGGTCGTAGAAGACACGCCCGTGCTGGCGGGGGTCAACGGAACGGACCCGTTCCGGCAGATGGACGTCTTCATCGAGGATCTCAAGCGCCGCGGGTTCTCGGGCGTCCAGAACTTCCCGACCGTCGGCCTCATCGACGAGGACAGCCAGTTCCGCCGGAACTTAGAGGAGACGGGGATGGGCTACGACGAGGAAGTCGAGATGATCCGGGAGGCCGCCGAGCAAGACATGCTCACCTGCCCGTACGTCTTCACCGAGGAGCAGGCCCGCGAGATGACCGAGGCCGGCGCGGACGTGATCGTCTCGCACATGGGGCTGACGACGTCGGGCGACATCGGCGCCGAAACGGCGCTCGATCTCGACGCGGCGGCCGAACGGGTACAGGCTCACCACGACGCCGCCAAGGCGGTCAACGACGACGTGCTCGTCATCTGCCACGGCGGGCCGATCGCCTGGCCGGACGACGCCGAGTACGTCCTGAACGAGACGGAGGGCGTCGTCGGCTTCTTCGGCGCGTCCAGCCTCGAGCGGCTGCCGACCGAGGAGGCCATCGAGAACCAGGCCCGCGAGTTCAAATCGATGGAGTTCCGACCATGACCGAGACGCACTTCGTCGAACCGGACGACGTCGAGAGCCTGGCGTTCGACTGGGGCGTCCTCAAGTGGCTGCACACCCCCGAGGTCACCGGCGGCGAGCGCTTCAGCGCGGGCGTCGTGAAACTCGAGCCGGGAAAGGGCCACGAGCGCCACACCCACCCCGAGAGCGACGAGATCCTCTACGTCCTGCGCGGGGAGGGGAAACAGGAGGTCGGCGAGGAGGCCCGCGAGATCGCGGCCGGCGAACTGGTGTTCGTTCCGGAGGGCGTCGAACACGGGACGGTGAACACCGGCTGGGAGCCGCTGCTGCTCCTCGCGGTCTACGCACCGCCGGGCCCGGAAGCCGAACTGCGGGAGCTGCCGGAGTGCGAGGTCGTCCCCGCCGGCGAACTGCCGACGGCGGAAACCGCCACCTCGACCGACTCCGACCCATGAGCGTCGTCATCATCGGGACGCTGGACACGAAAGCGGAGGAGATCGGCTTCGCCAGAGATGTCCTCGAGGACCAGGGCATCGGCGTCCACGTCGTCGACGCGGGCGTGATGGGCGAACCGGGTCCGGAGGTCGACCCGGAGACGACCGCGAGCGAGGTCGCCGACGCGGCGGGGACGACCCTCGAGCACCTCCGCGAGGAGGCCGACCGCGGCGAGGCGATGGAGGCGATGGGGGAGGGCGCGGCCGAGATCGCCCGTCGGCTCCACGATGAGGGCGTTGTCGACGGCATCCTCGGATTGGGCGGGTCGGGTAACACCTCGATCGCGACGGCGGCCATGCGAGCGCTGCCCGTCGGCGTGCCGAAGGTTATGGTTTCGACGATGGCGTCGGGCGACACGGAGCCCTACGTCGGAGCCCGAGACGTTACGATGATGTACTCGGTCGCGGATATCGAGGGGGTGAACCAACTCTCGCGGCGGATCATCTCCAACGCCGCCCTGGCGATGGTGGGGATGGTGACGAACGATCCCGACGTCGATACAGACGAGCGACCCACGATCGCCGTGACGATGTTTGGCGTCACGACACCCTGTGTGCAGGCGGCCCGCGAGCGACTCGAGGAGCTGGGCTACGAGGTAATCGTCTTCCACGCCACCGGGACCGGCGGGCGCGCGATGGAGTCGCTCGTCGAGGAGGGCGTCGTCGACGGCGTGCTCGACGTCACGACGACCGAGTGGGCCGACGAACTGGTCGGCGGCGTTCTGAGCGCCGGCCCGGACCGACTCGAGGCGGCCGGAGACGCGGGCATCCCGCAGGTCGTCTCGACGGGTGCGCTCGACATGGTCAACTTCGGCCCTCGCGATTCGGTCCCCGAAGAGTTCGAGGGGCGTCAGTTCCACGTTCACAACCCGCAGGTGACGCTCATGCGGACGACGCCAGAGGAAAACGCCGAACTCGGAGCAATCATCGCCGAGAAGCTCAACGACGCGACCGGACCCACCGCGCTCGTCCTCTCCCTCGAGGGCGTCTCGGCGATCGACATCGCGGGGGAGGACTTCCACGACCCCGAGGCCGACGAAGCGTTATTCGACGCGCTCCGGTCGTCGCTCGACGAGGACGTCGAACTGCTCGAGGTGGAGACCGATATCAACGACGAGGACTTCGCGGAGACGCTGGCAGAGACGCTCGACGAGTACATGCGAGCGGCCGGGCGAGACCCGTGACGCCGATCGCGGAGTGATCTATCACTGTCCGCCCGGAATTCGGACGGCTCGGCCCGCAGCGATCGGTGGCCGATCGCGCTCTTCGCGTTGGGATTGACCTCGAATTACCGCTGTCTCGTCCGACTCGCGCCGACGCGTAAACCGAACCGAAACGCTGTTCACCAACTGGAGGAGTGTTCCGTCGGAACCGGAACTGCTGGTGCTTTGGTCGGTGTTCCCGGAGCGGGTGGGCCGTCACAGGTAGTGGTCACAACCGTTGTCTCGTCGTCGCGCTCCTCGTTTCGACCGTCGGCGACTCGCTCTGACCGCCGCGGGTGCCGTCAGCCGAGTAAGTACCACCAGTTATATTATATACTAGAACTATTACTCACAGGAGTACCCAATGACGACTACGGAAGACCGAATTTGCACGACGCACATCGGGAGCCTGCCGCGACCGCCGGAGCTACTCGACCTGCTCACGGCGCGCCAGGACGGCGACGCCGTCGACGAAGACGAGTGGAACGAAACCGTCGCGGATGCCACGACAGACGTCCTCGAGCGACAGGCCGAGGCCGGACTCGACATCGTCAACAACGGCGAACAGCCCCGAGTCTCGTTCAACTGGTACGTCGCGGACCGACTGAGCGGGATCGGGGGCGAGCGCGAGCAGGAGCTCTGGGCCGACCTCCAGGAGTTCCCCGACTACGCCGAGGAGACGTTCCAGACGGACGTCATCGACCTCTCGATGCAGCCCGTCGTCTCCGGTCCCGTCGAGTACACCGGCTACGAGGAGGCCGAAGCCGAACTCGAGGGATTCCGGAACGCGCTCGAGGCCGTCGACACCGACTTCGAGGGGACGTTCGTCACCTCGGCGTCGCCAAGCATCGTCGCGACCACGCACGTCGACGACCATTACGACTCCTACGAGGAGTTCCTCTTCGCCGTCGCGGACGCGATGGCCGAAGAGTACGAGCTCGTCGCTGAGACCGGGATGACCCTCCAGATCGACGCCCCCGAACTCCTCACCATCGGCCAGACGGCGGCCTACGCGGACGAACCCCTCGAGGAGATTCGAGAGGCCACGCGCCTCCACGTCGAGGCGCTCAACGAGGCGCTGGCGGGGATCCCCGAAGAGCAGGTTCGCCTCCACACCTGCTGGGGGAGCTACGAGGGTCCCCACCACCTCGACGCGGATCTCGTCGACCTCCTGCCGGAGATCTACGAGGCCGACATCACGGGGCTGAGCGTCGAACAGGCCAACCCCCGACACCAACACGAGTACCGCGCGTTCGCCGAACAGCCGCTCCCCGACGGGTGGACGCTGCTGCCCGGCGTCGTCGACGTGAAGACGAACATCATCGACCACCCGGAGACGATCGCGGACCGTCTCGAGCGCGTGGCCGATGCAGTCGACGAGCCGACGCCGATCGTCGCCGCGCCCGACTGCGGGTTCGGCACGCAGGCCGGCCTCGGTATGGTCGACCCCGAAATCGCGTGGGCGAAACTCGAGGCGCTCGTCGAGGGCGCCGAGATCGCGACCGACCGCCTCGATTGATCGGTCACCGTCGACGACCGTCGCAGCACGGGACCGCGTGACCGTCAGATCACCGCTCACAAGTCGAGACCGCTGACCGGTCCGGAAGAACCGTTCTCGTCGTTACGATCCCCGGCCGGCCAAAGAGGTTCGAGTCGAGCGAAGTGGAGAACTGCAGGAATCCCAGAGCGCGGACTTACACCACCTCGCGGAGGATCGGGTGTAGTCTCCCCGCCGTTTCTCAGTGAGGTGTCGGGCAGTGACGAGGGCTGATCACCCAGCCGACGTTCCGTGACCAAATTGGTCGACGACGTGGCGGCACGATTTGGGGTGAGTCGCCAGCGGACTGCATCACCCATCCCGTTCGCTGTCGGAGTCAGGCCGTCCATCGTCAGATCGAGTACGCGGTGAACTGAAGCGAATAATGGACGAGAACTAGTTGGATTGAAATGAGGACGGCGGTGATGAACACTCCACGGCCTGTCCACGTATCGCCCGATTCGGTCACAGCGAGGAGCGTCGCCGCTGATAGCGTACTCGTTCCCAGAAGCGCGAACGGGAGCATCCGATAGGGGGTGCGGAAGTACTCGAGGAGCGGGTAGTGTCGATACAGTATCGCGTACGGTGCCCAATCCGAGAATGGGCCCCACGCCATAATCAGGCCGACACCGAACAGGACGACGAACGGCAGTAGTTGCCGTTGCCGACGTGACGTCGTCGTCACGAACGCGACCGTCCCGAGAAAGAGCAACACGAGTCGGAAGAGAAACTGGAGCGGCGCGTCGGCGGCGAAGAAGACGCCGGGAAGGTTCCACAACTCGACGACGTTTCCCCAGAACGCGTTTGTTGCTATCGAATACGTCGTCGTCGCACCGCTCGTTGCCACCCTCCCTCTGGCGACGAGATACGGCGACGACAGGATCACCCCACCGATCAGCGCCGCCGCGAACCCTTTCGCGAACGACCGACGGCGGAATCGGCGCGCTCCACAGAGGGATCGAACGGCGAGATACAACGGAAGGACGAAACTCAAATAGACTGTGTACTGTTCGGACGAGAGAACCTGCAGCCCGAATGCACCAGCCAGAAGTGCGATCGTCCGTCCACCCGTCCGAGTCCGAAGCCGTTCGACGGCGAACAAGATCAGTGGAATCCACTGGATTTGCCACTGGTTCGTATGTCCTAGCATGTACGTACCGAACACGTAGAACGAGGACATATACAGGACACCGGCGAGGAAGGCGACTTCTCGGTCCTGCAGCACTTCGTAGACGAACAGGAACGTAAAGACGCCGGCCAGAAACACTGCGACGACGAAGAACGAATTGTGGACGACGATAGTCGAAAGCGGACTGAGGAGCAGTACAATCCCACCGAGGAAGACGTAGCTGGGGGGCAGTGCGTAGTCCGGGTCCACTTCGTACGGGATACGCCCGTTTCGTAACCGTTCGGCAGCCTCCTCAACCGCGCCCATGTGAACGTGATGGTCCAGGATGAGATCCTCTCGCTGTTGTTCTGTATGACCGACGTACCAGTAGTCTGAGGACTGAACGATTTCGTATTCGGCCGGCGCGGTGAGATAGATCTGCCCCGGCTGCAACAGGATCGGCCACGTCAACAGTACCGTGACGACCAGAAAGGCCAGCGAGACAACAGCCGTCTGGTTCATCGTCGTCAGGCGCACACCGAGCTTCCGGAGCCACACTCCTAATTGGCTATCAGCATCCATTCGTATCGTTGTGGTGGCGCCGCGTCATCGATTGGGGTTCGGTACCGTCAGCGATCGGATTCTATTGTCGATTCTCCGGTCCGAGTACTCGTTCATCGAGGCGCTATATCCCTCGGCAGTGCGACCACTAATCGTTCGTATTGTTCCGATATGCAACCCGCCTTTGGGTGGTAACTGTCTCCCGATACCGGTCCCAGTGGTAAATCGTGGCCCGGAAGTTATTTCATATCGATACTTTATCTGTATCTGAAAGGTGGACGACACCAATAATTGGATTTTATCGCCAACACCGTCAGGGGCATTTATTCCCACATAGGGCTATGTGGGGGCATGTGTTCGCAGTTCTCGAGTAACCGACGTCAGTTCGTCACGACTCTGGGCGTCAGCGTTTTGATGGTCGGGTCTGCCGGCTGTTTCGAGGGAAACGATTCGATGAATAGTCTCATCCCATCGGGCCCGAGCGTCGCGCTCGACACCATCGCGCAGGGATTGACGTATCCCACCGACTTCGTCGCTGCTGACGACGGGAAGTACTTCGTTACCGATCAGGTAGGAACAGTACATGTAATCCAAGACGGGAGTACACGGAACGACCCGTTCTTAGACATCAGCGATCGGATCGTCGACCTCGGATTCGACTCGCTCGGGGGGTACGACGAGCGCGGGTTACTGGGAATGGAGTTACACCCGAGTTTCGGGGACAACGGTCGGTTTTATCTCCGATATAGTACGCCTCCCGAAAGCGATCAATTCGCTCACATCGAGATACTCTCCGAGTTTCAGACGACTGCTGACGGACGTCATGGCGATCCGACATCGGAGCGAGTCATCCTGGCAATTCCCCAACCGGCGTCCATTCACAACTCGGGTAACGTCGTATTCGGTCCCGACGACTACCTCTACGTTTCGACTGGTGACGGCGGTAAACCGTACACCGACCAGCCCGACGACTGGTACGAGAACGCCCCCGGCGGAACCGCTCAAATCACGACGGACAATCTGTTCGGGGGCGTGCTTCGAATCGACGTCGATGCCGAAACCGACCCGTACGGCATCCCCGCTGACAACCCGTTCCTCGAGGACGGGATGCGGGACGCCGGGCGCCCGGAGTATTACGCGTGGGGGTTCCGAAACCCGTGGGGAATGTCGTTCGACGGCGACGAACTGTACGTCGCCGACGTCGGGGAGAGCAACTATGAGTCGGTTAACCGCGTCGAGAAGGGGGGAAACTACGGCTGGAACGTAAAAGAGGGGACACACTGTTTCGACAGCGAGTCATCCGACGACGAAAATTGTCCCGACGAGACGCCCGCATCGGTCCGAAACGGGGAACCACTACTCGATCCCGTTATCGAATACCCACACTGGCACGACGACGTCCAACTCGGAAGCGGGATCATCGGCGGCTACGTCTACCGCGGCGATGCGATGTCGGACCTAGACGGCGCCTATCTCTTCGGTGATTGGAGTGCGGATCCCCACGGCGACCCCCTCGGATCGGTATTCATCGCTCGGCCGTCCGAAGACGTTCAGCGAACCCATCAGTACAATCAGCAGCGGTCGCTCCGACAGCTCCACGAACTCGAGATCGAAACGGGAGACGGATCCGGCGAGCTATCTCGGTACGTCTCGGCGTTCGGCCAGGACCTGAACGGAGAGGTGTACGTGCTGACGACGAAAACGAGCGCGATCGAAGGAACCACCGGCGAGATCCACCGACTCGTTCCACCGGCTGAGTGAGTGCCGTTCCGGCTTCGGGCGGGGTAACTGACTGCTGGCCGTCCGAATCGATCACCTTTTCTCGAGTGCGCAGGTTGCGACGGTGCTCCGGTTCTCAAGTACACTGATCGCGAATTCGGAATCGCGCTCTGCTCCCTGACCGGTCATGACGTCGCTTCCGTCGACGGTGACGCCGTGCCACAGTTTTCGAAGACGGATACTCGAGTCGCTCGGACGAGGCCGACGAGCCGACCGTCCGACGAGTGATCGATCCGCCGGCGATCGCCCGGGTAATTGAATCAAACGACTGGACACGCCTCGCTCGTTTACTCGTCACGTGGTACTCCGTTCGTGCCTCGAAGTGGCGGCCGTCTCGTCTCGAGTTGACGAATCAAGTCCGATGGCGAACTTCGCTTGTTCCGATCAGTATTCCGACCGCGTTTTCAGCCGTCTTTCCGGCCAATACTGCGAATCTGGAACTGGCTTTCACGACTACTGAATGCCGTTTCTGCTCCCAGGAATTCCACTATAAATAGGAAATTATGTAATATCGGTGAGGATTGGTATATACAGGAGAACTATATGAATAGGGGACTGTATCCCCGTCGGAACTTCATAGAGTTCCGTACAGAATGAAAGACTCTCGACGACGTCTCCTTCGAAAATGCTCTTTAGTACCAACCGCGTTAGTGGGATCAGGCTGCGTTTCGGCGAAGCGTGAGGATCCGCCCGGACGGGAGCGAGGGGGGAAGGACAAAACGACAGACGATACCGAGACCGACGTGACCACCAGCGAAAATCCGAGCGGCCCGGACGGTGAATGGACGCTCACCCTGGACGAGCAGTGGGATACATTCAATCGAGACATTTGGGGGATCGGGTTCGGCGGGTCGGGATTGACCGCAGTCAGCGACGATGCGACGGTTCGGGAAGATCACGTCATCGTCGAAAACAATCGGTGCAAACTACTGGTTTCGTCGGATGGGACGGGGAAAGACGGCGTTTACCAGGGCGTGCTCAATACGGCCGACGACGATAACGAGTGGAACCCGAACGAAGGGTTTACGATCGATCCGAAACCGGGCCAGTATGTCGAGGCGCGGATGAAAATGCCCGGCCGCACCGGCGTCCTTCCCGCGTTCTGGTCGATGTCGAACAGTCACACCTGGCCGCCCGAGATCGACTTCGTCGAGCTCTTCCAGTTCGGGAACGACGAAGCGCTGGAACGCCAGACCCTCCACGCGAACGCCCACTGGACCTCCACCGGCGTCCCAGGTGATATGGATAACCACGAACAGAATCCGTACTCGATGAACACGGGGACGGATCTGACCGAGACGTTCAACACGTACGGCTGTGCGTGGTTCGAAGACCGCGTCGAGTGGTACTTCAACGGTACCCACGTCGTTACGCGCGAATCGCCTGCAGAGATGCTCGAGACGTTGAGCCACCAGGACGCTTGTCCGTTCTTCATGATGTTTTCGAACCACGTGAACAGACTCGGCGATGCGGACCTCGATACCGCCTGGGAAGCGGAGATGGTGATCGACTGGGTTCGCGTGTGGGAGTTCGCTGGTGAGTCCCAAACCGACGATTCGACCGGACAGACAGAGACTACCGTTCTCGACGACTTCGACGGTGGCGCGTTCGCCGATGGCTGGCACTCGACCGGGAGCTGGGAGACGACCACCGACGTCAGCGGACACGGATCTCACTCGGCGACCGTTACCGATAAATGGAGCCGGCTCACGTGGAACGGCTCTCCCAGGTTCGCCCGCGGAACCACCCTCCAGTTCGACTTCGCGTTCGATAGTTCGACGGACCAGCAGTTGAACTGCGCGTTCGGCGACTCGACGACAGACGCCGACAACAGTTACCGACTGGACATCTCTCGAGACGGGATTTCCGTTCTCAACACCGACGGCTGGCAGTGGCTGGGCGGTGACGGAGCGTATCAGAACGGTACCGTCGGAGAGCTATACACTGCCGAAATCGAGCTTCGGGACGGCCAGATTTCGATCGTCGTCGATGGCGAAACCACCGGTGAAGTGAGCGTCCTCGATTCGACGTACAACGGGGATATCGTCCACTTCGAAATCGAGAAGGGGGGTGCCTACATCGACGAAGTAAGACTCATCGAGTAGTCGACGAGTCAACCACTTGCATCAGTATTCCTCTACGCGGTGGAGATTGGCTGTCAATCGCTCGTGTCATCGGCTTCCGTGTCGTCAGAACCCGTTTCGACAAAGAGATAGACGCGAAGCTCACCGTATTGGTCGTAGGATTGTACCGTGTGTGACTCTCCGACCGTTTCAGTCACGCGATCGAGGTTCGGCGTGAACCGACTCACGACCCAGACTCGATCGCGGTCCTCGACTTGCGTTCGGAGCTCGTCGGCCTCTCGCGGCGAGAAGTTTTCGGAGATTCCGGTCGTCTCGTACTTGGTCCCGCCAGCGTAATACGTGTAGGAGGTGTCGATCCACTGCGGGTTGAAAACGACGAGGTCGCCTTCTGTCGCGTCGGATTCGACGTGCGTCGCCGCGTCGTTCCAGGGTTCGATCGAACTCGCCGAGAGATAGAACCCGCTCGATACGAACAAACCACCGATGAGAACGACTACACAGAGCGTTCGAACGGATCCCGTCGGTAATTTCGACGCTCCTAGTGCAACGATGAGGAAGAACGCGAACACCCCCACGATCGTCGAGTTGATGTGGTAGACCGGTCGGAGAATCTTCGAAATAACGAACGGAAGCACTATCGCCGACCCCACGAGTAGCGAGAGGAGATAGAGGCCGTCGACTTGTCCGGAGCTCCAACTCCGATTGCTTCCCTGTCTGCCGTATTCTCCGAAGGCGACACCGATACAGACGATAGCGACGAGCGCCACGATCACCGCCACGAGTCTGATACCAGTTGCGTCGACGATGTACGGGTAATAACTAGGCAGACCGGCGTAATATAGTAGCGTCTCTATCAGGTGATACCGGTTCGCATCCGGCATCCAACTGACCAACCCGCCGGTCGCTCCCGTCGAGAGTCCGACCGCGAGCTCAAGCATTCTCGCGACTCCGGGGAAGGCCCATAGAGCTATCAACACCTGGGACATGCTCCACCGAGGCCACGAGAAAGACAGTCGACGGGGCTCTCCGTTCGAAACGAAGACAGTGACGACGTAGACGTTGTGTGCGACGACGACGAACACCGCATAGGGATGTGTCCACAGGAGCAGAATCGTCGAGATCGCATACCCGCCGACACTTCGGTAGGAGTAATTCCGGGCAGTCAGCACGAAAAAGTACGTTGACAGTATTGCAAGGAGAGATAAGAGCCCGTACATGCGTACAGTCCGAGATGCGTTGACGTGCATCGGCGATACTGCAAGCAGGGACGCGGCGATCAGGCCGACTCGAGAATCGAAGAGTTCCGCGCCGAGCAGGTAGAGGGAGAGAATACCGGCCATACCGATAATCACCGCTTGGATTCGAGTTGCCACCACGGAATTGCCGAACACTTCCATCCAGTAGTGAAGTACCACGTAGTGAAGGGGTGGATGGGAGTCGAGCGTCGACGACAGAAATATCTCGCTGGCCGGTTCGGTGCCGCGAATGCTGATCGAGTAAATCTCGTCGATCCAGAGGCTCCGATCGGTGAGTCGATAGAGCCGAAGGGCAGCACCGACGATAAGGATGCAGAGAATCGAACCGTATTTTCGTTCCGTCAGTTTGGTAATTTCTCTCATGACAGTGTACAGGTGTTGTATTCGCCGAAGACGATTTCATCGACGGACCCGACGGCGTCCGCCGTCTGGTCGACCTCCCAGACGCGTACCCGGTCGATCACCACTTCTTCGACCCACGCCCGTTCCAGGTCCGACTCACCGATTCGATTACCGTGGTTGGAGAATCTCATCCCGAACGGTCGATCGCTCTCTTCGCTCGAGATTTCGAACAGTACAGCCGGCGAGCGCTTCGTTTCGACGAGTTCTTCGAACCACGCACGGCCGTACGTGTTGAACGTCTCGGTCGGGTCGCGATCGATCCGAATCCCTTCGTCGGGGTTCCAGTCTTTACTACCGACTGACGAATCACTAACTACTTGACAGCATCCGTCCTGTCCCGTTCCGTCAGATTCGATTCGGAGGACACACCGTCCGTCTCTGAGGACAACGTTACCGTCACTGATCGAGGCATCGTCATCGGGGATCCGTTCCTCAGGATCGATAAAGCCGACCGCCCACCGGCTCTCGTCGAACGCATCCCACTGTTCGTCGACGACGAGCGACCAGTCGCTATCGGGTCCGTCCGGATTCTCGCCGCCCGGTTCGTGCGTGGTCGCAAGTCGATGCGCGCCGATTACGATGGCGAGGACGAAAAGCACCGCGAGCGAGCCTGTTTCCCTTCTAGTCATCGTGTTCCTGTGATACCGATACCGACGGTGTGTCGCTCGGGTTAATCTTTTTCGTCGTCTCGAATTCGCTGGTTTCGAACGCGAATCCGACGAGCGCCCCTATCGAGTGGAGTATCGAGATGAGTGGGGTCAAGAGGAGCAACGAGATTCCCGTACTAAGGGACTCGTCTGCGTACCAGACGCCGAGGATCGACCACGTGTAGAGAAAGACCGTAAGCAGTACGGAGAGTCGCAGGAAGTGCGAATTAAATAGCACTTCGCCCTGCGTAAAAGCGACGAGTGCGAATACGATCGCGATCGGGGAGAGACTCCAGCCGATATTTCTGACCCTGAACAGATACCGGTATCGCCGTGGGAGGAGCTGAAGGTCAGCTATCGCACCGCTGATCCATCGGCGTCGCTGTTGAATCATCGCCGAAATCGTCGGCGGCGCCTGGTTGTAGAACTTCGTCGGGACCGCTTCGAACTCGAAGTCGCCGTTCTGAGCGGCCTTCCAGACGAACACAGTGTCCTCGATTATCGTTTCGTGATCCCACGTGATCCGATCTTCGAGGTCGCGTCTGATCGCTAATCCGCCACCCCACGCGTAGAGTGGGATCGACATGCTCGAGAAGGCGCGCTGTTCGATCTGGAATCCCATTCGGAACAGTTCGGCCAGATACGTGAACAACGACTCGGTTCGCGTCGGACACTCGCTGAACTGGACGACGTCGGCGTCAGGTATCGGCGGAATATCGGATATAATGCTGTCTTCGTCGACGAAGAGTACGTACTCCTTTTCGCAGGGGACGTTTCGGCGCGCCCATTCCAGCGCCCGCCCCTTTCTGGTCGCTTCACAGTCGAACGAATTCGGAACGACGTGGACTGTCGC
>NZ_AOIS01000007.1 GCF_000337495.1 Haloterrigena salina JCM 13891
GTATCGCCGACCGACAACGGCGAACAGAGCGATGAAGAGTAGGGCTCCGACTACGATGAGGTTACACCGCCCGTGAACCTTCGCCGACTTCAATCGGATAGCGGCCAGGGTAACGCTCGTCAGTACGATCGTTAGCCCGACGCCGACCGCTAGCTCTCCGGTCGCCGTTCCCAGCGATGGAAACAGGTTCATCAGTCGCTTCCCCCCTCGAAATCGGTAGCCCCCTGCGTGTAGCTTACCGGCCCGATCCTGATCTCGACGTTTTCGATGTTCTCGGCGAACGCCGTCGTATCCGCACCGACGAAGTTCCACACCGACGAGGCGCCGATCGCTCCGACGTTAGCGAGCAGAACGGGTAGCGCCGGCACGAACAGCAGCAGCGAGAGGACGATTTCGTAGACGATGAGCCCGACCAGACAAACGGCATGGAACGCGACGTAGCGCTTCGTTAGCGCATCCGATGGCCGATCGAACGTGATCGCCCAGTTACCGACGAAATTCCACTGCACTGCTGCGAGAAAAGCGAAACTGCCGCTCACCAAGTAGTGGGCTCCGCTCCTCATCAGAAACAGGAATACGATGATATTGACGAGTACACCGACCGCGCCGACGGCGAAGAACTCGAGCATGCGAACCACTCGGCGCGGATTTTCGCTGATTCTGTTCGCATATTCACCGACTGACAGCTCTAACAAGTGTTCGACGAATTCTTGGTACTGATCGGCAGATAGCTTCGATTCGCCCGCAGTTCGCTCGCGGAACGTGTACGGGACTTCAGTTACTTCCTCGACGTCGCCCTTGGATATTATCTCCAATAATATTTTATAGCCTTGTGGCTGTAGATCAACATTACCGATAACCGAACGGCGAACGGCAAACATCCCCGACATCGGATCGGAGATTCTCCGGGCTGTCGGCAAAAACCGCTTTGTCAGCGCCGTTGCACCCTTACTTACGGTTATGCGAAACCGAGACCAGTTCTCGATTTCACCGTCCTCAATATGTCGACTGCCGATCGAAATATCGGCGCCGGCGTCGAGTGCCGCAAGCAGGTCCGGTATTTTTTCAGGCGGGTGTTGTAAATCAGCGTCAATCACGGCGCAGTACGCCGTCGAGGCGGCGCGAAGCCCTGCGACAATCGACAGTGCTAGCCCTCTATTCTCCGTCCGCCTGAGGACTCGGACGCGATCATCATCGGCGTACGCTGTTTCCACGAACTCCCAGGTCCGATCGGGCGAGTCGTCATCCACGACGATGAGCTCGTACGCGTATTCGGTCGTCTCCAACACGCGTAAGCAGCGATCGAGGGTGGTTTTGATGTTCTCCCGTTCGTTGAACGTCGGAACGATCACTGCGACCGATCCGCCACTGACTTTCCCGCGACGAGCGAGCGCCTTCCGTTTGCTCGTCTCTCCCATTTATGCCCCCCCACTATCCACAGTACCATCGTGACCAACTGAGCGCCAGCGCGGCCCAGACACACGGTAGCCGTGCCTCCTCGCGTTCTGTTTTGTCATATCTAAAGCACTGCAAGAATAGCTGCCAGAATAAGTGAGGACGCTCGTTCACATTCGACATTTCGCATTTCTCAGAGCGCGTATTTCCAGAAATATATTCAATGATGTACTAGCTATTTCCGATCGTAACCGCGCTCGGATATTCGGAGGGCGCTGGCCCCGATATCGTATATGGTATGAAAATATGGAAATTTACAATAAGTTTGCGTAAATATATGGTGTGGGGTCTTGATTACCAGAGGCGAAATGGACGACTGAAACCCGGGTTACAAAGCGTCTACGCTACGTTTGCTGGAACGGAGTGATTCTAATCACACCGCGAAGAGAGTTACAACAAGTACAATGGGTTATCTCGATGCTTCTTCCTCTCTCGATCCGTGTACAGTAGTACACCAAGATTACGCCTCTATGCGTCGTCCAGAACAAAAATAAACAATTACCGATTGTCATCTATCAACCTGAGACAATAAATAATTCTCTGCTCACTCGTTGCTAGTTGGTATAACGTATCTTACAATAGTTTACTCAACTATCTGAGGGTACAGTAGATCTGTCGACGATAACTGTTAGTCCGTATCCGTCCGGTGCGGTTCGACAACCGACGTGCAGCTCTCAGTACCCGGTCCGTGAACATGCTCGCGAGTGCGGCGTCGACCTACAGGCCTGCCAGATCGATCGAGTTGCTGGACGACGAGGACGACCGCGCCGACGGCGTGAC
>NZ_AOIS01000008.1 GCF_000337495.1 Haloterrigena salina JCM 13891
GTGCTAAACCAACCGTTAGTAGAGCGCCCGAAATCGATCCAACAATCCGAGCAACTAGCTCAAATTGAAACCTCCCTAATAGTTCCCTTCGTAGAGACATTAAGCAGCTTGCTTGATATAAATACCGGGGGGACTATAAACTTATATATGGCTGTGTGTTGCCTACTCTATTGATGAGCAGGATCGTAGTAATTGGTTTGGATGCCTTCCATACGGATTTATTACAATTCACGCCCCATATCAGGTCTTTATTCGATAAAAATCCTAGCGGGGTTCTGGAAAGCACCACACCCCCTGTCACTGCCCCGGCGTGGGCGTCATTTCAAACAGGTAAAAACCAGGGAAAACACGGCTTATATG
>NZ_AOIS01000009.1 GCF_000337495.1 Haloterrigena salina JCM 13891
GTCCAACTCCGTTTATCCTTCCATAGGACATATCGGTCTTTACAATATCATAGCGAGAAAATAGATAATGGATTACTATTGTATATAGGGGCTCAATTTTTGAACACGGCTGCATTCATGGTCGCTGGGCCGCCTGGAGCGGTAGGCTCAGTGCTAGGATCCTCGTTAGCAATAATTGCCTTCGCTAGATCCGATGAGGAACGATTAGATGAAGAAAATGAGTGATCAAGGCTGT
>NZ_AOIS01000010.1 GCF_000337495.1 Haloterrigena salina JCM 13891
GTAGACGATGTAGGAGTGGCCGGTGATCCAGCCGATGTCCGCCGAGCACCAGTAGGTGTCGTCGGCCTCGATGTCCAGTACGGCGTGGCTCGTCCAGGCCGTGTAGGCGAGGTAGCCGCCGGTGGTGTGCTTGACGCCCTTGGGCTGACCCGTCGTCCCCGAGGTGTACATCAGGAACAACATGTCCTCGGCGTCGCGGGTGACGGGCTCGACCGACGACCCCTCGTGGTCGGCGACGAGCTCGTCGTAGTCGTGCTGGTTGTCCGCGAGGTCGTGGTCGAGATCCTCGCCGAGTCGGTCGACGACGACGACGTCGGAGACCTCGTGTTCGACGCCCTCGAGGCCCTCGTTGGTCTTCGAGAGGTGATCGAGCGCGTCGCCGCGGCGGTAGTAGCCGTCGCAGGTGACGAGGTACTCGCTGTCGGCCGAGTTCATCCGCGTCGCCAGCGCGTCCGCCGAGAAGCCGGCGAAGACGACGCTGTGCGGTGCGCCGATGCGGGCGCAGGCCAGCATCGCGATTGGCAGCTCCGGAACCATCGGCATGTACAGCGTGACGATGTCGTCCTCCTCGACGCCCAGATCGCGCAGCGTCGCGGCGAAGTCCTCGACCTCGTCCAGCAGTTCGCTGTAGGTGTAGGTCCGCGTCTCGCCGAGTTCACCTTCCCACTCGATGGCCACGCTGTCGCCGCGACCCTCCTCGACGTGCCGGTCGAGGCAGTTGTACGACGCGTTCAACTCGCCACCGGTGAACCACTCGTAGAACGGTGCGTTCCCGTCCTCGAGGACGGTGTCGTACTCCTCGTCCCACGAGAGCAGATCGGCCGCCCGTTCCCAACAATCCGGCCAGTTCTCCTCGAACTCCTCGTATACCCCCGGATCCGAGACGTTCGCCTGCTCGACGAACGAGTCGGAGGGTTCGAACGTCTCCTGTTCCTCGAGTCGGGCCTCGAGGTTGGCATCCTCCTGTGACATGATACACCACACCCAAACACAACTGGCATAGTAAAGCCGCCATCTAGTTGTGCAAAATCGACCCGACACGGGGGATGATAGCTAGGGAATATTGACTGTATTAGGAGCATATAGCCGCTTATATCGACCCGAATCCCCCCGGTCGAACGGTCGCGCGACGAACGAGCGCGGACCGACCGGACACCGTTCGCCGTCGGACCCGTCACGTGCAGGCCGTTCATCTAGAGGGTTAGTATCCGATCGATCGACAGGATCTCCGTCAGTCGGTCCCGCGAGACTCGTCGGCCGGATCGTCGAAGAAGGTCCGCAGGAGTTCGTGCTGGCCCTTCCGCAGGTGGTTGTGCAGCGTCGGCGAGGAGATCCCCATCGCGTCGGCAATCTCCTCGGCCGTGCTCTCCCGGGGCCAGTCGTAGTAGCCGCCGAAGTAGGCCGCCCGCAGCGACGCCTCCTGACGGTCGGTCAGCCGGTCCTCGAGGCCCTCGCGGAACTCGCGAGCGGTCCGGACGTTCCGTTCGGTCTCGCGTTTGCCGACCAGTTCGGAGTCGGGGAAGACGGCGCGGAGCCCGTCCAGGATCGTCCGGATATCGGCGTCGACGGCGCATTCGGCCGTGATCGTCGCGGTTCCGCCCACGAACCGCGCCTCGAGGACGGTGGTGCCGTACTCGGTGAGCGTGACGATCGGACACGAGCTATCGACCACGAACTCGACGCGCCACCCCTCCGCGTCGGTCTCGACCAGCCGGTAGTCTTCGATACCGGGATCGTCCGCGGCGAGATCGAAGACGTCGGCCGGCGACGCCCCCTCGAGGCGCAGGTAGTACAGCTGCATCGTCTCCGAGACGGGGACGAGCGAGTCGAGTTCGAACCGACAGCCCAGCTGTCGCGAGGCGTCGACGAAGAACGAATCGTCGTCGCGACACTCGAGTTCGAGTTCGACGACCCGATCGGACAGCAGGAGGTTCCGCCGCCGGATCGCCGCGATGGCGTAGCCGACCTGCTTGCCGATCGTCTCGAGTGACCGTCGCTCCTCGTCGTCGAACGCGTCGTCGGCGTCGGTCGCGACCGAGAGGGCGCCGTAGACCGTGTCGCCGTACGCGAGCGGGATGCGCGCGAGGGCTCCGAACCCGTCGGTGTCACCGTCGCCCTCGTCCTCTCCGTCGGCGTCGATTGCGAGGGAGACGCCCCGTCCGATCGAGACGGACGACTCCCCATCGACGTCGATCGACCCGACCTCGCCGTCACGCCACGCCTCGGGGACCAGTCGGTCGACCGCGTCCGGATCGATCCCGCTGGCGGTGCGCCGGTCCGTCCGCCGGTCCGCGTGGATCGCCCGCTCGATCCAGGCGTACTCGTAGGCGCCGCCGGCGGTCAGTGCGGCGCAGGTCTTTTCCTCTACCTCCTCGTGATCGGTCGACTCCAGCAACGCACGCGTCACCGCCCGGTGAGATCGAGCGACGTCGTATCGGCGCTCGAGTTCGTCTCTGCGCGCGCGAAGTTCCTTGAGTTCCTCGTGGGCCGGCGAGACGTCGCGGACGAAGACAGCGAAGCCGCGGTGTCGCCCCTGATCGTCCCGCAGCGGCGAAATGATCTCGGTCGCGCGGAATCGCGACCCGTCCTCGGCGACGCGCCACCCTTCGCGTTCGTACCCCGACTCCTCTAAGGCCGTCGCGAGCACCCGTTCGGGGACGCCCTCGTCGACCGCTTCGTCGGTGTAGAACGTCGAAACGTGCGTGCCGACGATTTCGCCGGCTCGGTAGCCGAACATCGCGGCCGCGCTCCGGTTCCAGCGCTCGATGTAGCCGTCCGAGTCGAGACGTAACAGCGCGTACCGGTCGCTCGCAGCGAGCAGCAACCGGATGACGCTGTCGTCGCCGACGATGGGACCGTCGCGGTCGCGACCGGTTCCGGACGGCCGTTCCATGGCGTCGAAGGCGTCGATAATCTTGGTGTCGGTCGGTTCGGGGAGGTACGGCTCGAGGGCCTCGAAGCTCCGCCAGCCGCCGGCGGCCTTGACGGCCCGCGGGTTGACGCCGTGATCGATCAGCGCGCGACGGGCGAAGTACCGCCGGAGATCGCTCGTCGAGACGTCGGACAGGTCCGGGCGGTTGAACAGTTCGGCGGCCCGGTCCGCGACGTCCGAAACGAGCATCTGGAGCCGGCGGGCCGTGACGGGGAAGATCCGATCGTCGGTCGTCAGCCCGTTGCTCCGGGCGTAGCGTCGCAACTCGCGTTCGACGTGGGTCGGCAGGTACGCCGTTCGGCCGTCACCGCCGTCGACGGCCGGCACCCGAACCAGATAGCGGGGCGGCTCGATCCTGACCTGCTCGACGGCGTCGACGGTGAGTTCGGCCAGTTCCCGCGGCCGGAGACCGACGTCGGCACAGAGGCGCACGACCAGCGCCTCGCGATACGTCTCGGCGGCATCGAGGAGAATCTCGTACTCGTCGCGCTCGAGCGCCGCCGCGTCCACCCCCTCGAGACTCATGCTTCGCGCATTCCAGCGGTGCGAATATAATTGTATCGGCGCGAACCGACGGTAGACCGGTAGTATCGCGAATACGGTGCACAAGTCGTCGCTGCGGGACGTTTCGCATCATTTGAGATCGCGAAATCAGATGCGCTGCGGTCACTCGTCGTCGATCTCCGCCTGGATTTCGCCGACGATCTCCGGGTTTCGCAGGGCGCTCGTGTCTCCGAGTTCCTCCCCGTTCGCGACGTCCTCTAAGAGACGGCGCATGATCTTCCCCGAACGCGTCTTGGGAAGTTCGGGCGTGAAGACGACCGCCTCGGGCCGAGCGATCGGTCCGATCGCCGCCTCGATGTTGTCGACGATCGCCTCGCGGACGGCGGTCTCGTCGTCGTAGCCGCCCTCGGTGCTGACGTAGGCGTAGACGTCGGTACCGTTCGTCTCGCTCGAGCGGCCGACGACGGCGGCCTCGGCGACGCCGGCGACGTCGGTGATCGCCGACTCGATCTCCATCGTGCTCAGCCGGCGGCCGGAGACGTTGATCACGTCGTCGACCCGGCCGAGGACGGTCACGTAGCCGTCCTCGTCGATGCGGGCGGCGTCGCCGCTGAAGTAGCGCCACTCGTCGGCTTCCGGGTCGGAGAACCGCTCCCAGTACTCCGCGCGGAAGCGGTCGTCGCCGTCGTACAGCGTCCGGGCCATCCCCGGCCACGGGCGGGCGATCGTGAGATAGCCCGTGTCGCCCGGATCGACCGGTTCGCCGGCGCCATCGACGACGCGGACGTCGATCCCCGGGAGCCCCGGCCCGGCCGCGCCGGGTTTCATGTCGTCGATCGCGGGCAGCGTCGAGATCGTCACGGCGCCGGTCTCGGTCTGCCACCAGGTGTCGACGACGGGACAGTTCTCCTTCCCGATGTGTTCGTAGTACCAGTTCCACGGGCGCGGACTGATCGGTTCGCCGACGCTGCCGAGCAGGCGCAGCGACGACAGGTCGTGTCCCGCGGGGTACTCCTCGCCCCACTTCATGAACGCGCGGATTGCCGTTGGCGCCGTGTAGAAGACGTCGACGGCGTTGCGGTCGACGATCTCCCAGAGCCGGTCCCGGTCGGGGTAGTCGGGCGTCCCCTCGTACATCACCGTCGTCGTCCCCAGCGCGAGCGGGCCGTAGACGATGTAGGAGTGGCCGGTGATCCAGCCGATATCGGCCGCACACCAGTAGGTGTCCTCGGGTTTGACGTCTAAGACTGCGTGGCTCGTCCACGCGACGTGGGCAAGATAGCCCCCCGTCGAGTGGACGACGCCCTTCGGCTCGCCGGTCGTCCCCGAGGTGTACATCAGGAACAGCATGTCCTCGGCGTCCCGCGAGACCGGCTCGACGGTCTCGCCGGAAAACTCCTCGCGGAGGTCGTGGTAGTCGTACTCCTCGTCGCCGAGGACGTGGGGGAGGTCCTCGCCCAATCGGTCGACGACGACCGTCCGCACGTCCTGCTCGAGTTTGAGCTGGGCGTTGTCGACCTTGCTCTTCTGATTGAAGGCGTCCCCGCGGCGGTAGTAGCCGTCGCAGGTCAGCAGGTACTCGCTGTCGGCGGCGTCCATCCGGGCGACGAGCGCGTCGGCCGACAGCCCGGCGAAGACGACGCTGTGTGGCGCGCCGATGCGGGCGCAGGCCAGCATCGCGATCGGCAGCTCCGGGATCATCGGGAGGTAGATCGTCACCACGTCGTCCTCCTCGACGCCCAGGTCGCGCAGCGCCGTGGCGAACTCGTTGACCTCGACGTACAGGTCGCGGTAGGTGTAGGTCCGGCGCTCGCCCTGCTTGCCCTCCCACCGTATCGCGGCGTGGTTCTTTCGCCCCGCCTCGAGGTGCCGATCGAGACAGTTGTACGACGCGTTCAGCCGGCCGCCGGCGAACCACTCGTAGAACGGCGCGTTCCCGTCCTCGAGGACGGTATCGTACTCCTCGTCCCACGAGAGTAACTCGGCGGCCCGCTCCCAGCAGTCCGGCCACTCCGTCTCGAACTCCTCGTAGATCCCCGGCTCCGAAACGTTTGCCTGCTCGACGAACGACGACGGAGGGCTTCGGGGCGACCCGGTGAGGACGGGATGATCCCGTCCCCACCCGTTCCGATCGACCATTCTCGTTCGAACCGACGGCAGACAGTGGAATAAGCGTTAGGCACCGAACTTTTTAACGGGTCCTCGCGCGGCCGAAGGCCGCGATCGAACCTCGTCAAAAAACCTCGATGAAAAAGGCCGAGAGAGCGAAGCTCTCTCGAGCTCTCGTTCGTTCCTTCGGAACTCACGAGGAAGACCGAGCGCGCCGCTGGCGCGCTCGGTGAACCGCTCGCCCCGCTCGCGGATGCTCGGCATCCGTCAGCTTCACTCAGGTTTCGAGGACAGTCCTGTCAGATACTCCCGTAGCGATTCAGGTGGCTCAGTCACCGGAACTGCAGGAACTGCCGATCGTCGCCCCGCTCGCCGACCGCCGGATAGATCACCACGAAGTTCCCGTCGGTCAGTTCCGCGACGGTCGTCGGCAGCGTTCGCAGCCTCGAGTCCCAGCCCATCGTCCCCCGGCGGGCGCTCATCGGGACGATCAGCGACGTCTCGTCGACACCCTCCCGGAGTCTGTCCTCGAGGGCATCCCAGCTCTCGACTCCGTCGAACGTCGCCGGCACGTCGGGTTCGATCAGGTCAAAGGCGCGCTCGAACTGCTCGGGATCGCCCTCGACGACGAGGCCGCGAACCGGCGCGCCGACCTGCTCCGCGAGGTGTTCGACCGTGTGGACCGCCTCGGAGAACCCGTCGTTATGTTCGATCCCCGGCGGGAGGACGACTACGACCTCGTCGGTGGTGTTCAGCGGCTGTCGCACGTGCGAGACCAGGACGAGTTGTTTCGTCCGGAGCAACACCCGATCGATCACGTGGCCGAAGACGCGCTGGTGGCGCGGCGCGCCGTCCCAGCCGATGACCAGCGTCGTGATCCGATTCTCGAGCGTCGCTCGAACGATTCCCGAGGCGACGTTAGCGTCGACGCGCGTCTGCGGTTCGAGGGGCACCTCGGCGCCGGCCGCGTAGGCCTCCGTCGCCTCGAGGACCGACTCGAGTTCCGCGACGTCGGCCTCGGCGTCGGTTCCCGGTCGGGCGACGCTCAGGGAGTACAGCGGCTGGTTCTCACCGGGTTCGCGCACCAGCAGCGCGAGATCGAGCAGGCGCTCGCTGTACTGGGACTCGCGCGAAAAGGGGACCATGATCCGCTGCGGGGCCGCCCTCGGATCGTACGCGGTGCGTTCGGACGCGCGAACGATGCCCCGACCGTAACGGTCGACGATTGCGGGGCTGATCACGCTGACGACGAGGATCATCAGCACCGTCGCGTTGAGCATCGCCTCGCCGAACAGGCCCGCCTCGTAGCCGATGAGCACGATGGCCAACGCCGCGGCGGCCTGGCCCAGCGAGAGTCCGAACATCGTCATCGTCTCGTCGGTCGAGTAGCCGTACAGCCGCGCGGTCAGCCACGCCGCCGCGTACTTCGTCGGGAACAGGAGGCCGACGAACGCGACGGCGAGCACCAGCGTCTCGAGGCCCTCGGTCAGGACTCGGACGTCGACGAGCATCCCCACGGAGAGGAGGAAGAAGGGGATGAAGAGGGCGTTGCCGACGAACTCGATGCGGTTCATCAGGGGACCGCTCTCGGGGATCAGCCGGTTGAGAACCAGTCCCGCGAGGAACGCGCCGATGATGTGCTCCACGCCGGCGAGTTCGGCGAGGAAGGCGCAGCCGAAGAGGACGGCCATCACGAACAGGAACTCGAAGTAGCTCTCCTGATCGACCGTCTGGAAGAACCACTCGCCCAGCCGGGGGACGAGCACCCAGACGCCGACGAAGAAGAGCGCGAGCTTCCCCGTCAGCGAGAGCCAGAAGGTCGGGCCCAGTTCGCCCGCCTCGCCGGCCATGACGACCGCGAGGACGAGCAACGCGAGGGTGTCGGTGACGATCGTCCCGCCGATCGTCGCCGTGACGCTCTCGGTCTTCACGATTCCCAGTCGGCTGACGATCGGGTACGCCAGCAGCGTGTGCGAGGCGAAGATCGCGGCGAACAGCGCCGCGGCGCCGACGGAGAGCCCGAGGGCGTAGTAGCCGACGACGGTCCCGATCGCCTGCGGGATCGCGAAGGAAAGGAGGCCGAAGACGGCGCTCCGGTCCTTGTACGCGATGAACTGGGCGAGGTTGATCTCGAGCCCCGCGACGAACATCAGATAGACGATGCCGACCTCGCCCAGCAGCACGATCGTCTCCCCGCGCTCGAGGATCCCGAGGCCGTTGGGTCCGATCGCCGCGCCGACGACGATGACGCCGATGATCCCCGGGAGCCGGTAGCGGTCGAGCACCAGCGGCGCGACCAGAAAGACGGTCATCGCCAGCCCGAAGATGAGAATCGGATCTTCGACGGGGATCGACGCCGCCAGCATCACGATCCGCTCCGCGACCGATCCCGCCGTCGACTCACGACTCTCGTCACTTCCGGATTCTGTCCGAACACGCGTCTACTCGAGACGGCCTCGGTCGACTACAAACTGGCTCCGATTTTCGCGCCGCGAACTCGAGTGCTCGACGGCGAGACCGACTGACGCCGCCGCGATAGCGGGGACGGTCACTCGACGGTCGAATCGATGTCCGTGATGTCCTCGGGGTCGACGTCCGCGCCGGGCTCGCGGACGACGTAGACGTCGTAGCGCTGGTCGTTGGCGACCGGGCTGCCGACGCTCGACTGGGGAGCGATCACCGAGCCGGCGTTTTCGGACCCGATGAAGACCACCGACGCGCCGATCTCGCCGGCGACCCGTCGGATCGCGCGGACGACGTTGTTCGTCGCCGTCGCGGTCGGTTCGTCGGAACTGACGCGCTCGGTCTGGAACGTCGCTTCCGGGGCGACCTCCATCGCCCGCGTCTCGATGCCCGCTTCGATAGCCTCCGGGTCGAACGGCTCCCCCGCGGCGATCCAGCCGCGGTCTCGAGCGTAGTCGGCGTCGTCGGGGATCACCGTCAGGACGACGACCTCCTCGTCTAACAGGTCGCCGAACGTCGCGGCCTTCTCGAGCGCTTTTCTCGCCAGTTTCGACCCGTCGAAGGGCACGAGTAGCGTCATACGGCTATGTCACACGACAGCCGAAGTAAATGTTCGGCCGCCGCCGCTCGGCGAGGCGGTCGGCGGCGTCACGCGCGTTCACTCATCAGTTTCCGGTTCCACGTGAGCGCCGATCGTCGCGACGACGTTTCGGACGTACCGCATGCTCGTCGCGATCGACATGATGCCGTCCATCAGGGCCTGCTGGCTGGCTTCGTCGGGGTAGACGCGGTACTCGACCTGAACGGTTTCCGCCTCCCGGAGCTGACAGGCCGCGCCGCCGGGGTCGAGGAAGGTGTAGAACCCCGGCGTCGCCGCCAGCATCGGTCCGACGTACTGGAGGAGTTCGCTTCGGTGCTGATCGTCGCGGAGCAACTCCTTCGTTCGCTCCGTGTCGAACCCGCTTCGACCGACGATCCGGACGGGACCGAACTCCTCCTCCTTGATGACGTGGACGGGCAACCGCGAGAGTTCGACCTGCAGATTGAACGCGGTGTCCTCGTCGGAATGGGCCGTCACGCCCCGAATCGCCGTTTCGTCTAACCAGTGGCGAACCTGGGTCTCGCTAACGTGTCTCGTCATACGAGAGCGACGGCTGCAGTCGGGATAAGCCTTCAGCGGTCTCCTGCCAGGGTTTCGTACGGTCCGTGCGCGTCAGTACGAGCGGACGGGTCGCTCAGCGGCGTTTGGGCATCGTCGAGTGACGCGTCGTCTTCATATCCGCGCGCTTCGATGGCGGCGGTGCCATCGTCGAGTGACGGGTTCCGTCGCCGCCGCCCCCGTCGCTCGAGCCGAGCCCGGAACCGAGCAGCCCGTCGTCTTCCTCGTCCGCCGCGTCGCCGTCGTCCTCACCGTCGCCGTCGCCGCCGACGGAACTGGCGCTTCGCTCCTGTAGTCGCTCGTGGAGCCCCTCGAGGTCGTCGCCGACGCCCGTCAGCGAGGACTCGACCGCCGACCGAAGCTGGTCGCCGATGTCCGAGCCGCCGCCGTCCTCTCCGTCTCCATCCTCGTCGTCGCTCTCGAGGAGTCCACCGGCTTCGCCGACTGTTTCGGCGGCCGCTTCGATCGTCTCTCGAGCGCCGCCTTCGCCGTCGGCGTCGTCGCCGTCCTCGTCGGATTCGGTGTCGTCGGTCTCCGCCTCGGCGCCGCTCTCGTCCCCCTCGAGGAGACCGCTGGCTTCACCGACCGTTTCGGCGGCCGCTTCGATCGTCTCTCGAGCGCCGCCTTCGCCGTCGGATTCGCCGGCGTCGTCATCGGTTCCGGTATCCGCGGCCTCCGCTTCGGCGCCGCTATCGCCGCCCTCGTCGCTCGAGCCGAGCACAGTCTCGAGCAGTCCGTCGCCCTCGGCGCCCTCGTCTTCGGTCTCGTCGTCCTCGCCCTGATCGCCCTCGCTGGCGGCCTCCGCGTCGCTCCGCTCCTCGTCCTCCGACTCGCCCTCGTTGGCGTCCGATTCGGCCGCCGCTTCCTCGCCGTCGTCGATCGACGACCGGAGTTCGTCGACAGCGCCCTCGAGTGCCCCCTCGTCGTCGTCATCGGCCAGATTCGAGAGGTGTAACAGCCGCTGGAGGTCCGCGACCTGCTCCGGATCGCCCCGCGCGATGGCCGCCGGAATCGAGTCCGGCTCGCTGCCGTCGGGCAGCGTGTCCAGCCCGACCGCCGCGAGCAGTTCGTCCGGCTCCGCGGACTCGAGGAGGTCGCTGGCCTCCGCGGCGGTCTCGAGGAGGTCCCCGCTCGCGCCGTCGGAATCGCCGTCCTCGTCGCCGAGCAGCGACCCGCTCGAGGCATCGGCCGCGTTCAGTATCTCGGTCACCCGATCGTGGAGGTCCTGGCTATCCTGACTCATGGTTCCCTCACCGTCCGCGCCGCGGTCCACAGTTCGCCGTTGGCCGATCGCTGCCGTCCGGGCTGCCACTCGAGGGCGGACGGCGACGATTCGGTTTCAGCCGTCGGTCGCTATTCCGCTTCGGCCTCCGCCTCTTCGTCGTCTTCGTCCTCGTCGGTCACCGCCGCGATGATCTCCTCGGTCATCTTCTCGCGGCTGAGGTTCGCCTTCACGTCGACGTCCTTGGCCACCGATTGCAGGTCGTCGTAGGACATGATACCGAGGAAGTCCTCCAGCGTATCCCGACGCAGATCCTCGATGTCCTCGACCGACGGCTCGGAGTCGTCGCTCGCTTCGGCCTCGGATTCGTCTGCCGTCTCCTCGGTCTTCTCTTCGGAATCCGCTTCGGCTTCGGATTCGTCCTCGGCCTCCTCCGATTCGTCGCTTTCAGCTTCCGACTCGCCTTCGTCTTCCGACTCGGCTTCCTCTTCCGCTTCCTCCTCGGCGTCTTCGTCCGCCGATTCGGTTTCGTCCTCTTCCTCTTCCTCGTCGCCCTCTTCTTCCGGCTCGGCTTCGCCCTCCGACTCTTCGCTCTCGCCCTCGAGTACGTCGCCGAGACCGCTTTCCTCGCCGATGCTCTCGACGACCGACTCGATGGTCTCCTGCGTGTCGCCCTCTCTGTCGGCTTCCTCGCCGTCGTCGCTCTCGGCCTCGCTTTCGTCAGTATCGCTCTCGAGTAAGCCCTCGAGACCGCTGCCTTCGGAGACACCCTCCGCCAGCGATTGGACCGATTCCTTCGCGTCGTTTTCTTCGACCGTCTCCCGGAGGGAATCACGGATCGCGGCCGTGAGGGACGACTGCATTTCCTTGCGGCTCTTCCCCTCCTCGAGGCCTTCGGCGATCGACTCGTGGATTCCGCGGCCGATCGCCCCGCCGAGTTCGCGCCCGACCTGCTCGCCGAACTCGCGGCCGACCGCCGCGCCGACTTCGCCGCCGTCGATGCTGTCCTCGATGCTGCCGTCGCCGAGCACGTCGGCCACGTCGAGCTGGTCGCTCACTTCTTGGGCGACCAGCTTCCGCAGTCCGCTCTCAGCCATGGCGCTCACCTCGAGACGGGTGCGGCGAACGGCCGCCGAGTGCTTGATTCGGTCTCATGGTTAGTCCTCCTCGGCTTCGACGGCGTCCTCTTCCTCGGCCTCGGAGTCGGATTCCTCGCCGTCGTCGGTCTCCTCGTCGTCGGCTTCGGACTCGTCGTCCGTCGACTCCGCCGATTCTTCGTCCTCCGATTCGGATTCGCTCACTTCTTCCGCCGATTCGTCCGTTTCCTCTTCGGCGTCGCCCGCGTCCTCGTCCTCGACCGATTCGTCCGCTTCCTCCTCGAGATCTTCTTCTTCCTCTTCAGCTTCGGCTTCCTCTTCTTCGGCTTCTTCCTCGAGATCCTCCGCTTCTTCTTCGGCCTCGGCTTCTTCCTCTTCTTCGGCCTCGGCTTCTTCCTCTTCTTCAGCCTCGGCTTCTTCCTCTTCTTCAGCCTCGGCTTCTTCCTCTTCTTCAGCCTCGGCTTCCTCTTCCTCAGCTTCCTCCTCGGCCGCCTCTTTGCCGCCGAGTAGTTCTTCGACGACCATATCGCCGATCGTCCGACCGATGGATTCGCCGATCTTCCGGCCGATAAGCGCGCCGATCTGGGCGCCCAGCGCCTCTCCGAGGGGCTGATCCTCGTCGATCTCGTCCTCCCACTGGGTCCCCTCGATCAGCTCGTTGACGTCGATGTTCTCGGTGATCTTCCCGTAGTCGATTCGCTGTGCCATTGACGTAGACTCGGACTCGGACTCAGATTCGGATTCTCCACTCATCGTTAGGCTGCCTCCGCTGTGGCGTCGGATTGGTCTCCGGACCCTGCTTCTTCCTCGTCGGGTTCGAGCTGCTCAATTAACTGCTCGAGCACCTGACTGACGACCGTCGCGACGAATTCCTCGACCGGCAAGTTCGGGGCGAGCCCGGCGAGCCCCTCTTTGGCCCGGTCGCCGACGGCGGAGATTGGTCCCGGCGATTCGGTCGATTCCTCCTCGTCCTCCTCTGTGCCTTCCGCTTCTTCGTCTTCTTCCACCTCCGACTCGTCCGGCGCTTCCTCCTCTTCGGGCTCTGTCGCTTCGTCCTCTGCAGCCTCTTCCTCCTCGGCTCCGCCGCCGAAGAGCCCGCGGAGCCACTCCACCGGCTTGCCGAGAATGCCTTTCACCCAGCTCACGAGCGAGGAGATTCGGCCGCCGGATTCCGCTTCTTCCTCTTCGCCTTCGGCTTCTTCCTCGCCGCCGAGTCCCAGCATCCCCAACAGCTTGTTGAACAGTTCTTTCGGCTTGCTCAGCAACCCGCTGAGGACCTCCTTGGGCTTCTCGAGGAGTCCGCTGAGCATCTCTTTGGGTTTCTCGAGAATCCCGCTGAGGACCTCCTTGGCCTTCCCCGGGACCTTCTTGAGCAGTTCGAACGGCTTTTTCAGGAGCTCCTTTGCCTTATCGATCATCGCACCGGGGCCGTCCAGCAGCCCCGTCACGGCGGACAACAGGTTCCCGAGGAGGTTGTTACTGCCAGGCCGTGCCGACACGTCGAGCTGGACCGGGTTCAGGTTGACCTCGAGGCCGAGCAGATCGAGGAAGAGGCCGTCGAGGTCGAGGTGGAGGACGCCGGAGGCGTCGTCGCCCTCGTAGACCTTTTCGGCGTCCTCGGCGTGCCCTTCCTCGCGGCTGTCATCGGTGAGATCACCGGTATCGTCTCCGACGTCCTGTTCCTCTTCCTCAGCTTCTTCCTCCTCTTTGGCTTCTTCGTCCTCGGCTCCCTCCTCCTCTTTGGCTTCTTCGTCCTCGGCTCCCTCCTCCTCTTTGGCTTCTNTCTCCTCTTTGGCTTCTTCGTCCTCGGCTCCCTCCTCCTCTTTGGCTTCTTCGTCCTCGGCTCCCTCCTCCTCTTTGGCTTCTTCGTCCTCGGCTTCCTCTTCTTCGCCTTCTTCGTCCTCAGCTTCTTCCTCTTCAGCTTCTTCGTCCTTGGCTTCCTCCTCTTCAGCTTCTTCGTCCTTGGCTTCCTCCTCTTCAGCTTCTTCGTCCTTGGCTTCCTCCTCTTCAGCTTCTTCGTCCTCGGCTCCCTCCTCCTCGGCTTCTTCCGATGCCTCTTCGGTATCAGCTGTCGATTCCTCGTCGTTACCCTCCTCGGCAATCTCTGCTTGACCGCCGTCGGTCAGAACCCTTCGGCCCGCTCGCTCCGCGTGCTCACCGTCGTGACGATGGCTCGAGCGATCCCCAACTGTCACGGGATCCGAACACTCCTCGGAACCATCATCTCCTAGACCCGTTGTCATTATATGCAAAACCCATGCGAGTGGGCGTTGTGGTAATTTCCCTTGCGTATGCGACTGATGGCTGGATCGACCGCTCGAGGCAGATTGTAGTCGAGAAAACGGGTGAACGAGCGACGATTTCGAGCCGGATCTAACAGTTCGATTACTCGACCGAAGCCACGTGCAGGGCGTACTCGCCGCGGGTCTCGCCCTCGTCGTGGTAGGCCACGGGTTCCTCGATCGCCGCCAGCGTCCCGTCGTCGACGGCAGCGGCGGTCGCGATCCCCGCGAGTCGGTCGACCCGTCGCGGTCCGGACTCGAGGTCGAACCGGCGAACGGCGTGGATTTCGGGATCGCGAACGCGGAAGTTCTGCGCGCAGGGCGCGACGATCGTCTCGCCGTCAGCGGTGAGGCCGTGAACGAAGCCCCGAACCTGGTCGTCCCACGCCAACTCGCCGTCGGCGTCGAAGGTCGCGATCCGGTGCTCGTTCGGGTGGCGACTCTCCGTCTCGCGGCTCTCCACTGCGTAGGTGTTGCCGGTCACGAACGTCACGCGCCCGTCGGCCGCGTACGCGTGGTTCGGATAGGCGTACAGCGTCTCGCCGTCGATCTCGGTTTCGACCGCCAGATCGACGCGCCAGCGCTCGGCGCCGCCGGGGCCGAGCAGGTAGCCCCGTTTGTCGCCGTGGCTCGAGACCGCGATCGAATCGCCGTCGAAGGCAACGTCGCCGACGCGCCGGTCGCCCTCGGTGCCGGGGTCCCACGTCCACGCGAGGTCGCCCGATTCAGTTTCGAGGACGACGAGGCCGTTGTCGTGATCGCCCATACAGCGGTTGTAGCCGACCGCCAGTCGCTCGCCGTCGGCGTCGAGATCGATCGTGATCGGCGAGGCGTCGGTCTCGTACGTCCAGCGCACCGTGCCGTCGGGATCGAACGCGTAAACGGTGCTGTGCCACTGCCGACGGTCGCCGTCGCGCTCGTACCGCCGCGCGGCGGCGTAGAGGCGCTCGTTGCCGTCGGCGTCGGTGCTGCTCTCGAGGGCGACCACGTACGGGAGGTAGAAGACGGTGTCCTTGACGGCCTCGCCGAGGTCGTCGACGGTCTCGTACCGCCAGCGCCGCTCGCCGGTCGCGGCATCGTAGGCTGCAATCGTGCCGGTCTCGCCGCGGCCGGCGACGATCACCGTCTCCGCGGTCTCGCCGTCGCTCTCGGTCCCGTCGCTCGAAAGCGTCGCGATTCCGACCGCGTGGTCCGGATGGTCGGCCGTCCAGTGGGTCTCGAGCGAGGCCGAGTCGACCTCGCGGGCGGTGACGGTGCCGTCCCACTCGCCGGTGACGACCAGATCGCCGCCTTCGGCGACGTGAACCGCGGATCGGGTCCACATGTGGCGGCTCCGAGCCGTCTCGATCTCGCCGAGCGAGACCGACCGGAACTCGCGGTCGCCGTCCCGATCGGCTTCGCGGTCGGCGTCAGCGGTTTCGGCCATCGTCAGTCCTCTACCGGGAAGGTCTCGTGGAGGGTATCGTGAGCGTCCCCGAGGCCGTCGACGATACTCCCGCCCTGCGTGCGCAGCCGCTGGACCGCGCGTTCGGCGTCGCGAACCGCCAGCAGTCGTCCTCGCGTGTAGTCGTACTCGGGGTCGTCGTCGTCCATCGCGGCGACCTCTTCCTCCAGATCCACGAGGGCCGCGTCGAGGTGGCGTTCGACCTCGGCGAGGCTCTCGGCGTTCGCGAGCCCTTCTATCGGCCCCTCGAGGTGGCCCTCGAGTTCGTTCTCCGCGTGGTCGCGGGCGCTGTCGTCCCCGACGCCGAGGACGTTCATCAGTCCGAGTCGTAGCGCTTCGATTTCGTAGCAGCTCATGAGTGTGTGTGTGTGTGTACTGACTGTTCGGAGTCGTGTTTTTCGTCTCGAGTGCGTCGGTGCACGTCGGTCGGTTCGGTCCGCTACAGCGTCTGATCGACGAGGTCGCTGACGATGCGATCCCGATCGAGGTGGTCGCCGACGATCCGTTCGGCGTCCTCGCTCGCGACGTCGCCGTACCAGATCCCGTCCGGGTAGACGGCGACCATCGGCCCGTCCCCGCAGCGTCCCAGACACGAGGAACGCGTGATCCGCGCGTCGCAGTGGTCGGAATCCCGCACCTCCTGTCGGAGCCGCTCGAGGACCGACGGCGACCCCATCTCGGCACAGGTCTGGTTCATGCAGACCGCGACGTGCTTTTCGGGCGCGTCGTGGCTGTGGGGTTCGTCGTCGACGTCCTCGCGGTCGGCGTGGGCCTCCTGATGGGCCAGCGCGCGCAGCATGGCCCGCGCGCCGCCGACGTCCTCCTCGTAGCCCTCGAGGTCGACCTTGTACTTGCACGTGTCACAGGACATGGAGACGCTGTCCGTGCGCGCCTCCTGCCAGCGGTCGGCGAAGACGTCGAGCAACCGCGAGTCGGTGCCGAGCGGGTCGCCGGCCAGCGCCTCCACGTACGGGTAGTCCTCGTCGAACTCCGCCGTCCAGTCGCGGACTCGCTGGGTGAGCACGCCGTCGCCGAGCATGTACGGCAGGACGACGACCGCGTCGGGGCGGTGCTTCGAGAGCCCGTGGAGGGTGTCCTCGAGCGTCGGCTCGGTGACGCCGATGAACGTCGCCTCGACGCGGTCGAATTCGCGGCCCTCGTAGAGCAGGCGGGCCAGCTTGTGCACGTCGCCGTTGGCGTCCGGATCGCTCGAGCCGCGGCCACAGAGGACGACGGCGACGTCGTCTTCCGCACGGTCGACGCTCAGTTCGGCCTCGACTTCGGCGGCGCGGTCGTCGAGCAGATCCAAGATCGCGGGGTGGATCCCCAGGTGGGCGCCGTTGTTGATCTCGAGGTCGTGTTCGGCCCGGGCCTGCTCGATCGCCAGCGGCACGTCGTTCTTGACGTGGCTCGCCGCAAAGAGCGAGCAGTGGACCACCGTTACCTGCGAGGTGACGGGCGCGAGTTGCGCGAGCGCCTCGTCGATCGCCGGCTCCGCGAGTTCGAGGAACGCGGCGTCGACGGGGATGCCGAGTCGGGACTCGAGGCCGGCGGCGAGGTCCCGAACCTGTTCGTTGGACTTCTCCCGGCGGGAGCCGTGACCCACCAGCAGGAGCGCCTCGTCGTCGAACGCGGCCGTCGTCGCGGGCGTGGTCTCGTTGGATTTGCTCATCGATTGGATGGTCGGATCGTCGTTGGTCGGTCGGTTACTCGTCGTACGCCGTCGCCTGCTCGAGGCTCCGCTCGAGTTTGCGGCGGCGACTCGGCGCGAAGAGGCCGGTCGCCTCGCAGTCCTCGTAGAGCCACGTGCCGAAGTCGGGCGCGGCGTCGTCGTCGACGCCGAACCAGTAGCCGCCCGACGAGGTCTCGGAGAGGTCGTCGTAGGGCGCGTCGACGGGACTCTCGTCGATCAGGTCCTGTGCGAGCTCGAGCAGGTCCGCGTCGTCGTGGACGAACGAGATGCCGACGGTGCCGCTCGAGGACTTGAAGCAGACGGTACCACAGCCCTCGAGCAGCCCTCGGAGGAGCTCTCGATCGTGGCTCGAGAACGCGCCGAAGCGGTAGTTGCCGCGACCGTCGACGGGGAGCCCGAGCGCGCCGCTGCGGCCCAGAAGGCCCGAGTCGTCGGTCCCGTCGTCGGCTCCGACCGACAGCGTGTACTCGTCTTCCGTCCGCGTGATCGAGGTGTCGTGGGCGTAGTCACGCGTCGTCGTCTCGTGCTCGAGGTCGCCGCCCGCGACGGCCGCGAGCACCCGTGCGGACTCCTCGTCGTTGGTGACGACTTCGATGCCGCTATCCGAGACGTCGCCGCTGCCGGCGACGTGCCCCCAGAAGTACGCCGTCGCGGGGTGGCCCGCGAGCGGGTCCGACGGAACCGCGATCTCGAGCGGCGTTTCGTCTCCGTCGTCGGCTTTCGATTCGGTCTCGCTCATTCGCCTACCTCCTCGACGACGATCGCGTCCGTCGGGCAGGCCGCGGCGGCCTGCTGGGCCTCGTCGATTCGATCGTCGTCAAACGTCGCGACGACCCGGTCGTCGGTGTCCGCGACCTCGCCCTCGCAGTCGTAGACCGGATCCGCGTCGGGATCGATCGTCGCGAGGCCGTCCCCGCCCTCGACGAACCGCGGGTCGCGGGTCAGGCAAGCAAAGATGCCGTCGCAGGCGTCCTTCTCGATGGTGACTTCGTATCGTGGCATGCTGATCCTCAGTAGTCGTACTTCGTCTCGTAGCCCCGGGGCGTGACCATCCGGTCGTCCCAGACGTAGGTGTCCTCGGTGCCGACGACGATCGTCGTCGTCATGTCGATGATTTCGCTTTCGCCGAGTTCCTCGAGTTCGGCGAGTTCCGTGATCATCACCTGCTCGTCCTCGCGGCCGGCGCCGTGGACGATGCCGACGGGCGTATCGGGGTCCCGATGAGTGAGGAGAATCTCGCAAGCCTTCTGGAAGTTCTCGCGGCGCTTGCGGCTCCACGGGTTGTAGATCGTGATCGTGAAGTTCTCGCTGGCGACCGAGTGCAGGCGCGACTCGATCTCGGGCATCGGAACGAGGTGGTCCGACAGCGAGACCGAGACGGTGTCGTTCACGAGGGGGGCACCGAGCCGAGCGGCACAGGACTGGGCCGCCGGGACGCCCGGCACCACTTCGAAGTCGACCATCGAGGCCGTCGCGCCCTTGGACTCTAAGATCTCGAGGGCCAGCCCCGCCAGCGCGTAGACGTTGGGGTCGCCGCTGCCGACGATGGCGACGTCGTTGCCCGCCAGCGCGCGGTCGATCGACTCCTCGGTTCGCGACACCTCACCGCACATCGGCGTGTCGTAGATGTCCTCGGCCTCGTCCGTGATCTCGTCCGGGATGAGCTCGATGTAGGTCGTGTAGCCGACGATGTGGTCGGCCTCGAGTAACGCAGTCTTCGCGCGCTCGGTCATTCCTTCGGGGTGGCCGGGGCCGAGGCCGACGGCGATCAGCTGGCCGGGCTCGGCGTCGAAGTCCTCGATCGTCGCGCCGACCTCCTTCTCGTTGCTGCCCGAGTCGTCGGAGCTCGAGGCCCCGCACGAACTCGAGGACGAGGAATCGGAACTCGAACTGGAACTGGAGGCGCCGCATTTGGAACCGCTCGAGTCGTCCGTCTCGTTCGAGGAGGCGCCGCACTTCGATTCCGATTCCGAAGACGAGGTCTCGGCCTCTGTATCGGTACTCGAGGCCCCGCACTTGGACGTCGATTCATCGTCAGCGTCTGCGTTGGTGTCCGTACTCATGGTTGGATTGCGTATTATCAGAAGTCGTCGACGTCACGCCCGCCCCGCGGGGTGACGAGGTACGTTCGGTCGTCGTTGCGCCAGGTCTCGGTCTCGTGGTTGCCGATGATCAGCGAGGTGCCCATCCCGGAGACCTTGTCGTCGTGGTCGGCGGCCTCGCCGAGGGTCGTGATGAACTGGCTCTCGCCGTTCCGGCCGGCGTCGGCGCGGCCCGCGTCGTTGACGATGGCCACGCGGGCGTCGTCGGTGCGCTCCTCGCGGACGATCTCGACCGCCTTCTCGTAGTTTCGCCAGCAGTTGTAGAGGACGATCACGAAGTCGCTGATCGCCGCGGCGCGCAGTTTCTCCTCGATCTCGTCCCAGCCGCGCCACTTGTCCGACAGCGAGATCGTACAGAAGTCGTTGCAAAGCGGCGCGCCGACGTTGGCCGCGCCGCCCAGCGCCGCCGTCATGCCGGGCACGATCTCGATCGGGACGTCCGTGGCGTCCTCCTCGTCGGCCATCTTGAAGATCAGGTCGGACTTGCCGTAGACCGACGGGTCGCCGCCGGAGACGTGGGCCACGTCCTTCCCTTCGCGGACGTAGTCGAACGCCGCGCGGGCGAGTTCGATCTGGCGCCCCATCGTCGAGCGGACGATCTCCTGCTCGAAGCCGTCCTCGCGGGTCGCGATGCCATCCTCGTCCGTTCGCTCCTCCGAGGGGATCGTGCCGTCGTCGCGCAGGAACTCCTGATAGAGGCTCGAGGCGATAACGACCTCCGAGGACTCGATGACCTCCTTGGCCCGCTTGGTCATGTGATCGGGCAGGCCGGGGCCGATGCCGACGACGTAGAGGGTGCCGTGGTCGTCGGGGGTGCCGCCGGTGGTCGCGTCCGCTGCCGTATCGGCGGCGGCGGAGTCAGCGTCCGAACTCATCGGCCGATCGCCACCGTAACCTCGTTCTCGTAGCTGATCTTCTCGAGCACCAGTTCCTGCTCGGCCCCGCCCGCAATCGCGGAGGCCTCGGAGACGCCCGGCCAGCCGATCAGCTCCTTCGATTTGGAGGGCGTCGGCCCCTCGTGGTCGAGCAGCGTCTCCTTATCGAAGGCAACGACGCCGAGGTCGAGCTCCTGTGCGGCCTCGAGCAGTCCCTCCTCGTCTTCCTTCCGGGTCGCAGTGCCGACGAACTCGACGTCCGCGAGGTCGTAGTCCGTTCGCTCGAGTGCCTCTTCCCAGGCCTCGAGGAAGGCCTCCTTGTCGGCCCCGGAGACGCTGCCGGTGCCGAGGACGACCCCCTCGTCCTTGTTGCGCTTGAGAACCGTCACGTCGTCGCCGACGAGGACGGCCTTCGGGCCCTCGAGTCGCTCGACGGGGCCGAGGTTGTCGTCCAGTACGGCGAGGTTGGTCTTCACCGTCGAGTCGCCGTTGACGACGTGGGTGTCCATCGCCTTCGCGCGCGACTCGACGCCCTGCTTGCCGGCCGCCTCGGAAGCGGTAGTCATCGCCGGAACGGCACCCATTGTCGCCAAGTCCTGTGCGACCTGATTCGCGCCGTGGTGGCCGCCGGTGATCGGGATGGCCCACGTGAGTTCCTCGTCGACCACGCAGATCGCGGGATCGTCCCACTTGTCGTCGAGCAGGTGGGCCGTCTTCCGCATCGCGATCCCCGAGGCCATGAGGCCGATGAAGCAGTCGTACTCGCCCCAGTGCTCCTCGAAGACGTCGCCGTGGTACTCGATGATGTCGATCGCCTCGTAGCGATCGCCGATCTCGGCTTTGATCTCCTCGGCGGTGTCCATCTTTCGCCCGAAGGAGATGATCGCGATCTCCTCGGCGACTTCGCCGTCCGAATCCGGCGTCGAACAGTGGCCGCCGTCGGAATCCGATCCGCCGTCGTCGTTCGCGTTGTCAGCGTTGTCCGTACTCATGATTAATCGTCTCCCGCTTGCGTTTCCGTTTCGTTCGCGTCGCTCGATCCTCGGTTCGCCCAGTCGCCGTAGAGGAAGGATCGCTCGTAGCCCGCGCCGGTCACGGCGTCGCCGATGACAACCAGCGCCGAGGCGCGGTAGCCGGCCTCCTCGACCTTGTCCGCGATCGATCCGATATCGCCGACGATCACGTCCTCGTCCGGCCACGAGGCGTGGTAGATTACCGCGACCGGTGTCTCGGGATCGTGATCGTCCTCGAGCAGTCGGTCCATCGTGTCCCGAACCGCGTGGGTCCCGAGGTATATGCAGGTCGTCACGTCGCCCATCTCCACGAAGTCGGAGATGTGGTCCTCCTCCGCCGTGAGCGTCTTGCCCTGCGGCCGGGTGAACGCGACGTGATTCGAGACCTCGTTGAGCGTCAACTGGGTCCGCAGCGTCGCGCTGGCCGCGAAGGCCGACGTGACGCCCGGCACGAAGTAGGTCGGGACGCCCTCGTGTTCCAGCGCGTCCATCTGCTCCAGGGCGGCGCCGTAGATCGCCGGATCGCCGCTGTGGAGCCGCACGACGTTGTCGCCATCCTCGTAGGCGTCCCGCATCAGCGGAATCAGCTCCTCGAGGTCCTTGCCGACCGAATTCACCAGCTCCGCGTGGCCGCAGTACTCGTCGAGGAGCTCGCTGTTGACCAGCGAGCCCGCGTGGACCACGAGGTCGGCGTCCTCGAGCAGTTCCTTGCCCGCGACGGTCAGTAGGCGCGGGTTGCCGGGGCCGGCACCGACGAAGGGGATCCCCTCCTGCTCGTCGCCGGCGCTGTGCTCGAAGATCCGGTCGTCGAGTTCTTCGCGGCGGCGTTTGCTTTGGGAGTCGATCGCGTCCTGCGGGTCGTTCGGTGTGTCTTCAGTCATCGATGGCCTCCACAGTCGCCGCCCTCACAGCCCTCGGCGTGCTCGAGGGCGGCGACTTCCCCGCCGTCCGCGACGGGTTCGCCGCTCGAGTCGGGGTCGTTCGCGGTCGCGTCGTCCGCGTCGTCCTCCTCGAGGAACGCCGCCGTCGCCTGCTCGACCTCGAGGTCTTCCCTCTCGGCGTAGGCGAGCGTATAGTAGTCGCGCTCGTCGAGCTCCTCGGGGTCGTCGGTGACGATCGTCTCGCCCTGTTCCATGAACAGCCGACGGCCGTAGGTCACGTCGTAACCGGCCTCGACGAGTCCCTCGTGGGTCGCCGGCGCGTCGGTGACCTTGAACAGGATCATCCGATCCGGGCCCGTCGGGCTCGCGCCGGACGCGGCCTCGCGCAGCGAGAGCCCGGCACCGGCCTCGATCTCGACGCCCATCGCGGTCGCGAACGCGGTCACGGCGCTGACGCCGGGGACGATCTCGAGGTCGACGTCGGGGTGGAAGGCGTCGATCGTCCGGCGCAGGTGTCCGAACGTCGAGTAGACGTTCGGATCGCCCAGCGTGACGAAGGCGACGTCGCCGTCGCGTGCGTTCGGCGCGATCTCCGCAGCGGCGTCCTTCCAGGCCGCACGGAGCTTCTCCTCGTCTTTCGTCATCGGGAAGTCGAGATCCCCGATCTTCGACTCGTCGACGTGCTCGAGGGCGACGGTCCGAGACAAGCGGCCCGGCGAGTAGACCACGTCAGCGTTCTCGAGAATTTCCTTCCCGCGGACCGTGACGAGGTCGGCCTCGCCGGGGCCGAGCCCGACGCCGTACAGCGTCATTGTCGGCTCCCCCCGCTTTTCGAATCGCCCGCGGTGATTCGACCTACGTCGGAGCGACGCTCCGACGAGGATCGCCTCGTTTCACTCGGCTCACCACCGTCTGCAGCGACTTTCTTCCCGCCATCGTCGTCTGCGTCTTCGTCGGCCGTCGCGCTCCCGACCAGCATGTAGACCGGATTATCCGAGTTGAAACTCGTCGCGCCGGCGAGTTCGTAGCCGTTGCTCACCTGGAACTGGACGACCTCCTCGAGGATATCGCGCTCGCGGAACGCCTCGGTCGCTTTCCCGGCGACCTCGAGTCGCGAAACGTTCATCACGATGCGGTCGACACCGGTCTCGACGGCGTGGTCGAGGACGGCCTCGAAGTTGCGGCTCCCGCCCAGGAAGAGCGCGTCGGCGTCGTCGGGCAGCCCCTCGGGGGCTTCCGCGTTGCGCAGTTCGACGTCGGCGCGGACCGACTCCTCGTTCGCGGCGAGGTTCTTCTCGGTCGTCTCGAGCCGTTCGGCCTTCCGCTCGAGGGCGGTCACTCGCCCGGCCCGCTGTGCGGCTTCGATGGTGACGGCCCCCGTACAGGAGCCGACCTCCGCGAAGTGGTCGTCCGCCTCGAGCACGAGCTTCGAGGCGACGACGGCGCGGACCTCGGACTTCGTCGGTCCGGCCTTCGCGTCGTGTGGAAGCGCGATGGGTGGCATCACCCGTGGCAACAGCAGCCTCCCCTAAAACAATTTTGTTTGGTATAGGGCAAGTTCGCTTGCTTAGTTGCAGTTGGAGTAGTTCAAGAGGGGTTGTGCTACGGAGCGAGACGATCGACTCGAGCGCGTCGAACCGTGCCAAAAAGTGTCGCCTCGAGGTCGGGTCGAGGAGCGATACGCGATGAGCGCCGCGTCACCACTCCATGCCGCCGTTGATACCGAGGACCTGTCCGGTCATGTACTCCGCCTGATCGCTGGCGAGGAATCGAATCATGCCGACGATGTCCTCGGTCGTGGCGAAGCGATTCAGCGGGATGTCCTCGCGGATCTTCTCTTGGACGCGCTCGGGGACCTTCTCGAGCATGTCCGTCCGAGTGAAGCCGGGCGCGACGCAGTTGGCCGTCGAGCCGTGGCCGGCCAACTCGAGGGCGAGCGTCCGGGTGAAGGCGAAGAGGCCGCCCTTCGAGGTCGCGTAGTTGGCCTGGCCGTAGTTGCCCTGCTGGCCGACGACGCTCGAGATATTGATGAGCCGTCCGTGTTCGGACGCCTTGATGTCCTCGTAGAACGCCTTCGTACAGTTGAACGTCCCGTTCAGGTTGACGTCGATGACGGTCTGCCAGTCCTCGTGGGTCATGTCCTCGAACTTCCGATCGATCGTGATCCCCGCGTTGTTGACGAGGACGTCGATCTCGCCGAGTTCCTCGCGTACCTCCGCGGCCATTCGCTCGACCTGCGTCGGGTCGGAGATGTCGGCTTGCACCGGGACGGCTGTCTCGCCGTTGGCTTCGATCGTCTCCGCGACCTCGAGGGCGCGGTCCTCGGCCGAGCGATAGTTGACGGCCACGTCGGCGCCGGCGCGGGCGAGTTCGAACGCGATATCGCGGCCGATCCCGCGGGACGATCCGGTGACGAGACAGGTGCGATCGGTCAGCGGCCTTCGCTCCAGCGGCTCGAGTCGGGAGACGGTTTCTGACATACGAACGACACTACGCTCGCATTCGTGTTAACTATTTGACTGTATATCAGTAGCTGTGACTACCAGTCCGTGATTCCATTCCAATCCGAACGGACGGACTCGATGCGTTTCGAGACACTCGTTCACAGCAGTACAGCGCGGAAGCCCACCCCTTTAGGGGTGGGAGGAAGCGCGTAAACTCTATGCCACAGCCCACCGATATCAGCAGGGCCGACTCCCGAAATAATCGTCGTATATATAAATAACCAGTCTCAATGTGGTTCTGTCATGGAGGTGCAACGTACCGTTCGGGTCAAACTCGACGTGCCCGACGAGCGACGAGACCACCTCCATCAGACCATTGAACAATTCGATACTGCCGTCAATTATAGCATCGAGAACGGTCGCAACGACGACGGCTACTTCATCACTGCGAAGACTAACATCCACGATCAGGTCTACCACGATCTCCGTGACGTGACTGACCTTCCCGCAAACCTCTGTGTTCGCGCTTATTCAAAGGCAGTTGAAATGATAAAATCCACGGTCGCCGACTGGAAGAACGGGAATAGTCGCCCCGTACCGTCGTTCGACCAGCCCATCGTCGTCTACGATAAACGCATCCTGACTATCAACGAGAGGAGCGCGACCCTCTCAACTGTCGAGTCCCGCGTCGAGGTCGGCTTCGACATTGGTGAATATCAGGCCGACTACCTCGATGACGACGACTACGAGAAACGAATGGGGACGCTCCACTACGACGAACAAGAGGACGACTTCTACCTCCACATCGTCATTCAGAAGGAAGTCGAGGAGCGCGAGGGCGACCGCATTCTCGGTGTTGACCTGAATCTGAAGAACGTCGCCGTGACTAGCACGGGATCGTTCTATGACGGCGGTAAATTACTATGGGGGCAGAACCATTACTTCCGCGTGCGTCGGAGCCTCCAAGACAAAGGCACTCGCTCCGCAAAGCAGGCGTTAGCGCGACTGTCGGGGCGAGAAAACCGCTTCGTCTTGGATCGCCTGCATACAATTTCTCGACGCATTGTGGAAGAAGCCCGCCACTACGACTGCTCGTACATCGCCGTCGAAGACTTGACCCACATCCGCGAGCGGATGGACGCCTCCGACGACCAACTGAAACGCCAGATGCACCAATGGGCGTTCCGCGAGTTACAGGAGATGATTCAGTGGAAAGCCACCGAGTACGGGATTCGCGTCGAGAGCGTGAACCCCGCGTTCTCCTCGCAGACCTGCTCGAAGTGCGGACATCAATCAAGCACGAACCGGAATTCGGATGGGTGGTTCGAGTGCAACGAGTGCGGATACGAGATAGACGGCGACTACAATGCTTCCAAGAACATCGGGATGCGACTGCTCTCTTTACCCGAGGGCAAACGTCCCTCGGGGTTGGGCGACGGTCATCTCGCCCTCAAGAGCGGGACAGTGACCCTGAACGGCGATTACACCGCCTACGACACCGTGTCGGCAGAAGGGGAGTCCCACGCTTAAGCCCACGGCTTTAGCCGTGAGTAGATGACTCCGTCTCGACCGAGACGTCGAACTTGCCGCGCCACCGGTAGCGTCGCCCGCCCCAGACGAACGTTCGTCGGACGAGGCCGTACGCGAGCAGCGGAATCGCCGCCAGCGCGACCGGATACGCCGCGAGGAACGTCCATCGACGAACGCCGAACGCGGCGTAGACGACGGCCATCGCGGCCGTCAGTAGCACCAGCGCGGGGAGCGGAAACAGCACGCACCCGGCGGTGAGCGCCGATCCCAGGACGAACTGGCCGGCGGTCGCGACCGGATCGTGGTACCGGACGATTTTCGCGAACCGAACCTGATTCTCGAGCGTCTCGCGGACCGAGCCACCGATCTCGACGCGGCGCGTCCGCCCGACGCTCGTGATATCGGCGTACTCCATGAGGAGGCCGTCGTCGCTCACCGTCCGCCGGAGTTCCGAGAGGAACGCCTCTTCGTCGATGTCGTCGCGTTCGAAGACGAGCGACCCGCCCCAGGGAACGCCCCCTCGAGAGACGGCGAGCGTTCCGCTGAGAACGTGGGTCGGCTCGAGGAGTCGGGCGAGCGGATCCCGGCCGACGAAGACCGGGACTTCCGTGGTCGGTCCGTACCGTTCGTAGTCGCGGCGCAGTCCGTCCAGCCAGTCGGGCGGATGGTGATAGTCGTCGTCGGACCAGACGAGGCGATCACACTCGGCCGCGTCCATTCCGGCCGCGATCGCGTTCGCCTTCCCGGAACAGCCCTCGGGTTCGCCCGCGACCACCAGCCTAACGTCGTCCGGGCGGTCGTCGATTCGCTCGGCGACCGACTCGACCGCCCTGTCACAGACCACGAGGAGTTCGTCCCCCGGACGCAGTTGCGCGGCGATCTCTTCGCAGGCGTCGTTCCACCCCGTCGTGGGTAGAATGACGCTGATCGGCGTTGGCTCTACCATGCACTCCCTATCGACCACCTTATAATTAAATGACAGGTGATCGGAGCGGAGTCAGCTATCAACTCACGATTAGCGGCACGTCGGTCGAGACTATCGAATCGGTCGAACGCGATCGCCGCGATCAGCGACTGCTCTCCTCGAGGAACCGATCGAACGCACCGCTCTCGGCGTGGACGTGGACGTACGTCCCCAGCGAGTCGTACTCCGTGAGACCGTCGTGGTCGCCGTCGATGCCGTCGCCCCGCACGGTCTCGAAGGCGAAGCGGGCGTCGTTGTCGACGTCGGCGCTCGAGTAGTGAAACTCGTGGCCACGGATCGTCTGGCCGGCGCCGGCAGTGAGCGTCCCCTCGAGGGCCTCGAGTTCGACGTGATCGAGCGCCTGATAGCGGTCGTGCATGGTGACGTCCGCTGGGAGAATGCCGGCCATCTCGTGGGTATCGCCCGCCGCCGTGGTCAGTGTTTGGCTCATGGCCATCAGACCACCGCACTCGCCGAGAACGGGGAGTCCCTCGCTCGCGAGTCGAGCGAGTTCGTCGAGCGTATCGCTCGACTCGAGTTCCGCGCCGTGGAGTTCGGGGTAACCGCCGGGGAGGTAGACGCCGTCGCAGTCGGGGACGGGATCGCCCGCGACGGGCGAGAACGTGACCAGTTCGGCGCGCTCGCGGAACCGCTCGATCGTCGCCGGATACCGGAAACAGAAGGCGGCGTCGCTGGCGACGGCGACCGTGGCGTCGACGGGTTCGGCGGACTCGACGGGTTCGGCGGGCGCGGGCGGCGCCGTCGCGACCGCGGCCAGCCGTTCGGCCTCGAGCGATTCCGCGGCCTCCCGCAGCGCGTCTCTGGGGAGGGCGGCCTCCGCGCCCATCTCGAGGCCCAGGTGCCGGTCGGGAATCTCGAGGTCGTCGTTCGGCGGGATCCGCCCGAAGTACTCGAGGTCGTCGGGGAGGGCGTCACGGATGCCCTGCTCGTGACGGCCGCCGTGGGCCCGCTGGGCGACGACGCCGGCGACCTCGATATCGCGGCCGATCGCGTCGGCGTACTCCTTGAAGCCCAGCGCGGTCGCCGCGACGCTCTCCATGCCGGCCTTGGCGTCAGCGACGAGGACGACGGGGATGTCGAGCGCCTCGGCGACCATCGCCGTGCTCGAGCCGTCGCCGTCGTACAGTCCCATGACGCCCTCGACGACGCAGACGTCGCCCTCGCCGCGCCGGTAGTTGCGCCGGAGGCCGTCCTCGCCGCAGAGCCACAGATCGAGCGTGCGGGAGGGCCGGCCCGCAATCGCCTCGTGGTGGCTCGGGTCGATGAAGTCCGGGCCCGCCTTGGCCGGCTGGACCGCGTAGCCGGCGTCCTCGAGGGCCTGCACGATCGACAGCGTCGCGACCGTCTTCCCGACGCCGGAGCTGACGCCGCCGAGGACGAATCCGTTCATCATTGTAGTTGCGTTCGCACAACTGAACTTGAATCCGTCGGTGGCGGTGGTGTACAGTTTCTCGAGGGGACAGAGCGAGAAACGTAAGAAGGGATTCGGACGGGAGGAGGCGGCCTGCTATCGTGGCAACAGGGAGTTACCACGCCCTCCCCAACCGACTGCGGTCCTCGCTCCACAAGTCGCTGCGGTCCTCATCCCTCGCGCGCTTCAGTGACTGACCTCGCGTAGCTCACGGTTCCCTTCGGTCTCCGTTCGCTTTCCGAGGTTCTCACTTCGTTCGAACCTCGCCTCGCTCGGCCAGTCCCCAGCGCGCGCCACCGCGTAGAGCCTAATAGTGCGACACTCAATACTCTCGTCGCGATCCGAGGCGACCGAAACCGAATTGGGCGTCGTCCGCGTTCGAGAACTCGAGACCAATGAGCGACGCGACGACGGCCGAGACGGTGCCGGCGCTGAAGGAGCGCGCCGGCGTCGTCAACGCCCTGCTCGACGGCGCCCAGACCGTCCTCGTCCGCCACCCGACGCTCGATCCGGGGACGATCGACGACGAATTCGTGCTCTATCCGGCCTATAGCCATCAGGACCCCGCGCGGTACCAGTCGCGGTACGAGCACTACTACCATCGCTCGAGCGCGAAACCCGAGGCCGGCGTGCCGATCCGCGCCGTCGCCGACGTCCGCGAGGAATACCGCGTCTCGAGTGACGCCCTCGAGGCGCTGGCTCGCCACTACGTCTACACGCCGGACGGCCTGCGCGACAAGTACGACCTGGAGGACGACCTGCGCGTGCTGTTGCTTCGCGTGTCGGCGCTCGTGTCACCGCGACTCGTCGAGGAACGAAGCAGCTACCGCGGCTGTCGCGCGTGGATCGACCTCGAGAACGACGTCGATGTCGATACCGAGGCCTCGCTCCCGGTGCTCGACGACGCGACCTTCGCCGAGCGGCGGGCCGCGGTTCGGGACGCCCTCGAGTGACGGCCGGTGTTCGGTTCGACCCACCGACGAACTTAACCGCTCGAGTCGGCTACGACCGTCGGATCGAACTATGAGTGGTGAACCTGGGAGCGACACCGAGATCGAGCACCACCTCCGGGAAGCGCTGCAGCACCTGAGCGCGGCCCGCGACGCCGACGAGCTCCGGAAGACCAACGCCGTCGCGCTCGAGGAGGTCGAGAACACCGTCTCGACGGTGCTGCGGGAGTACGAACAGGACGAGTGAGGCCGCCGATCGAGACGGGGACGTCCGTGGCCTCGCGCGGAGTCTCACAGACGGTGCCGGTTCTCGAAATAGTTATTTTGTCCGATGGGTGATTGCAAGCAACAATGTCGTTCGAAAATCGTCGGATCGGTTCGAACCGATCCGCAGGCCGGACCAGGGGTGGCCAGTCGTGACGACTCGAGACGACGAGGCCGTCAAAGAGCGCGTCCAGCAGTATTGGGACGACCGTTCGGAGTCGTACGACGGAGACAGTCACCACGCCATCCACGGCGACGAGCAGCGCGACGCCTGGCTGTCGATCCTCCGGGACTGGACCGGTGACGGGGAACCACCCCGGCGGGTTCTCGACGTCGGCTGTGGAACGGGCGTCATCTCGCTGTTGCTGGCCGAACTCGGTCACGACGTCACCGGCGTCGACCTCTCGACGGACATGCTCGAGCGCGCTCGAGCGAAAGCCCGCGACCGCGGCCGGTCGGTCGAGTTCCGAAACGGGGACGCGGAATCGATCTCGGCTCCCGAAGACGCGTACGATCTGGTGACGGCCCGACATCTCGTCTGGACGCTGCCGAACCCGTCGGCGGCGCTTCGGGAGTGGCAACGGGTCGTCCGGCCAGGCGGCCGAATCGTCCTGATCGAGGGCCACTGGGACTTCGACGAGGCGTTCGACGGCTATCAGGAGATTCACGACGAGTTGCCGCTGTACGACGGCCGGCCGCCGAGAGAGTTGGTCGACGTGCTCGAGAAACACGGGCTCGAGCGGGTCGAGCACGAGCCCCTGATGGAGTCGGTGCTCTGGGGCGAAGAGCCGAACTACGAGCAGTACGTCGTCGCCGGCGACGTTCCGGAGTGAGACGGGACGGGAGAGATCGAACGGAGACGGTGACGGACCGCCCGCGATACCATCGACCCGATCTGCTAGAGTTTCATGATTTGACACGTACTCGGCGAGAACACACGATGAGGACCGTCGAATGACGACCGACACGGCCGACACGGAATCGAAGTCGAGGGAGACTGCGAGATCGATTCGCGATCCGCGAGTCGTCGGACGAGGGCTCCTCCTCGTCGGAGCGCCGTTTCTCCTCGCTGTCGTCCTGTGGTTCCATCCGAGCGCGGGTGACGAGCCGTTCGCGGCCCTCTCGCCGGTCGTGGACACGTGGTTTCTCGTCCACGCGCTCCTGTTACCGCTCTTCGGTCTCCTCGGGATCGGCCTCTACGTCCTGCTGAGCGAGTATCGCGGGACCGTCGCGACCGTCGGACGGGTCGGCGTCGCGGTGTATCTCGTCTGCTATCTCGCGTTCGAAGCGATCGCCGGCATCGCGACGGCCGTCCTGATTCGAGAATCCGGTGACCTCGCCGCCGACCAGCGAGAGGGCGTCGCGGCGGTCGTCGACGTCGTGCTGACGGAGCCGATCGACGGCGTCGCGGGCCTGCTGGCGGTCGTCGGGACCGTCGGTAACCTCGTCGCCGTGCTCGCGATCGCCGTTTTGCTTCGGCGCTCGGGCGCGCCGCTCGTCCCGGTCGTCCTGCTCGCCGGTTCGCCGATCGGTCTCGTCGCCCACGGTGCCACTCCGGGAGCCACGATCGGTATACTGGCGTTCTGTTTCGGCGTCGCGTGGCTCGAGTTTGGCTGGCGCTTGACAGACTGACGAAAGAGACGGTATCGAGTCGTCGTTGGATCATGACGCACGCCGACGAACCGCCGACGGGAATCGTCGGTTTCAGCGTCGCGCCGACGGTGTGGCCTTCGATTCGACCGGCTGTCGAACGGCGAGCACGACCAGATCCGAGAACGGCGTGTCCTCCCGACCCGTCCCGCCGGCGTGTTCGGACAGCTCCGCCAGCGTGAACCGGTGTATCTGCTCGTCCTCGTGGGTCAGCTTCTCGAGCACCAGCGCCTCGAGGTCGGGATCGGCACCCCGCTCGAGCAGGAAGGCGGCGATATCGCCGGGCATCCGATCGTAGGGCCGCGGGAGCACGAGCAGGTGCCGATGGTCGGCCGTCACTGCGCTCGCGAGCCGCTCCATGTCGGCCTCGAGGTCGCCGCTCTTGTGGAGCGTGACGAACTCGGTGTCCTCCATCGGGGTGCGGGCGCGGCTGGCGGCCATCTGGAGCGAGGAGATGCCGGGGACGATACGGACCGGGATATCGGGATCCTCACGCTCGACCGCCCGCTGCACCTTCCCGACGAACTGGTAGCCCGAGTGGTTCGGGTCGCCCATCGCCACGGCGGTCCCCGACTCGCCGGCTGCAACGCGTTCGCCGAACGCCTCGAGCGCCTCAGCCTCGTCCTTGTACCCGCAGGTCAGCAGGTCGGCGTCGGTCAGATCTTCGACGAACTCGACGACGGTCGTGAAGCCGACGACGACATCGGCCTCCTCGATCGCTCGCTGACCGCGAGGAGTCAGATACTCCTGATTCCCGGGGCCGACGCCAACGGCGTAGACGGGGTTGTCCGCCTCCGCATCGATATTTGGCTCCGGCGCTGCCGCCGCGAACGTCGACGGATCCGGACCTGCCTCGAGGTCGTAGTCGTCGCTCATTCGTCCTCGCTTTCGGATTCGGCCCTCGCCGCTCGAGCGTCAGCCGTCACCTCAAGTTCGAGGTCGTCGGTCCGCACGTCCTTTGCGACGTGGATCAGTTCGTTCGTCAGCGCCGCGGCCAGTCCGCTGCCGCCGCGTCGGCCGACGTTCGTGATCGCTGGGACGTCGTACTCTTCGCTGACCTCGCGGATGCGTTGGCGGCTCTCCTCGGCCTTGACGAAGCCCACGGGCGTCGCGACGATGGCGGCGGGTCGGGTGCCGTTCTCGATGCAGTCGGCCAGCGCGAACGCCGCTGTGGGGGCGTTGCCGATCGTCGCGATCGCGCCGTCGTAGACGCCCTGTTTGTCGAGTTCGAGCACCGAGGCCGCAGTGCGGGTCATCCCGGTCTCCTTCGCCAGTTCGGCGCCGTTGCCGATCGCCTTGCGCTTCTCGCAGTTGTGGCCCCGAGAGGTGATTCCCGCCTTGGACATCGTGATGTCCGTGACGATGGTCGCCTCCTCGAGGACGGCTCGAGCGCCGGCGCGGACGGGCGCGTCCTCGTCGTCGCCGAGGTCGTCGCTGCCGGTGAACTCGATCAGGTGCTGGAACTCGATGTCGCCCATCGAGTGGACGGACTTCTGTCGGATTCGGTCTGCCAGCGTCTCGTCGGGGACGAACTGCCTGACGATGTCCATGCTCGTCTCCGCGATGTCCATCGCGTTCTGTGTCGTCGCGCCCAGATCGGCGTACTCCTGTTCGAACTCCTGGCCGCCGTCGGTCTCGGGTCGCTCGCCCTCAGTCATCGTTCGCCACCTCCGCATCGGCATCCGCACCGACGCCGTCGTTGGTCGTTCTGGCCTCGAGATCGCCCTCGACCTCGAGGTTCAGATCGCGCAGTCGGTCGACGGTCTCCTCGTCTGCGTCCCAGAGGTCGCGTTCGATCGCCTCGAGCAGCGTGTCCGTGATGGACTCGAGCGCCCACGGGTTCACGTCGCGCATCCATTCTCGCCGAGCGTCGTCGAAGGCGAACTTCTCGGCGACCTCCGCCCAGAGCGTGTCCGAGACGACGCCGGTCGTCGCGTCCCACCCCAGCGTCACGTCGACGGTCGTCGAGAGGTCGCCCGCGCCCTTGTAGCCGTGTTCCTCCATGGACTCGAGCCAGTCCGGATTGAGGACGCGCGAGCGCATCGCCTTGCGGACCTTCTCCTCGTTCGTGTAGACGTCGACGTTGTCGGGGTCCGAAGAGTCGCCGACGTAGGAAGCCGGTTCTTCGCCCGAGATTTCGGACACTGCGGAGATGAAGCCGCCGTGGAAGGCGTACCAGTCAGAGGAGTCGAACTCGTCTTGCTCCATCGTGTCCTCGAGCTTGACCGTCGCATCGACGGAAGAGAGACGACGTTCGAAAGCGTCGTGGGCGTCGGAGACGCGCCCTCTCGAACCCATCGCGTAGCCGCCCCACTGGACGTAGACGCTCGCGAGGTCCGAGCGGTCGTCCCAGTTGCCCTCGTCGACGGCCTTGTTCGTCCCGGCGCCGTAGCCGCCGGGTTTGGTGGTGAAGACGCGGTGTTTCGCGGCCTTGCGGGCGTCGGACTCGTCGAGGCCCTCTTCCTCCTGCAGTTCTTCGGTCTCCTCCTCGACGTGTTTCTTCACGTAGTTCATTTCGAGGGGTTCGTCGAGGTCGACGACGGCGTCGACGGCGTCGTGGATGACCCCTGCCGCGGCGGGGAAGGCGTCCCGGAACAGCCCCGAGACGCGCGTCGTGACGTCGATTCGGGGTCGGTCGAGTTCCTCGAGCGGAATCGGCTCGACGTCGTCGATCCGGCCGGCGTCGGTCCACTGCGGTTCGACGCCCATCATCGCGAGCACCTGGGCGATCGTCTCGCCGCGGGTGCGGACTGTGGGAGTGCCCCAGGCGACCACGCCGATCTCCTCGGGATACTCGCCGTTCTCCGAATGGTGGCGCTCGAGGACGCCCTCAGCGACTTCGCTCCCGACCTGCCACGCGGCCTTCGCGGGTACCTTCCGCGGGTCGAGCGTGTAGAAGTTCCGCGCGGTCGGCAGCAGGTCGACGCCGCCGCGGGTCGGCGCGCCCGACCCGCCGGGGGGCACGTACTCGCCCGAAAGGGCGTCCGCGGTTCGCGGGATCTCGTCCTCGGCGCCCTGCACGCGGGGCTGGGCCTCTTCGCAGATGTACGCGAGAACTTCGCGGAGGTCGTCGTGGGCGCGCGATTTGGCCCGCGCGTCGCCGATCGTCTCGAGGTCGACGACGAGGAGATTCATGTTCACCTCGTCCTCGGGACCGGCCTCGCGCTCCGATTCGGGCACGTCGAAGTCGTGTTCCGCGAGCGTCTCGATCAGGTCGACGCTGGTCTCGTGGACGACGTCGGCGGCCTCGGCGTAGGTCATGCCGAGGGCTTCGTCGTACTCGCCGGGCGACTCGAGCATCGTTTCGTAGTCCACGCCGAGCGCGCCGGCCACGCTCTCGCGCAGGCTCGGCGCGCCGGGGTTCTCGAGGCGAGTGAGCGCGACGAGATACTCCACGAGGCGCTCGTCGGCCGGCGGCTCGGACATCGTGTGCAGCCCCAGCCGGATCTGGGTCGTCTTGACGTCGGTGAGGTACTCGTGGACGCGTTCGACGAGTTCGTCGATGTCGACTTCGTCCCCTGCGACCTCGCCCTCCGCGAGGCTCGAGCCGGCCTCGTCGGGTCCGCGGACGTCGGCCCTCTCGTCGATGGTTCCCGAAATGCCGAGTTCGACGGCGAGGTCCAGTTCCTCGACTTTCTCGCGGATGAGCGTCTCGAGGTGGTCGCCGTCGTCGGCCCGGGCGTCTTCCATCCCCGCTTCGCGGTACTGATTGGCGAGTTCCTCGAGTTCGGAGAGTTCGTCGTACGTTCCGGCCGACCGCATGACCGGGGTCAGATAGTCGACGATGGCGGCGTAGGAACGCCGTTTGGCCTGGGTCCCTTCGCCGGGGTTGTTCACGATGTACGGGTAGACGTTCGGGATGTCGTCGATCAACTGATCGGGCGCGCTCGCGCCGTTCAGGCCGACCGTCTTGCCGGGGAGCCACTCGAGGCTGCCGTGGGTTCCCAGATGAACGACCCCGTCGGCCCCGAACGCGTTGCGCAGCCAGCCGTAGAAGGCGTAGTAGTCGTGTGGCGGCTGCAGGTCCGAGTCGTGGTAGACCTTCGAGGGATCCATGCCGAACCCGCGCGGGGGCTGGACGGTGACGAGGACGTTGCCGAACTCGACGCCCGGAATCGCGAACGGACGGTCCGGTACGTCACCCCATTCCTCGATGATGTTCTCTTGGAAGCGCTCGTCGGCCTCCGAGAACCACTCCTCGTAGGTGTCCGGCGAGACGACGTCGACAGAGAGGTCGCGGACGTCCTCCGGGGCGACCCAGCGGTCCTCGAGCGTGAGCTGTGCGGTCAGCTTTTCGACGAGGGACTGCCCGCTGTCGGGCATCTCGTCGCCTAAATCGTAGCCGCGGGCCTCGAGTTCCTCGAGCAGGTTCACGGTCGACTCGGGACTGTCGAGGCCGAACGCGGTGCCGATCCCGTCGTCGCTCGGCGGGTAGTTGTGGAGGATGACGGCAACCTGCTTGTCCTCGTTGGGCGTGTGGCGGAGTTCGGCCCAGTTGACCGCCAGCCGGGTGGCGTGGTCGATCCGGTCCTCGATCGGGAAGTGGTGTTTCGGCGCCGAACCGATGCCGGCCTCGTCGTCGGTGCGCTCCTTCCCCGAGATCGGGTGCGTGATGACGTTGCCGTCGAACTCCGGCAGCGCGACCGAGAGGGCGAGCTCGAAGCCCATCACGCCCGTGTCGCTGGATTCGTACCGGGAGCGGGAGCGCATCGTGGTGACCGTCTGCAAGACGGGGACGCCGAGGCGGTCGAGGAAGACGTCCTCCGCGGAGTCACCCTCGTCGCTGGCGCTGCGGCCGCGCTCGTCCATCGAGAGCGAGAACATGAACGAGGAGAGCACGGCGTCGACGACGGGCTGGCCCGCGTTGTCGATCAGCCAGTTGTCTGTGACCCATTCGGCGTCCTCCTGCTCGTCGGTGTCCGTCGCGGGGTTACAGAAGATCGGCAGGGCGTTCGCCCCCTGCTCCTCGAGCGCCTGGACCTGCGCGTCGACGTAGCGGGTGTTCTCGTGGGTCCAGTGGGACTCGTAGAACCAGATCGCGACCGTCGGCCGGTCGGGGTCGTGGGTCTCGAGCAAGTCCTCGTACTCGATCCCCGGATGATCGGGGTGGTAGACGCCCTCCGTGGGGAGTTCGGCGGGGTCGTCGTATGCGAGGTCCCGTCCCTCGTATTCGGAGACCAGAAATCGGCACAGGTTGGCGACGTTGATCGTCCCGCCCTTCTCCAGGTACTCGTAGACGAGGTCGCGATGGCCCTCCGAGACGGTCGTGTCCTCGAATGCGAAGGCGTCGCCGGTCGCCTTGACGATCAGCGGCACGCCCGCCTCCTCGAGCGCGCCGGTCGCGTAGTCGTAGCCCGGCATGCTGTCTTCGGCCCCGTGCAGCCAGAAGATGGCCGCCGCGGCGTCGTGCAATTCCTCGACGAACTCCTCGATGGCGGCCTCGTCCTCGAGGTCGCTCTCCGAGCGAACCACGAGGTCGATATCCTCGAGTCGCTCGGCGGCCCGGCCGATCGAGCCGAGTTCGTTCTCCGTGGCGGTGTAGATCCCGATCGTAGTCATCGCGTTTTTAAACCTCTGTTGTATTAGCGCAACTATGGTTGCAGAGTCCGGAGACAAAAAGCTGTCGTCACTCCCCTTTCCGGCCATCGTCGGCCAGAACGAGTTGAAGCGGGCGCTGCTCGCCGTCGCCGCAAACGACGGCCTCGACGGCGCCCTGATCGTCGGCGAGAAGGGGACCGCGAAGTCGACCGCCGTGCGCGGACTGGTCGATCTCCTCCCCGAACAGCGCGCTGTGGCGGACTGCCCGTACGGCTGTGCGCCCGACGCGCCGAATCTGCAGTGCGACGACTGCCGCGAGCGCGATCCGGAAGCGATGCCCGTCGAAACGCGTCCCGTCCCGCTCGTGACGCTTCCCCTGGGTGCGACTCGAGACCGCGTCGTCGGGACCCTTTCAGTCGAGGACGCCCTCGCAGGAGCCGCAGATTTCGATCCCGGCCTCCTCGCCCGCGCCCACCGCGGAATTCTCTACGTCGACGAGGTCAACCTGCTGGACGACCACCTCGTGGACGTCATCCTCGACGCGGCCGCCAGCGGCGTCAATACGGTCGAGCGTGACGGAGTTAGCGTCTCCCATCCTGCCGAGTTCACCCTCGTCGGGACGATGAACCCCGAGGAGGGCGACCTCCGGCCCCAACTGCGCGACCGCTTCGCCCTGCAAGCCACCGTCGAGGGCTGCCGGGAGATCGACCAGCGCGTCGAGGTCATCGATCGGGCGCTCGAGACCGACGCCGGCAACGGCGCTGACAGCGCGGATCCGTGGACCGAGTACGCCGACGAGACCGAGGCCCTGCGCGCGGACCTCGCGGCGGCTCGCGACCGCCTCGCCGAGGTCTCCCTGCCGGCCGACTTCAAGGAAGAGATCGCCGACCTCTGCCTCGAGGCCGGCGTCGACGGCCACCGCGGGGACGTGGCGACTGCCCGGACCGCGATGACCATCGCGGCGCTCGAGGGCCGAACAACCGTTATCGAGTCCGACGTTTACGAGGCCGCCAGCTACACGCTTCCCCACCGGCTTCGGAGCACGCCGTTCGAAGACGAACCCGACCTCGAGGACCTCCTCGAGGATCGGTTCGACGAGGAGTCGCCGGACGAAGGCGAACACGAGGACGAGGCGGACGGCGACGAGTCCGCAGACAGAGACGAAGGGGACGAGTCTGAGCCCGAGAGCGACGACGGTGAGACGGGAACCGAATCCGGCGGCGAGCGTAGCGACGGTGACGGTACTGACAGCGAATCCGACGAGAGCGACGATTCGGGACCAGAGCGTCGACCCGACGAGGGCGACGAACCGACCGGCGACGAACCGACTGGCGGTGAGCCGTCGCCCGCTGAAGCCGGCGGCGGGAACGACGGGAACGAGGACGACGACTCGAGCGAATCCGATTCGAACGACGGCGACGGGTGCGATAGAGACAACGGAAGCAGCGACGGGGAAGACGAGGACGCCCAGCCGCTCGTTCCCGGCCAGCAGCGCGCCGAGATCGCCGAAGTCGGCGAGGCGACGGCGCCTGACCTCGAGACGCCCGACGCCGAGAGCGCGGACGCGGCGACGGCGGGCGGCTCGCGGGCGAGCACGGCCCCAAGCACGGACAACCGGGGTGCCCGAATCCGGACCGAACCCGCGTCGGGCGACGGTCCGATCGACGCGGCGGCGTCGGTTCGCTCCGCCGCGGCCCGCGGCGACTCTCGGGTACAGAAGCAGGACTTGCGTCAGTCGGTCCGCACAGGCGACACGTCGGCGACGATCGTCTTCGCGGTCGACGCCAGCGCCTCGATGCGTCCCGCGATGCGCACCGCGAAGGGCGTCGTGCTGGACCTGTTGCGCGACAGCTACGAGCACCGAGATCAGGTCGCGTTCGTCGCCTTCGCCGGCGAGGACGCCGACGTCCTCCTGCCGCCGACCGACAGCGTCTCGCTGGCCGCGCGTCACCTCAAGGAGCTCCCATCGGGCGATCGGACGCCCCTGCCAGCGGGCCTCGAGACCTCGCGGCGAGTCATAGAGCGCGCGGAGACGGAGGCCTCGGTCGTCGTACTCGTCACTGACGGCCGGGCGAACGTCGCCGACGGCAGTCCGACCGATGCGACCCGGCGGGCCGCGCGGAGCCTCGCGGCCGAGGACGCGACGGTGATCGTCGTCGACGCCGGCGACGACTCTCGGGCCGGCCTCTCGGAGCTGGTCGCCGGCGAGACGGGCGGCGACGTGGTCGCCCTCGAGGCGCTGTCGCCCGAAACGGTCCGCGCCGCGGCCGATCGGGCCGCGGACGAGCGATAGCGTCGACATCGATCGGATCGTTCGAATCCAATCTAGTTAGCTAAAGACACTTTTTCACCGACTGAAACGTACGCGACGGTGGATCAATATCCATTTCAGCGCCCTCGCTCGTTATCCGACGAGAACTATGAGTAACGCGGGGGACGAATTCAGTAATCGGGATGCTGACAGGGGCACAGACGCGGATTCCGGGGTCGCCGTCAGCGAGGATATCGAGTACGGCATCGACGACAAACCGCCGCTGGGTGAATCGTTCGTTTTGGGCGTCCAGCACTATCTGACGATGGTCGGGGCGAACATCGCGGTGCCGCTGATTCTGGCGGGTGCGATGGGGATGCCGCCGGACGTGACGGCGCGGTTCATCGGGACCTTCTTCGTCGTCTCGGGGATCGCGACGCTGGCCCAGACGACCTTCGGGAACCGCTACCCCATCGTCCAGGGGGCGCCGTTCTCGATGCTCGCGCCGGCGCTGGCGATCATCGCCGTCGTCACGTCCGGCGGCGTCGGCGGGGGCGGGTGGGAGGCCGCCCTGCTCCAGTTACAGGGCGCGATCATCGTCGCCGCGACGGTGCAAGTCGCGATGGGCTATCTCGGACTCGTCGGGAAGCTCCGGCGGTTCCTCTCGCCGGTCGTCGTCGCCCCGACGATCATGCTTATTGGCCTCGCACTGTTCAACGCCCCGCAGATCACCGCCTCGAACCAGAGTTGGCCCCTGCTCGGGCTGACCCTCGGCCTCATCCTGCTGTTCTCGCAGTATCTCGACGTCAAAGCTCGAGCGTTCCGGCTCTATCCCGTTATCTTGGCGCTCGTGATCGCGTGGGTCGTCGCCGCGACGCTGTCCGCGGGCGGTCTCATCGCCGACGCCCATCCCGGCTACGTCCCGCTCGAGCAGGTCACGAACACGGATCCGATCCTGCCGATCTACCCGTTCCAGTGGGGGACGCCCCAGATCACGACCGCGTTCGTTATCGGGATGTTCGCGGGCGTGCTGGCGTCGATCGTCGAGAGCATCGGTGACTACTACGCCGTCGCTAATCTGACCGGCTCCGCCGCACCGAGCGAGAAGCGAATCAACCACGGAATCGGGATGGAGGGGCTGATGAACGTCTTCTCCGGAATTATGGGCACCGCTGGCTCGACGTCCTACTCCGAGAACATCGGCGCGATCGGACTGACCGGCGTCGCCTCGCGGTACGTCGTCCAGTTCGGCGCCGTCGTCATGCTGCTCTTCGGCTTCGTCGGCTACTTCGGCCAGTTGGTCGCGACCATTCCGGATCCGATCGTCGGCGGACTCTTCATCGCCATGTTCGCTCAGATCGTCGCCGTCGGCGTCTCGAACCTGCGCCACGTCGATCTGGACTCCTCGAGGAACACCTTCGTCATCGGCTTCGCGCTGTTCGTCGGGCTGGCGATTCCGGCCTACATGGGGAACTTCGACAGCACGATCGCGTTCCGCGAGGCGATCGGCCTCGAGAGCGCGCTCGCGGGCCAGCCGGGGTGGCTCGAGGCCGCGGCACAAGCCGTCGTCGACACGATATATATCATCGGCTCGACCGGGATGGCCGTCGGCGGCCTCGCGGCGCTGGTGCTCGACAACACGATCCCCGGCAGCCGCGAGGAGCGCGGCCTGGCCCACTGGGATCGGATCACCGAGGACGAGTCCGAGTTCGAGACATTCTGGGACCGCTGGCTCGGGGCCGATAACGCCGCGGTCGACGCCGAACGAGGGGACTGACCCGCCGGATCGGGATCGTCTCGGTCCTCGATCGCGGGCTCTTTCTCCCACACCTACAAGACGGAACCGTTACTGCAACCCGGCGACCTATATGTACCGATGCCTACAATACTCCCGATGGCAGAACTCCCTCTCGAGGACGGCACGCTCTGGTACGAGACGCGCGGCGACGGACGGCCGCTGGTGTTCATTCACGGCGGCTGGATGAACGGGCAGTCCTGGCAGCCTCAGGTCGACCGCTTCGACGACGACTACGAGGTCGTCACCTTCGACGTCCGCGGCCACGGCCGGACGGGGGCGACCGAGGCGGACCAGTACTCGGTCGAACTCTTCGCCGACGACCTCGAGGCCTTACTCTCGCATCTCGACCTCGAGGCGCCGATCCTCTGTGGCCTCTCGCTCGGGTCGATGGTCGTCCAGGAGTTCATGGACCGCCACCCCGACCGCGCGGCGGGAGCGATCCTCGGCGGCGCGGTGCGATCGATGCCGCCCCTGGAGATGCCCCCGGAGCTGAAGCCCTTCATGTCCCCGCTGCCCGCGCTCACCACGTCGCTGTCGCTGACGGGGTCGAAGACGACGTTCCGGTCGATGCTGGGATCCATTCGAGCGACCACTGGTGAGCGCTGGCTCTCCGTGAACCCGGAGATTCAGTCGCAAGCGATCGACGCCGTCGACGAGATCGGTCGCGACGAGTTCCGCAAGGTGTTCGACGCGCTCTACCGCTACGAGCCGTCGAACCTTGCCCACGTCGAGACGCCGACGCTGGTCGTCCACGGCGAGCAAGAGGCGCCGCTGGTCAAACGACAGGGCCGACAACTCGTTTCGGAGGTCGGCGGCGCCAAACACCTGGAACTGTCCGACTCAGGCCACCTCGTCAACCTCGATCGCCCGAACGCGTTCAACACCGCGAGCGAGACGTTCCTCGAGGCGGCCAGCGCCGCGTAATCGGCGCAATAGTACGGAACCGATCGCACTCGAGCGATGTGCGATGCGCCGTTCGTTCTCTCGGACTCCGATCCATGTCACGGATTCGACCCTGCGTTTGAATATCCGAAAAACGCCGCTTGAGTCGTGATAAGCGGCGCTATCGCTGTTCGAAAGTAATGTGCGGTATGGAATATGAGTGTGGAAGCCGCGATTGCCCGGCGTTCCGGCCGGGGGAATCCCGGTTGCCTCCTCCACCCCGCGACCCGTCGAGCGACAGGTGTCCGGCGGTCCACTGCTCGCTTCCGCGCCTGATGGGCTGTCGCCGACTAACCGCGATGGGGCGTCCCTGCGGACGGCCATCGCGGACCGCTGTCCCCGACGGACGAGGCTTCTGCGTTGGCTCCCGGGGCCCCGGCCGGTCTGACCGGACGCCCGCGGTGTTTGGTCCCCGCTAAAGGCCATATCGCGGGTAACGAGCAGGGCCTAACTGCCCGACCTATCCATCTCTTCGTAGGGGAAGGTGACTTAAGGACCTTTCGTCTCTCCGACCGCCCGACGGCGCGGTGATCGGTCGTGGCGATCAGTTAGATGCGCGACTCGACCGTCCGATTAGTCCGACGTCGCGTCCGCCTCGCGTAACGCGTGCAGTCCCGCGCTGGGGAAGAACGCGGTTTCGCCGACGACGGGCGCAACCTTGTTGCCGCTGCTGCTCGAGGCGTCGGTCTCGTACCGCCACAGGCGATCGCCCGTGGCGCCGTCGTGCGCTCCCATCGCGTTCAGCCCGCTGACGTAGACGATGCCGTCGGCGACGACCGGCGGTCGGTCACCGGCCGTTTCGGTCGTCCAGTGCTGCGCGCCGTCATCGGCGCCGAGCGCGGTCAGTCGCCACGAGTTCGTGACGTACAGCGTTCCATCGTCGACTGCCGGCGACGAGACGGAGTTTAGCCCCGAGCCGTGGCCGCCGCGTTCGACCGGCTGGCGCCAGCGGAGCGTGCCGTCGCGCCCGAGCGCCGCGATGGTACCGTCGCCGAGCGGAACGTAGCAGGCGTCGTCGGTGACGGTCGGCGATCCGGTGACCGCGTTTCCGAAGTCCTTCGACCACAACCGCTCGCCGTCCGCGGCCGATAATGCAGTGAATTCCATGCCGCCCTGATAGACCGTCCCGTCGGCCACCGCCGGCGGCGTCGGCCAGTACATTCCGTCGTCGGAGAGGGGTTCCGTCCAGCGTTCGCGCCCGGTCTCGAGATCGATCGCCACGAGCGTCGGCGGATCGGCGTACGTGGTGTTGATCGCGTAGACCGTCCCGTCGGCGACCGTGACCGCGTCGGAGAAGTCTCGCTCGAGTCGCCAGCGTTCGGTTCCCGCGTCGGCCTCGAGCGCGACGACCGATCCGCCGAGGATGAGGACGACCGCACCCTCGGCGACGACGGTCGATCCGAACGTGGTGCCGCGGGGATAGGACCACTCCCACTCGATATCGCCGGTCGCGCCGTCTAGCGCGTAGACGACCGTCTCCGCGCTGTCGTCACCGACGGAGTGATTCTCGGGAACGTAGACCGTCCCGTCGACTATCGCCGGTGTTCCGATTTCGTAGTGTGAGTCGTCGGCGCCCTCGCGGAACGTCCAGACGGCGTCGACGTCGGCGGTCGGTCCGGCGTCGCCGGTGTTCCCGACGTGGGCCGGTCCGTACTGGAGCATTCGGTACGGGTCGGCGGCGGCCAGCGTTTCCCGCAGTTCGGCCGTCTCGTCTGACGAGTCAGTCGATTCCTCGTCGGATTCGGTATCGCCGTCCCCACCGTTCACGTTCTCGGTTTCGTTCTCGTCCCCCTCGAGCGCGCCGAGACAGCCCGTTAACCCGGTCGTCAGCGCCACTCCCGCGGCCGAGAGCAGGGCGCGGCGGTCGCGACCGCCCGACATATGCTTTTCTTTGAATTTCATATATTCTGATGTATATCGGGAAAATATATAGATGGGGGTTCCGTCGGCAACCGAGGCCGACGTCGGACCGGCCTCGAAAGCTCCGTCGACCTCCTCGAGAGTCCCGAAATCCGCCGGCGGGCCGACGATGATCGGCACCGTCGCTCGTCGGAGTGGGGCTCGAATCGCGCGGTTCCGGAAATCGAACGGCGAAATCGGCGCTCGAGAGCGGTCCCGTTACTCGGCCTCCGTTTCGCTCTCGCCGCTCTCGAGGACGCCCTCGAACTCGCTCGCGCTGGGACCGCCCTCGAACTCCGCGGCCGATTCGGGCGAAATCTCCTCGAGGGCTCGCTCGAAGTGCTCGGCCGTCAGCGCGATCTCCTCGACGTCGCGGTCCTCGCCCTCGGCTTCGGCCCGGACGTGTTCGCGGACGGCGATGGTCGCGGCCTCGCGACAGACCGCCTCGACGTCGGCGCCGGTGTACCCCTCGGTCTCGGCCGCGAGGTCGTCGAGATCCACGCCGTCCGCGAGGGGCCGGTCTTCGGTGTGGATCGCGACGATCTCCCGGCGAGCCCGTTCGTCGGGCTCGTCGACCGCGACGTGGCGGTCGAGGCGGCCGGGCCGGAGCAGGGCCTCGTCGATCAGTTCGGGCCGGTTCGAGGCCGCGATCACGACGACGTCCTCGAGTTCCTCGAGGCCGTCGAGTTCGGTCAGCAGCTGGGAGACGACGCGCTCGCCGACGTTCGAGTCGCCGACGCCGCTGCCCCGCTCGCTCGCGATGGCGTCGATTTCGTCGAAGAAGACGATCGTCGGGGCGTTCTCGCGGGCCTTGCTGAAGATCTCCCGGACGCCCTTCTCCGACTCGCCGACGTACTTGTCGAACAGCTCCGGGCCCTTGACCGAGATGAAGTTCGACTGGGACTCGTTGGCGACGGCTTTGGCGAGCAGCGTCTTGCCGGTCCCTGGCGGACCGTGCAGCAGGACGCCCTTGGCGGGCTCGAGGCCGACCTGCTCGTAGGCGTCGGCGTGGTCCATCGGCCACTGGACGCTCTCGCGGAGCCGCTCTTTCGCCTCCTCGAGACCGCCGACGTCGTCCCACGTGACGTCGGGGACCTCGACCAAGACCTCGCGCATCGCGGAGGGCTCGATCCCCCGCAGCGCCGACTTGAAGTCCTCGGCGGTGACCTCGATCTCCTCGAGGACGTTCGCGGGGATCTCCGCTTCCTCGAGATCGAGTTCGGGTCGGACCCGGCGCATGGCCGTCATCGCGGCCTCCTTGGCCACGTTCTCGAGGTCGGCGCCGACGAAGCCGTGGGTGTTCTCGGCGTAGCGCTCGAGGTCGATCTCCTCGGCCACGGGCATCCCGCGGGTGTGGATCTGCAGGATCTCCTCGCGGCCCGCAGCGTCGGGAACGCCGATTTCGATCTCGCGGTCGAACCGGCCGGGACGGCGCAGCGCGGGATCGATGTCGTCGACGCGGTTCGTGGTGCCGATGACGGTGATCTCGCCCCGTTGCTCAAGCCCGTCCATCAGCGAGAGGAGTTGGGCGACGACGCGCCGTTCGGTGTCGCCCTGAACCTCCTCGCGCTTGGGCGCGATGGAGTCGAGTTCGTCGATGAAGACGATCGCCGGCTCGTTCTCGGCGGCCTCTTCGAACACCTCGCGGAGTTGCTCTTCGCTCTCACCGTAGTACTTCGACATGATCTCCGGGCCGGAGATCGTCAGGAAGTGGGCGTCGACCTCGTTGGCAACCGCGCGGGCGATCAACGTCTTCCCGGTACCCGGCGGGCCGTGCAGCAGGACGCCCTTCGGCGGCTCGATGCCGAGCGCGCGGAAGAGTTCGGGGTGGCACATCGGCAGTTCGATCATCTCGCGGACCCGCTCGAGTTCGTCGTCGAGACCGCCGACATCTTCGTAGGTGACGTTCGGGGATTCGGCGTTGACGGCGCTGGCACCGGCGCCGGCAGTCTCACCCTCCTCGAGGGGCCCCTCGGCTTCGACGGAGAGCCGATCGGGCTCGCGCTCGGCGACCTCGATTTCGGTGCTCGCGTCGACGACGACCGGCCCGTCGGGCTCGGTGTCGACGACGGTCACCGGGAGCCGCCGCCCGGAGCGACTCGAGAGCAGGCCGAAGCCAAGCGACAGCGAGTACTGGTCGCCGGGGCTGACGGCCCGCTCCGAGAGTTTGTCGCCCAGATAGGAGCCGACGTCGCCCCGGATGCGCACGTTCTCGGGGAGCGCGATCGTGACGCGTTCGGCGGGCTCGACATCGGCGGGTTCGACGGTCACGCGGTCGTCGATTCGGACGCCGGCGGCCTGTCGGAGTTGGCCGTCGATGCGGACGATACCCCGACCTCGGTCTTCGGAGCGGCCGGGCCAGACGCGGGCGATCACCCGACCGTCGCGACCTTCGATCGCGACGAACTCGCCGCTCGAGACGCCCAGTTCCTCGAGCGCGTCGCGATCGATCGCGGCGAGACCGCTGCCTGCGTCCTTCCGTTTGAGCGGTCGTACGCGGAGTTGCATGGTCCTGCGTTCGAACTCGAACGTCGGAGCGGCGCCGACGCGTGCGGAAAACGACAGATGTGGTCGGCGAACGACTCGGCCGACGCGATCCGGGGGACACGCGTCGGCGGCGATCGGTTCGCCGGTCGATGCCAGGTGTCGGTTCAGCGGCCGATTTCACGAGGCGGTTCACCGACGGGAGCGGCGATCGGCGGCGACCGCGGGGAGGACGGGCCGACGATCGTGTCTCGAGACGGGTCCCGACCGGCCGTCGGTCGGGTCCGGGTCACCCCTCGAGGGGGATTTCCTTCCCGCGGGTGACGGCGTCGGCGACCGGCAGTTCGACCTCCAGGACGCCGTTGGTGTACTCGGCGGAGATGGCGTCCTCGTCGATGGTCTTGGGGAAGCGGAACCGCCGGTGGCAGGTCTTCTTCCGCCCGCGCTCGTCGTCGACGTGCTCGGCGGCGACGTTGAGGACGCCGTCGTCCCACGAGAGTCCGATCTCGTCGGTCTCGAAGCCTGGCATGTCGATCGTCAGGACGAACTCGTCGTCCTCCTCGTACAGTTCGTAGTCGCTGCCGCCTCGGTCGCCGAACAGTTGGGACGGTACGTCGAGGCCTTGCGTCCAGGTGCTTGGCGTCGGTCGGAGCACCATGGCTGTTCACCTCGAATGCAACAGGAGATTGTTCGCGGTTCGTAAAAAGTTTGTCGTTTCATGTGGTGTGTTACCGTAGATAGAGAGTGCTGACAGAATAGTTCGAACGCGTCCGACGGAGGAAAAGGCCCATTAGTTTCCCGACACCTCGACTAGGTATGGGACTTGGCAGCACCGCAAAGAAGATTCAGAGCCTCTCGGAGCGAGCCGAGGCGATGTACAAGCAGGTTCAGCAACTCCAGAAGCGGATCATCTCGCTGGAAGAGGAGATGGACGAGACACACGACACGGTCAACCGAATGGACCACCAGCTGACCGAACAGCGCGCGCTCCTGCTGGCCATCGCCGACGAACACGACCTCGACGGCGAACAGATCCTCGCCGACGCGGCCATCGACGAGGCCGAACTCGAAGCCGAGGAGAGCGACACCGCTGCGGACGAGACGACCGACGAATCGGCGGACGCCGACGCGAGCGACGCGACGGCCAAATAGGACACTCGGGAACGGTTCCCGGATTCGGGCGAGTCCAGCCCTGAACGGTCGACCGACTGGTGTGGGCGTATAGGGAAAGCCCTACGGCCACGGCTCCCGTTTTTCGAGTCGATGACGAGCCACGAGCAGCCGGTCGACTCGGTGCTGGAGACGATCGGTCGGACGCCGCTGGTCGCCCTGCGGGACGGACCCACGGATGTCGACCTGTACGCGAAACTCGAGACGTTCAACCCCGGGGCCAGCGTCAAGGATCGCATCGGCCGGTACATGCTCGAGGCGATGCTCGAGCGCGGGGACGTCTCCGAGGGCGGAACGATCATCGAACCGACCGCGGGGAACACGGGGATCGGGTTCGCGATCGCCGCCGAACAGCTGGGTCTCGAGGCGATCTTCGTCGTCCCGGAGCGGTTCAGCGTCGAGAAACAGCAGCTGATGGCCGCGCTGGGCGCCGAGATCATCAACACGCCCACGGACGCGGGGATGGGCGGGGCGATCGAGCGCGCCCACGAACTGGCCGCGGAACTCGACGACGCCGTCGTCCCCCAGCAGTTCTCGAACCCGCTCAACGTCGAAGCCCACTACGAGACCACCGGGCCCGAGATCTACGAGGCGCTCGACGGCGAGGTGGGCGCCGTCGTCGTCGGCTGTGGCACCGCGGGGACGCTGATGGGCATCGCGAAGTACGCCCTCGAGCAGGACGAGTCGACCTACGTCGCCGCGGTCGAACCCGAAGGATCGATCTACGGCGAGGCGCTCGGCGACGACCGCGAGGAGGATGAGTACAAGACCGAGGGGATCGGCACCCACGATCTAGCGACTAACGAACTGTTCGACCCCGACCTCGTCGACGCCGTCTACGCGATTTCCGATCGGGACGCCCACGACGAACTCCGGCGGCTGGCCCGCGAGGAGGGCCACCTCGTCGCCTCGAGTGCGGGCGCCGCGAGCGTCGCCGCGAAGCGGGTGGCACGGGCGATTTCGACGGGCGAGGTCGACGCGCCCCACGAGACCGTCGTGACGGTGTTTCCGGACTCGAGCGAGCGCTACCTCTCGAAGGGGATCTACCGGTCGTTCGAGGAGTGGGAGGGCTAACGCCGAACGGCGCCGGAAGACGGGACGAAAACGACAGTCATCAGTACACTGATTATGTCTCCCTCTTAGAAGCGGCATATGTCCCTCCCACCAGCTGCGCTCCCCGACGCGGGCTGTCCGCCCCCGTTCCGGGCGCGCGTCGAGCGGTACACGAATCAGGGAGGGCTCATCGGCGCGTTCACCTACGCGCTGACCGTCCTCGAGACCGACGACGAGACCCTCGCCGCGACGACCGCGTCGATCCCGACGAATCTCTTCGTCACGAGCAGCCTCCACGACGACGCGATCGACGAGTCGGGCGATTGGAACGCGGCCGACCGCAAACGCCGGCTGAACGAACGCATCACTCTGGGCGACCTCGTCTTTACGAACGTCGTCGAGGCTGTGCGGTCGCTCCCCGCGGACGCCGATCTGACCCCCGTCCTCGAAACCGTCCGCCAGATCGGTCGGGGACAACTCGCGGAAGACCACCTCGAGCCGTCGACGGCAACCCTCGAGGACGCGGTCGCCCGCGTCGACGCACGCGGGGCCGTCTGGGGCGATCTCGCGGTCGCGCTGGTCGACGCCGTCGCGGACTACTCCGAGACCCAGTGCGAGATGCTCCGTCGACTGACGAGAAACGGCATGTTCGTCCTCACCGTCGTGGACGACGTCGAGGACCTGCCCGCGGACGTCGCCAACGGCGTCGCGAACGTGCCGCGCGCGCTCTACGACGGCGACCTCTCGACCCGCGAGTCACCGGCCGCCGTCGTCGATGCCTTCCTCGGCTCCGACGCCCCCGATCGTCTCGAAGCGATTCTCGCCGAACGCCGGACCGCACTCGGCGCCGACGCCCGCGCGTTTGCAGCGACGCTCGACCGTCCCGAGACCGACGTGCTGGCGGCCGTCCGTCGGGCGCTGTCGTGGTACTGCGATACGGTCTGTTCGGTGCCGGTCGAGGCGACCGTGCCGCCGGAGCGCCAGCGACGCGTTCGGGCGCAACTGGCCGGCGACGAGGCGTCGACGCGGCGAACGCTTGCGGCGGCCGTCGCCGAACTCCCCCTCGAGACCGGATCGCTGCCGGTCGACCTCGACGCGGTCATCGACACCGTCGTCGAACTCCCCGCAGCTCCGCTCGCGGACGTCCTCAGTATGGTCACGCACGTCGCGACGATCGCCGACGACGTGATGAGCACGTCGCTAGCCGACGCCCTCGACGTTCTCGAGCGACGAGCATCGACACCGCAGTCGTAATCCGTCGCTCGACCGTCGTCGCTAGCCTTCAGGCGGCGAGCCGCCGGTGTTCGACCTTCATACACCGATCCTGGACGACCCGTCGACCGTCGTCTTCGGCTCGGGCCGCGGCCTCGTCGTCGCGGATCCCCTGCTGGGTCCAGACGACCTTCACGTCGTCGCGCTCGAGGGCCGCGGCGACGATCCCGCTGACCTCCTCGCTCGGCCGGAAGATGCAGACGACGTCGATCTCCGCCTCGACCTCGTCGAGCGTGTCGTAGACCTCCCGCTCGAAGATCTCGTCGGCGTACGGGTTGACCGGAATCACGTCGTAGCCGCGCTCGAGCAGGTACTCGGGCACGTCGTGGGCCGCTTTCCCCGGCGTGCTCGAACAGCCCACGACGGCGATCGTCTCGTACTCGAGGATCTCCTTGATCTCCTCTGCGGTATCGACTGGCATGGTAGTCTCGAGTACGCGCTCGGCGCTGAAACGTTTCGGGGTCTCGTACCCCCGTACCTGACTCGAGATGGGATGCTCGCTACACTGCGTCGAACGCCACGAAAGCCCACCCGCGGTGGCACGACCGGCCAGCCGACTCGGGTGAGACTGAAAGAGCCAGAGCTTTCGTGGTGTTCGCGGTCGATGCGGGTGTCCCAACGAGTCCCGAACGCGCGATATCAGCGCTCGGAAAACGAACCGTGAAGCCAGCGGTCGCGAACGAGACTGCTACTTAACTCGAGAGGCCGGCGGTTCGAATCTCGGGTTCCTCGCCGTCGGCCGGCTCCTCGAGTTCGATGACGGCGTCGAACAGCTGTTTGAGCGTGTTCATGGTCTGGTCGTCGTGGGCCGTCGAGTCGATGACGTACAGTCCCATGGCGTCGGCGCTCTGGATCCGGCCCGTGAAGACGTGGAGGAACCGGAACACGGTCTGGAGGTCGGAGTACATCAGCAGCGTCGACACCGAGTGCAACAGCACGCGGTTCTCGGTCAGGCCGTGGCCCTCGTAAAATTCCTGGAGGAACTCCGAGAGTTTAATCCCGATACCGGTCATGTCGACCGGCGAGGAGGCGTACTTGATCCGCGGATCGTCGTCGACGGTACCGATCCCGCGCTGTTTCGTGACGCAGTCGACGACCCCGACGTCCGGATCGACGCCCGCCTCGAGCGAACCGGTGAACGTCTCGAGAACCTTGTCGGCGCTGTCTTTGGTCGTAACGACGATCGAACCGTTACCACGGTTGGCGCCGCTGGCGAGGATGTCGAAGGCGATCTCGCGCTTTCCCGTCAGTGGCGGGCCCGCAATGAGCAGGTTCGTCCCGGGCTCGATATCGGCGTCCGGGAGGACATCTGCGAGGTCATACATGCCAAATACTCACATCCATACAGCCGTAGTGGAATCCGCTGGCTACTCCGGCGTGTGATATGAGAATGCGGTATCCAGCTTATATTACTTTTGATTGTACGGGCACAACTATTGCTTATTCCCCACGGTTGTGGGTCGACAACCGCCGGCGCTGCCACCGCGAACGGTCTCAGAACACGGTGGGCATCGCCGCCGCCCGCCCCACGATAAACGCCAGCGCGGCGAGAAACATCCCATATTTGAGATGTCCCTGTCCCGCCGTCGGATCCGAGAAACTCTCGTAGGCCGCATAACACATCACGGCGACGGCCGGACCAACCACGACCAGGTACGCGACCCCGAAGTCCTCGAGGAGGACGTACGGGAGCGGGCTCGCCGCGGCGCCGATCGCGAGCAGCCCCGTCGCGACGTACAGCGCGCGGCGCTCCCCGATGGCGATCGGGAGCGTGTTGAGTCCCTCTTCGCGGTCACCCTCGACATCCTCGACGTCCTTGATGATCTCCCGCGTCAGCGTCGTGATCGCCGAGAGCAGGAAGAGGACGGCCGCGGGCGCCATGTCGCCCACCGCGGCGGCCCCGAAGAGGAACGAACTCCCGACAAGGTAGGCGACCAGTGCGTTCCCGACTCCTGGCAGCCCCTTGAAGACCTCCGTGTACGCCACCAGCGCGACGAGGTTGATCCCCGCGATGGCCAGCGCCGCCGGCGGGAGCGTCACCGCGAGCACGACGGCCGCGCCGAAGCAGACGAGACTGAACGCGAGCGCGCCGCGCGGACTCACCGCTCCCCGGGGAATCGGCCTGTCGGGCTGGTTGATCCGGTCGATCTCCCGATCGAAGTAGTCGTTGATCGCGTTACCGGCGCCGACCGCGAGCGCCGTGGCGGCGACCGCCGTCGCGACCCGAACCGGCTGGTCGACGACCCCGCCCGCGACGAACGCGCCGATGAAGGGCAAGACGCTCGCCGCGATCACGTTCACCGGCCGCGTCAACTCGAGGAGACCGCGGCCCGTCTCGCCTGCTGTCATAGGATGGACTGTTCAATACTGGTGGATAAACGGTGCGATCCGCCGCGGCGAGACGGCAGGGAGCAAACGGCGGCCTCGAGTCCCCCGCTGTGGCTGGCGACTACGGTACTCGCTGGCGAGAGCGCGGGTTGGTGGCGGTACGAGACGCGGTGCAAAGTCGCCTCGAGGGGCTGGTGCGGAGCGTTACTGCCACTCCTCGAGATCGCACAGCGTGTCGACGTCGACCGAGAGCCACTTGGTCACGCGCTCGTCACCGGTGGCGTCGGCCGGGACGGCCGTCCAGACGTCCTCGTCGTCGGTGAGCAACTCGAGCGGCATCGCTGCGGCCTGCTCGTCGTCGGGGATGGGGGTCTCGTTTACCGTCATAGCACATTCGATCGTTGACTACCCATAACAAAGACCCCCTGAGCCAATTTTCACCGACTGAGAAGTGGGGGTAAAGGTCGTGGCCTCAAGGTGCGTGTGGTGGTGGCTATCGAAAGCGTCCCAAATCGAGTGACTTATACGGCACCGCCGGAAATTCAGTGGTGAGGGCGCTTAGCTCAGTCTGGACAGAGTACTTGGCTTCGGACCAAGCTGTCGCGGGTTCAAATCCTGCAGCGCCCATATCACTTTCTTGAACTGTCGAAATCCAACCGACGGCGACGACCTTCTGCCCGTGATTTATCAGGTAGCGGCGGCCACCCGCTGAGCGTTCGTTCCGTTTCGGCACGATCCACATCCGACAGACGGCATCGACTTTTTATATATGTCGTGCCGCGCGGTCGCGTGATTTCATTTCGTTGCGTCATGGCACGGCTATGAGTGGGTTCCGCCACGGCTCGGGGACCGGCCCTGTCCGGCGATTCCGTACATCCAAACCCACCACCTACAAGCATAATGGTACGGACTAGCACACTCACCGACAATAGAATAATATACTGTGATCAACACGCCGTGTTAACGGCGATTCAAACGGTGAGGCACCGGTCCAAAACTCCCTGTATCTGATACTGGTTTTTGCGGCCGCTTTAAGTACTGATGCATGGATGCCGCGCGCACCACTCTCCGACCTGCCAGACACACAACCAGTTATTCCAGTTCCTGATGCCGCGCGCCACAGTTTGCTTGTAGTTGGCTCGCCGACCCACCGCACGATGTCACTACTACTCCATCCCCGAATGAGTGATGGATCACATCGTTCTGCTGTGAGGCGAGATGAGGGTGAAGATAGAACTGTGAGCGCGGCAGAGGGGTTGGTTCGCTACCCCTCGTAATCGATGTTATCCTACGGACTCAGCGAAGGTGGGACTCCCCGACCCGATCCAACCGCATACTCGGGTACGGCCGATACGGGACATCATCATCTTCCAACTGCTCGAGAGGAATTTCCTCTTCACGCTGATCCCAATCAGGCATATACTCGTTGAGTTCCTCACGGAGGACAACGATGATGACATCGTCTCTTGCCGGGCAGGCTGGATTCTGATCGGATAGCGTCCCTCCATCGACCTCCCATTGGTTCGCAACCTTCTGCGGGAGATTGACCACAACCCTGTCTTCCGGATCGGCCGGTTCTTCGTCGTGAACGATATCCCCGTACATGAGTTCGTCCTCGTCGTACACCGCGCCTCTTGGTGTCGCCCGGTCTCGTTCGGGATTCGTCCATACATCCTCTTCCTCTGCTTCTTCTGGCGGGGTCTGGCCACCGCCTCCTTTTCGTGGCATTGTTAGTCACCTGCAATCTGATCGAAGAACTGTCTGAGTTCGGTCTGCGAATCGTTTACCGCCTGTAGCCGCTTCTCGACACTGCTGTCCAGCAGGTCTCGGCTGAACTCGTCTCCGACCTTCGTCTCTTTGAGGAGGGCGCTCTTCCCGGAGAAGGCGCATACCTCGGAGGGCATATACTCGAGGTGTGTCGGTCCGATCCGGCCGTTGATGTAGACCTCGGCACCGAGAACGTCAATGACACGGTTCACGTCCTTGGCGAGTTCGTACTTTGACCGGTAGCCAGTAGCATCAAACCCAACTGGTCCACCCATAAGTTTGACGAGCGGCCGATTGCGTTCCAGGTGCCATGACTTCCAGCCGAGTATCGTAGGTCGAAGCTCAAAGTCAGCGTTGACCTCCTCGAACCGGTGGAAGAGGTACTTCTGAGCTTCAACAGAACGCATGATCTGCTTCCGGTTCTGCCGGGGCGTCATCACCTCGTAGGTCCATCGATCCCCGAGGAAGGCGATATCAACGTGCTCCTCAAGCTCCATGAGCCGGTCGAACACGTCGTCCGGATCTCTTCCGAGGAGCTTGTCGCCGTCTTCCCATTCCGTCAGAATGAGGGTCTGGTCTGGACCGACAAGGTCGTCGACGGGATTGTTGAGCAACCAGTTCGAGTCGCTGTACTTGACCTGGAGGGCTGGAACGCGTTTGTGCGCTCGAAACAGGTCGCGCTCGTTCTGGTTATAGGGATCGATCTTTACCACAATCTCGGTATCGGAGAATTTATCCTGCATTTCGTCTTGCTTGAGTGCAGTTTCTTGTTCTGGTGGCACTCATATACACGTATAATCTCTGTTGACATAATCATGTTGGATTGTTTTTCTACAAGCTGCCCGAAATTTATTCTTGCACCAATATAGTCGGTGTCAGATGATGAATTAATCACATGAAACCAGACTAGAGCGAAGGAGTTTACAAGAACCTCTCGTGAGTGAGAAGTATGAGTGACCAAGTTCATTTCATCCCTGTCGGATTTGATTTTGAACGGCTGATATATCCGATATCGAAGGGGGGGTTGGACGCAGATCGTGTTGTTCTGATTATTAACGAGGAAGACGCGGACAGCGGTTCTATGGATACAGCAGCGCAGCTTGCGGCTAATATGTCGGAGCGGCTGGAGAACTCGTTTGATCTAATCGATATTGAGGTTCAGAAGCAACCCATCGGGGTTGAGGAGCTGTACGACTATGAAACGCTCTATGCGATGGCTCACAGGTTGTTCGTGGACGAACTCAAGGCGGGCAATGAGGTGTTCGTCAATATTTCATCGATGCCTCGTACGACGGCTTTTGCCTTTGCAACGGCGGCAGATTCGCTGATTGCTGAGGATCGGGAGGAGTTGGACGATATCCGTGACCGACTTCATACGTATTATGTGGCGCCCGAGGATTACCTTGTTCTCGAGATGATTGAGACGCTTGAGGACGAGGCAGAGTTCCTTGACGATTTGAAGGAGTATGAGGATCTTCGAGTCCACAGTCGGTACGAGGAGGTCAATAATCTCATAGAGCGGGTCTATGACAGCGGTGTTACGGAGGGTGCCCGAGATCTTGACGGGCAAATGTACGTGGAGTTCCCGTCTTCTCCTGGGAGCGATGTCAAGGACTTTGAAGCGACCATTCTGAATTTCCTGATTGATCGGGGTACGATTCAGTCCACCTCTGAGCTTGCGGAGCAATTGGCGGAGGAAACAGGGGAGGAATACGATGAGTCGTTCCGGAGCCGGGTACAGTATAATGTTGGGAAGCTCGAGGGGAAAGGGTACGTCAATCGTGAGAAGATGGGGAACCGGCTGGAGACCTCACTGTCGACGATGGGCCGCATGTGGGCGAAAACTCATTGAATATGAGAAAGTTGGATGTCAAGACTGCCGTAACATAGACTGATGAAGTGTTGCTTAGGATTCCCCTTCAACGAATTGATCGAGTGTACTCTCGTCCATAGCATCTGCGCTGGATTCTTCTGATTCAGCTGTTGACGGGTCTGGAAGCGCGTTATGATCCTTCAGATCACCCCAGTTTTCCGGGTCTGACCAGTACTCGAGACGTTGCGAGATGATTTCGTTGACAAATCGCTCCCGCTTCTCAATCAACACGTAGTCAAAGCTCTCAACCTCGCAGGCGCAGCCAGTTGTCCCACTGCCCGCGAACGGGTCCAATACAGTACCTTCTGGTGGCGTCACCAACCGGACGAGATATCGCATCAGGTTGATCGGCTTCAATGTCGCAATATCGTTCTCGTCGTCAAGTCCGGCATTGCGTTCACTCGTTGCAGCCTTCGCGGAATAGAAGAACCGGGAAGCGCCACCCGAGTCGCCATATGTATCCGATGTAATTGACCGCTTGTATTCGCCGTAGCAATTCTTCGCAGGATTGCTCGTCGCTTCATGTTCTGGTTTCAGAATACCACTGGACAGTTCCCCAGTCTGCCTGTCCAGCTGCGTAGCAGCTATCGGGTCAAGGATTACGTTCGCAGGCCATCGACCGTTCGATGAGCCACCTCGAGGACCAGGTTTAGCTGCTATGTTTGTAGAGCCATTTTCCGTATAACGTTTCTCTGCAGTACGTTCTCCGTTTCGACTTTCTCCCTTGCCACCTCCGATACGGCACGCACCGATATTCAGACCGCCGACACCGTGTCTCTTAACATTTTCTTGATAGGTACCTTCACGCGGTTTCTGTGCGACGACCACCGGTTCATGCGCCGGTTTCAACGTTGTACTCCATCCCCCCCATTCGTCATTGAACCGTGAGAAATTGTATCCTTTCGGAAAGCCGTTACCATACATCCATGCGATCATATCTCGAATTTCGAAGCCGGTGTTCTGTAGGCCGCAAACCATCCGATGATACGTGCGCGTCCCGCTGAACGCTAACAGGAACCCGCCGGGTTTCAATACGCGGAGAACAGCTTCGCCCCATTCCTCACAGAATTCCTGGTACTCCTTGGGTTCAAAATCGTCCCATTCCTTCCCCATGAAGGCCAGACCATACGGCGGATCAGTCACAACTGTCTCGACCGAGTTCCGATCAAGGTTCTGCAGTTCCTCAATACAATCCCCGTGTATTACTGTACCATTTCCGATTGATTTCCCCTCCGTGTCTTGGTTCTCATCCATTTCCGGCCGAACATAGCGGCCATGTATTCAAATCACATCAGAGTTCCGTCACTAATTCGGTGAAAATAGGCGGCTATGGCGATTAATTACGATTGTGTAGTTTCGCCGTATTCGTGGTGTCCTAGTCGGTTGATTGCATCTGTTGCATGTGACGGACGATCTTTGCTACTTGATGCTCGGTCAAGATGACCTCATTGTACTGATCCTCACCGTCATCGATCTGTTTGATATTTGCGTAGTCCTCATCCAGTTCAACGACCGTACGCCGTTCGACCGTAGTGCCGAACATAGTCTCCACATCTTGGACCCATTCAAACTCCATGCTGTTTTCACTCATCGTACCTCCTTCCTCCGCCGCTGGACGATCCAGCTGCAACTGTCGCACCACGGCCTGATGTCCTCCTCTGTGAATTCCGTCCATGTAGTCATCACCTTATGTGCGGTCTTCCCGTCGCCGCAGTTCTGTCCCGATGGTATCTTGGGCGTGGTCCAGTTCGATTCGAGCATCGTTGAACTCCTGAAGTGCCAAGTCCAGCTCGCCACGCCCCGCGTGGAATATCACGTCTTCCATCTCTTTGATGATCCGATGCGCTCTGTGTTTCACCTTCCACTGCAACTGATCAATGTCTTCTATGTCGCTCACAGCATCCCACCTCTGATGTGTTTTACCGGCTCAGTATCGAATGTCTGCACTGCGTTACACTTCTCAATCTGCTGTTTCACGTTCAGGTGCTTCTCGGGGCGTACCGCTAGTTCCACGACTGGGTGTCCGTCTTCTGTACGGAACTCATGGTCTTCGATTCCGTCTATCTTGATTAGTAGATCTGTTAATTCGTCCTGCTGTCGATCGTCGTAGTTAATAAGGATTCGACTAGATTCAGCCATTCTACCCACCGTTCTCCTGAGATTCTTGAAGAAGTTCTACGCGGAACGTTTCTCCGCGGAATCGTTTTGGAACCAAGATGTGGGCGCTGTTGCCGCATTCCTTGGCTTCCCGTGTTTCATGCCACACCTCATTTCCGTCTACCAGTTCTGTCTGGAACTGTTTGCCGCGGAAGCGTTTCGGCACCCGGATGTGAGCGCTGTTCCCGCATCGGTCTGCGTCCCGGGTCTCCACCCACTGCTCCGTCGCCATGAGTACATACTATGTAATAACATTTAAATAAATGGTCCAGCCACTAATACCTTCGAACTTTCGAAGAAACGTCTCCAAATTTCGGGACTGACTTCCGACCTCCTATTTCAGTAGGGCGGATCATCGCGATCCCCCTCCCAGTCAAGAGGGAAACAGTCAATGGTTTCAAAATCTGCCACATCTCCTGAATCACCTACGCTTACGAAATGAAGACGCAGTGATTCTCCTTCCCACTGATTTTCCTCTTCACCATCTTCGTCCGCAGCTTCATCTGGTGTATCCATGAATACCGGGATGCACTGGTCATACTCTTCATGATCCGCAAGTGCTCTTTTCAGCGCACGAGAGAGATTAAATCGGATCTGCTTAGAGAGATTCCGCCTAACACGGACCTCATCTGATTCCGAAATTGCACCCTCAAAAATACTCCGTGAAAGAGACACTAGATCTTCCAATTCAAATTCCTCTCGAGTAAGCACTTCTTCCACAGAAATTTCCTCTATATCTGGATAACACACAGTTTGATCACGGAAGTCCGCAATAAGCTGTGACTCATCAACCTCGTCCTCAAGCACTGACAGTAGATATGAGCGAATGGCGTCTCGATAACTTTCAGTCGTGAAGTTTCGATTGCTCCCGATAATCGCCACTTCACCCTCTCGGTACCGAAGATCACGGTGACCATTCCCTTCTGGGCAAAGAAACCCAAGCCAATCTACGTCAAGCAGATATGCATAACTAAATATCTGCTCCCGGTCCGGCCGAATCATACTCGGATCACGGGTTTCCGGGTAGTACTTGCTATCTAACACAGCAACCGGCTCATCCCCCTTGTAGAGCACATGATCCGGCTGATGCCACGCCTGATTTGTATCTACATACGGCCGCAGCTGTGGCTCCCCCTCAACCCGTGCATCGTCAAACCCATCATACAGCGGATTCGATTCGAGTTTGCTTAGTTCCTCATCAAGGACAATCTGCGAGAACTCCTCAAACAGATTCGCCATATTAAACAGATAGTCCATTGTCAATTCTTCATCCCCTGATTCAAGCGACTGACCAGTCGTCGAGGAGAGAATCATCTTCGACACCTCAATCGCCCGCTTATAGTATCCACGATGGCGCGGTAGCTGTCCACTTGTCACCTGCTGATAGGTTGACAGATTGTACCCATCTCCATTGATTCCCATCGATTCAAGCTCATGGACAGCATCGTTGAGGTCAGAGAAGATTCGGAAGTATTCCTCGTGGTTATGCCGGCGGGCACTCTTCTGAAATAGCTGGAGGAGACTCTTTCCGGCGCAGTGGATCAAGGCGTTGATCGGCGTATTATAATCGACTACCTTCTGAACGTAGTGTTGTTTTGGAATACCTGTCTCAAGGTTCAATAGGCTACGTTCAACATCAATTCGGCCTCGAGCATCAACGGCATCAGTTCGCTGTGTCTCAAACTGGCGGATGAACCCATGTCGGTGAAGTGGATCTAAGCTATTCAGAAAGTTGACTGCAATTACGATAAAAACATCCTCTATCTGAACATCTTCTGAGAGAAAATCCCGGATCGGAATCCCCTGATAGTCAAGCGAACGATTGTAGCGACTGACCGTCAAAAACATATCCAAGATCTCACTCCACCCGATTCTTGGCCTGATTTGAAGTCGGGAAGTCGGAGTAAGATCGACAATACCTACAATATCCTCAGCCGAGATCGTGAGTTCGTCGCCATCAAGCCGTGCCTCTACAACTTTGTATTCGCTCTCTCCGTCCCATGACCGCCGTCGTTTGACGAAGACGTTGGTCTCTACTTGCTCGAAGGCTGCCTGCTTAAGCTGCTCTTCGATGCCCTGCGGACACTGTATGACACGCTCTTCGCGCTCCGTGATGGAAACCTCGGTCGGGAGCTGGGCTGTACTCATCGCGGATTAGTTCTGCATTCCCATACGCTGTTGTTGCGCACGCTTCTCGCTCTTTGCTAGTTCAATTGCTGGCGATAAGTCGAACTCGTCGTACATTTCGTCAAGTTCTGTATAGTGATTGACGAGCTCATCCATCTGCGAATACGTGGCTGAATTCAACAGGCGAGGGAGAATGTAGGTGCGGAACGCCTCTCCAACGGCTCGATCACCCTCATCGTGATACACTCCGTCTGGTGACGTGGTCGACTCAAGGAAGACAGCAACGTCCCGGTAGTGCATCGGTCCGAACTCCATGATACCACTATCATCTGCATCTTTCCCTGAGTTGAGTCGGCGATAGTCTTCTTGGAAGAGATCTTTCAGCGCCCCGCCGTTGATAACTGTATTAGCGAGTTGGTCGCTGGTCCAACGAGAGAATAAGTTGTCAAGGCTACCATCGTCATAATCGCTGACCTTGATCATCGCGAACCGACGTGTGATAGCGTTGTCAAGCTGATTTACTGTACGGTCAGACATATTCATCGTACAGATGATATTTACGTCGGGAATGAGTTCAATAGTCTCGTCATCGTCAGTCCGGAAAATGGTCTGATGAGGGTTTTCGATTGCCGTATAGAGCTGGCCAAAGATTTGCGAAATATCTGCTCGAGTAAGTTCGTCGATGATCACTGCGTACTTTTCGCCGTACTCTCGGGCTCGCACAACAGCTTTTGAGACACAACCGAGTTCCTTCTGATAGCTGACAGAGTCTTTCGAATAGTCCGGGGCAACACGTCCAACAATATCTTGACTAGTCCACGAGGGAGAGGCAGTATCTAGTGTATACCCTACACAGGTCTCTAGGGCTAATTGTTTCGCGAACGTCGTTTTCCCGGTACCAGTTGGGCCGTAAAGTACCACTGGTTTTCCGGCGTCAAGAGCACCTAGCGCTGACTTTTTAACCGACTCTGGAACGAGTACATCAAGATCAGTAGTGTAGTCGCCGCGCGTTGCAACCCGTTTCTTCAAATCGAAAGATGCGTGGTCAGAACCAAGGATGGCTTGACGGACTTCCCCTAACCCCTGTTTCCCTTCATGATGGACATCAATAGAAAGATCGTCTACGAGGTAGTTCAGAACTTCCGGCCCTGCGGCTTTCTCGATGACCCGCTGGGCAAATTCGGCGTCGTCCTTAATCGTATCAGTTAGTCCTTCAACACGGTCAAGAGAATACTCCTGCTCCGAGGAACTCATTACTCCGAAAGAATCACTGTAGAACAATAAGGTTTGTTCTAGCTATGCTTTCTAACACGGGGAAGACGGCGACTTTTCACTAAGCCATCTTAGGAACGGTACCGTTCAGGCCAGCCCTACGGGGGATTACCACACTGTCGGACAGAACCCAAGGGAGACAGCATGCCCCTCTGCCTTACAGCTATGGTGCTGGGAGCAGATCTGATCCAATAAGAGGGTGAAGAGATTTAGGACCAGTTCTGTTCAATGTATTGGACAGCCTCTGGCGTATCAAGCGGGACAGACGAACTCCCATTTCTCACGTATAGAGTCTCGTCACAGTAGACCGGCTCAGGAGCGCGGTCAACGCGGACAACACAAACTTCCTCCTCATCAATTTCTTTAAACTGAATACGGGTGAATAAGGAGGCGAACGGGCTGCCGATCTGACTGGAGATCTCCTGATTGATTTGCCGTTCTAACTCGTCTTTTCCCTCTGGCATCAATTTTAAGTCTCGCTCTAACCCCGTGATTTCCTTGCTATCATCTTCAACACCAATTACTAAAAATCCGCCTTCCGTATTCGCAAAAGCACATACCTCTTGGACAGCCTCTTCTTTTAATTCAGCATTCGGTTGGTCCTGATAAACATCATATAAGAATGTCTCTTTGTACTCCAGTTTGATGTCTTCTTCTTGGCCGATCAACTCCTCAATATCGATTTGTTCCCCTGTTTTAGAATCACTCTCATCCCCCGACGCTGACTCCGCAGTTGCCTGTTGTGGCTCCGACTGCGTTTTGTATCGATCTAACTCCTGACGCCCCAACGGTTCTATTTGTAATGCGGTATATGGCGGTGACCCCATCACCAACGATGCATCCACCCATTCCTTCTTTATCATATACCACATATTCAGGTCGACGACATCATCATTGAGATCAAGCTTATCCCGGAAGTCTTCACCATCAAACCGCGCTCCGGGATTGTCTCGTTCCAGATCCTCCAATTCAGCTAAGATATAATATCGATCATCATCCTCCAAGAAGGTGCCACCAGTCGCCCGTTGCAACTCGTCGACACCCCGTGGAGTGAGACTAATCGAACCCCGTGAATTCAACGCAGGACTGTAATTAACCAGATACTCCTCATCCAATCGATTAAGCGCATAATCCAGATCCGACTCCTCTACATCAAAAGCAACCGTATCAACCACTTCTTCCACAACCGAATCAGTCACATTCGACGTAAAGGGGCTCTCAGCCTGTATATCGTACAAAGTGGCTAATATTTCCCTCTTGATATCTTCCGTATTAGTCTCGGGCATTACCCTCTATTAGCTACCATCCGACAAAAAACACTCAGTCCTTCCCAAAACTAGCCCGTGAAATATCAGTTACGTAACTATGCTTGATCAGGCGTGAACAATCTGTCTGAAATGCGCCGAAAACTGGCCTATGACCTGCTGCACAAGTGAAATCGTGCCGTTTGGGCCTGCAAGCCTGCAGCGCCCATACATTTGATACGCGATAATCGCCCGATAGCGCAACGCTAATCGGTCGAACGGGCACAATTTTGCTTTCGTTCGATGGCTGACCAATCGAGTGACTATCACCGGGATTCGCGTACATCAAAACCAGTCCGTAGAGAGAAAATCAATCGCCGATTGCCTCCCAGTCATCGCTTCTGCCAGCGAAACTGCTTTGATCCAGTTTCGCAGTCAGCGCTCACTCACCTGGAATGGACGCTCAAGTGTCAGCGTCTGCTGTTGCATCGTCACCGCCTAATTCTGCGACAAGGACGCCCACCTGATCGTGCACACGCTCAACCGCCGTCAGCACGAATCCGGCGTCGGTGAGTGCGTCCACGAGCATGCCGACGGTTGCTGCGTCAACCCCGTGGCCGAACAATGGTTCCTCGGGGTCAGACGAGTTGAAGAACATCGCGTCGCCAAGTCGAAATCTTTCTTGGACAGTTCCATATTCACGGTCGTGCCGACTGCGTATCCATCGGCGAAGGCCGGTTCGGTTAGGAGGAGTCGAGCTGTTCGGTGAGTTCGACGATCAGACCCTCTGGACCGCGGACATAGCAGAGTCGGTAGATGTCCTCGTAATCACGAACCTCGCCGACTGGGTCAAAGCCTTTGCCTCGTAGTCTATCAACGATCGTATCGAGGCCATTGACCTCAATGGCGATGTGCCGGAAGCCCATTCGGTTCGCAGGAAAGTGGTGTGCGCCCTCATCGTCGATTGGCGCGTGGTACTTGACGAGTTCGAGCTTGCCACTGCCGTCCGGCGCTCGTACCATCACCACCTCCGCCCGGACGCCGTCGAGTCCGTTGATCTTATCGACCGTCTCGCCCTCGACCGACGCCCCGCCCTCGCGCTCGAATCCGAGGTCGAGGAAGAACGCGGCCACGGCGTCGAGGTCATCGACGACAACACCCACATGATCGAAACGTAGCGTCTCCATCTCATGCACTCTAGACGTTCGACTCTATTGAACCAACCTGCTACTGAAACGCTGAAGTTGCGAGGACGACCGGGTCGGGAGTAATCCGTTTCCGGCGGTTGATTGGAGGAAACCCCAACGATATCTATACGTCCTATATCTTGCACAGGTGGGTGAAAGTATCAATCCTCTGTCTGAAATAACGGTTTTGAGACGGTCAAATTCGGATGTCTTACGCCTGAAAGGTCGATTCGTTCGACAGTCGAACCGGAACCTGCAGCGCCCATAGATTCTAAATCGCAATACAGCGTTGCGATTCGTTGTTCTCTCAAACCACTAATCGTTCGATAGTCGAACGACCACTTCGTCGTCTCCGAATTCAGATTCAGGAGCAGTTCAGAGGCCCGCGTCCTGAAGACGGAAAAACGCGCGACGCAGCCCCCAATTTCTTTCGTGAATCACTGAGCGAACTAGCTGATAGGAAGATTTGCATATCTACCGAGCGCTGACTCCAAACGGTGGGAGTACGAGGGCGGATCACCCACGTACAGATGAAGACCACATTTAACCGTGCCACCCAACTACCGGTTGCTAATGAGTCAGCAGGGCGAACGCAGTGACCAACCGGGGACGCCGGATCTTGAAAGCGGCCTCGAGGCATTGCGTCAGAGTCCTGAGTTTCGCGGCCCCGGCGAATCCCTCGATGGCCACGACCACGCCACCGACCATTTCGCACTCATATATACGAACCGAGACGAGCAGTTCGCGGCCGCCATCCCGTTCATCCGCCAAGGGCTCGAGCAGGGCGAGCGATGCCTGTACGTCGCGGATGACAACTCGAAAGCAGAAGTACTGGAAGCGATGCGGGCCCGCGGCGTCGACGTGGACGGTGCCCTCGACTCGGGTGCGCTCTCCATCCACACGGAGGCTGACACGTATCGCAGGACCAGCACGTTCGATCAGGATGCGATACTGGAGTTCTGGGAGGACTCCCTAACGGAGGCAACAGACGAGGACGGCTACACGGGAATCAGGGCAGCCACCGAGATGACGTGGGCGCTGGATGAGGATACGAGCCCCGATCAACTGGTCGAGTACGAAGCGGCCCTCAACTCTCTGTTCCAGAACGAGGACTACACCGTCATGTGTCAGTACAATCGCGAGCGGTTCCCACCCGAGGTGCTCGAAGACGTCATCGAGACCCACCCGCACCTCATCCACGACAACGTAGTCTCTCACAACGTCTACTACACCCCACCCGAGGAGTTCTTCGGCCCCGAGCAGCCAGCCGACAGGGTTGATCGGATGATGGGGACGTTGCGCGAGCAGACCGAGGCGAAGACGGAACTCCAGCAATCGAAAGAACACTTCGAGCAAGTCTTTGAGAGCAGCCACGACGCTGTCCTCATCGTTGACCCCGACGCGGACGAAATCCTCGACGCAAATCCGGCCGCATCTAAGACGCTTGGATACGGACGAGACGAGTTGCTGTCGCGCGGCCCCTCCGACTTGTATCACGGCGAACTCGACAGATTCAGTACGTTCGTCGACGAGGTGTTCGAAGATGGTTTCGGTTGGACAGACGAACTTACCTGCCGCAGCAGGGATCGGGGCCGGATTCCGACTGAGATCTCGGCGTCCCAAATCGAGGTCGATGACCGCCCGGTCATGCTCGCGACGATCCGCGACATCACCGAGCGCAAGGAACACGAGCAAGCCCAACAGAGATTGTACGAGATCGTGGCCGATTCCGACAGGCCATTCGACGACAAACTCCAAGCGGTACTCGAACTCGGCTGCGAGCGGTTCGACCTCGAATACGGCGGGATCGCCCGCGTCGATCCGACGGCCGATCTGTTCGAGGTGGAGACCATACGTGGGGACCACGACCACCTCGTCCCGGGCGAGCAGTATCCGCTCTCCGAAACCTACTGCCGATCGGTGGCGGACGACGGAGAAACCACGGCCATCACTGACCCTGTAAGCGAGGGGTTCGAGGGGAAATTGTGCTACGAGCGCTTCGGCGTTCAGGCATACCTCGGAACCCAACTCGAAGTCGATGGTGACGTCGATCGGACGTTCTTCTTCGTCTCGAACGAACCACGGAAGGAGGAGTTCTCGGGGGCCGAACACACGTTCCTCCACCTGATGGGGCAGTGGGTGGAGTATGAACTCGAACGCAGGCAGGCCGCGGAGGCGCTGCGCGAACAAACCCACACCCTCGAAACGATCAACCAGGTGGGCAACTCATTGGCCGCCGAACTCGACCTCGAGAATCTGGTGCAGGAGGTTACAGACGCCGGGACGGAAATAACCGGCGCGGAGTTTGGTGCTTTCTTCTATAACGTCATCGATGACCAGGGCGAATCCTACACGCTCTATACCCTCTCAGGGGTTCCCGATGAGGAATTCGAAGACTTCCCGATGCCGCGCAATACGGAGGTCTTCGGCCCGACCTTTCACGGCGAGGGGGTCGTCCGTTCGGACGACATCACCAAAGATCCGCGCTACGGTAACAACGCGCCCTACGATGGGATGCCCGAAGGCCATCTGCCCGTATGCAGTTACCTGGCGGTTCCTGTAATCTCGAACTCCGGTGAAGTACACGGCGGCCTTTTCTTCGGCCATTCGGAGCGGGGCATCTTCACCGAGAAGGATGAGAACATCATCACCGGGATTGCTGCCCAAGCGGCCGTAGCCATTGATAACGCTCGTCTGTATGAAACGGCGCGCGAAAGCGAGGAGCGATTCCGAGCGTTGGTCACCGCGAGTTCGGAAGCCGTGTTTCGCATGAGCTCCGATTGGAACGAAATGCGACACCTCGAAGCCCAGGGCTTCCTCTCCGACACAAACGAACCGACCAGCGACTGGCTCGACAAATACATTCACCCGGACGACCAGGGGCGCGTCATGGAGGCCGTCAACGAAGCCGTCCGGGCCAAGAGCACGTTCGAACTCGAACACCGGGTGGAGCAGGTCGATGGCAGCCTGGGCTGGTCATTCACGCGGGCGGTACCAATGCTGAATGAGGACGGTGACATCGACGAATGGATTGGTATGGCGAGCGACATCACCGAGCGCAAGCATCGCCAGCAGGAACTCGAACAAACTAACGCACAACTGGAACGCTCGAACGCCGAATTGAAGCGGTTCGCCTACGCCGCCTCCCACGACCTCCAGGAGCCGTTACGGATGGTGTCGAGTTATGTCCAACTGCTCGAACAACGATACGCCGACGATCTCGATGCCGACGCACGGGAGTACATCGAGTTCGCCGTCGATGGTGCCGACCGGATGCGCGAGATGATCGATGCGTTGCTGCAGTATTCACGGCTCAACACGAGTGACAACAAGTTCGAACCCGTGGACTGTAATGACGTGCTCGCCCAGGCGACGGATAATCTTCAAATCGCCATCGAAGAGAGCAGCGCCGAGATTACCTCGGATTCACTGCCCACGGTCATGGGCGACGAGCAGCAACTGGTGCAGCTGTTCCAAAATCTGCTCGATAACGCTATTACGTACGCTGGTGACGAGCCACCGCGTATTCACGTCACCGCTGAGAAGCGAAACGATGAATGGGTGCTGTCGGTCCAGGATAACGGAATCGGGATCGATTCGGAAAAGGCTGAGGAGATCTTTGAGGTATTCAACCGCCTCCACACCACTGACGAGTACGCCGGCACTGGTATCGGCCTCGCACTCTGCCAACGGATCGTTGATATTCACAATGGCCGCATTTGGGTTGAGTCAGAACTCGGTGAGGGGTCGACGTTCTCATTCACAGTTCCCGAGAAGAAAGCGAGCAAATCCGCATAGGGAGTGGTTCGTAGATGAGTGACCAGAAATAATAGTGGAATCAATCGCCAGTCGTTAGGTCTCTTCACGGATGAATGCAAGTATCTCTTCGATGAAGCGGTCCGGTCCGGTGAGCATCGCTTCGTGTGCGTGGCCATCGAAGGTAACGATCCGGCTGTTCGGGAGCGCGTCGTTGACTGGGGCCGTCGCATCTTTCAAGAATTGAGGGCTCTCGCTGCCGGACAACAGTAACGTCGGTGTCGTCATATCGGCGAACCGGGCTGAATCGAACTCGTACTCGCCGACCGCAGATAAGCTGCGGGGCCAGACGTGTGCCGCATCCACGAGGTCTCGCCAGTCCGGGGCTGAGCGTTGCGCGTCGATTTCTTCCGGCGTGGATTGGGCGATTTCTCGGAGGAACAGGACAAGCACCTGCTCGTTTTCACCGTCGTCGAGCAGCCGTTTCATTTCCGCGAGCACCTCGTCGGAGTAGAGGTCTTGATCGTCGAACGCAATGGGTGGCTCGTACAGGATGAGTTTGTGTAGGGTATCGGTTCGTAGGGCCGCCTCGAGCGATAAGAGTGCTCCCGATGAGTGCCCGAGGAGGGTTACAGGCTCGTCGATCGTCTCGACGACCGCAGCCACGTCCTCGAACTCCCGTTCCAAGTTGTACTCGTCGGCATCGCCACTCTCACCGACACCACGGCAATCGATCGCGTAGACCGTGAAATGGTCCGCGAAGGTGGTGCGAACATCGGATAACTCCCAGAACCTGTGGTCACAGACGCCTCCGTGGACGAGCACGAGCGGTGGCCCGCTTCCCGTCCGTTCGAAGGCGATCTCGGTCCCGTCTGCAGACGGGACTGTTTCCATGTCTCCACTCGTGTCTGGTGGTGTTGCTTCTGCCATGGGTGGTTCACCCCCGTCCTCTATGCGACGAAATCACATAGAGTCATCTCGTGAAAAATATCCACGGCCTGAACGGGAAGCACGACCCGCCTCGAGTCGAGCAGCTGGAGAACCCTATGCGCCCTAAATACAGGAATTAGCCATAGAACGGTAGTCACGTTATCTACCTCGCATATATGCATCAAATCACGTCTCTGGGTGTAGGAATTTCAGAGCGGTCGCGGTGATGTGACGGAGATGTTCGTCAAGTGTTTTCGTCACATCGAATGCGTATCACCGACGTAGATCAGGCTTCGCGTTGAGTGGGGTGGAGTCGGCTCTCACTGACGCGTAGACGCGCTCGGCCCACTCACACGCGATCGGGGCGTCCGTATCGACGAACACCTGCATCAGGCCCGTCTGATCGTCGTAGCCGCCGATTCCGACGCGGTCGTCGAAGAGCGCGAGACCGTAGGGGAGTTCGTCGCGTGTCCGGAGGGTTAAGTGCCCGCGATCGATCGCTTCCCGGGCACGTTCGGGGTACGTCTCGAAGAATTTCTCGACGATGTGTGGCAGGTAGATGATCTCGGTATCGGTTTCCTCGAACACCTGCTGGTGGAACTCGCCGAGGACCAGCGGCGCCATGTGAGTCGTGTTAAATCCCCGGAACGAGTCGGATTCACTGACGAGTTCGATGAACCGCTCGACCGGTTTGTAGGGATCGTCCGGTTGGGCGACGGTGATCGTCGCGTCCACGAACGGTTCGAGGATGAAGTCTCGATGATCCTCACAGACCGCATCCAGCAGCGGCGTCATTCTGTGTGCGGTCCGCACGTTCGCCTCGAACCGGAGGACCTCCTCGGCGATGACCGCGCCGCGCCAGGTCAACTGGAATCGACCATCGACCTTCTCGACGAAGTCCTGTTCGTCGAGCCACTGCGTGTAGCGGTGGCTCGTCGCCCGCGAAACCTCGAGGCGCGCTTCGATCTCTCGGCGATCGAGCGGTTCTTCCAGCAGGACTTCGAGGACCGGGCCGTGTCTGACGATGTCGCCGAGCAGGTCCGTATCGACGCGGTCGCCAGCGTCGTCCAGACGCTGGCCCAGATAGCGACGGTTCCGTTCGTTTTCCAGGATCGCCTCGAGGATCGGCGACCCCGGTGGCGGACGGCCATCCTCCTCCGGTCGTTCGTCTCGATCAGGACCCATGTTATCCACTCACTAGACAAAGGCTATCACTGGTAGTAACTCTATCCCGTGCACGCTCCGGAACTCGTCTCACCGTCTGAAACGGTGCGCTCGAGGCCGAATCCTGTTCGATAGGTGAGGCCAACACCCGCGCTGTCGTCCACTTCTGTATGGCACAACAAACTATTCCCACTGAACAGATCGAACGGTTCGAGGCGGAATTCCACGGCGATCTGATTCGCGTCGATGATGCTGACTACGACGACGCGCGCTCGGTGTGGAACGGGATGATCGACAAGCGTCCGTCCCTGATCGCTCGCTGTCGAGGCGTCGGTGACGTCATCAGCGCGGTGACCTTCGCCCGCGACCACGACCTGTTGGTGGCGGTCCGTGGCGGCGGGCACAACGTCGCCGGGACCGCCGTTTGCGACGACGGGCTCGTTATCGATCTCTCCGAGATGAGGGGCGTGTGGGTAGACCCCGATACGCGGACGGCACGGGTCCAGGCCGGTGCCACGTGGGCGGACGTGGACCACGAAACCCAGGCCTTCGGGCTGGCGACGCCCGGTGGGGCCGTCTCGGAGACGGGCGTCGCGGGGCTGACGCTCGGTGGCGGCATCGGTCATCTCCGCTGCAAGCACGGCTTGACCTGTGACAACCTCGTATCCGCGAATCTGGTCACGGCGGACGGCGAGTACCTGACCGCCAGCGAGGACGAGAACCCGGACCTCTTCTGGGGACTCCGCGGCGGCGGCGGCAACTTCGGGGTGGTCACCGGCTTCGAGTTCGACCTCCACCCTGTCGGCCCAGACGTGGCGATCTGTCTCGTGTTCTATTCGGGTGACCGGACGGTCGAGGTACTGAAAGCCTACCGCGACTACGTCGCGGATGCGCCCCCGGAAGTCAGCTTGCTCACCTTGTCTGGTGTGATGCCCGACGAGGACCTCTTCCCGGCGGACGCGGTGTACGAATCCAAAATAGCAATCGCGGGCTGTTACGCGGGCTCTGTCGCGGACGGCGAACGCGCGCTGGCACCCTTGCGAGAGATCGACGAGCCGATCGCCGACTTCAGCGGGCCGATGCCGTACGTCGAGCTTCAGCAACTCTTCGATGAGGACTACCCCGACGGGATGCGCTACTACTGGAAGTCGCTGTACCTCGACGGGCTGCCGGAGTCCGCCGTCGATCGAATCGCCTACTGGTCCGACGTGGCACCGTCACCGCTCTCGACGGTCGACGTCTGGCAGTTAGGAGGCGCGATCACCCAAGTTGGCGTCGAGGACAGCGCGTTCGCGGGGCGACACGCTCCCTTCCTGCTGGGCGTCGAAGCGAACTGGGAGCGTCCGGCGGACGACGACGCGAACGTCGAGTGGGTGCGCGACTGTCTCGAGGACATGCGCCAGTTCTCGGACGGGTCGGTGTACCTGAACTTCCCGGGGTTCCTCGAAGAGGGCGACGAGATGATGCGGACCACGTTCGGGCCGACGTACGAGCGGCTGGTCGCGCTAAAGGACGAGTACGATCCGACGAACCTGTTCAGCCTCAACCAGAACGTCGCGCCGTCCGAAAGCGCTCGAGCCGACGGTGGAGGGTGCCATGAGTGACCGGGACGCCGAATTCCCGGCCTTCGCGCGGCGGTCAGTGACAGACCGGATCGTACTGGTGAGCATACTGGTGGGAGTGCTGAGCGTTCTGCTCGTCGCTCCAGCAGTCGGTGAGTCCGGCGAGGCCGCTGCCACGGTCGGGTACATTCTGGCAGAAGCGCTCGTGCTCTACGTCGGATACGGGGTACTGATGCGCGTTGCTAGTCCGACCGCCCGCGAAATACTCGAGAGTGCCTGACCGTGGTGCTCCTCGGCCTCGATCTCGTGCTGATCGGTTTCTTCGTCGGGTTCGGCCTGCTCATCGGCGTTCTCTTCGGGTTCTTCGGGATGGGCGGGTCGTTCCTCGTGACGCCGGCGCTGTTGGTGGTCGGGTATCCGGCACCGGTGGCCGTCGGGAGCGGGCTCGCGTTCGTCTTCGGCACCAGCGTCATCGGTGCGCTCAGACACCGCGATCACGGCCAGGTCAGCTACACGCTGGCGACGGTGATGAGTCTCGGACTGCTGTTCGGTATCGAGATCGGCACTCGGATCGTGTTCCTACTCGCGGGTCTCGGCAGCGCTGACGTCGTCATCAGCGCGGTGTACGTCGGACTTCTCGGTGCGGTCGGGCTCTTCGTCCTTCGAGACGCTCGCACTGCCGATTCGGATGTGGAAACGGGCCGCGTCGCTACCGGTGTTCTGGCCATCGACCTCCCACCGATGATGTCGCTGTCGGGCGGTGGGACCGTTTCGGTGTGGGTTATCTTCGTCGTCGGGTCGGGCATCGGCGTTCTCTCCGGCTGTCTCGGCGTCGGTGGGGGGTTCCTCCTGCTCCCCGTCATGGTCTACGGATTCGGCGTTCCCACTGCGGTCGCTGCTGGGACCAGCATCCTTCAGATTCTGGTTTCGGGCGCGTTCGGGACGTTCGTCTACGCCCAGTCGAACGCGGTCGAGGTCCCCGTCGTCGCCGCGTTGCTCGTCGGGAGCGCGTTCGGTGCCCGCATCGGTGTAAGTGCCACGCGTCTCGTAAACGAAGCGGATATGAAAGGATACTTCGCCGGGATGCTGCTCGCCGGGGGCGTCGCCACCGCGTGTAAGCTGGTGAGCGACGTATACGGGGTCGAGCCGCTCGAGACGGGGAGTGTCGTCCTCATCTTCGGCACTGCAGTGCTGGTCAGTGGTGCGATCGTCCGGACGTCGATCGCTGCGCTCAGGACGAATCAGCAGTCCGGGTCGCCACGGACCCACTAGCTACTCGCGTGGCTTCGACTGGGACGATCAGGGAGTCCGAGCGGTGGGCCGGCCGCTGGCCCGCTGTGATTTCTGGGGGCATCGCTGGGTGCGTTCAGCCGAACTGTCACAACTACGCCCTTCACGGTAACAGATAACACGGCTCGCGTCGTACTCGGCGAATAGCGTCTGCTCCGACGACCCTGGACCGAAGAGGAATCCGTCGTGCTGGGCGCAACGACCAGAGGGGGTACGATGGCAACACCAGTAGCGATCGAGACGGGAGCGGTACAGCGCGATTACAGCGTCGAATACGGGGGACGAGATGGCTGACTTCATCGTGTACATCGACCGATCTACCGTCCGCGACGGGAAGTTGGACGTACTCGAACGGGCGATGACGGAGCTAGTGGACTTCGTCGAGGCCAACGAGCCGCAGATACTGGCCTACGACGTCTACTTCGATACCGACGAGGATCGAATGACTGTGATGCACATGCACGCTGATCAGGCGTCGTTGGAATTCCACATGGAGGTCGCGGGCCCGAAGTTCCCGCCGATCGGCGAGTTCATCGACCTCGAGTCCATCGACGTGTACGGCCACCTGAGCGAGGATCTCGTCCGGCGGCTGAGGGACAAAGCGACGGAGTTGGGAAGCGGACGTGTCTCAGTTCACGATCATCACCGAGGCATCGGCCGCGTTCCGGACAGTTGAGTCGAAGGGGAGTAGACGGTCGGTGAGAGACGGCCGAACGGGCGGGGGAGTGATCGGTGCGACCCTCACAGGCCGTTCAGCGCGAACCCCCTATTGTCACCGCTATTTTGAGACAGTCGAATTCGGACACATCACGCCCCAACGGTCGATTCGTCCGACGGGACGGAGTCGTCATCACGGCCTGGCCTCGAGCACGAGGTTGAACGGCGTCTCAGCCGCTCGACGGACCCGCGTGAACCCACCCTCGGTGATTACCTCGCGGAGACGCGCTTCGCCGGCCTGGGCTCCCAGTACGGGGTCGCCGCCCTGGGCGAGCGAGTTCGGGACGCAGGCCAGCGTCGAGGCGCAGTAGAACGCCCTACCAATCGGGTTCAGGTTGTCCTCGACTCGATCGTTGGCGAACGGCTCGACCAACATCCACGCTCCGTCGTCGGCGAGCGTCTCCCGAACGTGTGACGCCACGCCGACCGGATCGCCCATGTCGTGATACGCGTCGAACATCATCACGAGGTCGTAGTCGGTCCCATCGAACTCCGTCGCGGTCGCCACCTCGAAGTCGATACGGTCCGCGACGCCGGCGTCTTCGGCTCGCTCGCGGGCCACTTCGATCGAGCGGTCGTGGTAATCGACGGCGACGAACGCCGAATCGGGGTAGGCCTCGGCCATGATAATCGTCGACGCACCGTGACCGCAGCCCACGTCGGCGACGCGCGCTCCGTCCCTGAGCCTCGCGCTCATTCCATCGAGCGCGGGAATCCACTCGTCGACGAGATTCGTCTCGTAGCCGGGGCGGTAGAAGCGTTCGGTGCCGTGACACACGTCCGCGTCGTGCTCGTGCCAGCCAACGCCCGCGCCGGTTCGGAAGTCGGCTTCGAGCTCCGAGAGGCTCCGCTGGTACCCCATCAGCCCCTGGAACCCGCCGGCGAGGAACGCGGGGCTGTCCTCGTCGGCCAGCAGCGCCGCCTGTTCGGGTGTGAGGCCGTAGCGCCCCGTCTCGGAATCGTAGGTGACGTAGCCGCCGGCCGCTCCCGCGGCGAGCCACTCGGCGACGTACGGCTCCACGGTGTCGGTCCGTTCGGCCAGTTCGGCGGGCGTGAACGGTCCGCCGTCGGCCAACGCCTCGTAGAGGCCGAGCCTGTCGCCGATGACGATCAGCGGCGCGTAGTAGGCAGCCCCTAGTTCGTTGACGGCCATTCCGAGGAGTTCGTTCAACTGTGCTTCGTCGACCGGTTCGTCGGCGGTAGTCGGTAGTGCCATACCCGGACGATGGACGGCGAACCTGTTGGCCTCATTCACGGAGGTTCCGTTCCACGGAGTGAATCGCGTTTCAGCACGTGAGAGGGGTTCTCGCGTCGTGTGCGGGATAGAACTACTACTCGTGCCATCCTATCTCTAGCTAGTGACTAACATGGACGTTCCCGAAGACGACCGACTCACGTTCACTCCACCGGCATCGCCGATCGTGGAGGCGGTCATGCAGAACGCGCGGAACCAGCAATACCTCGGCAAGCGCCTCGACGCGGCGGGCACCCGCGCCGACCCGGACCATCTCGGCGACATCGTCCGGCACGGGCCGGTTCTCGAAGCGCTCCGAGCGGAGCCCCTGGACCGCCGCGAGATCGAGGATCGCCTCGAGGTTTCGCGGGCGACGAGCCACCGCCTGACGAGGTGGCTCGACGAACAGGGGTTCGTCGAGAAGACGGACGGTCGGTTCCGGTTGACCGGCCGCGGCGAGGCGGTCACCGACGAAGTCCTCCGGTTCGAGGCGAACGTGAGCACCGTCCACCGGATGGGACCGCTGTTGGACGTAATCTGTCCGCACCACGCGGAGTTCGCCATCGAACCGATGATCGATTCGACCGTGACGATCGCTGAACCGACTGTTCCGGACCGGCCCGCCGAGCGGTTTATCGAACTCGTCGGCGAGTCGGAGACGTTCCGCGGGTTCAACACGACGCATCTGGCACCGCTGATGATCGGCGAGTTCTACCAGCGAGTGTTCGACGGCACCGAAACCGAACTCATTTACCCGCCGGACATCACCGAGCGGCTGCGTGAAACGTATCCGACCCGCGTAACCGAGGCAATCGATCGCGGACGGTTGACCCTCCGGACTCGCGAGAAACTTCCGTACGGACTCGCGCTCTTCGACGAGCGCGTCGGCCTCGGCGGCTACGACGACGACACGGGGCTGATGCAGGTGCTCGTCGACACGGACTCGCCCATGGCCCGCGAGTGGGCCGAACGGGTCTACGCGTCGATTGCGGCGGACGCTATGCGACTCGATAGTCAAACAGAACAGTGACATCCTGCCCGCAAGAGCGGACGGATCCCGGTACAATCTATCACGCATCTTCCACCCAACCCTCTAAATTCGGGCGTTTTACGCCCGAAATGTCGATTCGTTCGTCCGTCGAACGAGAGCCTGTCGCGCCCCTTGTCAGAGCGAGCAAGACCGAACGCTCGAGCACGCTCGAGAGCGAGCGGCGACCGTCTTGCTCTCCGCCAATACCGGTGAAGAGAGTGACACGAACCCGCGGTTAACGACGGCTTGACGAGCCCCACCGTGCAGACGCACGCCCCGAGCATTTACCCGCTAATCCGGTACCCGGCGGTGATGGTCCGAACCGACGCTAACAGAAACCGCTGGTTGATCGCGCTCTCGGCGATCGCGATCCACCTCTCCATCGGATCGATTTACGCGTACAGCGTCTATCAGAATCCGCTTCGCGACGAGCTAGGGTGGGCAATATCAGACGTCTCGCTGGCCTTTACCGTCGCGATCGTCTTCCTCGCGCTCTCGGCGGCGTTCCTCGGGGGGTTCGTCGAAAACCGCGGCCCGCGGACCTCGGGATTGATCGCCGCCGGAACGTTCGGCCTCGGAATCATCGGCGCCGGCGTGAGCGTTCAAATAGAGAGCTACGCCGCGTTCGTCCTGACGTTCGGCGTGATCAGCGGGATCGGTATCGGACTCGGATACATCACGCCGATTTCGACGCTCGTCCAGTGGTTCCCCGACCGCCGGGGGATGGCCACCGGGATGGCCGTGATGGGCTTCGGCGCCGGCGCGCTCGTGACCGGCCCGGTCGCGAACTACGTCATGGAGACTGCCAGTATCCCCGTCACCTTCTACGGCCTCGGCGTGGCCTACTTCCTCCTGATGGCCGCCGGCGCGAGCTATCTGAAGAAGCCGCCGGTCGACTGGGTTCCGGACGGAATCGACGAAAGTGAACTCGACACTGCCAACAACGAGAAGGGCGTCTCCGTCAACACCGACCTCGCGGAACTCACCGGCAGCGAGGCCCTGCGGACGCCGCGGTTCTACCTCGTCTGGCTGGTCATGTTCATCAACATCTCGGCCGGGATCATGCTGCTGTCGGTCGCGTCGCCGATGACGCAGGTCATCGCGCAGGTCGACGCGGCGACCGCGGCCTCGGTCGTCGGCCTCATCGGCATCTTCAACGGCGGCGGCCGGATCTTCTGGGCGACCGCCTCCGACTACATCGGCCGGACGAGCACGTACGGCGTGTTCTTCGGCCTCCAGATCGCCGCGTTCCTGTTGATGCCCCAGATCACCCACATCTGGCTGTTCGCGGGACTGCTGTTCCTCATCATCAGCGCGTACGGCGGCGGGTTCGCCTGTCTGCCGGCGTATCTGGGCGACCTGTTCGGGACGAAGGAACTCAGTGCTATCCACGGCTACACCCTGACGGCGTGGGGAGCCGCGGGCGTCGCGGGTCCGATGCTCATCTCCGAGATCGTCGAACGGACCGGTAGCTACGTCATGGCCTTCTACATCATCACCGGCGCGCTGGTCGTCGGGCTGACCGCCGTGGGCGTCCTGTACTACCGGATCGAGGACGTCCGGGAGTCATCCCCCAGAGCCGACCCGCAGGCGACCTGATCGCCTCGAGTCGCGCCGGCGCGACTACTCGAGCGACTTCGCTCCGAGACCGGACGAACGCTCGCGTCGGTGCGCAACCGCACTACTGCGAAACCTGTCGGCTCCCACTGCGGGACCTGTCGATTCCCGTGACAGTGAGAAACGCTATCCGTGCCGTCCGCAAACGGTGGGGTATGTTCGGCGATCGAACGCCGTCGGAAGCGACCGAAACGGAACGCGAAAGCGGGCGACGCGTCGGGGCAGTGGCGCTGTTGCTCGTCGCGATACTCGGAGCCCTCGCGGTAGCGCTCGGAGCGCGCCGCAGGGAGCGAGCGACGCTGGAACCCCCGTTCTGATCCGACACCACGTACGGATCCCCGGACTGATCGCTGCAAGCCAGTAGCGCGATTGACACGCCGGAGATCTGCGCGTCCCGTTCAGGGTGTGCTTTTTCGTATCCCGGGACCGGAGACGGAGGCGATGGATGAACGGACCGAGTCGACGGACGAAGCGGCCATCGTTCGCGTCGCCGGCGGGTCGGAGAGCGAACGACGAAAACAGCGCGCGCTGGACGAGCTCCGCTCGGCGGCCGAGGAAACCCGCGTCCTCGAGACCGGGCCGACCGGCGTTCGGGAGCTAGAGCCGCTCGTTTGTCTCACCGACGGCGGTCGGACGGCCTTCTATTCCGCGCCGGTCGTCGGCCGGCTCGAATCGCTCGTCGAGACGGTAGAGCGCGGCGAACTCCCGACCGACGACCCCGTGACGGTCGTCGACCACGAGCCGGCGCCGTCGTCGCTTCCGACGCCCGAGGACGGGCCGCTCGCGGTGGGTCGGCGCCGCGTCCTCGGCCGCTGCGGCTGGGTCGATCCCGCGTCGGTTCCCGACGAGTCGGCGGCCGAACTGGCCGGCGACGACCCCGACGAAGCGCTCTCGCGGGTCCGCGACGTGGGACTGCTCGGCCGCGGTCGCGGCGACTGGAGCGTCGACGATCCCGTCACCGAGGAGTGGGAGCTAGCCCGCGAGGCGGCCGCGGATGGGTCTGACGAGCCCGACTCCGAGGCCGACGAACCGGTCGTCGTCGTCAACGCCAACGAGAGCGACGACCGCAACGCGACCGACCGGACGCTGCTCGAGGCCGCGCCGGGCGAGGTGCTCGACGGGGCCCTCGCGGTCGCCGAACTGGTCGGCGCCGACGACGTCGTCGTCTACTGCAACGAGAACGACGATCGAGCCCGCGAGCGCGTCCACGAGGCCGCCCGCAACGCCGAGGAGCGGTTCGCCGAACGCCTCGATCGAGAGAGCGGGCCAGAGGTCGTCGTCGGGCCGGATCGGTTCATCGCCGGCGAGCCGACGATGGCCCTCGAGGCCATGGAGGGCAACGACCGCCTCGAGGCGCGCCTCCGACCGCCGTCGCCGGCCGAACACGGGCTCTACGGGCGGCCGACCGTCGTCCACACGCCGCGGACGATGGCACAGGTCCGCCGCGCGATGCTCCACCCCGAGGAGTTCGACGCGGACGACGCGGATCCCGGCACCCGGCTGGTCACCGTGACGGGCGACGTCGACGCGGCGGCGACCGTGGAGCTCCCGACCGGCGGGAACCTGGCCGACGCTCGAGAGGCCGTCTCCCTCGAGGGACAGTTCAAGATGGCCTGCGTCGGCGGCCAGTTCGGCGGGCTCACGCGGTCGCTCTCGCAGTCGCCGTCGGCGCCCGCCCTTGCCGGCGCGGGGCTCGGAACTGAGGGCGTGGTCGAACTATTAAACGAGGACAACTGCGTGCTCGCGACGGCCGGGCGGCGAGCGAACTTCGCGATGGAGTCGAACTGCGGGCGCTGCGTCACCTGTCGCGAGGGGAGTCAGGAACTCACCAACATGCTTCGAGACATCTACGACGGCCATTACCGAGACGCGAAGATACGCGAACTGACCCGCGTGATGGGCGAGACGAGTATTTGCCACTTCGGCCGCACGGCGATCCGCCCGGCCGTCACGGGGATGCGCGAGTTCGAGCGGGAGGTGGCCGCTCACACCGAGGGCCGCTGTCCCAGCGGCGAGTGCGAGGGCGCGATGACGCAGACCGCCGGACACCAGATGGAGGGGAACCGATGAGCAGCGAGGACCCGGCGAGCCACGTCGACGACGTGGAAACCGAACGGCGACCGACCGCCGTCGAGAAGCTCCCTTCGGTGCCGAACGTCGCCGATCCGCGGCCGAGTACGCCGCTGACCGAACAGTTCGAGACCGGGACCGCCAACGACCCGGACGTCCGCTCTGGAGACGGCGAGGACGGAATGACCCACCTCACGGTCGACGGGACGCCCGTCTCGGTGCCGCCGGGCTCGACGATCATCGACGCGGTCGAGTCCGTCGAACCGGCCGACGAGCTGGCCGCGCTCTGTTACTACGACCGCGACACCGAACAGGCCGACGCGATCGGGCCGCGCGGCGAGTGTCGGACCTGCACCGTCCACACGGAAGAACACGGACTCGTGACGTCCTGCTCGCATCCCGTCGAGGAGGGGATGACGGTCCGAACCGACGAGGACGACGCGGCCGAGGCGCGCGAGGTCAACCTCGACCTCCAGCTCTCCGACCACAACCTCCGCTGTACGACCTGCGGCCAGAACGGCCGCTGCGAACTGCAGGACACCTCCATCGAGCAGGGCGTCGAGGAACCGCGGTGGGGCGTCTTCGAGGACCGGGACCAGTACGAACCGCTCGACGACACCTCGCCGGCCATCCAGATCGACCGCAACAAGTGCATCCTCTGTAACCGCTGCGTCGAGGCCTGCAACGACGTGCAGGTCGAGGGGGTCCTCCGGATGGAGGGTTCGGGTCAGGACACCCGCATTGCCTTCCAGAACGGCGAGGAGACCTTCGACGAGTCCACCTGCGTCTCCTGTGGCCACTGCGCGACCGTCTGCCCGACCGGCGCCCTGGTCGAGCAGGGGCTGACCGACGCCGCGACGATCCCACTGCCCGGCTTCACCCAAGAGAACTCGATCGGCAAGGTCTTAGAGAGCCCGAAGGCCGAAACGGCCGACCAGACGGAGGCGCCGAACCGCGATCTCCCATACGACGTCGAGGGCCGAGCGAAGCCCGAGGAGGAACTCTCCGGCGTCGCCCGCTTCATGTCGATCGCGAGAGCGCGCGCCGGGGACTCGAAGCGGCAGATGAGCCACACCTTGAAGGAGGTCGGCGACCGCGCCCTCAAGGAGTTCGAACACGTCTCCGAGGGGATCGCCAGCGAGGCGATGCCGGCCGGCCAGCTGTTCAACGTCGCGACGACCATCGGCGACGCGCGCCTCTCGCGGATCGAGAAGGCCGAGACCACCTGTAACTACTGCGCCGTCGGCTGTCGGTTCGAACTCTACGGCAAGGACGGCGAAGTGCTCGGCGTCCGACCAGCGGATCCGGACTCGACGCCGGCGAACGACTTCTCGACCTGCGTGAAGGGGAAGTTCGGCTACGACTACGTCGACGCCGACGACCGACTCGAGAAACCCCTCGTTCGTAAAGAAAACGCGCCGGACGGCCCGGTCGGCCGCGAGGGCTTCCGCGAGGCGTCCTGGAAGGAAGCCCTCGAGCGCGTCTACGAGGGGCTCTCGGGGATCCGCGACGAGCACGGCAGCGAGAGCCTCTCGGTCATCTCCTCGTCGAAGACGACCAACGAGGAGAACTTCTTGAACCAGAAGTTCGCCCGGCAGGTCCTGGGGACGCCCCACGTCGACAACTGCGCGCGGCTCTGTCACTCCTCGACCGTCGCCGCACTGCAGCAGACGGTCGGCTACGGCGCGATGACCAACCGGATCAACGAGGACATCGGGGAGACCGACTGCTATCTCATCACCGGCTCGAACACGACCGAGTCCCACCCCGTCCTCGCGACGCGGATCAAACAGAACGTCCGCGACGGAGCGGATCTCATCGTCATCGATCCCCGGGAGATGGGGCTGGCCGAGCACGCCGACCAGTACATCCGGACGACCCCCGGCGAGGACGTGGCCTGGATGAACGGGATGATCCGGTACATCATCGAGAACGACCTCCACGACGAGGAATTCATCGAGGAGCGGACCAAACACTTCGACGAACTAAAGGAGAAGGTCGATCCGTTCACGCCCGAGCAGGTCGAGGAGCTCACGGCCGTTCCCGCCGAGGAACTGAAGAAGGCCGCCGAGACGATCGCCACCGCCGACACCTGCATCTTCGGCTGGGCGATGGGGTTGACCCAGCACACGACCGGGACGCGCAACGTCCTGGCCATCGCCGACCTCGCGCTGGTGACGGGCAACCTCGGCAAGCCCCGCGCCGGGCTCTCGGCGTTTCGCGGGCAGAACAACGTCCAGGGCGGCGGGGGTGACATGGGACCGGCTCCGCACACGCTTCCGGGGTATCAGGACCTCGGCGACGAGGCGGTCCTCCAGAAGTTCGAGGACGAGTGGGGCGAGCGCCCGCCGAACGACGTCGGGCTCCGCCTGCCGGAGCAGTTCCACGCCGTCAACGACGGCGACCTCCGGGGCATGTTCATCATGGGCGAAAACCCCGTCCTCTCGGAGCCGGACCTCGACAACGCCGAGCAAGCGTTGACGAAGCTCGACTTCCTCGCCGTCCAGGACATCTTCCTGACCGAGTCGGCCGAGTACGCCGACGTGGTGCTCCCGGCCGCTTCCGCCGCCGAGAAGAGTGGGACGTTCACGAACACCGAGCGGCGCATCCAGCGAGTCCGACCGGCCGTCGACTCGCCGGGGAAGGCGAAACCGGACCAGGAGATCCTCATCCAACTCGCGCGGCGGTTCGGCTACGACTGGGACTACGATGGCCCGGCCGACGTGATGGACGAGATCAACGACCTCGTCCCGATCTACGGCGGCGTCACCTACGATCGACTCGAGGAAGAGACCAAGGGCATCCAGTGGCCCTGCTTCGACGAGGACGATCCCGGCACGCCGTACCTCTACGAGGACGAGTTCAACTTCGAGGACGGGAAGGCCCGCTTCGTCCCCGCCGACTACGCCAAGCCGCCGGACATGCCCGACGAGGAGTACCCGATCACGCTCTCCTCGGGGCGGGTCCTGTACCACTGGCACACCGGCACGATGACCCGCCGAGTCGGGACGCTCATGAACCACGTCCCGGAGAGCTTCGTGACGATCCACCCAGAGATGGCCGACCAGTTGGGCATCGACGACCAGGAGTACGTCCGCGTCCAGTCCCGGCAGGGCGAGATCGTCGTGAAGGCCAACGTCGAGGACACCTCCGATCCAGGCGTCGTCTTCATCCCGATGCACTTCCCGCAGGGGGCGATCAACAAGCTCACCCAGCACGAACTCGACCCGACGTCGTTCATCCCGCAGTACAAGGTGACGAGCGTCCGGATCACGCCACTCGACGTTCCCCCCGAGGAGGCGGCCAACGTCGTCTCACCGACGCCCGGCCAACTCGAGGGGCAGGGCGGCGATCCAGAGGACGTCGGCGGTCGTAGCGCGGACGACTGACGCCGACGACGTCGCGTGCGCTCTCGAACTCGCCTTTGCTCTTCCTCCCGCGCTCAGTTCGAGTCGGCCAGTCCCAGCCGTTCGTCGCCCATCCGTCGCCCGCGGGCGACGAGCCGATCCCCGTACTCGGTGCGGGAGTCGTTCCACGTCGACAGCGCCGCATCAAGCGCGTCGTGTCGCTCGAGGGCTCGCTCGAGCGCGACGGCGTCGCCGGCGGCCTTCGCCGTGCCCGCTGCGGTGTGGGTCCGAGCGACGAACGCGGCGTCGCCGAGCAGGCAGACGCGGTCGACGACCATCTCGGGGATCGTCAGGTCGTAAATCGCCTGCACGAACGGGGTCGGGGTCTCGGCGACGATTCTCGAGAAGACGGGCGGCAGCACGTCGCTCGCGCGCTCGAGTTGCCGAGTTCGGACCGGCTCGCGGAGCGCGCCGGGCGGGACGGTGATCTCTCGCTCGGCGTCCGTCGCGTCGGTGAAGACGGCGGACCGATCACGGTTCTCGAGCGTGTCGTACCAGACCCAGTTGAGCCGTCGCTCGCCCGGTGCAGTCCCGCCGTCGTCGCCGGGAATGAAGTACGCCAGGACGAGTAGATCCTGTCCCTGGTAGAAGACGAAGGCATCGTCGAAACGGTCGGCGACCGCCGGAGCCAGGTCGGACTCGTCGACGACGCCGCGCCAAGCGACGTAGTCGGCGAACTCGGGACCGACCGCGGGGAAGAGCTGGCGGCGCGTCGACGACTGGCCGCCCTCGGCCGCGATCACCAGGTCGGCCTCGCGTTCGTCGCCGGCCGCGAATTCGGCGGTCGCCGTCGCGGGATCGACGCCGACTATCTCGCGTCCCGTTCGATAGCGGTCGTCCGGGAACGCCTCGCGCAGTCGTCGGTAGACGGCGTCCCACGACGTGAACGCCATCGAATCGGGACGCGACATTTCGACGTCGCCGTCCCGCGCGAGAAAGCGGCGCTCGCTCGAGGTCGTCGCGATCGCGTCGGGGTCGACGACGTCGCGACGCTCGAGGAACCGGCGCACGTTCTCCTGGGCGACGATTCCGGCTCCGCGACCGTGGAGGTCGCCCGTCGACTGCTCGTAGATCGTCGGCTCGTGGCCCGCGTCCTCGAGGGCGAGCCCGGCGAAGAGGCCGCCCATCGAGCCGCCGGAGACGGTCACCGACAGCGCGTCCGTCGATCGCCGGCTGCGTCGCCGAGACACGCCGGTGTCTCGCGGACCGACGGCTGAAAGGGCTTCGGCTGCGACGGACGGGGCCGGGACGGACGGTACTCTCGACGCGTGCTCGACACCTGAGCCGTCGACTCAGAAAATCAGTCGCTACGGACGATCCGCTGTCTTCGCGAGCCATTCACGGCGCCGCCGACCGTCTCAGTCCGACGGCGGAGCCGCCGTCGGCGCGGTGTCTTCCGACGGAGCGATCCGGCGGAAGTCGCCGTCACCGCAGGTGCACTCCTCCGAGACACCGATCGGTCTGATCGTGCCGTCCGGTTGCTGTTCGGAGACGAACACCGATTCACAGGAGCGACACACTGCGACGATCCTCGTCCCGGATTCTGACCTGCTCATCGAGTACGAAAACGGGCCGACGGGGCATCATCATTGCTCCAAGCTATTTTGGCTCGTTTCGACATCGAAGACGCGAGACGATCGAAACCAGGGTCAGGACGACCTCTCGAGGGAGGGTTGGAAAATCAGCTGCGTGGGAGGACGGCGGATCGATCTCGGCCGACTGCTCGAGGGCTGTCGTCCCTGTCGCTGCTAATTAGAAGCGTCACTACTAGTACTAGTAGCAAGTGTCGCTACCGGAGTCTCGAACGAGCGCCAGCGTCGGGCCGCGCGGCGCCGTCGTTCCCGCAGCGATTCCGTGGGACGGACGAGTCGAACGGGAGAACGGCTCAGGAGTCGGGCTGTTCGTCGATGACCACGACCGCCTCGCCGTCGATGACTGTCGTTCCGTCGGCGTTCTCGACGGTCGTGTGCAGGCGGTAGCGGGTGTCGCCCAGTCCCTCGACGATCTCGCAGGCGGCGGTGACGGTCTCGCCGATCTCGACGGGCGCCTGAAACTCGAGGTCCTGCGAGAGGTAGATCGTCAGTCCGGGGAACCGGGCCAGGGCGGCGCTGATCGTTCCGGCGACGAGCGTGCCATGGGCGATCCGGCCGCCGAACTGGGTGTCGGTGGCGAACTCGTCGGACAGGTGCAGGCGGTTCGTGTCTCCCGAGACCTGCGCGAACGCGGAGACGTCGGTCTCCTCGATCGGTTTCGTGAATCGGACGTAGTCGCCGACGCCGAGGTCGTCGTAGCTGTCGGTCGAACGCTCCATGATCCACGCCTCGTCGCTGTACGCGACTTCGACGACCGGTGTCTCGACGGTCTCCGGCTCGCCGTCCGCCGTCGGGCCCTCGGCGCCCGACGACGTGGTCAGGCCCATCGCGGCGAGGACGGCGTTGTTCGCTTCCACGTAGCTGTTGACGACGTGTTTCGAAACGCTCGACCACTGCTGGTTCGGCGTCATCGTGCTGTCGGTGGCGTCGGAGTCCGGACAGTTACTGCTCATAGGTTCTCGAGTGTGTGTGTGTGTGTGTGGGTCCAGTCGGCGTCTCGGCTCGGCCCGGGCCGTTTTTCGGACGGCTAACTCTTTGTAGCATCGCCAAAACACGTTGGTAGTGTCGAGCGCACTGTAATCGGGTGCTGACAGTCGCGGGTCAAGTCGGGTCCGCGGCCGACCGCCGACCTCGCAGCCGGGTGCGGGTCCGTGGGTGGTCGACTCGGATTCGCACATCGGAGATGGATCTTCGTCACCGCGCGGATAGAAAAACTTAGGACTGTGCTGTGAAGTGACTGATCACATGAAATCCCGTCGAGCCGCGGTCGTTCTCGCTGTGCTCGTGGTCGTCCTCACGAGCGGCTGCGTCGCCGTCGCACCGCCCACGAACGAACCCGAGCCGGAGTCGCTCTTCGAGTCGGCGTTCGTCCACAGCGACGACCTCGAGGACGTCTCCGGCGAGGTAACGGTAACAGTCAACGGCAGCAACGGCACGAGTACCGAGACGCTTCGCGTCGCCGAACGACCCTACGTCGACTACCGAGACGAGGTACTCGAGTCGACGGCCCCCGGCCGAGTGGGCGACCAGTACGTCTCGAACGCGTCGGAGACGTGGTGGTACTATCCCCAGTCGGGGATGGCACAGCGGTTCGAACCGGACGAGCCCTTCGACAACGACGCGGTGCGGGCCGACCGCGCCGAGCAGGCCGCCGAGTACAGCCAGTGGTACGACCTCGAGTACGAGGGAACGGAGGAGATCGTCGACCGCGAGGCCCACGTGCTCGACGTCGAGGCGAAGGAGGAAGCCGTCGAGCGCGGTATCTCGGTGCTCGTCGGCGATACAGAGTACGTCTACGCGGTCGAGACGGTCGAGGCACCCGAGGATCTCACCATCGTCGAACAGCAGCTCTGGATCGACGCCGAGTACGACTATCCGCTGAAGGAACGGCTGGTCTACGAGGGGCCGAACGGCGAGCGCCACGAGCTGGTCCACGAGTTCGAGACGGTCTCGTTCAACGAGGGGCTCGACGACGAGACGTTCGCGTTCGAGCCGCCCGAAGACGCCGTCGTCCAGGAACTCCCGTCGGAGTAGTGTCCGTCCGAGCCGGTTCCCGACCGCCGATCGCGGTTATTCGGCCGGCTGGCCGATGTGTCGCCCTTCCTCGAGTTGGAATCCGCCCTCGAGCGTGCGGACCGGGTAGGGGATGTCGATCCCCTCCTCATCGAAGCGCCGTTTGACCGCGGTGACGTACTCGCCGCGCGTTCGGACGAAGTCGGCTCGAGACGGGTTCGCGATCCAGAACCGCGACTGGAGGCCGACGTCGGAGTCCCCGAGTTCCGTCAGTCGGACGGAGGGCGCGGGGTCGTCCATGATGTCGGGGTGGCGCTCGGCTTCGTCGACGATGATCTCGGTGGCCCGTTCGATGTCGTCGTCGTAGCCGATCCCGAAGACGAACTTCAGTCGGAGTTTGTCGGCGTCGACCGGGTTCTTGAGTACGTTGTCGGTGAGCGCCGAGTTCGGCACCGTGAGCAACTCGTTGTCGAACGTCCGGACGCGAGTCACGCGGAGGCTGATGTCCTCGACGACGCCGGCGTAGTCGCCGTTGTCCCACTCGATCCAGTCGCCGATCCGGAACGGCTTGTCGGTGTAGATGAACACGCCCGCGACGAAGTTCGAGATCACGTTCTGCATGGCGAGACCGATCGCCAGCGCTCCGGCCGCCGCGATGCCGGCCATCGACACGAGGAAGTTTCCGAAGCCGGCGAAGCCGAAGGCGACGGCGATGCCGAAAAAGAGCACGCCGAACCGCGACAACATCAACAGCGGGTTCTTGGCGTGTTCGTCGAGGCCCCGTCTGTCGAGCGCCCGTCGGATCAGCGGCAAGACGACCGTCCGACCGACGAACCAGACAGCGACGACGGCGACCGCGAACCGGAGCACGCTCGCGGCGCTCGCGGCCAGCGCGCCGTCAGCGATTCCCGCCTCCTCGAGCGTGTGACCGATCGGGCCCAGTCCGTTCGCCTGTGCGAGAACGCGGGCGGGATCGGCCGCGGGGCTCATCGATAGAAGACGGCAGTGTGTCCGCGCGTCTCGATCAGTTCGGCGTCGACGCGGTCGGCGAGATCGGCCGCCTTCTCCTCGGTCGAACCGCCGGCCCGCGCCGCGCGCAGGAGTTTGACCTTCACGAGATCGCGGTCGTCGAGCTGGTCGTCGAGTTCGTCGACGACCGCGTCGATACCGCTCTTGCCTACCCAGACGGTGACGTCGAGGTCGTGTGCCTGCTGTTTGAGGGCTTGCGTATCCATAGCCACCTCTACCCGTCCGAGCCGTTTGAATCTTCTCGAATCGGAACGGCAGGGAAACGGACACTCTCGAGGCCCTGACCGGGCCCCGCGCGTCGGCGTTTCGAACCCTACTGATCTCCGTACGGATACCGCGTGTGGGCCCCGCAGTCGCAGGTGATCACGACGTGGCCGTCCTGCAGTCGAACGCGGGCGTTTCGTCCGGGCCGAAGGTACGCGTCGCAGCGGTCGCAGATGAAGCGTCGAAACGTCCGCGGCAGCGTGAGCCGGTTTCGCTCCGCCACGCGGCGCGCGAGGCGAACGTAGTAGCGGGCCCGATCGTGCTCGTCGTCGGCAGCCGCCGCTCGAGCCAGGTCGTGGAGGCGCTCGATCCGTTCGGCGGCGACGTCCATACCCTCCCTTTCGGCGGTTCGCCTATTGATGTTGTGTTCTCGCAGTCGACGATCGAGTCCGATCGCCGACGAACGCGGTCGCGGCGTCGTCGAGATCCGGCCGTCCGTTCTGCCCTGCGTCATCGATTGCCATACATTGCATCGTTCAGCCGGAAATACGGCCGATTGGAAAAGTTTTTGAGCGTGCCCCATAGCCGATTGTAGTACGCAATATTGTTATATATCAACAGCAAAGAGGTGTAATAGACTGAATGAATTGTAACCCAACCGATCCTGTTGATGGCGTCGATCGACGCTCCGTCCTGGCTGCGGGCGCAGCCGGGCTCTCGCTCTCTCTGAGCGGCTGCGTCGATACGGTCAGACGCGTCGTCGATCAGGACGGTACCGACCAATTGTCGCTCTCCATCGTGACGGTCCCCGCGGACGCCGACCGAGAAAGCATCCGGATCGCCTATCACCTCGAGTCCCACCTCGAGTCGATCGGCGTAGACGTGACCCTCAAGGCGCGCTCTCGTACCGACTTCCTCAAGGCGGTGCTGATCGACCACGACTTCGATATCTACGTCGGTCAGCATCCCGCCGATTACGATCCGGACTTCCTCTATGAAGCCCTCCACTCCACGTACGCCAACGAGGCCGGCTGGCAGAACCCCTTCGGGTTCGACAGCATGGCCTTCGACACCCTCCTGGAGGACCAACGCCGGGCCGACGGTGAGCAACGGAAGCAACGCTTAGCCAACGTACTCCGCGGCGTCGCGGACGAGAAACCGTTCGATCCGATCTGTCGCCCTGACGAGATCCGGGTCGCCAACACCACCCGCTTCGACGGCTGGGGCCAAGGCCATCTCGCGACGCGACGCGGCTATCTCGGCCTCAAGCCGGACGCCGGCGTCGACCGGTTGAACGCGCTCGTGACCGACGCCCGACCGTCGGTCAACGTCAACCCGATCTCGGCGACGGTCCGGGAGCGGGGGACGGTCGTCGACCTGCTGTACGACTCGCTCGGCACCGTCGTCGACGGCGAGGTCCTGCCGTGGCTCGCCGACTCCTGGGAGTGGGTCACGGGCTCCGAGGCGAACGAGGCTGACGCCGAGGAGACGACCGAGCCGACCCGACCGACGACGACCGCGCGGGTTTCGCTCCGCGAGGATTGTCGGTTCCACGACGGCAAACCGGTTACCGCGGCGGACGTCGAGTTCACCTACCAGTTCTTCCAGGATACCGTGCTCGGCCGCGCGTCGCCGTCGCCGCCGCCCCGCTATCGCGGTCACGCGAGCGCGATCGACGATATCGAGATCGAGGACGAGTACACGCTGCGGATCACCGCTGCCGCCGGCACGGACGTCTGTAAACGCGCGTTCACCGTCCCGATCCTCCCGAAACACGTCTGGCAATCGGAACTCGAGGACCGGCTCGGCAACTCTCAGGAGTTTTCGGCGCCGCAAGGATCCTGGAGTCTAGTCACCAGCGACTCGATTGATCCGACCGGGAGCGGTCCCTTCCAGTTCAAGAACAACGCCGAACGGGACCACCTCACGCTCGAGCGGTTCGACGATCACTTCACGCTGCGCGAGGACGTCGAGGGCGACCACCTTCTCGCGCCGCTCGTCGACGAGCTCCGATTTACCGTCGATCCCGGCAGCCCGTCTTCCATCTCGCGGGTCGCCAGCGGCAACGCCGACGTCACGTCGTCGATGCTCGCGGCGTACTCGCTCGGCGACATTCCCGAGGACGACCCCGACGTCGAACGGCTCGAGTCGCCCTCGTGGACGTTCTACCACATCGGGTTCAACGCGCGGACGCCGCCGTGTAGCAACCTCCACTTCCGACGCGCGATCTGTCGGCTGATCGACAAGGAGTGGATCGCGAGCGAAGTCTTCGGCGGTCACGCGGAGCCGCTCGCAGCGCCGGTGACTGAGGAGTGGACTCCTGATGACCTCGCGTGGGACGGCGCGGACCCCGAGACGCCGTTCGCCGGCACCGACGGGACGCTCAACGTCAACGCGGCGCACGACGCGTTTCAGGCGGCCGGCTACTACACCGACGACGAGAATCGACTGCAGGGGCGATACTGATGTTAGCCGAGGTACTGACGCAAGTGGCGATCGTCATCGGGTTCGTCCTCCCGGTTGCGGCCGGAGTGTTCATCGGCCGCGAGCGACTGTCGCAGACGGTTTCGGAGCTTCGTCCGCGGCTACGGACGTCCGCACCGGCGCTCCTTCTTCTGGGCTGCGTACTGGTTCTCAACCGGTATATGCGCCAAAATGAGCCGAACGTCGGGTTCTACATGACCGAGACGATCCGCTCGATCGAGGGCGAGTTCGTCCTGATCTTCCAGGACATCGCGACCCCGCTGCTCACCGAATACTTCACGGCGAGCTACATCTACGGCTACACGTTCCTGTTGCTCTTTACGCCGCTAGCGTACTTCGCGCTCTCGGATACCACGATGTTCCGCCGTCTGCTGACGGCCTACTCGTTGAACTACGCGCTCGGCGTCGTCCTGTACGTGCTGGTCATCGCGTACGGGCCGCGGAACATCCTCCCCGAGTTCGTCGCCGAGACGATGCTGTATGACAACAATCCGAAGTACCAGTACCTCACTGGGGAGGTCAACCGCAACACCAACGTCTTCCCGTCGCTTCACACCTCGCTCTCCGCGACGGTCGGCATCTTCGCCTACTACACGCGCGATGAGTATCCGAAGTGGTTCCCCGTCGCCGTCTTCATCGCGATCAGCGTCATCATCTCGACGATGTATCTGGCGATCCATTGGGGGACGGACGTCTTCTTCGGGTTAATCCTCGCGAGCGTCTGCGTCGCCCTCTCCAACATGCTCGTCGGCCGCTGGTCGCTTACCGACCTCTTCGATCGGCTGGACGACGACTCGCTCGACGCCGTCCGCGACCGGCTGGGACGCTAATTTTGGGGCCGACCACGGTCGCGGGCCGGCACTCGTTCCGATTCGTCGCCGACGGCTGTACTTCGAGAGACCGCCCCGAAAGCTGCTGTAGCCGCTGATATCGGACTCGTGGCCGCGAGCGGACGCGTCGCTGGCCGGTGCAGAACGGAGCGATCGGCGCCGGCGCCGATCGACGGCAGAAACGACGTCGTTCGTTGTAGTTGCAGTCGACAGTCGGCAGTCGGCTCAGTTGTCCTCGAGCGCGTCGGCGATCCGCTTGAGTGCGCGGGTCTGGTCGCGCATCTCGTCGCGGAGCTGGCGGACTTCGCGGACGAGTTCCTCGTTGCCGACGCTCTCCTCCTCGCGACCACCAGGGCCGCCGCCCATGCCGCCGGGGCCGCCCGGGCCGCCGCCCATCATTCCGCCCATCATCTGCGCGAAGGGGTTGCCGCCGCCGCCCATGCCGCCGGGGCCACCGCCGCCGAACGGGCTCTCGGGCGCCTCGCCCTCACCTTCGCCCTCTTCGGCGCGTTTCTCGCGGATTTCCTCGACTCGCTCCCGGAAGGACTTCTCCTCGCCCTCGTCGCCGTTGGCGTCGGATTCGTTTTCGTCGGACATACCCTCGGATTCAGGGCCGTCGCGGAAAAGGATTGCCATGTTTTCGACTTCGAGCGCCGCCGGCCGATCGACCGCGTTCGGCCGGTGCGCGCACAAGAGGGAACTGATAGCGCGTGGTACGGTCCCCATGGCTCCGGACGACGCCACCGCCGACCGGGATCCGATCGTCAGCGAGGGACGGTACGCGGTCGTCGCCGCCAACGACACCGAGTCGGTCGACTACTGGTTCGTCACCGACGACGGCGGCCACGCCGTTCCGCTCGAGGACGCGACGCTCCATGACGCCGCGACCGTCCTCTCGCGGGTTCGAAACATGCGGACCGATCCCGAGGGAACGGGGACGGAAACGGCGTCGGGCGACGGCACGGAACTGACCTGCCACGACTGCGGCGAGACGTGGACCTACACCGGGGACGACGAGCACGCGGCCTGTCCGAACTGCGAGACGGAGGTGGCGGTGGAGGGGATCGGTCCCTGACCACGAGCACCAAGGCCGAACGCTTGTAGCGGGTGTGGCCCAACGGACCGTCGTGAGTTCGAAACCGCTGGACGGAATCGCGGTCGTCGACGCCGCCACCGTCGGTGACCGACCGTGACGCCGGAACTGACCAGACGCGAAGCGATCGCCGGACTCGGAAGCGCGGTCGCCGTCGGGAGCGCGGCCGGCCCCGCGAGCGCGTCTGATTCTCCCGCCGACGCGGTCGTCGATCTCGAGCGCGACGGCGAGACCGACTACCCGCGCTGTCTCTACAAGCCCGACAGCGACGACGAGTGGAACCCCGTGTTGCCGATCAACATCCACGCGCGGGACTCGAGCGGCGGGGCGGCGCTGTCGACGGTCGAAGACGGCTTTACCGGACTCGGGAACCTCGAGTGGACGCGGGTCTTCCCCGACGCGACCGCACGGGCGTGGGACGGCGAGCGAGAGGAACTCGTCCCGCCGGATCACTCGTTTCGGCGGCCGCGACTGGGCGACGAGTGGAACCACGTCCACGTCTGGGCGGTCGACGAGGATCGGGTCGCGATCCACGCCCATCTAGACGTCATCGATCTCACGTCCTCACACTTCCACCGCGGCGACCGGTACGGCGACGCGGCCGCGGAAGCCGCCGCTCACCTCGCCGACGAGGGCTGGGAGACAGAGACACCCTACAGCATCGAGTACGGCGTCGAGGACGATCGACTCGAGCGCTGGGGCGACACCGGCGACGTGAAACTCGTCTACTGACCGGGGCATGACCGCGCTGTCGCCGAATCCAAACACCTACGGCGGAGCCATCGGAACGCTCTCCAAGATCGATGTCCCTTCCGGAACGGGAGTACACCACTGGCATAGACGTTCTCGACCGATTCATCGGCGGCGGCCTCAAGGCGGGTGTACTCGCGGCGTTACGCGCGCCGGCGAGTTCCCAGAGCGAACGACTCCTCGCGGAACTCGTGGCCCAGCACCGGACGGTGTTCGTCTCGATCACGCGATCCGAACGCGAAGTCCGCGACTGGATCGAACGGACGGTCGATATGCACCACGAACTGACGGTTCGGACGCCGACCGTCGACGACGTGCTGGCCGATCCCGACGACGCGATCGGCCCGATCCCGCCGGAGTCGATCCTCGTCGTCGACCCGATGGACCTCCTCGAGAGCGAACCCCGGGACCGGTACCTCGCGGTGCTCGACGCGATCAAAGAACAGTTGCGAACGGCCGACAGCGTCGGACTCGTCCACTGTCTCGAGGCCGATCGGTCGCCCGCGAACCGGGAACTGACGCTGAAGCGGGCGGATCAGGTCTGGCGGCTCGAGACGACGGTCCGGTCTCAGGAGATTCGGACCCGACTCCTGATCACGAAGGCCCGCCGCGGGCGCACGTTCGACAAGCCGATTCCGCTCGTGTTGTCCGATCGGGTCCGGATCGATCACAGTCGGAACATCTAGGCATAGCCGCACGCGTCCGCGGGCCGACGGACTCAGTCAGCCGAACGAGCCGAGCGAGGACTGCAGGTTCCGGTTCGTCTCGCCGACGGTCACGTCGTAACCCACCAGATCCCGCATGTCGACGGCGTAGGTCGTCCCGCCGGTCTCGAGCACCAGCAGTCGTCCCTTCACGCCGACGACGGTCCCCGACGCGATGGTCTCGGGCACCGGCTGGGCCTCGAGACCCAGCCCGTAGTCGAAGTCGAACCGGTCGATGACGTCGAACTCGGCCAGCACGTCGTCCCACGCGCTTTCGTCGACCGTCGCGGCAAGCGATGCCACCTTCGTCGGCGTTCGGACGCGGTCGACCAGCCAGGAGGCGATGTCGGCCTCGAGTTCGCGGGCGATCCGGCCGTTCGAGACGGTGTGGACGTGGGCCGCCCGATCGGCGCCCTGCTCGCGCAGGCGGGTCTCGAGGCGGCGGGACTTGGTGACGCCGACCTTGAACGTGTCCGGGGCGAAGGCGGCGATATAGACGGCGTGCTCCTCGTAGCAGTCAATCTCGTCTTTCAGACAGGAGCCAGTACAGCGGGCGCAGACCCACGTGCTCGTGTGGAACTCGCAGTAGGGCGCTGACGGTCGGTCGCAGGCGACGTGGTCGCCGTCCTCGTCGATCGTCCCGGCGCAGTGGCGCTCGCCGAGCGCGTAGGAGAGTTCGGCACCGGCCTCGAGCGGCCGCCCCTCGACCGCGTCGCCGTCGCTGACCAGCAGCATCGATCCGCGGCCGCTCGGTTCGTAGCCGACCAGTTGCACGCCCGCGGGTTCGGGCCGGGCGCAAATAGGCGTAGCGCTCCCGGGCCTCGAGAGCGCGCCGGATCGAACGCAGCCGCAACTGACCGCGGTTGCGGCCGCTGTTACTCTGTGCGCGTTCGTGGGTCACGCTCGGGCTACGTACGGGTACGGCCCGGATTCCAGACGTTCACAGCCGACGTACCTTACAGTATACAAATTATATAAGCTATTGTTGGAATCCGATGCGGAAAGTATCGCAGTCATGACGGACACACACGCTGACGAGCGAACCGAAGCGGGGACGGACAATCGACGGGCGTTTCTGCAGACGATCGGGCTGGCGACGACGGCCGGTTTGATGGGGACCGCGGCCGGAGAATCGGATTCGGAGGAGGCAACGACTGCGAGCGGCGACGCCGACCTCGTGTCGCTCTCTCACGGTGTCGCGGTCGGCGACGTCACCGCCACGACGGCGGTCGTCTGGGCGCGAGCGGCCGAGGCGGCGACGATCCACGTCGCCTACAGCCCCGATGAGTCGTTCGACCGCGTCGGCTACGATCGGACGACCGTCGACGCCGAGACCGACACCACGGGCCAGCTCCGACTCGAGGGACTCGAGTCGAACACGCGCTACCGGTACCACGTCTGGGCGACGGCGGGGGAGACCGCTTACCGGCCGCTGAGCGGTCGAACGGGCGGACCGAAGGGACGCGGTCCCGGAGGGTCGAAAGGGAAAGGGAAAGAGAAAGGAAAGGGGAACGACGACCATCCCGGGAAGGGCCGCGGGCCGGAGAAGCGACCGGACGAGGACGGTCGCGGCGACGGCGATCGGATCGCCGACGCGATCCCCGAAGCGGTCGAAAGCGGGACGTTCGTCACGGCACCGGCGCCCGACGACGAGGCGGCCGTCTCTTTCGCCTGGAGCGGCGACACGTGGGGGTATGGCGACGACCCCGTCGAACCGCCGTTTCCGGGGCTGCGGACGATCGCCGAGCGCGACCCGGACTTCTTCCTCTACCACGGCGACACGATCTACGCCGACGCGCTGACGCCGGCCGGCAAGGTCACCGAGGACACCCCGATCGACGAGGCCCTCGAGATCTACCGCGGGAAGTACAAGGAGATGCGCGATCCGCCGGCCGAGATCGCCGAGCGGACCAATTTGCTGGAACTGCTCGAGACCACGTCGGTGTACACCGTCTGGGACGACCACGAGGTCATCAACAACTTCGCGGGGCCGATCGAGCCGCTGATGCCCGAGGGCCGGCGGGCCTTCCGCGAGTACTGGCCGCTGGACCGCGACGACGACGCCGACCCCGGCGAATCGAACCGGTTCTACGACTCCTTCCGCTGGGGGAAACACGTCGAACTGTTCCTGCTCGACACGCGCCAGTACCGCGATCCGAACGTCGATCTGGACTCGAAGACGCTGCTCGGCCAAGAACAGCTCGAGTGGCTGAAGGGAGCGCTCGCCGACTCCGACGCGACGTGGAAGCTCCTCGCCTCGCCGGCCCCGCTTGGCTACCCCTCCGACTCGTGGGCGACCGAGGCGGACCGGACCGGATACGAGGCGGAACTGCTCGAGGTCGTCGAACACGTCCAGACGGAGCCGGTTTCGAACCTGGTCGTCGTCGCGGGCGACGTCCACAAGTCGGTCGTGAGCGCGTACGACCCGGACGACGACGGCGAGTTCGAGTTCTTCGAGGCCGTCGCCGGACCGCTGGGCGCACCCGCGGGCGAGCCCGACGACCTCTATCCGGCGCTCAACCCGACGGAGTTCTTCGCGAAGGGCGAGTACCGGAACTTCGCCACCGTCGACGTCGCCGAGTCGGGCGAGACGCTCACGATCGGTATCTACGACGAGCACGGGACCGAGCAGTTCACGAAGACGGTCAGCGCGTCCGATATCGACGCCGCGGCCGATCCCGAGAACCCGGACCGCATCGAGAGCGCCTTCGACGAGGACGCCGAGGGCTGGCTCGTCTCCCAGAACGGCGGGAGCAACCGGCCGGTCTACCACGGGACCGGCGGCAACCCCGGCGGCCACATCGGCGACGCGGAGAACAAGGGCGGCGTCGCCTGGTACTACCAGGTGCCGTTCGAGTATCTCGGCGACCGCGAGGCGTTCTACGGCGGGACCCTCTCGTTCGATCTCCGGCAGGAGCCGGCCGACCAGCAGTTCGACGCCGAGCCCGTCGAGGGCGGCGACGTGCTGTTGCAAAGCGGCGACCGCAAACTCGTCTACGAGTTCCGCGGCGCCGACGACAACCCCGGCGAAGAGTGGACGTCCTACGAGGTGGCGCTCTCGGCCGACGAGACCTGGATCGATCTGACGAGCCGGGAGCCACTCGCCACCGAGGAACGGTTCCGCGAGGTCCTCGCCGACCTCGAGGTACTGCGCATCCGCGGCGAGTACCGCTCCGGCGACGACACCAGCTACCTCGATAACGTCGTCCTGACGAAGTAGGGAACTCGGCCGGCCTCGAGTCGGCCGACCAGCCGCGTTCCGAGCGAAGAGCTATCCCGTTCACCCGCGAACCCACGTCCATGACGCTCGAGGGGACGCTCGAGGCGGACGTATCGACGGCCGACGGCGGATCGCGACCAGGCAACGTCGCGTTCGCGTTTACCGTAACTAACGCCGGCTCCGAGCCCGTCGAACTGCAGTTCTCGGACATGTGCAAGGCGGAGTTCGTCGTCCGCGACGGCGACCGGGAGGTCTGGCGCTTCACCGAGGGGCGGCTGTTCGCCCAGATGCTCAGCCGAGAGGCGCTCGCACCCGGGGAGTCGTCGACCTACGAGGCCGAGTGGGAGCGACCGCGGCCGGGCGCGTACACCGCGACCGCCGAGTTGCGGGCCCAGGAGGCGTCCTGCGAGGCCCACACGTCGCTCGCCGTTCCGGAGTGATCGGCCGCGTCCGTCCGGACGAGGTTCTCATTTCTGAAATCAGTTTTCCCAACTATGCAACGCTCGTTCGCGTTTCGGAGCAGAACTATTGGGCTTCTCCATAGGGTATAAATTGGCTCCGTCCGAACGGTCGCCCATGCAAGCGCTGGTCATCGCGGCGCACGGCTCGCACCTGAATCCCGACGCCTCGGACCCCACCTACGCCCACGCGGACACCGTCCGCGAGACGGGCGCGTTCGACGAGGTCCGCGAGGCCTTCTGGAAGGAGGAACCGCACTTCCGCGAGGTGATCCGCACCCTCGAGTCCGACGAGGTGTTCGTCGTCCCCCTCTTCATCAGCGAGGGCTACTTCACCGAACAGGTCATCCCCCGCGAACTCCGGCTGGAGGAGTGGGACCCCGAGAAGTGGGACTCCGACGGCACGAGCGCCTCGCAGGTCACCCTCGAGGCCGAGGACGTCGGCAAGACGATCCACTACTGCGGTCCAGTCGGGACCCACGACGCGATGACGGACGTGATCGTCCAGCGCGCCGAGTCCGTCACGGAGGACCCCGACGTCGGCGAGGTCTCCGCGTCGGGAGACGCGGAGGCTCGTCGGAGCATCTCCGACGGTGGGTTCGGGCTGACGGTCGTCGGCCACGGCACCGAGCGCAACGAGAACTCCGCGAAGGCCATCGAGTACCACACCGAGCGCATCCGCGAGACGGACCGGTTCGACGAGGCCAAGGCGCTGTTCATGGACGAGGAACCCGAGGTCGACGACGTGACCGACTATTTCGACACCGACGACGTCGTCGTCGTGCCCCTCTTCATCGCCGACGGCTACCACACGCAGGAGGACATCCCCGAGGACATGGGGCTGACCGAGGACTACCGCCTCGGCTGGGACGTGCCCAGCGAGGTCGACGGCCACCGGATCTGGTACGCTGGCGCCGTCGGCACCGAGGGGCTGATGGCCGACGTCATCCTGGAGCGCGCGGCCGACGCCGGCGCGGATATCGGCGACGCGGTCGAGTCCGTCCGCGAGGCGACCGGCCTCGAGGCCGGCGCCGAGCCCGAACCGAACGCGGAACCGGGTGACTGATCGTGACGGCGACACCGGCCAGCGTCGAGGCGCTGCTCGAGGCGGTCGACGACGACGGTGCGGTCGCCTTCGACGGCTTCCGGGTCGAGCGCGCCGCGGACGGCTACGCGCTCGAGACCCCCGACGAGGAGTGGACCGGCCTCGCGGCCGACGACCTCGCGGACGCCCTCGAGCCGCTCTCCGACTACGTCACGAACTGGCGCTACTGGCAGCGATCCGTTAGCGGCGAGGGAACCGCGCGCCGGGCGTTCCTCCGGTGGTGCGAGCGCGCGCCGCTCGAGGTCGAGACGGACAGGAAGACGACGGCCGACGAGACGACTGACGAACCGGTCGCAACCCATCCGTCGATCGACGCCCCCCTCTCCGTCCCCGAGCGCTACGACGCGCTCCGGGACGGCCTCGACCGCGAGTGGGGCCAGCTGTGTCTCACCGCGCGGCTCGTCGACGACGCCGACGACGACCCCGTCGGCGAGCGCGTCTACGACCTGTGGCACGTCGACGACGCCGACAGCGACCTCGCCGACCTCGAGGTCTACGACGATCCGCGCGACGCCCGCGAGATCGCGACCTACGACGAGGACGGCCGTTACCGGCCGCTGAAGACGGCGCCGACGCTTCCCTCGGGGTGGGCCTTCACCGGTCTCTCCGGCGGGGAGCTCGTCGAGACCGTCGAGTTCTTCTACCCTGCGACGGTCGCCAACTGGCATCGCGAACTGCAGGGAACGCTGGACGTCGATCACTGGACCGAGACCGCCGAGCGCCAGACCGGCATCTACGACGTCTTAGACGAGCTGCCCCGCGAGGGCGTCGAGTGGATGGCCGAGGCTTGCTGCGTCGACTCGCAGTGCCTGCGCCGGCGCGAGTGGGAGTTCGACGAGGACGACGAGCTCGACGTCGACGGCGGCGACGGCCCCTTCCCCTGCCGGGAGCCGTGTTCGCTGGTCGTCGCCGCCGCTCGCAAGTGGACCATCCTCGAGTCCGAGCAGGAACGCACCTACGAACTCGAGTTGACCGCCAGCGAGTATAACCAGCTCGCGGCGCTGATCGACGCCGTCGCCGAGGGCCGAACCGACGAGATCCGCGAGGCCGACGTCAACGACGGCGCGAACCGCTACCGGGCGCGCTATCTGCGGGCCAAGCGGTTCGACGAAGAGGGGAACCTCGAGGCGCGGCGGGTCGACGACTGACCGGTCGGTGGCCACAATCTTGGTGTACCGATAGTCGAACAGTATCGGGTGTGAATCGTCGCGAGATTCTCGTTACGGCCGGCTCTGTGCTCGTCCCTCTCTCTAGCGGCTGTTCCGCGCTCAAGGATGACACCGGCTATACGTATACGCTAACGATCTCCGGGCCGCTATCGGAGCCGACCGATCGGGTGTTGGACTACACGACCGCGGGACTGACGCGGAGTCAGGAGGAGATCGTCGAGGAGGCGATCCGAACGGACTCGTACAGCGAAGAAAACGTCAACTGGGACACCCTCCCGGGTCGGACGGGGATCACGATGGAGTTCCGTATGGTGATCCAGCTGATCGCCCGCCACGTCGGCCACGACCCGACGGTCGATCACGAGACCTCGTTCGAGACGCCGAGTCGGTACGACGAACGGCTCTCTCGGTCGACCGTCACCGTCGAGTAACTCGGTTCCCGTACTCCTGAGTAATCGTTTTTCACCGTCGAGTGACCACTGCTCGCAACGGTGAGAATCGCGCCCTACCGAACCAACAGCAACAGCGCCGCGACGACGCCGGCGACGACGACCACGGCGCCGGCGGTGGCGACGGGACCGCCGATCGAAGCCGCGGTCAGCGTCCCGATCGCGGCCACGACGAGGCCGAGGACGGCGATCGCGAGCGTCCCCGGATCGAGCCCGTTCGAGGAGAGCAGCCGGTCGAGACCCGTCGGTGACGGGCCCGAGTCCGGGCGTCTGGGTTCGGCGAACGACTCGTCCACGTCGACCCCGTCCGGCACGGGACCGACGGTGACGGGAACGACGACTGATTCGGCGCCGTAGCCGGTCAGCACCTCGAGCGCGCCGTCGATCGGCTCGTCGATCGCCTCTGCGGAGACGTGGACGGGAACGATCGTCTCGCCGTCGCCCTCGACGTAGTAGTTTGGCGTCTCGAGCGCGGCGATTCGCTCGAGGCCGCCGTCAAGCCGGCAGTGGACGTGCGCGGGGGCGCCGTGGCTCTTCAGGCGCAGGTCGAAGGAGCCGCGGGTCTCGACGCTGTCGACGCTCGGTTCGAGCGAGTCGGACGAGCCGCGGTTGACGTGGACGGTGACCTCGGTTGACACGAATGACGTTCCCCGGTTAGGCCGGCGTCTCTTCGCGCATGTCCGGCGGCAGCAGGTTCGGAATGCCGTCTTCGATCGGGTAGCGCTCGCCGCACTCGGTACAGACGAGGTCGCCGCCGATGATTTCGTCCGCATCGTCGCGGTCGGCGTCCTCGAGTTCCAGCTCGTGTTTGTCCAGCGGACAACAGAGGATCTCCAGCAACGACTCTTGCATAGTACGAACGGTGGCCGCATCCAGCAAAAGGTTTCGGGAACGCGGGCGCGACCCGGTGGCCGAGTCCCCGAATCGCCGCGTTACTCGTAGGGGTTCTCGACGACGACGGTCTCCTCGCGACCGGGGCCGACGCCGACGGCGTAGATGGGGACGTCGAGTTCGTCGCTGATGAACTCGAGGTAGGTGCGGGCGTTCTCGGGGATGGCGTCGTACCCCTCGTCGGCGACCTCGCTCCAGTCGACCTCGGGCCAGCCCTCGAAGCTCCGGAGGTTCGCCTCGCACCGACCCCACTCCTCGGTCGTCGAGGGGATCGTTCGGACCTCCTCGCCGTCGAGTTCGTAGGTGTAACCCACCTGTACCTCGTCGAGCCCCGCGAGCACGTCGATGTGGTTGACCGCGAGACCGGTGAAGCCGTTCGCGCGGGTGGCGTGGCGAAGCATTGGCAGGTCGAGCCAGCCGACGCGGCGGGGACGGCCGGTGACGGTACCGTACTCGCCGCCCTCGTCGCGGATGTACGTCGCGAGGTCCTCGTTTCGCCCTTCAGTTTCCTCGTCGTAGCCTGGCGTGTCACCGACGACGCCGCCGAGTTCGGTCGGAAGCGGACCGCTCCCGACGCGCGTGAGGTAGGCCTTGACGATCCCGATGATCTCCCCGTCGCCGACGACGCCGGGGCCGAGCCCCGTCCCCGTCGCGGCGCCGCCCGCCGTCGGGTTCGACGACGTGACGTACGGGTAGTTGCCGTGGTCGATGTCGATGAGCGTCCCCTGTGCGCCCTCGAACATGACGTTCTGTCCGTCGGCGATGGCGTCCGAGAGGAACGCGCCGGCGTTGACGGTCATGTTCTCCTCCTCGAGGCGCTCGCCGAACTCGCGGAACTCCTCGTAGAGGGCATCCACGTCGAACGCGTCGGGGTCGTCGAGGTCGTCGACGTCGATGTCGTAGACCTCCTCGACGAGCGCGCGCTTCTGCGGGACGACGTACTCGAGTCGCTCGCGGAGGACGTCGGGGTCCAGTAGGTCCCCGATGCGAACGCCGCGGCGCCCGGCCTTGTCCTCGTAGGTCGGCCCGATGCCGCGACCGGTCGTCCCGACCTCCTGGTCGGATTCGCTCTTTACGTCCTCCTCGATGCCGTCGAGGACGCGGTGGAAGGGTAGGATGGCGTGGGCGCGCTCCGCGATCCGGACGTCCGGATCGAGTCCCTTCTCTCGAAGCGTGTTCAGTTCGTCGAACAGCGTTCGCAGATTGACGACGCAGCCGTTACCGAGGATGCCGACCTTCCCCCGGACGGCGCCGGACGGGACGAGCGATAGTTTGTACTCCTCACCGTCGTGAACGACGGTGTGGCCTGCGTTGTCGCCGCCCTGATACCGGGCGACGACGTCAGCGGGGTCGCCGTAGACGTCGACGACTCCGCCCTTGCCTTCGTCGCCGAGTTGCGACCCGACGATAGTGACGGTCATAACAGCGGCGGGTTCTTGCCGTGCCGATAAACAGATTACGGTATTGACGGGCCCCCGGAACGGGGTGTACACCGTCGCGAGTAGGGCCGCGAGACGACCCGGGTTCGAACGATACGCTCTTATCGGTGGCCGCGAGACCACACCTCGTGGTCGATCGCGACCGGTCGGCGGATCCGAATTCGATTTCGAATCCGGACGCGTTGCGAACAGTCATTAACGATTTCGGGGTTTCGGGCGCGAGCCACTCACCGGAACCCGAAGCGTTAACTACTGACAGGAATGATCGTTCAGTTGAGAGTGGCCTGACAGTCGCCGAGAGTAACTTTTAAAAGGTCCAAAGACAAGTTAACAAATGCCATGATAGACCGACTTGAGAAGGAAGTTGATATGCTGGAACGACATCTTCAGGTCCTGAAGATGGTCATCGAGAACGAACCGATCGGGATCGTAAAGATGTCCAACGAGACGGGTTACCCCCACCACAAGGTCCGCTACTCCCTGCGCGTCCTCGAGGAGGAGAACCTCATCGAGCCCTCCAGTCAGGGTGCGATCAAGACCGAGCGCACCGCGGAGTTCGTCGACGAGCTCGACGACAAACTCGACGACATCATGGACAAGCTCGACGGCATGAAGATCGAAGACGTCGCCGAAATCGAAGGCTAGTCTCTCTCCCCACGCTCTCGATACGCGCCGCCCGAACGGTTCGAGTCGCTTCGAGGCTCGGGGAAGCGTTTTGCCGTGCGAGCCGCCCGTCCGAACGCCACGACACGCCGACCGCGACGGATCGACCGGACCGGTCGACTACCTCCGGTTTTCGCACAGCTACGCACCGCTAACAGTCGCGACGCTATTCGGCAGCACTACTACGAGAGGGTCGTCAATACAGCTCGACAACGAGTGAAAACGACGTTCTGAAACGGTGAACGGTGCCGGCGGCCCGCCTACAACTCGGGGACGTTCATGTGAAACCCTTCGGAGCGGGACTCGACCAGACAGAGGTGATAGCCCGTCTTCCGGGAGAGGTTGACGTAACTCATCTTCGAGCCGCGGCTCAACAGCCCCCCGCTGGTCGCCTGCTCGGCCACCTCGAGCGCGCCGGGTTCGAAGTAACTCGAGGTGACGACGACCGCCGCCGCCAGGTCCGGATAGTTGGCCTTGACCGCCGAGGCGGCCTCCTCCATCTCCTCGAGCATCCCCTGTGTCGCGGGCTCGCGAGAGTCGTTCAGGTTCGCGACCAGCAGCGGATTCCCCATCTTGTCGAAGGCGACGACGTCGAAGCGGACCTGCTCGGGGACGTCCTCGGTCTCGTCGTCCTGCAGCGAGATCGTCGCGTCCAGTTCGGCCCGATCGATCTGCGGGATCGCGTCGTAGAGATCGCCCAGCCCGTCGGCGTTGCCGGTGTCGCGAATCTCGAACAGAACGGTGCTGGTGAGCCAATCGACGAACCGGTGTTCCATCGTCCCGGCGAGGAACTCCTCGTAAGGCTGCCCGTCGACGGCCACGTCGGCCGCGTCGAACCCGGTGTGGTGCTCGAGTCGCAGGTTCGCGGCGACGTTCGAACGGTCGCTCTCGCCGCCGTGGGCCGACTCGAGGGTCGGCTGGCTCTTCGAGGCGTACCGCACGAAGAGGTTCGTGTCGGCCAGCGCTCGGTCGGCCGAGAGCTGCGTGCTGGCGGCCGGCGTCGCCTCGGTGCCGGCGTCGGCCTCGCGGGCCCGCTCCAGTTCGGTCTCGAGCTCCTCGATCCGGGACCGAAGGCGGTCGATCGTCGAGGAGAACTCCTCGTTTTCCGACTGTAACTGATCGCGTTCGGCCTCGAGTTCCTCGGCCGCGGCGACGAGTTCGTCGCGTTGCTCCTCGAGCGTCTCGACGCGCTCCTCGAGTTCGGCCACGCGGTCGGCCTCGGCGCCGCTGGCCTCAGCGGCCGCCGGGCCGGCGTCGGCGCTGGACCCGCCGCTGGGGGCGTCGGCCCGCTCCGCCTCCTGCGACCGGCGCTGCCGGGCTGCGTTGGTCTCCTGTGGCTGCCGACTCGACTGCTGTCGCGTCGACTCCCCGGCCGTCTGTCGGCGCTGTGCGTTCCGCCCCGTCTCGGCCTCGCGGCGCGTGCGGCTCCGCTGGCTCGTCTCGGAGCGATCGGCCGCCCGACTCGAGTCGTCGGACTGGCTGTTGTCCGGATCGATCGACGGAATACTGCGCGTCTCGCGCCACTGCGCTTCCTGATCGAACCGTTCGTCGGTCTCCTCGGCGTCCTCGGCGTCCGGCTCCGGAGCCGCCGTCACCGCCGCACCCGCTGGCTCCGACTCCGCCGTTGTGGCTGCGGTCGGGTCCGGTTCGGACGTCGCGGCGTCCGTCGTCGCCCCGGCGTCGGCCGCTCCGGCGTCGTCGTCCGACGGCGACTCCGCGACGTCGTCTTCGGTCCAGGAGATGTCGTTTTGCTCGAGTTGCTCTGCGGCGGCTTCGACCTCGGCGAGGTCCGGACTGGTACCGGCGGTGGCCCCCGTCTCGGAGTCGGGCTCGGAATCGGCGTCGGCGTCGGACGCCGAACGGGCTCGAGCGCCCTCGTCGACGGTCTCGGTCCGTGCTTCGGTCGCCGTCTCCGCCGGCTGGGTGCGGTCGTCCGCCGACGACCGGTCGCGTTCGTCGACCGGCTCGGCTGCGTCGGCCGACTCCACGTCGGTGATCCCGCTCGAGGCGGGGTCCGAGTCGAGCGGCTCCGCGTCGGTCCCGGTGATCCCCGACGACGGGTCGCTGTCGGGCGCGTCCGCCGCGGCGTCGTCGGTCGTCGCGTCGCCGATCGTGACGTCCTCGAGCGGCGCGCTCGCGGCTCCGTCGGCCCCGGTCTCGGCGGGGTCGGGCTCCGGTTCCGAGCCAGAGATGTCGATCGAGTCGAGGGCCGACTCGGTCGGATCGGCGCTCGGTTCGGCCCGCGCGTCGGCAGCGGAGTTCGCTCCCGTCGCGGGACTCGAGTCGTCAACGCTTCCGCTGGTCGCGTCGGTCGCGCCCGCGGCGTCGCTCGCGCTCGAGTCCGGTTGCGTTCCCGGAACGTCGGTGACCTCGATCTCGACGTCGCGAACCTCGTAGATTCCGACCTCGTCTGCGGCCCGTTCGAACGCCTCGTCGCCGGTGAAGAGGCGGTCGGCGTTCCCAACGTAGGCGGCTGCCATTCGGCGACCGCCGTAGTAGACGGCGTAGTAATCGCCGCTGAGGACGTTCTCGCTCAGTTCGACGTAGCCCGTAAACGAGCCGCTCTGGAGGGTCTCGTCGACCTCCCGGAGCGGCGTCTCGTTAGTGTAGTACTTCGCTCGCGTCTCGCCGCCGTGCTCTTCCATCGTACAGAGCAGCGGGAGCGCGGGATCCGGTGCCTCGTAGCGGGTTCCCGACGCGGCCTCGAAGTCCTCGATGGCGCCATCGACGACCCCGACGATGCGGCCGTTTAACATGAACAGCCACGTGCCGGCGGCGGAGACGGCGCCGGAGAAATCGGCGTCAGCGAGATCGGAAAGACCGTCGTAGCCGCCGCTGAACGGGCGGGAATCCCATTGTTCGACGCGCTCTTGCGTGCGCGGTTCCATACCACAACAAGCGGGAACCGCACCAAATACGTTTCGCCTAGATACAGTCTGCTTTTAGATACTGTCTCCGTTACTTCGAAGAGATCGGTGCCGGTCGCGACGGAGCGTCGATCAGATCTTCGACTCGGCGTCCTCGGCGAGTTCCTTCATCCGCTTGCCGATCCGACCGGCGCTCGAGAACTCGTCCTCGCTCATGCCCTTCGCCAAGGCGTTGCCGAGCACGAAGACGGCGTGTTTGTGCTCGCTTTTCGATTTGTGGACGTGGGAGGGATCGACGTCCAGCTGGCGGTACGGCTCGAACAGCTCCTCATCGACGTCCTCCCGCTGGGCGAAGTACTCCATAATGACGACGAGTTCTTCGTGTAGCTCGAGGAGTTCGTCTTTATGCATGGTCGCGTATACGAAGGGTTCGGGCTTAAGCGTTGTGTGCGAGACAGGTACAATACCCGAACGGAACGCTCAGTCCGCCGATTTCTCCCGATTGGCGGAATCCCGTCGATACCGCTCCGCGGCCAGCGCGAACACCCAGCTTCCGAAGGCGACGGCCGCGACGAATTCTGGGACGGCGAACCACGCCGACGGCTCCCCGGCGCCGGCGCGGCTCGCGAGCCACCCGAGCCAACAGAGCGGATGGACGATGCCGAGCCAGACGGAGACGAGACCGAGTCGGACGTCGCCGGCGAGCACGAGTCCGCTTCCGTACACCCACTGTGCAAACGGCGCGAGCCCGAAGAACAGCAGGGCGACCGGCATGTGGAATTCGGCGTCGAGGTAGAACGCGTCGTGACCGAGGAAGAAGACGCCGATTCCGACCAAGGCGGCCGTCGCCGCCCACAGCATGGCGGCGCCGAGGCGCTCGAGGCCGTTCCGTGCCGCCAGCCAGAGCCGACAGCCGAAGGGGACGCCCAGCAGGCCGCCGAGGATCAGTCCGCCGTTGAACAGCGGAAAGGTTCGGGTCTCGTAGCGTCCCATCTCCGAGAGCGCTCGAGCGCGCCAGGAGAACGTCTCCGGGGCGGCCACCAGCGTCGCGAGCACGATCGCGCCGAGGGCGACGACGGGGGCGGCGAGCCCGCACGCCGTCGCGACGCGTCGCCGGGAGGGCGCGTCCATGCGTTCGAAATTACGCGAGGCGGACATCAAGCTGTCCCCGCCGGAGACCGAGACGGAACGAGGGATTCGGGCGACGGCGGAACTCAGTCCGCGGGGAACCAGGCGAGGTCGTGGTCGGCGGTGACGCGGACGGCGACGCGCTCGCCGACGTCGATCCGGTCGACGTGGTTGTGCATACACTCGAGGGTCTCGCCCGACTCGAGTTCGACGCGGTAGAGCGCGGTCGGCCCGAGATACCGCCGGTAGACGACGCGACCGTCGGCCGCTTCGCCGTCGGCCGGCGCGGCCGTCACGTCGTCGGGACGGACGAGCAGATCGACGGTCGCACCGTCGTGCCGGCCGGTCAGGTCAGTAATGGCGTCGCGGCGGACGCGACCGACGGCGGTGTCGACGCCGTCGCCGCGGACCTCGCCCGCGAGGAAGTTGGCGTGACCGAGAAAACCGGCGACGAAGCGGGAGTCCGGCCGCTGGAAAACCGCCTGAGGTCGATCGATCTGTTCGATATCGCCGTCGCACAGCACGGCGACGCGGTCCGAGATCGACAGCGCCTCCTCCTGGTCGTGGGTCACGGAGACCGCGGTGACGCCGGTCTCCGTGATGATCCGGCGGACCTCCTCGCGCATCTCCACGCGGAGGTCGGCGTCCAGATTCGAGAACGGCTCGTCGAGCAACAGCAGCTCCGGTTCGGGCGCGAGCGCGCGTGCCAGCGCGATCCGCTGTTGCTGGCCGCCGGAGAGTTCGTCCGGATAGGCGCCGCCCCGGGTCTCGAGGCCGACGAGGTCGAGCAGTTCGTCGACGCGCGCGTCGCGTTCCCGCTCGTCCCGGTCCCGGAGGCCGAAAGCGACGTTCTCGCGGGCGGTCAGATGGGGAAACAGCGCGAACTCCTGGAAGACGACGCCGACGTCGCGTTCTTCCGGCGGAACGAACCGATCGGCCCCCGCGACGCGCTCGCCCCGGAGATCGATCCGGCCGGCGTCGGGTCGCTCGAGGCCGGCGATGAGACGGAGCGTCGTCGTCTTGCCACAGCCCGACGGACCCAGCAGCGTCAGGATCTCGCCCTCGCGGACCGACAGCGAGAGCTCCGAGATGACCGTCTCGGCGCCGTAGCGCTTGGCGACGCTCTCGAGTTCGAGCACCGTGTCGCCGCTCTCGAGAGCCGGTCGTCGGTCGCCGGTCGCCGTCGTGTGTAGTTGTCCGTTCGCCATCGATCGCTCCCCCGGCATCCGTCGGTCTCTACTCGATTGGAACGTCGATAAAACCCGTATAGCTGCCGGTCAGTTCCGAGCGGGTGGGAATTCTAGAGTTCGACGCCGCTGGGGATCAGGCTGTGTTGGCGAAGCAGGTTGCCTTCGTCGTCGTAGACGAGAAAGGTTCGTTTGTCGTAGGTGACGAAGCTGTCGCCGTCGAGCGTGATTTCGACCTCGTAGCGGCCGTCGTCCTCGGTCGCGTCCTCCCCGTAGCCCCGGGCCGCCTGAATGAACTGGAGGACGTCGTCGGCGTCCTCGTTGAGTTCGAGAATGAACTCGCCGGTGACCCGGTTGGTCACGCTGACGACGCCCGCGGTGTCGGTATCCAGTGGTTCCTGTAGTCGGAGTGCGACGTCGGTCTCCGCCGCCTCGAGAACGTCGCCGTCGGGGCCGGTAAGGCGCTCGCGAAGCATCGTCTCCGGGCCGGTAAAGTCGATCGATACCGAGGGTTTGCTCGGTTCGCCGTCGGTTTCGACCCAGTCGATATTGCTGACGTTTAATGTGAAATGCTCGCGCCTCATTCCGTACCCCTCGCTTCGCACTCACACCGTATCAACGTAACGCACGACCGGTTGCCGATTCGGCCGATCGAGTCCCCGACGTCGGCGGGGCGCGCGCCGCCGACTCGCTCGAGCGCCGATCGAACGGCCGTCTCACTTATGCCCCTCGCCGCGCGACATGCCACGAGAACGACCCCGCTCGCGAGCCGCGTCGACGCCGCGGTCTCCGTCTGCACGCTCGCGAGCCGACTTCATCATGTCCGACCAGCGCGATACCGACCCGGTCGATTCGATCGCAGCCGACGGGAGCGACGGCGACGGCAACGGCGTCGGCGGCGGCCGCCTCGAGTCGACGCTCGCGAGCGCCCGCCGAACGCTCCGCCGACTCCGCGAGACGCTGCAGGGTTCGGAGATTCGGGTTCCGAACTACGATCCGTCGGCGCACGGCCCGCTGGTGACGGTCGACGGGATCGACGGCCTCGAGGAGGTCGACCGCTACTGGGTCGACGCGCCGTTTTCGTTCGTCACGATCGGCCGCGACCGGTCCGCGAACGAGCACCGCTACCGCGCCGTCGAGCCGACGCTGCGGGACGACGAGGCGCGCCTGCTCGAGACGCTGTTCGAGGACGTCCGCGATCCCCTGCTCTACCGCGAGGACGACCGAGGCGACGCCGCGGAGCCGCGAGCCGCGAGCCGCGGGGACGGGATCGAGGCGCTCCTGCGCGAGACGATCCGCGAGTACCTAGAACGCTACGGCGCGGACGTCGACGCGGCGACCTTCTACCGGCTCTTCTACTATGTCCACCGGAACTTCCGGGGCTACGGGCGACTCGAGCCGATCATGCACGACCCCCGCGTCGAGGACATCTCGTGTGACGGCTACGACCTCCCGATCTTCGTCTACCACGACGAGTATACCGACATCGAGACGAACGTTTCCTTCGGCGCGGACGAACTCGACGGCTTCGTTGTGCGCCTCGCCCAGCATTCAGGGCGACACATCTCCATCGGCGACCCGATGGTCGAGACGACGCTGCCCGACGGTTCGCGCGCGGAACTGGCGCTGGGTCAGGAGGTGACCCCGCGCGGCTCGGCCTTCACCGTTCGGAAGTACGCCGACGAGCCGTTCACGCCAATCGACCTGCTCGAGTACGGCACCTTCAGCGTCGAGCAACTGGCCTACCTCTGGCTGGCGATCGAACACAACAAGAGCCTCATCTTCGCCGGCGGGACGGCCTCGGGGAAGACGACGAGCATGAACGCCGTCTCGATGTTCATCCCGCCGCGCGCGAAGGTGTTGACGATCGAGGACACCCGCGAACTCCAGCTCTCCCACGACAACTGGCTCTCCTCGGTCACCCGCGAGCGCATCCACGAGGGGAACGACGTCACGATGTACGACCTCCTGCGGTCGGCGCTGCGCCACCGCCCGGAGTACATCGTCGTCGGCGAGGTCCGCGGCGAGGAGGCGATCACCCTCTTTCAGGCGATGAACACCGGCCACACCACCTACTCGACGATGCACGCCGACTCCGTCCAGACGGCGATCAATCGCTTAGAGAACGAGCCGATCGACGTTCCCCGCGCGATGGTCGGCAGCCTCGACATCCTCTCGGTCCAGACGCTGACCCGCCTCGACGACGGCCGCGTCCGCCGGAACAAGGTCCTGGCCGAAATCGACGGGATCGACCAGCGGACGGGCGAACTCGACTACTCGACGGCGTTCACCTGGGAGGGCGACACCGACACGTTCCGATCGTCGGGTAGCGCCGTTCTCGAGGAGATCCGGAACGACCGCGGCTGGAGCCAGCGGGAGTTGCTCGCCGAACTCGAGCGCCGCGAACGCTTCCTCGAGTACCTGCAGGCGAACGGGATCACCGACTACCGGCGCTTTACCGCGCTGGTCAACGAGTACTACGCCGATCGCGAAGGCGTCCTCGAGCGGATCGACGCGGCGGCGTCCGATACCAACGACGACTCGGCGTCAGATGCCGAACTCGAGTTCGGATCCGACGCTGGAACCGAGGCCGAGACCGAGACCGGGATCGGACGGACCGACATCGACCGACGGCTCGAGAGCGACGGGTCCTGATCCGCCATGTCGGTATCGACCTTCCTGCCGCTCGCGCTCGCCGCGCTCTGCTGTGCGCCCGTCCTCGCGGCCAGATATCACGACGGCGTCGACCGGCGGCTGACGCGGGCCGCGATCGGGCTCTTCGGCGGGTACGTCGACGAGTTTCGCGACGAACATCCCAACAGGCAGGCGGCGCTGCGAGCCGCCCACGTGCCGGTGACTTACCGCGAGTACGGCGCGACGACGGTGCTGTACGCCGGCCTCTTCGCGATCCTCGGCTCGGTGCTCGGCATCTACGTCATCTGGGGCCTGTTGCTCGCGCTCTCGGTCGATCCCGAGACGCTCCGGGCGGCGTTGCCGAGCGCCCTCGCGTTCCTCGCGAACCTCGGTGGCGTGCCCTCGCTGTCGCTCGTCGAACTGTTCGGACTGTTGCTCGCCTCCTGTCTCACGCTCGGCGCGGTCGCCGGCGGCGGCGCGTACTGGCTCCGCTGGTGGTACCCGCGCTACGTCGCCGACGAGCGCGCCCGCCGGATCGAGACGGCGCTGCCCTCGACCGTCGCCTTCCTCTACGCCCTCTCGCGAAGCGGGATGGCGTTTCCGAAGGCGATCCGCATCGTCGCCGCCCACGAGGCGACCTACGGCGAGGCCGCCGCGGAGTTCGACGTCGCGGTCCGCAACGTGGACACCTTCGGGGTCGACGTGGTCACCGCCCTCCAGACGATGGGTCGGCGCTCGCCGAGCCCCCAGTTCCGCGAGTTCAGCGAGAACCTGGTCAGCGTCCTCCAGAGCGGCCACAGCCTCTCTGATTTCCTCGAGCGCCAGTACCACGACTACCAGGAGGAAGCCGAGTCCCAGCAGGAACGGACCCTCGGACTGCTCTCGACGCTCGCCGAAGCCTACGTGACGGTGCTGGTCGCGGGTCCGCTCTTTCTCATCACGATCCTCGTCGTCATCGGGATCGCCGTCGGCGACACGCTCGAGCCGCTGCGAGCGCTGATCTACCTCATCCTGCCCGTCGGCAACCTCGCGTTCGTGATCTACCTGAGCGTCGTCACCGACAAACTGACGCCCGGTGCGGCGGCGAGCGACGCGGGCGAGGCACCGTCGTCGGACCTCCCAAGAGATATCGCGCGTGAGGCGCGGCCCGACGGCGGCGCCGTCGGTGCCGACGCCCACCCGAACGTCGAACGCCTCCGGTACTACCGGCGGCTCCGCGACCTGCGCGAGCGATTCGGGGATCCGATTCGGACGCTGCTCAAGCGCCCGGCGCTCTCGCTCGCGATCACCGTTCCGGTCGCCCTCGCGGGCGTACTGTGGCGATTCCCGGCGGCGCTCGAGGGCGGGTTCGACGTCGCGGCGATCGACGACGCGATCGCGGCTGGGCTGCTGGTCGTCCTGACCGGCTTCGCGATCTGTTACGAGGCCCATCGCCGCCGGATCGACGCGGTCGAGGCGGCCGTCCCGGATCTGCTCGACCGACTCGCGAGCGTCAACGAGGCCGGCATGTCGCTGGTCTCGGCGGTCGACCACGTCCGCGGCTCGGAGTTGGGACCGCTCGGCGCCGAACTCGACCGCGTCTGGGCGGACGTCCAGTGGGGCGCCGACCTCCAGACCGCGTTCGCCCGACTCGAGCGGCGGGTGCGGACCCGGACGACCGCCCGCGTCGTGACCCTGCTCACCGAGGCGATGAACGCCAGCGGGAACCTCGCGACGGTCCTCCGGATCGCCGCCCGGCAGGCCGCGGCCGACCGGCGCCTCGAGCGCGAGCGAAAGCAGGCGATGGTCGAGTACACCATCGTCGTCTACGTCTCGTACCTGGTCTTCCTGTTTATCATCGCGGTGCTCGCGGCGTCTCTGCTGCCGAACCTGCCCGCGGCGGGAGCCGATACCGCGACCGCCACCGGACCCACCGCGGTCGACGGACTCGGCGGCTTCTCGGACTCCGACCGGGCGACCTACGACACGCTGTTCTACCACGCGACGCTCGTTCAAGGACTGCTCTCGGGGCTGATCGCCGGCCAGTTGAGCACGGGCGATATCCGCGGCGGCGCGAAACACGCCGCGATCATGGTCGGCCTCTCCATCCTCCTCTTCGCCGTCGTGGTCTGAAATTGTGTTTTACCGTATTGTGGCTGGCAGAGTACAGCTGATCGCGAACTGGTTGAGAACGACCACGAAAGCCCCTGACGCAGTCGACCCTCCGGGGCTCACTGCGCGTCTCACTACGTTCGGTGCTTACGTCGCCCGGGAGGGATCGAGTGCGTCAGCCCCTTTCAGTCCCGCCCGTGTCGGCTGGTCAGTTTAGCCACCGTGGGTGGGACTGAAAGGGGCTGCTGGCTTCGGGAAGACGGACGACGTAAGCACTGGAGCGAACGAAGTGAGGAAGTGCGTGGTTCGAGAGAGCGTTGCTCTCTCGTCATCAAGCGAAACCTCCGGTCTTCCGAACGACAGCGAGTCCATCGACTGGTGCCAGCAGGGGCTTTCGTAGTGTTATCGGAGTCCCGTACGCAAGTACATCGAATCGCAGTCATTGCAAACAGTTTTTGCGCGCTCCCCGACGAACACCGACGATGGCCGAGGAGCAGGAGTCCGACCGCGAGGACGACGCCGACGCACAGCGACGGGCCGCCGTCCGCGACACCTACGACCGCATCGCCGACCACTTCGCGTCTACGCGAGAGTACGCCTGGCCCGAAGTGGAGACGTTCGTCGAGGACGTGGCCGACGACCTCGAGACCGACGGGAGCGAGTCCGCGGTCGGCCTCGACCTCGGTTGTGGCAACTGTCGGCACGCCGAACTGCTGGCCGACCACTGCGGGACCGTCGTCGGCCTCGACGCCAGTCGGGGCCTCCTCGCGACTGGGCGCGAACGCGCCCTCGAGTGCGGGTTTGAGGTCGCGCTCTGCCAGGGCGACGCCGGACGACTGCCGCTGGCCGACGACAGCGTCGACGTCGCGGTCTACGTCGCGACGCTGCATCACCTGCCGACCCGACGTGCTCGACGCGACAGCCTCGACGAACTCGCGCGAGTCCTCGCGCCGGGGGGCCGCGCCCTCGTCAGCGCGTGGTCGACCGCCCACGATCGCTTCGACGCCGACGAGGGATTCGACACCACGGTCGAGTGGACCCTCCCCGGCGGCGAGACCGTCGATCGGTTCTACCACATCTACGCCCCCGACGAGTTCGAGGCCGCCGTCGAGGCCAGCGCGCTCGAGGTCGTCGAGTGGGAACTCTCGAGCGGGAACTGTTACGCGACGGTGACCGCAGCAGGCGGCGAACCGCAGTAACCCGAACACAATCGGCCGAGAGCGGCCGGTTCGGTCGTCTATCGTCCGTTTATGACCGATGGATAAACTTTCTCCGGCGACGTTTCGACGGGACAACTAGTAGTTATCGTCGCCCGAAATGGATTTGAAAGAATTCCGAGATACCGTTAGAAACGCCGTCCTTCGACCATAATGCGGCAAATTTCTTCCCCTATTCTACTAATTTTCGCCCTGTCTTCAGAGTATGGATGTGTGAGGCGGCTCTTACTTCCGTAAATGGGCGACGGGTTTTATGGTACCCTCGTCCACCAGCGCCGAATGCGCTATGACGCAACTCACGCGACGCTCGACGCTGCAGTTCGCAGGCGCATCGCTTGTCGCAGCTACCGTCCCCGCAGCCGCATCCGCATCCGAAGACGGCTGGACGGCCGTCGAAACCCCGATCGATAGCACCCTTCACGACGTCACATACACGGCGACGAACGCTCACGCGGTCGCCGAGGGCGGCACCGTCCTCGAGCGGACCGCCGCCGGCTGGGAGGTCGTCTTGCAGGGCGGTCCGACCGGCAACGGGAACGATCTCTATGGCGTCGACGTCACCGACGGTGGCGAGCGGCTCTGGATCGTCGGCGCCAGCGGTGCGATTGGCGAATATGACGTCACCACCGGCAACCTCGTCGATCGCTCCGCGCCGAACGACTACACGGCCAACTTCAACGACATCGCCGTCACTGGCCCCGCAGGTGACGCGGACGTCTACGTCGCCGACGACTCCGGATCGATCCACTACAGCTTCCAGAACGGCGAGGAGGGCACCTGGGAGTACGTGGTTCCCGGCAGCGGCTCCGGTCTGAAGGCGATCGAGTTCTTCGACGACCGCGCGGGCCACGCCATCGACACCAACGGCCGCGTCTACGCTACCGACGACGGCGTCACGTGGAACCCGATCGGCATCGAGGACGCCGACTCCACGTTCTACGGCCTCGACAGCGACGCCGCCGACGACGTCACCGTCAGCGGCGGTAACGCCTCGATCTTCGAGTACGACGGCTCGCAGTGGGTTCCCGAGAGCCTCGGCGACGCCGACCTCTTCGACGTCGAGACCGGCGGCGACGAGGGGTACACCGTCGGCTCCGGCGGCGTCATCTTCGAACTCGACGGCGGCGAGTGGACGCTGAACCAGACGCCGGTCGGCGAGAACCTGACCGCCGTCGCCGACGGCCCCACCGCGATCGCCGTCGGCTCCGGCGGCACCGTCCTCGAGCGATAATACGGTCCGTTCGCCTCCGCTCCGCCGTTCCCAGCCCCAGTTCTGCTAGCGGCCCTCCTCACGCGCTCACGCCGTCCCGTCGGGAACTCGCTCGAACGACTGCGCTCGCCTCCTTGGTGTTGTATGATAACCACAATATAATCTCTCATTGGAAAGTTAATCCACGACTATTGTTAGTCATATTGTTCAATTTCGATAAAGGCCGAATTTGTCGGAATTAGGGCCTCTCGAGTACAATCTGCCACAGAATATAAGTAATGTGGACTGAATTTCAAGACGATAACGACTGTCATATGAATTTACCAGAACGAATATTCTCAGTCGGGGGTGCAGGAAAGCAGATCGCGTTGGAGCTACTCGAATCGGAGTGGGTCCTTCGCGAGATTCTGCAGCCACGACGGAATCCGCAGTCCGTGCGCGTAACAATCCTCGACACGGCCGAAGAAGAGGAGAACTCGGATCGAGAGCGAATCGCCGAGATTCGCGAACGGGTCGCGACGCTGAAATCGGAGCTTCGGGAGACCGGAACCGGTCGTCCCGGCGATGTCTCGATCGAGTACAAGATGATCACCCGGAACATCCAACTCAACGACCAGAACGATCTGATCGGTGAGACAGCGGTGCCGCGGATCGCGGCCGGGAACGGGATGGACGAAAACGACTGGTGGGTCGAGGAACAGCACATCAACGAGAACCTCGACTTCGCGACCGGCGTCGTCCGGAAACGAGGGCTCGGGAAGGCCATGTACTACAAGGCCTACGCGGAGGACGACGAACTGTCGACCTACATCGATCTCCCGGACAAGGGGAAGGTCGCCGTTCTCGCCGGACTCGGCGGCGGCACCGGTTCCGGGATCGTCATCGATCTGGCGCGCCACCTCCAGAAGAAACAGCGAACCGCAGAGATCACGCTGTTCGGCATTCTCCCGAACCACACCGAGGGGATCCGAGAGAACGCCAACGCCTTCGCCGCCCTCTCGGAACTCGAGTATCTCAACCTGATCGACGAACCCGCGTTCAAGGATCGCGTCCTCCTGCCGATCGATCCGACGGGCTTCGACGGCAAGGGCGGGAACAAGATCCAGAACGGGCAACTGTTACAGGAGTTCGACGAAGCGATCGTTTACTTGATTTCCGCCTACTACAACACCGTCGGCACCGAGGACCCGTTTGCAGACTCGCCGACGTACGCGCCGTTCACGATCGGGATCCCCCAGATCCTCCGGTACAACGTCGAAGCGATCAACGAAGGACGGACCGCCCTTCGCGAGATCCTCTCGGCCAAGGAGGAAGCCGTGCAGGCCGAACGAGACATCTACACGCAGATCGAACGGTTCCTCGACAACCACTACGACGGACCCAGCGGCGAGGGGCTCCGGGACCTCGACCGCGCGGACCTGAACGAGCGGTTCGACGAACTCCGTTCGCTGCTCGACTTCGAACTGTTCAACGAACTCGAGTACGAGTCGGTCTCGATCTTCTCGGAGATCATCTCGGACGCCGAAAAGGAGAGCGAGGATATCTCCGAGCGGATCGACATCATCTCGGGGTCGCTCCGCGCCGTCGATACCGCCGGCCAGCAGGCCGGGCGGTTCGTCGACAACATCGACGAGAACCTCGCCGAAGCGCTCGAAGCGGACCTGAAGGCGATCGTCCAGCGACACCGACTGCTCGTCCAGAAACAGTCGATCGACGACAGCCGCGTCAGAGACGCCGTCGAGTACCTCATCAACAACGACGACGGCAGCGGTAACCCCGGCGTGAAACTCAACCGCCTCGAGACGCAGCTCTCCGATATCTCCGACCAGCGAGCGCGACTCGAGGACGAACTCGAGGAGACCGTCGAGGAACTCGAGCGACTCGAAGCGGAGCAGGCCGAGGAGATCGACCGGAAGGTCCGCGACTGGGAACGCGACGTGACCCAGACGCTCGAGCAGTACCAGGCGGTCGACGTCGAGGCCATCCGCAGCGACCTCTCGGCGCTGACGCGCGAACTCGAGCAGTTCGTCGCGGAGACCGTCAACGCTCGAAACGACACCGACGTCGACCAGGTTTCGACCCAGGAGATCACCCAGCAACTCGACGGTATCGAGACCGAACTCGACCGCGTCGGGATCGACTTCCACGAACAGCGCAGCGACATCGAAACGTCGATAGCGGCCCTCAAGGAGACGCGGAAGGCGGCCTTAACGATGAACACCGAGGCGGGAACCATCGAAAAGCTCACGCCGTGGTCCGGAAAGACCGAGCAGGCGAAGGAGGAGGCCCACCGCAACTTCCGCGTCCAGAAGAACAAGCTCGACGAGCGAGGCGTGTTCAGCGTCGGTCCGCCGGGTTCGTCGTTCAGCGCGGAGGTCGAGTACGACGACGGCGCGCTCCTCGACGAACTGCAGGCGCGAACGCGCGAACTCGAGGACGAAATCGTCGACGAACTCGCCCACCGGCTCGAGTCGTTCGGCGCGGACCGCCGTCGCGAGATCGAATCGGAACTCGATCACGGCGCCGACTTCGGTCGCCTCCGGGAGATTGCTCGCGAGGCGTTCAAAGCCGAAATCAGCGGCACCGACGACGTCCGAGAACGCAAGGCGGACCTCGAGGACGAGCTCGAGGACCTCGAGCAGGGGTACGAGACCTACGAGGCGACGGTCGACCTCTTCGAGGAACTCAACCAGCGCCGCGAGGCGTACGCGAACCGCCTCTCCGAGTTCAACCGGAAGCGCAACGAGTACGACGCGGAAACGTCGACCCGCTCGGTCGCGACCGAGCGCGACGAGTCGGTGTACGTCAAGAACATCAAGCCCAACGACGTCTTCCGGGCGACCGGCGACGAGGGGATCGGCGACAGCGACCTGTTCAACAGCCGCGAGGAGAACCAGCGGGTCCACAGCTCCCTCGAGGATCTCGTCGAGAACGTCTTCAACGAACAGTACTCCGGGATCAAGAAGCGGAGCTTCAGCAAGGGCCGACAGCGGTACAACGATATCAAGGTCCGCGTCGGCGTGTTGAGTCAGGCGGTCCATCAGATCGATCCGGACGCCCTCGACTTCGAGAACCAGTTCAACAGTGCGTTCGATCTCGGTGCGAGCGGCAACCGCGTCGAGAACCCGTACACGACCTGGCAGCACGATATCGGCGACAGCTGGGACATCGGCGTGAGCGCGTTCATCGACGGCATCTTCCTCGACAACCTGCGGAAGATGGTTCAGGCCGACGGCTACCGCTCCGGCTACGAGAAGCGCTGGTCCGAACTGGGTGACGACATCCTCATCCACCACAACCACGGGCTCGAGGAGGGCTACTACGTCCGACGGAACGAGATGCTCAACATGGAGAGCGACGACGACGTCGGCTTCTATCTCCAGGACGAACCCGACATCGTTCAGGGGCTGTTAGACGAGTACGTCGACGTCGTGTCCGTGGCTGGTGAGGAGGACGGCGACGACGGCACCGATACCGATACCGACGAACGGTCGACTGCAGACGATCAGACTTACGAGTTCAGCGGTGGAGTGCAATGATCACGACCGCCGTCACCACACTCAACCGACACCGGGAGAAGGTCTCGCTGGTCGGCTACTTCGTCGTCATGCTCGGGCTGACGCTCCCGCTGGCGACGATGCTGGGGTCGGCCTACGAGGATGGCAAGCTCACGCGGTCGCTGCTCGATCTCCACCTCCTCGTCGACGCGATCGATCTCGAGGGGGTGAGCGTCTTCCTCCTGGGAATCTTCATCGGGTTACTGATCCTGTTAACGATCGATCCGAAGAAGCGCTGGCAGGGGTATCTGCTCTGGATCGGCCTGGTTATTTCGTTGCTCGGCCTGTGGACGATCGGACTGTTCATTCCGAACATCGAATTCACATCGACGACGAACCTCGGCTGGCTCGCGGTCGGAGTCCTGCTCGGACTCGTTCTCGGCGGGGGTCGGAAGTTGCTTCGGACCCAGACCGCACAGGCCCTCGAATTCCGCAGCGCTGCGAAGGGGATCTATCTGATAGTCGCCCTGCTCATCGTCAGCGCGTTGATCGAAACGCACCTCGTGTATCCGACGATCTTCGAAATCACGGCCGACGGCGTCTCGATCGTCTCTTCCGAGACGTCGGGCGTCTCGGTCGAGACCGACGGGCTCGCCCGGAACGCGGTGCTGAGCGGGATCTTTATCATCACGGTCAGACGGTTCATCCAGTACGACTCCGAAGAGGACTTCTTCGTTCTCGGTCCGCGCGGCTCCGGGAAGAGCCTCTTCCTCATCGGCGCGTACCTCGAGGCTCTGAACCGCGGCCGGAACGACGAAGCGACCAAGCAGACGCCGCTGCAGCCGAGCCAGGAACTCATGAAGATGGTCGAGAACCTCGACCAGCGGTCCGAGGGCTGGCTCATCGAGGCGACGGGTCGCGGCGAGATCAAGGACCTCGCGTTCCAGTACGTTCACGGCTCGACGTTCCCGAAGAACGTGAAGGTCTCGAGCATCGACTACGCGGGCGAGTACCTGAGCCGACTCCCCGACGCGCTGTCCGGCGCCGTCACCGAGGACGACGCCGACAACACGCTGTTACGGCTCTCGGACGGCGTCGAAGACGCGGACACGCTGATCCTGCTGGTCGACCTCGAGCGGTACGCCAACGGCGAGTCGCTCGACATCTCGGAGTACTTCAGCATTCTCCAGGCGGCCGACGACAAGGGCATCTTCGTCGTGGCGACGAAGGCCGACGTCTTCATCGAGGACTTCCAGAAGGAACAGGGGATCGAACCCCACCTCGCGTTCGACGAGTTCAAGGACTTCGTCAATCAGCGGCTCCGCCAGAGCGAACAGATCGATAGCCTCATTCGTCAGACCGCCGGCGCCGAGATTCACCCCGTCTACTATCAGACGACGGAGAACGAGAACGGCGATCGCGTTCCGATGCGCGACGAGACCGGCTCGGTCATGACGATCGGATTCGACCGCCTGCTCAACGAACTCGGACGGTGAAACACATGTCAGAACTAACGATATACGATTCACACGGAAACCCCTACGGAGACGGCGGGAGAGGGCGTTCGAACGACCGGATCGAGGAGTTCTTCTTCGGCGGCGTCAAGCTGTACCTCGATGCCGGCTCCCGGACGGAACTGATCGTCTTCTTCCGCGCTCGAGAATCGAACGTCGGTCGCGCCGAACAGTTCTACGCCGTGTACACCACGCGAAACACGCGCAACCTGTTCGAGAACTTCACGTCGGAGCTCCGCCAGCGGGTCGAGACCGAGTACGGAATGTCGATCGAGACGTCGTCCGACGACGTCAGGGTGTACGAGTCGCTCGGCGGCCGGAACGACTCCGTCCCCGGCTCGGAGTTCGACCACTCCGTCGTCTCGAACCTGCTGCAGTCGGGGAAACGGCTGCGGTTCGGCGTGTCGTCCGCGAGCGGTGCACTGGCCCTCTGCTCGAAGTACCTTCAGGGGTCGGCAAACCGGGTCGCGATCGCGGACAACACGTCGATCGACGCCCTCGAGAGCTGCGATCTGGCGGTCGAAGTCGGAACCCATCGGGGCCTCGAGGCGCTGGGTGAGACGAGCCGCCTGATGGATGAGCAGCGCCGGAGCATGGAGGGCCAGTTGATCAACGAGAAGGTCACGACGATCAAACAGGAGGTCGACGACCTCCGGACGAAGACCAGTAAGAGCGACGAGCAGATCCGAAACCGGCTCAAACGACAGCTATCGATCTTCGAGACGCCACCGCCGCCGTCCAGTACCGGCGGTCGGTTCGACGCGTTGCCGAATCTGAGCCGTCCCCAGAAGCTCGCCGGGGGCGTGATCGTTCTCGTAGTTCTGATCGCGCTCGTTTCGGTCGCGACCGCAGGACTACTGGGAGAACCCACCGCGCTCGCGGATGCGCTCGGCTTTAGCGACGACGCGAACGAATCGGAGACCGCTCTCGAGAACGTCACTGTGGAGGGGATCGAGATAGCGAACTTCGACGAGCAACAGAACATCACACTCTCCGGAGGTGAATTGAACGTCGCCGGCGAGACGGATCGGGACGCGGTACGGATTACGTTCTCTCCCGACGGAGATAGCGGAGATGTGAACACCACGTCCGACGTCGGAGACGACAATTCGTTCGACGAGACGCTCTCCGGACTCGAGCCCGGCAGCGGCAAACTGCTCGTCGAAGTAGAGACGGACGACGGCGAGTTCGAGTCGGAGATCGACAAATCGGTGACGCTCGAATCCGAGAGCGAGACGGACGCTCCGACTCTCGAGACCGAGTCGGTCAGCGACGAGTCGTTCGACGACCTCGAAGAGGCTGAAAACGCAGCAGTGGCGCTATCGGACGGCGAACTGACCGTCAGCGGAACGACGAATCAGGAGACCGTCACGGTCTGGTTCGAGCCCGAGAATGGCGATACCCAAAGCAACGGCCCAGTTGCTGTCGAGAACGGCTCGTTCGCCGTCACGCTGACCGACCTCGAGTCCGGCAGCGGCGTCCTCCGCGTCGAGGCAGGGTCGGACGACGGCGAGTTCGAGTCGGAACTCAACGAATCGGTGACAGTCGAACTCGAGCCCGAACCGACTCTCGAGACCGATTCGGTCGGCGACGAGTCGTTCGAAGAGCTCCAAGCGGCTGAAAACGCGACGGTGACGCTGTCGGGCGGCGAGTTGACGATTGAGGGGACGACGAATCAGGAGACCATCGAGGTCTCGTTCGAGTCCGAGACTGGGGACGACCACACTCCCGACCCGATCGACGTCGAAGACGGCTCGTTCGACGTGACGCTGTCCGATCTCGAACCCGGCAGCGGCGAACTCCACGTCAAAGCGGGGTCGGACGACGGCGAGTTCGAGTCGGCAATCGACGAGTCGGTAACGGTCGAACTCGAGCCCGAACCGACCCTCGAGAACGTTACGGTCGGCGACAAGCAGTTAGACGAACTCGAGGAGAACGAGTCCGAGGACCAGAACGTCACGATCTCGGACGGCGAGTTGACCATCGAGGGATCGACGAATCAGGAGACCGTCGAGGTCTCGTTCGAACCCGGGACTGGGGACGACCCAACCATCAACTCGACCGATGTCGATGACGGCTCGTTCACCGTCACGCTCTCCGGACTCGAGTCCGGCAGCGGCGAACTCCTCGTCAAGACCGGACTCGACGACGAAACTGACGAAGCCGAAGTGGAACGTCGCGCGGCGATTCGGCTCGAGTCGAACGGCTCGAACTGATCGATTACCGACGGCGGCTATTTTTTCACGCAGGATTAGATGAGGTCAGAAGAGTCGGTTCGTGTCTGTCCCACTCACGCCGACGCGAAGAAAAAGGAAGAGTCATAAATCCCGGGCGAAAACAGAGGACTGCGCGCGGATGGTCTAGTGGTAGGACCTGAGCCTTCCAAGCTCATGGCCCGGGTTCAAATCCCGGTCCGCGCATTTCTACTGCAACAACTTCGCGAGCAGCAGAGATCGTATCGGGAGCGCCGACTCAAAATATCCACGCCAATGTTAACTAATATCGAACGCTCGGATTGGTTCCCACGGCGTGACTACCCACCATCGTACCGTACCCGGACGACCGTTCACCGGAACCGTACCAGTTCGAAAATTCGAATGAGTATTCCGTCGGGTGTCAAGGTCTTTGGTAACGTGTATCAAACGGCGGCGTATGAGTACTGATGCCCCGGCAACGACGCCTAACTACCGCGACCTCCCGGACGAGGAGTTCGAGGACCGCATCACCGACCTGTGGGAGCGGTACGCCGACTGCGATCTCTGTGCCTACGAGTGTGCCGTCGATCGGACCACCGGTCAGGAGGGAACCTGCCGGGTCGACGACACCGCGTACGTCTCGACGCACTTCCCTCATTTCGGCGAGGAGGACTGTCTGAAGGGCCGCAACGGGAGCGGAACGATCTTCCTTGCGAACTGTAACATGAAGTGCGTCTTCTGCCAGAACTTCGAAACCAGCCACGAGGCCGAGGGCAATCCCGCGACATCCGAGGAAATCGCCGAGATGGCCCTCGAGCTCGAGTCCCGCGGCTGTCACAACATCAATTTCGTCTCGCCGACCCACCACTCACCGCATCTGGTCGAAGCCGTCAAGATCGCGAAAGAGCGGGGGCTGGACCTGCCGATCGTCTGGAACTGCGGCGGCTACGAGCGCGCAGAGATACTCGAGCGACTCGAGGGGATCGTCGACATCTACATGCCCGACGTGAAGTGGTCGGACGACGCGGCCGCGGCGAAATACTCGAAGGCGCCGAACTACTGGGAAAACGTCACCGAGTCGCTACGGGAGATGCACCGACAGGTCGGCGATCTGGAACTCGACGACACCGGCCTCGCGACGGGCGGGCTGCTCGTTCGTCACCTCGTGATGCCCAACCACGTCGAAAACGCCGAGCGCGTGCTGGAGTTCATCGCCGCGGAGGTCTCCCCGGAGACGTTCGTCGATATCATGGCCCAGTACCGCCCTCACTACAAGGCCGACGGGGAGGAGTTCTACGAGGAGATCGGCCGGTCGATCACCGGAGACGAGTACGAGGCCGTGATCGACCACGCCCGCGACGTCGGTCTCGAGCGGCTCTACCTCGACCGATCGATGCTCGAGAACCGGCCCGGCCTCCTCGATCGCCTGGCTCGACGCTGACTGCTCGCAAGCGACTCGGTGACGTCGACGACGCCCTCGAGAATCAGGCGTCTCCGGCGACGACCGGAGAACTGGTCGACGCCTACAGCGACCGCGAGGTCGAGACGCAGTGGTGGATTCGACGGGGCTGAGGCCGTCTGCGTCCTTGCGAATACTCGCACTGACTCGACCCGCTTTCCGATCGACCCGTCGCCCATGAGCGAGTCCGCGACCAGATATTCGGCGGGCGACGAGGTAGCGACGCCCGACGGCCGCGGCGTCGTGGCGGCCGTCCTGACCGACGACATCGAGTTCCCGCAGGGCGGCGGCGAGGACGACTACGCGGCTGTCGAGGCCGGCGACGACTGACCGGCGTACGTCGTCGGCCTCGAGCGGGTCGGCTCCGCGGTCTACCGCGCCTCGAACCTCGAGCAAAGCGACCTCGAGGCCGACGGCGCCACTGAATCGACCGATGGCGACGCGGTGACCGACGTCGTCGACGAGGACGTCAACGGATTGGACTATCTGCCGGAAGGAAAGGATCGGGACAGCGTCCTCGAGTACTGGTCGTCGATCGGCGGCTCCGAGGATGAGTGCGCCCAAGATCTGACCGACAAGTTCGACGCGGAGCGAGCGAAACAGCTCTGCTCGGCGATGAAAGACGAAATCCTGCGGACCCGGCGGTGGCGAACTAGATTCTAGTGCACTTCGTGCTCTGTTCTCCTCCTCCTCTCGTTCCCTCGTCGTCCCCCTGTCGCCCCTCGTTGTCGCTCTATCGTCCCACCTCGGGCCATCCACCGACGGACTCGACCCCTCAGTCCACGCTGTCCCGGAGCGCGTCTTCTAGCTCCGCGACGAGGGTTGCGTCGTCGGTCCAGTACCCTTCGAACGTTCCGTCCGCTCGTTCCCGAGCGATCAGGCCCCCGGTCCGGAGTTCGTCGCCGCCGCCGTCGAAAGCGAGCACCCAGAACGTCCCGATCTCCGGGCCGGCGTCGGCGTGGATCGTCACGCCGGGGATCGCCGGCCGATCCCACTCGTCGGCGACGTAGGCGTGGACGTCCAGCGTCGACTCGCCGGCGAGGCGAACGTACACCGGTGCCATCGCCTCGAGGGCGGCCGCTCGCTGGAAGCTGACCCGCAGGGTGCCGCTGCCGACGCGCCAGGCGCGGGTCTCGATCTCGCGGCTGATCGCGAGCAGCTGTCGCCGATCGAGCGCCTGCCAGACCGTCGCCTCGAAGACCTCGATCACGCGGCGATAAGCGCCGTCGTCCGTCTCGGCCCAGGGGGCGACGATCGGCGGCTCGAGAAACTCCCGAGCGGCCTCGAGTCCGATCGCGGCGACGAACTCGCCGTCTTCGGCGCTCGCGGGTTCATCGCTCCTTTTCTCGGCGCCTTCGCGGACGACGAGAAACCCCTCTTCGGTCGCGGCTGCAGCCGGCAGCGAGCGGTAGTCGACGGTGTCGACTCCCGTCTCCGTCTCGATCCGGTCGGCGATCGCGGGGCGAGGCTGGGGTGCGTAGACGGTGACCGTTCGCGCGGGCGCCTCGAGTCGGTCGAAGTAGTCGGAGAGCGTCATCGGTGATGGTCGAGCGGCAGCGTCGTGCGTCCCCGCGCCTCGATTCCGAGTCGCCCCCTCACGGACCGGCCTCCGCCGCGCAGGCTCGCGCCGCCAGCTCCCGGATCGGCTCGGGACAGGACGCGAGGGAGACCCGACCGGTTTCCTCGTCGTGGGTCACGATGTCGGCGTCGACCAGCTTCGGGATGTGGACCTGCCGCAGCCGCAGATACCGCTGGTTCCGACACCGAGGCTCGATGACCCGACTGTCGTCCGCGTGGCTCCAGGCGGTGACCACGTCGGCGAGCTCCGACAGCGACGCCGTCTCGTGCTCGAGCAGAAAGTAGAGGACGAGTCGGCGATCCCGCTCGCGAAGCGCCAGAAAGGCGTCGTCGAGCAGATCCGGACTCGCGGTCGGCTCGGCCGGCGACTGTTCGGGATCCATGCTCGTGAATGCTACTCGGGATTGCCATGTTATCTCTTTCCCCTGTTTGTATCGGTGATATCTGACACACTCAATTCGGGTGTGATGAACGCGGACTCGGGCGACGAAGAGCCGAACGCTGCACCGTCAATCGTTGCCTCGAGTCGTCGGCTGCGATAGAAGAAGAGGATTAATCGCCGAGGCGACGGTCGATCGAGACCCCGCGCAGGTCGACGGCTGCGGTGAAGACGAGTCCGAGGACGGTCCCGAACACGAGGTGTCTCAGGAGGCTCTCGATGTCGACTATCGGGAACTCGCCGGCGCCGCCGACGAGCCAGCCGATGCTGCCGCTCAGTCCGGCCGTCGTGATCGTATTCGTGTTTGACTCGGCACTCGTGGCCGGGCTAGGCGGATCGACGTCAAAAGGGTTCGACTGGCAACGGCGCCGTGCTCCGCGCCGCGCGTTCGTCGGGACGCTCGAGGGACTCCCCTTCGACCGGTCTCGAGGACCGCGCTCCGACTGGTGGTACGGGCAACCCGACGACGGAAGCCGTTGTCCGGCCCGACCGTCGATCCGGGAGCAGTCGCCGGACCCTTAGTGGTCGGCGCGCGAACTAGCGGACGTGGAGTACGACCTCCTGGGCTGGCCGCCCGACGGCCCCAAGCTCCGGCTCGACTACGAGCGGTTCAGCTACGCCGGCAAGTTCGTCATGACCAACACGGGGAAGGCGGTGGCCCGAACCGACGAGAACGAGATCATCGCCGCCGTCGCGTTCAACGAGGACCGCACCGACGCGTCGACGCTGTGGCTGCGCTACGTGACCGTCGCCCGCGATCGGCGCGGCGAGGGGATCGGTCCCGAACTGCTCGCCCGCGTCCGCGACCGCGCCCTCGAACGGGGCTACGACCGGCTCCGGATCGCCGTCAACAACCCCTTCGCCTACGAGGCGCTGTACCGAACGGGCTTCGCCTACACCGGGGAGACGACCGGGATCGCCGAACTGGTCCTCGAGCATCCGGCGCCGGTCGACAACGAAGGCAATTTCGACGGCGAACCGGACGCGAAAGCGCGCTATCAGGCCGGCCTCGAGGAGTTCCGCGAACGGGAGCTCTCCGACGCGGAAACGGAGTTCCTCGAGTCTCGAGAGGGATCAGAACCACCGGAACTCGAGCCGTAACGCGCGGTTCGGCGGCGGGCGCCGCCACGGCGAGCGGTGTGCGACGCGGTCTACCTCTCACTCGCGAACAGCGGGGAGCGTAAACGAGAACGTCGAGCCATCGCCGGGTTCGGCGTCGACCCAGATGTCGCCGCCGTGGCGCTCGACGATCCGCTGACAGAGCGCCAGTCCGATGCCCGTGCCGTCGTACTCCTCGCGGCTGTGGAGCCGATCGAAAACGGTGAACACGCGGTCCTGATCGTCCGGGTCGATCCCGATCCCGTCGTCTTCGACCGAGATCACCCACTCCCGTCCGCGGCGGGTCGCGTCGATCCGAACGCGCGGCGGGGTGTCGTCGCTGTACTGGATCGCGTTCTCGAGCAAGTTCTGCAGGACCTGCCGTAACTGGCTGGCGTCGCCCGACACGCGGGGGAGCCCGTCGGTCGCGATCGTCGCGTCGGTCTCCTCGATCTGGATCTGTAAGTCCTCGCGCACGTCCTCGAGCAGGGCGTCCAGGTCAACGGGTTCGAACGGGTCGCCCTGCGTTTCGACGCGGGAGTACGCGAGCAGACCGTCGATCATCTCGCGCATGCGGTCGGCGCCGTCGACCGCGAAGTCGAGGAACTCCTCGCCGTCCTCGTCGAAGGCGTCGCCGTAGCGGTTCTCGAGCAACTGGAGGTAGCTGGTGACCATCCGCAGGGGCTCCTGGAGGTCGTGGGAGGCGGCGTAGGCGAACTGCTCCAAGCGCTCGTTGGACTCCTCGAGGGCCCGTTCCCGCTGGGTTCGCTCGAGCTCGTACGCGATCCACTGGGACATGAGGTGGAGGAACGTCCGCTCGACCTGCGTGAACTCCCGGTCGCGGGCGTCCGTCGAGACGAAGAAGAACGTCCGATCGGGCTCGTTCTCGAGTTCGATCCGCGTGCCGAGGTACGTCTCGACGCCGAACTCCTCGTACGCGATGCTGTCGCCGAACCCGGTCCGCTCGGGATCGGTGATGTCGGCGACCGCCCCGTGGTCGACCGTCTCCCGACAGTACGTTTCCGACAGCGGCGCCTCCGCGCCGGGCTGTAGCTGGTCGTGATCGCCGCGTATCGCCTGGACCTTGAACGAGTCGGACGCCGGGTCGATCTCGGCGATTCCTCCGATTTCGAGGTCGAACCGTTCACAGCCCAGTTCGAACAGATCTCCCAACTTCGCCTCGAAGGATCGACTGGGATCGGCGGCGATCCGACTCAGCGTCTGCTGGTGGTGTTCGCGCTGTTCGCGCTCGAGTTCGTAGCTGATCCACTGGCCCAGTAACTCGATGAACGTCCGCTCGGTCTCGGAGAACGGCCGGTCGCGGGGTTCCGTACTCCCGAACCAGAACGTCCCGTACGGCGTCGATCCGTCGGTCACTCGCGTCCCGAGGTAGCTCGTCAGCCCGAACTCCCGGTGGATCGCGTCGTCCTGCCAGTCGGTGCCGTGGACGTCCGTCATCGCGACGGGGTCGTCGGATTCGATCGTCCGCCGGCAGAAGCATCCGTACCCCGGATCGGACCACAGCTCGTCGTCGTCGTCGACGCCGAGGCCGACCCCCTTCTCCAGGCGGAACTCGCCGCCTCGTGACGGGAGGTGGTTCAATCCGCCCATCTCGAGGCCGAACCACTCCCGACCCAGTTCGAGCAGTTCCTCGAGCTTCTCGTCGAAGTCGCGGTCGGGGTCGGCCGTGATCCGGTAGCTCTCCTGGAGGAACGCCTCCCGCTGCCGGCGCTGGAGTTCGTACTTCACCCACTGCCCGAGCAACCGCTGGAAGGTCCGCTCGTCGTCGGAGAACTCGCCGTCGTGGGGCTCCTCGGAGACGAAGAAGAACGTTCGGTCGACGTCGCCCTCGACTTCGATGTACGTCCCGAGGTAGGTCTTCATGTCGAGCTCCCGGTAGACGTAGAGATCGTCGTAGCCGGCCTCAACGGGATCGTCCACGCTTCCGACGGTGTCGCATCCGGCGACCGTGGCGCAGTAGGTTTCGGACAGGGGGAGCTCGAGCCCGGGTTCGAAGCCGTCGTACGTATCGCTCACGTACTCGACCTCGAACCGGTCGTCGTCGGAATCGACCGTGGCCATCACCCCGAGTTCGAGGCCGAACTGCTCGCAGCCCAGTTCGAACAGCGCCTGTAGCTTCTCCTCGAAGTCGAGGTTCGGATCGGACGTGATCTGGGAGCTCTCCCGGAGGAACCGCTCGCGGCGCTGTCGCTCGAGTTCGTACTCAATTAACTGCCCCATCAGATCGAGGAACGTCCGTTCGGCGTCCGTGTACGGCACCTCACGGGTCGTCTCGGAGCCGAAACATAACGTCCCGTACGTCTCGCCGCCGACGTGGATCGTCGTACCGAAGTAGGCGTCCAGTCCGAACCGCTCGTAGGCGGGATCGTCAGTCCAGCCCGCCTCGGCCGCGTCCCGCACGGCGATGCGTCCGGGCGACGCGAGGAGCTTCTCGCAGTACGTCTCGCAGAGCGAATCGGTGACTCCCGGACGGATGTTCTCGTGCGCGCCGACCGCGTCCACGATCTCGAACGTGTTCTCGTCTATGGTCTCCGTGAAGTAGCCGATCTCGAGGCCGAGTCGCTCGCGGCCCAGTTCCAGCAGTCCCGCGATCTTCTCGTCGAAGGACGCGTGGGGCGTGGCGATGATCTCGTACAGTTCCCGCTGGTAGCGCTCGTGGGTCTCGATCGTCGTCCGCGCGTCGGTCCGATCGACCAGCGTCGCCAGCTTTCGGTCGAGTTCTCGAGACGGGTTATCGGGACCGAAGTACTCCTCGGGCGGCGTGTAGTAGAAGTTCTGACAGACGGTGGTGTCGTCGTGGACGAGAAACGGATGGGTCCTGAGGACGTTGTGGAGGATCTCTGCGGGGAATCGGTTGCGGTTGTACTGACAGAGGACGGCGTAGTCGTCGTCGTTGTAGAGCGGGTTGAGCAGCTCCTCGTACTCGCAGAGGTCGTCGAACCCCGTGTCGTCGGCCTCGAGCGCCCACGTCATTTCCGCGGCGGCTCTGAGCCCCGCGAACTCGTCGTCGGTCGCGTCGGCGAGCGTCTCCTCCCAGAACGAACGCATCGCATCGCGATCGAACTCGCCGGTCCGTCGATAGGTCTCCGCTTCCGTGTGCACCGACAGCGCCCCCGACTCGAGCGCCGTGTCGACGTCGACGCCGCGGGATCGCATCGCCGCGAGCACCTCGTCGACGGTGTTGTCGTCGGCGACGTAGATGCACCGCTCACCGCGCTCGAGTCCCTCTTCGATGAACGGGACGGCCGCGTCGAACTGCTCGGCGCGGTCCTCGTAGATGAGTGCGAAGTGATCGGTGTGTTCGTGGTCCTCGTTCGGGTCGATGGGACCGCGGATATCGAACGTCGACCGCGAGGTGTCGAACCTGCCCTCGAAATCAGATGACGGCCGCTGGATGGTGTGGTCTGATAGCTGTTTACTCATGGATTACCCCTGAGCATCCGGTCCGATAAACGGAATCCCCCGGCTTCGGACCGGATGTCGTCGAGATCCGGAACTCGGTATGTCGACCGAAGAAATGAGGGCGAGGGTGAAAAGATTATCGCGGATCGTAATCGATTCGGGACGGGGTACGCGGACCGCGATCCCCACAGCGCGACGCTGTAATCCGAAGCGCCGCGAGCGGACCGACGCCCGCCGGTCGAAACCGAACGGCGGAGTCGCTCGGAAGCCAATGATACAAATCCCAGTCCTCCCAAGGGACCGGTAATGGGAAACGCAGCACTCCGCGACATCGCCGTCATCGAGGAGCTCCCCTTCTCCGAGATCGAGGGCATCGTCGCCGTCGACGCCCACAACTGGCTCTACCGCTATCTGACGACGACGGTCAAGTGGACGGACAGCGACGTGTATACGACCGCCGACGGCACCGAGGTCGCCAACCTCGTCGGCATCGTCCAGGGGCTGCCCAAGTTCTTCGAGAACGACATCACGCCGGTGATGGTCTTCGACGGCGGTCCCTCCGAACTCAAGGAAGACGAGATCGAGTCCCGCCGCGACCAGCGTCGCACCTACGAGGAGCAACTCGAGGTCGCCCGCGAGGAAGGCGATCAGGTCGCCGTCGCGCAACTCGAGTCCCGAACCCAGCGGCTGACGCCGACGATCCAGGAGACCAGCCGCGAACTGCTCCGACGGCTCGACGTGCCGATCGTCGAGGCGCCCGCGGAGGGGGAGGCTCAGGCGGCCCACATGGTCCGCCGCGGCGACGCCGACTACGTGGGGTCGGAGGACTACGACGCCCTCCTCTTCGGCTCGCCCCGGACGCTGCGCCAGCTGACGAGCAAGGGCGATCCCGAACTGATGGATCTCGAGGCGACCCTCGAGCACCACGGCCTCACCCTAGAGCAACTGATCGACGCGGCGATCCTCATCGGGACGGACTTCAACGAGGGCGTCTCGGGGATCGGCCCGAAGACGGCAATCTCGGCGATCACANCTCAGAGATGTGTATAAGAGACAGGGTCAGACAGCTGTTCCGCGACCCCGACGTGACCGACGAGTACGAGTTCGACACGGACCTCGATCCGGATCTCGAGGCCGCCCGCGAGTTCGTCTGCGAGGAGTGGGCCGTCGCCGAGAGCGAGGTCGACCGCGGCTTCGAGCGCATCGAGGAGAGCGTCACGCAGACGGGGCTGGACCGCTGGACCTGACGCCGGTCGATCCCTCACCCGTATCGTGGTATGCGCCGGATAATAAATGCCGACGCCGGGCGACGACGAAACGGGTGATACTCCATGTCACGACAGCCCGATGGCGACCGATCCCGAGGTGGCAATCGAGCGGCGCAACCGGGTGAGACCGCACCCCCACCAGGGCGATGGCTGCTGTCGACCGTACTGCAGACCGTCGTCGCCGTCGTCGGTCTCGCCGTTGTCCTGTACGCGCTGAGTCGAGCGTTCGGCATCGACCTCCTTGGCATGACCGCTGCCGCGCTCGCGACCCAGACCGGCCAGTGGATCGCGATCGCCGTGGCCGCGCTCATAGCGATGAGCGCGGCGATGCGAGCGGTCCGCTCCGTTCGAGCGCCGTGACGTGTCGCGGGACGAGTCGCTCGTCGCGTTCGTCCCCTGAACCCCGATTTCACCTGTTTCGCCGACCGATCGGCGTCGATTCACTCGAGGTTTCGTTTCGGAAGCGTGATGTAGAACGTCGACCCCGAGCCGGGTTCGGACTCGACGCGAATATCGCCGCCGTGATTCTCGGCGATCTCCTGGCACAGCGAGAGGCCGATCCCGGTGCCCGGATACTCGTCGTCGTGGTGGAGGCGCTTGAACACCTCGAAGATGCGATCGGTCTTCTCCGGCTCGATGCCGATCCCGTTGTCGGCGACCGCGAACTCCCAGCGGTCGTCCCGGTCCGCGGCGCTCACCTCGACCCGGGGCACCGCGCTCTCGTTGTACTTGATCCCGTTCGAAACGAGGTTGCTGAACAGTTGCTCGAGTTGGTCGACGTCGGCGCGGACCGTCGGCAGCGAGTCGACGAGGATCTCGACGTCGTTCTCCGCGATCCGTAACTGCAGGTCGTCCTGGACGCGATCTAGCACTTCCGTACAGTCGACGGGCTCGAACTCGCCGTCGGCGTGTTCGACCCGCGAGAAGGCCAGCAGATCGTCGATCATCTCGCGCATGCGGTCGGCGCCGTCGACCGCGAACTCGATGAACTCCCGGGCCTCGCCGTCGAGGTCGTTCTTATACCGGTTCTCGAGCAGTTGCAGGTAGCTCGAGATCATCCGCAGGGGTTCCTGGAGGTCGTGGGAGGCGGCGTAGGCGAACTGCTTGAGCCGGTCGTTGGACTGCTGGAGTCGGTCGACCGTCTCCTCGAGGTCTCGTTCGTACTGCTGGCGATCGAGTTCGTACTTCACCCACTGGCCCATCAGGTGGTGTAACGTGCGTTCGGCCTCCGAGAACTCCTCGCGGGGCTCGGTCGAGACGAACCAGAAGGTCCGGTCGGGGCTCCCCTCGATCTCGAGGTGGGTGCCGAGATACGCCCGGATGCCGAAGCGCTCGTAGCACAGTTTGCCGTCGAATCCCGTCTCGACGGGATCGGTAATCGTACGGGTTCCCTCCTCGTCGATGGGCGCCTCGCAGTACGTCTGGGAGAGGGGATACGGCTCGCCCGGCGTGAGGTACTCGTGGTCGCCGTTCGTGGTCTCGACCTCGAACCGATCGGCCGCCGGATCGACCGTCGCGACCCCGCCCAGTTCCATGTCGAATCGCTCGCAGCCCAGGTCCAGGACCGCCTGGAGTTGCTGGTCGAACGATCGGTCCGGATCGGCGGTGATCTCGTACAGTTCCCGCTGAGTTCGCTCGTCCCGCCGGCGCTCGAGTTCGGTACTGACCCACTGGCTGATGAGGTCGATGAACGTGTACTCCGTCTCGGTGAACGGCCCCTCTCGGGGCGTTTCCGAACCGAAACACAGCGTTCCGTACTGTTCGCCGTCGACCTCCAGCGTCGTCCCGAGGAAGGCGTCGAGCCCGTACGTGTCGTAGGCGCGGCCGCCCTCCCAGCCCGCGTCGACGGCGTCGTGGACGCCCACCGACTCGCCCGCGTCGACGACCTTCTTGCAGTACGTTCCCGACAGCGAACCGCCGCCGCCCGTCCGGATCCGGTCGTGGGAGCCGACCGCCTCGACGATCTCGAAGCGATCGGTCTCGGCGTCGACGGCGGTGAAGTAGCCGACGTCGCAGCCGAACCACTCGCGGCCGTGCTCGAGCAGTCGCTCGATCTTCTCCGCGAAGGCGAGGTCGGGATCCGACGTGATCTCGTAGCTCGTGCGGAGAAACTCCTCGCGCCGGCGGCGCTCGAGTTCGGTGCTGATCCACTGGCCCATCAACTCGAGGAACGTCCGCTCGGCGTCGGTAAACGGCCGGTCGCGCGGCTCCGTATCGTAGAACCAGAACGTGCCGTAGGGTTCGGTGCCGGCGGTGACGCGGATGCCGAAGTAGGTCGCCAAGCCGAACTCCTCGAAGACGGGGTCGTCGTCCCAGCCGGCGGCGACGACATCGGGGACGGCGGTCGGCTCGTCCCAGTCGATGGCCTTCCGGCAGAAGTTCCCGTCGGCGGGCTGGATCGGTAACTCCCCCTCGAGGTCGCCCATGTCGGGGCCGACCGTCACTTCCGCCCGGAAGTTGTCGTCCCAGGTCGGGAGGTGAGCCAGCGCGCCGCCCCTGAGGTCGAATCGCTCGCAGCCCAGTTCCAGCAGTCGCTCGACCCGTTCCTCGAAGGAGAGATCGGCGTCGGCCGTCGTCTCGTAGAGTTCGCGGAGGTAGTTCCGGTGTTCGCGGACCGCCGTCTTCGCGTCGGTGCGCTCGTGTACGGTCCGGATCATCCGGTCGACCGTCGCCGCCGGCTTCTCGCCGTCGAAGAACGTCGCGGGGGGCGTGTAGTAGAAATTCTCCGAAACTTTCCCGTCGGAGACGAGCCGGGGATGCGTCTTGATGACGTCCTCAAGGACGGGCGCGGGGAACCGCTCGCGGTCGTACTGACAGAGAAGGGTACAGTTCTCGCCGCGGAGACGGTCGTTCACCCGCGCTTCCAGCGCCACGAACTCGTCGGCGTCCTCGATCGCTCGCAACAGCCACGTCTCCTCGGCGGTCACCCGGGCCCCCTCGAAATCGACGGTCGACTCCGCGACGAACGTCTCGAGCAGCTCCAGCGACGCCTCGAGATCGAACGAGCCGTCCCGCAGATAGGCGTCTTCGATGTCGGTGATCACCAGCGCGCTGGATTCCAGCGCCTCGTCGACGTCGACGCCGGCGTCGCGAAGCGCGTCGCAGATCTCGTCCCGGCCGGTCTCGTCGGCGAGGTACAGACACCGCTCGCCGTCCTCCAGTCCACGCCGGACGAACGGAATCACGGCGTCGAACTGCTCGTCGCGACTCTCGTAGAGCAGCGCGAGGTGATCGTGCGAGCGGGCGCAACCGTCAGTCAACCCGACCGGCCCGCGAAACGCGGACCCCAGATTCGGCGCCTCGAGTCTCGGTTCCCGATCCGAAGCGCGTCGCCAGTCGGTTCGTTCGACCTCGTCGCTCATCGCTCCTCCCTACTTGGCCGACGACTAAAAGGTCTGGACCGCCGAGCGGCTCCCGCCGACGGCCGGCGATCACCCGTTTCGATTGCCGGTAGCACCCAGTTGCGGTAACACGGTCGCCGGGCGCAGGACCGAAGTCTCGAGAGCGCCTCGGCTCGAGCGATGCGAGCCTACGAAGTTCAGGAGGCCACGAGCGACTACGAAGGCGTCGTACAGATCGACCGCGAGCGCCCCGAACCGGACGCCGACGAGGCGCTCGTTCGGATTCGCGCGGCGTCGCTGAACTACCGCGACCTGGCGATCGCCCACGAGGACCTCACATACCCCGGCGCCGCCCTGCCGGTCGTCCCGCTTTGCGACGGCGCCGGCGAGGTCGTCGCGGTCGGCGACGAGGTCGAGCGGCTCTCGGAGGGCGACCGCGTCGCGACGCCGTTCGCCCCCGACTGGGTCGACGGCCCGGTCGCGCCCGAGAAGGTCGCCCGGACGACGGGCGGCAATATCGACGGCACGCTGGCCGAGTACGCCACCTTCCCCGCCGACTCGCTCGCCGAACTCCCGGAGAACCTCTCCTACGAGCAGGGCGCGACGCTCACCTGTGCCGGGCTGACCGCGTGGCGCGAACTGATGGAGGTCGGCGATCTCACCGCCGACGAGACCGTGCTAGCGCTTGGTACCGGCGGCGTCTCGACGTTCGCGCTCCAGTTCGCGACGACGCGGGGCGCCGACGTCTTCGTCACTTCCTCGAGCGACGAGAAGCTCGAACGCTCCCGTGAACTGGGCGCAACGTGGACGCTGAACTACGAGGAGACCCCCGAGTGGGGCGAGGCCGTTCAGGAGGAGGTCGGCGTCGTCGACCACGTCATCGAGGTCGGCGGCCCGGGCACGCTCCAGCAGTCGATCGAAGCCGCGGCGTTCGACGGCCACGTCCACCTGATCGGCGTCCTCTCGGGTCCCGACGGGCAGGTCCATCCCGGCCCGATCCTCCAGAAGGCGCTGACCGTCGAGGGCTCGATGGGCGTCGGCAGCCGCGCGATGTTCGACCGGATGAACAGCGCGATCGAGGCCGCCGAGATCGATCCGGTGATCGACCGCACCTTCGGCTTCTCGGAAGACGAGGTTCGCGAGGCCTACCGGTACGTCGACGCCGGCGAGCACCAGGGGAAGGTCGTGATCTCGATCGACTGACGGGTCGGACCGACGGGTATCGGTATTTTCACTACTGGCCGCGGAACCGCTCGGGAAGCAACTCCCGATAGGCGAACCGGCCCGCGCTGCCGGCGCCGCCGACGCCGGAGAGGTAGCCGACGCCGACGCTCGCCTTCAGCGCCTTCGCCGCCCGTCCCGTGAGGACCCGCGAGCCGACCGTCGCGACGGCGTCGTCGCCGACGCTGACGACCCAGCCCGGCGATTCGAACCGGAACGACTCGAGGTCGGGGCCGAACGTCTCGACGCCGTCGCGACGGGCCGCGACGAGCCGTTCGATATTCTCGGCCGCCGTCCGAGCCTCGCGGACGGCCGCTTGCGCGCTCGCCGGCACCGCCTCCCCGTCGGCGTCGACGACCCGCGCGGCGTCGCCGAGCGCGACCGTCCGCTCGTCGAGTCGCAGGTCCGCTTCGACGGTCGGCCGCTCGCCCTCGAGGGCGTCCGCGCCGCGAATGCCGCCGGTCCAGACGAACAGATCGAACGAAACTCGTTTGTCCGACTCGAGCCGAACGCCGTCCGCGTCGGCTCCGGTGACGGCCGTCCCCGTTCGGATCTCGATTCCGTCGTCCTCGAGCGCGCGTGCGACTGCATCCCCGAAGTCGGCAGGGAAGCCCGGCGCGATCCGCGCTCGCTGCTCGAGGAGCGTGATCGACGCCGAGCCGTACTCCTCGCGGGCCAGCGCGGCGAGTTCGCCCGCGACCTGTACGCCGGAGAGGCCGGCTCCGCCGACGACGATTCGGCCCCCGTCGTCCGCCCGCAGCGCTTCGCGGGCTCGCTTTCGGATCCGGCGCGCGTGCGAGAGACGCTTTAGCGGAATCCCGTGTTCAGAGACTCCTTCGAGCCCGTAGTACGCCGTCCGCGCGCCGAGACAGATCGCCGCGATATCGTACTCGAGGCGACCGTCCGAGAGCGACACGACGCGTTCGTCCCGGTCGATCGCCTCGACGCGCGCGACGCGAACCGTCGTCCGCTCTACGGCGCCGGGAAGCGAGAGCCGGATCTCGTTGGCCACGCCGGGCCGGCGGATCACTCGGTGGAGTTCGTGCTGGACGAGGTGGTCCGGCGACTCGTCGACCAGCGTGAGGTCGACGTCGGACGGGAGCGACGACTCGAGTCGCTTCGTCAGGGTCAGCCCTGCGTAGCCCGCGCCGCAGACGACGACGTGCATGGCGGCGGCTACGGCTTCGAGCGGGATAGGTGCACGGCGGGTGCTCGCGAGAACTGCGTCACTCGTCGAAAACGATCCACTCGCTCGAGGGAGCGTCCTCGCTCGGCGCCGAGACGTCGACGCGGCCGTTTCCGGTGATGAGGACGGAGTGGCCGCCGTATCGGAATCGGATCCGGAGCTCGTCCGATCCGGATCGAACGAGCGAATCGAGCGCCTCGGGGTCGACTGCGTCGTAGAGCGTCGGTTCGAAATCCAGCGGCGACGTCCCGGACGCGGTCGCGACCGCTTCGACGACTCTCTCGCTCGGCGGACGACGGTCGTCGGGAGAACCAACTTGATCAGACATCGCGTCGAGCTATCGGTCACCGACCCTAAAGCGCGTTGCAGATCGGACGGTTTTCCGCGGCATCTTCAACCCCGCGCGACATTCGTCGGGAAACAGTCCCGTTTCGGAACGAACGTACCGAAATTCAGCCGTCGGTCGTATACTTCTTCCCGAACTGGTCGAACGGCCGCGTACGCTCCTCGACGATAACGTTCGTCCGCACGATTTCGACACCGAGTTCGTGGAGTTCATCGGTGGCCGCCTCCACCCGCTGCTGGGTGTCGGTCAGGAGTTCGACGTGGAGGTCGGTCTCGTCGGCCAGCAACCGTCTGACGCTGACGACGTTCTCCACCTCGCTTACGTCCGCGACGATCGCCGCCTCGTCGACTTCGTCGGAGATCGTGCCGACGAGCAGCGTTCGCTGTTCGAATCCGGCTTTCTCGTAATCGATCGCGGGCCGATACCCCGTGATGACGCCGCGGTCCTCGAGATCGTTGATCCGCGACGCGACGGTGCTCGCCGCGAGGCCGACGTCCGCGCCGATCTCTTCGGTCGTCGCGTTCCGGGCGTCGTCTTGCAGGACGTGAAGGATCGCCAGATCGTCTCTGTCGAGGTCGACCATAGGAGCCACTACCGACGTACTACCTCGACGCAGTATATGACTCTTTCAACGCCGTTCGATCGAGGAAACGCTCGATCACCCGGCACCACACAAATCGCGGGCGCCGCTGCGGATCGCCGCGTCTAGAACAGGTGCTTTTCCTCGTCCAGCAGCTTCGCGGGGCCGCCGACATCCCAGACGGTAGTGGAGACGCCGCAGTCCGAGACGGCTTCCTCGACTTCGTCGACGTGTTCTTCGGTGGTGTTGACGTAGACGCTGGCGCCGGTGTCAGTCGAGAAGTAGACGGGGATGTCCTCCTCCTCGCGGAGCTCCCGCACTGTATTGAAAATCTTCAGGGTGGCGGGCTGCCAGTAGACCCACCCGGAGGGGCCGGTCATCGTCGTCGCGGCCAGCGAGAGGGAGTCCTGTTCGGCGAGTTCGAAGGTCCGATCGAACTCGTTGTTCCGCAGGGCGTCGCGCATCTCGGCGATCTGGCCGTGGATGTGGGCGTTGCGAGCCTGGAACATGTGGCTGTCGGCGGCCTCCTCGTGGGCGTCCTCGGTCTCCTTGTGGTAGGGGACGAGGCCGACGACGATCTTCAGGTCCTCGTGGAGGTCGCTCGGAATGCGCCGCGAGCGACAGTCCTCGTCGTTCAGACCCGTGTGCAACTGCGAGAACGCGCCGGTGACCGCGCGGGCGGCCGACGCGGAGCCGACGCGGGCGATCGTCGAAACCTCCTGGCGCGAGGCGTCGAGTTCGGCGGCCTCGGCCAGCGCCATCGCGGCGGCGGCGAAGCCCGAGGAAGAGGATCCCAGACCGACGTTAGAGGGGAAGCTGTTCTCGCTCTCGAGGCGAACCGGGTAGACGGTGTGGGCCGCATCGGACTTCGAGCGGGCCTTCTCGACGACGGCCTCGACGCGCTCGTAGGCCCGTCCGTCGAGTTCCTCGCCGTCGACGACGAAGGTGTCCTCCTCGTAGTCCATCGAGAACTCGACGGTCGTGCGGGTGTGACTGGGCGCCGTACAGAGGCTGATGCTGTCGTGATACGGGAGCCGTTCGATTTCGTCTCGCATCCCGTGATACTTGACCAACCCCTGAATCGGGTGGGCCATGGCGGTGGCTTTCATACCCGGATAGGCGGATGAAGACCGCTTAAAGGTCACGGCATCCGATCGGAGACGCGCGACGAGCCGACGTCGGCGGGGTACCGACAGGTCGCCGATATCCGGACGAACGCCTCACTGAGACGTCTCTTGCATCGACCGGCGCCACGCCCGGAGGGCCTCGAGGTCCTGCTCGAGGGCCTCCAGTTGTGTCTCGAGCGCGTCGACGTCGGTCGACAGCGCCTCCACGTCGTCGTCGACGCGGTCGAGCTCCTGCGAGAGCCGCGAGCGGAGCAGAACGGTCTCGCGGTCGAGACGGGCTACGAGACCGTCGATTCGCTCCTCTAGCGCCGCGGCCCGGTCGTCGAGACTCGTCTCGACGGTCTCGAGGCGCGCCTCCACGTCGGTCAGTCGATCGTCCGTGCGCTCGAGGCGCGCGTCGTTGTCGTCGACGCGCGTCTCGACCGAGTTGCGCATCGAGTGGAACTCGCTTCGAACCCCCTCCGTCTCGGTCCGCTGTTCGGCCAGTCGCTCGTCGAGGTCCGTGAGCCGGCGGGAGAGTTCCTCGAGGCGGGGCTCGATAGTGTTCTCGAGGCGGGCCCGCAGGTCCGCCGTCGACTCGACGGCGTCGAGCTCCGTCCGCAACGTGTCGACCTCCGCGGCGGTCTCCGCGATGTCGGTCCGCAGCTCCGACAGCGCGGTCTCCGCGGCCGGTGGCGCGTCGGGAACGGCATCCGGATCGACGTCGAGGTCGCCCTCCTCGAGCGCGAGCGCCTCGCGGAGCGCCGCCGTCCGCGGCCGGACTCGTCGGCCCAGAGGTCGAGCAACAGCGCTTCGAGGACGTCGGTTTCGGCTTCGTCCGTCGACTCGACGGTATTGGTGGAATCGTTTTGCGATGGCATTGTGAGCCTGTGGTGCGGTTCCGGACGACTGCGAGCGCCCTCCGTCGGCGTAGCGCGTCGGCCGCAGTTCGATCGTCCGCGTCCGAGGTTGGTCTGCCCTCGGATAGGTGTACGAATAACAGTTTCGTTCTGCGAAATAAAGCGGCTGTCCGGCGTCGGTTCGCCGTCGTCGGTCGTCGATCCGCGGGCTCGATCGGCGCGAACCGAACACCTCAAATGGACGCTCTCGCAACGAACGCTCGATGGGAACCCCACTCGAGAGCCGCGAGGCGCAGGCCGAAGAGGTCGTCGACCGCCTCGAGGAGGCGTATCCGGACTCGACGATCTCGCTGCGGTACTCGAACCGACTGGAGTTGCTGATCGCGGTGATCCTCTCGGCGCAGTGTACCGACGAGCGCGTCAACAAGGAAACGAAACATCTCTTCGAAAAGTACGACGGCGCCGAGGACTACGCCGACGCGCCGGAGGACGAACTCGCGGAGGACCTGAACTCGATCACCTACTACAACAGCAAGGCGGGCTACATCAAGAGTTCCTGCCGGACGATCCTCGAGGAGCACGACGGCAAGGTGCCGGACACGATGGACGAGCTGACGGAGCTGTCGGGCGTCGGCCGGAAGACGGCCAACGTCGTCCTCCAGCACGGCCACGACGTGGTCGAGGGGATCGTCGTCGACACGCACGTCCAGCGGCTCTCGCGCCGACTCGGGCTGACCGAGGAGCAGCGTCCCGAAGCGATCGAACAGGACCTGATGGGGATCGTCCCCGAGGGCTACTGGCAGCAGTTCACCCACCTCTGTATCGACCACGGCCGCGCGACCTGCACCGCCCGCAACCCCGACTGCAGCGACTGCGTGCTGGCCGATATCTGTCCCTCCGAGAAGGGCGACAGCGAGATCGACCTCGCTTCCGGCGAGCCGTGGTAGGATCTCGAGTTGGATTGCGATCTGAGCCGACTTCTCGCCATACGGTGGCGCGCGCTGGCGGCTAGTCGAGTGCTCACGAGACTGGCCGATAACTCCGTGCGAGGTCTTCGTGAACAAAGTGAACGAAGGCTTGTCAGAGCTTGCTCTGACAGTGGATGAGTGAACGACCGGAGGGAGTGAGCGTTAGCGCGGAACCGGAGGTTCCGCGAACCATGCGAATAGTGCGAGACCAGAGGTCTCGAATACCATGCGAACGGCCGGAGGCCGTGAGCAGAGGGCACGTAGCGCCCGTGAGCAGAAATCGGTTGGGGAGGGTGTGGGAATCCCTGTTGCCACGGTAGCAGGCCGGTTGGTACTCCTGAAATTGGTCTACTCGAGCGACCAGTGCTACCTCGAGTCGCCCCGCCCAGAGGGTGAACGGTCATCGAGACGAGTGCAGACCAACTGAATGATTCGTTCTAGCCGACCTTCGCAAGCCCAACGCCTTTTCTCGGTTCGACGGTAGCCTCAGTCGGGATCAATATGTCCGACAACACTGACGAGACCGGCAAAGACGAGCACGGACGGGACGTCGAACTGGCTCACGAGGACACGGAGGACGAAGACGAGGAAGCGGAACTCACCGAAGAGGAAAAGGAGGCCCGCGAACGCCAGGACGAAGAGCAGCGACGCCAGGACATCGAACACAAGTCCGACGACCGGGTCGACGACGCCCTCGAGCAGGAGAACCCGGACAACCACCGGGACGAAGAGCCGTACAACAGCTAGGCTCGACCGGTCGCGAGCGCACCGCGCCGTTTCCGATCGCTCGAGACGAGACAGCGCAGGACGACCCGCCGTCACCGCCGGTACTCGCACGTTTTTCGCTCGCGTCGCTGAGACCCGTCCTCGAACGCCCTCGAGTGGCATCTCGGCCGTGCTGAACCGGCGTCTCCGGGACGTCTCGATCGAGGACTGGTCGGTATCCGTGATTACCGACAACCGCAGGCACGGCCGCTTTGCACGGGTACCGGCTACCTCCGATGGAGACATGAGCGACACACCAACCGATACGAACCGAGACAGTACCGCGGCCGAGCGAGCGGACCACCGAAACACCCTCAACACGGACACGATGCAGTGGCTGAGTGCCCTCGTCGCGATCATCGGGCTCTACGTCGTCGCCTCGCCGTTCATTTTCGAGGCGACGGACCAGGCGATCTGGAACGACACGCTCGTCGGGACGGGGATCTTCCTGCTGGCGGGCTATAACTTCGTCCGCCTCTCTCGGAATCGGCTGGCGAGCGTCGGCGTCGCGTCGCTGGCCGTCCTGCTCGGCCTCTGGCTGCTCGTCTCGCCCGCCGTAATCGACATGGGGAGCAGTACGCTGGCGACCGGGACCGCGGCCTCCGGGCTGGCTACTGCCGTCCTCTCGGCGTACAACGCGTACGCGAACAACAAGGCTGACGCACCCGACCGAGTCGGCGCGCGTGCCTGAAACCGGCCGCTTTTTCTCGACCCGTTTATCGACATCACCCCTCGAGTGCCCCGTCGGGGACGGAGAGGGTCTCGAGCGAGTCCTCGACCGAGACGGCGATCCGCGCGTCGACGCCGACCGACGTCACGCGCCGGCCGTCGGCGACGAGCGCGATCGGGCCTTCGTCGCGTTCGACCGTGAGCTCGAGTCGATCGTCGGGAAGCACCCAGCGGCGCGTGTCGGTGACGAAGGGCGCGACGGGCGCGACGGCGACCGCGTCGACGGCGGTCGAGAGGGAGGGCGCGTCGACGGCGCCGGCGTAGCCGTCGCTACCGGCCGCCGTCGCGACCACGACGCCGTCGGCCCGGAACCTCGCGACGGAGTCGCCGCGGCTCGCGACGCCGTACTCGGAGATCCGCGCCGGTTCGTCGGTCACGAGCGTGACGTCGAACAGCGCGCGGTCGCGGATTGCGTCGGCTCCGGCGTCCCCGCTATTCGCGTCCGTCCCAGCGCCGTTGCCGTCAGTATCGGCGCCGCTGGCGTCGAACTCGGCGCCGTCGGAATCGCTGTCGACGTCGACGTCCACGCCATCGTATCCGACGGCGTCGCCGCGACGGCCGCGATCGGCGACCTCGAGTTCCAAAATCGCGTGTCGACGGACGGTCGCCTCGCCGTCGAGGACGGCCTCGAGCGCCGCCGGCGCCCGCGCCCGGTCGACGGCGTCGATACCGGTGACGTCGCCGACCGGCAGGACGGGAGCGTCGGCGCCGGCGCGACCGATCGCCGAAAGGTCGTCGTCGCCGGCCGCCACGAGAACCGAGGGCGCCGCTGCGAGAACGTCGTCTACGTCGCCGCTGACGGTCGTCGCGTCGCGATCCGCGACGGTCGGTCGGAGCGCGTCTGCGAGCGAGTCGTCGGCGGCGTCGGCTCTCGATCCCGTGTCGGCGTTCGCGTCGACGATACCGACGACCGGCTCCTCGTCAACGAACCACGCGGCGTCCATGTCGGGCCGTTGGCGCGGGTGCGAAAAAAGACGTGGGGTTCTCTCGTCGCCGCCGACCGTTACTGCCGTCCCCGTCGACCGACACTGCGCGTCCGGTCGAACCGTCGTGGACCGGGGCGTCGGCGCGAATCGGTCAGTCGGAACGCTCGCCGTAGGGCCAGTCGCCTGTGATCCGCATTCCGTCCGCGAGGTCCTGGGCCTCGAGGTCGGCGGCGATCGCCTCGGGGTCGCGGTGCTCGACGGTCGCGTCCTCGCGAGCGAGTTCGACGACGAGGTCGGTCAGCAGGATCGCCTGCTCGCGGAGCGTTCGCGGCTCGAGTTTCTCGATCGTGTCGGCGAACGTGTGGCCCCAGCCGCGGCCGACCTCGTCCGACGTCGATTTGACGTGATAGCCGGGGACCCCCCACTGCACGAACGGCCAGTGGTCGCTGTGGGGGCCGAGCTTCGGCACCGTCTCGACCGGGTGATCGTAGCGGTCGGCGACCTCGTCGGCGGCCGCCTCGAGGCCGTCGAAGCCGTGGGTCGTCAGTGACAGCGTCCGATCGCTGACGACGCCGTCGTTGTTGACGATGGCCGTAATCTCGTCGTGGTCCGCCCGCTCGGCGTGGTAATTCGAACCGACCAGCCCCACCTCCTCGGCGCCGTAGGCGACGAACTCGACGCGGGTCTCGAGGTCGTCTTCCCGTTTTGCGAGCGCGTTCGCGAGTTCGACGACCATCGCGGTCCCGGCGCCGTTGTCGACGGCGCCCTCCGCGATGTCGTGGGCGTCGACGTGGCTCGTCACCAGCACGCGCTCGTCGGTGTCGGGCCCCAGTTCGGCGTGGACGTTCTGGCTCGTCGCCGGGCCGATGTCGGCCTCGACGGTCAGTTCGATCTCCTCGCCGTCGAACCGGCGGGCCAGTCGCACGCCGACCTCGCTCGAGACGCCGACGGCCGGAATTTCGCCGATGGGGTCATCGTCGGTTCCGACGCTCCCCGTCGGCGGCAGACAGCCCTCGACGTGGTTCCGGTAGACGAACCCCACCGCGCCGTTCTCGACGGCGTGGTAGTACTTTTCCCGGCGGTGGAGGTAGCGATCGTAGTAGTCCGGGATGTCGCTGCGGACCATCGCGATCTTCCCCTCGAGGTCGGTTTCCTCGAAGTCCGCGGGGAGCCCATAGCCGAGGTCGACCAGCGGCGCCGTCGCGCGGTCGGCAGGGCTGCGCGGCAGGGCGATGCAGTTCTGACTCGTCTCGCCCGCGGTGATCTCGCTCCCCTCGCGCGTCCAGCCCTGAATGTCGAAGGACTCGAGGCGGGCGTTCCGGGCGCCGGCGTCGGCCAGCGCGTCGCGAGTCAGTTCGGCGGCCTCGCGCTCGCCGTCGCTGCCGGCCATCCGCGTTCCGATATCGACGAGGCGCTCGAGGTGGGTCCACCCGACGTCGCTCGTGAAGACGTTGCCGATCCAGTCGGTCATACCTCCGCTGTGGACTGCCGGCCAGGAAACTGTACCGCTCGAGTCCCGACCCGTGCAGAGAGCGAACGAGAGCGGTTCATCCTTTCGAAGTTGACAAGACAAACTGCGAATCTTTTTCACGCCCCTCCCTCTCGGAACGAGTATGCGGGAGACGCTTGCCGAGTGGCGGCCGGCCATCGACGAGGCGATCGCCGATCTGGTCCCACGCGAAATCGACGCCGACTACCTCGCATCGTTCTTCGGCGATCCGACCTACGAGTACGATCCCGACGCCATCCAGCGGGCGCTGTCGACGCCGCTGTGGGACCTCCTCGACCGCGGCGGGAAACGGTGGCGCGCGGTGCTCTTTCTCGTCTTCGTCGAGGGGTTCGGCGAGGATCCGGCGGCGTACGTCGACTACGCCTGCATCCCGGAGATCCTCCACAACGGGACGATCATCGTCGACGACGTCGAAGACGAGGCGACGATCCGCCGCGGCGAACGCGCGCTCCACCGCGTCTACGGGCGGGATATCGCGCTTAACGTCGGCAACGCGATGTACTTCCTGCCGCTGAAGATCCTGACCGAGAACCCCGCCGACCTCCCGGCGGAGCGACGGCTCGCCGCCTACGAGATGCTGGTGGCGGAACTCAACCGCACGCACCTCGGTCAGGGGATGGACATCCGCTGGCACAACGAGGACGACGTGCGGGTTACCACCGACGAGTACCTCGAGATGTGCGCGTGTAAGACCGGCTGTCTCGCCCGGATCGTGGCCCGACTCGCGGCGATCATCACCGACCAACCCGACGACGTCGAGGCGGCCGTCGCGCGGTACGCGGAGCTGACCGCCGTCGCCTTCCAGATCGGCGACGACATCTTGGACGTCGAGCACTCGCTGGGCCGGGCCGGCGACTTCGGCAAGGCGTTCGGTAACGACATTCGCGAGGGCAAGCAGACGCTGCTGGTCATCCACGCGATCCAGGAGAGCGACCCCGAGCGGGCCCGACGACTGCAGAAGCTCCTCGCCGCGGAGTCCAACACCGACGCGGAGATCGCCGAGGCCCTCGCGATCATCGAGGACGCCGGCAGCCTCGAGTACGCCCGCGAGCGCGCCCTCGAGCTGGCCGCCCGGGCCCGGGTGGAGGTCGATCGCCTCGAGTTCGACGCGGAGACGACCCAGAAACTCCACGCGTTCACTGAGTTCGTCATCGAGCGCGAGGAGTGAGCGGCGAGGGCAGCGCGGATCGACGGCGTCTCGCTCCGACACGTCTCAATCGCAGCGTCGTCTCGAGCGTCTCGTTCTATCGGTTTCGGTGACTGTCTTCGGTTCCGACGGGCGACCCTAGCTACTACTAGCGGGACGTGGTAGCCGTTCGTCGATGGTCGATCACTCGAGTGCGAACGACCGCGGCGAGCGCNGGTTTCGGTGACTGTCTTCGGTTCCGACGGGCGACCCTAGCTACTACTAGCGGGACGTGGTAGCCGTTCGTCGATGGTCGATCACTCGAGTGCGAACGACCGCGGCGAGCGCGATCGCGAGCGGCCGACGGCGAGCCCGTGGCCCGTGCTGGTCGCGATCGGACTCGCTGGGTCGGAGGTCGGCATCGTCGTCGACCTCCTCCCGGTCGCGGTCGGCGGACTCGTGCTGTTCGCCGCCAGCGTCGCGGGGATCCTCGCCGAGTCGGACCACGTCGCCGACCCGTTGCCGGTCGCGATGGGCTTCGGCGCGGTCTTCGCGCTCGGCGGCGGCACGCTGTACGCGCTCGGAACCGACACCGTCGCCCCCGCAGCGACCGACGGACTGACCGGGCTCACCACCCGCGGCCTCGCGATCGCGATCGCCGGGATCGTGACGGTTGTCGGAACGGTGATCGTCCACTACCGACGCCGCTAACGCCGCTAACAGATATCCATGAGCCGACGCGCATTCGACGCCGAAATCACGCTCGATCTCGCGGTCAACCTGATTCCCCTCGCGATCATGGTGTTCTTCGTCGCGCTCTTCGCGGTGTTCAACCCGTGGGGGATCGAACCGCTCCAGTCGACGATCCAGTTCGCGATCCTGCTGTCGATGATCGCGACGCTGGGCTTCGTCACCTACTACGCGGCGCGCGTGATCGAACGGGACGACCGCACGTATCACGATACGACGACGATAGACCAGAAGAAGGACTGACCCCGACGGCCGATATCGGCCCGCGGCCGCCGTTCTCGACGCGAGCCTCAGGTGACGATGAGCATGAACCCCAGTAGCGCCATCAGGAGGGCGATACCGACGAGTAGCAACAGGAACAGTTCCTTCTCGGCGAGCCGTCGGTGCGACTCGTCGGTGTCGGCAGTGGCGTCGGGACCGGTAGCGTCGGTTGGTTCGGAGTCCACGGCTACGTTGCTTCGAGCGTACGACGACGCCGGGTAAAAAACGAGTGGTGGCACGCGAACGCGCCGATGTCATTCGCGCGGATCGGTGGTGTCGCGCCGGCAGCGGTCGGCGCGACACAGGCAGTGGGATGGGGATGGGATGGGAGTGGGAATGCGACGGCAGGGCGCGGCACGGGGAGTCCGGTGTCGCCGACCCTGCCGTGCTCGTTCGTACGACGACATCGTCGAAACAAGTGCGGCCAAATAATTTTGGGGCTCGCGAGACCGACGGGTCCGAGGTAACGATCGAACGCGCTCGCGCTGCTCGAGACGAAGCGCAAGGACCTCGGGGACGCGCCGCGAACGGGCGACCGTGACTGCCGATCGACGACTGGGCGGTCGCCGCGTGGTCGGCGGCCTCTGTCTCGTACTGATCGCCGCCACCGCCACCTTCGGCGCCATCCTCGGCTACGCCCTGCCGGTTATGACGGACCTCGAGGAGATCACCGTCCTCGAGGTGGCCGTTCCCGTCACGCCGGCCACGTTCGCCCTCTACGGCGGCGTGAC
>NZ_AOIS01000011.1:0-84047 GCF_000337495.1 Haloterrigena salina JCM 13891
TCAGACCCCTTCTGTACGGCGGACCGCAGGGGAAGGGTCCTCATCTTCTGCGTATTATACCACAATCGCTGGTTACTATTTAAGGCCTCTGAATCGAAACTCCAAAGGTAGGCACTACCATGCAAAACTCAATATATAATGATTGTGTTTCTGCCCGAACTATTCTAATAACTCGAGACCACAGTCGTAGCCGAATCTCGTTCAGAACGCCGCTGAGCGGAGATGCTCGTTCACGAAACTAGTTCGGCCCTCGAGTGCGCCAACGGACGGCTTTCGAGACGATCCTGATGATCGCGGCTGGCGGCGACTCGTCTACCGGGAAACGGCGTCCACGCTGGCTGATTTTCGTTCGTGGGTCACGCGTACGCGTGCGCTATTTCTGGATTGAGACGTTCCGGATCGGTCGCTTCGTCCGTTACCGAGAATCGACGACCCAACTGCCTCGAGTCAGCCCGATCTCGAAACTTGCAAACTCGGTTATCGGGAAAGGCGATTCCGGACGCATTCGGGCCATCTCGAGCAGTTTCGAATCGCTCTCAAGACGACGCGAAGACGATCCTTCGCGCCCCGCTATGCGATACTACGCGGGGATCGATCTCTCCCAGACCGCAGCTGACGTCGCTCCGGCTCACGACGCGAGCGACGAAGACCGTATTTGCCACGTCTCGAGACCCCTAATTCGTTCGGGTTCCGCACTCGCGGCGCGACTCGTTCGGTACTATCGAGTCGGTTGTATTGCTGCTTGCGGGCTCTCTTTCACGTGGTTCACAGCAGAAGAAGGTAAGTCCGATTAGAACCGTCGCGGGGAGCACTCACTCGCTGCGCTCGCGAGTGCACCGTTTGGAGCACAAATCCTCGCCGCAAGTCCCGTGACTCAGAACGAAGTTCACCGCAAAAGTACGGGCCAACTCGGCTTTGAACCACCTCGAGACGTTCCGGGTCGCTCACTGCGTTCGCTCCCGGGCGTGTGACTCGCGTAGTTAAAATCCGAGTCGGATTCCATAGCTGCGACTCACGGATTTGTTCGTCGCAAGAATATGGGCCAACTCGGATTTGAACCGAGAGCCTCCACCTTATCAGAGTGGCGCTCAACCTAATTGAGCTATTGGCCCGCGCTTCGCACTCAATAGTTGCGGGGTGGAACGTTTAAGCGTTTCTTTCTTCGGGCCCCGTGCGAACCGCTACCGGGCGGAGGGATCGTCGTCTCGATCCTCTCCGGAATCGGAGGGCCGCTCGTCGCCGAAATCGATCGTATACGAGTCCTCATCGGTCCTGTCGTCGACCGTGTAGTCGTCGTCGCCGAGGTCGTACGTTCCGCCGTCGGTCGAGCCGGCGTCACTGGAATTCCCGCCTCGAGTCGCTCCCTCGTCGGGAAAGCCGAAGGTCCAGACCTTGCCGCTGGCGAAGCCGCCGGTCTTCTTGTCCGCGTAGGGGACGATCACGAACCGTTTGAGGGCGGCCCGGATCGGAATCCGCGTGATCGGGACGGCTAGCAGGAAGCCGATGGCGTCCGTGACGAGGCCGGGAGTCAGCAGGAAGGCCCCGGCGGCGATCAGGAGTCCGCCGTCGAGCAGTTCGTTGGTCGGGGGTCGCCCCTCGGCCAGCGACCGCTGCATCTTCCCGATAGTTCGGCGACCCTCGGCACGGACGAGCAGCATGCCGACGAGTCCGGTCAGGACGACGAGCAGCACCATCCCGACCCAGGTAAACGCGCCGAACTGAGTGACGAGGAACCCGAGTAACACCGCATCGAGAAACGGGATGAGCAACAACGCGGCAATCCACCGGAGCATACGTCGACATAGCCGGCGGAGGGTGAAAACGCTTTACTCTCACTACACGTCCGCGGAACGACCGTTTTGGAGCAGTTTTGCTCGTTGGAGGTCCGATCTCGTCGGTCTCGCAATTGCGCCGGTCAGCGGCGGTTCCGCAGTCGAAGGGCTTACGCCCGCAACAGCCGAGGCTCCGGTATGGACGACCAGACGCGCGTCGAGTGGCGCGACTGGGGACAGGACGCCTTCGACGAGGCGGCGGAGGCGGACGCCCCGGTTTTGCTCTCGCTCACCGCGACGTGGTGTGATCACTGCCACGAGATGGACGCGGAGACCTACGCCGAGCCTCGCATCGCGGCGAATATCAACGACAGTTTCGTCCCCGTTCGGGTCGACGTCGATCGCCATCCGCGCGTGCGCGATCGGTACAACATGGGCGGGTTCCCGTCGACGGTCTTTCTGGCCCCGGACGGAACGGTGCTGACCGGCGCGGGCTATCTCGGGCCCGACGGCATGCGACAGGTGCTGGACAGCGTCCGGACCATGTGGCAGACGAAAGGCAGCGGCGCCGGTCGCGTCCCGCGCCCGCTTCGCGAGGACAACCCGCCCGCGGGTCGGCTCACGAGCGACGTCGAGTCGGCGATGCTCGGCCAATTGACCGAGGCCTACGACGAAGTCGCCGGCGGCTGGGGCGGGAGTCCGAAGTTCCCGTTACCCGACGCCCTCGAGTTCGCCCTCAAGCGCGATCGGGAGATGGCCCTGCGCTCTTTCGACGCGGTCAGCGCGAACCTGTTGGACGAGTACGACGGGGGCTTCTACCGGTTCGCGGCCGAACGCGACTGGGCCGGGCTCCAACACGAGAAGCTCTTGGATTCCAACGGCGCGCTCGTGCGCGCGTTCGCCAACGCCTACCTGCTGACGGGCAAAGACGAGTACCGCGAGCCCGCCGAGCGGACCGTCGACTACCTCACGACGACGCTGTGGAACGACGAGGCCGACGCCTTCGCGAACAGTCAGGCGCCCGGTGAGGACGACGCCCACACGATCGACGCGACCGACCGCGCCGCGGCCGACGAGCCGCCGGTCGACGAGGGCGTCTTCGCCGGCCCGAACGGGCTGGCGATCGAGGGATTGCTCACCTACCACGCTTACACCGACGATGAGCGGGCGCGTCGGTACGCGGAACGCGCGCTCGAGACCCTTCGGAACGACCTGCTCGAGGACGGCGTCGCCGTCCACGCGCTCGAGGGCGACGTCGAACGCGACGCGGACGGCGAGGTGACGCCGCTGCTCGCGAATCAGGCCCGCGTCCTGGCGGCGCTGACGACGACCGCGAGCGTCCTCGAGACGGACGCGCTGGCGGACGCGACCGCGGTCGCGGACGCGACGATCGATCGGCTCCGCGACGGGGAGTCGTTCCTCGACGGGCCGGCGTCGGGGGCCGGACTCCTCGAGCGCCCGCTTCGACCGCTGGATACGAACGTCGCGCTCGCGGACGCGCTGCTTGAGCTCGCGGTCCTGACCGGCGAGGAGCGGTACCGCGAGGTCGCCCGGGAAACGCTCGAGACCTTCGCGGGCGCGAGCGATCGCTTCGGCGTCCAGATGGCTCGCTACGCGACCGCCGTCTCGCGGCTGCTCGAGGGACCGCTGGTGATCCGCGTCGCGGCCGACCCCGGAACCGACCTCCATCGGGCCGCCCTGCGAATGGCGGACCACGAGAAGGTCGTCGTTCCCGCCGCCGACGACCTCAAGGCGGGGCTGGCGCGGGTCGAACGCGGCGACCAGCGCTCGGACACCGCCGAAACCCCCGCCGAGTTGAGCGAACGCGTCCAGTCGGTCCTCGAGTAACGCGAGCGGAGGCGGCGGCTTCCGGCGGCTCAGTCATCCGTCTGTCAAACGACCACAGCGTTTATATTTCCCCGGTTAGTTTTTTCAGAATATGTCCAGTCTCAGGGATCTCGGGCTCTCGGAGTACGAGGCTCGAGCCTACCGGTCGTTGCTCAACACCGGTCCCACAACGGCAAAGGAGTTGTCTCGTGCCAGCGACGTGCCGATGGGACGGATCTACGACGTCCTCAACAGCATCGAGCAGTACAACCTCGTCCGGAGCCAGACCGCGAGTCGGCCGAAGAAGTACGTCGCCGTCGAACCCTCGACGGCGTTAGACCGGCTTCTCGAGGACAAGAAACGCGAACTCGAGGAGAAAGCCGACCAGTACGAGTCGATCGTCGACGACCTGGCCAACGAACTCGACGCGGCCGAACCGGTCGAAGACCAGTTCTGGACCGCCGCCGTCGGCCCCGAGGAGACCGTCGATCTCATGCTCGAACGGCTCGCGGCCGCCGACGATCACATCGTGATGGTGTCGGCCGATCCGGCCCCCCAGTGGGACCTCCAGACCGTCAGCGAGGCGGTCAACGCCCAACTCGAGGACGCCCTCGACCGGGGCGTCTCGATCGATCTCCTGATGACCCGCGAGATGGTCGGCTCGCTCTCGGAAGATGTGGGTCGACGGTACCGAACGACCCTCCAGCAGCGCGACGACTTCGACGTCCGGACGAACGACGATATCTCGGGTTCGTTCAACATTATCGACGGCGTCGAGATCTGCATTCAGGTGCCGAACCCGCTGTCGTCGGGCGACGCCTTCGGCATGATCGATCTGAAGGACCCGGAGTTCGCCGCGAACGTCCACGAGGAGTTCGTCCCCCGGTGGGAAGAGGCGGAACCGCTCGAGTTCTGAGCTGGTACTTACTCTTCGTCGAGAACGACCGGAACCCCGGCGGCCGCGACGTCGGCGGCGAAGGCACGGGAGTTGGCCTCGAGATCCGGAAACGTGTTGTAGTGGATCGGACAGACGAGGTCGGGATCGATCGCCGCCGCTAGCTCCGCGGCCTCGGTCCGGTTCATGGTGAAATTCTTCCCGATCGGCGGCAGGAACAGCGAGACCTCGAGGTCCCCGTGGTCGTCGAGCACGTCCGAGTCACCGGTCCAGCAGACGCTCGTCCCGTCGACTTCGAACCGGTAGCCGCAGCCGAAGCCCTCCGGATGGATGGGGTCGCCGTCGGGAGCGTTGGGGCCGTCGGGGTGATTGAAGGCGGGGAGAACCTCGAGGTCGACGCCTTCGACGGTCGCCTCTTCGCCGTACTCGACGCGCCGAACGTCGTAGGGCAGGGCCTCGAGGTCCTCGACGTCGCGACCGCCCGCGCGGATCGATTCGGCGTCGACGGCCTCGTAGGCGATGACCGTCGCGTCCTCGCTCGCGACCCGTCGGACGCCGTCGGAGTCGTAGTGGTGGTCGTGGGTCACCAGCACGAGGTCGCCGTCGCGTTCGTCGTACGCTCGGCCCGGCGGATGGGGGACGTCCCGTTCCCATTCGCCGGTGAGGGTCCCGTATCGTCCGGGATCGACGTAGACGACGGTTCCGTCGGCCGACTCGAGTCGAACGGTCGCGTAGCCGAGCCACGAGACCGTCACGTTGTCGTGTCGTACTGTCACTGTAGATCGTTACCGGGCGACGCTGATAACGGTTAGCGTGATCCGTCGCGAGAGTACCGCGGCCGTGGTCGGTCCGCGATTCGATCACCCAGTCCCCTTCGAGGAGAAACGCGGAACTCAGTCGTCGCCGGCGACTTCCTCGCGCAGCGTCCCCATCTCGACCTTTCGCTCGGCGTGGGCGTTGTGCTGGTGGATCGACTCGTCGTTGGACTGTTTCATCGTGATCACCGCGTCGTCGGGGAGGTGATCGAACTCGTCGACGACGCCCTCGGCGAGCGCGCGCACGCAGTCCTCGACGAACTTCGCGTCGGCGTGGGCCGCGTAGGTCATGTGATCCTCGTCGGGCCGCTTCGCGAGGTTGTAGATCCGCGCGCTCATCGCGTCCCGGGCGATGTCGATGACGTCGTTCAGGTCGATCTCCGGATCGCCGTTCGATTCGACCGTCAGCGTCGCGTGGCCCCGCTGGGAGTGGCCCGGCTGTGGCACTTCCTCGAGGAACTCGGTGATCGTCTCCTCCTCGACGCCCAGGTCCTCGAGCGTCTGTTTCGCGCGCGCGGCCGACATCCCCTGCGAGCAGGGGCAGACGGTCATCCCGGTGACCTCCGCGCCGATCTCCTCTCGGGTGCCCTCCTCGGTGGCCGTCGCGGAGGCGATGATGTCGACGGTGTGTTGGGTCTCGCGGTCGCTGGCGGGCGTCTGCTCGCGGCGCATGAACTCCGCTTCCATCGAGACCTTGGCCGTCGACGTGTAGTCGTGTTTCTCGAGGAGCCGTTCGGCGGCGTCGCCGCAGACGTCCTCGACGCGGTAGGCCTCCTCGCGGGTGGCCTCCTCGAGAATCTCGTCGATGACCTCCATGTTGCGGCTCATGTCCGCGCCCTTGCGCCAGGCGGGCAGGTCGACGAAGACCTCGAACTCGGCGGTGAGGACGATCGGTCGTTTCCCCTCGCGGGCGATCTTGACGAGTTTGTCGACGCCGGTGACGCCGACCTGGCTCAGGCCGACGGTGACGTCGGGTGACGTTGCCTGCACGTCCGGAAGCTGATGACTCATTGTCCGTATTCAGGGCAGGCGGCGATTCAACCTTTCGGAACGGGAAATCATCGGTGTACAGTTGGCCCATCCGGGCTGCAGCCAGGTCTCGAATCGCCGTCAGCCTCGAGGGTCGTTTAAGTGCTTCTGGTCATAAGGTGAAGATACGACTGAGAGGCGGTTCTTCTCGAGTCCTCAACGATGTCGTAGCGACGGGTTCGCGGTCGGATCTGTCCCATTCGACTCAGGCGACGGCGTCTGCGCTGCGAGGCGAGATGTCGTCGGCCGCATTCTTGCCATACTGGACTCCTAGAGTGGCACGTGCTGCGCGGTGGTGGACTACCGACGGACCGCTACACAACTCGCGCGCGGCCTCCCTCACGAGCGCTACGAGCGAACGGCGTGGAAGACGCGACGCGTCTCCCAGTGGTCGAGCGAAGGAGACACCGCAGACCAGTTCTCGAGACAATCAGCTCACGCTCTTCCCAAGACCCGTCGCTACGCGTTTCTCTTTAAGTGCTTCTGGTCCTAAGGTGGAGATACGACGGGAGATCGGTTCTTCTCGAGTCGTCTACTTCGGTAGCGATAGCACTCGCTCGAGCGCTCTGGTCGCCGATCGTTCTTTAAGTGCCTCTGGTTACAAGGTGAAGCTACGAAGAGCTTTTCGCGGACCGCTCCCACTCGAGAGACGAGCCACAGCCATGTCTACCGTCCCCGAGTCCGTTTTCGAGCGCGTCGACGACCTGCTGACCGACCTCGAGCGCGACCGCGAGGTGCGCGTCGCGCTGGCGGTCGCCCGCGGCAGTCACGCTTGGGGCGCGGCGAGCCCCGAGAGCGACTACGACGTCGGCTTCGTCTTCGTTCCTGATGACCTGCGCCGGTACGCCCACCTCGCGGGCCCGCCGGAGACGATCCACGAGGCCGCCGACACGGACGACGGCGACGTCGAACTGCAGGGCTGGGACGTCCGAACGTTCGCGCGACTGCTCGCGGATTCCAACGACGGCGCGATCGATCTGCTCCGGAGTCCGATCCGCTACCGCGTCGCGTACGAGCCCGCGGGACTCGCCGCCTACGTCGAGCGGACGTACAATCCGATGGATCTCTACCACGCGTGGCGGGGGATCGCGACGAGCAACTATCGAAAGTACATCTCGAACCATCTGGTCCGCAACGACGACGCGATCTTCCCGATCCTCGAGTCCCGCGAGGACGAGTACGTCGTCGAGACGCGAGACAGTGCGGACGACGCGGGCAGCGACGACGAAACGCGGACGATCCCGGTCGACGACGAGCGGTTCGCCGAGACGCAGACGAAACCCACGGTGAAGCGAAATCTGACGATCTACCGCGCGGCGATGTCGGCTCGCTACCTGACGGCGACCGGAGAAGGGGACGGCCACGAGCTACCCGTGATCGAGTTCGACCGCTTCCTGGACGAGCAGGCGCCGTCCGTCTTCGACGCCGATCGGATCGAACGCGCCCGCGCGTTGCTCGAGCGAAAGCGGGCCGGCGACGGTTCGGAGACGATCGGCGACGCCGTCGGCCGCGAGTTCGCCCGTCCGCCCCGCGAGATCGATCCCGGGCGTCACGCGCGCAGCGGTCCCGATCCGGAGCGGCTGGACGGGTTCGTCGACGAACTGATCGCGGCAGTGCAGTAGGACGGGGCGGTGATCGGAGCGCATCGTTCTTTAAGTGCTTCTGGTAACAAGGTGAAGACACGACGGGAGACCGGTCTTCTCGAGTGGTGCTCTACCGGCCAGCTACTGCTGTCGAGCGCAGCGACGCCGTCGTTTCCATCCGCGACAGCCGTTCCGCAGGTATTGGGCCGTCCCCAGGCTCCCGACGGCACCTTCGTTCCGAATCGAATACCGTTGCATCGGGTAGACCACGGCTGTTGCTACTCCCGCGGTCACAACAGGGTTTACTACGGTGAGCGTCTGAACTCGCCAATGACCTGTGACGTGTGTGGCCGGGAGATAGAGGGGGTTAGATTGTACAAAGCGAGCAGGGGAAGCAAGGGAAACCTCGGCGTCTTTCACCCGGAGTGTCGTCCGTAGGATCCGTCTGCCCGTCGATTCGCTCGTTGCTGCTGTCGTATTACGAGCCCCCCGTTCGTCTCGAACGACCGGGGAGGCGAACTCCGATCTGATTTAAGTACTTCTGGTCACAAGGTGAAGATACGACGGAGAGGCGGTCCTTCTCGAGTTGTCCTCGACCGAGGAGTCACCACTATCTCCGACTGAACTCGCCCCGGTTAGTCGCTTTCAGTTCCTCTAGTCGCAAGTAGAGATACGACGGGAGACCGGGTCTTCTCGAGCCTCAATCCCCGAGTGGCGAGACTACTCGCCGGGCGGTAACCGGGATCGACGCTCCAACATCTCTTTAAGTACCTCTGGTTACAAGGTGAAGCTACGAAGAGCTTTTCGCGGCGTCGAAATCCGTCCCCAGCCTCGAGAGCGGTCGCGCCGTCAGGTGATCGGCCGTCGAGTTCGTATCACCGAGGCTTTCAGTTCCATCGAGCGACGGTTTCACTAGGAGGTGCCTTTTTCCGTCTGCCGGTCCGAGCAAGCGGTAATGAGAGACGACGGTGCTGAACCCGGTCCAGGCCCCGACGAAACCGCGGCCGTCGGCGACAGCCCGCAACTCGAGTACGAGGACGAACGCCGACTCGAAAACCGGCCCGGTTCCGGGTCGCTCTCGCGGGCGGACGTCCAGCGCGATTCGACGGTCCGCCAGTGGGGGGTCGTCACGCCGAGTGCGACCGTGATCGGTCGCGCGGAGTCGCCGGAGGGGGACCTCTCGGAGAGCGTCCGCCGACTGCACGACGAACAACACGCGGCCACGCCGGGCTACAGCGAGCGCGCCCACCGACTCGATCGGCTACGGACGACCCAGGCGCTGTGTAACGCCCTCGAGGTGACGCCGTGGCAGCGGGACCTTGCGCTGGGGGTCATGGACGAGATCGATCTCACCGAATTCGGGAGCCAGCGCGCCATCGAGAAGGTCGCGCTGGTGGTCATCCGCCACGTGGTCGACGTCGACCGCCAGCAGTACTTTGGGCTCGACGACATCGACGCGCAGGCGCTGTCGGCCGACCGGATGGACGACCTCTTCGCCCAGTACCGCGCCCACGACATCACCGAGGAGGAGACGTTCAAGCGTCTCGCGGCCGACTACGGGCTGGACACGACCAGCCTGAACCGGCTCCGGCGGGTCCTCAAGGGGCAACTCGAGGACGAGCTGCCGGCGTACGGCCGGAACCCCTACCGCGACCCCAACCTCCCGGACGTCACCGAGGCCAACGCCGGGAGCGAAGAAGGCGTCGCCGCCGGCGACGGCGCGAACGGGGCCTGAGTTCGCCACCGGGAGCGGGGACCGACGACGAGCGGGAGTCGATGGCGACGCACCCTCGCAGACGGCTTCCGGTTGCCGGCGACTTTTCCGTCGTCGCTCCCTACCGCGGGTATGTCCGAGACAGCCGATTCGACCGACCGACTCGAACTCTACGCCGACTACGTCTGTCCCTTCTGTTACCTGGGGACGCGCTCGCTCGAGCAGTACCGCGAAGCGCGCGAAGAACCCCTCGAGATCGACTGGCAACCGTTCGACCTCCGCAGCGGCAAGCGGAACCCGGACGGATCGATCGATCACGAGGCCGACGACGGCAAGGACGACCAGTACTACGAGCAGGCCAAGCAGAACGTCCGCCGACTGCAGGAGGAGTACGGCGTCGAGATGAACCAGATCATGGCCACCGAGGTCGACTCGCTGCCGGCCCAGCAGGCCTCCTGGTACGTCAAGCAGGAGTACCCCGAGCAGTGGGCAGCCTTCGACGAGGCGATCTACCAGGCGCTCTGGCAGAACGGCCGCGACATCGGCGACGCCGACGTCCTGGCGGACCTCGCCGAGACCGTCGGGCTCCCGGTCGACGAGATCCGCTCGGCGGTCGACGACGACGGGCTCCGAACGGAGCTCGAGGACCAGTTCCAGGCGGCCCAGCGACGGGGCATAACCGGCGTTCCGACGTTCGTCTACGAGGACCACGCCGCCCGCGGCGCCGTCCCGCCGGCCCAACTCGAGCGACTCGTCGAGGGTGCAGAGCAGGCCCAGCGATAGCGTTCGCGGAACGCCGTCCCGGCGTCAGTCGAGTTTTTCGAGGCTGGAGACGAAGTCCCCGCGAGGCCCGACGAGCCTGATCGGCTCGTCCGCGACCGAGACGGTGACGGTCGCGGGGGGGTCGAGTCGCCGTCGGTTCCGCCCGTCGCTGATCGCGTAGCCGGTGTCGGAGTCGGAGATCGTGATCGAGAGTTCTGTGTCTGGATCGACGACCAGCGGCGGCATCGAGTCGGCGGCGGCCATCTGCGTGACGACCAGCGCGTCGGCCGTCGGATGAACCAGCGGCCCGCCCTCGCTCAAGTTGTACGCGGTCGAGCCCGCGGGCGTCGCCACGAGGACGCCGTCGGCGTGGCTGGCGGCGTACCGCCCGCCGTCGACGCGGACCTCGACGGTCGCCCCGCCGCCCGGACCCCGGCGCGGGCCGTGGACGACGATCTCGTTGAGCGCCGGCTCGAGGGTCCAGTCGGCGCCCTCGCTCGTCGCCTCGAGGCGGGCGAGTTCGCGGCCCTCGAACGCGCCGGTCTCGCGGTAGTCCGCGACGAGATCGGTGACGACGTCGACGGCGTCCTTGGGTGCGACAGCGTTGAGAAAGCCGACCTCGCCGAGGTTGACCCCGAGGATCGGCGTGGGGCCGACCTCGCGGGCGACGAACAGCAGCGTGCCGTCGCCGCCGATGCTCACGACGAGATCCCGGTCGTCCATTTCGTCAACCGGGCACGCGGGCGCGTCGACCGCCTCGCCGGTCGCCTCGTCGACGACGACCGCGGTCTCCCCCCCATCGCGTCCGCTTCGCTCGAGCGTCTCCGCGAGCGACGCGGCGAGTCCCTGTGCGCGCTCGTTGCCTCGCTGGCCGACGATGCCGACGGCGACGTCCATCGTCGGCGGCTACCCGCTGCGTCGTCAAAAAGCCACCCGTCACGCCGTCGGGGCGGCAACAACATTCATCGTGGTGGGGGACACTCGAGTACGTGAACGGCCCGCGACGGCCGCCGTCCCAGATCCCGCATGATAGAGGCGCTCCCGCCGAGGTATTTCGATCGATCGCCGCAACTGCATCGAGCGGGTAGCCTCGAGCGCGGTAGCGCTTCCGGCGACGGCCGCCACGGGGCAGCGGGCGTCAGCGACGGTGATCCCCGTGCGTGACGAGTCCGACGACTGGTTCGAGCGCGCGCTCGAGGACGCCGAGGAGTCCGCGAACGACGACGGTGACGCTGCGGACGAGCCGTCCGGCGACGGAACCGGTGAGCAGTTCGACGCGCTCGATGGCGTCGAATCTGCTGAAGCCGCGAGTCAGCGCGAGACGGCGGCCGAGACGGCCGCCGACACCGAGGGAGCTGAGGGGAGCGAAGGCGAACTGTTCGACGAGGACTTCGGCGCGGCGCTCGCGGACGTCGACGTTCCGAACGCCGGCGCGGACGAACCCGGCCCCGAGGGCTTCTCGGAGCTCGACTTCGGCCTCGCGGCGGGCACCGAGACCGACTTCGACGAGGCGGTCGACTCCGACCTCCCCCGACTCGAGCTCGGCATCGAGGGGCTCGATCGGATGATCCAGGGCGGCGTCCCCGAACGCTCCTTGCTCGTCGCGATGGGTAGCGCCGGGACCGGGAAGACGACCTTCGGCCTGCAGTTTCTCGAGCACGGGCTAGCGCGGGGGGAGAACGCGGTGTACATTACCCTAGAGGAGAGCCGCCGCCGGGTGATCGACAGCGCGACCGAGAAGGGGTACCCCTTCGACGAGTACCTCGCCGAGGACCGACTCGCCGTCGTCGACGTCGATCCCGTCGAGATGGCCAACAGCCTGCAATCGATCACGAACGAGCTTCCGACGCTCATCGAGGAGTTCGACGCCGCGCGGCTCGTTCTCGACTCGGTGTCGCTGCTCGAGATGATGTACGAGGACCGCGCGACCCGCCGCAACGAGATTTACGACTTCACCCGGAGCCTGAAGGAGGCCGGCGTCACCGCCCTGCTGACGAGCGAGGCGTCCGAAGAGTCGCCGTACGCCTCCCGGTACGGCATCGTGGAGTACCTCACGGACGCGGTCTTCGTCCTGCAGTACGTCCGGCCGGACGACTTCCGGGAGACGCGCCTGGCCGTCGAGATCCAGAAGATTCGGGACGCGAACCACTCCCGGGAGAAGAAGCCCTACGAAATCACGGACGAGGGGATTTCGGTCTACCAGCAGGCGAACCTGTTCTAGCTTGTCTCGGTTCGGATTCGATAGCGGTTCGACCGCGGCTGCGGTGGTAAACCTCCGTTAGGAACCCGTTCGCTGCCCATACTTTTGCGGATATCGGCGCCACTAGCGCGTATGGTTCAACGGACGACGGCCGACGAGAAACTTCCGCGATCGGAACTCGCAGCGTTCCTGGCGACGCTGTCCGAGGAGTTCGACGGAGAGAGCGAGCAGATCGACGTCAACGTCGGCAACAAGACGGTTTCGCTGAACCCGTCCGAGGAGGTCGACTTCTCGATCGACGTCGTCGAGCGCTCCTCGATGCTCCGCGGCAGTCGCGAAACGATCGAGATCGAACTGAGCTGGAAGTCCTAACTCACTATGGCCGTAATCGATTCCGCCATCATCTTCGTGCTCAGTCTGCTCGTCGGGACGGTCGCGATCCTGGCCGGTGCCCGGGTCATCCTCGACCGGGACGCGAGCGCCTTCAACGCCGCGCTGACCGCGCTGATCGGCGCGGCCGTCTGGGCGCTGACGAGCTACTTCGTCGGCTGGATCCCGCTGCTCGGCGTGCTGGTGATGCTCGTCGCCTGGATCGGCGTGATCAACTGGCGCTACCCCGGCGGCTGGGGGACCGCGGCCGCGATCGGCATCGTCGCCTGGGTCGTCGCCGTCGCGATCGTGTACGCCGCCTCGATACTCGGGATCGTCACTCCCGAGGCGCTGGGCATCCCGGGCGCCTAGCCCCGACCGAAACCGATCGCTACCGGAAACGGATGCGATATTCCCAGCCGGAGAGAACGACGGCAATCGCTTTTTCACCGCGGACGAGTGTCTCGTATACGCCCGATGTACGAGACACTCCTCGTTCCAACCGACGGCAGCGACCAGGCGGCGGTCGCCGCGAGCCACGCGATCGACATCGCAGCGACGCGGTCGGCGACGGTCCACGTCCTCTCGGTCGTCGACGACCGCGCGTTCCTCGTCCTCGACGAGGACCGCGTCGAGACGGTCCGCGAAGACCTGCGAGTGAACGCCCGCGACGCGATCGACGATGTCGCGACGAGCGCGGCGGCCCGCGACCTCGCGGTCGAGACGGCCACCGACACGGGCCATCCCGCCGAATGTATCGTCGACTACGCGGCCGACCACGACGTCGATATGATCGTGATGGGAACCAGCGGCGACGAGTACGAGACCAACGTCGTCGGAAGCGTCTCCCAGCGGGTCGTTCGCGAGGCCCCCGCGCCCGTCCTGACCGTCGGGCCGGACGTCGAGGGCTGACCGGAGTCTGCAACCACATGGATTGATGTGTAAGCCGTCGCTAGTAGGGAGAACATGCGTCGATCGCTCGTGATTGCGCTCGCGTTACTCGTTCTCGCCCTGCTCTTCGTCGGCGGCCCCTCGCTGCTGTTCTCTCCCTCGACCGAGTCCATCTCCCCGAACGAGACGGAGGTATCGCCCAAGATGACCGAACTCGAGGACTCCGACAGTCGGTTCTGGCGATACTTGAGCCCCGAGGAGCGGTTCAAGCAGCGGAGCCCGATCAACGTGATCGTTCGCGGTGACGTCGACGACGTCGAGCGGGTGCTGACCGAAGCCAGCGACGGCGACTGGGCGGAAATCAACGAGAGCGAGGTCGAAGCGGGACCGGAGACCTACACGCTCACCGGCGGCGGCAACCGCTCCGACGATCCCGAGGCCGAGGACAACGAGACGGCGGGCACAGGAAACGAGCCGACCGTCGACGAGCCGCCCACGAACGACACTGTCAACGACTCCGAGACGGCCAACGACTCTGAGGCAGCCAACGACTCGTCGGGGCCCGTCCCCAACCTCGAGTGGGGCGACGCCGACGGCGGCACTCGCTACGCCTACCTCGATCCCGGACCGAACGAGTCCGGCTACTGGACGACCGAGACGCGGCAACTCGAGGACGGCGACTACTACGGCCAGCGCTACCACATCAGGCTCTACGAGAGCCCCAACGAGGACGACCAGTGGGTGATCATGCAGACCCACTCGGAACACTTCGACTGGTTCACGCTCCGCCACCGCGTCCACGGCTCTCAGGACGCCCAGACGAAAGTCGAGAACGACTTCATGAAGCACCCGCGCGTCGACGTCGAGGAGGACGTCCGCAGAGTGTACCTGAACAACAGGAACTCCAGCGACGCCGACGGCTGGGCGAGCGTCGTCGATCTCACCGGGATGATCCTCCTGCCCGGGGCCGTCGGACTCGTCGCGCGCAGACGCGATCGGCTGCTGCGGGCCGACACCGGCAGTCAGACCGACCCCGAACGCATCGCCGACCGAGCGCCGTCGGCCATCGACGACCACCTGACGGACGTCGACCGCCGGCGGATCGCGGCCGCCTACGACCGGATCGAGGTCGGCCATCTGCTCCTCGTCGGCACCATCGTCGGGCTCTACTTCGCCGTGCGCTTCGGCGGCCTCGGCCTCGAGCGCCGCGCCGACTTTCTCACCCCACACCAGATCGCCGGCCTGCTGTACCCGGTGCTCGCCGTCGGGATTCCGACCGCGACCTACCTGGTCGCCGGGACGCTCACGCGCCGGCTCGACGCCGCGCTCGTCGCCGCGGGCTCGCTGGCCGCCGCGATCTGGCTCGATTACGGCTACCTCGGCGTCGATTCGCTGCCCGTCGACGTCGTCCTCCAGCGCATGCTCGTCGTCGTCGCGCTGGGACTGATCGCCGGCGGCGCGGCCAAACGCGCGACCCGCGAGTCGCGGTTCAACGACATGCTGGTCGCGGGCGTCGCGCTCTGGGTGCTCGTCCTCTCCGGAACGCTGTTAGGCTACTTCTGAGGGGGGTTCGCGGCTTTCTTTCCGTCGGAGCGTTCTGAAAAGCGATTGATCTGTAGAGGGCGACACCTAAAAGCCTCGGCCGTCATTGTCTATACGAAATGGCTCGCCCATCCCGCCAGCGCGAACGCGAATCAGCATCGACCGAAACCACAGATCAACGCGAGCGCGAGCGGGCGTGTGACGAGTGTTCCGACGGAACGCTCGTCACGAGCGAAGATCAGGGCGAACTCGTCTGCGACCAGTGCGGGCTCGTCGTCGAGGGTTCGAACATCGACCACGGCCCGGAGTGGCGCGCGTTCAACCACTCGGAGCGACAGAGCAAGTCCCGCGTCGGCGCGCCGACGACCCAGACGATGCACGACAAGGGGCTGACGACTTCCATCGACTGGAAGAACCAGGACGCCTACGGCCGCTCGATCTCCGCGGACAAGCGCAGCCAGATGCGCCGCCTGCGCAAGTGGCAGGAACGCATCCGAACCAAGGACGCCGGCGAACGCAACCTGCAGTTCGCCCTCAGCGAGATCGATCGGATGGCCTCCTCGCTGGGCATTCCGCGGTCGGTCCGCGAGGTCGCCTGCGTCATCTACCGCCGCGCGTTAGACGAGGACCTCATCCGTGGGCGCTCCATCGAGGGCGTCGCCACCAGTACCCTCTACGCCGCCTGCCGCATGGAGGGCATCCCCCGCAGCTTAGAGGAGGTCGCCGCCGTCTCCCGCGTCGAGCGCAAGGAGATCGGCCGCACCTACCGCTACGTCGCCCAGGAGCTCAGCCTCGAGATGGAGCCCGTCGACCCGAAACAGTACACGCCGCGCTTTTGCTCGGAGCTCGACCTCTCGGAAGAGGTCCAGGCCAAGGCCACCGAGATCATCGACACGACGACCGAGAAGGGACTGCTGTCGGGCAAGTCGCCCACGGGCTACGCCGCCGCCGCGATCTACGCCGCCTCGCTGCTCTGTAACGAGAAGAAGACCCAGCGCGAGATCGCCGAGGTCGCGCAGGTGACCGAGGTGACCATTCGAAATCGGTATCAGGAGCAGATCGAAGCGATGGGAATCTAGCCGCTGGCGCGAACGCGAACGGGATCACCACAGCCGTCGCGGCCGAGTAGACGACTGGATTTTGACTGGCGTTTCTAATTCCCGACGGACAGCGAGTAATAACGCGTCGTATCGCGGCGATTCGCGTCACTACTCGGCTGCGAGTGAGCGGGAGAATATGCGCCGGCCGGGAATTGAACCCGATGGCAAGACCTCACTTCGTTCGGTCTTGCGTGATTCAATTCTCCTTATGGCGCATTCGGTCCTCACGTTCGTTCGTCGCAGAAATGCGCCGGCCGGGAATTGAACCCGGGCCGCGAGCTTGGGAAGCTCGAGTCCTACCACTGGACCACCGGCGCTCACTCCGTTCGCGCCGTCATTCGACGGACGACGTCCGTCTCATCACCAGCGCTCCGTATGGACTCGAGGTGCCGGCTCATATTAAAAGAAACGGACGACGGCTCCGACGGCCGGCGACTCGTCGGCCGCCGGGAAACGGTGCGATCACGACGCGAGCGGGGCTAGCCGGTCATGACCGCCATCATCTGTTCAGCGACGAACTCGTCGTCGATCTTGTAGTGGGCCTTGCGGATCGCCTCGGTCTCCCAGCGGTGTTCCTCGAGGAACCGGATGGCGTCCTGGTTCGTCGCCGGCAGACTCTGGTACACCTTATCGTACTCGTTCTCGGTAGCCCACTGGAGCCCCCGCTCGAGGAGATTGCTTCCGATCCCGTGACCGCGGTACTCCTCGAGCACGCCCATGGTCAGCTCCGCGGTGTGCGAGAGCTTCGCGTAGTTGGGCGCCTGCAGGTGGACCCAGCCGACGACGTCGTCATTGATCGTCGCGACGAAGAAGATCCGAGACGTGATATCGTTGTGTCGGAAGACGACCTCCTCGTGGTCGAGCAGGTCGACGACGGTCTCGGCGACGAGGTAGTCGTTCTCTTCGGCGACCTGTCGCATCACGCCCACGATCCCCTGCAGATCGCTCTGTTCGGCCGGCCGGATCGTATACTCCAGCTCGTCGGTCGCGTGCGTCTTCTCTTCGCCGATGTCGATCGCCAACCGCACGAGTCCCTCCTCGGTCTCGACGTACCCGTCGTCCTCGAGGGTCGAGAGCGTCTCCTCGAGTTCGTCGTCGCCGAACCCGAACTCCGCTTTCAACTGTTGTCGTTCGACGGCCCCGTTTCGCTCGACGAAGTCGTACACCTTCCGCTGGACGTCAGTTTCGAAGTCGCGTTGTTCGATTGCCTGCATGGGAGAGCGTTCTCCGTCGGCGTATTTAGTGATTGGTAGAAGTTAACATTGAACACAGTTTGGCTGGGAAGAATAGCTCCAGACTACGGTTCTCGGAGACGGAATTCGCCCGAGTCGCTACCGGGGCGTCGCAGCGGGACCGAACGCCGAAACGGGAGACGCGCCGGCTGGAAATTGAACCCGGGTTGCCAGCCTGGGAAGCTCACGTCCTCCCGCTAGACTACCCGCGCCCATTTCGTTCGCTCATTTCCCGTGGCTCGCAACTCCCCCGGATTCGCTCATCACCGGCGCTCACCGACGCCTCGCGGCCGATTTCGATTCACCGTCCCGCTCCTCCTCGAGGCCGTTCCCCGCGGCGAGTCATCGATCGGACGCGCGTCCAGTTTTTGCCCGAGAGGCGAGGCTATTAGGACGGGCCAGCCGTACGAACGCCCAGACAGATGCTCGACCTTCGCTTCTCGGAGGCGGAACTGGAACGGCGACGCGATCACATCACCGACTTCGTTCAGTCTCGAGTCGACGCCGCGAGGGCCGACGGCGCCGTCCTCGGACTTTCCGGGGGGATCGACAGCACGCTCACCGCACACCTCGCCGTCGAGGCGCTGGGCGCCGAGAACGTCCACGGGCTCGTCCTTCCGGCCCGGGTCAGCAGCGAGGGGAACATGAGCGATGCCGAACGCGTCGCCCAGAACCTCGAGATCAGTTACGACGTCATCGAGGTCGAGCCGATCGTCGACGCCCTGCTGAAGGCCTATCCCGAAGCGGAGGGTGATCGCGAGGCCGTCGGGAACGCCCGCGCACGCGTCCGAGCCGTCCTGAACTACCTCGTAGCGAACCACGAGGACCGGCTGGTTCTGGGCACGGGCAACCGCAGCGAGGCCGCGGTCGGCTACTTCACCAAGTACGGCGACGGCGCGGTCGACTGCCACCCGATCGGCAACCTCTACAAGGCACAGGTCCGCCAGCTGGCCCGCCACGTCGGCGTCCCCGAGGAACTGGCCGCGAAGACGGCCACGGCCGAACTGTGGGCCGACCAGACCGACGAGGACGAGATGGGCGTCAGCTACGAGACGCTCGACTCGATTCTGGCGACTCACATTGACGGGCCGCTGTCGGTCGACGCGACGGCCCGCCTGCTCGAGGTCGAGGCAGAGACCGTCGAGAAGGTCCGCGGCATGTACGAACGCAGCGAACACAAGCGGCGGGTACCGCCGGCGCCGGAGCAACTGGACTGAGCGCGCTCAGTTGGCCCGCGACCGCCAGTTCGGCTCGAGGAGCCCGTACCAGTACGTGTCCTGATAGTCGCCGTCGACGAACACCTCGTCGCGATGGATCCCCTCCTTGGTGAATCCGATCGACTCGAGCAGCCGCTGTGAGGCCTCGTTGAACTCGAACACGCGGGCCGTGACCTTGTGCAGCCCGAGCTGGTCGAAGCCGTAGGTGACGAACCGCTCGACCGCGTCGGTGGCGTACCCCTGCCGGTGGTAGTCGGGCGCGATCCAGTAGCCGATCTCCGCCCGATCGGCCTCCCAGTCGATTCCGTTGAAGGCGACCGTCCCGACCGGCGTCGAATCGGCGACGATCAGGAGGTTCACCGTGTCGTCGCCGCAGACGACGTCCTCGAAGAACTCCCGTTCCTGCTCGCAGTTGACGGGTCGCGATCGGCCGATCGGTCGCCAGACGCGCCGGTCGTTGACCGCCGGCCGCAGGAACTCGAGGTCGTCCTCCTCGATCGGTCGGAGATCGACGCTGTCACCGGAGAGAAACACCGAGTCGGGCATTGATCCACCCTCGTCGTGAAACGGGAAAAACATTTCTGAGAGCACAGGTCTTGCGGCACGGTCGCCTCGCCCGCCGGCCGCTACTCGAGGACGGCGTCGATATCGTCCGCGTGGTTCGCGACGAGGTCGCCGAACGCCCGCGCCTCGAGCCGTTCCTGCGTCGCGCGCTCGCTGTCGTCCCGAATCCGTCGTTTCAAGACGGCGAGCGCATCGGGCGCGTTCTCGGCGATCTCCTCGGCGACCGCCCGCGGCTCGGCGTTGATTCTCGAGATGAGGCCCATGTGCAGGGCGGCGTCGGCGTCCACGGCTCGCCCCGAGAGCGCGAACTCGAGGGCGTCCCCCTCGCCGAGCACGCGAGGCAGTCGGACGGTACCGCCCCAGGCGCCGAACAGGCCGAACGTGACGCCGGGCTCGCCGTATGTCGAGTCGGGCGTCCCGACGCGGACGTCGCAGGCCAGCGCGAGCTCGAGGCCGCCGCCGCGGGCGGGGCCGTCGATACCGGCGACGACGACCGCCGGCGAGTCCTCGATCGTCCGGGCGACGTGCTGGCCCAGTCGGGCGAACTCGACGGCCCGCTCACTGTCGCCGTCGAGATCGGCGACCGCCTCGAGGTCCGCGCCCGCGGAGAACGCCCCGCCGCGTCCGCGGAGGTAGATCACCGGCTCCTCGGCGTCTTCGATCGCCGTCTCGAGGGCCTCGAGACCCGCGACGGTCAGGGCGTTGCGCGCGCCGGGGCGGTCGATCGTCACGGTTCGAATCGATCGGTCGGCGTTACTCTCCACATCGATCATGTGCGCGAGTCTACCGGACGTTTCCAAAGGTCTTTGGCTCCCCCGTCGTAAGCCGCTATCAATGGATCGAGCCGACAGCTGTCGGCGTGCCGCCTCCGAAGCCGTCGCGGACGTGGAGCCGCCGGCGCTGCACGACCGCATCGAGACCACCCTCACTGAAGCATCGATGGTCCCCGGCGTGCTGACACTCGAGAGCGCCGCAACCACGGCCGACGGACGCGCCGTCGCCGACACCGAGCGCAGCGGGGAGACCGACCGCGGTCGCGCACGGCACCGCGGCCGGGACGGAGACCGCGACAGCGACGCGCTCGCGACCCAGGCGGCCGGCGTCCAGCTCATCTACGAGGGGCTGCGGCTGACGCGGTCGCTCGCCCACGACGAGCCCTGGGCCGTCGAGGGGAACGGCGACGACGACAGCGATCTCGCGATCCTCGCCGCCGACATCCTCGTGGCCCGTGGCTTCTACCTGCTCGCTCGCACCGACGCCGCCAGCAAGGCGGTCCGGACCGTCCAGAAATTCGGACGCGACCAGACCCGCCGCGACGCGGTCGCCGATCGCTCGAGTGCGGGGGTCGCCGGTGCCGACGGCGAGCCCGCACCGGACGACGGCGAGGCGACGGCGATCGACGCCAACCTCGAGCGCGATATCCTCGAACTCGCGGTCCGCACGGGCGCCGCCGCGGTCGGCGACGCGCCGTCCCAGCGGCTGCTCGCCACCGCCGAGACCCTCGCCGAGACCGTCGGCACCTCCTTCCCGCCGGCAGCGGACTGTCTCGCCGATTTCGAGCCGATGCCCTCCGAACAGTCCCTCGAGGATCCGACGACCGACCGAGCGACGTCGGCGACCGATCCCTGAGCGCGGGTTCGAGTGGCTCGCTACACAGCCCCACGCCCCACGGCAAATCGAAAGCCCTAAAGACGACTCGAGTCAACGAAGAAGTGCGCGCCTGGGTAGCTTAGCGGTAAAGCGCGTCCTTGGTAAGGACGAGAGCCCGGGTTCAAATCCCGGCCTAGGCTTTTCTCGAGGTACAGTGGCTATCGTTCCACTTTTCACGCTGATAAATGACGAAATAGCCACTATCACAAAAAGCTCGATACCGTTACATTCTATCCCGGCGCTGCACTGCGATTTGCGAAATTGTAAGGCGACACAACTAAACTGCAAGATGGCATCGAGTTTAGGGAAGAATGTATTAGGGCCACATCCTATAGAATAGGCCCTGTATCGCTAATCTTACGATCAGGAACCCTCTATGCAGTGGACCACACGGTTTCGATTTGACTAAAACTCCTGTAAAGAGGGTGCTATTTCATTTGCTTCCCCTAGAGAACGACATTCACATTCCTAACATCCGTTGTTTGTAGTTATCGTCCTGCATAATATGTCGGATAAGAAAGAGCAGTTCTGGATCCGTGATCATGAGAACACGATCTTTAGAATCCCATTCGACTAATTCCTCACCTGGACGTTTGTTATCGGCAATACTCTCTATTTGATCACAAACATTACTTATTTGAGAACCTCTGGGGACTTCGTTAACACAATCTTTTCGGATACGTTTTTTGAGGTCGGAGAAATGGAATGAGGTATTTGCATCTCCATTTGCAATTGCCCTTAACGTCAAAACATAGGTGTCTCCGGGTTCTTCTCCACCATAATCGTATTCCTCCCTACCAGAGTCATTCACCCCGCCAAGCATCTCTCTCACTACCGACCGTTTACCCATCCAGTCAGCAGCAATTGTAAGCACCTTTTCGAACTCCTCATCTGACAAGTCAATAATTTTGGTCTCCTGATTTGGATCGCGAGTCCCAGTAATTCCGGCAACCTCACACGCAGATGCACAGAGTCTCTGCATTATCATCGGCGATTTTATTGCGTTCTCAGCCAATCGTTTTTTTAGATCATCAGAGAACACGACATTCAAATGTTCCTGGCCTTTGTTAACGATTTCTTCTAACTCAGACTTTTTCCAAGACTGAACTGGAATAGTCATTATACGGTCATCAATGTCAGAAACAAGTTCCTGCAATGTTTCTCCACGATGAGTTACAAATGCAACACATACTGGGACTTTATCTTCAATGGCCCCCTTGAGTGACTGCACGATAGACACTTTGGTTTCTCTATTATCGATATAGTGGAAGTCGTCAATGAGAATGATGAAATTCCGGTTTTCTGCATAGTCAACGACTTGTCGCAGACCCCGACGGCTGTAGGACCTAGATTGTCCAGAGGCCTGGACATCCCTTTTTTCTCTGGTGTGATCGATACCAGTTCCTTGCGGTTTCACTCCACCAGAAGTTGTACCTGCTTTTTCAGTTGTGTCTGTTCTGTGTTCATCGATGGTCTCGGGGGCATCCAATTCATCAAGAACAATGTTCCAAAGCTCGTTTACAGAACCGATTTCTGGGCCCCGGATCTGAATGACTGGGATTTCCTTTTCTCTCGCTGTATTCTTTACCAAAGCTGTCTTCCCCGATTTTGATGGGCCGACAATTGATGCGCCAGGTGTAGAGCTTCTAAGAACTCTTTCTAATCGAGAATCTATTCGCCTATTATTCCGTTTGACATAGCTATATTGGGAATATTCACCCGCATCAAATACTTCTTCTGCGGTAGGCATAGAAGCAGAATATGTTGCGTCATATAAGAACTCTGGGGTAATATGACGCCAATTGTTTGTGGTCGTTTGATGAGGTCTATGGATTGAGAAACTAGCTTCACCTCGGAGCGTGGTCTGCCCATTGTGGCGTGATGCCCTAAGATGTATTTAATCGCTATAATCCAATGCGGAAAAATAACTATCCTTGACTTCGTTAATGATCCAGCGTATCCTTGATGCGACATATGGTCCTGGTTTCGGGAACCATTTATACATAGAATTAGTAATCTATGATAGAGAAGGTTTTCAAGAAATCACACACAGAGCGTTGCTGCTATCTCTTGTCTGACAATATTCATTTGACGGAGAGTCTGTCACCAGTTTCCGAATCCGGACGGACAGCAGTGGCGGGGCTGGGATTCAACCGTCGCGAACTCGTACAACCACTCGAGTAGACCGAACGGCCAGTGCGGACCGACGCTCACCACGATTCACCATGTCCTCTCACAGCACCGATACGGCCGACCTCGAGGCGACGTACGGAACCGACGAGACGGACTCGCAGGCCGATTCGAGCGGGGTCCTTCCAACTATCCTCACCCAAATCCAGAACGGAACCGTCCCGATACTGACCGGTACCGCCCTGCTCGTCGATGCGGTCCGGTCGGCGGGACGGAGTCGACGCCGCGCCAGTCTCCGCGCGTTCGCCGGAGGCGCACTGCTCGGAATCGGCCTCCGAAAACGGCGCTCGAGCGACGACGCACTCGGACCGACGGGCGACGAGTCGGGCGCGTACGACGGCACCGAGTCGATCGGGATCAGCGACGAGGGAGGCGGGGGTTCGGACGACGCTCGAGCCAACCGCGAGCGCTCCGACGTGCTCCACGAGTCCGAGGCGAACCCTCGCGGCGTGTCGGGGGAGCCCGACGTCGAGACCGAGACCGCTCCCGACGAAGGGGACGTTCGGTTCACGACGGACCGAGACGGGGACGCGTCGCCGAAGCCGCACCTCGAGGGGACCGACGAGGATCCGCGCCGCGCCGAGTCGGATCCGGAGACGGACGACGACCACGTCGAGGTCGACCTCTCGGCGGCCGCGATGGCCGACGAGGCCAGCGAGGCGACGGGCCCCGATCCGGAGCAGGCCTACCCCTCGCTCGAGGGGACCGACCCCGAACCGATGGCGGAGGAGGCGCCGCCGCGGGGCGACCACGAAGCCGATTCGGCCGCCGATTCCGAGGGTGACGACGGCGAGCGCGACGACGAGCGCTAGACAAACGACGCAACAACCGAGTGACGCGGCGTCGGCCGCTGACGACCGCGTTGTAATCACGGCAGCCGGATTCCGCCGTCTCCCTTCTCGAGGTGCAGTTTGGAACCACGGTTTAGTGGGTGACCGTTGGACGACCGGTATGGCCGAGACCGAGCTATCGACGCCGGAGTTCGAGTACGATATCGAGAGTGCGATCGTCACGGGGGCGACCGGCGACGTCGGGTCGTGGGTCGTCGACCAACTGGCGGATCGCGGCGTCGACGTCGTCGGCGTCGATTTCGATCGCCCCGACGGCGTGCGCGCCAACGTCGACTTTCGGGCCGTCGACCTGACCGAGGGCGTCGACACCTGGGAGACGATCGCCGAGGTCGATCCCGACGCCGTCGTCCACCTGGCGGCGCTCTCGGATCCCCTCGAGAACCCATCGACGCGGCTCTTCGAGAACAACGTCACGAGCGCGTACAACGTCCTGCAGGCGGCCGGCCGCGAGGGGATCGACGTCGTCTGGTCGTCCTCGCAGGCGACCTACGGCGCGCTGTTCGCGGCGTCGACGTGGACGCCGGACTACCTGCCGATCGACGAGGCCCACGACCGCCGGCCCGAGGACGCCTACGGGCTCTCGAAGGTCTGTGGCGAGGAGATCGCGAAATCGATGGCCCGCCGGTACGGGATCTCGGTCGCGACGATCCGGCCGGCGACGATCTTTTCGCCGACGAAGGAGCGAGCGCGACCGACCGAGGACGGCTCGGACCTCTCGAGCGAGGAGCCGACCGGCAATTTCGCGTCCTACGTCGACGTGCGCGACGTCGCGCGAATGATCGAAGCGGCGCTGGCGGCCGACCTCGAGGGTCACGAGGAGTTCCTCTGCGTCGCCGACGAGAACTACCTCGGGCGGCCGACCGCGGAGCTCGTCGAGACGGTCTGCGGGTCGATCCCCCGCGGGGTCGACCTCGAGGGCAAGGAGTCGGCGCTGTCGAACGCGAAGGCCGCCGACGTGCTCGGTTGGACGCCTGCCCACACCTGGCACGAAGGGGCCGACGAGGACGTGTCGGGACCGACGTGGCTGTAACTCAGGCGTCGTCGGGCGACGGGGAAAGCTGCGGGCGCCACCGCGGAACGTCCGTTTCGTTCCGGGCGACCAGCGTGACGCGCGGCTCGTCTCCGATCCGGTGTTCGGCGTAGTACAGAATCGCGAGGTCCGAACACGCCGCCAGCAGTTCGTTCGAATCGAACCGGAACCGATCGCCCGGGCCGGCGTCGCGCTCCGCCGACGCGAGGTAGTGTTCGTAACAGAGGACGCCCCCGGGCGCGAGGGCGTCGATCAGGGCCGGCAGCCGATCGCGCGCGTCGAAGAAACTCACCGTCACGAGGTCGTAGCTCCCCTCGAGAACGCAGTAGCGATCGGCGTCGGCCAGAATCCAGTTGACGGTCGTCCCGCGTTCGCTCGCCCGCTCGCGGGCCCGCGAGAGCTTCGCGTTCGAGAGATCGACGGCGTCGACGATCCAACCGCGCTCCGCCAGAGCGAGGGCGTTCCGACCGGTGCCGGTGGCGACGTCGAAGGCCCGTCCGGGGGGCAGTTCCTCGACGACCGACCGAACGACCGGCGCGAGTCCGTCCGATCCGACGGCGTCGCCTCGAGACGGGCCCGAACCCGACCGAGCGGCGTCGTGGTCTTCGGTCACGGCTCGCACTCGCGGGACGCAGCGCCTTAGTTTCTCGCGGGATTCGACGATCGCTCGTCCCGTCGTCAGCACGGTGTGCCGTCGCCGCGCTACGTCACGTACAGCGAGTAGGCGATGATGACGAAGCCCACGAGCATCAGGAGGCTCTCGAGCAGGATACCCATCATCAGCGAGACCCCGAGAATTTCGTACAGCAGCCCGGCTAGCACGAGGCCGAGCGTGACGAGGCCGAAGCCGGCGGCCAGGAGTCCGAGCGCGCGCTGGCGCGTCCGGCGGTAGGCTTTGAACGCGAGAAAGGTGATGAAACTGCCCACGAGCAGGATGAGGGTCTTGACGACGGCAAGCGAGATGGCGATCGACGTTCCTGCGTCGTGGAAACTCATGGTATCCGTACGTCGAAAATTACGAACGGGAACCAAGTAGCTTGCGTTCACGACGAACCAGCCGGCTACGACCGCGGTCTCGAGGCGAATCGAACCGACGCGCGGACACCCGAGTCTTTTGCCCGCCGGTCCCGAACCGACGGCCATGACGCGATTGGTCGAACTCGAGGAGACGGGACCGAGAAAGCTCGAGCCGTCTGATATCGACGACGAGAAGGGAGACGTCGCGGTCTGTCGGTGCGGCCTGTCGGAGTCGTTTCCGTTCTGCGACGGGAGCCACCGACGGACCCGCGACGAGGAGCCGGAGACGACCTACGTCTACGAGGACGGCGAGCGTCGGGTCGTCGAGCGAGTCGTGACCGAAGACGGGGCGGTCGGCGGCGACGGCACTGGGGATGCCGACACCGACGGCGATGACGACGCCAGCGCCGAATAGGGTTCGCCACCGGAGTTACCCTACCGCATCGAGCGCGAGGAGTTGAGCACGACCAGCAGGCTGCTCGCGGCCATCGCGACGGCGGCGAAGAGGGGGTTCAGCAGGCCGGCGACCGCCAGTGGGATCGCCACCGCGTTGTAGCAAAACGCCCAGCCGAGGTTCTGGCGGATGCGCCGGTGCGTGCTCGCGGCAATCTCGAGCGTCTCGCCGACGGCCTCGAGGTCGTCGCCGACGATCACCGCGTCGGCCGCGTCGGTCGCGAGTCGGGTCCCGCCGCCCATCGCGATGCCGACGTCGGCGGCGGCCAGCGCGGGCGCGTCGTTGCTCCCGTCGCCGACCATCGCGACCGTCCCCCGCGCCCGGAGGCGGTCGACGGTCTCGGCTTTCGCCTCCGGCGGGACGCCCGCGAAGACCTCGTCGACGCCGTCGACCGCGCGGAACCGCTCGGCGGCCGGCCCCTCGTCGCCGGTGAGGACGACGATCTCGCGACCCGACGAGAGCGCCTCGAGCGCTGCATCCAGTTCCTCGCGTTCCGAGTCGCCGACCGCGACGACGCCGCGGACCCGACCGTCCCAGCCGACGGCGGCGGGGACGCGTCCGACTGCGCGGGCGTCCTCGATCGGGGACTCGAGGGCATCGGGAACCGATAGCCCGCGATCGCGGCAGAAGTCGGGGTGGCCGACGACGACGCGCTCGCCGTCGACGACGCCGCTGACGCCGCGGTCGGCTCGCTCGAACGAGTCGACGGCCGTCGTGGACTCCTCGGCGCCGGCCGCGGTCCCACCGTCATTTTCGGCCTCGAGACCACCGCCGTCGGCCGCGGCGACGGGCGCCGCCTCGACGACGGCGGCGGCGATCGGGTGGTCCGACAGCGATTCGACCGCGCCGGCTCGCCGAAGTAACTCGTCCGAGTCGGCCCCGTCGACGACGTGGACGTCCTCGACGGCCATTTCCCCGGTCGTCAGCGTCCCCGTCTTGTCTAGCACGACGACGTCGACGTCCGGGGCGTCCTCGAAGATCGTCTCCGCGGCGACGACGATCCCGCGCTTCGCGGCGGCCTGCACCCCTGCGGCGATCGCCAGCGGCGTCGCCAGCCCGAGCGCGCAGGGACAGGAGACGATGACGACCGTCAGCCCGATCAGGAGGGCGGTCGACGGACTCGAGCCGGTCGCGAGCAGGACGGCGGCCGTACAGACGGCGAGGGCGACGACCAGCGGGACGAACACCGTCGCGAGCTTGTCCGCGAGCCGCTGGACGCCGGGTCGGGAGCTCTGGATCGACCAGAGCAGCGAGACGAGCCGGTCGAGGGTGCTCTCGGCCTCGTCGCCGACCCCGAGGACGATCGGCGCGTCGGTGACGACGGTGCCGCCGCGGAGTTCGTCGCCGGGAGTCTTCCGAACGGGCAGGGACTCGCCGGTGACCAGCGACTCGTCGACGGCCGCGGACCCCTCGAGGACCTCGCCGTCGAGGGGGACCCGCTCTCCGGGCCGGACGAGCAGCCGATCACCGGGCTCCACGGCCTCGAGCGGAATCGTCTCGCCGCTCTCGAGGCGGGCCTCGTCGACCTGGCGTTCGGTCAGCTCCGAGAGCAACCCCGTCGCACGGCGTTTGACCGCCCGCTCGTAGTGGGTGCCCGCGGTGACGACGAGGACGACGGCGACGGTGACATCGAAGTAGAGGTGGCTCTCCCCGAGGAGGATCGCGACCGCGCTGTAGCCGTACGAGCCGAGCGCGGCCGTCGCGACGAGCAGGTCCATGTTCGGCCGACCCGCCCGGAGGCTGACGGACGCGCCCCGGAGGATCGGATACCCGGTGTAGAAGAGGATGAACGACGTGAACGCCCAGATGTTCGCGGACAGAAACGCGAGCTCGTAGCCGCCGAAGGCGACGACCGGCTCGAGGTCGAAGTAGGTCGGGTAGAGAAAGAGGACATACCACACCATGACCATCATGCCGAAGAAGCCGCCGAGCAGCAGCCGGGCGAGCCCGTCGTCGTCGCCCGCGTCGCCGTCGGCGGCCGATCGATCGGCCGCGGTGTAGCCGTAGCCCGAGACGATTTCGGGGAGGTCGTCGGCCGCGAGCCGGTCGGGATCGTAGACGATCCGGATCGTGTCCGTCGCGTAACTCGCCGTCGCGCCCAGCACGCCCGCCTCGCGCTCGGCGACCGACTCGAGAAACGCCTCGCAGGTCGAACAGTGCATCCCGTCGACCGCGAGGAAGGCGTCCTCGCCGTCGAGGTCGTCGAGGTCGCGGCCGCCCGCCGCGTCCGCCCCGTCCAGCCGCGATCGGACCGCCGCCTCATCTGGACCGTCATCGCGTCGCTCGAGGGTTCGCGCGACCTCGAGACAGCCCCGGCAGCAGTAGGTGCCGTCGGCGTCGGGGTCGGGGTCGGTGATCGGCGTCGACGGAAGCGGCAGGTCACAGAGGTCACAGCCGTCGCTCCCGTCGACTGGCGACGGCGATTCGGGCGCGTGTGGGCGTTCGGACGAGTCTGGGTTCCGTGAGTCTGGGCACATCGTTAGAACGGTGGTGCGAACGGCAGCGGCGGGTGGGGCAGATGGATTCCGTACAGCATCAGTCCGTGCGAGAGCGGGACGTAGCCAAGGACGACGAAGGCGGCGCCGAGCCCGCGGTGGAGGCGGACGCGCGTCGACGACTCGAGGGCGGTCAGGACGGTACCGTAGGCGAACAGCGTCGGGATCGTTCCGAGCCCGAGGACGGCGAGCGAGAGCGCCCCGCGGGTCGGCGAGCCGACCGCGAACGCGTAGAGGTATGCCGGGTAGATGATCGGACACGGCATGAGTCCGTGGACCGCGCCGAGGGCGGCGATCCCCGGCGATGTCGCGAGTCGGTCGATCCGATTCGAGAGCAGCGTCGAGAGGCGCCGGAACAGCGTCCCGACGAGGGGGAGATCGTGACCGGGGACGGCCGTCCGCCCGCGGACGTAGTAGAGTCCGCTCGCGATGATGGCGATCCCGACGAGGATTCCCGTCGCGCCCCTGACGGAGTCGCCGACCGCGGCGACGGCCTCGCTCGAGGCGACCGTCGCCGCGCCGAGGAGGCCGAAGAGGGCCCCGATCGTCGCGTAGCTCGCCGTCCGTCCGAGGTTGAACAGCGCGTGCTGGCGCACCTCGTAGCCGGTGAGCGTATCGTCGCGGCGCTTGTCGCCGGCGGCGCCGATCCGGTCGGCGTAAGCCGTTACCAGCGGCCCGCACATCCCCAGGCAGTGAGCGCCGGCGAGCAGGCCGACGACGAAGAGGACGACCAGGTCCGCGTGCTCGAGGCCGAGCCCCGGCCCGGCGCTCGCGAGTGCTGCGAGGGTCATCTCCGGCCGTCGTTCGGTCGCCGAGGCGTCACCTGGCGGCCCCGTTTTCGCTCGCGGCGTGATCGCCGTGTGATCCCTCGACCGGCGACATCGCGAGGTACAGCGAGCCGATGATCACCGCGACGTTGACCGCGCTGACGAGACCGGCGACGCCCGAGTTCGTGGCTCCGTAGACGAGAACCGGAACGACCGCGAGTAGCCCGACGGCCGCCGCGTGTCGCGGCGTAACTGTCTCGAGGGTCATAGCTGTCTCTCGGGCAGTCATCGGCTTAATACCTCGAGTTGTTTTCATCGGACGGGAATTACGATCGGTCGTAAGGTGCCGCTGTTCCCTACCAACGCGTATGAGTTCAGCGACAGAACAACGGACGACCGATCAGGCTACCGAGACCGATTCTGGGGAGACCGGTCCGGTTCGCACGATCGGTCACGACGAGTACGATCCGATCGGGACGCTGATCCTGATCGCGATCTACTTCGCGATACTGGTACTGCTGTGGCTGTTCATGTACTTCGTCGAGTTCCTCGGTAACGGGCCGACCGTCGTCGGGACGCTCGTGACGGTGGTGGGGCTGGCATGAACATTCACACCTACGAGAAGCTCTGGCTGGCCGCAGCGATGGTGTTGATCGTCGGCTTCATCGCGACGATCACGTACGGCGCCGTCGGGCCCGGCGTCTCGATGGTCGACGACGACGGCGGCTCGATCGACCCCGACGCGATCAGCGATCACGAGCGGTTCGGCGACACCGGCGTCACACACGTCGGCGGGAACGAGTACGAGGTCGACGTCGTCGCGCAGGCGTGGTCGTACTCGCCGGGCGAGATCGAGGTGCCGGCGGGCAGCGAGGTGACGTTCTACGTCACGAGCCGGGACGTGACCCACAGCTTCTCCGTGGTCGGAACGAACATCAACACGATGGTCATCCCCGGCGAGGTCTCGCAGATGACCGTCGAGTTCGACGAACCGGGCGAGTACGGCATTCTCTGTAACGAGTACTGCGGACAGGGCCACCACAATATGGAGGGCAAGCTGACCGTCGTTCCCGAAGACGAGTTCAACATGACCGAACTGGACGTCGAGGCCCCCAGCGAGGTCGAGGCGGGCAACGAGACGACGATCAACGCGACCGTCAGCGACGGGATGCAGACCGATTTCGAGACGACCGTGACCCTCGAGATCGGCGACCAGCAGTACGAAGAAGACGTCGCGATCTCCGGCGATGGCAGCGAGTCCGTCGAGTTCGCGGTCGACACNCCCGCTCAGAGATGTGTATAAGAGACAGGCGCGGGACGCTCACCGTCGTGGACGGTGACGGCGGCTCCGACGGGGGTGATGGCGATGCGTAACGCCTACGTCGATCAGTTCCCCGCGGAAGCGAAGGTGATCAAGGCCGCGTTCTGGAGTTCGTTCCTCGCGCTGGCCATCGGCGGCCTGCTCGGACTCGTGCAGGCGCTCCACCGGACGGACGTCGTCCGGTTCATCGATTCGGCGGACTACTACACCGTGTTGACCGCCCACGGCGTCCTGCTGGCGATCACATTCACGATCTTCTTCCTCGTGGGCATCTTCACCTGGGCGGTGACGACCAGCCTCGAGCGGGGCGTCGTCGACACCCGCTTCACCTGGTCGTGGTACGCCATGATGGTCGTCGGCACGGTGCTGGTCGGCGTCACGATCTTCGCCGGCTTCCTCGAGGACGCGCCGGAGATCCTGGGCGCGCCGCTGAACGCGGACGTCCTCTTTACGTTCTACGCGCCGCTGCAGGCTCACCCCTTCTTCTACGTCGGACTGGTGCTGTTCGTCGTCGGCTCTTGGCTCGCCGGCGTCGACTGGTTCCGGACGTGGTGGGCCTGGCGGGGCGAGAACCCCGACGAGCGCATCCCGCTGCCGACGTTCATGGTGTTGACGACGACGCTGTTCTGGTACATCTGCACGTTCGGCGTCGCCCTGTCGATCCTCGTGTTCCTCCTGCCGTGGTCGCTGGGGATCGTCGACTCCGTCAATCCGCTGCTGACTCGAACGCTGTTCTGGTACTTCGGCCACGCCGTCGTCTACTTCTGGCTGATGCCGGCGTACATGATGTGGTACATCATGCTGCCGAAGCTCTCCGGCGGGAAGCTGTTCAGCGACCCGCTCGCACGTGTCGTCTTCGTGCTGTTCCTGCTGCTCTCGACGCCGCTGGGCATCCACCACCAGTATCTGGATCCCGGCATCGCGGAGGGGTACAAGTTCATCGCGATGACGAACACGATGTTCCTCCTGCTGCCGAGCCTGCTGACCGCGTTCACCGTCGTCGCGAGCATGGAACACGGCGCGCGCCAGCGCGGCGGCGAGGGCTACCTCGGCTGGCTCAGAGCCCTACCGTGGCGCGATCCGGTCTTCACCGGCATGGCGCTGGCGGGGCTGATGTTCGCCGCGGCCGGCTTCTCCGGCATGATCAACGCGGGAATGAACATCAACTACCTCGTCCACAACACCTGGTGGGTCGTCGGGCACTTCCACCTCACCGTCGGCACCGCCGTCGCGCTGACGTTCATGGCCGCGGCCTACTGGTTCATCCCGCAGGTGACCGGCAAGGCGCTGTGGAACCGTTCCGTCGCGCTGGGCCAGGTCCTGCTGTGGTTCATCGGCATGACGTTCATGTCGAACGCGATGCACCGCTCGGGGCTGTTCGGGATGCCCCGCCGGACCGCCGAACCGCAGTACTCCGGCTTCGAGTTCGAACCCGCCGCCGGGACCGTCGGTGAGATCAACGCGCAGGTCGCCCTCGGCGCCGTGATCCTGACCGTCTCGCTTGCCCTGTTCCTCCTGAACATGGTCCTGACGTCGTTCAACGGGTCCAGCGACGCCATCCCGGACAACACCTACGCCGGAACGCTCTCGGGTCCCGAGGACGCGCCCGAGATCCTCGACAACCTCAAGCTCTGGACCGCCATCGCCATCGTCCTCGTGATCTTCGCGTACACGCTCCCGGTGGCGAGCATCGTCGAGAACGGCGGCCTCTTCGGCCCCGGAATCGAGGGACAACAGCTCACGCTCGTCCCTGATACCGCGACCGTCCTCGAGACCGTCCGGGAGGTGATGCCGTAGATGCGCGTCTCCAAGGCCGGCCTGCTCGTCGTCGCGGCGATCGTCATCCCGATCGTCGTCGAATTCCGCACCGCCCTCTCGTGGTTCGGAATCGAGCTCTCGGTCCTCGAAGGGGTCGCCCTCGCCGTCACGATCGTCCTCGCGATCGTCGTCTGGGCGGTGTGGCCGTCCGACGGGAACGGCAACGCCGAGACCGAACCCACGGACCCCGAGTGATCGGGCGCGGCGACCGACGCCCCGACCGGGAGTTGAGGGCGATTTCTTTCCTGGAGGCGTGTGAAAACCGCGGTGCGTACAGGGAACGCCGGTATCGAACGCTTCGACGCGACGAGACCGAAGCTTACGTTTCGAACGGAAGACTTCCGAGAAACTCGTCGCTCTGATAATCGAGATGGTCCAGTCGAGGGCCGAGCAGTTCCCGCGTGAGGACCACCAGCGGATTGGTCTGGCCCTCTCCGATCATCGCGACCTCCGTTCTCGATCCGGTGGCGTCCTCGTCCCAGAGGCCGACGACGACGGTCTCCCGATCGGCGACGATGAGCCGACTCACCTTGGGATAGTTCGCCCGTTCGTACATCCAATCCATCTGTGGCTCCCAGATCGTCGCTTCCGGGAGGCGCTCCCGAAAGAACTCTCGAGCAGCGTCGTTTTTCGTCCCGGCGTGAAGGTCGACGCCTCGGTCGATGGCGTTCTCCGCGTGCGGGACACACGCTTCGTCGAGTAACTCGTCGGACGCGTAGATCAGAAAGAGTTCGTCGTCGGCTCTGTCGGCCAGCTCCCGGCAATAGTCGTACACCGCTTTGCGACCCTCGAGCCGCCCGACGGTATGCTCGTCCAGTCTCCGTCCCGTCCCGAACTGCGAGAGCAGTTCGTCGAGCGCTTCGACGTCCATCCAGTCGACGTCATCCGCCGATCGACGGCCGGTGGTGACGATATTTTCATCGTGGTCGTACGCGACGAACCCGACTTCGTCGAGTCGGGGAAGGTACTCGTGGTGGAGCGAAACGATCGTCCGCTCGAGTTCCTGTTCGTCCGCCGAAGCGAGGTGTTCAGCGAGTTCTGTTATGGAGAGGCCGCGAGGAGACTCATTGAGAGCGGTTAAAATTTCACGATTAGTGGCATCTATGAGTAGTCGAATGATTTCTTCGTCTTCTGACCCCATTACTGATGGATATTCCCGTGCGGGTGTTAAAAACCAGGTTTCTATTCAGCCATGTTATTATAGGATCATAGCCTATCAATTTTTGCTGAGAGTCATCATCGTTCGCACTCAGAACCCACATATGTGTCTACCAAATTGGACGATTCGGTTCCGAGAATAACTTCGAAGAACGAAACCGTGTTACCGGCTGCCGGAACCGTGACGGTCGCTACCACGTCTCGATCCGTCCCTCGCGGACGTCCTCCGCACAGCCCTCGCAGTCGGGATGGCCCGCTTCGAAACACGCCGGCCGGTACTGGTCGTCGAGCATCGCCGCCCGCTGTTCGGCGTAACGCCGGCAGACGATCTTCGCCCGTCCCGCCTCGTCCGACGGCAGGCTGCGGGCGTTTTTCGCCACTTCGTAGGCCTCGCGGGCCTCCTCGAGTTGCTCGCCCGTCGAGCCCCGAACCTGTTCGTACTGCTCGCCAGCCTCCTGAAGCTTCGAGCGCAGGAACCGCTCGAGCCGACGACGATCCGCCATTGGCACGTGATTCGGTCGCCGGCCACATAGTCCCGTCGCCGCCGTTCAGCGATTCGTTACGCGGGAACAGTCTCGGCCGGTCGACGACGAGCGACCGCTCGAGCCGGGGCGAAGGGTTTTGCCAGCTCGTGTCGTGTGGTGACTATGAGCACGGAGCAGCCTCGCGAGAGTCGCCGCGACGAAATCGATACGATCCTCGAGCGGAAGGACGGCGGCGTCCGCGAAACCCGCGACGAGGCCGACAAGTACACCGTCGTCGGTGCGGCCGACAGGCGAACCTACGCGAACTGGCTGACGCCCGTCGAGGAGCACTTCGTCTGCCACCGCAACGACATTCCCGACGCCGACGCGGACTCGTGGACGGTCTCACTGACGGGAGGACTCGACGACGAGTACTCGCTGTCGGACCTGAACGACGAGTTTCCGACGGTCGCGGTGGCCCACACGATGGAGTGTGCCGGAAACGGCCGCGGACAGCACCGACCGGAGACGGGGAGCGTCCAGTGGGGGTTCGAGGCCGCCGGGACGGCGATCTGGACCGGGACGCCGCTCAGTTCGATACTACGCGGTCGGCTGGACGACGCGGACGGCGACGCGTGGCTCACGGCCGTCGGCGGCGACCCCTCGGACGGCGACGACGTCTTCGCGCGGTCGATCCCCCTCTCGAAGGCGCTCGAGGACTGCATCCTCGCCACGGAGATGAACGGCCGGCCGCTCCCCCGCGAGCACGGCTTTCCGGTTCGGCTGATCGTCCCCGGCTGGTACGGCGTCAACTGCGTCAAGTGGGTCGAGGAACTCCGGCTGATGGATACGATGGTCGTCGACGGCTCGCTGGACCGGCCCGGCGACCACGCCTACTGGCAGCAGGAGGCCTACCGGATGCACCCCGCCGGCGTCGACCCCGAACCGAACGAGACCGTCGAAACGGTCGATACGTGGGCCCAACTCGAGGCGGACGAACCCGACCACCCCTACACGTTCGACCAGACCGTGATGTCGGTCATCGGCGCTCCGGACGGCGACTCCGCAGTGAGCGCTCCCGAGGACGGAACGATCGAGATCACCGGCGTCGCCTGGGCCGGCGACGACGGCGTCGAGCGGGTCGAGGCCTCGACCAACGGCGGCGACACGTGGGCCGACGCGGAGCTGTTCGGGCCCGACTACGCGGGCGCGTGGCGACTGTTCCGCTCCGACTGGGACGCGCGGCCGGGGACGCACGTTCTCTGTTCGCGAGCGACCGACGATCAGGGCCGCCGACAGCCGATGCGGATCTCCAATCCCGACGCCTGGCGCGGCGCGCTCGAGGCCGACGAGTTCCCCTGGAACGAGGGCGGGTACGCCGCGAACGCGGTTCTGCCGAACGCCGTCGAAATCGACGTCGAGTCGACCTAACGGCCCCCTCGATCGGGCTCGCGACGTTCACTTTCACCCCGGTGCCGGTACTTTAAATACTATCGGGCGCGAAACGAGATATGCCTCCCAGTGAAACGAAAGAGGAGGCGTGACACAATGAGCGACGTACGACAGCACGCGGACGACATACACGACCAGTTTTCGGATCACATCGACGTGAGCGTCGACGACGTCGAGGAGCGACTGACGACGCTCGTCGACGAGTACAAGGTCCCCATCGACGAGGCGCGCCGGAGCGTCACCAACCACTACCTCGAAGAGGCCGGCCTCGAGCGAGAGGACATCTCGCAGGGCGGTAGCGAGGAAGTGAACGTCGAGGACATCGACAAGCCCGAACAGTGGATCGACCTCACCGCGAAGGTCATCGAACTCTGGGATCCCCGGAGCGACTCCGTCGCACAGGTCGGCCTGCTGGGCGACCCGACGGGCACGATCAAGTTCACCAAGTGGGCCAAATCGGACCTGCCGTCCCTCGAGGAGGGCGCGGTCTACGACCTTCGCAACGTCGTCACCGACGAGTACCAGGGCCGGTACTCCGTCAAACTCAACTCGACGACGGTGATCGAGGAACTCGACGAGGACATAGAGGTCGGCGACGACACCAGCGAGATCGAGGGCGCCCTCGTGGACATGCAAAGCGGCAGCGGCCTCATCAAGCGCTGCCCGAAAGAGGACTGCACGCGCGTCCTGCAGAACGGCCGCTGTAACGAACACGGCGAGGTCGAAGGCGAGTTCGACCTCCGCATCAAGGCGGTCGTCGACGACGGGATCGACGCCCACGAGGTCATCTTCGACAAGGAGGCCACCGAGGACCTGACGGGCCTGAGCTTAGAGGAGGCCAAGGATATGGCGATGGACGCCCTGGACACGACCATCGTCGCCGACGAGATCCACGAGGACATCGTCGGGACCTACTACCGCATCGAGGGACCGACCTTCGGCCGCTACGTGCTGGCCGACGACGTCGAGGAACTCGACGGGCCCGCCGACGCCGAACAGCTGCTGATCAGAGCGAGGTCGATGTGATATGAGCCAGTCAGAACTCACCCGCGAAGTCGCCCGCCGCGTCTTCGCATCGGAATTCAACGATTCGACGTACACCTTCAAAGAGAGCGACGACGAGCGCGCGCCCAACTACGCGCTGCTCCCGACCGGCGACCGCGCGAACCGCGTGTTCATCGTCGGCACCCTCACGGAAACCGAAGACGTCGGCGAGGACAGCGAGTACTGGCGCGGCCGGGTCGTCGACCCGACCGGGACGTTCTTCGTCTACGCCGGCCAGTACCAGCCCGAGGCCGCCTCGGTGCTCCGGGACACGGAGCCGCCGGAATACGTCTCCATCGTCGGCAAACCCCGTACCTACGAGACCGACGACGGCAGCGTCAACGTCTCCGTTCGCCCCGAATCCATCGCGGTCGTCGACGACGACACCCGCGACCGCTGGGTCGTCGAAACCGCCGAACGAACCCTCGACCGGATCGAGGCCTTCGAGGAGTGGGAAGAAGAACAGGAGGCTCCCGAGAGCGGCTCGACGGCGCCCACCAACGAGTACGCCCAGATGGCCCGCGAGCGCTACGACTCGCCGGTCGTCAACTACCGAAACGACGTGATTCAGGCCCTCGAGCAACTCGAGGACGTCGAGGCCGACGACGCCGAAGCGACGGCCTGAGTTCGGCAACTCCGTTTCGTTCTTTTTCGCGCCGCTCAACCCGAGAGCGACGCATCCGCGTCCGCTCTCCGATCACGCCTCGAGAGCGGTCTCGAGTAGCTCGCCGATCGCCGCGAACTCGTCGTTGGTGACCTCGTGGCCGGTCTCGGGGTAGCGCCGCTCGTCGACCGCGGCGTCGGCTCGTTCGAAGAGTTGCGCCGTCGCGGCGACGCGCGACGGATCGACGTGGGGGTCCTCGGTCCCGTAGCCGAGCAGGACCGGTGTCCCCGCCAGCGAGCCGTCGATATCGGTCGCCTCGAGTTCGGCGTCCGATCCCGGCAGGGTCGCGGAGAGAACGGCGAGCCCGCCGTAGCGGTTCGGGTTCCGGCGGACGTACTCCGCGGCGACGCAGGCGCCCTGCGAGAAGCCCGCGAGGACGGTTTGCTCCGGCGGGATCCCGATCTCCGCCGCGGCCCCGAGAGCGGCGGCCACACAGTCGACGCTCGAGGAGAGCCACGGCTCGTTCTCAGTTCGCGGTGCGGCGGCCGAACGGGGGTACCAGCGGCTCCGCTCGGCCTGCGGGGCGAGGACGGCGAGGCCGTGTCGATATACGGGTTCGAAGAGGTTGACAACGCCCTGGGCCGTCGCGCCGCGACCGTGGCAGACGACGAGCGCGGCCTCGGCGGCCAGCGCGGGCGCACCAGCCGTGAGCAGCGGCTGCCCAGCGTGGGGCCCCGAAACCGAGTCCATCGTCCGACTCGAGTCCCGGCCCGTCATCGGTCGCTACCGGCGTCGGCGCTGTCGGCGGCGCCGGTGTCGCCGTCGCGCGCAGTCGACTCCGGAACCGTCAACTCCGGCAACTGGCTCTCGATCAGGTCCCGATCCCGCTCGAACCAGTCGGGCAGGTGCAGCGACTCGCCGGGGCCGCCCTCGGGACCGGTGGCAGCGACGCCGTCACTCTCGGTCGCCAGTTCGAAGAGGACGCCGCCCGGTTCGCGGACGTACAGCGAGTGGAAGAAGTGGCGGTCCTTGACCCGCGAGACGTCGTGGCCGCGGTCGCCGAAGAGCTCCCGCCACTCGTGGAGTTCGTCCTCGCTCCCGACGCGGACCGCGACGTGGTGCAGGGTTCCGGGGCCCTCGCGGCCGAACTCGGCGGCTCGGTCGAGCACGTCGACGACCGTCGCTCGATCGCCGGCGGCGCGATACCGGGCTCGGTCGTCCAGTTCGGCCTCGTACTCGAAGCCCAGCGTCTCGAGCGTGCTCGCGGTCGCGTAGGGATTGACCGACAGTGTCGAGACGCCGTGGAGCGCGCGGATCGCGGATTCGTCGGGAACCGGGCCGTCGGTCCACGGTTCGACGCCGCTCGGGTCCGGCGCGTCGGGCGGGCCGGCGACGAGTTCCAGTCGCGTCCCGTCGGGATCCTCGAATCGCAGGACGCGCTCCTCGAAGCGCTCGAGCGGGCCCTCGACCGCGACGTCGTGATCGGCGAGTCGGTCCCGCCAGTACTCGAGGGAGCCCGCGGGAACGGCGAACGCGACCGACGCGACCTGCGGTTTGCCGACCCGGCCCGGATCGGTGTGGGGGTCCGGGAAGTGGGTCAGGACCGTCCCCGGCGTGCCGACCGCGTCGCCGAAGTAGAGGTGGTGCTGGAGGATGTCCTCGAAGTTCACCGTCTGGGTCGCGAGGCGAAGGCCGAGGACGCCCGCGTAGAAGTCGACGGCCGTCTGGGCGTCGCCGACCAGTCCCGTGACGTGGTGGAGTCCCGGCGTGTCGGGAGGCATGGTCGACGTTGGGCCTCGAGCGGAATAGCAGGTCGGGTCCCGGAAGCGGCGATCGAGTGGTCGTCTGACGAATCGTTAAGTGTCACGCCCGACGAATAGACGACAAACAGATGGGCAACAAGAACAAGACGATCTCGTTTCGAGTGAACGAGGACGCGTTCGAGGCGCTCCAGGATATCGCCGAAGAGCGCGACATCTCGTTGTCCGCCGTCTTCCGGGACTACGTCGACCAACTGGTCGAACACGACGGGCAGGTCGAGGTCGTCCCCGAGGACGAACTCGAGGCGATGGGGAGCGATGACGGGGAGCAGACGTTTCCGCCGACCGTCGAGGTCCGCAAGAGCTTCGTCCGCGAACACGAGCGCCTCGAACTCGAGGCCGAACACCTCCGGGAGCAACTCGACGAGTACAAGGGCTACGTCAACGAGTTGCAGGACCGACTCGAGGACGAGGAAGACGAGATCCTGTTGCTGGACGATCTAGACGAGGAAGACGAATCGTACCAGTTGCGATAGTCGGCGCTCGGAGCAGATTGAACTGAACTGATTTCTGTGGTGGCGCGCGCCGGAGTTGGGAAACCGAAGCGTGAGTGCCCGCTGTGTGACTGCTGAATATCTCGGATGAATCGCCTCGAAATCAGGTTCCGCGGAACTCGGCCTGCTGCTTATAGCGATGGTACATCAACCGAGATTCTTGAGTGAATCCGGCATCTCGCCGGTTACCAGCCATCGAAGGAGACTCCATCCGAGAGCGATCCAAAACACGATGACTGCCCCGAACAATACTTGCTCCATACGCCTACGTACACACGATTTTATAAATTCATATTGGTTATTCTTCCAAATGTAGGTGCTGGATCGTCAGATCTGTTCTAGGCACGTGTAAGAAATAGTAAAATCGTGCGACGTTCCGTTTCTCCAGTCAGCAGCGGCAACGAGAGTACTATCGGGCGAGATTCTGCTTCGCCTGCCGGATCTCGTCGCGTTTCTCGTCCTGACCGTCGATCCGCGCCAGTCCCTCGGCCGCCTCGAGCGTGCGGACGCCGTTGTCCAGAAACGAGAGGACGTCGCCGGGGTAGGCGTAGACCATGTAGTCGTCGGTCATCACGTCGACGATCGCGTCCGGGCCCAGCCCCTGTGCGCGCAACTCGAGGAGGTACTGGATGAATTTTCGTTCCGGGCAGCCACAGTAGGGGTTGTTGTCGCAGCTACAGTCCAGGAAGTCCTCCGTGAAGTCGAGGACACGATCCCGGGTCGCGTCGTCTAACTTCTCGAGGCCCTGACCCTGGAAGAGCATGTCCAGCGTCGCCCCCTTGAACGCGCCCTTCGGGATGTTCGTCTCGAGCTGGGAGCTGAGCTGCCGGTGGTTTTTGACGTAGATTTTATCGGTGATGGCCACGCGTTGGCGGCCCTAGCGGCGCTGGGCCGAAAAACGTCCCGGTCCGCGTCGCGGCCGGCGAGTGCCCCGGAATCACGCGGTACTGTCTCGCACGGACGCGTACTCGAGTCGTAACGTATTTCAGTTGGACCGGCCGTAACTGATTGTGTAAGCGTGTCCGGGTTGGGGTAGTGGTTATCCTTCAGCCTTGTGGAGGCTGAGACGCGGGTTCGATTCTCGCACCCGGACTTCCTGCGGCGAACAAACTCGTGAGCCGCAGGAGTCGTCAGAGAATCGAACTACGCGAGACGAACGAAGTGAGTCTCGCAGTCGGGTTCGATTCTCGCACCCGGCCATTTCGAAACGGTATCGTGAACGAGCCGCCGGTGTCCGTCACATCGCGTTCTCGAGGAACCCGGTCAACCGCTCGACGAAGTACTCGGGTCGTTCCTCGGGGATCCAGTGGCCGGCCCGGTCGACGACCTCGCCGTCGACGTCGGTCGTGACCGCGTTCATGTCCGCGATTGGCAGCTCGCGGAAGGAGGTCGCGCCGCCGAGGGCGAGCACCGGCGTCTCGAGCGGGTCCTCGGCGTGCGCGTCGTTATTCTCGGCGTCCTCGTCGTAGGCGCGGTAGTACTCGAAGCCGCCCCGGAGCCCGCCGGGCTGGGAGTAACAGCGGACGTACTCGTCGCGGGCGTCGGTATCAATCGCTGAGGGGTCGTAGGCGCCCTGCTTGTAGAACCACGAGAGGTAGAGCCGCTCCCGTCCGGCGACCAGTCGTTCGGGCAGGTCGGGAACGGAGTGAAAGCGCGTGTGCCAGAGCCGCCGTTTCTCCTCCTCGCGGACGCCCGGGAGCCCGGCGTCGAGGACGCAGAGGGCGCCGACCTCGCCGCGATACTGGGCGGCGTAGGCGTAAGCCGTCGCCATCCCCCAGTCGTGGCCGACGAGCGCGATCGGGTCGTCGCCGAAGCCGAGGTGGGCGACGAGTTCGCGAACATCGGTCGCGACGGTGTCCTTGTCGTAGCCCGCCGCGGGCGTTTCGGAGTCGCCCATGCCGCGGAGATCCGGCGCGATGACGGTGTAGTCGTCGGCGAGAGCGGGAATCACCGCGCGCCACTCGTACCAGGTTTGGGGCCAGCCGTGGAGCAACACCAGCGGCGGCCCCTCGCCCGCCGTCACGTAGTGCAGTTTGACGCCGTTCACTCGCGCCAGTCCGTGCTCGAGGTCGTCGAGCGCGTCCGCGTCGACCATGTCCCCCTCCTCAAGGCCCGCGAAGTTCACTGTTCGGCCGCGGCCGGGGCGGCGTTCGAACCGCCCCGTGGATCCACGCGAACATCCAATATCGAGGGGGACCTACGCTCGAGCGATGGCGACGACCGATCCGGACGATTCGTTCGATTGCGACACCTGCGGGCGGACGGTCGCGTTCGACGAGGCCCGTCGAACGAAAACGATGGGCGGGCTCGATCCGACGACGTGGCAGACCCTCTGTTGTCCCCACTGCGGCTCGCGCCTGAAGACTGTCTACGTCGGCGACTGATTGGCCGCTCGAGTCAGCGATTCCCGACCTGAGCGCTCGAGGCCGATACGAGATGCCGAACACCACCTCGAGTAGCCCGTTCGGCGGCGTGTTCATGCGTCCGCGTTTAGGACGGCGGTCGCGTACGAACCCGCATGGCCAATGCCGGACTCGGACGGACCGTCGACGAGCCCGCACGGAACGCGGCGCTGGCCTGGATCGTCACGCTCGCGCTCGTCGCCTTCGCGATCAACCACGGCCTCGCCGAGTCGTACCGCTGGTTCGCCTTCACCGGCTTCGCGGTCGCGATCGTCCTGCTCCCGGTGGCCGCGTTCCGCGATCCGCTCGCGATGCCGCCGTGGGAACTGCTGGCGCTGGTCGCCGTTCCCGTCGTCGACGCGACGCTGTTCGGTCAGTCCTCGCTGACGACGGTCGCGACCTACGTTGCCGTCGCCGCGGTCGCGCTCGTCGCGACCGTGGAGATCGATCGGTTCACGGCCGTGCGAATGAACCACACGTTCGCGATCGTCCTGGTCGTGCTCACGACGCTGGCGGTCGCCGGAACGTGGAACGTCGCTCAGTGGCTGGCCGACGTGACCGTCGGCACCAACTACGTCCTCGACGGTCGCTCGCAGGACGCCGCCAACCGCGCGCTGATGATCGACTTCGCGTACGCGGCCCTAGCCGGACTCCTCGCTAGCGTCGTCTTCGGGCGCTATTTTTCGTACGCGCCGAACGACAGCGATCAGACGCGAGCGTACTCTCCCATCAACGACGCTCCGGGTGAGGCGGAGCCGGACGACGACGCGCCGGACGAAGAACCCGATCCGGTCCCGAGTCTGATTCGCGACCGGTTGGACGCCCCCGACCGAACCGTCGAGATCCTCTCGCGAACGATGCAGGTCGCCCTCGCCGTCCTCCTGCTGTACGGGTTCGTCACGCGGGACCTGACGACGGTCTCCAACAGCGCCATCGCGCTCGGGATCACGTTCCTCCCCGCGGTGTTCGAACGGGACCGGCGACTGCCCCTCGAGCCGGGACTGGTCTTCTGGCTCACCGCGGCGGTGTTCCTACACGCGCTCGGCTCCGCGGGCCTCTACAGCTTCATCGGCCCGTGGGACAGTCTGACCCACACCGTCTCGGCGTCGATCGTCGCCGCGGCGGGCTACGCCGTCGTCCGGGCGATCGACCTCCACACCGACGAGATCTACTTCCCGCCGCGGATGCTGATCGCCTTCATCCTCGTGTTCGTGCTGGCCTTCGGCGTCCTCTGGGAGCTCCTGGAGTTCGCGCTCGACTGGAGCGCACAGCAACTCGGCCTCAGCGCGGTCGTCGCCCAGCACGGCCTCAATGACACGATCGTCGACCTCTTCTACGACGTCGTCGGCGCCGGCGTCGCCGCGATCTGGGGCTCGTTCTACCTCACCGAACTCTCGAATCGCATCGCCAGCCAACTCGAGAGTTGAGCCAGTCGACCGCTCGAGCCGACGCTCGAGAGAGACCCCAACGCTCGACGGCGTTCCGACGCTACGCCGACTCCTCGAGCTCGTCTCGCTCGGCGCGCTCGATCGGATATCGTCGGCCGTCGCCGAGCTCCGCGAGTGCCTCGTCGAAGTGGTCGATCCCGCGGCCGACCGCGTGGTGAAAATCTACGAGCGCGCCATGGGCTCGGCGTACTTCCTCGAGGCCGCGCTCGATCTCTTCGAGGGCCGCTCGCTCGTCGTCGGACAGGTCGGTGATCGGAGACAGATCACTCATACCGACCGTCTCTCGGTCGAGTAGTTAGAGATACGGCCTGAATTGACGGGGTGTCGCGCGTCGGTGGAACCGGACCGCGGATCGAGCGCTCTCGCGGGACGCCTCTCGTCTGTACGGGCCGGAGGTTAGTCGACGGGACCGAAACGGGCGGCCGGACTCACGGCGACCTCCCGTACACGCGCTCCGCGAAGAGCAACGCGACGAGTCCGAAGATGATGATCGTGTACGAGATCGCGGCGAACAGGGCGTCTTGCGTGCTCGCGTACTCGCTCGTCCGGAAGATGATCGCTTTTCGGACCATCGCGATCACTCCCGTGTAGATCACGAGCCTGACGATCTGTCGGGTGTCGCTCTCCTGCGTGTACGCGATGACCGTGTGATACACTTCGACGATTATCAGCAAGAGGAGCCCCGTGTCGATGAACCCGATGACGACGAGCGGATCGGTGATGTTCCCCGTTTGAATCGACCGCAGGATCTGCAGCGTCAGATCGACGACCCCGATCGCAAAGAGGATCGCGAAGACCCACGCGGCGACCAGTTCGACGTATCGAATGAACTGATCCGCCACCGCGGCGATCCGGTCGGGATCGACGACGGTAGCGGGAGCGTCGGACGCCGGTCCTCGAGAACCGTTTTCGTCGTCAGTCATAGCCGTTCGGAGACCGTACGGTCCAGACGTCGATTCGGACGAGGATAAGCGTTCCCGGGCGGAGGGACATCGTACGCCGGCGACGGTTCCGACCGCTCTCAGCCCCTCCGACGCACGCAGGGCTCGCAGCAGCGGTCGGCGTCTCGCGATGGACGGGCAACGCGTCGGCGGCGGCCGATACGGTTCGAGCCGCGAACTGGCGGCCGATTTCGACTGCCGGATCAAGGGCGTCTTCCGCTACGAACCGGGCGACGACTGATCGCCGCAGGCGACGATCACGTCGATCCGCAATCCGTTTCCGAAGGCCGATGCGATCACCGACGGCCTGCGTCGGAACGGCGTCGACGTCAGAGAGGGATCGCGGCAGAAGCGCTCAGTCGGCCGCGTCGGTCAACCGCTGGACCTCGTCCTCGGACAGCGACAGCTGCGAGGCCGCGACGTTCGACTCGAGGTGCTCCGGACTCGAGGTGCCCGGAATCGGCAGGATAACCGCCGACCGCTCGAGGAGCCACGCCAGGGCGACCTGGCGGCGCGTCGCGTCGTGTTCGTCGGCGATCTCGTCCAGGAGATCGCCGTGCTCGTCGACGTCGTCGCCGTTGATCGGCGCCCACGGAATGAAGCCGATCCCCTCCTCGGTACAGAGTTCGAGGGCGTCGGCGGCGCCGCGGTCGCCGACGTTGTAGCGGTTCTGGACCGTCGCGATCTCGACCTGCTCGCGGGCCTGATCGATGTGTTCCGGCGAGACGTTGCTGAGCCCCACCTCGTCGACGAGCCCCTCGTCTTTGAGTTCGGCGAAGGCCGCAACCGAGTCCTCGAAGGGCGTGTCGTCGTCGGGCCGGTGGAACTGGTAGAGGTCGATAGTATCGGTCTGCAGGCGATCCAGCGAGGTGAGCACCTGATTGCGGATGTAGTCGGGATCGCCGTGGGCGAGCCACTCGCCCTCGCGGTTGCGCAACAGGCCGGCCTTGGTCGCAACCAGCACGTCGTCGCGATCGCCGATCGCCTCGCCGATGAGCCGTTCGCTGACTGCGGGGCCGTAGGAGTCGGCCGTGTCGACGAGATCGACGCCGATATCGACCGCCCGCTGGAGCACCTCGCGGGCCTGGTCCTCGTCCTCGGGCGGCCCGATGATCTCGTCGCCGGTGAGACGCATCGCCCCGAAGCCGAGCCGATGAACGGTTCTGTCTCCGATCTCGAACGTGTCGCTCTCGTTTTGTGGTGTCTCGCTCACGGGCGTGTTACTGCCGGCGGACGCATAACCGTTGGCCACGGCCACGTCGGGTTCCGGTTTCTGCCCGCTCGCGGTCTCGATTGCCGCCCTCGAACTGAGTGCAGCGGTTCGCTTGAGACGGCCTAAAAGCCAGTTAGAACTCTTCTCCAGTCGCTTCTTCGGCCGTTTCCTCGATCCCTTCCGAAACCGCTTCTTCTGCCCCGCCCGAGAGGTAGCCGTCGATCGCCTCCGTCAGTATCTCGAGTACACTCATAATTCACGGATTAAATTGATAGTACAATACTCTGTCGTGAGAGAGCTTCGCTCGCAGAACCTCAGTCTAGTTCAGAATCCGCTCGGCGTCGTTTCTACGTCTCCTCACTTCGTTCGTCGCTGTAGAATATGCCGCCTCCCGGATTTGAACCGGGGACAGCTCGATCTTCAGTCGAGTGCTCTCCCAGTCTGAGCTAAGGCGGCGCACCTCTATCTCTGTCGATCGTATAAAAAAGGATTTCGAATCAGAGCCGGTATGACAGCCGCCTACACGAGTATCATTTCGTTTGTGATAGGTGGGGTTAGGAAAACACATCGAAAAGTAACGCGGAGAATACGCTCGAGTTTATCAGTCATTGATTCGTGTGTGTTGGATTTTTAGATATTCAAGACACCCTTTTCCGGGCCGGCGAGTAATATCGTGTTATGGAGGCACTTACCTCGAGTCAGGAGGGACGACAACTCTCGGCAGATACCATCCTCGAACTGCTCGCGAACCGGCGACGGCGGTACCTCCTCTACGCACTCCGCGGGCAGGAAGATCCGATCGAACTCTCGACGCTGGCCGAACAGGTCGCCGGCTGGGAACACGACGTACCCCCGGACGAAGTCGCCAAGAACGAGTACAAGAGCGTCTACGTCTCCTCCGTCCAGTGTCACGTCCCGAAACTGGCCGACGCGGGCGTCGTCGACCACGACGAGGACAACCACACGGTCGTCCTCGGGGACAACTTCGACCAGCTCGAGCCGTACCTCCGCGTCGTCGTCAAGGACGAACCGGAGAATTCGACACTCCACGCCGCGCTCGAACGCGAGTCCGGCGACGGCCTCCTGGGACGCGTTCGGGAGAACGTCGCCCGACTCAAGCAGTAGCTCGATTCGAACCGCCGCCCGAACCGACGACGGCGAACCGTGTCGCTCGAGGCACAGTGACTGTTTTCTCGCGGGACGATTCGGTTTGAACGACTCGCGACAATCAGTGAGCAGGGACGTGACGACGCTACCAGCGCGTCGGAGCGATTCCAGCTCCGCAAAATCGGTTTCGAGAGAGATATCCTTACATTACCGACGGGGGACTGTCTTAACAAACGAGTGTCCATAATACGTCATTGGAAACCAGTTCCTGGCGTCTCGTGGTAGAGAACGGAGCGGTTCGAGCGACGCGTCGAATCCGAACGGCAGCCACAGCGAGCGGCCCAAATCGGGTTGGCGAAATAGACAGTCACCTGACTGTTTCACTGACTGCAACGAGCCATCTACCCGCCGAGACGAGTAGTGTATCGAATGCAAGAGCGTCATCGGTACTGGAATGGACACCGTCTCGAGAGGAAGTACAGGATGCGCTCATAAGATCCCCGATAGATGAATCGACCGTCCAGCGTGCGGCGTCCGGAGCGCGTCAAATCCGTGGTGGCGAGTCGCTGCCGGCGACCGAGATCGAACGCTCGACCCCCGACTCGAGGAGATTACGATCAGGATCGGCCGGGACGGCGCGCTGTTGCACGCCGTCCGGGACGGTCACCGGCTGGTCATCGCCAAACTGCTCGGTATCGAGGCGATTCCGGTCCTCGTCCGCCGGCGACACGCGCGGTGGCAATCGACTCGCGAGGATCTCTCGACCGCGATGCCTGCGTTCGTTCGAACCGTCGGTCGACGGGAGCGCGATGCCGGCATCGAACGAGTGAGGCTGGGGTGTAACAGTGGCCCGACGAATCCGCCTTCGGGAGCGCACAATGAGGCCGTGGGAACTCCCCAACGGCCGGTGACGGGCCGTAATGCGGTCGCTACCGACTCGCCACGCGGTCGATACCACGAGCAACGGTCCGGTATCGCTCGAGTACCGCGCGGAGGGGAACGCGTAACTATCCGTCCCGAACGTGTCTCCTCGGACAGCGTATGCTCGAGTCTCGAGACGAAGACGCGTTCCGACCGGCGCCCGCCGAAGCGGAGTGGGAACCTGAGTCGATGTCCGGCGTCGTCGGCGTCCGAATCGCGACCAGCGAGGAGGACGGACCGTCGTCCTCGGAGTGGCTCTGGTCCTCGCAGTGGCTGGACCTCGTGGCCAAACGCTGACCCGTTCGTCGTCGAGCGGTCTTCGTCCGGTTCGGCGTCGGCTCGGTCGGATTCGGCAGGTCCGAATGATCGCCGACGGTCCCGTTCCGAGCGCAGCGTTTCCGGACGGTCGTCCGCGGTCGGTGGCGAGCGAGAATGGATGGCCCGGGAGTGCACTCTCGTCGCGAGGCTTGGCGGTGCGCTGGCTCGTACGCTTGAAGAGAGATCGACTCGAGTGCGTTCGAGAGAGACTGGCTCGAGTCGAAGCGGGGCTCGGGCGGGTTCGAACAACGCGAAGACGGTCGCTCACTTCGTTCGCGCTACGTCTTCTCTCGTTCGAAAGCCCTCGCATACATTCCTGTGACTCACTTTCGTTCGTCTCAGAAATGGGCTCGGGCGGGTTCGAACCACCGACCTCGGCCTTGTAAAGGCCGCGTCATGACCAGCTAGACCACGAGCCCGCATCCGAACCAAATCACCCCGTCCGAATAACCTTTACTTTCTCGCGCTCGAGGATCGATCATGGCCCTCGAACGCGTCCAGAAGGCCCTCCTGGCGGTTGCAGCTGTCGGCGTGATCGCCATGCTCGTTCTTCAGATGGGGCTGGTCACGCCGCCGTGGACCGAAGACGAGGGCACCGTCCGCGTCGTCGACGGCGACACCGGCGCGGGGCTCGCGACCGTCGACGTCGAGGTCGCGGACACGCCGAACGAACGCTACACCGGGTTGAGTGATCACGAGTCGCTCGCGGACGGCGAGGGGATGCTGTTCGTCCACGGCGACGAGGACGAACGAACCTACGTGATGCGGGAGATGGACTTCGACATCGACATCGTCTTCGTCGGCGCCGACGGCGAGATCACGGCGATCGAGCACGCCCGCGCGCCCGAAGCCGGCGAGGACGGCGAGAATCTCGAGTACTCCGGCGAGGCGAAGTGGGTTCTCGAGGTGCCCCGCGGCTACGCTACCGAGACCGGAATGGAACCCGGCGACGAGATCGAAATCGAGTACGAGTGAGACGCCGGTCGATCCCCGCAGACCACCGTTTCGATTCGTAGCAAACCCTTATTGGCGGCCGACCCGGACTCGAGAACAATGAGCGGGAGTGGCGTCGACTGGGAGGAGGACGACCCGTTCGAGGAACAACGCGAGGAGATCGAGAACCCGATGAAGCGGCTGTTCCTCGAGTACGGGCGCAACTACGCGTTTCAGGCGGTCGTCGGCGTCTTCGCGAGCACCTTCGCCCGGATTCTGGATCTGCTGCCGCCGATCATGCTGGCGGTCGCGCTCGACGCCGTCTTCCGCGGTGAGGCCGGCTACGCCGAGTCCCTCCCCTTCGGCGGCGACCTTGTTGCCCCGTACGTCCCCGCGACCCAGGAGGGGCAGTTCTACCTGACCGTCGGCGTCATCGCCGCCGCCTTCTTCCTCGGCGCGGCGTTTCACTGGCTTCGCAACTGGGGCTTCAACGCCTTCGCCCAGAACATCCAACACGACATCCGGACCGACACCTACGACAAGATGCAGCGGCTGAACATGGACTTCTTCGCGGACAAGCAGACCGGGGAGATGATGTCCATCCTCTCGAACGACGTCAACCGCCTCGAGCGATTCCTCAACGACGGGATGAACTCCCTGTTTCGGATGGCGGTAATGATCGTCGGAATCGGCGTGATCCTCTTCGCCTACAACTGGCAACTCGCGCTGGTTGCTCTGCTTCCGGTGCCGCTGATCGCCGGCTTCACCTACCTGTTCGTCAAGATCATCCAGCCCAAGTACGCCGCCGTCCGGTCGACCGTCGGCAAGGTCAACTCGCGACTCGAGAACAACCTCGGCGGGATCCAGGTAATCAAGTCGAGTACCACCGAAGACTACGAGTCCGAGCGCGTCGAGGACGTCTCGCAGGATTACTTCGACGCCAACTGGGACGCCATCGAGACGCGCATCAAGTTCTTCCCGGGACTGCGCGTCCTCGCCGGCATCGGCTTCGTCGTCACCTTCCTCGTCGGCGGTCTGTGGGTCTTTCAGGGCCCGCCCGGCTCCTTCACCGGCACCCTGACCGAGGGTGAGTTCGTCGTCTTCATCCTCTACACGCAGCGCTTCATCTGGCCGATGGCCCAGTTCGGGCAGATCATCAATATGTACCAGCGCGCCAGGGCCTCTTCGGCGCGGATGTTCGGCCTCATGGACGAACCGAGCCGCGTCGCGGAGAACCCGAACGCGACCGACCTCGAGGTGACGGAGGGCCGCGTCTCGTACGACGACGTCACGTTCGGTTACGACGACGAGGAGACCATCGTCGAGGACGTCGACTTCACCGTCGCCGGCGGCGAGACGCTGGCCCTCGTGGGGCCGACGGGTGCGGGAAAATCGACCGTCCTCAAACTCCTCTTACGGATGTACGACGTCGACGAGGGGGCGATCACCGTCGACGGTCAAGATGTCCGAAACGTTACCCTCGAGAGCCTGCGCGAGTCGATCGGCTACGTCAGCCAGGACACGTTCCTCTTCTACGGCACCGTCGAGGAGAACATCACGTACGGCACGTTCGGCGCCGACCGCGAGGACGTGATCGAGGCCGCGAAGATGGCCGAGGCCCACGAGTTCATTGAAAATCTCCCCGACGGCTACGACACCGAGGTCGGCGAGCGCGGCGTGAAACTCTCGGGCGGCCAGCGCCAGCGCATCTCCATCGCGCGGGCGATCCTCAAGGACCCCGAGATCCTCGTCCTGGACGAGGCGACCAGCGACGTCGACACCGAGACGGAGATGCTCATCCAGCGCTCAATCGACGAGCTCGCGGCGGACCGGACCACGTTCGCCATCGCCCACCGCCTCTCGACGATCAAGGACGCCGATCAGATCCTCGTCCTCGAGGGCGGCGAGATCGTCGAACGCGGCGGACACGAGGCACTGCTCGAGAACGGCGGGCTCTACTCGCACCTCTGGGGCGTCCAGGCCGGCGAGATCGACGAACTGCCACAGGAGTTCATCGAGCGCGCCCAGCGCCGGCAGGCCCGAACGGACGTGAGTACCGACGACGACGATTGATCAGCTCGAGGCGATTTCGCTCTCCGGCCGGCGGCGCACCGGCGCAAGGGTAGGCGTCTACGTCCTCGCCTCCGATACCGCCGAAACGTCCGACGCGCCGCTCGAGGCGACCATCGAAACAGTCGCCACCGGCAGAAGTGGCTCGTTCGCTCGCACGCTGTTCACTCTCCGCTGAAAAGTACTGGCGATACCTCCACCTCGTCTCGGTCTCGAACGACCGGTTCCGCTTCGGACGCGCTCAGAACGACTCCTGTCCTTCCTGATTGTCCTGGTCCGGCGCACCTTCGTCCTGTCGCTGTTCGCCTGACGCGGGCGGGGTGCGGTCGCTGTAGTTCTTCCGTCCGATCGCCTCGTCGCCGACCATGTTCATGATCGCCGTCTCGACGTCGCCGTAGTCCTGGTACTCCTCTTGGTTGAGCGGCCCGATGAGTTCCTCGAGGGTCGTCGTGTTCCCCTCCATCTCGATCTCCTCGTCGCCGTAGCGCTCCATCAGTTCGTCCTCGCTCAGCGGGTAGTCCGCGGACTCGAGGTCGTCGCCCAACTCGCCGAGGTCGACGCCGAGCTGTCGGTCGTCGTTGGTCATGGACGGCAATTACTCGCACCGCCGGAAACCGGTTGGCCCTGCGTTCGCCACCGGAACCGACGGCGGAGCGGCGCGCCGAGGACGCCCGCGCCGACGATACGACGGGAACCGACGGTTCCGAGAGTTTCATGTCCGCTCCGCGGGAGTGCTCGCGCATGGACCTACGCAACGCGACGTGGACGGACGTCCGCGACTGTGAGACGGAGCTGGCGGTCGTCCCCGTCGGCAGCACGGAACAGCACGGCCCCCACGCCCCCCTCGGGACGGACGTCGTCGCCGCGGAGGCGGTCGCCGACGCCGGCATAGAGCGCGTCGACCGCGAGGTCGTCCGCGCGCCGGCGATCCCGGTCGGTATCGCCGAAGAACACCGGCAGTTCCCGGGTACGATGTGGGTTTCCGAGGACACCTTTCGGGACTACGTCCGCGAAGCCGTCGAGAGCCTCGCCCACCACGGCTTCGATCGGGTCGTCATCGCCAACGGCCACGGCGGCAACGTCGACGCCCTGCGGGAGGTCGGCGGCCAGATCACCCGCGACGGCGACGCCTACGCCGTTCCCTTCACCTGGTTCGAGGCCGTCGGCGAGCACTCCGCCGAGATGGGACACGGGGGCCCGCTCGAGACCGCCCTGCTGCGCCACTGCGAGCCCGACCTCGTCCGGGAGGAACGGATCGAGGAGGCCCGAGACGGGCGCGCCGAGAGCTGGGGCGACTGGCTGAGCTATACGAATCTGGCCTACGATGCGGCGGAGTTCACCGAAAACGGCGTCGTCGGCGATCCCGCGGACGGGGATCGGCAACGCGGCGAAGAACTGCTCGAACTGGCGGGGGACGCGTTAGCGCGACTGCTCGAGGCCGTCGCCGAGCGAGGCGTCTCGCGACCCGAGCGCCGGGAGTAGCGGCATCACGGGGCGACGTGGGGCGACGCGAGTCACTCTCGAGTGGCTGCGTCGTTACTCTTCGTCTTCGTCAGACTCGTCTTCGTCAGCGTCGGCGTCGGCTTCCGCCTCCTCTTCCTCGTCTTCTTCCGCGGCGTCCTCTTCTTCGGCTTCGTCGTCGGTGTCCGCATCGGTGTCGGGACCGGCGTCCTCGAGGGTCCCTCGGAGCGCGGGAATCGTCGACGTGAGTTCACCGACCTGCTCGCCGGCCTCGGCGATGTCCGCGATGGCGTCCTCGAGATTGCCGATTTCTTCCTCGAGGTCGTCGGCGTCCTCGAAGGCGTCGGCGCGCTGGCCCATCGTGAACCACTTCTTCGCGTCTCGGAGGTGCTCCTCGGCGTCGCCGGCGTTCAGCGCGGAGTTGAGTCCGTTGAGCACGCCGAGGACGTTGTCGGCGTCGGTCTCCCAGACGTCGTCGGAATCGGGCAGCGCGGCCCAGCCGTCCTCGAGCGAGGATTCGACGTCTGCGCGCATCTCGTTGGCGGCCTCGCCGAACAGTTCCTCGTCGTCGCCGAATGTCGCTTGGCTCATAGCTCACTCTTCACGGGGGCCGGGGTTAAAAGGTCGCCCGAAAGTGAAAGTGAAAACCGACTCGAGCGAGTCGATATCGACCGAACGGCGACGAGATTTCGAAAGGGAGATTACTCGAACCCATGGCGGAACGAGAATGAGAATACGTGTTCGAGCAAATCGACTCCCGATTGTATCCGCCTACCCGCGCTCCGCAATCAGTCAGCCGTCGAGTCGCGACCGCGGACCGATTCGACCTGCATCAGCGGATAGCCGTCCTCCATCTCCATTCGCGTGACGACCTCACAGCCCTCGTAGTCGACGACGATTTCGACCTCGAGGAACCGGCCCGTCAGTTCGGTGTAATCGGCCGCCGAGTCGGCGAGTTCGGCCTCGAGCGCCTCGGTTCGGACGTCGACGGTGACGTCGGTGCAGTGGGGCTGGTTCTCGATAGCTTCCTCCATCGCCGTCTCGAGGCTGGGTGCGCTGGCCGGCGCGACCGGGGTCCCGGCGAACTGGTGGTAGAGCGTGCCGAACTTGATGCCGGCCTCGAAACAGGCGGCCTCGGCGTCGGTGGGATCGCTGTCGGTCATACGCGGATCCTCGAGTGCGCTCGGGAAGGGGATTGCGATGCGAGCGGACGACGATCGAGATCCCGTGCGAACGACGAGGAGCACCTTGCGCTCGTGGCAACAGGGAGTCACCACTCCCTCCCCAGCCGATTCGCTCGTTCGCAGGCTCACGGCTACGCCGTTCGCCATTCCGCGGCGCGAGGCGCCGCGCTCCGCTCCCTCGCTCATCCCTCGCGCGTAGCCGTCGCCGCGCCTTCGAATTACTAGGCGCGCCGTCAGCACGCGCCCCCGCAAAGTGGGATCTCGACCGAGTTCGAGACGAGCGCACTGGTCTGTGACTGTTCGGAACGTATGCTACTACCGACCGAACTGCCGAGGAACCGCATGGTACTTATCGACGCTTTCCCTTCCACCGAACGAATGGCACAGTCAGTCCTGCTTACGGGGGCTGCGGGGCGGGTCGGAGAGGCCATCCTCGGCGGCCTCGCGGACGACTACGAGTGGCGGTTGCTGGATCGGGATCCGCCGACGGAGGACTATCCCGGCGAGTTCGTCGTCGCGGATATCACCGAGGACGAGACTATCCGCGAGGCAATGGAGGGGATCGACGTCGTGCTCCACCTCGCGGGCGACCCCCGAAAGACGGCGCCGTGGGACAGCGTCCTGACGAACAACATCGACGGGACCCAGACGGTCTTCGAGGCCGCCGTCGACGCCGGCGTCGAGAAGGTCGCTTTCGCCTCCTCGAACCACGCCGTCGGCCACTACGAAACCGACGAGCGCACGCCCGAGATGTACCGGGCCGACGACGACTACCTGCTCGACGGGACCGAACAGCCCCGTCCGGGTAACCTCTACGGCGTCTCGAAAGTCGCCGGCGAGGCGCTCGGTCGGTACTACCACGACGAGTACGGGATTTCGGTGGTCAACGTCCGCATCGGGAACCTCACGGAGAACCACCCGCCGATCGACTACGAGCGCGGCCAGGCGATGTGGCTCTCTTACCGGGACTGTGCACACCTCTTCGATCGCTGCATTCAGGCCGACTACGACTACGAGATCGTCTACGGTATCTCCGACAACGACCGGAAATACTACTCCATCGAGCGCGCGAAGGAAGTGCTCGGCTACGAGCCACAGGACAACTCCGCCGCTCACAACGACGACTGACGGTCGCTGCGAGTCCCTCGAGCGGCACCCCTCTCGAGTAGCCTCCGCCGGCACGCTCGCGGGGAAAACCGGCAACCGAAACCGGCGGGCCCCGACGTTTTGGTGTCGGCCGCGTCAGTACGCCCATGGAGTACACGACGCTCGGTTCGACCGGCATGAAAGTCAGTCGCATCGGTCTCGGCTGCATGAGTTTCGGCAGCGGCCGGGAGTGGATGTTAGACCGCGAGGAGGGCCTCGAGCTCATCGAGCGCGCGATCGACCTCGGGATCAACTTCTTCGACACCGCCAACGTCTACTCCACGGGCGAGTCAGAGGAAATCCTAGGCGACGCCCTCGAGGGGTACGACCGCGACGCGCAGGTCGTCGCGACGAAAGTCTTCGCCGAGATGGATCCCGACAATCCCAACGCCAGCGGACTCTCTCGAAAGGCGATCGAACAGGAACTCGAGGCCAGCCTCGATCGACTCGGCCTCGAGACGATCGACCTCTACCAGACCCACCGCTGGGATTACGACACGCCGATCGACGAGACGCTGCGGGCGCTCGACGACGCCGTCCGCCGCGGGAAGGTGCGCTACGTCGGTACCTCCTCGATGTGGGCCCACCAGTTCGCCGAGGCGCTGCAGACGAGCGAGCGACTGGACCTCGAGCGCTTCGCGACGATGCAGAACCACTACAACCTGTTCTACCGAGAGGAGGAACGCGAGATGCTCCCCCTCTGTCAGAAGGAAGGGGTCGGCGTGATCCCGTGGTCGCCGCTGGCCCGCGGCGTGGGCACCCGTCCGCACGATCGGATCGAGTCGACGACCCGCGGCCAGACGGACCAGTACTTAGAACAGATCCCCTACCTCGAGGGCGGCGGCGAGGAGATCAACGAACGGGTGCAGGAGCTGGCCGCCGAGAAGGGCGTGACGATGGCCCAGCTCAGCCTCGCGTGGCTGCTCCACAAGGACTGGGTCGACGCCCCCATCGTCGGGACGACCAGCGTCGAGCACTTAGAAGAGGCCGTCGAAGCGCTCGAGGTCGATCTCACGGCGTCGGACATCGCCTACCTCGAGGAGCCCTACGAGCCGCTGCCGATCGCGGGCCACGAGTGACCGTCGTGGTCACCGAGCGCGAATAGAACCGATCAGAACAGCCCTTCGACGTCGGATTCGCGGGCCTCGCGCCGGCCGACGTGATCCGCGAGTCGCTGGTGAATGAGCCCGCGATGCTCGTCCTCGCGGACGAAATCGAACACCAGCGTGATGAAGCGGCTGTCGTCGTCGCCGGCCGCCAGATCCCGTTCGGCGTACTGCCGGGCCGCGTCGACGGGGTCGGCGTCGTACCCCAGTTCGCCGGCGAGGACGGGCGCGGCGATGGCCGTCGGTTCGAACGCGAGGTCGGCCGGCGCGGGCGCCGTTCCCTCGTGGACGAGTCGGACCGGCGGCCGGCGCTCGACGAGTTCGGGATCGGCCGCCAGCGCCTCGAGGAACGAACGCACCGTCGGAAGCCGAACGTCGCGGTAGTCGGCCGGCAACTCGGCGAGGTATTCTCCGGCGCTCTCGGCCAGCCCGACGGCCCCCTTCCAGTTGCGTTCGCGGGCGTGGACGACTGCCGCCGTAAACTGGATCAACCCGTGGAGCAGTCGCTCGTCGTCGGTGCCGGCCTCGAGATCCAGCCAGTGGTCCTCCCAGGCGTCGTGGGCGGCGTGGTAGTACCCCGCGTTGTAGATCGCGGCTCCCGCCCGGAACTGGTCGCGCATACCCGTCGTAGGGACTCGAGACCTGAGATACTGTCGCCGGCAAAAACCCGACCGCGGTGGGTGCCGGATACGACCGCCTCCGGCAGGGCGGGCAGACAACTGTAAACTGGGGACACTGATCGACTCGGTACGGTGATCAGGTGACGGGACGAGCAGTGAGTCCCCGACCGGTTATGTGCCGCCACCGGTCATGGCGGTACTTGCAACGAGACCGCGGCGGTACATTATTATGGAGCGGCTTCACCGTCCGTTGACGTGATACAACGACCATAAGGGACCGTTAACTGACTTCTACGGGCCAGTTTCGGGGATCTCGAAACCCTCGCTACGCAGCCGTTCGTTCGAGGAATCTCTGATTCCTCGCTACTCCCACTGAAACCGCCCGTTCCGCTGGACAACCTCGCCGTCGATCTCGAGGCGCGAGTCCTCGCTCATATCGGTGATCAGGTCGACGTGGACCGCGGAGTCGTTGCCCGACTCGCCGTCGGGAAGGTTCGCGTCGTAGGCCCGGCCGAGCGCGAGGTGGATCGTGTCGCCCATCTTCTCGTCGAAGAGGATGTTGTCCGTGTAGCGGTCGATTCCGCGGTTCATCCCGATGCCGAGTTCACCGAGTCGGCGCGCGCCGTCGTCCGTCTCGAGGATCTCGCCGATCACGTCCGCGCCCTGTTCGGCGTTGTAGTCGACGACCGCGCCGTCCTCGAACGCGAGGCGGACGCCCCGAACCGACTCGCCGCGCAGCGTCATCGGGACGTCGAAGGTCACCTCGCCCTCGGTGGCGTAGGGTGCAGTGAACACCTCGCCGCTGGGAAGGTTATGCGAATCATATGCGACCGAGGCGGCGCTGTTGACCGCCGTTCGGTCGTCGATCCGCATGGTGAGGTCGGTTCCGTTCGAGACGAGTCGGACCTCCTCGCCCGCGTCGAGCAGGTCCTTCATCTGGGCCATCTCCTCGGCCAGCGATTCCCAGTCCCGGAGGATCGCGTCGTAGGCGAACTCCTGGTACTCCTCGTAGGCCATGTTGGCCTGCTGGGCCAGCGACCGCGTCGGATGCACCGTCGACACCCAACGGGTTCCGAGCCGCGTCTCCCGAATGTCTTTTCTGGCGTTGTTGTACGCACGGCGCCGCTCGCCCGGCACGTCGGCGGTCGCGCTCGTGTTCCGACCGCCGCCGAGCGAGAGGTAGACATCGGCGTGTTCGACGAGCGCGAGTTCGTGGGCAGGGTTCTCGTCGAACTCGCCCTCGTGGGCGCGGAGGTACGCGCGAGTGATCTCGCCGGAGCTGTAGGTCGAAAGCAGGTTCGCGCCCCGCTCGCCCAGTTTCTCGGCGACTGCGACCGCGAGTTCGTGGGCGTCGGGACCGACCGAGAGCACGACGTCGTCGCCGGCCTCGACGCGGGCGCTCCAGTCGACCAGTACGTCGGCGTGTTCGCGTACGCGTTCGTCCATATCGGTCACTCGAGAGCGGCCCACTAAACGCTCCTCGTTCGCGGCGCGACTACGCGACGGTCGTCTCCTCCGCCAATTGCTCCTCTCGAGCGCGCACGAACGAGACGATCGCGTAGACGATCGGCGTGTCGAGGACGGCGATGGCGAGTTTCAGCAGGTACTGCCCGACCATCAGCGCGAGCAGCGCCTCGACCGACAGGACGGTGCCGACGCCGAGCACGGCGGGCGCGACGGCGAAGCCGACGGTGACGAAGATGACAGTGTCGATGGCCTGGCTGCTCGCCGTCGACGCGATGTTTCGCAGCCAGAGCTTCTCTCGACCGGTGTAGTCGCGGATTCGGTGGAAGACGATCACGTCCCAGTTCTGGCTGACGACGTACGCCAGCAGGCTCCCGAGGACGATATTCGTCGAGGCGCCCAGTACGTCCGCGAACGTCCCGGGGTCGATGCTCAAGTCGGCCGCAGGGGCCGCGATCGTCGACCAGACGAGCGCGAGGACGACGAAGTTCATCGCGAAGCCGACGTTGACGACCACCTGCGTCGCCCGCCGACCGTACAGTTCGGCGTAACAATCGCTCGCTAAGAACGTCAGCGCGTAGGCGACGGCCGCGCCGGGAAGAGCGAGCTCGGCGCCGACGATCGGCAGCGACACCGGCAGCGAGAACGCGAGCACCTTCGAGGCCGTCAGCTGAGCCGTCACCAGGGCCGTCACGAACAGGCCGATCAGCGCCACCTGCGCGATCGTCGGCCCCGGCGGACCCCGTGACTGCGATCGAGAGCGGGACATGCACTGCGCGTATCCGGCGGATCTACCTAAACGATTCGAGACCGACTCGGAGCGACCGTCGAGACGCCCGACGACGCCGTGACACCGACGGATGCGTTCGAGACGGTCACATGATTCGGTTGATATCACGATCTATCGATAGCGGTCCGGAACTCCGTCTTTCGAGCCAATTAGCGGAAAGTGGTCAGATAATAGAGTTATTTCAAACGCCAGGATAATCGGCTGAGATTCGCGTTTTCGGACGATCCGTTTCGGAGATTATCCCGTTTTCGAGAGGACGAGTATAACACAACTGTTATACGTGTCGCTCTACTCTCTTTGGTTGCAATGGCGAAAGGAAACGTTGATTTCTTCAACGACACAGGCGGCTACGGTTTCATCGATACTGAGGACGCGGACGAGGACGTTTTCTTCCACATGGAAGACGTTGGCGGCCCGGACCTCGAGGAAGGCACAGAGATCGAATTCGACATCGAACAGGCCCCCAAGGGCCCCCGCGCCACCAACGTCACCCGCCTGTAATACGGCTTCTTGCGTTCGGTAACGGGTTTCACATTCGACTATACATTCTTCGGTAGGCTTCATCGGATAGCGGTAGCGCCCGTCGTTCGCCGACCGGAGTTAGCGCTCGTGTCTGAATCTAAATAGAGTTTCGCTAACTGGTAGTTCACTATCGGTCATATTCGGAGCCCCAGTCGGCCGGTCGGTTCGATTCGAGAGCGGGCGGCGGGTTTCAGGTGTGTCACTTGTAGCCACCCCTTACTGCCAGGGACCGATCCAATTCGTCCGCTTATCTGAGTTAGTCCCCCGAAACGACCGAGAAACAGTTGATACGCGAACGATAACAAATAGTCGAACAGTCCGTGTGTCGGTGTGGTTGCAAAATGGACGATCTGACCGGATTTCAACGCGATCTTCTGTACGTGATCGCCGGAGCCGACCAGCCGTCTGGCCAAGAAGTCAAAGACGAAGTCGAGAAGTATTACAACAGTGAAATCAATCACGGCCGGCTGTATCCTAATCTCGACACGCTCGTCAACAAAGAGCTCGTCGAGAAAGGGCAGCTCGATCGGCGAACGAACTACTACGCCATCAGCGACGACGGGCGGTCGGCGATCGAACAGCGCCGCGAGTGGGAACGGCAGTACATCGACTGACCGTCTCCTAACTCCCAGTTCTGAACCGCACGCGCGCCGCGGGGGCTCGACGAGCGCCGCTTGTCGGTCCTCTCAAGGCGCCGTGGCACGCAGGACGGTCGCCGAGCCTCGAGTCCCGGCCACTCCCGGCCCGCTCGGGCTCGGCGTTTCGGCCGCGCTCACACGTCAGTGACCCGTATCTCGATCTCGTCGCCGACGTCGTGAAGCGAGACGTGCGTGCCATCGATCACGAACGAAACCGTCGTCGCCGCGTTCTGGTTGAACCGAAACAGTCGCTCGAGAGCGTCCGGGTTGATGATCTCGTACAGCGTGAAATCCGCCTCCACGAGGTCGATATCCTGATGGGCCTCGATCGCCCCCAGCACGGCCTCGCTCAGCGTCCGGTCCTCGTCCGGACTGAACGTCGTGTCGCCACTTCCCTGATAGGTTTGATTGTCGGTAGACATGGATGGGATGCAACGCCCGTCGTACGTAAACGTCTCCACGGCACCTGCCTGCCCCGTTGCGATCGGTGATATGGGTCGGAGCCGACAATTCGGACGACCGGCGACCGTGAATGAAGGATGGAGAGTACAGGTATATTCACTCTGATAGTTACACGAGTCTCCCGGAACGCGCTTTCAGACCTCTCCATTTTGATAGCGTTAGTTGAGATTCAGTTTTTGCAACTGTTTATTATAGCCCATATAAGCGCTAACGGACCCGAAGTACGCCGACGGCTCGCTTCGCTCGCGTGCTGTGACTTCTCGGATTCGAACCGTCAGTGCGTAATCGATTCACTCCTCACGTCCGTTCGTCGCAGAATCGATGGGCCCTGACGGATTCGAACCTCGGTCGGAGCGAAGCTCCTCCCTGCTTCGAATCCGCAGGGGTCATTCCGTGCTGCTCGCGTCTGCTCGCAGAATCGATGGGCCCTGACGGATTCGAACCATCGACCACTCGGTATCCCACACGACCTCACACTGTGGGGTCGCGTTATGAGCCGAGCGCTCTAACCAGACTGAGCTAAGGGCCCTTTCACTCGAGCAAAAACGTGCGTGGTAATTAACGCTTGCTGTCCGTTTCGCCCGCGAGCGGGCCGGCGCCTACGCGGTCAGCGCCTCGAGTTCCTCGTCGCTCAGTTCCGCTTCCAGCTCCGCCTCGTCGTGGGACTCGAGGACGTCCGCCCGCTCCTCTGCGTCGAGTTCGGTGACGGATTCGAAGTGGTGACACATAGCAATCGAGGATAGGCGCGTGTCGTCAATAAGCGTTGGTTCAGGCGATCCGACCGATCGCGTTACTCCCCGTAATCCGCGAGCGTCTGGTCGTTCGTCCCGGTTCGGTGGCGCGTCGCCAGCCCCGCGAGGTGTGGCGCTTCGGGAACGATCAACTCCTCGCAGGCGGTCTCGCAGGCGCTCGTGCTCCCGGGGAGACAGAACACCGGCGTGTCGACGGCGATCCCCGCCTTCGCGCGCGAGGCCATCGCGCGGGTGCCGACCTCCTCCCAGGAGAGCATCCGGAACAGTTCCCCGAAGCCGGGCAGGTCGCGTTCGAACAGCGAGGCCGTCGCCTCCGGCGAGACGTCGTCGGCGGTGACGCCCGTCCCGCCGGTCGTGAGCACGATGTCGATATCCGGCCGGGCGACTAGTCCGCGGACGGCGGTTCGAATTGCGGAGTAGTCGTCACGGACTAACAGCCGCTCTTGGACCTCGTGGCCCGCGTCCTCGAAGCACTCCTGGATCGTGTCCCCGCCCGGGTCGTCGGGATCGGCCTCGTCGGCCTGCGCGCGCGAACTCGAGACCGTGACGATGCCGACGTAGAGGGGATCGATGACGTCGTGGCCGTGGTCGTCCGTGCTCCGACGGTCGTCTCTATCGGTTGTCATACGCTGTCGTCCACGCCGGAGGGCGTTAATCCCTCGGCTCGCCGCGGGATGTTGCCTCGAGTGCGGTGCGGTCAGTGGACGGTCTATAGCCGTGCGACGCAGTCGGACTCGTTACTCGTCGCTCGAGACCGTCACCGACTCGCCCATCCCCGTCGGCGCGGAGTTCTCGAACGTCGACCAGTCGGCGTCCATCTCGGCGTCGGTCAGCAGACAGTCGTCGAGGCGGGCCTGCAGGTCGTCCATCGAGAGGTCGCGGCCGATCAGGGCGAGTCGCGTCTCGCGGTCGCCCCACTCCTCGTCCCACGAGAGGTCGTCCTGGGCCTCCCGGTACTGGTCCTGGCGCTCTTCGGAGAGGCTGGCGATCCAGCGACCCGTTACCTCGAGGGTCGTCGCCGTCCCGGCGTAGCTCATCGTGATCGCCTGTCGTTCGCGGCCGGCGATCCAGCACAGTCCCTTCGCGCGGACGAGGCCCGCGGGCAGGTCGGCGAGCAGCGCTTCGAAGCGCTCGGGGTGGAACGGCCGCCGCCGGTGGTACGTGTCGACCACGATCCCGTAGCGTTCCGGCGGGTGTGCGTGGTCGTCGTCACCGTGGTCGGACTCGTGGCTACCGTCCCCGTGGTCGTGTTCGTGACCGGCGGCGTCGTGGTCGCTTCCATCGGACTCGTCGGCGTCGGCCTCGATCGCTCGCTTCCAGCCCGCCGACTCGGCCGCGGCCTCGAGATCGAAGCGCCCGCTCTCGAGCAGCGCGTCGGGATCGAGCGATCCGTATTCGGTTGTGACGATCTCGGCGCGAGGCTGGAGCGTCTCGAGGATTCCGACGACGCGCTCGCGTTCGGCGTCGGTCACGAGGTCGCACTTGTTGACGACCAGCAGGTCGCAGAACTCGACCTGCTCGAGCAGCAGGTCCCCGAGCGGTCGGCTGCCGGACTCGTCGGGACCCTGTCGTTCGGGCCGCACGGGCGGGCCGTCTCCCGCGACGGCCGCGTCGTCGGTCGCTCCATCGACCGCGTCGGCGGCCGCGAACCGATCGTGGAACCGCCGGGCGTCGACCACCGTGACGACCGCGTCGAGGTCGTAGGGGCCGCCCGCGGGGCCGCGGACGAACTGCCGGGCGATCGGCTCCGGTTCGCCGACGCCGGAGGCCTCGACGACGAGGTACTCGAAGTCGTGTTCCTTCCACAGTTGGATGACCGACCGGGAGAGTTCGCCGCCGAGGCTACAGCAGATACAGCCGTTCTCGAGGGCGACGACCTCCTCGCCGGTCCGCAAGTCGGTACGCGCTTCGACGAGATCGGCGTCGACGTTGACGCTGCCGACGTCGTTGACCAGCACGGCGATCTCGCGGTCGGTCGACTCGAGCAGGGCCGACAGAAGGGTCGTCTTGCCGGCGCCGAGTTCGCCACAGAGGACGGTGACGGGAACGCTCATGTCTCGTCAGCGAGCGCGAGTTCACGTCGGTCTTCCGATCCGAACGGATCAGGGTAGGCGTCCCAGTCGGCGTCCATCTCGGCGTCGGTCAGCAGACAGTCGTCGAGGCGGGCCTGCAGGTCGTCCATCGAGAGNTTCCGATCCGAACGGATCAGGGTAGGCGTCCCAGTCGGCGTCCATCTCGGCGTCGGTCAGCAGGCAGTCCTCGAGGCGGTCGATCAGGGTTTCCTCGTCGAAGTCGCGACCGATGAAGACGAGGCTCGTCCCTCGGTCGCCCCATTCTTCGTTCCAGTCGTCTTTCAGACCCGGTCGCGCGGCGAAGAACTGCTCGCGCTCTTCCTCGGGAAGGGTGGCCAACCACTGTCCCGTCGGACCGGCCCGGACCGACGTACCGGCCTTGTCGACCCCCATCGCGACGTCTTCGCGGCCGGCGCTCCAGAAGAAGCCCTTCGCGCGGACGAGTTCCGCGGGCAGGTCCGAGAGCAGCGCCGCGATGCGTTCGGGGTGAAACGGCCGACCGCGCTTATACGCGAACGACGTGACCCCGTGTTCCGCCTGCGGATCGTGGTGGTGGTCGTGCTCGCGCTGGAGCTCGCGCTTCCAGCCTGCCGACGCCTGCGCGCGCTCGAAGTCGAACCGGTCGGTGTCGAGGATGTCGGCCGGATCGACGTCGCCGAACTCGGTCCGAACGATCTCCGCTCGGGGCTGCAGGCGCTCGAGGACGGCCTCGATTTCCGCGAGCGCGTCGTCGGAGACGAGATCACACTTGTTCAACAAGAGAACGTCACAGAACTCGATCTGGTCGAGCAGCACTTCCTCGGGCACGCGGCCGGCGTCGGCTGCGGGTTGCTGTGCCGCGAGTGCGCCGCCGGTGTCGAACGACTCCCAGATGCTGTAGGCGTCGACGACGGTGACCATCGTATCCAGTTCGTAGGTGTCGGTTGGATCGAAGTCGGCGTCCTCGAACCCCATCGCGAACGTCTGGGCGACCGGAATCGGCTCCGAAATGCCCGAGGATTCGACCAGCAGGTAGTCGAACTCGAGGCGGTCGGCCAGTCGGCCCACTTCCTCGAGCATGTCTCCGCGCAGCCGACAGCAGATACAGCCGTTCGAGAGTTCGACGATCTCCTCGTCGCCGCCCAGGTCGGTCTGTCGGGCAACGTGTTCGGCGTCGACGTTGACGTCGCCCATATCGTTGACGACGACGGCCACCTCGAAGCCGTGGTCGGCGGTCAGCACGTGGTTGAGAACGGTCGTCTTACCGGCGCCGAGCGGGCCGCTCAGGACGGTCACGGGAATGCGGTCGGTCATGAGTCGATTGTGAATATGGTTTTACGGGTTAATAATATTAGCTATTATGCAACCAGTGCGCCAATCATAACAAATACTATTATGTCTCTATCCTATTTTCATATCAGCAATGCCCATCGTTAGCGTCTCGATGCCTGCAGACCTGATCGATCGACTCGACGCCCACGCCGACGATCACGACTACACAGGCCGCAGTGAGGTCGTCCGCGAGAGCGCGCGGACGCTACTCGGGGAGTTCGAGGACGACCGCCTCGAGGGCCGACCCCTCGCTGGCGTCGTCAGCGTCTTCTACGAGTTTGGCAGTCAGCGCGTCGAACGCCGCGTGACCGAACTGCGCCACGAGTACGATGACATCGTCGCTTCGAACGACCACGGCCACGTCGGTGATGGCTGTGGCTGTCCGTCGTGCGACACGAGCCGCGACTCGGAATCGGAACCGGAACCGCGGTCGGAACCCGGATACTGCGTCGACCTGTTCGTCCTCGAGGGCGACCTCGAGACGCTGTCGGCGTTCGTCGGCACCCTCCGCGCGATCGAGGCCGTCGATCGCGTCGACTACTCGCTGGCTCCGCTGGATTCGATCGGCCACCTCCGGGACGGCTGAGACTGACCGCTATCGTTATCGGGGTCGCCGGAGGTCGGCGAGTCGCTCCTCGAGCAGGTAGTCCCCCGCCCAGTTGATTCCGGCCCGCCGCCCCTTGTCCGGCTCGCGGAATCGAAGCTCCATCTTCCCGTCCGTCGCGTCCGAGACCGGAACCAGATATCGGGAGTCGGTAATCGGATCGTAGACCGCGAAGTACTCCGCGCGTCTGCGGTAGTCCTCGCGGCTGTAATCGTTGCCATGCCTCGTGGCGACCGTTCCGAACGCGACCGTCCCCTCGCTCTTTCGATAGGCCGTCTTACACAGAATGCGGTGGAACTGCCCGCCGGCCTCGACGACGAGGTCGTACGGTTCGTCTGCGGTCGGGACGAGAACGGGAATATCGCGTACCGCGAACGCTGCCCGAACGATCGCTTCGGTCGCGCGACCGCGCTTCTGTGGCTGCTCGAGGTTCTCGTAACACGTGGTTCGGTCCGGCACGGACGATCTGGCCGCTCGATCGGATATAAACAACAGGCCGCGGAGACGAAATTGCGAGCTGTGCGTTCGAATCCGGTGCGGTCGCGCTTACGAAACTCGGAGTCGAATAACGCTATCGCTCCTCGAGCGTAGTGTTCGAAAAAGCGCCGAAGCCAGGACTCGAACAGGTGCGAGACGTTCCGGGTCGCTCACTGCGTTCGCTCCCGGGCCTGCGACTCGCGTGTTCGAGTCCGGCCCATCTCGCTGTTTTTCTCATCGAGTTCGCTCAGAGCAACCGCTCCTCGAGCGTAGTGTTTGAAAAAGCGCCGAAGCCAGGACTCGAACCTGGGACAACCTCGTTAACAGCGAGGTGCTCTACCATCTGAGCTACTTCGGCTCATCTTCTGATAGCCGGGTGTATTTGATAGGGCTTTCGTTTTCGCTTCCGGCGGTTCGACACCCTTTCACGCACCGCTCGAGTAGCCCCATCCGATGAGCGAGGAGGACGCCGAGAGCGACGAGCACGGGACCAGCGGGACGTTCGACGAGCACGGCTCGCGTACCGACGGGGGGCGCGACGACCTCGAGGCGGTCGTCGCCGCGGTTCGCGAGCGGATCGAACCCGACGCCGAGGAGCGCGACCGCCTCCGGACGGTCGCCGACCGACTCATCGAGCGCGCCGAGACCGCCGCGACCGAGCGCTGTCCCGACGCCGACGTGATGCAGGTCGGCTCCACCGCCAGAGACACCTGGATCAGCGGCGATCGGGACATCGACATCTTCGTGCGCTTCCCGCCGGAACTCGACCGCGAGACCTTAGAGCGCTACGGCCTCGAGGTCGGCCACGAAACGCTCCCCGAGGGCCACGAGGAGTACGCCGAACACCCCTACGTCAAGGGGACCGTCGAGGGGTTCGACATCGACGTCGTCCCGTGTTTCCGCCTCGAGTCGGCGACGGAAATTCGATCGGCCGTCGACAGAACGCCCTTCCACACCAGCTACTTACAGGCGCGACTCGACGACGAACTGACCGCCGACGTCCGGCTCGCCAAGCAGTTCCTCAAGGGGATCGGCGCCTACGGGAGCGACCTCCGCACGCGGGGCTTCAGCGGCTACCTCACCGAACTCCTCGTCGTCGAGTACGGCGGGTTTCGCGGCCTGCTCGAGGCCGCGGCCGAGTGGCAGCCGCCGGTCGAACTCGATCCCGAAGACCACGGCCAAGAAACGTTCGACGATCCGCTGGTCGTCATCGACCCTACCGATCCCGAACGCAACGTCGCCGCCGTCTGTGCCGCCGAGAACGTCGCTCGCCTCCAGCATTACGCTCGCAGGTTTCTCGATACTCCCCGCACCGAGGTGTTCGAGCCCGACGACCCCGGTTCGCTCGACGAGACGGCCCTGCACGCGCACCTCGAACGGCGGGGTACCACGCCGGTCGCGGTCCGGTTCGAAGCGCCCGACCTCGTCGAGGATCAGCTCTACCCGCAGCTTCGAAAATCGCTCGAGGGGATCACGACCGGCCTCGACGACCGCGGCTTCGACGTCTTCCGAGCGACGACGTTCGCCGACGACGCCGCGGTGATCGTCGCCGAACTCGCGGTCGCGGACCGGCCCGCCGTCGAGCGCCACGACGGGCCGCCGATCCACGTCCGGAGTCACGCCGACGGGTTCTACGAGGCCTACGCCGACGATCCCGACGCCTACGGGCCCTTCATCGACGGCGACCGCTACGTCACCGAACGCCCCCGCGAGTTCACCACGGCTCGCGGGTTCCTCGAGAGCGATCGACTCTTCGACGTCGGGCTCGGCGCCCACGTCGAGACGGCCCTCACCGAGGAGTACGAGGTGCTGGTCGGCGACGAGATCGCGGCGCTGTGCGAGGCGTTCGGCCGAGAGCTGGCGCGGTACTTCGAGCCGCGACCCTGACCCCGAACCGCGGCCGCGAGAAGAGCGGGTGCGTCTTTTCGAACGAGGAGCCGGTACTCAGTCCCCGAGGTCGATATCCAGTCCGTGCTCCTCGAGAACCTCGTCGAGTGCTGACTCGGCCTTCTCGCCGAACTCCGAGTCGGGCTCGATCGGCTCGCGGCCGTCGAAGGTCTCGTGGACGATGGCGACGCTGTCCGCGAGGACGTCCAGTCCGTAGCCGCCCTCGAGGATGAACGCGAAGGCGGCGTCGGTCTCGTCGGCCAGCGTCCGGAATCGGTCGGTCATCAGGGCGTAGGCCTCCGTCGAGAGCCGAATGCGCGAGATCGGATCGTGACGGTGGGCGTCGAAGCCGGCGCTGATCAGGAGCAGGTCGGGATCGTAGTCGGTCAGCGCGTGGCCGATCGGCCCCTCGACCGCCTCGAGATACTCGCGGTCGTCGGTGCCGGCCGGCATCGGAATATTCATCGTGGTTCCCTCGCCCGCTCCCTCGCCGGTCTCGTCGACGGCACCGGTGCCCGGATAGAGCCCCTGTTCGTGGAGCGAGACGAAGAAGACGTCGTCGCGGTCGTAGAAGATGTCCTGGGTCCCGTTGCCGTGGTGGACGTCCCAGTCGACGATCGCGACCCGATCGACGTCGTACTCCTCGGAATCGAGGGCGTGCTGGGCGGCGACCGCGACGTTGTTGACGAAGCAAAACCCCATGGCGTCGTCGTAGACGGCGTGGTGGCCCGGCGGCCGGCCGATCGAGAACGGCGTCCGACGACCAGTCGCTCCCTCGAGGGCGGCCTCGACGGCCCAGCAGGCGAGCCCGGCGCTCTGGCAGACCGCGTCCCAGGTCTCCTCGACCGCGCTCGTGTCGGGGTCCCAGTTGCCGCCCCCGTCGGCGCAGAACTCCCGGACGGACTCGAGGTACTCCCGCTCGTGGACGGCCGCCAGTCGGTCGAGATCGCAGGGATCCGCCTCGACATACTCGACGCCGTGTTTCTTCTTCAGTCGCTCCCGTATCGCGCGGAGCCGGTCCGGCGACTCCGGGTGGCGCGAACCGGGATCGTGTGCGAGACAAGTCTCGCTGTAGCCAAACTGCATCTCACTCGAACAGCGAGAAGTACGTCTCGATGTCGTCGTTGGTGATCGTCCGGCGGTCGGCGTGGCGCGCGAGGGTCGCGGCCGCCCGAGCGACGTTGTCCGCGTAGTCCTCGAGAATGTCGGCCAGCGCCACCCGGGCGTCCATCGAGACGCGATATCGGTCGTCGATTTCGAGTCTGGCGATGCGGTCGACGGGCGCGACCGGAAGCTCGAGGCCGTCTTTGTCGACAACCGTCTCGACGCCGAAGTCCTGGGCCATCAGCGTCTTGCGCCCGTCTCGGGTCGCTTGCTCGGCGGCGTCGATCGCGAGCTCGCTCCCGTGTTCTTGAATCCGCGTTGCGAGTTCCTTCGACGCGTCGGCACTCACCCGTAGATCGCCCGCGTTCCGCCGGATGATCGTGTCCACCGGGGCGAACGGGAGTTCGACGTTCATACCATGCTAGGCGGAGCAAAGTCCCTTAACGCTTTTCCTAGACGTCCGATGAGGTTGCTCGCGGCGTCAGAACACGTCGTTTGCCTCGAGGCGACCGTCCCGGACGATCCCGCGGGCGGTCACCTCCTCGCCGAGGCCGACGTCGGCGTCGGTCGCGACGCTCATCGTCGACTCGCCGTCGTCCAGAACGACCGGGTCGCCGGCCTGCACGACGACGCCGGTGAACTCGAGTTCCTCGCCGTCGGTCGGCTCGTCCGCTTCGGCGCCCTCGGCGCCGCCGGCGTCGTCGGACTCGTCGCTCGAGGCGGCACTCGCCCCGGTTTCGTCCTCGCCTGCCTCGCTGCCGTCGTCGCCGGCGAACGCCGAGAGGCCGGCGTTCTCGTTACTCGGATCGTCCGCGGCGCTCTCGCCGCCGGCGTTGCCGGAGTCGGACTCGAGGACCGTGATCGTCGACTGCCAGCCCGCGGAGGCCTCGAGGTCGTCCTGCCAGCCGTCCTGAATCTCGACGTCGCCGAGGGCGACCTCGTCGCCCGGCCCGACGTCGATATCGGCCTTGTCGCCCCACAGCGCGACGCGGATGTCGCCGGTCGCGTCCTGGACGCGAATGTTTCGAACCTGTCCCTCGGAGCCGTCGTCGCGGTCGAAGGTCCGCTTCGGGTCCGCAGAGCGGACGACGCCCGCGATGTCGACGGTCTGTCCGATCTCGAGGTCCTCGATCGGCGTGCTCTCGGGGACGTACTCGACCTCCTCGTCGACTTCCTCGACGGCGCCGCGGTTGCCGACGTGGAGTTCGAGGTTGCCGTCGCGTTCCTTGACGTAGCCGTCGATCACCTCGACGGTCTCGCCGGGGTCGAACTCGGTGGCGAGGTCGGCCTGCTCGTCCCACAGCGTGACGCGGATGCGGCCGGTCTCGTCGCCGAGGACGAGGTTCGACACCTTCCCCTCGGAGCCGTCGTCGCGGTCGAAGGTTCGAACGCTGTCGGTGTCTAAGACCAGCCCGACGAGGTTGACGTTCGAGAGACCGAGCGAGAGGGCCTCGACGGTGTGGGTGTCCGAAACTTGGACGTCGATCTCTGTGTCCGGATCCGGTTCGACGTCGTCGACGCTGACCTCGACCCCGGAAAAGCCCTCCTTGGGACGCCCCTTGATTCGCAGTACCTGGCCCTCCTCGAGTTCCTCGGTGGCGGCCTCGGCGTGCTCGTCCCAGAAGGCGGCCCGGACGGAGCCGGTCTCGTCGGCGACCTCGACGTTGACGACGCGGCCGTCCTCGTCCTCGCCGTCGCGTTCGAACGTCCGCACGTCGCCGATCGAGAGCACTTTGGCGACGAACTTCGCCTCCTCCATGCCGGGTTCGATGTCGGCGATACCGCCGACCTCGCTCTCGCCGATCTCGTGAGCGACGAGCATCGCCGCCGTCTCCTCGTCCGCGAGTCCGCCCATCTGCTCGACTTTCGCCTCGACGGCCTCGCGAAACTCCTCGAGAGAAACGTCGGCCTCGAGGTCTTCGTACACGCCCTCGATGTCGCTCATTCTATGTTCGTGCATGGGTAGGCCGCGCATAAGCGTTGTTCATTCGGCGTCCCAGTGCGGGTCGACGGCCGACGAGTACGGCGGTACTACCGATTCGATCGAGCGATTTCGATCGTTCCGGCACGGCGGCCTCGGGTCGCGTGTCGACGGCACTCGAGCGGCAGGTCATAGCTCCCGTTGGGCGCCCGATCGAATATAAACGTCAGCGTGGGCGACGGGACGCTGGGCTATCGTTGTCCGATCTCGAGAGACAGCCGTTTACAAGCAGGTCGTGCGTGAAATTGTCGTGCGGGAGCCGGTCGCTTTCGAAAGTGCTTTAATGGTAACCCGGTTACGTAGAGATGAGTCCTGATAGGGTAGTGGACTATCCTCTTGGCTTGCGGAGCCAGGGACCGGAGTTCAAATCTCCGTCAGGACGCTCACTTATCGCGAGTGCTTTACGTTGTTCAGCACTCGCTTTTGCGTTCGGTTCTGACGTGCCCAACGCTCGCTAGCGCTCGCGTTTGACTCCGTCAGGACGCTTTTCTAAATGCACACAGATTGCGCCGAAGACTCACAGCGAGAGCGGCGCCGATTGCTCGAGGTGGCGCTCGTACGTTTCCGCTGCCCACGCTCTGATTTCGGCCGCGTCGGTCTCGACCAGCGCGCGGGGGATCCCGTCATCGTCCTCGACGCCGATCTGGACGACATCGTCGAAGAGGCCGAGGTAGTAGGTGAGTTCGCGGTCCGCCACGCGCATCGTACACGCCTCGTGGGCCCGAATCTCGGCGACCAGCTCCCGGTACTCGGGTTCGGACCGCAGCGTCGACTCGAGGGTCGCGCTGTGGACGACCTCCTGGGACTGTCGTGCTCGACGACGCGCTCGCGGGCGACCGTCAGCGCCGGCAATCCGATCGCCGGGAGCAGACACCGAAATCGGTCGGCGCGCTCCATCGCCTCGATGTGGCGGTTGACGGGCGCGTACGGGTCTGTCGAGTTCCTCGGCCACGACTTCCCCCAACGGTCGGATCTCGTACTCGCGAACGCGACAGCGGATCAGTTCCCGCCCCTCGAGCGCGTCGAGATTCCGCTGAACCGTTACCCGCGAGGCGTCGGCCTCCTCGCGCAGTTCGGCCTTGGTCAGGCGGTCGGTCTCGCGGAGTCGCTGCAGGATGGCGACCCGAACCGGCGACTGAGTCAGGAAGTTCACGACGTCGACGGATTCGGCGTCCGTCTCCCCGAGTGTGCTGTTCATCCCTCGCTCGTCCCACTCGCGACCGATTGAATCTAGGTGTCCGGTTCTCGCGAGAACTGATTAGAACGAAGACCGTTCCGCAGTTGCAACCGATAAACGAGGCGTGTGTGGTGCGAAATCGGACACTCTACCGCGTCTCGCATCGGTCATGGAACCGAGCAGTTCGAACGCCGGACGGTCCAGCTGGTGACGACGGACGAGGGACCGGATCCGCCGGCACGGTCGACTCGGCTCGAACCTCGCGGCTGCGACCGCCGTTCAAAGGGTGAAATAGTTCAGGCCCGTCGAACCGACGCCGAATGAGATTATGGTAAATGGTAACAAACATCATACTGGGCCATGGACCGAAGAAAACTCCTGAAAGGCGCGGGCGCCCTCGGAGCGGCGCTCACCGGCCTCGGTGGCGCGTCGACCGCGGCGGGTCGACACAGGTACCCGTCGGTACGGATCATCAACACGAACGAACCGCTTCGAGGGGGAGAGTGTTCCGCCTCACGGCACGGATCACGAATCACGGATCCGCGCGACTGCGCGGGAACGCACGGCTGATCGTCGGTAACGATCCGGATTAGGTCGATAGTCGGTACGTGTCCCTCGCGTCGAACCAGAGCACCACTGTGACGCTCGGCTACAGGACCTACCCGGTTCAGACGAGGGACGTCTTCCCGGTCCGGGTCAGGTGCGAGAACAGATCCGATTCCCGGATCGTCAGCGTCGCTCCGGCGCCGTGACTCGGCCGCATCGACCCCGACGACCGCCCCGATTCGATTTCTTTCGCACGGCCGGACCGCGATGACGGCACCGATCTACCACTTCGGACACCGGAGTGTGCCTGCACGCCTGGTACGGGGATCCGGTCCCGACGTGCGACCGACCTGCGTGATGGTCGTGGGATCCATGGATCGAAATCGCGCGGACGAAACCGATGCGGCGGAAACGGACGAGATCGAATCGCCGACTACGAGTCGGCGGCGACTACTGCAGACGACGGCCGCGACGGCGATCGGCGGTGCCGGACTCGCCGGCGCGTCGGGGTCGGCCTCGGCATCAGGCATTACCGGCTGCGACGACTGGCTGGACGCCCCCGCGGAGTATCCGGAGATCGACCTCACCAGCAGCAATCCGACGGCGACGAACGTCGACGACCTCGGAGACGACCCGGTCGTCGTCTTCGTCCACGGCTGGCTCGGCCGCGAGACCAGCACCGATCAGGCATACACCCTCGAGCGAGCCTTCGAGGAGGCCGAGTACGACGGCCGCGTCGTCGCTGCGTCGTGGGCCTCGGATACCCTCAACTACTGGCAGGCCGAGGGGACGACCGAGACGGCCGGGCGGCGTCTGGCATCGTGGCTGGCGACCGACCGCATCGACCTCGAGGAGGCGACGGTTCGACTGGTCGGGCACTCGCTGGGCGGCCGGCTCTGTCTGGAGGCGCTGGCGGTACTGGGCGACGACGCGACCGTCGACAGCGTCGCGCTGGTCGGGGCGGCCGCCGCCGACGACTCGGTCTGTACGGACGGCGAATTCGCCTACGGTATCGAGACCGGCGCCGATGCGGTCTTCAACTATCACTCTGAGAACGACGACAGCGTCTGTTACGGCTACGAGATTCAGTCGCTCTCGAGCGGACTGGGTTGTGGCGGTGCCGACTGCAGCGGCGGCTGGATCACCGACGACAGCGGGACGACGCCGGACAACTACACCGACGTGGACGTGACCGACACCGTCGGCGACCACTGTGCGTATATCAAACCGGAGGTCGGCTGCGTGCCGCAGATGGTCGGGGACTTCGAGTCCCAGTGACGTCCACGCGACAGCCGCTGTTTACGTGACAGCCGCTGTTTCTACGATAGACGCGAGTAGTCAGTTCGGTACAACTCAACTGCGTACCGAAGGCGGCTCGAACGAGATCCGGACGAAATCGAGTGTTCCGCCATCGGCCGGAGACGCCGAATAGATTCGTTCCCCCGGATTGCGAAGAATCCGACTCGCGCGGCCGCGGCGCTATTCTACGAACTCGACTCGAGGATTGTCCACGTTCGATCATCCGCTGCTCGAACCGCGTCCCCGAACGGCCCGGAGAGGCGTATACAACGGCGAACGGGGTATCGTTTCAATTTTGCAACGATATGGTAGAGAGTTAATTATTGCTGTGTGGCTGTCAATAACAGAATACGAAATTATCATCTGCCCAATTGCGTCATGGCTGACAATCACGGAAACCAGGACGGACTGAAGCGAAGAGGCTACCTCAAAGGAATCGCAGCGACCGGACTCGGTGCCGGCGCCCTCGTAACGGGTACCGGCCGTTCACACGCGGACGCGGACGGCGCCCGCGACGTCGACGGCGACAGCGTGTATCTGGTCTTCGGAGCCGACTCGTCCGAAGCCGATCTCGACTCGTGGGTCGAAGCGCACAGGGACGAGATCGCCGCGGGGTCCCAGAGCTCGACCGCGCAGGTCATCCAGTACCAGGACGTCTCCCAGCTCAACGTCTCCCAGCAGGGCAACGCCGTCAGCATCGCGATCGACGGCGGCGAGGCGACGGCGGCACAGCAGGTCGACCAGAACAATACCAACACCCAGGCCGGGAGTGCCGAGTCGGTAACCGTCGAGGAGGAGACGACCGACCGGACGTTCACCGGCGTCGGGCAGGTGTACGTCATATTCGCCGAGGAGACCGAGTGTCGGGAGTTCACCGGCTTGGTCGTCGGCGAGGACGCCTATCAGAGCGAGCAGTCGGCCGAGGCGACGATCGATCAGAGCCAGGAGGTCGACCAGTACAACTACAACAGCCAGAACACCGCGGTCGCGATCGCAGCGAACGGGAGCCGATCGCGGGCGTACCAGCGCAGTTCGCAGACGAACGAGAACTACCAGCACGCCGACGCCGTCGCGGCGAACATCGGCGACGGCGACCGTCAAGAGGCCGACGCGTCGGTCGAGCAATCCCAGACGGTCTCGCAGCTGAATGTCAGCGAACAGGGCGTCGCCATCGCGATCGCCGTTGGCAGCGGGAGCGTCGCGGAGGCGTTCCAGGTGAGTTCGCAGGGTAACCTGAACGAGCAGGTCGCCGACGCCGCCGCGATCGACTTCGATTCGAAATCCGTCGATGAAGTCACCGCCAGCGCCGACATGGTCGGCTCGGTTTCGGACGAGAAGCTGACCCGCTCGAAAGCCGGAGCGGAGCAGTCGAACGCACAGGCGGCGTCGGCCGACGTCACGCAGGTACAGAGCGTCGGGCAAGAGAACATCAACCTGCAGAACGCAGCCATCGCCGTCGGGATCGACGACAGTCAGGCGACGGCCCGACAGGAGAGTTACCAGGGGAACTTCAACGCGCAGGTCGCGTCGGCGGAGGCACTGAACGTCGACAAGTCCCACTGCAGCACGAATGCGGTGGTGACCGGGACGGACGAGAACGGCGACGAGTCGTGGGCGGTCGCCTACGAGACCGGGAACGGCGAGAGTTCCCAGCAGGTCGCCGAGGTCGACATCGACCAGTTACAGTTCGTCGAACAGCTGAACGTCAACGAGCAGTTCGGCGCGGTCGCGTTCGCCAGGGACTGTGGCGACGCGGTGGCAGAGCAGCTGAACTACCAGGTGAACGAGAACGTGCAACTGACCGAAGCGCGCACGACTAACGAAGGCACCGGCGACGACAAGAACGGAAAGAAGAAGAAAAAGGAGGAAAAGAAGAACGGAGGCGAGAAGCAGCGCTGTTAAAAGAACGAACCCGGCGCCGATTCGTCGACTAAGCATTTTCAGCACCCGATGGCGGCGACCGTGCGAAGACGAAATTCCGTTCTTTCTACGAACCTGCGTCGAAAAACCGTTCTCCGGTCGCTTGGGCTACTCGACGTGCGTGCCGCGTCAGAACGCGACCGAAAACGGCGCTGGTGTCGCGTCGCCACTCGAGTGCGAAAACGGGTGAGAGGAGTAAGCCCCCTTCTGTTCGATCCGGCATTCGGCTGAGCGTCCGCGCCGTCCGCGGAAACCGCGGGGCGTTCGGGCTACCACGGCGCGGACTTGCACCGGTGAGGGTTCGCCGTTCCATCGGTCCTCGGCCGTCTCTGTGCGGTCGGTCACGACGGGCGTGACTCGCGGTTTCGAACCGCGTGCTGTCGACCGCACGACTCGGCGGCGAGCGCCGCCTCGCGTACCGTGGTCGCTTCGCGACCACGCTTTCCTCAGCGGGTCAACTCCCCTTCCTCTCGGTCGGGTTCGCGCGCATCATCGGTCGGGCCGAGACGTGTCGTTTCTGTTCCAGAGCCAGCGGTCTCCCGCTCCGGACTTGCGTCCGGTCACCTGCCCGAACAGGTGGGGGGACTTTCCTCGCGGGCGTGGCGCATCTCGAAGAGATGGGCCACGTTAGGTGCGTTGGGCACCTCGGAGAGGTGGCCAACGGTAGGTGGCCGCGCCGTTGCCGGCGGGGCCATCGCGGCGGCCGGACTCTCTCTCCCACTCGAGGTAGGCCCGTCGGCCGAATAAGTCCCCCGGTCGACGTACAAAAAGCGCACCGTAACGAATGGAAGCGTTTTAGGACGACCATTCCCATGTTCATCTGTATGTCCCAGCGACAGGGCGTCGACCTCTCCTACGAAGACGGTGCACGCGCGGTCGAACTCGCGCGTGAAGCCGTCGAATCTTTCGTACAACACGGGCAACGAGAACAACCGGGCAGTATGCGCGAGGCTTTCTACGAGCGAACCGGCGCGTTCGTTCGTCTCGAGTCGACGCGCGGCCGGGGGAGCCTTCGCGGCTGCGCCGGCGGCTACCGGTCCGGGGAACAGCTCGGCCACGTGATCGTCGATTCGGCGATCGAAGCGGCCAGCGAGGACTCCTGTGGCTCCGAAGTGACCCCCTCCGAACTGCCGAATCTCACCGTCTCGGTTTGTGCCGTCAGGAACGTCGTGCTGACGGACGATCCGCTGGCGGATCTCGAACTGGGGACCCACGGCGTCGCCATCGACGGCAACGGCAAGGGCGGCTGGCTCTACCCGACGGTTCCGGTCCAGAACAACTGGAGCGCCCGGGAGTATCTCGACCGGACCTGTCGAAAGGCGGGGCTGCCGCCGACGGCCTGGCAGGACGACGACGTCGTCGTCACGCTGTTCGAAGGCCAGGTCTTCCGCGAGCGGGAGGCCGACGGCAGCATCGAGGAACTGTAGACTCGATCACAGGGGAGTCGGACGCAAACGGGGAAGCGATACGCGTCGCCGATCGACGCGCGGATTTTCGAGGACTTCGCTCTCGAGTGCCGGCTGTGCTCACAGCTTCGTGCCTCGAGCTACGGCCGGTCACCGATAGCGTCGGTATCTCGTTGTGACAGACCGTCGTCGAGCAAGGCGGTAGTCAGGTAGCCACCGACGGCCGCCAGTCCGTTACACACGTGGAGCGCGAGGAATCCGCCACAGACGCCGACACTCGCGACCGCGATGGCTTCGGGGAGCGAGTCGACGACGTACACGCCCACGGTGTAGCTGATGGTCGGATCGGAGTAGACAAACGGGGTCGCGAGGAGTGCCACGACGAGGGTGCCGGCGGTGAGGACGACAGTGAACGCGACCACGCCGTAGCAGAACTTGGCGACGAGCAACAGGAGGCTCGTCCATGTCGTCGGCGCGGTCACCAGCTCCTCGAGCGCGTCACGGAACCCGTCCTCGGCCCGGAAGAGGCTGCGCGGGTTCTCCGCGCGGAGCGATTCGGGAACGGGCGCCTCGAAGCCGGCGAGACGAGCGGTGAGTCGCGCGTCGAACGCCGCGAGGATCGTTGCTCCGATCAGCGTCATTACGAGGAGGGGAATCCCCAGCAGCGTGATGAGCAAGCCGACTCCGAGCGCGAATCCAGTAGTGACCCCGATGAAGTACAGGAGCCCGAGCGGGAACGCCAGCAGCAGATACAGCAGGTTCAGATAGGTCCGAGTACGAAACGGGACGCCGAAGAACCAGCGCAGCGGGTTCTCGTCCGGATCCGGTCCGGTGTTCGGTTCCGTGGTGCACCCTCGAGCGATCGTCGATAAGTCCGACATCGTGGGTACTTGAGGGGATGGGCGGACAGTCCGTATAACGAGTCAACGGATTGGTGGGCCGCCAACTCGGCGCAATATTTTTACGTGTTGGCGGGGCCGAGAGAACGTTAGACTCCCGTCGATGGACCCGTCTGACGTCCGGCTCCCGGTCAACGGTCGAACGTGCGGTAAATGACCGCCAGCCCGACGGTGTGAGAGAGGGTGACCGCGAGCAGGCTCTGGGCGTCGGTGAGTCCGAGCAGCGGGTCGACAAGATAGAGGATCGCGTAGGGAACGACGGCGATACAGACGATGCCGAACGCGAGCGCTCGCATCGTCCGACTGTCGTTGCGCCGGTAGCCGCGGTACGCGAGGTGGGCGACGAACAGCCCGACGACTGCCGTGAGGGCGGACGCGACCGCGGTGATGGATTCGAGTGCCATTGTCAGGTGGTGTAGACGGCGTAGAGGATGGCGAGCAGGCCGCACAGTTCCGACAGCGTCGTCACCAGCAACTGCGCTGAGAGCGGAATCGCCGCGACGTTGCCCGCGAGCAGGCGGAGGAACATCGGCCCCGGCGCGAGCAGGAACATGCCGACGGCGAGCCACAGGATCGGCCGCGCCTTCGTCCGGCGATAGCCCTCGACGAACCGGTAGGTGACGAGTACGGCGAGGACGGTCGCCGCGAGGAAGGTGACGATGGCGGCGAGCACGACGGGCGTCGATCCGCCGACGCTGTCGACCGAGACCTGTCCCGGGTGCGGCGTCGGCGACGATTCGAGCGAGAGGGGATTACCCACCGGCGACGCAGGCCTCCCGGGTGCGAGCCCCCTTGACGCGACGGCCGCGATCGCTCCGCGGAGCGTCTCGAGCCCGCCGATCGTCCCGCTTGTGGTCCCGATCATCCCGAAAACTCCTCGTAGAGTCGCGTGAAGGTGTCCGCGGCGTCTTCCTCGGCGTACTCGACCGCGACGTCGAACCCGTCCTCGGTGACGTCGATCCCGACGTGCTCGAGGCTGGCGACGTAGACCTTGTAGTGGTGGCCGTTCGGATCGAGCCGCTGCTGGTCCCGCAGGAGCCCCCGCTCCTGGAGGCGGTCGATGCGCCGGTAGACGGTCGACGGATCGGCGTCGCAGGCGTCGCTCAGGGCGTCGGCCGGCCGGGCCTCGCGGTACGTTTCGACGATGATCGTCCGCGCGTACTCGTCCTCGAGGAGGGCGAGCAACTCCTCGGTCTCGGGATCGACGCCGGTCGTCATCGGCAGTCCCTCCCTCGCGTCCCGCGAGCGAGCCGTCGCAACCGCGACTCGGCTCCGACCGACAGAAACCGACGGCTGGCCGGCTCGAGCGCGGGCTCGCCGCGGAGTTTCGGTCGCCGAAACGACACGTCTGTCTCGAACCCCGTTCGACAGGGAAATAATCGTTCGGATCCGTAACGGGTTCGCGCGGCCCTCGAGGCGGGCGAGCGACGTCTGCGGAACGCGGCGGCGGCGCGCGCCGACGGCCGCACCCGGGTCGTCGTCTCGTCATCCGCCAAGATTTATGTTAGGCGGCCGAAGAGAATCAGACGTGAGTCATCGATCCGGTCGCTTCCCACCCGGAACCGCCCGGCGGGCGGTACGGACGGCGATAACGAGCCCGTTTCGTCCGCAGACCTATCTGAACCTGCTGTATCTGCTGCTGGCGTTCCCGCTCGGACTCCTCTACTTCATCTTCCTGGTCACGGGAGTTTCTCTCGGCGTCGGCCTGTTGGTGATCCTCGTCGGCGCGCCGATCCTGCTGGTGGTGTTCCTCGCCAGCCACGTCTTCGCGGCCTTCGAGCGCGCGAGCGCTCGCTACCTGCTCTCGGTCGAGATCGACTCGCCGGAGTATCCGTTCCTCGACGACGGGGGCGTGACGGACGGCTTTCGCTCGCTCCTGTTGGGTCCCGGGACGTACAAGGCGATGGGCTTTCTCGTCGCGAAGTTCGCCATCGGAACCGCGGCGTTTTCCATGCTGGTCATGCTGTTCACGACCGCGATAACGCTCCTCTTGACGCCGCTGTACTACCAGAATCCGAACGTCCATATCGGCTTCGTCACCAACGGTGATCCAGTTCAGCTCACGCCGTCGCTGCAACTGCCGTGGAACGACCTCCTGGTCGGGGCCGAGTTCGCCGTCACGATCACCGAATGGGAGGTGACCACCCTCCCCGAAGCGCTCGCGGTCTCGGCCGTCGGCCTCGTCGCGTTGCTGCTCTCGCTGGCGATCTGCAACGGCTTCGCCTGGCTCGTCGGCCAGTTCAGCCGCGTCCTGCTCGGCCGGTCCAGCCGCGCGGCCCTCGAGGACCTGCAGGATGGACTGGCCCGCTGAAGCGGTCCGACAGCTCCTCCTATATAAGCGTTCGGCACGGCTGAGGGGTCGACAACTGTGAACCGCCTTATAGGATCGATCCGGTCGACGCTCGAAACGCAATGAGCGATCCGCACTCCCGTGCCGGCCGCGCCGCGACCGGAACGGCCGGCAGTCCGGTACCGACGACGTCTCGAACCGCTCCCGAACGTTCGCTCGCCGAGCGCGCGCGTCCCGAGTCCGTGGACGGGCGTCCGTTCGCCCCCGCGCGGCCGGAGGTGGAGGGGTAACCATGGCGGCCATCGAGACGAGGAACCTGACGAAGCGCTACGGCGACGACGCGGCCCTCGAGGGGCTCGAGTTGACCGTCGACGAGGGCGAGGTGTTCGGCTTCCTCGGCCCCAACGGCGCCGGCAAGACGACGACGATCGACCTCCTGCTCGATTTCATCCGCCCGACCGACGGCTCGGCGACGGTGCTCGGCCACGATACGCAGGACGAAACCGACGCCGTCCGCGATCGGGTCGGCATCCTTCCCGACGGGTTCGACCTCTGGGAACGCTCCTCGGGGTATCGCCACCTCGAGTTCGCTCTCGCGTCCAAGGGCGGCAGCGAGTCGCCCGAGGCGCTGCTCGATCGCGTCGGCCTCGACCGCGCGGACGCCGAGCGCCCGGTCGGCGACTACTCGAAGGGGATGGCCCAGCGACTGGCGATGGCGATGGCGTTGGTCGGCGATCCCGACCTGCTGATTCTGGACGAACCCTCGAGCGGCCTCGATCCCCACGGCATCCGGACGTTCCAGGAGATCATCCGCGAGGAGGCCACCGACGGGACGACCGTCTTCTTCTCGAGTCACATCCTCGGCCAGGTGTCGGCCGTCTGCGACCGGGTCGGCATCTTAGACGACGGCGACCTCGTCACCGTCGACACCATCGCCGGCCTGCGCGAGCGCTCCGGCGTCGGTTCGAGTCTCGTCGTCGACGTCGCGGAGGAGCCGGTCGTCGACCTCGGCGAGATCGACGGCGTCACCGACGTGACGGTCCGCCAGGACGGACGGCTCCGAGTCACCTACGCCGATCCGGCCGCGAAGGCGCTAGCGCTTCATCGCCTCGTCGACTCCGGGGCGACGATCGTCGACTTCGACGTCGAGGAGCCGACGCTCGAGGACCTCTTCACGGCGTTTACCGGAACCGACGCGGACTCGGTCCAGGCGGGAGAGTCGTCCGACGAATTGGGACGGGCCCGTCACCGGGCAACCGACGGCGGCGCGCGCGTCGATTCGAGCGGGCCGGATCGTGCTCGCGCCGACGCGGAAACGGAGGTGGGTCGATGAGTTCGACGCTGATCGCCCGCAAGGACTTCGAGGACGCCATCCGCTCCAGGCTTGTCTGGGCGGTGATGGGCGTCTTCCTCTTCCTCATGGCGCTGGTCGCGGTCAGCGCGTCGACCCAGGACCTCTCGGAGGTCGAGCCGACCCAGCTGATCGTCACCGTCACCAACATCGGCGGGCTGTTGTTCATCCCGATCGTCTCGCTGATCGTCGGCTACATGGCGATCGTCGGCGAGCGCCAGTCGGGCAGTCTGCGGGTGCTGTTCGGCCTCTCGCACAGCCGGTGGGACGTCTTCGTCGGCAAGTTCGTCAGCCGGCTCGGCGTTGTCTTCGTCGCGACGCTCCTGACGGTCGCGTTAACCGTCGGCATGGCGGTGGCGATGTTCGATTCCGTCCCGCTGGGGACCTACCTCGGCTACTCGGTGCTGACGATCCTACTCGGACTGGCGTTTGCCGCCATCGCCGTCGGCGTCTCGGCGGTGTCCACGTCGCGGATGCAGGCGATGGGCGGTGCGATCGGGAGCTACGTCGTGTTCTCCCTGATCTGGCATCCGCTCGTCGCCGGCGTTCACTACCTCCTCGAGGGGAGCATGCCTGGGCTCGAGGCCCCCGAGTGGTACTTCCTCCTGCTCCGGCTGAACCCCCTCGACGCCTACCGGCAGGTCTCGAGCGAACTCGCCAGCGAGTTCATCTGGGGGATCATCGGGATGGAGAGCATCGTCGAAGATATCCCGGACGCGGCGTTCGAGAACCCGGACACCCTCCTCGTCTCGAACCGCGTGAGCGGCGACCTTCCGTTCTACCTGAGCGACTGGTTCGCCGCCGTCGTCCTGCTGGTCTGGATCGTCGTCCCGCTGGCGATCGGCTACTGGCGGTTCGACGGCGCCGACCTGAACTGAGAGCGGATCGGTCCCCCGCCGTCGCGTCGCTTCGGCCCTCCGCGGGAGGCGCGTCGACCGTCTGCCTCCCCGCATCGTTTCCACCCAGTCGTGGGATCGAGCGTCGACTCGCTGCGATCGGGTGTTCGTGTCGCTTGTCAAAACACTCTCACCTGAAAACATTATATGCGAGCAGTGTTCATTTCGAAACGAGAAACAGTGAGTGAAGGCCCTCCTCGGTTGTCGCTCGGCCTCCGAATGATCGCGACGACGCTCGTCCTCGCGACCCTGACGCTCGGCTTTCTCGCCGTTATCTGGCGGCTCGTCGCGGCCATCGTGTCGCTTTTCGCACTCCCGTCGATCGTCGCGGGCGCGGTCGCGCTCGGTCTGCTCGCGATTTTCGTCGGCGTCCAACTCGGGCGGGTCAGCACCGTTGCGGCCCACGCCGACGCGAGACCGGTCCCGCCGGACGCGTACCCGGCACTGGACGGGGCCGTGACCAGAGCCGCGGCGCAACTCGACGTGCCGGTCCCGACGATCGCGGTCTCCGATCGGTCGGCGCCCGAGGCCCTCGTCGTCGGCTTCCGCCCCGAGAACGTCCACCTCGTCCTCTCGCGAGGGACGATCGACGCGCTCGAGGACGCGGAACTCGAGGCGGTCGTCGCCCACGAACTGGCCCACGTCGCGAACCGCGACGCGATGGTGATGACCGCCGCCGCGACGCCGATCGTCCTCGCGCGAGCGCTCAAATCGAAGGCTGCCCGACTGGCCTTCGCCCGTCCCGATGAGACCGAGTCGCCGACCGCGTTCCTGCGGCGCTCGCCCGGGAAGTTCGTCGGCTACACGCTCATGGGGATCGCAGCCGCGCCGCAGCGACTCCTCTGGTTCCTGTTCGGCGGACTCTCGCTCGTCACGCTCGCGCTCGCGACGCCCGCCGTCGCCGTCCTCTCGCGGGGTCGGGAACTGGCCGCGGACCGCACCGCCGCAACGGCGACGGGCTCGCCGGCGGCGCTGGCCAGCGCGTTGCGGACCCTCGAGAACGGGATCGACGAGACGCCTGCCGAAGACCTCCGGGCGGCCTCGAGCATCTCGTCGCTGTCGATCCTCCCGCTGGATCGACCGGGAGACGACGCGACGGCGGCGGGAACCGCCGGTTCCGCAGCGAGCGGCGACCGCGGCGGCCGCCTCGAGCGGTTGCTCTTCGCGACGCATCCCTCGACCGAGCGC
>NZ_AOIS01000011.1:84056-189496 GCF_000337495.1 Haloterrigena salina JCM 13891
GCTCAGAGATGTGTATAAGAGACAGGCGTCGGCGTCGGCCAGACAGCGGTCGCTGGCCGTCTCTAGATCGAACCAGCCCCACATTTATTGCATTTTAATAACATAAGTGGAAATATCTCTTAAAAATGGATACTCGTGTAACACTCTTACTGATAGCGGCTGTGATTATCGCACTCGAAGGCTTCCTTCCGAGTCTCGGATATTCTCCTACGAGTACACAATCGACGCTAATGTTGGCAGTCGGATCAGTATTTGGTATCGCCGGAATAGTCGCGTACATATCTAATTACGTAAAATAATAAATTATAAATAACAATAAAAAGGTATAATGAATATTTATTAAATAGCATCTAATATGATGTAACTAGTCCTGGGTGTGTGCCCATGCCAATCTTGTCCGCTGTAGCTTCCAGCCCCTGCTACGAGCTAACCAACAATCCCCTACTCAGAGCATAGGGGGAATTCGGGAGCATAAGCGGACGATGACGCCTACTGAGCGGACGGGAAGGGATCCAACGAACCACCTCCGCGATGAACCATATGCATTGAGACAACCGGCCTCAACTACTCTTATTGCAGGTGAGTTTCAACTTGAGAACTAAGTCGCTTGATCAGTACTGCGGTTTTCGACGGGTTTCAGTCCGATTCCGTATGGAACCCCACCCGCTCGGCGTCGGCCAGACACCGCTCGCTGGCTTCCTCGAGGTCGAACTCGCGGACGACCTCGCCGTCCCGGACGAGCGGCTCGAGCAGCGCCTCGCCCTCGTCGGGGGCCTCGCGGTCGGCCAGCGCGACGTGGTGGCCGCCGTCGGGCGTGCGGTAGACCTCCTTCACGCCGGAGAGCTTGCCCCGTTTGGAGATTGGTTCGCCGTCGATTTCGACGATGTCGAGGCTAAAGTCGACCGAGTCGGCGCCGGTGATGTGACTGCCGACGCCGAAGCCGTCGGCGACGTCGCGGAGGGGGCGGATGGTCTCGGGGGTGAGCCCGCCGCTACAGAAGATGTCGACGTCCTCGCGGCCCCGCGCGTCGAGTTCCCAGCGAACTTCGCGGATGATGTGCCGAAAGTCCCCGCGTCGTGAACTCGTGGTGTCGATGCGGACGCCGTCCAAGTCCTCGCCCAGCGTCTCGGCGGCCAGCAGGCTCTCGCTCTTCTCGTCCCAGAAGGTGTCGACCAGTGCGATCCGCGGGACGTCCTCGCCGACGGCCTCGTCGAAGGCCGTCCAGGCCTCGTTCTGGTTGCCCTCGCCGAAGCAGAACATCAGCGCGTGGGGCATCGTCCCGCCCGGTTCGCGATCCAGAATCTCGCCCGCGGCGACGTGGGAGAAACCGTCCAGCCCCGCGAGCAGGGCCGCGCGTTCGACCGTCGACGTGATCGACGGGTGGACGTGGCGGGCGCCGAAGGAGAGCACCAGCGAATCGGGCGCCGCCAGCCGCGCCTCGAGGGCGGCCGTCGCGAAGCCGCTCGGCTGCGAGAGGAATCCCAGCAGCGAGGTCTCGAGTTCGGCGAACTCGAGGTACGGACCCTCGATGCGCAGGACGGGCCCGCCGTCGAACAGCTGGCCGTCGGGCAGGGCGTCGACGTCGACGTTCCGACCCTCGAACAGCGTGGCGACGTCTGCCACGCCGGTGAAGACGTCGAAGGAGCCGGTGGGAAACTGGTCGGCGGTCACCTCGGCCACGACGTGAGGGTTCTTCCCCGCGTGCTCGAGCGTGGCGCGGGTGCGCTCGAAGTAGGCGTCGGTGGCGCGCCCCTCGAGAACGGCCTCTGCCGGGACGGTACCGAACGGATTTGACATATCGGTGAGTTCCCGAGGGAAGTAAAAAAGCTACTCGTCTGCGGACGCCGTCGCCGCCGGCGCCGGTGACGGTGTTGGTGTCGATGCTGTCGCGGCTCCCGCACGCAACGGGGCGGGTGGCGCGGCCGTTGCGACCGGTTCGCTCGGCGCGGCTGGTGCAGTCGCCGCGGTCGGTACGTCCGACAGGGTCGACGCAGTCGGCGCGTTCACTCTCGGCGCGTGAACGGCCTCGAGGTCGTCGACCGTCGGCGCGCCGACGATCGTGACGGTGTCGCCGTCGACGGTCACGCGGTAGGCCCCCTCGAAGGGGTCGCCGTTGGGAATTCTATAAGTATCCGATCCGGCGTCGACCGACTCCGCACCGCGGCCCTCGAGGAGAGTGCGGTACGCGGTGGCGAACTCCTCGGCGTCGGCGTCGCTCTCCCAGGCGAGGCGCCAGACGTGGCCGGTCCGCTCCCCGCCGGCGTCGCGGTACGCGGTGAAGCTGTCGCCGGCCCAGCCGTCGGTCGCGGGATGGGAGTAGTTGTACGGCGAGAGCTCGGTCGCTCCCTCCGTGATCGAGCGCTCGACGACGCCGTTGGCCCACAGCGCCCCGAAGAGGGTCGCCTCGCCCACCGTCTCGGTCCGAACCTCGCCGTCGGCGGTGATCGGGTCCCACTCGTCGCTCGAGCGATCCGGGACGTCGACGTCGACCGGTCGGTCGTCCGGGTAGCGGTCGGGGTGGATCACCTGGCTGGTGCTGGGGGGATACTCGTCGTGGGCGTCGTCGACCGCGGCCCAGCCGCCGCGCTCGGAGAGGGCCTCGACGAACGACGGGCCCTCCGCGTACGGCGCGTAGATCGAGAGAAAGAGGCCGACGTTGAACGGCCGCTCGGCGCCGACCTCGGACGGTGCCGCCGGCGTGACGGGGAGACACTGCCACTCGTCGCCGCAGCGCTCGGCGTAGCGGTGGGGGACGTAGTTGGCTTCGCCCTCGATCAGGCCGAGTTCGGCCCGCCGCTCGTCGATCGTCTCGCCGTCGCGCTCGAGGCCGAAGCGCTGATCCTGGAGGGCGTGGACCAGTTCGTGGACCAGCGTCTCGCGGTCGATGCGGATCTCGTCTGCGTCGTCGGCGATGACGACGATCCGATCGTCGACGTAGTAGCCCTGAACGCTGCTGCCGTAGAGGTCGTCCATCGCCTCGTTGACGTCCGTCTCGCCGTCGACGACGAACGACCCGCGCCACAGTTCGTTCGTAAACGCCGACGCCGACTCCGACCCGCTCCGCTGGCTTCGGTACTCGGATCGCGAGATCACCTCGAGGTCCACGTCGCGTTCGAACTTCTGCCCGCGGACGACCTCGATCCGGGCCATCGAGCGGTACTTGACGGCCTCGAGTTGGGACTCGGTGAGCGTCTCCTCGCCGTCGAACGAAAAGGTGTCGTCGTGGGCGTAGCCGCCGACGTGTCCCAGTTCTCGGCTCGTGTCGAACCTGTCGGGCGAGCCGGGGACCGCACACCCCGAGAGGAGCAGCAGGCCGACGAGCGCGAGCACCGAGAGGCGGCTCCGTTGCATCGAGGGCCGGTTTCGAGGGCAGGGACAAAGGCTCGTCGTTCAGGCGCGACCGCGGTCGGAACGGCCGCCGTCGGGTTCCTCGGGTCCACCGTCGGGTCCGGACGGCGTCGAACGCGGGGACGCGGCGGTAACCGGCGCCGTCCGCGGCGACGAATCCGACCCGCCGCCGCGCTCGGCTTCGAGCCGCCGTGCCCGCGCTCGCGCCGCCAGCAGCGCGATCGCGACGGCGGCGCCCGTTCCGGGGACGGCGAAGCCGGGCAGCGAATCGTCTTCCTCGCTCCCGTCTTCCGCCTCGCCGGTGTCGGTCGTCTCCTCGCCGGAGTCGTCGGCGTCGGCCGACTCGATCGAATCCTCGCCCGCCGGCGCGGCGCCCGCCGAGAGCCCGTCGAGCGCGGCGATCGACGGCCCGTGGACGATCCGCACCGTCTCGCCGTCGCGCTCAAGGGCGTACGCGCCGGGGTACTCCTCGTCGTCGATCGCGTAGGTGTTCCGCCGATCCTCGACGGCGTCGGCGCCGTTGATCTCGAGCAGGTCGACGTAGGCGCCGGCGAACGCCGCGGCGTCGTCGGCCGACCGCCACTCGGTCTCCCAGACGTAGCCGGTTTCCTCGCTGGCGTTCCCGCCGGCGTAGGCGACCAGTTCGTCCCCGGCCCAGCCGTCCGTGTACGACTGGTTGTAGTCGAACGTCGTCGGGTCGTCGCCGAGCATGGCCTCGCGTGAGAGCACCGACGACCGAGTCGGCTCGAAGGCGCCGTCGGCGAACATCGCGACCATCGTCCCCTCGCCGACCGTCTCCCTCGCGACCTCGCCGCCGACCTCGAGGGGCCGCCACGACTCGTTCGAGCGATCGGCGACCGAGACGTCGACCGGGTCGCGGTCCTCGCGGTGGATCACCGTCGACGAACTCGCCGGCGGATCGGCGTAGCGGTCGTCGACCGCCGACCAGCCGTCGCCGGACTCGCGCAAGTGGTCGACGTAGGCCGGGCCGTCGCTGTAGGGTTGATACAGCGACAGGTAAATCCCCCAGTTACTCGGGGTTTCGCCGCCGGAGTCGTCGTCGGGGAGACACGCCCAGTCCGTCCCGCAGCGCCGCTCGTACTCGGTCTCGACGCTGATCGCGTCGCCCTCGATGAGCCCGTTCTCCGCCGCTTCCTGATCGATCGTCGCGCGCTCGTAGTTCGACAGGTCGAACTGCTGGTCCTGGAGGGCGTGGGTCAGCTCGTGGCCGAGTACGATCTCGTCGAGCTCGAGTCGGTCGGGCGTGTTCGAGACGATGACAATCCGGTCGGTCGAGGGCTCGTAGTAGCCCTCGACGCTCCCGCCGTAGATCGCCCGGAGCTCCGTCGTCGCATCGGTCTCGGCGTCGACCATGAACAGCGCCTCGTAGGTGACGTTTCGGGCGCGCTGCTGGCTCTCGTTCGAGTCGACGAAGGCGCTGTCCCGGGACTGGAACTCCTCGCGGGAGATTACCTCCACCGGCACGTCGTCCTCGAAGGTCAGCCCGCGGATCTTCTCGACCCGGGCCATCGACCGGTAAACGACCGCCTCGAGTTCGTCGTCCTCGACGACGGCGTCGTCCCCCTCGTCGACCGGGAGCTCGTCGTCGTACCAGTAGCCCTCGACGTAGCCGACGGTCTCCGCGGTGGTCGGATCGTCGGCTCGGTCGGCGCCGTCGGGCGACTCGTTCGCGAACAGCGGCGGGGCGGCGCCGGCCGCGACTGCGACTAGTGCGAGCGCCGCGACTACGGCCAGCGCGGCGGTGACTCGCGTCGGAGGGGTCCTCATTGCGAGCGGATGGTTTGCCGTACGGCGGCGAGCGCAAAAAGCCCGCTGATCGGAACGGTTCCGGCACCCGAGAGCCGTCCTCGCCGCCGCGAACTTTTTACGAAGGCATCCGTAGGTTTACATATGCATCTCGAGCCAGACAGCACGGCGGTCGTGGTCGTCGACATGCAAAACGGGTTCTGTCACCCCGACGGCTCGCTGTACGCGCCCGGCAGCGAGACGGTGATCGAGCCGATCGCCGACCTCGTCGAGCGGGGCCGGGAGGCCGGTGCGCAGGTGATCTTTACGCGGGACGTCCACCCGCCCGAGCAGTTCGAGGACGCCCACTACTACGACGAGTTCGACCANCGAGGGCTCCTGGGAGGCCGAGATCGTCGACGAACTGCCCGTCGAGGAGGCAGACCACGTCGTCGAGAAACACACCTACGACGCCTTCCACGAGACCGAACTCGAGGGCTGGCTGAACGCCCGCGGGATCGACGACCTCGTCATCTGCGGCACGCTCGCGAACGTCTGCGTGCTCCACACCGGCGGCAGCGCCGGCGTGCGGGACTTCCGGCCGATCATGGTCGAAGACTGCATCGGCGCCATCGAGGACGAACACAAGGAGTACGCCGTCGACCACGCCGGCTGGCTGTTCGGCGAGGTCCGCGAGATGGACGACCTCGAGTTCGCGAGCGCGTGACCGGGCGGTTGGACGGCCAACCCCGAGCACGGCGAGTCGGGACGGGACTCTCCGACTCGAGGCGGGAGTGGAAGGGGAGCGTTTTCAACGTCCCGTCCCAACGGCGTAGTATGAGTGACGTTCGACTCGCTCGGGCCGACCGACTCGAGCGACCGGTCGCGACGCGAGCGGGTGAGGTCGCATGAACGCCCGCCGGCTCCGAACGATGTACGTGTTCGGGATCCTGCTGAACGCGGTCGCGCTGATTTACGCGGCCGTGGACGGGGCGATACTGTTCGCGGTGACATTCGGGATCGTCATGGTCTACCTCGGCGTCCGGTACTGGATGGTCTCGACCGCTTGAGAGCCCCGCCGCGACGCCGAACCCGGGTCGGACCTCGAGTGCGAGTCGGCCGGTTCGCTCGGTCGGAGGACCTCGTTTCGGGCGCGGACGCCCCTCACTTCCGCTCCGGTCGGAAGATGCGGAACGCGCCCTGTCCGGTCGCGACCTCTTTGGTTTCGCCGTCGGGGCCGGTGCTCTCGACGGTGATTTCGCTGACGCCGACGCTGCCGCCGACCCTGATCACGTCCGCCGTCGCCGACAGATCGCCCGTCGCGGGCCGGAGGTAGTTGACGTTCAGGTTGATCGTCGCGATCCGGGCCCCGAACGGCTCGTCCAGTTTCGTTCGGAGCACGAGGCCGCCCGCCGTGTCGATCAGCGTCGCGGCGATGCCGCCGTGGATGTCGGCTCGCTCGTCCGGTCCGGTATCCGGCCGCGTGTTGCTCAGTTTCTCGTCGTAGGGCAGCGAGAGCGTCATGGTCCCGTCGCCGACGTCGTCGACGCGCGTCCCGATCCACGAGAGGAACTCCTGGTGTTCGTCGATGAAGTACTGAATCATCTCCTCGAGGTCGTCGAACCGCTCCATCGTCGTCCGCATATCCTCGGCCATGTCCACTTCTGCCCCTCCGACGGCCTTTACCGCTGTGTTTCTCGCCGTCCCCGTTGTCGACAGTTCACTTGACTCGCAAGCGTGGCGTCTACGGTGTGTAGGTCGCTACTCGAGAACGAGCGTAACTGCCGGTGAGCCAAGTGACCGACGAGAGCCCCGAATACGACGTCGACTTCCGCGACCGGCCGGAGAAGTACGAGATCGGTCGCGGCGAGCAAGGCGCGTTGCACACCTTTTTCCGTTCGGGATCGCGGTCCGCGGCGCTTCGCGCAACGACCGCGACCGCTCACGCAAAAAATCTGGGCCAAAAAAGACCGCCTCGAGCCGATGGCGCTCGGTGGCAGACCAAGAGGGAACGCAATGACTGACGAAGGTCCCGAGTACGACATCAACTTCCGCGAACACCCCGGAGCGTACGAGATCGGCCGCGGCGAGCAGGGCGTGTTCAAAGTCGAACCGTACAAGAGCGAACTGCTCCCGCTGTGGTCGTACCGCGACGAGGACGCAGCCCGCGAGTCCGCGGTGGCGATCTACGAGGAGTACGAACGCTACCGGGAGAACGACGAGTTCCCGGGAATGGATATGGCCCGGAAGTACCTCCAGATGGGGTATACGCGGGCGATGCGCTACGCGAAGTACCCGGGCGGTCGAAAGTACGATTCCGATGGCGACGAACGCGAGCCACAGCGCTGGGCCGACCGCGAGAAACGCGCCGCCGCGCTCGTCTTCGAGCGGTACTGGGAGCGCGTCCGCGAAGACGACGCGTATCAGCGGGCGAAAGACGCCCATCGAGAGCGACGGTGACGGCCGCTCTGAACGCTCAAAAGCGTCTTTGAGTCTACCGAAGGTGTTTATCCCCGGCGAACGGCTACTCGAGTATGACCGCTGACAGGCGACGCGTGCTGGCCCTGACCGGCACCCTCCTCGCCGGCGCCGCGGGCTGTCTCGGCGATTCGACCGACGGGGAGGATCCTGCGAACGGCGACGAAAGCGGCGATGAGAGCGGCGCGCTCTTCGCGGACCGCGACGCCCCCGACTTTCCCCGACTGGATCTCACCACCGACCCCGACCTCGAGTCCGACCGCCTCGCCGAACAGATCCGCGGAAACGTCGCCGTCTCCTTTGACGTCCTCGCACGGCTTCGCGAGGAGACGCCCGGCGAGAACCTGTTTTTCTCGCCGTACAGCGTCTCGATCGCGCTGGCGATGACCTACGCGGGGGCTCGCGGCGAGACCGCCGCGGAGATGGCCGACGCTCTGCATTACGATCTCGAGGGCGAGGCCCTCCACGCCGCCTTCGGCGCCCTCGAGGGCGAGTTCGAGCAGCGAAACGCAGACGGAGAAACGGTCGAGACGCCGGAGTGGTCCGACGACGAGGGCAATGAGGGAGAAGGGGAAGGGAGCGAGGGCGGCGAGGGCGACCTCGGGTTCCGGCTCTCGAGTGCCAACGCCGTCTGGCGCGACGAGGGACACGACTTCGACGACGCCTACGTCCAGTTACTCGAGGCCTACTACGAGGCCGGCGACCACCTCGCCGACTTCTCGGGGAGCCCCGAGGCGGCCCGGGAGGAGATCAACGCGTGGGTCGAGGAGCGAACGAACGACCGAATCGAAGACCTCCTGCCGGCCGGATCGGTCGACCAGTCGACCCGGCTCGTCCTCACGAACGCCGTCTACTTCCTGGCCGCCTGGGAACACGACTTCGACCCCGCCGACACGGAGCCGGCGACGTTCACCAGCCTCGACGGCAGCGAGACCGAGGTCGAGATGATGCACCAGTCGCAGGAACTGCGCTACGCCGAAATCGACGGCCACCAGCTCGTGGAACTCCCCTACGCCAACGGCGACACGAGCATGATCGTCGTCCTCCCGGCCGAGGGCGAGTTCGAATCCTTCGAGGCGTCGTTCGGCGTCGACGAGTTGGCGATCATGCTCGAGGAGGCGTCCCGGCCGAAGGTCGACCTCGCGCTTCCGAAGTTCGGCCTCGAGTCGAAGTTCGGCCTCGTCGAGACCATGCGGGAACTGGGGGTGGAGCGTGCCTTCGACGGCGGCAGCGCTGACTTCAGCGGCATGGTCGAGAACGCCGAATCGGATCTGTTCATCGACGACATCATCCACCAGAGCTTCGTCGAGGTCGACGAGGAGGGGACCGAAGCGGCGGCCGCGACCGCCGTCGTCGTGGAGGACACCGCCGTCGCGGACCGCGTCGAGATGACCGTCGATCGCCCGTTCCTCTTCTACGTCCGCGATCGGCCGACCGAGACGCCGCTGTTCGTCGGGCGCGTCGTCGACGGCGAGCAGTTACAGGAATAATAGCCGCGTTGTCCTACTTTCCCCATCTTTGCGCAGTGGCGCGCGCCGAACGGCACCGAACGGATAGTGAGGAGCCGTTCAAAATCGTGCGAGGGATGAGCGAGGGAGGAACGACCGAGCGAATCGGCTGGGGAGGAAGTGGCAGTTCCGCGTTGCCACGGTAGCAAAACAGTTCGTTTCGCGTATCACCGCTCGGGTGTCTGCCCTTCGCTCTCTCATTGATTCGAGGACGCTCCCGTCACTCTCTAGCGCTCGAGCGCGCCTGCACCCGCACCCGAACCCGCTGGCCGACCTCGAGCGGTCGATCGGGACAGATCAGCTTCGCCCCGAAGGCGGCGTCCCGAGCGCAAAACAGCGAGAGGCCGGTGATCGGCTCGCCGTTGACCGTGACGACCACGTCGTCCCAGGCGATCGTCCGCCCCCGGGCGACGCCGAGGCGGTCGCCGTTCAGGCGGACCGGCGTCGCTCCATCCTCGCGAGCCTCGCCACCGGCCGTCTCGAATTCCGTCCCCGCTCGCTGGTGCAGGCCGCCGCCGTCGTAGTGTGGCAGGCCGCCGTCGAGCACGCCCCCTTCGTCCGCTCGAACGCCGACGAACGACTCGCCCGGCGCCGGATGCGTCGGCGCGTCGAGGACGGCGTAGGTCTCGCCGGTCGACGCGACGGTTCCGGTCCCGTCCCACTCGAGCGGACGGAGGTCGATCCCGAGCGCGAGCGGGAGCGACCCCGACGCCCGGTGGGGGTTCTGGTCGGGCCGGCGCAGGCCGACGTGGAGGTGGTTGTCGACCCACGGCGCGAAAAAGCCCGCGCGGACGAGTTCGCCCAGCGAGTCGCCGCATTCGACGCGGTCGCCGGCTTCGACGACGGGGTCGACGTGTAGGATCCGGGCGGTCAGCCCCTCGAGTTCGCCCGGTCCGTCGCAGTCGACCAGGATCAGGTGATCGTGCTCCGGCGCGTAGGGCTTCGGCGGCGCGGTGACGGCGCGGGTCTCGCGGACGGTCCCCGAAACCGGACTCGGGGCGGCGCTCGTCCGCCCGTCGCGGAGCGTGCCGGGGTAGAGATCGATCGCACACCCCTCGTCGTGGGCGGGATACGGCGAGTTGTACAGCGAGAAGCGCTGGTACTGTTTCAGTAGTTCCGCGGGGAGCGTCACGGCCATCGTAGTCGCCGTCTGCGCGGCGAGACCGTTTAGGTCCGTCGGGTCCAATCGACGCGACACACGATGCGAGTGTTCCGCGGCCGCGCGGCGACGATCGAGACCGACCGCGAGGTCAGCCGACGGCTCCTCTCGACGGCCGCCGACGGCGAGCCCGCGGTGCGCGTCTGGACGCCCCACCGACAGGTCGCCTTCGGCCGCCGGGACCGGCGGCTCGAGGGATACGACCGCGCCTGCGAGCGGGCTCGAGCGCGCGGGTTCCCGCCGGTCGAGCGCGACGTCGGTGGTCGGGCGGTCGCCTACGACGGCGAGACGGCGCTCGCCTTCGCCCGCGCGGAACCGGTCGCGGACTTCCGACGCGGGACCGACGATCGGTACGAACGCGCGACGGCGGCCGTCGAGGACGCGCTCCGATCGCTCGAGGGTCGTCTCGACCCCGTTCGCGGCGAGCCCGATGACTCCTTCTGTCCCGGAACGCACTCGCTGTCGCTGGCGGCCGGCGGCGAGGGCGGAACCGAGAATCACCGCAAGGTCGCCGGCATCGCCCAGCGCATCCGCCAAGACGCCGCCGTCGTCGCCGGGATCGTCCTCGTTGCGAACCGAGACCGGCTCGCGGCCGTGCTCGAGGACGTTTACGGCGCGCTCGAGGTCCCGTTCGATCCCGACACGGTCGGCTCCGTCGCGTCGGCGGGCGGCCGGTCGGACCCCGCCGTCGTCCGCGCGGCCGTCGAGGACGCGCTGGTCGGCGACGCGGCGACCGTCGCGGTCGAGTCGGTCGCGGCGAGCGAGTAACCAGGAGACAACGTTTTTTCCCTCGCCGTCCACCGCCCCGAGTATGGAGACTCGAGCGCGAGCGCGGACGGAGGGAGATCGATGACGACGACCGACGACGCCTCGCGGTGGACGGAACTCCTCGAGGACGCGGCGGCCATCGCCGAGGAGTTCCGGGACAACGGCTGGGACGTCATCGTGTTGGAACCCGAGGCCGTCGTCCCGATCGACTGCGAGGAACGGACCGGCTTCGATGTCGGCGTCTCCGACGAGGAGTACGACCTCGTCGAGTCCCTGATCGACGGGGGTGACGTGACCGTCACCGCGGCCGACATCTACTACCGTCCGCCCGAGTCGGACGACGAGGGGCGGATCGCGCTCGTCGTCGAGCGCGACGAGGATACCGAAACCGCCGTTTTCGTCCCGCTGCGATACGATCTCGAGGACGAGGCGACCCGATCGGTGTTCGAAACGGCGCTCGCGACGGAGGAGGTGTTCGTTCACGTGACGCCGACCGAAGCGGCCGGGGCGACGACCGACGCCGAACCCGCGAACTGGGTCAGTTTCTCCCACGACGATCCGTCGCTGTTTCTCGAGGAAGCCGACGTGCGAAACTGGTAGGGGGGNGGGATCTTCGCCGCCGTTTCAGCACCCGCCGTACTCGAACTCGAGTTCGCCGTTCAGCGCCATCGAGTGGTCGTCGTAGTAGGCATAGAGGTTTTTCGGAGCGGTGTACCGTCCGCCGTAGTGCCCGACGGGGCCGGTCGTGTCGATGATGTTGTCGTCGAGGTCCTCCGTGAACGAAATGTCCTTGCGCTCGAAAACGAGGTCGTCGTCGAGCCAGTAGCGAACGACCCCGTCGTGGTTCGCCTTGCCGTTGGTAATCGTGTTCACGCGCACGTAGTACTCAAATTCGTACCACACGCCGGGTTCGATTTCCGGCGACCCGAGCGCGTATTCCTCGCCGTCGACGAGATAATCGTGGTCACCGATACCCTCGTCACCGTCGCCCATGTGGTAGGTGTTCGAGAGGAGGTGGAACGGTCCCTCCGGATCGGTGTCTTTGGTGGACACGTACATGCGATTGCTCCAGCCGTTGGTGCCGTCGGGCCGACCGCCGCCGGCGCTGCCTTCGCCCCTCGCGATCGCGCAGTTCCAGAGGCGACAGTTCGTCGGCGCGTCGCGCCCGGGCATCGCCCAGTTGCTGTTCAGGGCGAAGTTGACGCGTCCGTTGAGTTCGAACAGTCCGTCGTCGAAGTCGTAGTGCGTGCTCAGGCCCCAGTGAGCGTCTTCTCGAACGCGCAACTGCAGGGCGCTCTCCCCGGACGCCGTCGGGTTCGAGACGAGCGTGAGATTGTCGGGATCACCGTTCGACATCCGGTAGACGTCGTCCCAGCTATCGTAGTCATCGTAATCGAGGTGAACGATGCTGTCCGGGTGGCTGCAATCCGCTGTTGCCGTATCGGTTCCGAATCCGGCGACACCGAGCAGACTGCCCGCGCCGACGGCTCCGCCCATCTGAAGTGCCCGACGTCTGGTCACGCTGGCGCCCGTCGTCTTCTCGGCCGCTCCGTCTCCGTTGTCGTCTTCTCCTCGGTTCGCTGCATCAGTAGTATTTGTAGCCATCCGGCTTGGTGTTGTAACATAGTATCTAATTGTATCGGGTTCTCTACCCAGAATAAGGTGGCAATCATATAGTAACACTAACAATTGGCGTGCGAAGAACTGTCGTCGTAGTGAGGCGACTCGCGATCGATCAGTCAACGAGTACCCTCGGGCGTACGGCGCGATACGAGCCGGAATCTGACCGACGCTCGGTCCGGAGACGAGTCGAATTTCGGGTGTTGCGGTCGTCGAGACGCGTCACGAGAACCGCGTCCTACTGGCGTGCATAAGTCGTTTGCTTGCGAATAACAGCGAACAGGCGGTCCGTTACTGCGGAAGGCGGTACGTGAACGGCGGGGTCACTCCTCGTCCTCTCGCTCTCGCAACTCCTCGCTCGCCTCCCGCACCTCGCGCATCACGCTCGAGATGCGCTCCTCGGCCTCGAGTTCCTCCTCAACGGAGAGGTCGACGCCTTCGACCTCGAGCAGGAACTTGGCGACCTCGGTCGACTCGTACATGACGTCGTCGAGTTCCTCGGCGGTGAAGAAGTCACACATCGCGCCGTAGAGGAAGGTCGCGCCCGCCTTGCGAACCTTCTCCTCGAAGGAGGCCCGGGCCTGGTTGACCGCCTGCGGGGTGTAGGTGTCGGTCATGAAGGGGACCAGTTCGGGAAGGTTCTCGCCGATCTTCGTCATCTCGACGCCGGTCTCGGTCCGGAAGTCGGAACAGAGCCGGGCGATGGCCCACTCGCGGGCGGTGACGTAGGTACGGTCTCGGAGGAACTCGTTGACGCGGTCGTACTGCGCGCCGTCCATCTTCGTAAAGCGGGCGTACTTCTGGACGTCCTCCGGCACGTCGTTCTTCTGGGGGTCGGGATCCGGAACGTTCGGCATCGGTCCGTCGCCGTCCGCGTCCGCGTCGTCGGCGCTCGCGTCGGATTCGGGGTCGGTGTCCGCTCGGGAGGGCGATTCGTCGTCGGCCGCGAACCGGGAGGCGTCCAGTCCGTCCTCGTCCATGGCCGCGTATTACCAGCAATCCGAGATAAGCGTTCGGAAGGGGACCCTCGCGTCGGCGGACGATCGCGGTCCGGCCGCACTGACTCCCGTCGACTCGCGCGGACGTGAGAGTCAGTTCGGCAGCGCCCCGACGAAACGCGAATCGAGACCGATCGGCACGCGACCGTTTCGGTGGAAAACCGGGATATGAGCCTCGAGCGGCGCGTAAACGGTTCGAACGTGTACGGGAGTTCGACCGGATTTAAGTCCGTCAGGGACGTTCGGTAGTATATGTCACAGACGCCAGTCGTGGTCGAGGCAGTACGGACCCCGCAGGGGAAAGAGGACGGCGTGTTCGCGGACGTCCGCAGCGAGGACCTCTCGGTGCCGCTGATCGACGAGATTCTGGCCGAGACCGGACTCTCTGGCGACGAGATCGACGATCTGATGTGGGGCTGTGCACAGCAGCGCAGCGAGCAGGACAACAACCTCGCTCGCGTCATCGCTCTCCTGTCGGAACTCGGGGAGAACGTGCCGGCGACGACGATCAACCGCTGGTGTGCCTCCTCGATGCAGTCGGTCATCTCCGCCTCCGACGCCATCGCGGCCGGCAACCGTGACGCCATCATCGCCGGCGGCGTCGAGAGCATGAGCCGCGTCCCGATGGGCGGCGGCTTCGAACATATCCACCCCAAACTCGCCGAACTGTACGATCTCGGCGACCTCCAGATGGGGATGACCGCCGAGAAGGTCGCCGAGGAGTACGGCATCTCCCGCGAGGAACAGGACGAGTACGCCGCCCGCAGCCAGCAAAACGCCGCCGAAGCGACCGAGTCGGGCCGCTTCGACGACGAGATCGTCCCGATCGAGACCGAGGACGGCACCGTCAGCGAGGACGAGGGCATTCGCCCCGGCACGACGACCGAGAAACTCGCCGAACTGCCGACCGTCTTCAAGGACGACGGCACCGTCACGCCCGGCAACGCCTCCCAGATCTCCGACGGCGCCTCCGCCCTGCTGATCACCAGCGAGGCCTTCGCCGAGGAGCACGACCTCGAGATCTTAGCCGAGGTCGGCCAGAACAACGTCGCCGGCGTCGACCCGACCGTCATGGGGATCGGTCCGGTCCCGGCGACGAAGGGCCTGCTCGAGCGCAACGGCCGCGACATCGACGAGTACGACCTCGTGGAGCTCAACGAGGCCTTCGCCAGCCAGTCGCTGTACTCCCGCGACGAACTCGGCATCGATCCCGAAATCTTCAACGTCAACGGCGGCGCCATCGCGCTCGGCCACCCGCTGGGGGCCTCGGGCGCGCGCCTGCCGGTCACGCTGATCAACGAACTCCAGAAGCGCGGCGGCGGCCTCGGACTGGCGACGCTCTGTGTCGGCTTCGGGCAGGGTGCGGCGATCGAGTTCGACGTCAACTGAGACAGTTCGTCTGGGCTTTTTGGTCCAGGTTTTGTGAGCGAGGAGTGCGCGGTTCGGAGGCCGAAGGCCGAGAACCGCGACTGACGAGCGAGACAAAAGGTGGTCGCGTCAGGGCGCGGCGATCGAGTCCGACGTCAACTAACGCGTTCGTCGCCAACTGAGTCGGTCGGCTCGAATTCTGCAATTCTTTGCGGACGGACAAACCGACAAGTAGCGAGAGCAATCCAGTGCCGTGGCGCGCGCTGACGGTGCGCCTGAGTAGAGCGAGGTGCGAGCTATGCGAGCACCTCGGAAAGTGAACGGCGAACGAAGTGAGCCGTGAGCACTGCGAAGGCGTGCCGGTGACTGCGTGCGAGGTCTTCGCGAGTTGTACGAGCGAATGGCTTGGAAGACGCGGAGCGTCTTTCAATGGATGAGTGAGCGACCAATGGGAGCGAGCGAATCGGCTGGGGAGAACGTGGCGATCCCCGTTGCCACGGTAGCAGAGAGACTACCTCTTCGTCACCACTCGGAACGCTCGCGGTCGAACAGATAGCACTGCCAGCGCGCTCGAGTCCGCGCCATCAGAGCGATGGTTGTCACGAACGACCGACGCCTCGAACGCCGAAGAGAAATGGCTCGCACCCGCCATACGACCGGGTATTTAGATAGCTCGAGTCCGAGGAGGCTAGTATGAGCGCGCCCTTGCTGGCAATCATCGTGGGGATCCCTCTCGCCTGGCACCTCGGGCTCACCGCCGTCGCCTACTACGACGCGGGACGGGTCGGCCTCGAGCCGCCGACAAAGTGGGCGGCGATCACGTTCTGCATCCCGCTCTTTGGCTTCTTCATCTACCTCTTCGAGCGCAGCGAGCTCTCCTACGAGCCGGACGACGACCCCTACCGCGGGAACAACTTCAACATCCACCCCTCGCGGGCCGACGACGCGCCCTTGCCCTCCCGCGGGGACGATCGACTATCGGTCGACGAGGACGATTGGGACGAGACCGGCGGCGAGGACCCGCCTCGAGACCGAGCGGAGCGAGGGGACGGCGATCCGCGCGACGGCCGGTAGCGGGTCACCGCCCTCGAGCAGTTACAATAGCGGGACAGGTACAGACGAACAGTCATCTCGTCGCGGTCGAAGGAATGACCGTCCCGCGGATACCCTCGATTGCCTCTCTCTGTTCGTGTCCGCGGGATCCGCCTCCCTCTGTGCCGTTTTGCGTCGTGAGGCTGCACTCGCTCGAGCGATCGCGCTCGAGACGAAGACGCAGCCGCTGACAGCAACGCGGTCGCGAAACAGCCGACTTCGAACAGAAAACGACGAATCGTAATAGTCGCCGTCGCGGAGCCCGCTAGTCCCTCAGTCGTCGGCCGGCGCCGCGTCGAAGTCGGCGTCCTCGAAGCGCTCGGCGGGGACTGTCCCGTCGGCCTCCCAGCCGCGTTCGTCGTAGTACTCCTCGAGGCCGTCCTCGAAGTCCGGAATCTCGTAGGGGAGGGTATCGTCGCTCCGGTCGAAGCCGCGCTGGTTGTTGAAGTGGCGCTCGAGGGAGACGACGGTGCCGCCGAGTGCCAGCAGGTCCTCGTAGTCGGCGTCCAAGAGGATCTCGAAGCGCTCCTCGGTGACGAAATCCCGCGAGAACTTACAGAGGACGGCGCTGTCCTTGACGGCGTTGATGTTCTCGAGTTCGATGACCTTCGGCGGCTTCCCCTCCAGACCCGACTTGTCGAAGGCATCGTCGGCGTCGACCAGCGGGTACTCGTAGGGGTAGAACTCGGCGTACATGTGGTCGGCGCCGCGGTTGGAGGTGGCGAAGGACAGCCCCTGGCCGTTCAGGGTGCGGCCGTCGTGGGCGGGAAACTCCATTCCCTTGACGGTCCAGTTCTCGACGCCGAGGTCCTCGTGGAAGCGGTCGATCCCCTCCGCGAGCCGGTCGCCGACACCCTCGCGGTAGGCGATCTGTTCGACGAGGTCGTGGATGAGATCGACGTTGCCGAACTCGTCTTCGCTCGCGAGGTAGGCCGCGACGGCGTCGCCGGCCGAGATCGCGTCGAGCCCGAGCTCGTCGCAGAGCTGGTTCGACTTCATCACGTCGACGATGTCGTCGACGCCGGAGTTGGGGCCGAACGCCATCAGGGTCTCGAACTCAGGGCCCTCGGTCTCGACACCGGATTCCTCGTCTCTGGTCGGCAGTTTGCAGGCGAACGCGCAGGCCGAACAGGTTCCCTTCTTGTACTTCTTCTCGGCGACGCGGTCGCCGTTGACGCCGTCGATCCCCTCGAAAGAGAGCTCCGAGAAGTAGTAGCTGGGCAGCGCCTCGACCATGTTGGCGTACTCCGTGACGGAGGTCGTCCCCGACTCCTTCATCGGGTGGTCGGCCTGGGCGGCCTCGCCGTGGATCTCCATCTGGGCGGCCGGAATCTCGACCTCGTGAGTCGAGTCGCCGTCGAAGGTGATCGCCTTCACGTTCTTCGACCCCAGAACAGCGCCCAGTCCGCCGCGGCCGAAGGCGCGCTCCTCCGAAGTCATCATCGAGGCGAAACGGACCTCGTTCTCGCCCGCGGGACCGACGACGACCGTGTGCTCGGAGTCGAGGCCGTGTTCGTCCGCGATGTACTCGCAGGTCTCGGGGACCGTCGCCTGCTCGAGGTCCGGTACGTCCTCGAACTCGACGCCCTCGTCGGTGACGTGGACGATAACGAGGTCGTCGCTCGCGCCGGTGACCTCGACGGCGCTGTAGCCCGTTCCGGTGAAGTTCCGCGAGAGGAAGCCGCCGGCGTTCGAGGAGAGCAGGCCGTCGGTTAGCGGCGAGACGCCCGTCGCCGACATCCGGCCCGTGAAGCTCATCGTCGAGTGCTGGAGCGGGCCGGTCGCGAAGAACACGCGGTTGTCGGCCCCCAGCGGGTCGACGTCGAACGGGATTCGATCGTGGGCGAGTTTCGTTCCGAGCGCGCGACCGCCCAAGAACGACTCGAGGAGGTCGTCGATCGCCTCGGTCCGCATCGTCCGCTCCCCGACGTCGATCGTACACAGCGGTCCCTGGACGTGTCTCATGTGAGTGGAATTACCTTCCGCGGGTGCAAAATGGTATCGGTTCCTGTTACAACCGCACATGGATAGTGTATATATCGGGGACAGAAACCGATACGCGACGGCTGGCCGATCCCGATCTGAGCGGCCTCGAGCAGTCGTGGTTCCCGGGGCGCGTACCGTTCGTGCCGTTCCCGCCGTTCCCTCCCGAGGGACGGTGCCGAAAGGACGCGTGCGACGTGCTTTAGCCTCGGTAGTGTGAGAAACCGCATATGGCAGCATCGGAGGGTCAACCGGACGACCCGACGTTAGACGATCTGTACGAACAACTTGAGGCCTTAGAGGAGACGGTCGACACGGCCGACGAGCGGACGGAAGTACGCCGGACGCGACGGCTCGTCCGCCGCCTCTCGCACAACGCCGTGGTCGGGAAGGTGATCACGCAGTTCACCCGCAAGGACAAGGCCGAGGCGTTCGTCGGCAGCGTCGTCATCGGCATGCCGATGCTCGTCGAGGACGGCGTCTTCGAGATCGGTCGGTTCCTCGCGGCTCATCCGGCCGCGTTCCTCGCGAACCTCGCGATGGCGGTCGGCCTGGTCGTCGGCATCCTCTACGTGGCCGACTTCCGGGCGGTCCAGATCCACAACCCCTACTTCGGCGTCGTCCCGCGGCGGCCGGTCTGGGTCTGCGGGATCGCCTTCGCCACCGCGGCCGCCCTGATGACGCTGTGGGGACGGATCACGTGGGACGAACCGTGGGTGAACCTCTGTCAGGTGTCGGTCGTCTTCACCGCGATGGCGCTCGGGGGCTCGCTGGGCGACATCCTACCCGGCGAGTCGTAAGCGACGCGGACCGTTTTAGTCCGATCGAAGCAGTTTCGGCTCGTCCTCCGGCAGGTGCAGCTCGTCGTCGAGGACGATCTCGAGGCGGTCGTCCTCGAGCAGGCGATCGATCTGGTCGTGGGTGAACCGGCCGTCGCAATCCGGCCCGACGAAGGTGACGAACCGGTCGGTGTATTCGACGACGGTCGCCAGCGAGTCGCCGGTGCGGTAGTAGTAGTGGACGGTCGTCCCGGGATGGAGGGCGGTAGCGGTCGTCCGAAACGACGACCGGCGAGGATCGATCATGCGGGCAGCCACTCGAGCGACCAAATAAAGCGGCGGGGCGAACGAGTGCAGCCATTATCAGTAGCGACTAGCAACATCTCGTTATGTAGGTCTGGCACGAAACGCGCGTTCAATACAGGATGCAATTATCGACGGAGCAGTCGGTCTCTCTGATTCCCGTCAAAAACATGCTACTGAATACAATGTATGCAGCACGACGGCTTCGTTTGTTTCACGCCGAAACCGGTGAACCATCCTCTCAATAGATCTTGCGTAATGCCCATGCCTCTCAAAGCACTGAGTGCATCTAATGACGGATCCGGAGACGCCGAGTGAACCCCCCGATCACAGTTCTCCAGAAGAGGTCTTGGAGCGCGTAACCGATGCTGTCTTCGCGCTTGACGAAGACTGGCGGTTCACGTATTGTAACGACCAAGCTGAAACCCTGTTCCAGCGAGACCAAGCAGATCTCCGTGAGGAAGTGATCTGGAAGGAGTTTCCCACGTTGACCGACTCGCTGTTCCAGTGGGAGCACGAACGTGCGATGGAGACCCAAGAAGCCGTCACATTCGAGACGCACCAACCGCCACAGGACGGTTGGTTTGAAATCCATGTCTATCCCTCTGAAACCGGACTTTCGGTGTACGTCCGTGACATCACTGACCCGGATGACCGTCAGCAAGAAATCGAGAAACGGGAGCAAGCGCTCCGACGTGCCAATGAAGTAATGGCGGCCACAGACCAGCCGTTCTCCCAGCAGATAGATTCCCTCCTCGAAGTAGTCCGGACGACGGTCGGAACCAAGTTTGCGACGCTCTCCCGTGTCAACGAAGATGCCGGTGAATACATCTTCGAACACGTGGTCGCGCCGGAAGGTGTGGACCTCGAACCGGGTGACACGACGCCGCTGGAGACCCTGCCCAACTGCTCGCGCGTCGTCGAGACTGCGGAGACGCTCGTCCTACAGGACGTAAAGTCCGAGGCACCGGAACTGGTCGATCCCGAGTGGGGTATCGCCTGTTATCTCGGGACCCCGGTCATCGTCCATGGAGAAGTGTACGGGACGTTCTGCTTCTACGGGATGGAGGCGCGGATCGAGGCGTTCTCCGATTGGGAAGTCTCGTTCATCGGTCTGCTCAGCAACTGGGTGAGCAATGAACTCGAGCACAAGGTGTATAAGCAGGAACTCGAGGAGTCCAATGAACGCTTGGAGCAGTTCGCCTACGCCGCCTCGCATGACCTCCAAGAGCCCCTGCGGATGGTGACGAGTTACCTCCAGTTGCTGGAGTCGCGGTATACCGACGATCTCGACGAGGACGGCCGGGAGTTCATCGAGTTTGCGGTCGATGGTGCCGACCGGATGCGCGACATGATCGATGGACTACTCGAGTATTCGCGGGTCGAAACGCGTGGGGACCCCTTAGAGCCGGTCGAGTTGGACACCGTTCTCGAAAACGTTCACAAGGACCTCCAGTTGAAGATCGAGGAGGCGGACGCGGAGATCGTCACGGAGACACTTCCTCGCGTCAAAGGCGACGCCGACCAACTCCGGGAAGTGTTCCAAAACCTGCTCGGCAACGCCATCGAGTACAGTGGCGACGGGCCACCACGAGTGCACGTCTCAGCCGAGCAAGCGGGTGACGAGTGGACGATCTCGGTTCGCGATGAGGGTGTCGGTATCGATCCCGCGGACGCCGACCGTGTCTTCAAGCTGTTCCAGAGCCTCCACACGCAAGAGGAAGGCGCGGGGACGGGAATTGGGCTGGCACTGTGTGAGCGCATCATCGAGCGCCACGGCGGCGACATCTGGGTCGAGTCCGACCCTCGCGATGGAACAACGTTTGCTTTTACGCTGCCGGTAGCAGACGAGTCTGATAACTGAGCGCACTGTACTGAGTGAGTACCACTTCCAAATCAAGCCGGATCTCGTGTTACATTCGCGCTGTGTATTCAGCACGACCGCCGGCATATGTCATCTCCTGAGGGTTTCGACAGAGCCAACGCAAAGTATCGACGCCTGTCATAGCACGCTGGCGAGAGATATGACAACTGAAACGTACCTGTTAACACTCACCGACGCGACACCGCTCTGTCTCTCGAATCATCCGCGATCCGATGGCAACCCGCGAACGGGACGAGGCGCGACCATCGGAGAGACCAACGCTTAATGCAGCGGCCACAGACCTTCAGACAGATGCTGGGCCAGGACTCGGCCATCGACGTCTACAGGCAGGCGCTACCGGTTATCCTCGTCAGCCTCGTCGCGGGACTGTTCTCCGGCACGCTGCTGGGTACCGAGGCCATGCGCGAGGGAATCGAGAGCGTCCCCGGGATCCTGCTGTTGCTGCCGGCCTTCCTCGCGACGCGGGGCGGCGTCTACGGCTCGCTCGGCGCGCGCCTCTCGAGCGGTCTCCATCAGGGGCTGATCGATCCCCACTTCGAGTGGAACGATCGCCTGCGAAACGCCATCGTCGCCTCCTTCCTGAACGGGATGATCGTCTCCGTGTTCATCGCGGTGTTGAGCTGGGGCGTGTCGCTCGTGCTGAGTCGGGAGGCGAACCTCCTCGAGTTGCTCATCGTCCTGATCGTCGCCGCCCTGCTCTCCGCGTTCGCGATGCTTGGGGTGTTGCTGACGGTGATCTTCAAGGGGTACCGCCGCGGCCTCGATCCGGACAACGTCATCGGTCCGGTCGTGACGACCGTCGGCGACGTCTTCGGCGTCGTCTTCCTGTTGATCGGGATCTCAGTCGCGGGGGTGGTGCTGTGAGCGCCGGCGGCGACGGGGGTCGCCGCGACGAGTCGGCGGAGGAAATCTCCGAGGAGTGGACCGTCAGCGGGATCGTCTCGACGCTCGTCCCGTTGTTGCTCGCACTGTCGATCCTCCAGATGGTCTCGGGGACGGTCCTCGAGTCGTTCGAGGAGCAGTTGCTAGCGTACCCGTCGTTGCTCGTCCTCGTGCCGGTGATGATCGGCACGGCGGGTAACCTGGGATCGATCATGTGCGCGCGGCTGTCGACCCAGCTCCACCTCGGGACGCTCGAGTTCTCGCCGACCAACACCGACATCCGCGCCAACGTCGGGGCGGTGATCGGGCTGGCGGCGACCGTCTTCGTCCTCTTGGGATTTGCCGCGTGGGGGATCGGACGAGTGCTCGGCGGGAGCCTCGGGCTGGGAACGTTGCTGGTGATCACGATCGTCAGCGGGATGCTGCTGGCGATCTGGGTCGTCCTCGTCAGTACGGTTTCGGTTTACCTGTCCTATCGACTCGGCTACGACCCCGACGACACGACGATCCCCGTGGTCACGAACGTCTGTGACATCACCGGCGTGTTGATACTCTTCGGCGTGGTCACGGTCGTGCTGTGACTGCGATACGGATCAGCGTACACCCGGTGGCCTACACGGGCGTTCCGCACTGTTCGATCGCCTCGCGGACCCCTTCGCTCCGACCGATGAGCGTAATGTGATCGCCCCGCTGCAGTTCGACGTCGGACGTCGGCACCTCGTCGGTTCCGTTCCGGCTCACCAGCGCGATGAGGACGCCGTTCGGTAACTCGCTGCCGATATCGGCGATCCGCTTGCCCACCAGATCATCGCGAGTCACCTCGATTTCCTGTACGTCGCCGGACCGGCCGAGTTCGGACATCCAGTTCGAGAGCGCCGGCCGTTCGATCTGGTTGTCGATCGCCCACGCGGTCGACTCGGCCGCCGAGATGGTCTCGACGCCGAGATCCTCGAACGCCGTCGCGTTCGAGGGTTCGTTCGCCCGGGCGATGACCTTCTGTACGTCGAAACTCGACTTCGCGAGCTGGGCCACGAGGAGGTTCGCGTCGTCGTCGCCGGTCGCCGCGACGACGGTCTTGGCGTTCTCCGCGCCCGACTCGCGTAACACGTCGACGTTGGTTCCGTCGCCCTTCCGAGCGGTGAACCCGTCGTTACGGAGCTGCTTGAGGACCGTCTGATCGTCCTCGATGATGACTACGTTTTCGCCGCGCGCTTCCAGTCGTTCTGCCAGCGAGCGACCAACGCGGCCGCCGCCGACGATGAGTACACGCATTGGTATCACGTCCAGTTTTTCCGCGATCTGTCTGGCGAACCCTCCCTCGAGGACGACCGTCACGAAGATGACGAGAAAGACCGTCCCGACGAGTAGATCCGCGCCGGCCGCGTTCGTCGGTGCGTTCCCGGCTCCACCCTCCTGCAGCCGAATCGCGAACAGCGTCGCGACCGAGGCGGGGATGATCCCGCGCGGGCCGACGAAGCTCATGAACAGTCGCTCCCGGAACGTGAAGCGATCGCCGCGAGTCGAGAGGAGAACGAGCGCCGGCCGCAGGACGAACATGACGGACGCGACGACGGCGACACCGCCGAGTCCGAGCGCGAACAGCTGGTCGAACTCGAGTAAGGCCGCGAGGGTGATAAAGACGAAGGAGAGCACGAGGAGCGTGATATCGCCCTTGAACGCCTCGATCTCCTCCTCGTAGGGGAGATCAGCGTTCCCGAGGATGAGTCCGGCAGTCGCCGCGGCCGCGACGCCGGCCTCGGAGAAAACGAAATCGGCCGTCCCGAAGGCGACGATTGCGCCGGCTAGCGTGAGCAGCCGCGCGTTTCGCGGCGCATTGTCCGGCGAAATGTCGACGTACTGCAATATAGACCAGACGACCGCCGCGACGACGACGCCGACGAGCAGCCCCGTCCCGAGCCGCTCGGCGAACAGTTGGAGGTAGACGTCGGCGTGGATTTCCTGGATGGTCATCGCCTTGAACAGCACGATCGCGAGGATCGCCGCCGTCACGTCGTTGACGATCCCCTCGGTCTCGAGGGTCGCCGCGACCCGATCGCGGACGGGGACGACCGTCAGTATCGGCGTGACGACCGTCGGCCCGGTCGCGACCAGCAGGGCGCCGATCAGCAGGCTAATATCCCAGTTTGCGCCGACGAAGAATCGGACTGCGGCGGCGGTCCCGACGAACGCGATCGCCGCGCCGATCGTCGTCAACCGCAGGACGGCCCGCGGCGCCTCCCTGATCTTGTCTGCTTTGAGGTGAAACGCCCCTTCGAAGACGATGATCGCGACCGAGAGCCCCACGATTGTCGAGAGCGCCGGGCCGAACGTCTCTCGAGTCACGAACGGCTCCATCGTCGCGATCGACGGGGGGACGTTGCCGGGGCCGACGATCGCCTCCGTGGCGATCGGGAGCCATTTGCCGATCCCCGACGGTCCCAGGAGGACGCCCGCCGTAAGCAGGAAGATGATACTCGGTACCCGAAACCGCGCCGAAAGCAGTTGCGAGATGACGCCGAGTCCGACGATCGTGGCGACCAGTAAGAGGAGCTCGCCGCCGCCTCCTGCGGCCGTCATAGTCGCGACTGGCGGTCCGCGGACGGTCGACACGGTGACGCTGCGATTGCGACCATTCGTATCGACAGAATCAGTCCAGCCTGTTAACTCCTGTGAGGGCGGTCTCACTCCCCGAATGTGGTGAGATACCACCGAACGATGTGAGCACGTCCGTCCGGTAGCGGTCAGCTCTCGGCGTAGATCCGCTCGACGCGGTCCTCGAACCGGTCGAGGATGACCCGGCGCTTTTTCTTCATCGTCGGGGTCAGCATCTCGTTCTCCTCGGTGAACTCCTGTGGAACGAGTTCGAACCGCTTGATCGTCTCGTGTTTCTCGAACTGCTGGTTGACGCGGTTGACCTCTTCCCGAACGTGCTCGCGGACGCGCTCGTCGTCGCACATCGCCTCGAGGTCGTCGGACAGGTCGATCCCCTCCTCGTCGGCCCACTCGCGGATGTGGGTCGTGTTGGGGACCAGCAGCGCGCCGATGAACTTCTCGCCGTCGCCGACGACCATCGCCTGCTCGACGATCTCGCTGGCCGCGAAGGCGTCCTCGATCGGCCCGGGAGCAACGTTCTTCCCCGTGGAGAGGACGATGATCTGCTTGAGCCGGTCCCGGAACTCGAGGTAGCCGTCGGGCCGGCGGTGGACGATGTCGCCGGTACGGAACCACTGGGTGCCGTCGTCGCCTTCCGTGAACGCGCCCTGGGTCGCGCCGGGCCTGTTCCAGTAGCCCTCGGTGACGCTCGGCCCCGCGACGAGGAGTTCGCCGACCTTGCCGGGATCGTCGTCGAACGCCTCCTGATCGGCGACGGTTTCGTCGATCCTTAGGTCGACGTTGGACACCGCCGGTCCGATGGTGCCGATCTTCGCGGCGTCCGGCGGGTTCGTCGCGACGACCGGCGAGGTCTCGGTCAGCCCGTACCCCTCGAAGATGGGGAGTCCCATGGCGTGGTAGAGCCGACAGAGCTCCGGCGAGAGGCTGCCGCCGCCGCTGATCAGCAGGTCGATGTTCCCCCCCAGCGCCTCGCGAACCGTCGAGAAGACGAGTTTGTCGGCGATGGCTTGCTTGGCCCGGAGGAGCGGCCCGGGCGAGTCGGCCTGCTGGTACGCGACGCCGACGTCTGTCGCCCACTCGAAGATCGTCTGTTTCGCGCCGGACTCGCTGGCCTGCTCGCGGATGCCGTCGTAGATCTTCTCGTAGACCCGGGGGACGCTCGTGGCCGTCGTCGGCCCGACGATGCTGAAGTCTTCCTGGAGCGTGTCCGGGTTCTCCGCGTAGGCGATACAGGAGCCGCTGGCGAACAGCACGAAGTGGCCCGCCGTCCGCTCGAAGACGTGGGCCAGCGGCAGGTACGACATCGCCAGGGACTCCTCGTCTAACGTCGGCACGTCGTCGTCCCGGTCCGGCCTGCGGGCGAACCGCTTGCGGATCGCGTTGACGTTCGACCGAAAGTTCCAGTGGGTGAGCCGGACGCCCTTGGGCTGGCCCGTGGTCCCGCTGGTGTAGATTAGGCTCGCCAGATCGTCCAGTTCGACCGCGTCGAGGCGCTCCTCGTAGGCCTCGAGGTCGAACGTCTCTGTGCCGCGGTCGTAGACCTCGTCCAGGGTGTAGACGTCGTCGCGGTCGTCGTAGCCGTCGAGCTCGTCGATCGAGACGACGAACTCGAGGTCGAGTTCGTCCTCGACTTCGAGGACCCGCTCGAGGAGCGCCTCGTTCTCGACGACGACGGCGTCGGCGTCGGGATCGCCGAGCAGGTACTCGACCTGTTTCGGCGAGGAACTCGTGTAGACGGTCGTGACGGCGGCGCCCGCGCTGAGGAGGGCGAAGTCACACTGAGCCCACTCCATCCGGGTGTTCGAGAACAGGCCCACGCGGTCACCGGCGTCGATACCGAGGTCGTGAAAGCCCGCCGAGAGCTTGCGCACGATATCGCGCATCTCCGCGTAGGAGAGCGGACGGAACTCGCCGGGAGTTGTGGGCCGAATCACCGAATCGGTTAGCGATCGATCGTAGACGCCGCCCTTGTACCGCTGGGCCGGCCGGTTCGCGTTTCGCTCGGCCGAGCGTTCGAACATCCGTCCGAGCGTCGTCTCCCGGATCGTCTCGTCCTCGTACTCTCGTTCCGCGTCCCGCCAGTCCATATGCGTGTGACAGTACCTCCCGAGCGATAAAACGTGCTAAAACTGCGATCAGTTACCTCGAAGCACAGTTCGGTTCCCGAATCGCTCCGAGAGCGGCTGTACGTGCCGATCGACCGCCCGCGACGAAAACTCGCGACGGGTTGGTCGCTCCTCGATCGCCGACGGACTCGAGTCCGTTTATACGGTCTGCCGTAAGTCATTTCCGGCGCAACCGCAACCCGTCCTGCGGTTGCACCGGTAAATCGTTACAGCAGACCGTATCAGTCGCGCTCGTCGAGGTAGCCGAGGACGCCGCGCGCGTTCATCGCGGCCTCGGCGCCGGCCTTGCGCTCCCCCCAGACGTCGGCCATCTCCTCGGAGTCGGCGAAGTAGTCGATCACGGCCGCGTCGTCCTCGAGTTCCGCGCGCTTCGCCGCGACGGTCGCGACCCACTCCTCGAGGACGGTCGCGTACGCGTCGAGCGCGTCTGCGACGTCGTCGCCGACCTCGCGGGGGCCGAAGTGCGTGTAGCAGAGGACGTCCGGGTCGATCGATTTCAGGGTCTCGACGTCCTCGAGACACTGCTCTAAGTGGAAGTCCGACGGCGGCGAGGTCTCCCGAATCTCCTCGATCTCGGGAACCCAGATACCGGCGGCGTCGCCCGTGAAGACGGCGTCGTTCGCGGGGTCCTCGAAGACGACCTGGTGGAAAGCGTGGCCCGGCGCCTCGTGGACCCGCAGTTCGTGGGTCCCGAGGTCGACGGCGTCGCCGTCCTCGATCTCGACGATCCGGTCCTCGTCGATCGGCTTCGGTTCGACGTAGAACTCCCACTGGTCGCCGACGGCGGCTTTCGTCCCCTCGACCAGCCGCGTCGGATCGACGAGTAGCCCCGCGCCCGGCGACGGGGCGTAGACGTCCGCGTTCGGACACGCCTCGGCGAGGAAGCCCGCGCCGCCGGCGTGGTCGAGGTGGATGTGCGTGACCGCGATGGTCGCGACCTCCTCGCGGTCGATGCCGAGCTCCTCGAGGGCTTCGAGAATCAGCTCGTGGTTGGTTCCGAGTCCGGTCTCGACGACGGCGGGCCGGTCGTCGTCGACGATATAGACGGCTCCGTACTCCGGGGTATCGTACATTCCCGTGTCGATGTAGTAACAGTCCGTACAGTCGCCGGCCGTCACTTCGCGTACCGCACCGATCTCCGTGGCCATACTGGTATCCCGTCAGCGCCGGAAATAAAGGCTGGCCCCGGCCCGCGGCCGACGCCGATCGGCCGCGTACGGTATCTGAGGGTCGCCGTCGCCGCGAGACGGGCCGGACTAATCAAAGTCGTTACAGACTTTACACCGGCCTGCGTTGGCTATCGCAGATGCCGTTACGGTCCGCGGGTGGTTCGTCGGAGGGGGGAACATGAGCGGCGCGGCGAGGCGCCGACGGGTGGAGGGGGCGGCGCGGGTGCTCCCCCGGGCGGTCAGCGGGCTCGGGCTCCTGTCCGCCGGCGGTTTCGTCGCGTGGTGCCTCTGGTTCCGTTCGCTTCTGTCCCCGACGGCCGTCGTCGTCGGGTTCGCCACCGTTTTCCTCCCCGCGCTCGCGCTCGTCTGGGCCGGGTTCCAACTCGCCCGGGGCGGTATCAGCCGCGACCGGTACGGACGAGTCGTTCGGTGGTCTTTCGGCGGCGCGATCGTCTTTTTGGCGGTCAACGGCTTCGTCATGGCGTTGTTCCCCTGGAACGGCCTCGCCGGTAACCTCGCCTGGGCGCAGTTCTCGCTGAACGCGGGGGGCGGGGCCGGCTTTCTCGTCGGCTACGTCGAAGCGCGAGCGATCCAGCGGGAGGTCGAGGCGACGGCCGCGGTCGCCCGCGCCGCACAACTCGAGGAGGACCGCGAACTGCTCACGTATCTCAGCGACCTCCTGCGCCACGAGGTGTTGAACAGCACCCAGATCATCGGCGGCCACGCGACGTTGCTCCTCGAGGAGGCCGACGACTCGACGCGAGAGTCGCTCGAGGCGATCGACCGCGAAAGCGAGAAATTGACCGACGTGATCGACGATATTCGCGCGATGCTGAACGCGACGCAGCCGTCGGCGGGCCGCGCCGTCGTCGCGCTCGACGACGTCCTGTCCGACGAGATAGCGGACGTAGAGCGGCGGTTCGACGACGTCGGGGTCGAGGCGTCGGTTCCGGACGGCGTGCGCGTCGAGGGGAACGAGGGGATCGGGTGGATCTTCGCGAACCTCCTCGAGAACGCCGTCGAACACAACGACGGCGAGTCGCCCCGCGTCGAGGTGACGGTCGCGACGACGGACGAAACCGTTACCGTGCGGATCGCGGACGACGGGCCCGGCATTCCGACGCCCGTCCGAGAGACGCTGTTCGACCGACGGACCGACAATCACGGGCTGGGGCTGTACCTCGTCCGGATTCTGGCGACGCGGTACGGCGGGCGCGTCGATCTCGCGGAGACCGGACCCGACGGGAGCGTCTTCGCCGTGACGCTATCGCGGGCCGGCGACGGGCGAACCGCTGAGGCCTCGGATCGTCACCGAAACGGCTTTCGTCGCCGGCGGGAGCCGAGAACGGGAGTCGACGACGGAGACGATCTCCGCCGATCGGGAACCGACCGAGACGAAACCGAACGAACGAGACGGGATCGACCGGGCGCGATCGACTCCGCCGCGGGACGGTCCTGAAATATCGTCGCCGATCACCGCTCGTCGAGTCGCTCCTTCCACTCGCCGATCCCCGACGGGTCGAGGTGGACGTGGGCGTCCCCGACGTCCTCGAGGTCGCGCACCCGGTCGACCAGCTCCGACTCGACGTCGTGGGCCTTCCGGAAGGGCATGTCGCCGTCGACCTCGACGTGGACCTCGACCTCGAGGACGGTGCCGTCGTAGAAGACGGTCAGGTCGTGGACGCCCTGAACGTCGGGGTGGCTGCGGAGGGTCTCGATGATCTCCGCCCGTTTCTCGGGGCTCGCCGCGGCGCCGATGAGGTAGTCGACGTTCTCGCGGCCGATCTCGACGCCCTGATAGACGACCAGCAGGCTGACGAAGCCGCCGGCGATCGGATCGAGCAGCGGCTGGCCCAGCAGGACGCCGACGACGCCGACGACCGCGGCGAAGGAGGTGTAGATGTCGTTGAGGCAGTCGACCGCCAGGGCCTTGAGCGCGGTCGAGTTCAGCGCCTCGTTGATCACCGTCGTGTAGCGGTAGACGAGGTACATATCGACGATCGAGAACGCGAGCGCCCCGAGCAGGAGCGGGCTGAACTCGACCTCGACGCCGTGGAGGATGCCCTGTGCGGACTCGTAGAGCAGGTTCAGTCCGAGGAGGGCGATAACGGCCCCGACGAACAGCGCCGTCAGCGGTTCGATCCGGTCGTGGCCGTGCGGGTGGGTGTCGTCGGGCTCGTCGTAGGAGCTGCGACCCCAGACGAGCACGACGAGGCTCGCGATCAGATCGGCGATCGAGTGGGCCGCGTCGGCCAGCAGGGCGACGCTGCCGAAGAGCAGCCCCGCGGCTCCCTCGACGACGATCTTCACCGCGTTCCCGAGAACGTTGACTACCGCCGCGCGCGTAAAGCCCCGCTGCCCGCTCCCGGCGCCGTCGGTGGCCATGGCACGGTCTAGAGCCAGTCTAACCTTGGCTCTTTTCCTTCCGTCGGCGGCGGGAGCGACGCGCCGCCGGGCCGAGCGCTCGAGGCGTCGTTTCGCAATCCTGATACCGATCGTGTGAGAACTCCCACCGTCTTCGATTCGACGGTCGGACCGTTCGCGATCGGCTGATCGCCTCGCCGACGGGCCGCATTCAGAACCGCCCCTTCCCACCGCCCACTCATGACCGCCGACACTCCGCTCGTTCGCCTCGAGACGCTCGCGTTGGTCGCCGTCGGCGCGTTCGCCGGGGCGAACCTCCGCTTTTTCGCGATGGGGTTGGGATCCGACGTTCGGGCGGTGCTTGCGGTCAACGCCCTCGGAAGCACCGCGCTCGGCTTCATCGTCTACGAAGCCGAGTACGCGGGCCTCCTGGGCCGGCGGTCGCGGCTCTGCCTCTCGACCGGCTTACTCTCGTCGCTGACGACCTACAGCACGTTCGCGCTCCAGACCGCGCTGGCGACCGATCCCGTCGTCCTCGTCGCTATCGTCGCCGGCAACTACGGGTTCGGCTTCGCGGGCGTCCTCGCGGGGCGAGCCGTCGCGCGTCGACTCGGTTCGGTCCTCGAGCCCGAAACGGGCGGTGAGACGGCGTGAGCCTCGAGCCGGCGCTGGTCGTTGGAATCGGCGGGGCGATCGGCGCCGTGCTCCGCCACTTGGTCTCGCTCCGGTTGGCCAGCGAGCGGTTCCCGTGGCCCACGCTGGCCGTGAACGTCCTCGGGAGTTTCGGCTTCGCGCTCGCCCTCTTCGCGGGCGCCGGCGAGTCGACGCTCCGACTGGTCGGGACCGGAATCTGCGGCGCGTTCACTACTTTCTCGTCGTTTTCCGTCGAGACCGTCGGGTTGTACGAGCGCGGCGACCGGCGCCTGGCCGTCGCTAACGCGGCCGGCAACCTCGCGCTCTCGCTGTCGGCGATCGGACTCGCGTGGGCGATCGTCGACGTCGGGCCGCTGTGATCGACTCGAGCGATCCGAGACACGTCCGCAGAACGGACCCACGAACCGATCAGAGACGCGGCCTCTCGAGGCGACGCTCCTCCGCGTCTGCTTTCGCTTTTGATTCCGTCGCCGCGGCGTCGCCGCTCGAGTCACCGCCGTTGCGCAGCAGTCTGTACCCCGCGTAGACGGCCCCCGCGACGAGTCCGGCTCCGAGCGCGCTCGCGCCGGGGAGTTCCCGCCGCTGGCGGAGGCTCGTGTAGAGGCTCGTCTCGGCGACGTGGCCCTCGTAGCCGCCGCGTTGCTCGAGGCTGCCGGTCGGCTCCTCGAGGCCGTCCGGGGCGTCGGGACGCGGCGGATCGCCGGTGCGCTGCTGCCGGTAGAAAACGGTCTCCATGATCGTGTCCATCAGGCGCGCGGCGTGCTGTCCGAGGACGGTCGTCCCCTTGCCGCCGGCGCCGACGGTCACCTCGTGCTGGGGGTTCTCGGCGGCGTGGAGGATGGCCCGGGCGACCGTCTCCGGCGCGTAGACCGGCGCCGGCAGCGTCGCTTCCTCGTCCATGTGATTCTTCGCGTGGTCGGGGAACGGCGTGTCGATCGCGCTCGGCTTGATCAGCGTCACCGAGACCGGCGCGTCCTCGCGCTCGAGTTCCATCCGTAGCGTCTCGGTAAAGCCCTTGACGGCGTGTTTGGAGGCCGAGTAGCTCCCCTGCAGGAGGACGGCGCGCTCGGAGACGATGCTGCCGACGTTGACGATCGCACCCTCCCGACCGCTGGATTTGAAGTGATCGGCGGCCTCGAGCGAGCCGTAGAGCAGCCCCCAGACGTTGACGTCGAACTGGTCGCGCATCTCCTCGATCGGAACGTCCTCGAGCTCGCCGTAGATGGAGACGGCCGCGCCATTGACCCAGGTGTCGAAGCCGCCGTACGTGTCCTCGGCGACTCGCCGGATCTCGCGGACGTCGTCGCGGTCGCTGACGTCGGCGACGACGGACGTCGCCTCGCCGCCGTCGGCCTGGATCTCCGCGGTCAACTGCCGGAGGGCGTCCTCGCTTCGGGCGGCGACGACGACGCTGGCACCCTGATCGGCGGCCATCCGCGCGGTCGTCAGTCCGATCCCCGAGGACGCGCCGGTGATCACGATCACCTGCTCGTCGAGCGGCTTCAGCTCTGGGTTCATGGTTCGTCCCCGTACTACGGGCTCGATCGGCCTTGCACTCGGCCCCTGTATGGGCATGGCCGCGGCCGCCGGGGTCGTTCCGGCGGACTCGAGCGGAGACGTCGGCCTCGGTCGACATCGAGCGGCGAGTCGGTCGGCCTCGATCGGCGGACTATCGGACGCGTCGCGTGTCCGACGTCGGGCCCGCGTCAGCTACGCGTCAGACCGTCAGTCGAACGTCTGACTGAATTTCAAGTGTCCGACCGTGGGCTCGGTCTGTATGGACCCTGCCCCACGACCCCCTCGAGATACCCGACGCCGAACGGACCGAGACACCCGGTTCCCACCACACCGAGACGCTCACGCGCGAAGCGAACGCCGCAAACGGAGGCCGGGTCGATGATCAGCTTCCTCAGGACGATGCCGATTCGAAAAAGGAGCGAGACGCTCGTCCCGTTCGCGCTGGCCGCGGTGATCGCCATCCTCGGGGCCCTCGTCTACCTCGAGCTCGTGACCGTACTGCTCGAGTACGCTGACTGAGCCGACGAACCGATCAGGCCCGTGCGAGGTCCTCGAACGCCGCCGCGGACGTCCGCGTCCCCTTCGAGATGAGGACGTCCCCGCCCTGTAGTTCGGCGTCGGCGTCGGTGACCAGTAGCCAGCCCTCGCCGGGCCGCCGAATCGCGATCACCGACATGGTCGACTCGACGTCCGGAACGCCGCCGGTCACGGCGATGCCGTCGAGGTCGCTGCCGGGCTCGACCTCGACGCGCGTGATGATCTCGTCGCTCTCCTGGACCGCCAGCTGAACGACCGGATGGACGTCGATATCCCGGAGCACGCCCTCGCTGATGTCGATCGCCGCGTCGCTGATGGCCTCCGTGCTGGTTCCCAGTCGGATCAGGCCGCGCAACACGACGGGGTCGTCCGCGTCCGCGGCCGCCCGGAGCGTCCAGGCCTCGAACCGCGACTGCATGGCGTCGACCTCGACCTCGAGGTTGCGCACCTCCTCGGCGAGTTCGGCGCTGTCGAACAGCACGCTGCTGTAAGCCAGGTCGACCGCCAGCTCCGAGAGGTTCTTCATGTGGATGATGGTGTCCACCGCCCGCTCTAAGTCGGGAATGCCGGGATCGTCGACCGACGGCGACTCGTAGACGTCGCCGGTCAACTCCTCGCAGACGTCGCCGATCGACGGATCCGGGCCGCGCAGCAGCGCGACGTCATCGCTCTCGACGGTCGTGTTGGGGCCGGGGTTGAGCAGCCACTCGTCTCCGCGGCGCAGGGCGATGACGCGGACGCCCGTCTCGGACTCGAGGTCGATGTCCTGGAGGGTTCGATCCGCGTAGACGGAGTCGGGATCGACGACGCCCCGGACCAGCGTCTCCGCCGCTTCGGGCAACGCCGCGCGCATGGCCTCGGGCAGCCCCATCTCCTCCAAGACGATCTTAGCGATGTCGCCGGCCGCGTCGCTGATCTCGTCCGCGGCGGCGACGATCCCGAGGACGGGGGCTAGCTCCTCCGCATCGGCCGGCTTGCGGACGGCCATCATGAGGCTCATCCGCGCCCGGAGCTTGAGCACGTCCATCCGCTCTTCCAAGCGGAGCACTTCCCGCGCGAGGTCGGCGTTGCGGTGGAGGACCGCCGAGTACGAGAGGTCGATGAGCAGCTCCGCCGTGTCCTTCATCTCGACGAGCACGTCCTTGACGCTGACCGGCTCGTACTCGATCGATACCGACGACGTTTCCCCCTCGAGCGGGTCCATAGCACGAACTCGGTTACGCGGCGAAAAAAGCGTTTCCCGCATCGATCGTCAGGGACGCCGGGCGGACGCGACCGCGACTCGACGAATCGGCCGGAGACAGGTCCGACACGGTTTTGGCGGGGCACAGAGAACCCACGGGCAATGATCGATCGGACCTACCTGCGCGAGAACCCCGAGGAGGTACGCGAGGCCCTCGACGACCGCGGCGCCGACGTCGACCTCGACGAGATCCTCGAGATCGACGAGCGCTGGCGCGAGCTGAAGGCCCGCGGCGACGAACTCCGCCACGAGCGCAACCAGATCACCCAGCAGATCGGGGAGCTGGTCGCCGAAGGCAAAGACGAGGAACGCGAGGAAGCGATCGAGCAGTCGAAAGAGCTCAAATCGGAGATCGAAGACGTCGAGACCGAAGCCGACGAGCTCAAGGACAAACTCGACGAGCGGCTGCTCGAGGTTCCCCAGATTCCCCACGAGAGCGTCCCGAAAGGGGTCGACGAGCGCCACAACGTCGAGGACCGGCGCTGGGGCTTCGACGACCTGCGCGACGTCCCCGACGACATCGTCCCCCACTACGATCTCGGCGAGGAGATGGACATCATCGACGAACAACGCGGCGCGAAGACGACCGGCGGCGGCTTTTACTTCCTCAAGGGCGACGGTGCCCGCCTTGAGCACGCGCTGATCCAGTTTATGCTCGACGTCCACCGCGAGCAGGACTACGTCGATATTTTCCCGCCGGTGCCGATCAACAGCGAGTCGATGCAGGGGACCGGGCAGTTGCCGAAGTTCGCCGACGACGCCTACCGGCTGGGGGGTAGCAACGAGGAGGACTACGAGGACGACGATCTCTGGCTCTGTCCCACCGCGGAGGTGCCGGTCACCAACATGTACGCCGACGAGATCCTCCTGCAGGACGACCTTCCGCTCAAACACCAGGCCTACACGCCGAACTTCCGTCGCGAGGCCGGCGAGCACGGAACCGAGACTCGCGGCATCGTCCGCGTCCATCAGTTCAACAAGGTCGAACTCGTCAACTTCGTCGAACCCGAGGAGAGCTACGACCGCCTCGAGGAACTGCTCGGCGAGGCGGAGGAAGTCCTCCAGCGACTCGGCCTTCCCTACCGCGTGCTCGAGCTCTGTACCGGCGATCTCGGGTTCAAGGCCGCCAAACAGATCGACCTCGAGGTCTGGGCCCCCGCCGACGACATGGACGACGGCCCCGAGGAGGGCGGCCGCTGGCTCGAGGTTTCGACGGCCTCGAACTTCGAGGACTTCCAGGCTCGACGGGCCGGCCTCCGATATCGCCCCGAGCGCCACGAGTCGGCGGAGTACCTCCACACCCTGAACGCCTCGGGCGTCGCGATTCCGCGCGTGATGGTGGCCATCCTCGAGTACTACCAGAACGAGGACGGCACCGTGACGGTCCCCGAACCCCTGCGGCCGTACATGGGCGGTCAGGAGGTCATCGAGGGCCACGAGAAGGTCGGCGAGAGCGCGCTCGGTGCGGGCGAGCGGGAGTAAGCGCATCTCGGCGCTGGTGGTAGCTCACTTCTCGAACGCTTCTCGAGTCCGTTTCACTCGTTCATCGCCGCGAGCGTCGAGCCGGTCAACTGCGAGTCGTTCGTTCTCCGAGCGAGCAAAAAATAGTCCCTCGAGCGGCGGTGAACTGAGCGGATCAGTCGCAGCCGCTTTGAGGTTCGAAATCGTCGAGAGGCAGAGATAGCACTCGAGGCGAAAAATAACGGAAGAAATCGCGGTTGCGAGCGGCGAGTCGACCTTACAGGTAGTCGATGCTCGGCGGCAGCTCGAGCTTCATGCCCTTGCGCTCGCGGATCTCCATGATCTTGTCGCGCTGGAGGGAGTCGGACATGACCTCGAAGCCGGCGTTCTCCGTGTTCCAGGAGGCGCGACCCTCGGTCGCGGAGCGAATGTCGCTCGCGAAGCCGATCATCTCGCCGACGGGCGCGATACCCTCGACGACCATGAGGTCCCCTTCCTGGTACATGTCGTCGACGCGGCCACGACGACCCTGGATCTCGCCGGAGGCGGCGCCCATGTGGTCGTTGGGCACGTCGATGCGGACGTCCTGCATCGGCTCGAGCATCTTGATCTTCCCGTCGATCAGGGCCTTGTGGACGGCCTCGCGGGTCGCCGGGATGACCTGTGCCGGACCGCGGTGGATGGTGTCCTCGTGGAGCCGGGCGTCGTGGAGGCGGATGAGCGTCCCCTGGACCGGCTCGTTGGCCAGCGGGCCGTTGTCGAGGGCTTCCTCGAGACCCTCGACGACGAGTTCCATCGTCTCGTTTAAGTGCTGGATACCCTTCGTGTCGTCGATGAGGATGTTCGTCCCGTGGATGTGCTCGACGTTCTGGGACGTGTCCTTGTCCATGCCGGCTTCCTGCAGGGCCTCGCGGCGTTCCTGCTCGGGCATGTCCATCGAGGCCTCGCCGAGCTGGATCGTCTCGACGAGGTCGTCCGTCATCGGTTCGATGGAGATGTAGAAGCGGTTGTGTCGGTTCGGCGAGATGCCCTCGACCTCGTCGCTGGGGTTCTGGGGCTGCTCGCGGTAGACGACGATCGGCTCACCGGTGTTGACCGGAATACCCTGATTCTTCTCGATACGCTGGGTGATGACCTCGAGGTGGAGCTCACCCTGTCCGGAGATCAGGTGTTCGCCGGTGTCCTCGTTGATGTTGATCTGGATCGTCGGGTCCTCCTTGGAGACCTGTCGGAGCGTCTCGATCAGCTTCGGCAAGTCGTCCATGTTCTGGGCCTCGACGGACTTCGTGATGACCGGCTCCGAGATGTGTTCGATCGACTCGAACGGCGTCATCTCGACGCTCGAAACGGTCGAGCCGGCGATGGCGTCCTTGAGACCGGTGACAGCGGCGATGTTCCCGGCGGGAACTTCCTCCACTTCCTCGCGCTCGCCGCCCATGTAGATGCCGACGCTCTGGACGCGGTTCTTGCCCGCCGTTCCGGAGACGTACAGCTCCTGGCCCTTCTCGAGGGTACCCGAGAAGACGCGGCCCGCAGCGATTTCGCCGGCGTGGGGGTCGACCCCGATGTCGGTGACCATCAGCACGACCTCGCCGTCCTCGTCGACGAGTCGCATCGATTCGGCGAGGTCGGTCTCGTCGTCGCCGCGCCAGACCCGCGGAATACGACGGGGCTGGGCGTCGATGGGGTTCGGGAAGTGCTCACAGACCATGTCGAGCACGACGTCCGACAGCGGCGTCCGCTCGTGGAGCTCTTGACGCTTGTCCGCGCGCTCGAGTTCCATGATCTCGCCGAAGTCCATCCCCGTCCGCTGCATCGAGGGCATGGAGACGCCCCACTTGTAGAGCGCGGAACCGAATCCGACGGTGCCGTCCTCAACGGAGACGGTCCAGTCGTCGATGTCGTCCATATCTTCGGTCATGCCGCGGATCAGCTCGTTGACGTCGCTGATAACCGACAGCAGACGCTGCTGCATCTCTTCGGGACCTTCCTGCAGTTCGGAGATCAGGCGGTCGACCTTGTTGATGAACAGGGTCGGCTTGACGCCCTCGCGAAGGGCCTGTCGCAGCACCGTCTCGGTCTGGGGCATGGCCCCCTCGACGGCGTCGACGACGACGAGCGCACCGTCGACGGCGCGCATCGCCCGCGTCACGTCGCCACCGAAGTCGACGTGGCCCGGCGTGTCGATGAGGTTGATGAGGTGGTTGGTGTCCTCGTACTCGTGAGTCATCGAAACGTTTGCCGCGTCGATGGTGATCCCGCGTTCCTGTTCGTCTTCCTCAGTGTCCATCGCGAGCTGCTCGCCGGCGGTCTCGTCGGAGATCATGCCGGCACCAGCCAGCAGATTGTCGGTAAGCGTCGTTTTCCCGTGGTCAACGTGAGCGGCGATGGCGATGTTCCGGATGTTCTCCGGTTCGTCCATCAACCGTTCACACTCTTGGACGATCTTCTTGCGTCGGCCCATATACCCCCCATTACCGCCAGCGGGGTCAAAAGGGTAGTGTTTCGTCGCCGCCGGAATTCGTCGCGTTTCCCGGTTCGAGCGGTGGAATATCCAATTTGAGTGAGTGAATCCCTTGCACAATTTGGTCGCTGTCAACCGGCCCGTCTACCGCCGAACCCGTCGTTCTACGCAGCAATCGTCAGCAAACCGTCTGATCTCGCCTACTCGTCCCCGCGAACCTGCCCGATTCCAAACCGGTTCGGGGCCGCATCCGCGCTGCGTGGAATCCTGAGGTCGTCCGCCGCACGCGAACGTACAAAAGAGTCAAATCCTTCGACCCCTTGCTATCCGTACACATGAATATACGCGTACAGGGACCGGGACCGACTTCTCCATTCCTCAGCGCCCGCGACCTCTTCGAGACCGAGCACGACCTCTCGCTGCCGGTCGACGTCCGACTCCGGGACGATCCCGACGAACGCACCTGGGCCGGCCACTACGACGACCGCCACGTCCTGAACATCTCGAGACAGGCCGCCTCGAGCGCCATGGCCCGCGAACTGGCCCTCCACGAGTTCGCGCACATGGCCCGGTACGAACAGGAACACCCCTCACACACCCAGTCGACCGAGGAAGTGCTCTTCCTCGCGCTGGCCGGCAAGAGCGTCGAACGGCGGAAGCTCTCTCACTGCTACCAGATCGCCAACCACATGAAGGACATCTACGCCGACGACATCACGCTCGCGGTCGGCCCCGGCGAGAAACTCCTCTCCTTTCTCGAGTCGAGCCTCGCGATGGCCGTCGCCGACCGCCCCGAAACTCCGTCGCGGCCCGGTTTCGAGCGCCTCTCGGCGAGTTCGGATCCCGAGATCACGGCCGTCAACGCCGCGTTCGCGCTGGCGCTGGCCGAACGTCACAACTTAGTCGCCGACGACCACCGGCTGTACGACCTCGCACACGCCGCCGCGATGGACGCTCCAAACGTCGATTTCGAGGGGTTCAAACGCCGCTTTCGGGAACTTGCCCGCGACCCAGATCCGAGTACCTACCGCCAGGTTCTCGTCGATGCCACTCGCTCGTACGTCAGTAGCCCGGAGTCGCGGGCGGACGGTCCTGCGGCGGACTGACCGACACCGACGCTCCGGCCGTAAAGCCGGTCGCCGATAGGGAGGCCGGTTCGGGCCGATTCCTCGCACGTCCAGCTTCGCTTCAACCCGAACATTTAATGTTTGATCCCGCTAACGGTCTAACATATATTGATGTTTTCGCGCAAGGGCTGGGGTAGCGGGTCCGGGGACGAGCAGTTCACGGCGGAGCTATCGCAGCTGAAACGCCGGGGAGCGAGCGTGCTCGTTGTCGGAGCCGTCCGAACGGAACAGCGCCAGGAGGTTAGTCGACGCCTGCTGGGGCAGACAACGTCCCAGCCGCGTCGACGCGTCCTCGTCTCGACGACCGGCGAAAGCCACACCATGTCTCACCTCGCCGACGGCGACGACGCCGAGTCAGCGACGACCGCACTCGTCAACTACGAGACTCAGTCTCGGGGTGCTGCCGCCGCTAACAGCGACTCGCAGTCGATGGAATCCGTCTCCGTGCAGTCCGACGACTCCCCGACCACCGTCGCCACGCTCGCCGACCTCGGAATCGCCGTCTCGAACGCCATCGAGGAGTTCGAACGCGACGCCACCAGCCTCGCACCGGGTGAGCTTCGCATCGCCGTCGACTCGCTCGTTCCGCTCCTCGAGGAGTACGGCGCCGAACACGTCTTCAAATTCGTCCACCTGACCAACGGCCGCACCCGAGACGCCGACGGCATGATCCACTACCATCTCCCGCTGGACCGCGACTCCGACGTCGTTTCGGTCCTGACGCCGGTGTTCGATATCGTCATCGAACTCCGCGATCGAAACGGCGTCTTCCAGGAACGTTGGACGATCAACGACGGCGACCACAGCTCCGGCTGGCTCTCGATCGGACAGTCGTAACGCCTCTCGATCGCTCGAGCGTCACGTCCACTATCTCCCGGGGAGATCGACCACAGTCTCCCTCTCACTTGCTGATGCTATGAAACCGAAATTCGAACCCCTCGACGACGGCCTCGAAATTATCGATCCGATCGAACGTCACCGGTATCGGCTGACGACTCACGAGCGAGTCGATCCGGTGCCGATAAGCACTGACGAGATTCCGTTTCCAGTTGATTCGACTGCTAAGATTTCGACTGAAACGGTAACACTCCCGTCAAGCGACCTTCTTTATATCCGGGACCAGGACGGGTTGATGATCACCGAAGTTCAGCCGGACGAACAAGCTTCATTACCGGAAAATCAGTATATCATAGACTTGTCCGGGCCTATGAAGATATATGCATACGTCGATTCGACAGTTAATGTTTATTCAGACAGCGAGCACACCTACATTTCCTTTGACGATTCAACAACGGTTATTATCGGAGCGCGATCTTTTCATACGAGACCTGCAGAAACAATCGTAACAACGACCGATCCAAGCGACGTAATGCGTGCAGTCACAGCGTTCGGGTCCGCCTTGAAGACGACAACCCCAGAACGATCGTACCCGACGCTACGAGGTCACCCACCGAAAATCGAAATTGGAGAGGAGTTCAAGGCCCCTCGCCGGTTAGAAGATCGTGATCCAACTGTTCGGATCGAAATACCGTCGACACTACGCCATATATTCGTTATCTCCCCACTCGCGTACTATCTCGGTGCGGAGGTTATCCCAGGAAAGAGAGCACAAATTCTCACTGACGATGGAACTTCACATCTGTTAGATGACAACGGTTTTGAAGAGAGCGTTGAACGAATACTTAAGAAGATATTCTTTTTGGATTGCATTGTCCGTACAGAAGGGTCAACGCCGTTACCGCTATACGAACGACAGAAAGTCGAAAAGAAACTGGACTTCGATATCTCACGTGTATATAATCAGCCACTTTCTCAACAACTCAAGGCCTATCTTGAAGTACCATTTGAAACGATAGAGTCGTGTCTCCCAGATTGGAGATTAGGCATTCATATTGAACCCCACACAGAAATCATTGAATTTCTCCCTTTCATCGCTAATGACCTTGCAATAGTCAAAATACAAGATAAAGACGAGCAATTAACGCCCTCATCAAAAGGACAGAGTGAAGCAATCGAAGAATTCGTGCGAGGTGGTGTTGATCAGCCGTCAGTGAAGATTCGAAGTTCAGAAACCCGTAGTGGGGATGAACGGAAATTACCGACACCGACGGTACGTCAGACGTGGAAACTAGGCGGAAATTCTGCCGTTAAAAGCACGGCATCTCTCTCTGCCTATCAGAATAATATCGGTCGGAGTCCGCGAGAGGACCCAATCGAAATTAAAGTCGTTTGTAATGATCCGGATATGCGGGAGGAATTGGAGAAAGTAAATGGAGTCTATGGTACTCGCAAGGAGTTACCATTCGATGTTACTATTTACTACGACCTCTCAATAGAAGATCTTGAATCTATATTGGCAAGTAAAAGTGACTTTCTTCACTATATTGGACATATCGATGGGAATGGATTTCAGTGTTCCGACGGTAAATTAGACGGTGCATCGATTGACTCTGTAGGAATGAAGGCGTTTCTACTTAATGCGTGTCAATCATACGAACAGGGATTACAGTTAGTCAACTCCGGAAGTATCGGCGGAATAGTCACCTTTGATGAAATTGTCAATACTGGTGCAGTTAGTGTCGGTAGTATAATTGCACGACTCTTGAATCGAGGGTACCCCCTTCACGCTGCGTTAGATGTTGCACGACACAAAAATGTGATCGGCAACCAATACCGGCTCGTTGGAAACGGGAAGACGACAATAACTCAATCAAAAACGGGAGGCCCTACCGTATGTTCAATAGACCGTTCGCAAAAAGGAACACGTGTTACTATAAACACGTATACGACTTCGTGGGCAGGGAACGGGAGTATCTTCACACCCCACATAAATTCTGTAGACAAATATTACTTGAGTCCGAGAGAAACAGATCAAATCACAGTCTCTAATGAGGAATTAGAGGACTATCTTGCTAGAGAGCAGATACCAGTTATAACTGAGACTGGAGTCCGATGGAGCAAAAATCTCGCTGAAGAATTATTCTAGCGTCTACGGCCCGTGGTAGAATCCGCTAGAGGCAGCGGCGGAACCTGCTTGTGAAATCGCTAGCAAGATGGTGAACAAAACGCCGATCATTCGTGGGTGGTTCTTTAGGTACTGGGTTAGGTCGTCCATGGTACACCTTAGACATATCCGCCGGAGGCCATAAATTTATTTTAATATATCGGATGAATAAACGATAGTGTTATTGATTAACACATCTGTTGTAAAATGCTTAAGTGTTGACGATAACTACGAAAGCGCTACTAAGGCTGAAAGAGGTTACTCGAGCAACTGTCGAAGTGCCTGATCGAACTCATCGCTCGAGAGTTGGTCTCGAATGGCGGCTGCCCGTGCACGAGAGTCATAGAGGTCAGAAACGACGGACTGGTACCGGTCGCCGACATCGAGTCCGGATCGAAGTTCGCTCTCGAGCAGCGCTCGTTCGGTCGAGAGACGGAAGAACTCGTCCATCGCCGTCTCGTAGGCTTGCTGGAGAAGCAGGCGTTCGATCGTCGACTGTAAGACTTCATCGGAGAGGGGCCGAACGAGGAGTTCGTCTGCACCGCGGTCAACGGGGTCGTCGGTGGGAACGTCGTCAGCAAGCGCGAGTATCTGGGTGTTCGGTGCTCGTTGCCGAAACGCGTCGAGAACGCCACGCGCGTCCGGAGTTTCGAGTTCCCAATCGAGAACGAGGAGATCGTAGCTCTCGTCGATCTGATCGAGGATCGACCGATCGAAGTCGGCCTGTCGAACCGTCGCCGCGATTCGAGCCTGATCGGTACCCAGATCGGGGAGGGAAAGGGTAGGATGGACGACGAACAGTCGAGAGGTAGATTTCAACAACACAGTACCTACCAATACTGGGAGGGCAGATACTATTAAATGTGATTAGGTACGAACGTGGACCTCTAAGTACGTACTCGAATATATGAGTTGACGACTAGTAAGATATATAGAACAGCCGTAACTTATACTGTATCTAGTCGACATCTAATTTGATACGGAAGATGGCGAGTTTCCGAGCGTCTTTCACCAAACTTCACAATCGATGAAACCGAGATTCAAAGCAATTGAAAAAGGATTAGAAATTATTGATCCAATCGAGCGAAAACGCTATCCACTAGAGACAACGACACCGGTTACACCGACAGTTGGTAATGCAGGTCGGATACCGTTTCCCGTAGACTCAACGATAGAGATCAGAACAAGTAGAGTGACACTTCCGGAGAATCCATATATCTACGTTCGTAATCCCGATGGGACACTGTGTGCTGAAGTCGGTCCTGGAGAGAACACCTCTTTTTCAGGAGAAGAATATATTCTCGATCTCTCCGGTCCGCTGAAGGTTTATGCACACGTCAGTGATCCCGTTCAGATCTGCGTAGGAAAAGCGAGAGCAGAAATCGCTTTTGAAAAGCCCGCTCGAGTAACACTTAGCGCACGGTCCTTTCACCGCCGGCCAGGCGAAACAGTGACAACGACTGATGATCCGGCCGATATAATGCGGGCACTCTCAACGTTCGGAGCGACGTTGAAGACAACGACATCGGGGCGATCGTATCCGACACTTCGTGGCCATCCACCGGAAATCGAACTAGCTGACGAGGTATCTATTCCGGATACCCTAAATCAGCCTCAGACTGGGATCAGAATCGAAATCCCGCCGACGCTCGATCACATTTTTGCTATTACGGCTTTAGCGTATTATCTCGGCGCAGAGGTCGTTCCAGGGCCGACACCACGACTGATAACAGAAACTGGATACTCTTACTCACTCGATGGTCGAGATGGCTTCGAAACGACGGTTGAGCGGGTTCTCAGACAGATTTTCTTCCTCGACTGCATCGTACAGACTGAAGGAGAAACGCCAAGTTCACTGTACGAGCGACAGGCAGTCGAACCACTACTCGAGTTCGATATCGAAGAAGTATACGAGCAACCGATGGTCGAACAGCTCGAAACGTATCTCGAGGTTCCCTTCGAGCGGATAGAACCTCAGGTTCCACCGTGGTATTCCGAGATTCGTCTCGAGCCAACGGAGGATCATATCGAGTTTCTCCCCTTCATTGCGAACGACCTTGCAAGTGTTAACGTTAGAGAAACCGCGAGTGATTCGACAGAACCTCCACAGGAACGACAGCGAATGACTACAGAACCAACGCGGATAACGGAATCCCAGATTACCAACTTAGGCACCACAGATCCTGAGATAGATGCGGAATCACTTCCCTCTAGTCCAGTACTTCAGCAATGCTGGAAAAACCACGATGGTAGTACTATCGTAAGCACGAAACCGCTACCGGCGTCTCGAAATAGCATCACACGAGCGCCGCGAGAGGAGCCACTCCGGATCGAAGTTATCTGTAACGACCCGAGTATGAACGATGAACTCGTAACCGTCCACAGTACGTATCAGGATTCCGCCGTCCCGTTTGACGTTACTGTTCACCACGACCTTTCGAAGCAGGAACTACGAAAAGTCTTCGCCAAAGAGAGCGGTTTTCTTCACTACATCGGCCACATCGATTCAGATGGTTTCCGGTGTTCGGATGGAACGCTTGATGCGGCGGATCTCGAATCCGTCGGCACGAAGACGTTCTTTCTTAACGCCTGTCGATCGTACGAACAGGGACTCCACCTCATCGAGGCGGGAAGTATTGGTGGGATCGTGACGCTCGTCGAGATCACAAACCAGACCGCAGTCAGTACCGGGAATACGATCGCACAGTTATTGAACAGCGGGATACCGCTCTATGCAGCACTAAAAATACTCCAGCAGACGACGGACAACGATCAGCAGTATCATCTCCTCGGCGAGGAGGGACTTGCGATCTCCCAACTAGAGGCGAGTCCACCGCTCTCCGTCGAGATAACGAGGGCCGGATCGAATTACGAAGTGACCGTAATAGTGTATAAGAACTCGAGAATGAAACCCGGCTCCGTCTATACACCGTACCTCTCGGGTGTGGACTCGTATTATCTCGTTCCCGGAGAGATGTCATTCCAGCACGTCTCGAGAGCAGATCTCATCGAGTTCCTCAACACAGAAGGGTTCCCCGTGTTCCTCGAGGGAGAACTCCGCTGGAGCACGCAGATCAAGACCGGCGAACTGTAGACGGTCGTCTCGAGCCCTGCTGCTGGACGGTCGGAGAGAATCGAAAAGAGACGAGCCAGCGATCGCTTAGCGTGCAGCCGCTGCGACGCGCTCTTTCTCTTCTTTCTGGCTGACTGCGTAGGTCTGGACGTCGTAGTTAGCCGCGCCGACGAGCTGGTTGGCGATGGCCTCTTCGACGGGCGTGGACGTCTTGAACGAGTCGTTGTAGACGCCTTCCGCGAGGAACTTCAGGGCCTGGTCGACGCGACGCTGGGGTGCGACGTCGACGGCTTTGGGGACCGAGATACCACCGTACTTCAGGCGGACGGTCTCCTCGCGCGGGGCCGCGTTCTCGACGGCGGTCACGAGCACCTGAACGGGGTTCTCGTCAGCGCGCTCGTCGATGAGTTCGAACGCGTCGCGGACGTGGTTGAGCGTCTTCTGTTTCTTGCCCGTGTTCTCCTCGGTCTGCATGAGACGGTTGATGAACCGCTCGACGATGGAGATCTGGGACTTCTTGAACTGCTTGCTGGCGTGACGACCGGCGGTGTGTGCGACCGGCGTCACCGTGATGTAGCGTTCGGTCGAAGGGTCCTCGTAGGCGATCTCGTCGATCTCCCAGGTGCCGAACAGCTTCGCACCGACGTCGGCTCCGCCCGCGGGGGCGTCGGGGTCTGGTTGGTCTTCTGCCGCCATGGTTATCGCACCGGTTTCTCCGCGTTTCCGCGAACGAGTTCCTTCAGTGCGACACCGTTGACCTTGTCGACCTTGTAGTTGACGCCGGAGAGGTCGCCCATCGCACGACCCTTCGCCCCGCCGATCCCGGCGATGGTGACTTCGTCGTGTTCGTCGATGAACGAAATGGCGCCGTCACCGGGACAGAACGCGGTGACCTGTTTCCCGTTCTTGATCAGCTGCACTCGAACGCACTTTCGGATCGCCGAGTTGGGCTGTTTCGCTTCGATACCGACTTTTTCGAGGACGATACCGCGGCCCTGCGGAGCACCCTCGAGCGGGTCGGACTTCTCGCGGAGGCCTCGTGCGCGGCGCGCGTAGTCAGAGTCGGACCACCGCTGGTTCTGGCGGTCCTTCTTGAGTTTGCGCGCGGCGTATTTGCCGTTTGCCATGGGCGTCGCTATCCGACGAAGGCACTTAAGCGACCCGTTTCGAATCGGCGTTACGGCACGAGAGCCCTCAATCGGGGTCGACGAAGGACTCTGAGAGCGTTTCACCACCGCGCAATAGTTCTCGAGCCGTCCGTACCGATACGACGCGCTAGCGCCTCCGAACGCGTGCTCGAACGGAGGTGACCGGATTTGACCCAGAATCGAGTCCGTACGGAGTGTCGAACGGGCGATGAACCGACGGACAATTGTAGCGAACTCGGTTGACGGACGGGTATCGCTCGCCGACCGTTTCGGTTCGGGGGTGACGAATTAATTCCATTGAACATTCACGAATTCCTAGTAGTTATTAGTCTGGTGGGTCATTCTGCATACGGTATGACTACAATTAATACAGTGTTCGTTACTGCTTCGTGGTTCAAGCGACTCATTGGCTCTTCCGACGAGGGAGCTCAAACAAGTGATGAAATCCCGAAAGTAGACGATCGAATGGGGTTCGATGGGACCCTCGAGGACTCGGAAGTGATCGGTCGAAGTCCCCTCTCGTACATCGCTGCAGGCGAATCGGTCTCGTCGTTCGTGGGGAAACAGATCACCAATAAACTCGCCGAGTACGGACTCGAGGACATCGAGCCCGACGAGTGGTATCCGCTCGAAATCCCACTCGCCATGCTGTACGATATGAACGAAGAGTACGGTGACGTCAGAATGCGGAATATGGGACAGAACGTTCCCCAACACGTCGAATTCCCACCGGAGCTTTCCGAGGTCGAGAACGCGCTACGGGCGATCGATACGGCGTACCACCAGAACCACCGCGGCAGCGAAATCGGTTCCTACGAGTTCCGACAGGAGGGGGAGAGCGCGGGCGTGATGACCTGTGAGAACCCCTACCCGTGTGAATTCGATAAGGGACTCATCAGGGGCGTCGCGAAGAAGTTCGCAAACAATCCCGTCGAAGTCGAGGAAATCGGCGATCAGTGTCGGTCAGACGGCGGGCAGTGCTGTGAGTATCGCGTCGAGTGGCTCTGAGTAGAAAGCGACTATCGTGACTAGCGACACGGACCGGCGAAACGCGTTCTGAACCGGGGAACTACCCGGATCAGTACGGATACTCGCGCGGCTCGCGCTGGATCGAAATCCACTTCAACGTCGTCAGGGTTTCCAGTATCCACTCGTCGTTGTATCGGCCGAGTCCCGATGCGCCAACGCCACCGAACGCGATGTGCGGTTCGTCGTTCAACGGCTGGTCGTTGATGTGGACCATACCCGTCTCCATCGCGTCGGCCACGTCGCGCGCCCGGGCCACGTCCGTCGAGTGAACCGATCCCGACAGCCCGTACTCGGTGTCGTTGGCGATCCGGATCGCCTCCTCGTCGCTCTCGAAGGGGATAACCGGCGCGATCGGGCCGAAGTGTTCGTTACAGGCGATCGGCATATCGCCGGTGACGTCCGACAGCACCGTCGGCTCGACGAACAGGCCGTCGTGACCCCCTCCGGCCTCGACCGTCGCGCCGCTCGCCACTGATTCCTCGACGAATCCGACGATCTTGTCGCGCTGGCTCTCGTTGATGACCGGTCCAACGAGAGTTTCCTCCTCGAGCGGATCACCGATAGGGAGTTGTTCGGCGCGGTCAGCCAGCCCCGCCACGTACTCGTCGTACAGGGATTCGTGGACTAGATGGCGATTGATCGAGATACACTCCTGTCCCTGGTGGGTGAACGACCCGAACGCGCCGGCGTCGATCGCACGCTCGAGGTCGGCGTCTTCGAGTACGACGTGCGCGTTGTTTCCGCCCAGTTCGAGTGCGGGCTCCGTGTACGAGCCGACGGCACGCTGGCCGACGCCGCGTCCGACTTCCGAGGAGCCGGTAAACGACATCACCGACGGAACCGAATGTCCCGAGAAGTGGTCCCCGATCTCGTGGCCGTATCCGGGGACGACATTCAGGATCCCGTCCGGGAGCCCTGCCTCTTCGAACGCCTTCGCGAGCACGAGTCCGCCCGTCACGGGGGTGTTCTCGTCCGGCTTCAACACCACGCTGTTGCCCAGCGCGATTGCGGGTGCGACAACTCGGCTAGTGAGGTACAGCGGGAAGTTCCACGGTGTAATGACGCCGACGACGCCGGCCGGTTCGCGCACGAGCAGGTTCTCCTTGCCGGGCGTAACCGAATCCTTGCGTCGGCCGCCGTCGCGCATCGCTAATCCGGCACCGACGTCCATCGTGCCCTGTGCGAGTTGGATCTCGAAATCGGCCTTCAGCTGGACGCCGCCGCACTCGACCGCGAACAGCGTCGCGAGGTCGTCGGCGTACTCACCCAGCAGTTCGCAGGCCTCGGACACGATCGCGGCCCGCTCTTGAGGCGGCCGCTCCGCCCACTCCGCCTGTGCCTCCTCTGCGATCGCGTACGCCTCGTCGACGTCGTCCTCGGTCCCTGAGGGTACCCTCGTCACGGTCGTTCGAGTCGCGGGATTTTCGACGTCGATCAGCTCCCGATCACCGGCGGGAACCCACTCCCCGTCGAGGTATAGCGCGTTCCACCCGTTTTCCGGCGCGATCTCGAGTTCGTCTACATCTCTCCCCCTAGCGGCTGAGTTGCTCGGAGCCGTCATACGAACCTCCCTACCGATAGGATCTTTTTATTTATTTGGATGTGACATTCTCTATTGCTAATGTTCTTTCGCCGCTCTCAGAGATCGATTGGGAATAGACGCACTCTTCTCATAGGGAGGTGCTAAAACAGTCCCTCGGCCACTGATTTCGTGTGGTACGCCCGCGTGTGGAAATTGAGAAACCAAGAGGGAGTCGAAAGGCGGTTAAATGAGCTGTACGTCGTCGATCCCGAAGTGACGCCGTGCAAGCGTCCGCGCGGCCTCGATCGTCTGCCCGTTCGAACCGATGGCGACGCCGCGGTCCTCGTCGGCGACCTCGACGTAGGCGACGGTGTCATCGTTTTCGCTGATCGTGACGTTGTACACCGCCGCCGGCGAGAGCGCGTTGGCGACGAACGCCTCCGGATCGTCGGCGTCTTCGACGAGTCTGACCGGTTTCCCGACGCGCTCTTCGTACTGCCTGACGGTCCGCCCGCCGGGACCGATCGCCTCGCTCATCCGGCCGCTCGAGACGACGACGGTCAGTCGTTCGTCGGCGTCGGCCGTCGACCCGTCGGTGATCAGACAGTCCTGACCGCTGACGTCGGTGACGTCCTCGAAGGCGGCCAGGTACTGACGGGCGTCGTCGTCGAGGGTGACGCCCATCGATCAGTCGGCCTGACTGCCGCTGGATTTCGTCGACCCCATCCGGAGGTCGACGTCGCCGGTGCCGAGCTTGATCGGTTTCCCGACGATGACGTTCTCCGTGACGCCGTCGAGTTCGTCGGTTTCGCCGTGGATCGCGGCGTTGAGCAGGTGGTTGACAGTGACCTCGAACGCCGCGCGGGCGAGCACGGATTCCTTCGAACCCGAGATGCCGTGGCGGCCGATCGACTCGATCTCGCCGCGGTTGGTCATCATGTCCGCGACCAGCATGAGGTGCCGGACGTTCACGTCGTCGAGCCCCTGCTCGGCCAGCGTGTTGTTCGTCTCCTCGATGATCGCTTCGCGGGCGGCCTCGATGCCGAGGTTGCGGTGGATCTCGTGGATGTTGTTACACGTCGTCCGCGAGGCGTCGACGCCCTCGATCTCCAGGACGTCGCCGAAGGCCGATCCCTCGGTGTAGAGGACGAACTGCTCGCCCACGTCGAGTTCCTCGCGACGGATGACGACCCGGGAGACCTCCTCGATCCCCTTGAACGTGATATCGCGCAGTTCCTCGACCAGCTGGAGCAGATCCCGGTAGGACGGCTCCTCGGGGCCGAACTGAATCTCGGTCCCCTGCTGGACCGTGCTCACGCCGAGGTTGTCCTCGATGATCTCGGCGACTTCCTCGGGCGTGATCATCCGCTCGCGGAGCGTGTCCTCGTTGAGCGAGATCTGGACGCGCATGTCCGCGACGTTGGTCGAGACGTCACCCAGCGCGAGGATCTTGGTGGCCTCGATGTTCCAGACGACCTCGTGGGCCTTCTCGCGTTCGGCGGCGTACTCGTCCTCGAGGTAGACGGTCATCATCGGCGTGTCCGGGGTCTTCCGGGCGTCGACCAGCTCAATCAGTCGCGGCAGCCCCTGGGTCACGTCGATCTCCGCGACCCCCGCGTAGTGGAACGTGTTCATCGTCAGCTGCGTCCCGGGCTCCCCGATCGACTGGGCCGAGACGGTCCCGACGGGGTCGAGCGGATCGACGCGGGTGTCGAGGTAGCGGGACTCGACGGCCCTCGCGAGCTCGTCGGCGTCCTGGACGGTGGCGTCGCCGCGGTCCTCGAGTGTCTCGTAGACCTCGTCTTTGAGCCGGCGAGGGAGGTCGGTGTCCTCGACGACCGCGATCATGTCGTCGGTGACGTCGTAGTCGACGTTAGTCATCGGAGGTCACCTCCGAGCCCTCGACCAGGCGATTGTCCGCGTGTTCCGAGAGGTTCGTCAGCTCGGAGCTCGTGCTGAGGAACTCGTTTTTGGCCGCCTCGGACTCGAACTCGGTGTCGAGGACGCGGTCGGCGATCTGGGCGACGTCGATGTCGTTGTCGTCGCCCGAAGACACCTTCACCGGACTGGTGCCGTCCTCGCCGAACTCGAACTGGATGATGGTGTCGCTGGAGTCCCGGACGGTGCCGTCGTACTGGGTTTCCAGCTCGTGGAGGGCGTTGATCAGCCGGCGCTGCAGGTAGCCGGACTTCGAGGTTCGGACTGCGGTGTCGACCAGGCCCTCGCGGCCGCCCATCGCGTGGAAGAAGAACTCCCGCGGGGTCAGGCCGCTGGTGTAGGAGTTCTCGACGAAGCCGTGGGCCTCCGCCGAGAGGTCGTTTTGCTCGTAGTGGCTGAGGGTCCGATCCTCGTAGCCGCGGTTGATTCGTTCGCCCCGAACCGCCTGCTGGCCGACGGCGCCGGCCATCTGGGTCAGGTTGAGCATCGACCCACGCGCACCGGAGTTGGCCATGACGACGGCGGGGTTCTCGTCGTCGAAGTGCTCGTCTGCGATGTTCCCCGCGTTGTCACGCGCACGCGAGAGCGTCTGCATGATCTTCATCTCGAGGGTCTCGTCGATCGTCCGGCCGGGGAGACTCTCGAGTTCGTTGTTCTCGTAGGCCTCGATGAGCTCCTCGACGCGGTCGTTGGCGTCCTCGATGGTCTCGTCGATGCGGGACTGGGCCTCCTCCGGGATCGTTTCGTCGTCGATCCCGATCGAGAACCCGAAGTGCATGATCGCACGCATCGCCAGCGTCGAGACCTCGTTGATGAAGATCCGGGCGCGGGTGTTGCCGTAGACCTTCGTGATCGTGTCGACGATCTCGCCGCCGAACTCGCCGACCTCGTCCTCGGCGATGGTGCCCTCGATCAGCTGGCCGTCCTCGATGACGACCGGTTCGCCGACGGTGCCCGTGAACTCGAGGTCCAGATCGTCGGGCAGCAGTTCGGAGAAGACGTCGTAGCCGGTCCAGAACGGCTCACCCTCGTCGTCGATGCCGCTGGGTTCGGGCAGTTCGTCGATCCGGGTTGCACGCAGCAGGTCGAGCGCCTGCGTCTCGTTGAACCGGGGGTTGTCGGCGGTCAGCAGGTACATCCCGGAGATGTGGTCCTGAATGGCGCCGATGATGTTCTCGCCGAAGCGCGGCGAGAGGATCTGCTCCTGGACGCGCATGAGCACGCGAGCCTCGGCGCGGGCCTCCTCGTTCTGGAGGGCGTGCATGTTCATCTCGTCGCCGTCGAAGTCGGCGTTGTACGGGGGACAGACGACGGTGTTCAGCCGGAAGGTCTTGTACGGCATGACCACGACCTCGTGGGCCATGATCGACATCCGGTGGAGCGACGGCTGGCGGTTGAAGATGACGATGTCGCCGTCGATGAGGTGGCGGTTGACTTCCCAGCCGGCCTCGACCTTCTCGGCGAGCTGTTCGCAGTTCTTCTCGGTCACCTTCAGCCGGCGACCGTCCGGCCGTCGGACGTAGTTCGCGCCGGGGTGGCCTTCGGGGCCGTTCGAGACGAACCGGCGGGCCTCGTCTAAGTTCCGCTCGGTGACGTTCATCGTCTGGGTCATCTCCTTGGCGACCCGGTCCGGAACGCCGACCTCGTTCAGGCTAAGGGTCGGGTCAGGCGAGATGACGGTCCGAGCCGAGAAGTTCACGCGCTTCCCGGACAGGGAGCCGCGGAAGCGACCCTCCTTCCCCTTCAGGCGCTGGGAGAGGGTCTTGAGCGGCCGGCCGGAGCGGTGGCGGGCCGGCGGCGTGCCCGAAATCTCGTTGTCCATGAAGGTGGTGACGTGGTACTGGAGCAGCTCCCAGAGGTCCTCGATGATCAGCTGGGGCGCGCCGGCCTCGCGGTTCTCCATGAACCGCTGGTTGATCCGGATGATGTCGACCAGCTTGTGGGTCAGGTCGTCCTCGGAGCGCTGGCCGTTGTCGAGCGTGATCGACGGCCGCGCGGTGACCGGCGGAACGGGCAGCACCGTCAGGATCATCCACTCCGGTCGGGACTTCGCGGGATCGATCCCGAGTACCGTGATGTCCTCGTCCGGGATGTTCTCGAACCAGTCCCGGATGTCGCTTGGCATCAGCTTGTTCGTGTCCTCCTCGGTGAGGTCGATGTCCAGGGCCTTCTCGATGGCCTTGCGCTGGCTCTCGCGGGGACGGAACGAACCGGAGAGGATCTCGTTGATCCGCGTGAGGTCGATGTCGGTCTGCTCGGCGAGTTCGTCGGGGGACATCCGCTCGGCGTCCTCACCCTCACCCTGCATCGCGGCCGCGATCTCCTGGGAGTACTCGCTTGTCAGGACCTGCTGGACCTCGTAGTAGGTCGTCGGCTTCTCGTGGTCGATGTCGTACTGAATTTCGCCGCAGAACGGACAGCGATCCTTCTTGCGGGCCTGCCGGATCGCGGCCTTGGTGACGTCGTTTAGATCGCGGCCGAGCTTGCGCGACTCCGTGATATCCTCGCGGAATTCGTCGCGCTCGTCCTCGGTGAGCAGGAGCTTCGAACACTCCCGACAGGTCCCTCGCAGGAGCCGTCGGATGAGCTTCGTGAAGCCGACGTGGATGACCGGCGCGGCCAGTTCGATGTGTCCGAAGTGGCCGTTACACGACCCCGAGTGTTTGCCGCAGGTCTTGCACTCGAGACCGGGGTCGATGACGCCGAGTCGGGGGTCCATCAGCCCCATGTCGATGGGGAACCCGTCGTCGTCGTAGGTGTCGGCGGTGATGATCTTCGTCGCGCTCATCTCCCGATACTCCTCGGGCTGCATGAGCCCGAAGGAGAGTTGTCCGATGTCTTTGGGTGTACTGTTTTGCATTGTTTAGACGGCGTCTTCCAGTTCGAGTCGCGGTGCGATACCCAGCGCTTTCATCTCGTCTAGCAGGAGCTTGAACGCGTAGCTCATCTCGATCTCGTGGATATCGGTTTCCTCGTCGCAGTTCGGACAGTAGACGCGCCGTTGTTCGACGTTTTCGACCGCGCTCATCCCGCAGTTCGCACAGACGTGGATGAACTCGCGGTCGGACTCGTCCAGCAGTCGTTCTTTCAGCGTCATCGCGGCCCCGTGGCCGATGAACACGTCCCGTTCCATCTCCCCGATACGGAGTCCGCCCTCGCGGGCGCGCCCCTCCGTCGGCTGGCGGGTCAGCACCTGCACCGGCCCGCGCGAGCGGGCGTGCAGCTTGTTCGAGACCATGTGGTAGAGCTTCTGGTAGAAGATCACGCCGACGAAGATCTCGGCCTCGATCTTTTCGCCGGTGACTCCGGAGTACATGGTCTCCTTGCCGGCCGAATCGAAGCCGGCGTCCTCGAGGCCGTCGCGGAGTTCGTCCTCGTCCTCGCCGAGGAACGGCGTCCCGTCGACGCGTCGGCCCTCCATCGAGCCGAGTTTGCCGCCGATCATCTCGAGGATGTGTCCGACGGTCATCCGCGACGGCAGCGCGTGGGGGTTCAACACGAGGTCCGGCACGACGCCCTCCTCGGTGAAGGGCATGTCCTCCTGAGGTGCGAGGTGGCCCACGACACCCTTCTGGCCGTGTCGGCTGGCGAACTTGTCCCCGAGTTCGGGGATCCGTTCGTCGCGCACGGAGACCTTCGAGAGCTTCGAGCCGTCCTCACCTTCCATCAGGGTGACGGTGTCGACAACGCCCGATTCGCCCGAGCGCATCGTCACCGAGGTCTCACGGCGCTTCTGGGGCGAGAGACCGCCCATGTCGTCGGGTTCCTCTAAGAATCGCGGCGGGCTCGTCTTCCCGAGGAGAACGGAGTTTTCGTCGACCTCCGTCTCGGGGTTCACGAGACCGTCCTCGTCTAAGTGGTTGTACGCGTCCTCGCCGCGGGCGCCGCGGACGTCCTGGGAGGGGATCTCGAAGCGGTCCTCCTGGCCGCCGGGGTAGCGACGTTCCTCGCCCTCGTAGGTCCGGAAGAAGTGCGACCGGGCGAGCGCGCGCTCGACGCTGGCCTTGTTCATGACCAGCGCGTCCTCGATGTTGAACCCCTCGTAGCTCATCACGGCGACGACGAAGTTCTGCGCCGCGGGGCGCTCGTCGTAGCCGATCTGTTCGGTGGTCTGGGTCTTGACCATCGAGAGCTGGGGGTAGTGCAGCAGGTGCTGGCGCGTGTCCGGCCGGATTCGATAGTTGGCCGACGGGAGGCCCAGCGACTGCTTGATCATCCCTGCCCCCATCGTAATACGCGGCGAAGCGTTGTGCTCGGGGTAGGGAATCATCCCCGCACCGATCGAGAAGATCAGCGACGGGTCGATCTCGAGGTGGGTGTGTTTCTCGGTGAGGTGCTCCTCGTCGACGGCCACGAGGATGTCCTCTTCCTCCTCGGCGTCGATGAACTCGACGTAGCCGTGCTCGACGAGATCGTCGAACTCGAGGTCGCCGTCCTGCAGTGCCTCGATCTCCTGGTCGGAGATGCGCGGTTCGCCGTCCTCGACGACCAGCAAGGGTCGTCGCGCGCGGCCGGCGTCGGCGTTGACGATCACTTCGCGGGTGCGCTCTTTCACCGAGACGTTGACCATCTCGGAAACGTCACCGATGCGTCGCGCTTCGCGGATCTGTTCGGCTAGCTCGTGCGGATCGGGATGGGTCCCCACCAGCGACCCGTTGACGTACACTTTCGCGTCTCGTTGTTGGCTGCTCATGATTGATCAGTCGTCTGCGGTCGATCGTTCGATGCCCTCGAGGCCGGGAATCCCCTCGACGCCCATCGATGCCAGTTCGCGTTTGAGTTCCTGTTCGTCCTCGACGTTCTGGGAGAGCTCCATCGACTGCGCGAAGTTCTTCACCAACCCACAGTTCGGTCCCTCGGGCGTCTCCGAGGGCCCGATTCGACCCCACTGGGTCGCGTGTAAGTCCCGCGCTTCGAAGTGCGGCTGCGAGCGCGAGAGCGGGCTGCGAAGGCGTCGCAGGTGCGACAGAACGCCCATGAAGTCGGTTCGGTCGACAAGCTGCGAGACGCCGGAGCGGCCGCCGACCCAGTTCCCCGTCGCGATCGGGTGCTCTAAGCGCTCGGTCAGGACGTCCGAACGGACGACCGTCGAGACCGAGAGGTTTCGGTTGCGCATGTTGGCGCGCTCGAGCTGATACTTCACGTCCCGGGCCAGCTTGTTCAGCGCGGTCCGGAACAGGTCCTTCATCAGATCGCCGCTGACCTTCAGCCGCTTGTTGGCGTAGTGGTCCTTGTCGTCAGAGTCGCGCCGACCCAACGCGAGTTCGAAGCAGGCCTCGGCCATCCGGCAGAGGTAGTGGGCCTTGTTGATCCGGACGTCCTCCTCCTCGACGCCGTCCTCGTGGAGGTGGGGCAGCAGGTAGCGGTCGATGACGTAATTCGCGCGCTTGAGCTGGTAGTTTTTCCCCTGCCCGGAGGCGACGCGCTTCCCGAGTTCCTCGATGGCCTCCTCTTCGCTCTGGACCTCGGCGGCCTCGAGGTTCTCGAGCATATACTTGACGACCTCGGGGTCGTTCGAGACCTTGTGGACGATCTCCTCGTCGCTCTCCAGTCCCAGCGCGCGGACGAGCGTGACGAAGTTGATCGAGCCCGACACCGACGGGAACGAGACCTCGAGCAGCCCCTCGCGGTTCCGTTCGCAGAGAACGAGCGCGCGGTAGCCACGGCGCTGGGAGAAGGTCTTGGCGACCTGAATCTCGTCGCCGTACTTGGTGTCGTACTCGGCGAGGATCTTGTTGGGCGCGAGGTCCTCGCTGGTCATCAGCACCCGCTCGGAGCCGTTGACGATGAAGTAGCCGCCCGGGTCGGCGGGGTCTTCGCCGATCTCGACGAGCTCCTCGTCGGAGAAGCCGGCGATGTTACACTTGTCGGAGCCGACCATGATCGGCATCCGACCGATCTTCGTCTCGGTGGAGTCGACGACTCGCTGGTCGCCCTCCTCGCCCTTGACGATCGACATCTCCATGAAGACCGGTGCGGAGTACGTAATGTTACGCAGCCGGGCTTCCTGCGGATAGAGCAACTCTTCCGAGCCGTCTGCCTCCCTGACGCGGGGCGTCACGACGCGGACGTCGCCGAGTTTGACGTGAACGGGTTCCTCCCCTTCCTTGTCGCCGATGTCCGTGTCGATCGTCTCCTTCTCGTCGACGACTTCCTGCATTCCGCGGTTGAGGAAGGCGTTGAACGATCGGTAGTGGTGTTCGGCGATCCGTTCCTTCGCGAAGTATTCGCGCGAGATCTCTCGCCGTTTCTCGCGATTGAGTTCCATTGACATTTATTCCACCACGAGTCGGTATACGACTGCCTGGTCGGCTGTCCGTGAGTTCCGAACGATCTTGATAACGTCGCCGATCTCCGCCTCGTCCGGCAGGGCGGGATCGCTGCGCTTGATTTTCGGCAGGTCTGTGCGGTCGATGTCGTACTCCTCGAGGACCTCGTCGAGCGCGTCCTCGTCGAGTATGGTGTGCTCCGGAACGAGTTCGTGTTGGCTTACGTCTACCATGTGTTGGGGTTGGTGTGCGTGTCGGCTATTGGGAGAGAAGCGGCTGTCACGAGATACTACAGCAGAATACCGCCGGGACGCATTTAACGGTTACTAACTCGAGCGGGTAGCGCAGCTACCCGACCGGAGCGGCCCTGACCGGAGGCACCGATCACGTGCGACAGTACCCCGGTATCAGTTAAATTCCTTGTGGAGCGTGTGAGGGTGTATCACAGTGGGGGCTCGAGGCGATCTCCGTGTTTCGATTCGCCGTACCACACGGTGATCGATTGGAAAGCCTTAATACTATCTCCGGGAAAGGAAGAGTTGCGTTGGAAGCCCGGATGGTGTAGTGGCCCATCATACAACCCTGTCACGGTTGTGACGCGGGTTCAAATCCCGCTCCGGGCGTCTTCNGTTGGAAGCCCGGATGGTGTAGTGGCCCATCATACAACCCTGTCACGGTTGTGACGCGGGTTCAAATCCCGCTCCGGGCGTCTTCTTCCACGAACAACAATCGACGAGCACTGCATAGCGTATGCTCGTCAGTCGACAGGCCGTTCTGGAGCGAACGGGTCAGGCAGTGTGCGTAGATCAAATATCGATGGCGCAGTGGCATCTGTTCTCGACAGTCTACGATCTCGATTCAGCTCATTCGGATACGAGAAGTCGCTAAGAGCGCTATACGGCAAACAACCGTCATCCAATGATAAGGTAATTGAATAATATCCAGAACACAACCCTTAATACCGTCACGGGGAAAGGAAGAGTTGCGTTGGAAGCCCGGATGGTGTAGTGGCCCATCATACAACCCTGTCACGGTTGTGACGCGGGTTCAAATCCCGCNGTTGGAAGCCCGGATGGTGTAGTGGCCCATCATACAACCCTGTCACGGTTGTGACGCGGGTTCAAATCCCGCTCCGGGCGTCTTCTTCCGCGAATAACAACCGACGAGCGTTGCGTGTATTTGTCACTAATAAGCGGGAGACGGAAAATAAGGGATTTGAACTACGGAACGAGCGAACCAACGTGAGCGAGTTCAGGTGGTTCAAATCCCGCTCCGGGCGTCTTCTTCCGCGACCAATTTCGAGAAAGAGTTAGCTATCGATCAACCGATTGTTTTTATCCGATAACCGAACCACGTGCGGTGTGCGCAACTCGAAGGAGATCGGTGATACGACTGAGTCGCGGGCGCTCGCGACGTTAGTCGCTTACGGACACAGCGTTTCAATTCCGTTCGGAGACAACGACAGATATGACCTCGTCGTCGACGACGGCGAGACACTCTACCGCATTCAGTGCAAAACGGCGTGGTCCAACAAGGAGCAGACGATACGCTTCAATACCCACTCACAAACGACAAAAGACGGAACGTACCACGAACAGCCGTATCGGAACGATATCGATGCGTTCCTGGTCTATTATCCGGAAAACGAGCAGTTCTACTGGATCAATGTGGCTGATGCAACCGAACAGAAGATGGAACTTCGGTTCGCGGCTGAAATCGATCATCCCTCTATAAACTGGGCGGAAACGTACGAGTTCGACGGAACGATCCCCGAACGGTCGAGATCGGAGAACGCTACCAGCCGTGACCGCGACTAGAGTTTGCCACGGAAAGAACCTAATTATTTAGTGGCCACTCGGACATCCCTCAGTGGACTGCAGCGACTTGCACTACTGGTTACCAATGACGAAACCGATCACCGTTCTCATCGTCGATAACGAACCGGGGTTCGCCGATCTCGCCGGCGAGATGCTCGAGCGCGAACGCGATGCGATCGTCGCCGAGGCGGCGACGGATGCGACGGCGGCGCTCGAGATCCTCGAGCAACGAGAGATCGATTGCATCGTCAGCGATTACGAGATGCCCCGGATGACGGGGTTGGAGCTGTTGGAGCGAGTTCGCGAGGACGATCCGGATCTGCCGTTCATTCTGTTTACGGGGCGGGGCTCCGAGGAGATCGCCAGCGAGGCGATCGCGGCCGGCGTGACCCAGTACCTCCAGAAGGAGTCCGGCAAGGAGCAGTACGCGCTGTTGGCGAACCAGATCACGAACGCGGTCTCTCAGTATCGGACCGAGACGGAACTGCGGGAGAGCGAGCGACGGTACGAGCGGACGCTGACGACGTTACACGAGACGACGCGGGATCTGATGCGTGCGGGCACGAAACGGGAGATCTACCAGTCGGCGGTCGATACGGCGGGCGAGATCCTCGACGTGCCCGTCGCCGCGGCGTACACGTTCGAGCCGACGGACGGGATCTTAGCGCACGCGGCGTCGATGCGAGAGTCGCGGGAACTCGTCGATCCGGAGATGCAGTTCGAGCAGGGCGAGGGCCACGTCTGGGAGGTGTTCTCGGAGGGGGAGAGCGCCTACTACGAGGACGTGACGCGGGACGCCGACACCAAGACGCTGAGCCGGAGCGAGCTGATCGTCCCGCTCGGGACCCACGGCGTGTTGGTCGCGGGCACCGAGGACATCGACGGCTTCGACGAGACGATGACAGAACTGCTGCACATCCTGGCGGCCAACACCGAGGCGGCGCTCGATCGGGCCGAGCGCGAGCAACTGCTCCGGGACCACGATCGGACGCTCACCCAGCAAAACGAGGAGCTGACGCGGCTCAACCACACCAACGAGATCGTTCGCGAGATCAATCACGGCGTGGCCCAAGCCTCGACGCGAACCGAAATCGAGACGACGGTCTGCGAGCGGTTGGCCGACACCGAACGATACTGCTTCGCCTGGATCGCCTCGAGCGACGACGAGCCGTCCGAGCCGACGGCGTGGGCCGGCATCGACGCGGCCTTTATCGACCGAATTCGCGACGACGGCGAGTGCGCGCCGGAGCACTCGCTGGTCGCGGAGACCCTCGAAACCGGCCGCGTGCAGATCGTCCGGAACGTCCTCGAGACCGACGGCTGGGATCGGCGCCGAAAGGAGGCGTTGACCTACGGCTATCAGACGATCCTGGCGGTCCCGCTGACCGATACCGAACGCCAGTACGGCGTCTTGCTCGTCCACGTGGCGGGAGTCGACTCGATCGGCGACAGCGAACTGGAGGTGCTCGGCGAACTCGGCGAGACGATCGGCCACGCGATTCGATCGGTCGAGCGGACGCGAGCCATGCTGACGGACAGCCGACTCGAGCTCGAACTCGCCGTTTACGATTCGCGACTGCTCTTGAACCGGTTTGCCGAGCACGTCGAGGGGACGGTGACCATCGAGGGGATCATCGAACGGGACGACGACGTCGTCATGTTCGTCAGCGCCCCTGAAACCGCCGATCTCACGCCGCTCGAGGAATGGGCGTCGCTCGAGACGATCTCGGTCGTCTCGGAAGGCGACGACGAGATCCTCTTCGAGGTGACGGTCACCTCGTCGCCGATCTTGGAGATCCTGCGGACCTTCGACGTCCAGTTGCGGACCGCGACCGCACAGAACGGGTCGACGACGCTCGTCCTCGAGGTCCCCCAGCGGGTCGAAACCCGATCGCTGGTCGAAGCGATCAGGGAGGGGTATCCCGAGACGGAACTGGAGGCGCGACGCGAGACGACGAGCACGCGGTCGGCCCGACAGCTCGACACACACCTCGAGGAGCGGCTCACCGACAAGCAGTTCGAGGCGTTACAGGCGGCCCACTACAGCGGGTTCTTCGAGTGGCCGCGAGAGAGCACCGGTGAGGATCTCGCCGACGCGCTCGACGTCACGCCGCCAACGTACCATTACCACCTGCGAGCGGCCGAACGAAAACTCGTTACGCTGGCGTTCGACGGCCACTCTAACTAATTAGTACCCATCTCTGGAAGACTCTAGTAGATTAGAAGCTATACTTACCACCTCCCGGTACATATGGGTAAATGGCGATCTGCGATAGTCTATCGCCACCCCCAATCCCCCCACCCCCAACTTTCCCCCCTGACTTACCGTCCGAGAGCCATCAGCGCGGTTCACTGTGGCGCTCGACCAACAATATCGTCGATCAGTCGCCATTGTACGCATCGATTGACTGTTCTCGTGAGCCCCGCGTTCGAACTGAGTCCAGCCGAGCGCAGACAGTTCTCGACGCGAGGCGGACGCCGACCGCCGTGAGCGAGAGCAATCGATCGCTACGCGCCTCGGTAGTCATCGATCGCGTCGGACTCGAGCACCGCTCCGACGGATGCGTCTCGGTGACCCGCCTCCAGAATCTAAGTAATTAGATGAAACCATCATTGTGATGCTAATCACATAGTAAGTATATTTAATCCCCCGCGGCGCGTACGAATTGATGGCGATCTGCGATACTCTATCGCCACCCCAATCCCCCCCACCCCCCACTTCTCCCCGGAACGACGTTGGAAGCGGCGGCTGTCGGACCGGCGACTTCACTGCGAGCCGATCGACTCTTCCCACTCGATCCAGTCCTGTTCCCAGCCGCGCCGGGATTCGGCGCGGCGCACGGCGTGTTCCCGATCTTCGCGGGCCGTCCGGTTTCGCTCGACGGCACCCGACTGTTCGCCCTCGACCAACAGCGGCGCAAACGAGACGGGGTCGAACTGCGAGCGGCCGCCGTCGGCGGAGACCGCCTCGAGTCGCTGCCGCTGGGTTCCCCGCGGGAACACCAGTCGGCCGTCGTCGGTCAGTTGCCCGAGCAGGGCTCGCGGCGGTTCGACGGCGGCGGCTTCGAGGAGCACGCGATCGAACGGCGCGTACTCCGGGAGGCCGTCGGCGCCGTCACGGCGGTCGACGAGGACGCCCTCGTAGCCCGCCCGAGCGAGGTTCTGGCGGGCTTCGACGACCAGCGGTCGGGAGATGTCGACCGCGTGGACGTTAGTCTCGCCGACGACTTCGGCCACGACGGCGGCCGTGTACCCGACCCCGGCGCCGACGATCAGCACCTCGTGGTCGTCCTCGAGGGCCAGCGCTTGCAGCAATCGGGCGGCCGTGCTCGGAGCGAGGACGCGCGTCCCCAACACCTCGTGTTCTCGGTCGGCGTAGGCCGACCGGTCGTCCTCGAGGAATTCGTGGCGGGGAACGTCCCGCATTGCGACGGCGACGACCTCGTCGTGGAGGACATCCTTGGCGGCGGACTCGAGGCCGTCGACCATATCCTCGCGCAGTACCGCAGGGTCCATACTCGAGGTATCGCTCGGGTCGTTATCAATGGCGCGCTTGCGCCGCCCGGCGGTCAATCCGCCGTTACCGTCCGCGCATTTCCACGAATCGGACCCCGCCGTGCTCGGTGCGCTCGAGGCCCCCCTCCTCCCGCTTCGTCGCCTCGACGAGGGTCTGGAACCCGGACCCGATCGGCGCGAGGAGCGTGGCGCCGGGCCGCACCTGCTCGACGACGGGATCTGGGAACGTCGCGGCCGCACACGTGAAGTACGCGGCGTCGTAGGGCGCGTGCTCGGGCCAGCCCTCGCGACCGTCGCCCGTCCGAACGTCGACCCCGTCGTACCCGAGTTCGGCGAGTTGCTCGCGGGCTCGGTCGGCGAGGTCGGCGCTGTACTCGACGGTCGCGACCGACTCGCCGCCGACGAGTTCGGCCGTGACCGCGGCGTGGTAGCCACAGCCGGTGCCGATCTCGAGGACCTCGTCGCCGGGATCCAACTCGAGCAGATCGGCCATCACGGCGACCATGTGGGGCGCGCTGATCGTCTGGCCGTCCCCGATCGGGAGGGGCCGGTCCGCGTACGCCCGATCTCGTCGGTCCGGCGGGACGAAGGCGTGTCGGGGGACCAATTCCATGGCCTCGAGAACGCGGTCGTCGTCGACGCGAGACGCGACGGTTCGGACCATGCGCTCGCGTACGGCTTCGTAGTCGTCGGAGTCGGACTCGGAGTCGGACTCGGACTCGGACTCGGCGTCGGAACCGAAGTTGCGAAACATGGTCCGATATACCGTCTCGCAAGCAATAGACCGTGGGTAGCGAGTGCCGGCACCGCCGAGCGAGCGTCGCTTGTCGGACCAACGGCGTCCGATCGATCGGCTACCTCTACCTACCAGGCCGACCAGGCGCTGGTCTGCTGGTCGTAGGCGTAGATGCGCTTTGCGTCCTTCGCGAGGATGGAATCGCCCTCCATCTCGTAGCGATCCCGGTCGTAGTCCGCGGCGTCGCTGCGGACGACGAACGCGTCGATCTCGAACTCGTCGTCGCCGAACTGTTCGACCTCGCCGACCTCGAACTCGTAGTCGCCGGGCACGTGGACCGTGATACTGCGGCTGTCGTCGCGCGAGCCGTCCTGGGGGTGGACCGTGACGTTGACTGCGACGTTGTCAACCTCGCGGGTCCAGACGGTCTCGATATCCTCGACGGATGCTTCCTCGCGGCGCTTCTGGCCGTCGAGTTCGACGCTCGTGACCCGAACCGTCGAAAGCACTTCCTCGGTCTCGAGGATGAACTCGTCGCCGACCTCGACGGTCTCGTCTTCGGGCGTCGTCACGTTCGCGGTGAAGGACTCGCCGCCCTGGGAGACGACCACGTCGAGGGTGACCTCTCGCTCGCGCTCGGGCTGGATCTTGTGGACGTGACTGCACTCGCTACAACGAACCGTGAGGGTGCCGCCGCCTTCCGTGAGTACCTCGTGGACCGTCTCGAGGTCCGGCGAGCACGAAGGACAGGGCGTCGGAACCCGATCCGGAATTTCGCTCATAACCGTTCTAGACGCTACGCACTGAAAAAGCGATTGAAGCCGTCGTCACGCCGAGAACCGGAGCCGGTCGAGACGACCGCGAGTTCGGTTCGACCCGATGCCTGCCCCGCAACGAGCTAGTTCCCCTGAATCGCGTCGATGACCATCGCCGCGGCGACGACAGGCTCTTTCGGGACGGAGCTGGCGTCGTCGACGGTGATATCGTAGCGATCGCGCAACGAGATTCGGCCGCTGATCGAGCCGACGTGAGCGCCCTCCGCGTCGGTGATCTCGTACTTGTGCGGGATCCACTCGCCGAAGGGAACGACGTTCCGGGCCAGCGTTACCATCGCGCCGCGAGAGTTGATCTCGGCCAGTTTCTCCTCGGTCGTCGCGTCGCGGATCGTCCACGTATCCTGTAGCAGCGAGTAGTCGTTATCCAGCACGACGAGATTCTCGCCGGTCTGGGCGTCCGAGAGCACGTAGTTACCCGCGACGTCGATGATTCCCCCGGCTTTCACGGTGAACACCTCGTTGCCCTCGCCGTCGGTGAAGGGGAACTCATCTTTCATCTTGAACATCTTCTGTTTCCCCTTGAGGACGGTGTTGCCGCCGGCGTCGAGCGCCTTGTACTTGTTTCGAACGAACCCCTGCTCGACCGTATACCGGTCGTCGACGAGCTCGATCCCCTGAATATCGTACTCCCGAGTGTTACGCATCGGTCCGAACTATCCCCGGTATCACTTGAAACCACTAGGTACATACAGTTAACCGGAATATTTTACCGGTAGTGTGGCGGTGTTTCGGGGGTAGTGTGGAAGACTCGGCTCGCTCGAGTCGCGCCGCGATCAGGCGTCGGTCGCGGTCGGAAGGTCGATCGGCTCGCCGTCGGCGTACACCGTCGGTTCCCGCAGGATACCGTCCAGGTGGATCGGCGCCTCCGTCTGGCCGCCGATGCCCGCGTTGTCGCCGATCGCGATGTGGACGGTGCCGCCGGCCTTCTCGTCCAACAGGACGGAGCCGACGAGGTCGGTGACCGCGACGTTCGTCCCGATCCCCAGTTCCGCGAGGTTGTAGGCGGCGTCGCCGACCTTCTTCGCGGCGCCCTCGACAGTTTCCCGTATCTCGTCGTCGGAGATGTGCGTGACCAGGCCGTCCTCGACCTCGAAGGTGAGTTCCTGACCGTCCTCGAGCAGGCCGTGGGGCCGCATCGTCCCGTCGACGACGAACGTCCCGTCGGCGGTTTCGGGGCTGACGAACACCTCGCCGGCGGGCAGGTTCGACATCTGACCGGCCTCGTGGACGATCCCGGTGTCCGAGAGCCACTCGCGGTCGCCGATGCCGAACGCGATGTCGGTGCCGGCGGGGGTCGTCACGCGAATCTCGTCGGCGTCGGCCACCTGCGCTCTGACGTCCTCGCAGCGGGCGGCGATCGACTCGTAGTCGGCGTCCAGTCCCGTCGTGAAGGCCTCCTCGGTGATCCCCGGCAGCGTCGCGACGCGGGCGCCGGCCTCGTTGGCCTCGGTGCGGGCGCGCGTGTGACTCAAACTCTTCGTCGTCGGCGCGAGGACGACGTCCGCGCCGGCCATCGCCGCGGCGACGGGTTCGGGCGGTTCGCTCCCGTGGGTCTCGCCGGGCGGGTAGCGGACGACGACCGCGTCGTCGGTGATCTCGCTAGCGACCTCGTAGAGAGCCTCCCCGATCGGAACGCGGTCGTCGTCGGTGACTACGGCACACGATTCGTCGCTCTCGAGGGCCAGACACTGCCGCACGGCCTCGGCGGCACCGCGCAGTTCGGACATACGCGCATATTGTCTCAGGGGGTCGAAAGCTATTGCCCTTGGCGTCCGGCCGACCTGCGGTTCGGAGCCGCCGGCAGCGAACGCACTCCCGACTGCGGTCATCGCCTCGAGCGGACGGAGTCGGCCGTCAGTCCGCCGTCTGCGGCGTCGCTTCCGGCGGTTCGTCAGCGTCCGCCTCCACCGTCGAGTCGTCCGCGTCCGAGGGCGACGCCTCGAGTTCGTCGGGCGTCCCGAAGACGTAGAGCATGTCGCCGGCCTCGAGCGGTTCCTTGTCGGCCGGCAGCGAGACGATCTCGTCGCCGCGCTCGATCGCGAGCGCGCGGCCCGACACCCAGCCGACGAACTCGTTCGCGAGCGGGCCGCCGTCCTCGACCGCGGTCGCCGTCACCGTCTCGTCGCTGGCCCTGATCGCCGCGACGAGCGCGTGACCGGCGCTCGGCGTCTCCGGCCGCGTCGTGAGGCGATACCGCCGGCCGAGATCGAACGCCTCGGCGTCGCCCGCGTCGACGAGCAGCGTCGTGATCGGTCCCGCACTCGCTCGCAGCGTTCCCGTCGCGACATACTGTCGGGCGCCGGCACCGCCGGTCCAGACTTCGACCGGATCGCCGGTGCTCGCTCGCGCGGGCGGATCGCCGGCGACGGCGACGGCGACCCGATCCGGCCCGAGCGCGGGGCTGATTCCGGGTCGGCGATCCCCGACCGCGACGGCCTCGACGGCGCCGTCCGCAGAGAGGTCCGCGCGGACGTAGCCGATATCGAAGTCGGACTCGAGGCGCGCCTCGAGTCGGGATCGAAGTTCGGGCACCGACAGGTCGTTGGGGAACAGGAATCGCCGTCCCGCGAGGTCCCGTTTGACGCCGTCGTCGACGGCGGGGTACCCCTCGGCGTCGTCGATCGACTCGGGGAGCGTAACCGCGACGGCGAGTCCGGCCGACCGGACGAGGTCGGCCGCCGGCCCGTCGGTCTCGAGTCGCGTCACGTCGTAGACGCCGCACGCGAGGTGGTCGCCGAGCCGGTGGCCGGCGGTCGCGGCGAGGGCGCCCGCGGTCACCAGCCCGAGGAGATAACTGCCGGACGTGTAGTGGACCAGCGGCGAATCGACGACGACCTCGCCGCGGCGGATCGCCTCGAGCACGAGCCAACCAGACGGGAGTGCGAGCCCGGCGAGAACGGCCGCTCCGCGCGGTAGTTTGCGAACGGTCGCCCCTCGATAGCCGAACGCGACCGCGAGCGCGCCGGCGCCCGCCAGCAGCCCGTACCCGAGGATGCCGAGCAGGGCCGTCCGCGTCCATTCGACCGTCGTCGAGCCGCCGAACGCGTCGCCGGTCTGCAGGAGTTCGACCGCGAGCAGCGCGTCCGGGAGCGCCTCGAGCGCCATCGCGACCGTCATCTCAGTCGTTCACCTCGATTGCTCGTCGGCCGAGGTCGTCCGAGTCCGTCCGTTTCTCGAGGGCCTCCTCGTCGGTTCCGAGGAGGATCGCCTCCGCGCCGACCGAAATCGCGGCCGGGTCGGGATCGAACCGCCACGGTCCCTCGTTCGTTGCCGCGTCGGGGCGGGGTGCGTCGTCGGAGTCGCCGCTAGCGTCGCGTTCCGCCCGCCGGACCGCGAACACCTCGAGGTCGACCGTGTCGTCGTCGATCACCGCCAGTATCGGTTCGGTCAACCGCACCTTCCGGATCGCCGTCCCGTCGCGTTCGAGCAGCGAGACGGCGTCGAACTCGCGGGTGGTCTCGCCCGGTACGACGACGATCCGCGCCCGCTCGGCCTCGAGCAGCGCCTCCGCGTCCGTCGTCGGTACGACGACGGTGACCCGTCCCTCGCCGCCGCGAGCCACGGTCGCCGACGGCCGGGTCGCTCCGCCAGTACCGTCGCCGTCGGCTGCGGACGTCGCGGTCGCGTCCGGCACGGCGCGTCCGCCGTCCGTGACGACGTCGTCGCGGACGCTGGTGCCGAGTACGGTCCCGGCGACCGTCGTCGCCTCGGTCATCGCGAGAACGTCGTCGCCCGGCGCGAGCCCGGTCGGGAGGAGCGTCCGCACCGACACGGCGCGCCGGCCGTCCGGAACCCGCTTCGCGACGCCGTTGGCCGGCGGCGCCGCGGCGATCGTCGCCCGCCCCCGACCGTCGACGGCGACCGAGGCCGCCTCGAGGTCGTAGGTCGTCTCGAGTCGATCCTCGAGGCGGGTCTCGAGTGCCGCGAGCGGAAGGTCCGCCGGCAGCCGCCACGCGCCATCCTCGAGGGCCGCCCGGAGGTCGGGGTCGAGCGGCGGATAGCCGTCGAACGCGCGGACGTCGCCGCTCGCGCGGATCGTCACCTGCCCCATCGCGTCGACTGCGTCGATCGCGTCGCCGGACAGCGTCCGACCGCGCTCGACGGGCAGCGACGTCTTCCGGGGGAGTTCGGTCGCAAGTCGCCAGCCAAGGCTGTCCGCGTAGGCAGCGGTCACCCCGACGGCGAACAGCGCCGTGGCGATCCGGACCGCCTGCGCCGACAGGGGGTCGACGTCGAAGACGCCGATCGCGTAGCCGATCCCACCGGCCAGCGCGATTGCGACCAGGACCGACGCGGCTCGCGGCAGTCGTCGCCGGCGGACGTAGCCGAGGCCGAGCGCGACCGCCGCGACGAGGGACGCCGTCACGACGGCGATCAACAGCCCATACGAGATTCCGATCACCGATTCGTACGCTACCGTATCCATAGCGTCCCAACTCGTGCCGTCGTACCGGTTCGATTCCCCGTCTTTCTCGAGGGGTCGCCGGACATCACCTGTCGCTTCCCGGCGGATCGCCGACTCGGCCGTCCCGCGATTGACCTGCCGTCCCGGCGGAAGCGACTGCTCGATCCGCGATCAGAGCCGTCAGTTCGCATCTCCTTGCGGAGCATGCCGCTATTCTCCCATCCTTTCTACTTAAACTGTGGCGAGAAATTATAATTTGTATAGTGAGCATATTATCCCCATGAGCTTCGTAATTGGGCGCGGCGACGATCTGGCGGAGGGACCCGCGGGACGGCTCGGCCGATACCGGGCGCTCGACGGGAGCGAAGGGGCCGACCTCTTTCTCGACCTCGACGGCCCGCACGCCACGCTCGTCGTCGGCAAGCGCGGGTACGGGAAGTCATTCACGATGGGCGTCATCGCGGAGGAACTCGCGCGATCGCGGGGCGTCGCGCCCGTGATCGTCGATCCGATGGGCGTCTTCGACACGCTCGCCGCCGACGCCGAGGGCGATCCGGTCCCCGCCGAGGTCGTCGCGTCCCCGGCGGTCGAAGCGACCTCGCTCGATCCGAAATCGTGGTGTGCGCTGCTGGACCTCTCGCCGGAAAGTGGCGCCGGAAGCCTCGTCTGGCAGGCCGCGACCGAATCGACAACCATCGCCGCCATGCGCGACCGCGTCGAGGCGACCGACGCGCCCGACGCGGACAAGCGAACCGCGATCAACCACCTGAACCTCGCGGCGTCATGGGGCGTCTTCGATCCGGACGGCCTCTCGGCGGCCGACCTCGGCGGGCCGGAGGTGACGATCGTCGACGTCTCCGGCCTCGAGGCCCGAGCGATGAACGCCGTCTGCCGCGGCGTCGGCGAGGCGCTCTACCGGGCTCGAGTCCGCGGGACGATCGATCGGCTCCCCTGGCTGTTGCTCGACGAGGCCCACACGTTCTTCGAGGGCGTAGCCGAGCCGGCCCTTCGAACGATTCTTACGCGCGGCCGCGCGCCCGGCGTCAGCCTCGTGACCGCGACCCAGCGGCCCGGCGCCGTCCCGCCGGTCGGCATCTCGCAGTCGGACGTGCTTGTTTCCCACCGGCTCACCTCCGAGGCCGACCTCGAGGCGCTCGAGAGCGCCCAGCCGACGTACATGAACGGGTCCCTCGACGACCGAATGCCGACGGAGCCCGGCGAAGTGGTGGTCATCGACGACGCCACGGAGACCGTCCACGCCGCGCAGGTTCGGTGGCGGGACACGCCCCACGGCGGCGACAGTCCGCGCGCGAGCGATTACAGTGACTCTGATACCACTCCGACGGCCGGCACCGACTGAATGGACGTTCGGGCCGTTCCGTCCCGGACGACCGGCCGCTGGTCGACGACACCGGTCTCCGTCACGTTGACTGAACCGCGCATCCGCCGCTCGAGGGAGCCACCTCCCGCTATCGGCTCCTTCGTCGTGTTGAGGTTTAAATGGAAACGAGCGGGCAGATAGCCCATGGCCGATATCGATCGAATCGACCATCGTCTCGCCGCCGTCGAACGGGCCGTCATCGACGGCGACTACGAGGTCGATGCGCTGGGGGATCTGGCGACGCTCACCGAGACCGTCGAACGCCTCGAGACGCGGGTCGACGAACAGGAACGGCGGCTCGCGGCCCTCGAGGCGGAGACGGAGTCGCTGACCGGGTTCGTCGACAACGTCGAGTCGGTCAACGACGACGTCGAACGGCAGGCCGCGATGGCCGTCGCGACCGTCGACCGGCTCGAGGATCGGATCGGCGAACTCGAGTCGGCCCTCGAGGCGGTTCGACGGGAAACCGCCGACGCCGAAGCGGCGACCGGGCGGTCGAAAGCGCTGGCCGGCGACGACACCGACGACGCCGATCGACGGAGCGCGGCGTCGACGACGAGCGAAGTTCCAGTCGCCGAACGGGAGTCGGCGCCGGACGACGACGGATCGAAGTCGCCGGAAACCGCGGTCTCGGAGATCGTCAGCGGTGTCAGCAGTAACGGTGCTGGCAGCGGTGTCGACGATTTCGAGTGGGGCGCCGAGGAGTCGGCCGCCGACGGGAGGGCCGCGGAATCGCCGGCCGACGAGTCCGGTGTGGCCGGGATGGACGCGGCCGAACAGGAGTCCGTCGACCGACTGCTCGCCGACTCGGAGCGCGATCGATCGGAATCGGCAGTCGGCGAGACGGCGACCGAGGATACCGGCGACGAAGAATCGGTCGAGTCGGACGGGTTCCTTTCGTCGGTTCGCTCCAAACTACCGTGATCCGATCGCTCGTCGACCGACGGCGCCGCCGTGGTCGTGCTCCGACTCGGCGGTCGACGTCGAACCGGAACAGCGCCGACAACGCAGTAATCTTCGTTACCGTTCGTGCCGGACCTCGAGTTCGAACGACTCGAGGACCGTTCCGTTCGGGTCGTGGATCTCGCCCTCGAGAGCCGTTCCGTCCGCTCGCTCCTCGAGGACGGCGAATCCGGGTCGGTTTCCGCGCGGATCAGCGTGGCTGCCGGGGTTCAACAGGAGAGCGTCCTCGGTCTCGACGACGGTCGGCCGGTGGCTGTGGCCGAAGACGACGACGTCGGCGTCCCGCGAGCGGCCGAACATCGCTAGCCCCGTCTCGCCGCCGTCCCGGCGGTGGGTGACGGCGAAGCGGACGCCGTCGGCCTCGACGACGCGGGCCGTCGGCAGTCGCTCCCGGACGGCCGCGCTGTCGGCGTTGCCGTGGACGGCGTAGAGCAGGTCGCACTCCGACTGAACGGCCTCGAGGGCCGCCTCGCTCGTGAAATCTCCGGCGTGGATTACGGTGTCGGCCTCGCGGGCCGCGGTCAGGGCCTCGCCCTCGAGTTGGTGGCCGTCGCCGCTGTGCGTGTCCGAGAAAATCGCGATCATGGTCGCCCTTCGGGCGGCGCCGACAGGTTCCTTTCGAAGTCGAACACTGTCGTCGCGCGGTCGACACTTTTAACGGACCCGCTCGAAGGGAACGACGATGGCCAGTAGCACCTCCGTTGTCCTCGCCGCACTGTTCGCGAACGGCGCGATCGCGATCCTGAAGTTCGGCGGCTACCTGTTGACCGGGAGCCCCGCGATGCTCTCGGAGACATATCACTCGATTTCGGACACGGGTAACCAGGTCTTCCTGCTTGTCGGGATCAAGTACGGCGCACAGGAAGCGAACCGGAGCCACCCATTCGGCCACGGGAAGGCGCAGTTCTTCTACAGCCTCCTCGTGAGCGTCATGCTCTTCGGCATCGCCGGTTGGGAAAGCGCCCGCCACGGCTACAACGCGCTGACCCACGGCGGCGTCCACCGCGCCAGCGGAGACGTTGCGCTGCTGGGACGGTCGTTCGATCCGGTCCTCGTCAACTACGCGGTGTTGCTCGGCGCGATCGCGTTCGAATCCTACGCGCTCTGGAAGGCCTACCAGGGAATCAGCCGCCAGATGGACGAACACGGGTGGACGAGCCTCCGCGAGGCGTTCAGCAAGACCAGCGACGTGACGACCCTGACCGCGCTCACCGAGGACTCCATCGCGCTCGCCGGCGCGGGGATCGCGCTGCTCGGGATCTACCTTCGTCGGGTCACCGGAAACCCGATGTACGACGCCGGCGCCGCGCTCATCATCGGGATCATGCTCATGGGCTTTGCCGTCGCGCTCGCCTGGGAGAATAAGCGTCTCATCCTCGGCGAGAGCCTGCCGAAAGCGGACGAAGACGAACTCAGGCGGATCGTCGCCGACTGGGACGGCGTCACCGAACTCATCGACCTCCGAACCGTCTACTTCGGAGCCGAGGAACTGCTTCTCACGGCCGACGTCGCGTTCGATTCCGGCCTCGACACCGACGAGATCGACGAACGCATTACGGCGATCGAACGCGCGCTGATGGAGCACGACGATCAGGTGCAGAAGGTGTACATCGAACCGGAAACCTAAGCAGCGGTCGCGTTACGCGGACGTCTCGTCGGATTCGTCGTCTCGGTCGTCGTAGCCCGCGACGACCGTCGACCCCGGCGGCCGATCGTTGAGCAGGGCCGTCACCGTCGTCTCCTCGAGGTCGACCGTCGACTCGAGCGGTTCCCACCCTTTGTCGGTGTCGACGGCGACCGCGACGTCCGTCGGACTCGCGCCCGGCGGGAGCCGCGACGGATCGTAAACGAGCGTGATCTCGACGGCCTCGACGGCTTTCAGGTCGTCGACGGCCTGTAGTTCGACGGGGTCGCCGAGGGCGTCGACCGGCCCCTCGTCCCCGCTCTTTTCGAGTCCGAACGCGTCGGGGACGACGCCCGCGACGACGGCGACGCGGGCGCCGACCTGCTCGAGTGTGTACTCCGCGACGTTGCTCGAATCGTACCCCGGGATGGCCATGTTCGAGGCGATGGACTCGAGACGTTTGTCGCTGTACCCCGCGATAGCCGGCCGGCGGAGACCGCGGAACGCCGTCGGGTCACGGTGATCGCTCCGGATCGCCGGCCGTTCGGGTGGCTTCGGTCGTTCCGACGCGCGCCAGTGTCCAGATCCAGTTTTCCTCGGTTTCGACGCGTACTGGCTCGAACGCCGCCCTCTCGAGGAGCGCGCGGATCTCGTCCGGACGATAGTACTCGAAGTGCCTGTCGCGTGACTCGTCGGGCGTCGTCGGGGCGCGCTTGACCAGACAGAAGACGACGCCGTCGGGACGGAGCACGCGACGGAACTCCCGCAACGTCGCAGTCGCGTCGGATCGGGGCACGTGCAGAAAGGACGCGGAACTCCAGACGCCGTCGAAGGCGCCGTCCTCGAACGGCAGGTCGCGCATGTCGCCCCGGACGAACGGCGCGGTCGGTTCGCGGTCGCGGGCCGCTCGCAGGAACGAGGCCGTCAGATCGAGTCCGACCGCGTCGTAGCCGGCGGCGTCGAACGTCGAGACGTCCGATCCGGGACCGCAGCCGACGTCCAGCAGTCGCTCGCCGGCGAGGGCGTCGAAAAAGGGGTCGCCGTACAGGTCAGCGACGGACTCGGCGCGATACTTCCGAACGTAGGCGTCGGCGTCGGACTCGTATTCCTCGAGCGTGCGTGAGAGTTCGTCCATGGTCGCGCGTTCGACCGGTTCCGACGGCCCCGATGTAGTTGTTTTGGTGACATAACGGGCGCCGACGCGGAGTCGGGCGGCGAATCGAGACGAACGCTTTTATCGGATCGGGAACTGATCGTCTAGCGTGTCCGAGACAACCGGGTACATGCGCTTTTTCCCGTACGACCAGCCGTACGAGAACCAGCGCGAGGCGATGGACCGCATCCACAACTCGCTGACCCGCGGCCAGGACGTCCTCTTCGAGGGGGCCTGCGGGACCGGGAAGACCCTCTCGTCGCTGGTCCCCGCCCTCGAGGTGGCCCGCGAGCAGGACAAGACGGTGGTCATCACGACCAACGTCCACCAGCAGATGCGCCAGTTCGTCGCCGAAGCCCGCGCGATCACCCGCGAGGAGGACATTCGGGCGATCGTGTTCAAGGGGAAATCCTCCATGTGTCACATCGACGTCGGCTACGAGGAGTGCCAGGCGCTCCGGGACAACACTCGCGCCGTCGTCGACGCCGAACGCGACAAGCGGCAACTCGAGCGCCGCCAGCGCGAACTACTGGAGGAGAGTCAGGACGGCGACGGCGGTGCGGCCGACGCCCGCTCGGCGGTGATGGACGAACTCGAGGACATCGAGGAGCGACTCGAGGACTTAGAAGAACAGAACGTCTGCGACTACTACCGGAATAATCTCACCCGGGATACGGACGACTTCTTCGCGTGGCTCTTCGAGGACGTCCGGACGCCCGACGAAATTTACGAGTACGCCGAGCGGGAGGGCTTTTGCGGCTACGAACTGCTGAAGGAGGGGATCGAAGGGGTCGACCTGGTCGTCTGTAACTACCACCACCTGCTGGACTCGACGATCCGCGAGCAGTTCTTCCGGTGGCTCGGCCGCGATCCGGAGGACGTCATCGCCGTCTTCGACGAGGCCCACAACGTCGAGGACGCGGCCCGCGAACACGCCACCCGGACCTGCTCCGAGCGGACCTTCGACTCCGCGCTCGACGAGTTGGCCGACGCCGACGACCCGCGATCCGAGGACGCCGCCAACGTCCTCTCGGCCTTTCACCGCGCGCTCGTCGAGACCTACGAGGACTCCTTCAGTTTCGGCGAGCGCGAGCGGATCGACGAGAACTGGGACGACGTCCCCATCGCCAACGAGGACCGGAAGGACGACCTCACGCTCGAGTTCCTCCAGCGCTACTCGGGTCGAGGGATCGAGGACGATCTGGAGGCCGCGATGAAGCTCGGCCAGGAGTTAGACGAACAGTACGAGGAGGCCTACCGGGAAGGCGAGACCGCCACGCGGACCGAGTGTCAGACCTTACAGGCCGCCGCGTTCGTCAGCGCCTGGATGAACGAGGGGAGCAAGGAGGGGCTCTACCCCGTCGTCTCCGTCACTCGAGACGCGGGCACCGACGAGATCTACGGCCGCGCGGAGCTGTACACCTGTCTCCCCCGTCAGGTCACGGGCCGACTGTTCGAGGAGGTGTACGGGACGATCCTGATGAGCGCGACGCTGCAGCCGTTCGACGTCACCGAGGACGTGCTCGGCCTCGAGGACCCCGTCACCATGGCCTACGGGCTCCAGTTCCCCGAGGAACATCGGCGCACCTACGCCGTCGAGACGCCGCCGCTGTTCTCGTCGGACCGGGACGATCCCGCGGTCCAGACGGCGGTGACCGACACGATCCACGACGCCGTCCGGATGACGCCGGGGAACACGCTCGCCTTCTTCCCCAACTACGGCGAGGCGAGTCGCTACGCCGAGCGACTCGAGGGGCGAACCGAAAAGACGGTGTATCTCGACGAGCCCGGGACGTCCGTCGAAGAGTTACGCCAGCAGTTCGTCGCGGACGACGGCGCCGTGCTCTGTACCTCGTTGTGGGGAACGCTGGCGGAGGGCGTCAGTTTCGACGGCGACGACGCACACACCGTGCTGGTCGTCGGCGTCCCGTACCCCCACCTCGACGACCGCGCCGAGGCGGTCCAGGAGGCCTACGACGCGGCGTTCGACGGGACCGAGACGGGCTGGCGCTACGCCGTCGAGATCCCGACGGTTCGCAAGACCAGACAGGCGCTCGGTCGGGTCATCCGCTCACCGGAGGACGTCGGCGTCCGGGCCCTGCTCGATCGGCGCTACTCGCGGTCGGCGAAGTCGGACCTGGGTCGGTACAGCGTCAACGGCACCTTCCCTCACGAGGAGCGCGAGGAACTGATCGACATCGACCCCGAGAAGCTGAAGTTTTCGATGCTGAACTTTTACGGCGACCACGACGCCTACGACGGCGAGACGCCGGCGCCCTAGACGATACTCATCGAGTCACGCAGTAGAGTGGCGTATTGTGTGGGGTTGTCTGGGGGTTTGAAGAAATGAGTTGTCGAAGCCGAGAGTTCTGCTATCGTGGCACCAGAGAACTGCCACGTCCTCCACAGCCGATTTCTGCTCACGGGTGCTTCGCACCCGTTCGCATGGTTTGCGGAACGAAGGTTCCGCGCTAACGCTCGCTCGCGCTCACTCATCCCTCGCACACCGTCGACGACGTCCCTTCGCAGTGCTCAGGCACGTCGTCAGCGCGCGCCACCGTTGGCCGAATAGTCGGGTTAGAGCGACAGAGGGCCTGTATTTCCCAATATGGCGATAATCCGCCCGCTACTCGCTCGGTTCGACCGTGACGTCGGCGGCGCCGTTCGTGACGATGACGATGTGCGCGCCGCCGGTTTCGATCGTCACGTCGAACGCGGTCGGTTCCGAGATCGACTCCGTCATGACCGGGCCCTCCTCGGCGTGGTCGAGCCGAAAGCTGATCGCGTCCGGCTGGACGGTCGACTCGTTATCGGCCTCGGCGACGTCGATATTCTCGACCGTGACGGTCAGTTCTTCGCCGGCTTCGGCGTCGAATCCCGCCGTCTGTTCGTCCTGTATCGTCTGGTCGACGTACCCATCATCCATCAGACTCGTTACCTCACTGCAGCCCGCAAACAGTATCGTCGTCGAACTCGCGAGTAACGCGCGGCGGTGCATGACCGGAGGTTCCGAGAGCGTCGAGTAATAGCTACCGGGCGACTCACCGTTCGATTCGAGCCGTTCACGCGGGCAGCGAGACGCGACTCACCGGCAGTTTGTACGTCCCGTCCCAGAACTCGAGTTCGCTGACCGTCCACTGAATCGGCTCGATTTCGCGGTCGGCCACGCGCTTTGCGGCCTCGAGGTCGCCGCCGCGGGCCAGCGTGACGTGGGGGACGTAGTCGCCGCCCTCGAGCCCCTCGACGGTCTCGAAGGAGTCGGTCAGATCGGCGTGGATCGACTCGAGGCCGGGGCTCTCGACGGCGAGGTAGACGACGGGGGCGGTCCCGAGCGGCGGGTCCTCGAAGTAGTCGATGCCCGTAATCTGGGCCTCGACGGCGGGCGCGCCCTCGAGCGCGCGGTGGGCGCGGTGTTGCAGCTGGGCGACGTGGTCGGCCTCGCCGAGGCGTTTGAGCAGACACGAGTGATCCTCGCGGACGCTGTCGAAGCCGACGAGTTCGGGGTAGAGCTCGTCGGCGAGCCGGCGGACGCGTCCGGGGACCGGAACGTTGACGCTGTACACTTCAGTCGAGGTAGGGCGCGTTCGCGTATCAGTGTGATGGTCGCCGGGCCCGTTCAGATCCGCTCGAGGAGCCAGAGGACGATGACGACGGCGACACCCAACTGGACGAGGACGAAGAACGGGCCGAGCAGGCTCGCGATACTGCCGATGACCGTCTGCAGGATCTGAAACGCCAGAAAGACGGCGAGCAGTGCGAGCACGATCTTCAGGAGGGTCTCGACCTCGAGTTCGCCGCGCGAGTCGTGCATACAGTCACGATCGACTGACTGTGTGAAAAATTCACCGTTGCGCGCTCGGAAAGACCTATCTGGGCGGCTATGGGATGTATCTACAATGGACCTGAAAGAGCAGGGGCGCTGGGCCCTGTTCTGGGTGCTCGTGGGAATCGGGTGCATGCTCGTGGCGACCGTTGCGGTTCCGATCGGTGCGGCCGCCGACACTGGAGCACAGGGGGCAGCCCTGCAGGACGAGGCCAGCGCGAGCGACCGCCTCGACGCGGCCGACGAGATACACATCGACGTCTTCGTTCACGAAAACGGGTCGGCGACGTTCGTCGTCGACTACCGGTTCGAGAACCAGAGCGACGGGGAGTGGGGAGGGCTCAGTAGCGACGTCCAGTCGAATCGGGAGGTGTACGCCGACAGCCAGGAAGCTCGGTGGAACGAGATCCTCCGCGAAGGGGAGAACGCGACCGACCGGGACATGGCGATCGAGAACGTCACCGTCTCGACGGACAACAGTTCCGCGCCGCGGGAGATGGGCCACGTCATGGTGACCTTCGAGTGGGACTCGTTTGCCTACCCACAACTGACTCAAATCGAGGCGGGTTCGGCGCTCGCCGACCTCTCCCTGCCCAGCGGAACCTGGTTGCAGGTGTACGCGCCCGAAGGGTATACCATCGACGAGGTGAGCCCCGAACCCGAAGGGAGCGACGGATCGGTGACCGGCGGCACCGAGGACAGCGAGCGGGAGTCGGTTCGCTGGGGCGACTCCGGCGATCCGTTCTCGTCGACGTCGCCGACCATCGTGATGATCGAGGAGAGCAACGAGACCGACCCGGCGGCCGAAACCGATCCCGGAACCGACGGGCCGGCGCCGTGGCTGCTCGTGCTCGGCGCCCTCGCCCTGCTCGCGACCGTCGGCGCGGCCGGCTGGTGGCTCAGGGGCGATCGAACCGACGACCGGACCGCCAGCGCGACGAATGGCGGGTCGACGACGAACGAGAACGCAGCCGTACCCGAGGCGGAGACGCCGCCCCCAGAACTGCTCAGCAACGAGGAACGAGTCCTGCAGTTGCTCGAGGAGCGGGGCGGCCGGATCAAACAGCAGGAAGTCGTCTCGGAACTGGACTGGACCGAGGCGAAGACGAGTCAGGTCGTCAGCGGATTGCGCGAGGACGAAGAGATCGAAGTCTTCCGGATCGGTCGGGAGAACGTTCTGGCGTTGCCCGACGGGGAAGACGAAGAGTAGCCACCGGCGCCGGTCCGACGCGTTCGCACTGCTCGCTTCCATGTGGTGTGACACCACCGCACAGCCGACTCGCAGCCTGATACCCGCGATATTTGCGAGGTAGCAGGATTTAATACCGATGCTGCCCATAGCACCACCAATGAGTCACACCGTCGGCGCCACGACCGCCGCACCCGGTACCGACGGGGCTGTTTCTCCGCGGCGACCGCGACGACGACGGCCGGGCCGTTGAGCCCGATTACTACCTACCTCCCCTCGAACCGGTTCGTTCCAACGATCCACCAAATGCAGAATTTTCGGCTAGCAGCCGCTCTATCGTTAATTTACGCGACTTAAACCAATGAGCTTAAGTCCCTCCTTCCGCTTTCCTCGCATACGACATGACCCGCGTGGCACTTGCGTTCTCGGGCGGCCTGGACACGACTGTCTGTGTCCCGTTGCTCGAGGAAGAGTACGGATACGACGACGTTATCGGCGTCACGGTTGACGTCGGCCAGCCGGCTTCCGAGTTCGAGGAAGCCGAAGAAACCGCCGACGCGCTCGGCTTAGAGCACTACGTCGTCGACGCGAAAGAAGAGTTCGCCGACCTCTGTCTCGAGGGCGTTCGCGCGAACGCGACCTACCAGGGCTACCCGCTGGGGACGGCCCTGGCTCGCCCGGTGATCGCCGAAGCGATCCTCGAGGTCGCCGAAGAACAGGACTGTACCGGCATCGCCCACGGCTGTACCGGCAAGGGTAACGACCAGCTCCGCTTCGAAGCGGTCTGGCGCGACTCCGACCTCGAGGTCATCGCCCCCGTGCGCGAGCTCGGCCTGACCCGCGAGTGGGAACAGGAGTACGCCGCGGAGAAGGACCTGCCCGTCGAGGGCGGCAGCGGCGGCGACTGGTCGATCGACACCAACCTCTGGAGCCGCTCCGTCGAGGGCGACGAGCTCGAGGATCCCAACTACGTCCCGCCGGAGGACATCTACGCCTGGACCCAGGCGCCGACGGGCGAGACCCAGGAGATCGAGATCGAGTTCGAGGAGGGCTACCCCGTCGCCGTCGACGGCGTCGAGTACGATCCCGTCGACCTCATCGAGCACTTGAACGGCGTGGCCGGGGCCTACGGCGTCGGCCGTACGGACACGATGGAAGACCGCATGCTCGGCCTGAAGGTCCGCGAGAACTACGAGCACCCGGCGGCGACGACGCTGCTCAACGCCCACGAGGCGCTGGAAGGGCTCGTGCTCACCCAGGAGGAGCGCCAGTTCAAGCAGCAGATCGACCAGCAGTGGGCCCAGAAGGGCTACGAGGGCCTGATCGACGCGCCGCTCGTGGACGCGCTTGAAGGCTTCATCGCGGAGACCCAAAAGCGCGTCACCGGGACCGTCACGATCCGCTTCGAGGGCGGCCAGGCTCGTGCGGTCGCACGCGACAGCAAGTTCGCGGCCTATTCCGCCGAGCACGCTTCCTTCGACACCGAGACCGTCGGCAAGATCAAACAGGAGGACGCCACCGGCGTCGCGAAGTACCACGGCTTCCAGCGCCGCCTCGCCAACGAGGCGATCGCGGCCAACGCCGAGGACGTCGAGAAGCCGGAGCTCGCCACCGACGGGAGTGGCGAAGACGAGGACGAGGAATAACGATGACCGAGGAGAGCGCTCGCGACGGGGTGTTTGCGGCCGACGGAGGATCCAGCCGCGGCGACGAGGGCGTCGTCCGACGAGATCGCTTCAGCGGCGGCCCCGCCCGGAGCTTCCTCTCCTCGCTCGCAGCCGACGAACGGATCTTCGAGGCCGACCTCGAGGTCGACCGCGCGCACACGGTGATGCTCGCCGAGCAGGGGATCGTCGAGGACGACGTGGCCGGACAGATTCTGACCGCGCTGGACGCCATCGAGGTCGACGGCCACGGCTCCCTGCCCGACGGCGAGGACGTCCACGAGGCCATCGAGACGGCCGTCATCGAGCGCATCGGCGCCGAGGGCGGCAAGATGCACACCGCGCGCTCGCGCAACGACGAGGTCGCGGCCTGCATCCGGTATCGCCTGCGCGAGGACGTCCTCGAGGCCGTCGAGACGACGCTGGCGCTGCGCGAGTCGCTGGTCACGGTCGCCGAGGCGCACGCGGAGACGATCATGCCCGGCTACACCCACCTCCAGCCCGCCCAGCCGACCACCGTCGCCCACTGGGCGCTGGCCTACGAGGGCGCAGTGGGTCGCGACACCGAACGCCTGCTCGAGGCCTACGGACGGATCAACGAGTCGCCGCTGGGCGGCGCCGCGTTCGCGGGGACGACGTTCGATATCGACCGCGAGCGCGCCGCGGAACTGCTCGGTTTCGACGGCGTCGTCGAAAACTCGATGGACGCCTCCTCGAGCCGGGATTTCCTGCTCGAGGTGACGCAGGCGCTGTCGACGCACGCGACGACGCTGTCGGGGCTCGCCGAAGACGTCGTCATCTTCGCAAACCGCAGCTTCGTCGACCTCTCGGACGACTACTCCTCGACGTCGTCGATCATGCCCCAGAAGAAGAATCCCGACACGCTGGAACTTGTTCGCGCGGTCGCGGGCGACGCGGCCGGCGGGGTCCAGGGGCTGACGACGACGCTCAAGGGACTGCCCCGCGCGTACAACCGCGACCTCCAGCGGGCGACGACCCACGCCTGGGAGACCGTCGACGCCGTGACGGAGGCCAGCGAGGTCGCCGCCGGCGCGGTGGCGACCGCCGACTGGAACGAGGCGACGCTGGCCGCCGAGGCCGGCGAGGGGTTCTCGACGGCGACCGGCGTCGCCGACCTCCTGGCCGCGAACGGCCTCCCGTTCCGCACTGCACACGAAATGGTGGCCCACGCGGCGGAACAGGGCGGCGACTACGACGCCCTCGAGGCCGCCGCCCGGGAGGTCCTGGGTGAACCCCTCGAGTCGCTGGTCGACCCCGACGCCGTCGAGGAGGCCCTCGATCCCGCTGCGAGCGTCGCGAGCCGCGACTCGCAGGGCGGCCCCGCCCCCGAGGCGGTCACCGACCAACTCGAACTCGCTCGCGAGTCGCAGTCGGACGACCGCGCGACCCTCGAGGAACTGGAGGCGGCGCTCGAGGCGGCCCACGAGACGCTCCGCGAGGAGGTGAACGGCTATGTCTGAGGCCGTTCCCGCCGTCGCTCCGCGTCGGCCGCGACCGCCGCGACTACCGCCGTCCGTAGGTGAGGGACGAACCTTCGGGCGAGCGGGAGCACCGCTCCCGCCGCCGTCCCCGCGAGGGGACAAATAACCTACCAGATGATATGTCAAATTAAAATTGCGGTGTGCTGGTGTCAGCGGCCCGTTAGCGGACGGTGCAGTTAATGTAATTTCTCTGTTAATTTCGAAGGCTTTAAGGGATACCGGCCCCCAGTTGCAGGTACAATGACCGAATGCGTCGAGTGTGGGGCTGAGGTGTCCCTGCACGACGATCTGGAAGTGGGAGAGATCGTTGACTGTACCACGTGCGGAGCAGAGCTGGAAGTCGTCGACACCGAGCCGCCAGTCCTCGAGCGAGCCCCGGAGCTCGAAGAGGACTGGGGTGAGTGACCTTGCAAGTAGGAATACTCTATTCCCGGATCCGCAAGGACGAGAAGCTCCTCCTGAACGAGCTTCGCGAGCGCGACCACGAAATCGAGAAGATCGACGTCCGCAAGCAGACCTTCGACATCAGCGAGGCGCCCGAGGAGTTCGCGGACCTCGACATCGTCGTCGACCGCTGTCTCGCCACGAGTCGGAGCCTGTACGCCACGCAGTTCTTCGAGGCGTACGGCATCCCCGTGATCAACAGCCACGAGACCGCGGACATCTGCGCCGATAAGGTGAAAAACAGCCTCGCGCTCGAGAAGGCGGGCGTGCCCACGCCCGCGACGAAGGTCGCGTTCACCAAGGAGACCGCGATGGAGGCCATCGAGGAGTTCGGTTACCCCTGCGTCCTCAAACCCGTCGTGGGCTCGTGGGGCCGCCTGATGGCCAAGATCGACTCGAAGGACGCCGCGGAAGCGATCTTAGAGCACAAGGCGACGCTGGGCCACTACGAGCACAAGGTGTTCTACGTCCAGGAGTTCGTCGAGAAACCCGGACGGGACATTCGCGTGCTCGCGACCGACGGCGAACCCATCGCCGGCATGGTCCGATCCTCCGACCATTGGATCACCAACGCCGCGAAGGGCGCCGAGACGGACGTCTTCGAGCCCGACGAGGAGGCGAAAGAACTCGTTCAGAAGGCCAGCGACGCCGTCGGCGGCGGCCTGCTGGGCATCGACCTCATGGAGACCGAGGACGGCTACACCGTCCACGAGGTCAACCACACGGTCGAGTTCAAGGCCCTCGACGGCGCCGTCGAGACCGACGTCGCCGGCACCGTCGTCGACTGGCTCGAGTCGAAAGCCGAAGCCGCGACCGAAGATAAAGACGAACTCGAGGTGAGCGCCTGATGGCGGTCGGCACCGAGACCGGCGCCGACGCGAACGCCGAGGCCGTCACCGCGACTGTCATCGGCGGCTCCGGCTTCACGGGCGGCGAGCTCCTTCGCCTGCTCGCGGGCCACCCGAACTTCGAGCTCACCGAGGTCACCAGTCGCTCGAAGGCCGGCAAGAGCGTCGGCTCCGTCCACCCGCCGCTTCGCGGGACGGACCTGCGTTTTACCGAGCCCGACGATCTCGAGAGCGTCGACGTCCTGTTCGCGGCGACGCCCCACGGCGTCTCCATGGGTCAGATCGACGAGTTCTTCGAGATCGCCGACACCGTCGTCGACCTCTCGGCGGACTTCCGCCTCGAGAGTGAGGAACAGTACGACGAGTGGTACGACGGCCACGAGGCCCCGGAATACTTAGAGAAGGCCGAGTACGCGCTCCCGGAGATCAACCGCGAGAACCTCAAAGGCGCGGGCCTGATCGCCGGCGGCGGCTGTAACGCCACCGCCACCATTCTGGGCCTGTATCCGCTCTTCGAGCACGACATCCTCGAGGGCGGCGAGCAGATCGTCGTCGACGTCAAAGTCGGCTCCTCGGAAGGGGGCGCCGGCGGCGGCGAGGCGTCCTCGCATCCCGAGCGCTCGGGCGTCGTCCGTCCCTACGCGCCGACGGGCCACCGCCACGAGGCCGAGATCGAGCAGTTCCTCGACACGAGCGTCTCCTTTACCTGCCACGCCGTGGACATGATCCGCGGCGCCAGCGCGACCAACCACGTCTTCCCCTCGGGGCCGGTCTCGAAAGGCGACCTCTGGCAGGCCTACCGCGCGTGTTACGAGGACGAGCCGTTCGTCCGGATGGCCGCCGGCGGCTCCGGCGTGTATCGGTATCCGGAGCCCAAATCGGTCGCCGGAACGAATCTCGCCGAGGTCGGCTTCGAACTCGACCCCTCGAACAAGCGCATCGTCGTCTTCTCGGCGATCGACAACATGATGAAGGGATCCGCGGGACAGGCGGTCCACGCGGCCAACATCGCGCTCGGTCTCGAGGAGACGGCCGGACTCGAGTTTACGGGAATGCACCCCGTGGGGGCGCCGTAATGACCGTAGTGGTCAAGATCGGCGGCGCGCGCGCCGTCGACCCCGAAGGAGCGCTCGCCGACGTCGCGAGCCTCGTCGAGGACGGCGAGGACGTCGTGCTCACCCACGGCGGCTCGACCGCCGTCGACGAGACCCTCGAGGATCTCGGGAAAGAGCCCACCTACGTCGAGACACCCGGCGGCGTCGTCGGGCGCTTTACCGACGAGGAGACAATGGACGTCTTCAAGATGGTCATGCCCGGTAAGCTCAACACCGATCTGGTCGAGAGCCTGCACAACGAGGGCGTCGACGCCGTCGGCCTCTCGGGCACGGACGGCAAGCTGCTCTGTGGCAAGCGCAAGTCCGCCGTCCGCGTCAAAGAGGACGGCAAGAAGAAGATCAAGCGCGGCGACCACTCGGGCAAGATCGAGTCCGTGAACGCGGACCTGCTCGAGACGACCCTCGAAGGCGGCTACACGCCCGTCGTCTCCGTTCCGATGCTCGGAAAAGAGAAGGACGGCGGGTACACCGCAGTCAACGCCGACGCCGACCGCGCCGCGGCCGCAATCGCGGGCGCGCTCGAGGCCGACCTCGTCGTCCTCACGGACGTTTCGGGGATCTACGAGGATCCCGACGACGAGTCGACGAAGATCGACTCCGCGTCGACGCCCGACGAGTTCGAGGCCGTCAAGGACGCCGCGGAGGGCTTCATGACGAAGAAAGTCATGGCCGCCGAGGAGGCCCTCGAGGGCGGCGCCGCGAGCGTCACCGTCGCGACGGCCAACGCCGACGAACCGATCACGAGCGCGCTGGACGGCGAGGGGACGACCCTCGAGCCCGGCGTGCTCGCCGACGAAGCGGACGAAACCGCACAGGAGGCCGCAGAATGAGCGACCTCGACTTCGTCTCCGGCAGCAAGCCGATCGGCATCGAGCGCGGCGAGGGAGTGTCCCTCTACACCGCCGACGGCACGGAGTACATCGACGCCGGCGCGAGTTTCGCGTGTACGCCGCTGGGCCACAGTCACCCCGCGGTCGTCGAGGCCGTCCAGGAGCAGGTCGGCGACCTGACGTTCGTCGACTCCTCCTATCCCGTCGAGGCCCGCGAGAACGCCTACGCCTCGTTCGTCGCGTCGACGCCGGACGGCCTCGAGTTCGCCTGGTTCTGTAACTCCGGGACCGAGGCCAACGAGGCCGCCCTGAAGTTCGCCCGGTCGGCGACCGGCGAGTCGAAGATCGTCGCGGCGACCCGCTCGTTCCACGGCCGGACGATGGGCGCGCTCGCGGCCACCTGGAAGGACAAGTACAAGAAGCCCTACGAGCCGCTGGCCGGCGACGTGGAGTTCGTCCCCTACGGCGACGGCGAGGAGCTCGCTGACGCCGTCGACGACGAGACCGCGGCCGTCATCCTCGAGCCAATTCAGGGCGAGGGCGGCATCAACGTCCCGCCGACGGGCTACCTCGAGACGGCCCGCGAACTCACCGACGAGGCCGGCGCGGCGCTCGTCTTGGACGAGGTCCAGACCGGCATGGGCCGGACGGGATCGATGTGGGCCTGCCAGAACGCGGGCGTCACGCCCGATATCCTCACGACGGCGAAGGGCCTGGGCAACGGCCTGCCCGTCGGCGCGGTCGCAGTGCAGGACTGGATCGCTGACGGCGCGGCCTCGCACAACGCCACGTTCAGTGGCGGCCCCGTCGTCGCCGCGGCGGTCCACGCGACCGTCTCGACGCTGGTCGAGGAGGAGTACCCCGCCCACGCCGCCGAGATGGGCGACTACCTCACGACCGAACTCGAGTCCGCACTGGGCGACTCGGTCCGCGAGGTCCGCGGCGAGGGCCTGCTCGTCGGCCTCGAGTTGAAACGCGGCGCGAACCGCGTCGCCCGCGACCTGGCGATGAACCACCAGGTACTGGCGCTGCCCGCGGGACGGACCGTCCTGCGCCTGCTGCCGCCGCTCGTGATCGACGAGGCGGAGGCGGACCGGCTCGTGGACGCGCTGACCGCAGTCATCGCACCCGAAGCCGAGGCGGAATCATGAGCGCGAGCATGAGCGAACCGGCCGACGTGTCGCTCGACGAAGCGCGGCAGTTACTGACCGACCTCGTCTCGATCCCGTCGCCGACCGGCGAGGAGCGCAAGGCCGCCGAGCGGCTGGTGGCCTTCTTCGAGCTCCACGACCGAGAGGCCTGGATCGACGAGGTCGGCAACGTCCGCGCGCCCGCGGACGACTCGGTTCTACTCACGTCCCACGTCGATACCGTCCCCGGCGAGATTCCAGTCGAAGTGCAGACGGCCGACGAAGACGATGTCGACGCCGAAGTTGCGGACGAAACCGGCGAGGACGTGCTCTGGGGACGGGGCAGCGTCGACGCCACGGGCCCGCTGGCCGCGATGGCCGTCGCCGCCGTCCGCACCGGCGTCTCCTTCGTCGGCGTCGTCGGCGAGGAGACGAACTCCCGCGGCGCGCGGCACCTCGTCGCCGACCGCGAGGAACCCGACGCGGTCATCAACGGCGAACCCAGCGGCGCGACGGGAATCACGCTGGGCTACCGCGGCTTTCTCGCGGGCACCTACGTCGCCACTAGCGAGTCCGGCCACACCTCGCGTCCCGAACCCAACGCCATCCAGCACGCGACCGAGTGGTGGACCAGCGTCGAGGACGCCTTCGAGAACGACGAGTACCAGGCCGTCTTCGAGCGCGTGACCGCAAAGCCCGTCGATATGGATGGCGGCATCAGCGACGACGGCCTCTCCGTCGAGGCGACCCTCGACGTCCAACTGCGAATTCCGCCGTCGCTCGACGCCGAATCGGTCCGCGAGACAGCCGAGGCCGAGCTCGAGATCGGCACCGTCTCCTGGGCCGAGCCGATCCCGCCGGTGATGGAGAGCCCCCGGACGGAGGTCGCCCGCGCGTTCCGCGTGGCGATCCGTAACGAGGGTGGCGACCCGCGGCTCCTGCGCAAGACCGGCACCAGCGACATGAACCTCTACGCCGGTACGTGGGACTGCCCGATGGTCACCTACGGCCCCGGCAACTCGGAACTCGATCACGCGCCCGACGAGCGGCTCTCGCTGTCGGAGTACGACCAGTCGGTGAAAGTCTTAGAGCGCGTCGCGACGACCCTGTCCGGAGGTGAGGAGTGATGACCGACGAACCCCGTCACTTCCTCGACGTCGACGACGTCTCGCCGACCGAACTCGAGACCATCCTCGAGCGCGCGGAAGCGTACAAACGCGCCCAACACACCGGCGAGGACCACAAGGACCTCGACGGCCAGACGTTGGGCATGATCTTCCAGAAGCCGAGCACCCGCACCCGCGTCTCCTTCGAGACGGGGATGACCCAACTGGGCGGCCACGCCGTCTTCCTCGGCGAGGACGACATCCAGCTGGGACGAGGCGAGCCGCTGAAGGACACTTCGCGGACGCTCTCTCGGTACGTCGACGCGGTGATGGCCCGGGTGTTCAAACACGAAAACATGGAGGTGTTAGCGGAGTACTCCTCCGTGCCGGTCGTCAACGGCCTCACCGACGACGCCCACCCCTGCCAGACGCTCGCCGATCTGCTGACCATCCGCGAGCAGGAGGGCGGCTTCGAGGATGTCTCCGCGGCCTGGATCGGCGACGGCAACAACGTCGCCCAGTCGTTCGCGATCAGCGCCGCGCTGACCGATATCGACCTGACGGTCGCGACGCCGGAGGGGTACGGTATCGACGACGCGGTGCTCGAGCGCGCCCGCGATCTCGGCGGCGACCCGACGACGACCCACGACCCCGTCGAGGCCGCCACGGACGCCGACATCATCTACACGGACGTCTGGATCAGCATGGGCCAGGAGGACGAACGCGACGTCCGGATGAACGACTTCGAGGGGTTCCAGATCAGCGCGGACCTCCTCGAGCACACCGCCGACGCCTCGGTGATGCACTGTCTGCCCGCCCACCGCGGCGAGGAGATCACCGACGACGTCATCGAGAGCGACCGCTCGGTCGTCTTCGATCAGGCGGAGAACCGGCTCCACGCTCAGAAGGCGTTGCTGAGTTGGCTGCTCGAGTGACTGGCGGATCACCCCGACGTTTTCCGTCGCTAATACGGAACTAACTCGAGTAAACACTGTGTTGAAAGTCGACTCGTCTCTGTTCGTAATTTTGAACAGTCTCAAGACATTATATTAACTGAGAGCAGAGTATCGGTCAGCAGCATGTCGTTCCGACTACTGCTCGCCGCGCTCATCATGCTGCTGGGACCAACGGTCCTCATCGCAGTACAGTTCACGTGAGCGAATCGGGTACGCGTATCGGCAGTCGAACAGGGTACTCACTTCGTCCGGTCATTTTTGGGATCGACGCGTCCGGCGCCGAGCGTATCGAACGACGGCCGAACCCACGTCCTTTTTCTCCTTCGCCTCCCTCTCGAGGCACAATGAGTCTCAGCCTCTCCGCTGATCAGCCGGCCGTCCCGGACGATGCCGACGACGGCGTCTGGCTCGAGTGTATCGACTGCGGCGAGACGTTCGCGCCCTTCGACGACGTCCGCTACACCTGCGACGACTGCGACAGCCTGCTCGAGGTCCGTTACGCCGACCTCCCGACGTTCGACGACTTCGAGGGCCAGGGTGTCTGGCGCTACGCCGACGCCCTGCCCTTCGAGTCGGGCGTCTCGATCCAAGAAGGTGCGACGCCGCTGTACGAGGCGCCGCGACTCGAGGAGTCGATCGGCGTCGAGGCCCTGCGAATCAAACACGAGGGGATGAACCCGACGGGGTCGTTCAAGGACCGCGGCATGACCGTCGGCGTCAGGGTCGCCGAAGAACTCGGCGTCGGTCGCCTCGCCTGTGCGTCGACGGGCAACACGAGCGCCGCGCTGGCCGCCTACGGCTCCCGCGGCGGGATGGAGACGCTCGTGCTCCTCCCCGCGGGGAAGGTCGCGGCGGGCAAGATCGCCCAGGCCAGCCTCCACGGCGCCCGCATCCTCGAGGTCGACGGCAACTTCGACGCCTGTCTCGACATCGTCCAGGAACTCGCGGGACAGGGCGAGGCCTACCTGCTGAACTCGTTGAACCCCTTCCGGCTGGAGGGCCAGAAGACGATCGGCCTCGAGATCCTCGAGGGCTTCCTCGCGGATTACGACGCCGTGCCGGATCGAATCGTCCTGCCGGTCGGCAACGCCGGCAACACCTCGGCGCTGTACAAGGCGTTCCGCGAACTCGTCCAGGCGGGCGAACTCGAGGAAGACGACGTCCCCAAGCTGACCGGCGTCCAGGCCGAGGGCGCGGCGCCGATGGTCGAGGCCGTCGAGAACGGCGCCGACGAGGTCCGGCGCTGGGAGGACGTCGAGACGCGAGCGACCGCGATCCGTATCGGCAACCCCGTCAACGCGCCGAAGGCCCTCCCCGGGATCCGCGAGACGGGCGGCACCGCCGTCGCGGTCTCCGACGAGGAGATCACCGAGGCCCAGCGCGACATCGCGGCCGAGGGGATCGGCGTCGAACCCGCGTCCGCCGCCTCCGTCGCCGGGCTCCGAAAGCTCCGCGCGGAAGGGATCGTCGACGACGACGAGCGCGTCGCCTGTCTCACGACCGGCCACCTGCTCAAGGACCCCGACGCCGCCGCCGCGGCGGGGAGCGACCCCGAGCCCGTGCCGGCCGATACCGAGGGCGTGCTCGAGCACCTGCAGGACTGAGACGACCGCGGGTCGGACAACGCGCGTCGGACGCGTCTGACGGCCGACTGACTGAGCTTTTTCCGAGTCCGACTCGAACCGAAAGCGATTCATGTCCGCCGATCGCCTGGGTGACGACACCACTCCTGCTCGCGTCGACTCAAGCGACCAGCGACCTTCCGTCTCGCTTTCCGCTCGCATCGAACGGATGCAACTCGAGTTGCGGATCGCAGCCCTCGAGGAGGCACTTAAGACGAGCGAGCGCCGCCGGCAGGCGGTGATCGATCGATACGAACGACTCCTCGAGGAGCGTGCGGCGCCCGACGGGACCTCGGTATCCGGCGGACGACTTCCCGCACTGGTGGCGCGATTGCGCGACTCGTAACAGTATCCATCGACCGAACGTCATGGCGATCGGCCGAACGCGAACTGAGTGTTTCTCGGAAGGCGGAGCGACGCGCTGTTAATTACCTTCGAAATTCCAGTATTTTAAGTACCATGAACAGTCTACCAATTATACAGGAGGAAATTACCAATGGTGAATACGAACTCAGCACCCGTCTGTCCGGAATGTGATGGGAGGTTGCGGACTCGAGGTACCGAAACGATCTGTGAGGAGTGCGGTCTCGTCTCTTCGGAAGATGCGATCGATCGCGGCCCCGAATGGCGCTCGTTCGACGGCGAGGAGACCGACCGCCGGCGGACGGGCGCGCCGCTGACCCGCTCGCGACACGATCGCGGGCTCTCCACGAAAATCGGCTACGGTTCCGGCTCGAGCGGCAAGTACAACTCGCGGTTGACCGGGCGAAAACGCCGGCAAATCGCCCGCCTTCGGCGCGAGCACAATCGAGCACGGATCTCCTCGAAAGCCGACCGGAATCAGGTCTACGGCTTCACCGAGATTCGGCGGATCAACACCCACCTCTCGCTCTCGGAATCGGCCAGAGAACAGTCGTGCGCGCTCTTCGAGTCGGCCCAATCCGCGGGACTTCTTCAGGGACGATCGCTCGAAGGGTTCGCCGCCGCCGCAGTGTACGCGACCTGCCGAACGCGCTCGAACGCCCGGACGATCGACGAGATTACCGACGTCGCCCGCGCCGACGAGGACGAACTCACCGTCGCCTACGACGCGCTCAATCGCGAACTCGGCCTTCCGACGGGGCCGATCGACCCGACTCAGTACCTGCCGCGGTACGCCTCGCAACTCGACCTCGAGACGGAGATCGAGAACCGGGCCCGCGAGTGCGTCGCCGCGCTCCTCGAAGAGGGGCTGATCGGCGGCCGCAACCCGAGCGGGGTCGCCGCGGCGTGTCTCTACAAGGCCGCCGGCGAACGCGAGACGTGGCCGACGATCACGCAGGCCGACGCGGCCGCCGTCGCCGACGTCGCGCCGGTGACGATCCGCTCGACGGTGATGAATCTCAGAGAACTCTGAAGCGGCGGTTGTTGGCGTCTCGAACGCGATTCGACGGCGGATTACAGACGTCGATCGGCGCAGCTACGTCGTCCGCAGAGTATCAGTACTCGGCTCGTAGACCTCGCCTTTCTGCTTGAGTTTCTCGATCTCGTGTTCGGCCTTGGACTGATCCATGCCGACCTCCTCGGCTCGCTCCATGACGATGTCGACCGGCGCGCCGTCGTCGTACTCCTCTTCGATGTCGCTGATCAGCTGTTTCAAGTTCTTGATCCGGTCGCGCTGGGACTTCGAGGTCCCGGCCTCGACGATGTCCGCGTCGAACTCGCCCGTCTCCGGGTCGACGCCGATGTCCTGGAGACACGAGCGGACGATTTCGACGGACCGCTCGGCGTCGTGTTGCTCGACCGTGTCCGAAAGCCGAACGCGGGCGCTGGCCTCCGCCAGTCGGACCAATGCCTCGAGCTTCCGCGCCGTGACGGGTACGGCGGCGTCTTCGTCGGTCCCCCTCGAGCGCAGGTCGACGTAGAAGTCCCGGATCGTTTCCTGGGCCTCGTCGGTCATCCGCGGGTGACAGTTCTGCTTCGCGTAAGCGATGTACTTGCGAAGCAGTTCGGCGTCGATCTCCGGGTCGACCTGATCGGTCATCTCGTCGATCTCCTCGGCGGTAACGTCGGGCGCGTTCATCTCCTCGCGCTGGGTGGTCAGTTCGCCGGCGTAGTTCGTGGTGATGATGTGTTCCGCGAGGTTCTTGTCCTTCTCCTCGTCGGGCTGGTCGGTGACCGTAAAGATTAGGTCGAACCGCGAGATGAGCGCCGGCTCGAGGTCGATCTGCTCGCCGATCGGCTCGTACTGGTCGAAGCGGCCGTACTTGGGGTTGGCCGCACCGAGCAACGAGCAGCGGGACTTCAGCGTCGCGTTGATGCCGGCCTTCGAGACCGAGATCTTCTGCTGCTCGAGGGCCTCGTGCATGGCGCTGCGGTCTTCACTTCGCATCTTGTCGAGTTCGTCGACCGCGGCGATCCCCTGATCGGCGAGAACGAGCGCGCCGGCCTCGAGGGTCCACTGCTGACCGTCACCGAAGTCGTCGCGAACGGCGGCGGCCGTGAGACCGGCCGATGACGACCCCTTCCCGGAGGTGTAGACAGATCGGGGCGCGATGTTCTGGATGTACCCTAGCATCTGGGAGTTGTGTGAGATGACGCCCTCCGAGACGTAGTTGTGCGTTCCCTCGATCTCGAGGTCGTAGACCCAATCGTAGTCGGGCTTGAGTATCTCGATTGAGACGATTTGATCCGTCTCGATAGCCCCGTGCGCAGCCACAATACCACCATCAGCCAGTACTTCTCTCGTGTTCGTCTGGTCGGCTGAATTTGCGGTCGTTTCCATCGCAGCAACCGAGTCACCGATCGATAGCTCGTCGGCACGGGCCGCTCGAAAACCGGTTTCAGCAGGAACGAACAGCGGATGCGACGGCGTCACCTCGAGTTCTCGTCCGCTCGAGGTCTGAATCCGATACATCTGTTCGGGCGCTTCGCGTTTCCAGACCGTTGTCGCCCGCTGTAGGGCGACCGATCCGTCGTCCTGTAAGGAGGGAACCTCGAGATCGATCTCGTCGTACCAGCCGTCGTCGATCGGCTTCGGATCATCGAGATTCGATTCGACGAGATCACGGATCGGAACGTCCTGTCCGTTCGCGAGTGTGACCTTCGTATCTCCGCGGACACACTTACCGGTACCAGGGTCCCCGATAAGCAGCATGTGCAGGTCGCCACGAATCCGCGAGCCGTCGGGCAACTGCTTGGTGACGCCCGAGAACAACTGGAGGATCATCGCGAGCTTCTCCTGATCGTAGCCGTAGATGGAGGGCGCGATGGAGGCGATCATCCGCTCGTAGACGTCGTCCTGGTTGGAGATCTCGTAGATCGTCTTCTTATCCTCGTCGGTGATGTCCATGTCCTCGAACTGCTCTTCGTCGATGTCGACGGACATCCCCTCCATGTAGAAGTCGAAGACGGGCGACTTCTCCTGCTGGTCGCCCTGTTGCTCGAGACGGAGGACGCCGGTCGCCGAAACGTGGTCGCCGGGTGTGACTTCGCCGGTGATGTCGTCCTCGATGTGGACGTCCAGCGACTGGGGCGTCTCGCCGCCGCGCAGTCCCTCGGGGCTCTCCTGAATGCGGAGCTTCTGGGAGTCGACGAACTCGGACTGGTCGAAGTTCACGCGGAAGGGCCCCTGTCGCTCACAGCCCTGGCACTCGTGGGGTTCCTGGAAGTCGCCGCTGGACTGGGGGACGCGGGTCAGGGTGCCACAGAGCTGGCACTCGAAGGCGGCCTCCTCGATCTTCGGGCGAACGTCGGTCGCTTTCCGAACGATCCCGTGGACCTCGACGAGGGTGTTCATATCGCGGGCGCGGATCTCTCGGATCTCGGGGGTCTCGGTCTCCGGGAGGTTGTGGATCCGGACGTGGGCCTGTCCGAGGCTGACGTCGATCGGGAGGTCGTAGAGTCGCAGCGCCTCCTCGGCGTAGCGCTGGAGCTGTTCGGGCTGGGCGAGGAAGTCGTCGGCGAGGTCGGGGTCGAAGCGATAGAGGTCCTGCCAGTCGAGATAAAGCGAGCGCTGCTCGTTGGGATACTGCTGCGCAAGCTGCTTGATCTCGTTGTCGTAGTAGTTGCGGAAGAACTGCTCGAACGAGTCGACGAGTTCAGAATTGCCCGCTTGCGCCATTGCACTCTCGTAGGGGCCCCAGCCGGTATAAATGGTGGCAAAGCGGGGCGGAACTGAACCGCGACCGTTCCGTGGCGATCGGGTCGCCGGTCGCAGAACGGTGTCACCGCTCGATTCGAGATTTCAGTCATCAAAACCGGACGGATCGATGCCGGGCCACGACGAACCGTCCGTTCGCCGCTCTCGTCGCCGGCGACCGCCGGCAACGCACACGCCGTATCCTGATACCCAGTCAGGTCACGTGGCCACACAGGGTATGGGGTCCACTCGAGTATGTATATACGGCCAATCTGTTTTGGTCGGTATCGGGGACCGTTCGGAACGCGAGCCCGTCGCCGACGATCAGGTGTCGTCGCCGAGGTCGTCGGAGGCGACGCCCAGCGTTGCGATCGCACGAAACGCCTCCTCGACGGTGACGTCGACGTCGTAGACGTGTTCGGCCGGCATGTGCATGATGAATCCGTTCGTCGTCGGGTTCGGTGCCAGCGGAACCATGATCGTCACCATCGGCCCGTTGTCGACCTGCGTCTCGATCTCCGGGGGCGTCTGGGCCGTCAGAAAGCCGAGCATGTAGGCGTCTCGATGGGGAAACTCGACGAGTTTGACGTCCTGAAACTGGTCCGTGTCGTCGTCGACCAGCAGTTTGCTGGCTCGCCGGACGCTCTCGTAGATCGTGCTCACGCCCGGAATGGTCTCGATGGTCGCGTGGATGCGCTGGGAGATCGCCTTGCCGGGCGTGTACTCGGCGACGATCCCGACCAGCAGGAAGAAGGCGAACAGCGAGATCATCATGACGATCTGGACGACCGCCTCCGGCGGCTCGTTGGGCCAGACGAACATCACGCCGCTGACGATCGGCGAGAGCATGCCCAGAACGAAATCCACGACGAGGATCAACACCAGTACCGTGATCACCAGCGGAATCGTCAGTGCGACCCCGTTGATGAGCCAGCGTTTGAAACGAGACGTGACGCCGCCACCCGATTTCGACATTGGTCTCGAGTGATGCGACCTGCCGGGGAAGCCGTTCGGCTTGCATGGACAGTCGCGGTAACTGATGAGTCGATGGGGCGGAAACGCGATCGAACGCGTCGAAAAGAGACGCCGGACTTGCCGTGCGCGGCGGTCACTCTCCGTCACGAAGCCCGTCGGCGACGAGCGCGAAACCAGAGATGTACTTTTCGAGACGACTCGAGCGGTGCGGCCTCGAGCAACCGTTATGCGTCGAGTAAACGTGCGTGGTGTCGTCTGTCCGGGGCCGACAAATCGACGCGACGGGCGGTGCTCGCGGTCGTCGGAACGGGCGCCGCGACGACCGGCGTCGTCGGGGGCGACGATACGCCGCAGGTGACCGACGGCGGCTACGAGTTAGACTCGGATCGGATCCAGATCCGGATTTGCGACTGTTACACTGCGACGGTTCGGACGCAGAATCCGGCCGCCGAGGTCGTCACCGCCGGGCTGTACTTCCACGAGACCGATTGCTACGACTTCCACCAGACGCGGGCCGAGTTCCCGTACGAACTCGACCTCCGGGAGTTCGACTGGGCGTGCGAGCAGGGCGCGGTGCTCACGGACGTTACGGTCGAGGACATCGACTTCACTGCGCTCGCCGAGGCGTCCGTTCCCGACGCGTGGGGCTGCGAGGAGGGCGATGTCGAGTTCGACCGAGACTGTTCTGACGACGCCTGAACGGGCCGTCCGCGGGTCAAACCGAGACGACGCTGCTCATCCCGTCCTCATCGCGGATCAACGGTGTGCGGGCCGCGCGGGTCGGAGCCGCGACGCGTCGCCCACCACTGTCGAAGCCGCCGTCGGAGGCGCTCGAGGCGCGATTCGCGACGGTAGCTGACGGACATCGACCGGACGCTGCGCGTTCCCGTCTCGTCGGTGACGTCCAGGATATCCGCGTCCACGAACGCGTCGACGTCTACTCGGAACTCGCTTCGCCGACCGTCGTCGGTCTCGACGGTCCGACCGGGGACTTGACTCACCTCCGGCCACGCGCTCTCCTCGTCGGTGGTGATGGCGGTCAACAGTCGAACGTCCGGATCGGTACGAACGACCGCTACGGTCGCGTCGTCGGGCGCCGGCGGCAGCGTAACGAACGATTCGGTGTTCGAGAGTAGTCGGACGATTCGCTCGTCGTCGGATTCGGATTCGCGAATCGATTCGGACTTCATATGCTAGTTGTCAACAAACGCCACTAAATACTCACCGCCCAGCTGTCGATTCGCGCCCGTCGGCAGCCAGTGGAGGGCCGAAGAGTAGTCCGTCCGGACACCACGGTTGTCCGTCGTGCAACCGATCGAGACGAACGTCGGATAGATGGTCTTGTTGTGATTGTTCCTTCACCCAGAAATAGATCGTTCGTCCGTTTATCGCCGCGTTCGATCAACGATCTAAGCGTCGAAGAGGGTAGTCCTTTGGTCTTCTCAGGAATCGTCTTCGGGGCACTCTTCGATGACTTGCTCGTCATCGGAATCGTCCGATGTGTCACCGGCCGAGTCATCGGTCGTTGTCTCGGGTTCGAACAGTCCCGCTTCGGTCAGGTTCGTCACTAACCGTGTGTGCCAGTCAATGCGCGTCTCGAGGTCGGGACCGCGCGAGAAGGTTTCGATGAGAAACGACTGCGCGTTCAGGTCTCGAGAGGCCTTGTGGACGAGCAACCCGCTCGGTTCGTTTTCCGGCCTCGAAAAGGTATCAGTCTCGAACTCGAGTCCGGGCTCGTCGACGTGGTTTCGGTTCACGGCGTCAGCAGCTTGCTCGGCATCGGTAGCGGTTTCGGTACCATCCGAGTGGAAGATCGCCTGCCCGACGCCGTCGACGGGACCGCCGGCGTAGATGCCGATCGACTCGTGGAGGTCGATAACTACGTCGGGATCGGAGCGGTCAACGACGGTCCAGAGCGCTCGAGCGAGGTCCGTCGTTGGCTCCTCGCCTTCGGGAAACTGACGGTTGAGGTCGACGCCGTCGTCGCCCGTGCGTGTCCGCTGCTCGACAGCATCGGCGTTCGCGTAGGGGATCGTTACGAGCGTGCCGGCATCGATTTCCCACTCGGCAATGGCGCTCGCCGCCTCGTACCCTGCAACCTCGTTGCCGTGCATTCCGCCAACGACCAGTACGGTCGGTCCGTCGGCGTCTGCAACCGTCTGGTACACCGTCGTTTCGTGATCAGTACCTTCGAGAATTTGTTGTGAGTCTCTCGAGAGATCGCTGCTGGATTCGGCGCTCGAATTAGCACTAGCGACGCCGGCGAGTGCACAACTGGCTGCGGCTGTCAACAACGTTCGTCGAGATGTCTGTAATGACCCCATGTGATCGTTACCTCGGAGAAACAGATCATTATTATAGTTCTGATAGCGCGTTGCACGCCGTTCGGTTGGTGATAGCGACCGTCTCTCCCGGCTAAGTGAACGCACACCCGACAGGTCGGAAGATATGGAATTTCGAATCGCCGTTTCGCTGCTCGAAATGTCACCGGCGTATATGGAGAGAGTGAAACTGTCCTGCAATCATCGCTAACTCGATTGTAAGTATAACCGTGTGAGTCCAAGAGAGGCGATAGCCAACGGATCCAGAACAGGAGGGATAATCCCCTCGCAGATTCGAACCGACCGCAGTAGCGAAACGGAGACGGCGTCGACTCGAGGCAAAGTAGCTGCGGAACGAGACTGGTCGCCGCTGGTACTGTAGACGGCGCCGGCGATTGATGGAAGATCTACTCAGACACCACCCAAAACACATGACATTCGAAACAACTCGAGAAACCCGATGGACCGTACTCGCCGCAGTGATGATCGCGTCGATAGTCGCTCTGTCGACAGTCGCTGCGGGCGCAGCAACCGCGGCCGCTGCAAACGCCGACGAAAGTGCTGATACGAACCTTGAGGTGACGGTCAATGCACCGGACTCGGTCGCAACGACCGAATCGAGCACGTTCGACGTGACCGTCACCACATCCGATGGCGAGCCAGCGACGACTACTGTCGTCTTCGAGATCAACGGAGAGGAGATCCAGGAGGAAGTGACTGCCAGCACCGACGACACGGGGTCTGTCACCTTCACCGCTGAAGGGATCGCCCTCCCCGAAGGCGACTACGAGTGGACGATCACCGCCGGTGACGAGGAACGTTCGGGGACACTCACTGTTACCGATACCGCGGACGACGGTGCTACCGACGGTACCGCCGCTGACGGCGACACCGAGACCGACGACGACGACACTACCGTTTCGGAGAACGACGCTACCGCTGACGAGACCGCTAACAATACTACTACTGACGACGCCGAGGTCGCTGAGAACGACACTACCGTTTCGGAGAACGGCACTGCCGTTGACGATACTACTGCTGGCAACGACAGCGAAGCCGCCGACAACGAGACTACCGCTTCGGAAAACGAGACCGGTACTGACGATACCGCTGACAACGACAGCGAAACCGAGGAGGAGGAAGAGGAATCAGTTCCCGGCTTCGGCGTCGGCGGTGCGCTCTCCGCCGTGGTCGCAGGAACGTTGCTGTTAGCCCGTCGGCGTAGCTAAGCACCCAGCGACGGGATTCGGCACTTTTTGTCGCGCGTGATTTCTTCGCGGCGTGGCTGGGAGGTTGCTGACCCTCACGGAAGTCGTCGAGTAGTAGATACCGTGGTTTTGAACGGCTCCGCCGCCGATCGACCCGGAAAACTTCGCTCGAGTCTCGATGCTCAGTTCCGACCGTTCACTGTCATGCCGTCACGGCTGACACGTTCGTCCTCGAGCGCGGGGCAGAACTGCTCATCATTTCCTTCCTTCCAAAAGGAACCGATGAAGTGAGATTCAACACCCCTCTCCGAACGTCCCATTGAGAGCCATTGAGTGATTGGCATAATAGGAGTAGAGGTTTTGTGGAGCCACGTACCTCCCGCCGTAGTACCCGGCAGGGCCATTCGTTTCGATGATATTGGTTTCGTGGTCTTCCGTGAATCTCAGATCTCTCCGATCATAGATGAGATCGCCATCGAGCCAGTACTGGATGACGCCGTCCGAATTTGCCACGCCATCATCGTCAATTGTGTTCATACAGACATAATACTCTAATTCGTACCACCGTCCCGGAACGATTTCCGGTTGACGTACGGCGTAGGGTTCCTGCTGAAGGAGATAGTCGTGATCTTGATTCTGGTCCATATGGTATGTATAGGAGAGCAGATGGAAGGGTCCATCTGGATCGGTTTCCTTTGTACTGACATAGAGGCGGTTACTCCATCCATTGGTGCCATCAGGGACACCGCCGCTGGCACTCCCCTCCCCGAGCGACATGGCACAGTTCCAGATCCGACAGTGTTCACTCTCGTTCCCCATCGTCCAACTCGTATTGAGTGCGAAAGCGACACGACCATTGAGTTCGAGTAGTCCATCATCGAAGCTATAGTGGGTGCTTAGCCCCCAATGCTCGCCGTCCCGAACACGAAGCTGGAGTGCGGTATCGCCAGCGTAGGTCGGGCTGGAGACAATTGAGAGGTTCTCACGATCACCGTTGGACATCCAGTAGATGTCCTCCCAGCTCTCGTACGCTCCGTAATCGAGATGGACGACCTCATCCGGCCGATTACAGCCGCCACCTGCCGCGCCCTCTATCTCTTCCGCTGCCGTATTATCGACTCCTGCCCCAGTCACCCCGAGCAGGCTTCCCACGCCCAAGAGGCTCCCCCCGCGTAATAGTCGACGACGAGAGACACCAGCACTGGGTGTCCTCTCAGCCACACTCGGTTCATCTAAGACTGGATCATCAGTAGTATTCTCTTGCATGCGATTTTGTAACTATGAAAACCAGGAGTATTGTATTATATTAACTAGGAAAATCAGGGTATACTTTCAGTGGGTTTGAGACACCCTACCTGTGAGCTCCCCTGTAGCCACGGGTCACGATGGAATTTCGCCCAAGTGCGGGATGTCGATCCCGATGTATACGAAGACTAATTCAGTGGTCGGTCCAATCGCGCCCTCGAGCGAACGGAGAGTACTTCGGAACTCTTCTCCAGGTCCTCGTCGTTCGGCGGGAGCGGTACAACGAAACTCCGGTGCGGAGAGCGCGACGATCACACCGAGACAACGGTTCTTCCGGAAGAGCGAGACGACGAGAATCAGAAGATGATCTATCACCGCTGGGTAACGAGTCATCTACGAGATGTAGAACTGTTGGAAGAGAAGACGCGCGGGGAACTGTGCGAATTAATTTAGAGTGGAACGGTCGATATTTGAACTAACGGAAGACGATCACTCTCGCTTCACTCGAGCGCTGCGACTTCCGAGATTCAAACCGGTCGATCAGCACGAACTCGTCGCTCACGGTGTTGTTCGCGACGACGTAAGTGGGATCGCCCGGATTCAAACATCATTGACCTTCGCCCTCCTTGTCACTGAAGGTAAGCCGATCTAGGTATGGCCGCCTTCGCTCTCGCATTTCCTCCATTCGGGTCGGCTGATCATAATGTCTAAGCAGTACATCGATTGAAGTGTTCATTCGCTCCGAGACACGTTCCAGAGGAATCCCACGGTTGAGCTGCCAAGTGATTGATCCAGTTCGGATCGCGTGAGGATTCACCGATGACGGGCACTTGCTGATCGACGAGTAATCGGGACATTCGCATATCGATCGATTGTTCCTGTGGGGGCAGTCCGAATGCCACGGTGCCGGTGTCGAAGCGACTACCCGCGACGTAGGTGGGTTAGATGTCTGAAACGCCGCAGAGTGGAGCGAATTGGCCGCCGACATCTCTATGATGAACTCATCTACCAGGCTACCAATCGCCCCGAGCAAGCCCTCCGAGATGTTGCTGAAGACATTAGCAACGGCCACGGGGTGGCTCGGTCAGACACTTGGAACACCTCGCTTGAGCGTTCTATGAGGAGTTGTTGTTCATCCAGGAGTGCATTGTCCCGCTCGTTGACGACATCGACGAGTTGAGTACCTACTTCGAACTCGAGGCGCGGCCAGAAGCGAACGAAGAGACATGAGCGAAACTATCGAAGTCGTGGGCGAGTCGGTCGAAAAGGGAGAGAACTATAACCCTCCGACTCTGGAAGAGTTAGAGCAGCACATGACCGAACTCGAAGAGCGGGGCGTTCCGGTCGAACTCGAGTGCTTTGAGCGTGGTAACTCTGTCGACCACCGCGTACTCCCCGAAGAACGGGATTTGGACAAGCCATTAGGAAAGATGCTGTGTAGAAGTTGCATGGTGGAACACCCTCAGGCCAGAAACCTGTTTTAGGCGTCTATTCTTTTTGCGTTGCTATCATGTCTCACAGGTTTAATAAGGATAATAGGTACTCGAGAATCCGGTAGTAGTGTGATCACAATGGGAGAATTCTTCTATGACACCCCAAAATTACACCCTTGGTCTCCATTAGACCACAAGGAATACCAATTAGTAGTTAGTCGAACTGACGCGCAGTACATCATTTTGCTTTTGTATTGAGGGTCATTCCGAATTCTATGTATATAATATATCTTCCCCCACCATCTATTCTTTAGTATTAGGCCCTAATTCTATCAATTAAAAATAATAAATAAAGTCCTCCGTTCACAACTATATACCCTTTTCCTATGTAACATTCTCAATATATTATTATTTTCTATTATTTCTTCCGTAATCATATAATGTCAAGGTACATAAGTTGTTCTGTTGAACACCTTGTTTTACTCATTGAAATTGAATTATTAAACTAGTACTCATGGCCAATGGTTCCTCAGACTTCAATGCATGTCCGACACGGAAAAAGATATTCGCAAAAGTAGTAAGAATAAGAGAATAAGATCCTCTAATAAGTTCGGTCGGCGCAGTTATTTGAAGGCAGGTGGAGCCAGCATCGGAGCGCTGCTATTAGGATTCACGCACGGGACGGAACCAGCGGCCGCATCTACAACTAGCTCTGGCAGCGAGATTAACCTCACGCCGGAAGTCCCGCAGTGGGCATACGACATCTGGCAAAACGCCCCCGACGACCCTCGCGACGAGTGGCCGACCGAGGACGGCACAGGATACTCGGGCCGAAGCGGCGACCTCACAAATGCAATCAACAGTGCCTCGGGGAGTGCTATCGTCGACCTCGGCAGCGGCGGGGAGTACGAAATGCAGACCTCGCCCTCGAGCGCGTCTCTCGTCGGGTTGATCGGTGATCCCAATGACCCGCCAACTGTCTATCTCACCATGACGGGGACCTGTTGGGAAATGAGCCCCGATGAGCTCGTGCTTGAGGGAATCACGTTCGACATTAGCGAGACGTCAGACGTCTCACTGCTGCGCTCGTATGGTATCAGCGATCGTCTCCACGTTCGGGACGTAACCCTTCGGGGGGAGCGCGAGCGTGTCGCGACCGGCGGGGGCAACCGGTCCAACTTCCTCGCGCAGATGGGCCCGAACGGCGAAGGGCTGATCGAACGGCTATCGCTCCCCGACGGGTGTATCGAGGATCTCAACTCCAGCGGCGACTACGCTATCCCCGCCGGCGCCGACCCGAGCCACGAGGGGCGGAACGTCTGGAAAGACTGCTACGTCGAAGGCTTCCGTGATAACGGGTACTACGTCCGTAATTCGCCAGGGCACAATCTACTGTGGAATTGCGAGGCGCTCAACAACGCCCGCACGAATATGAGGATCGGCGAAAACGACAGTATCGTCGGCGGACACTCGGAGATCAACACGGACTTTCCTCATGAGGAACCCGACGAGCCCGGCCGCGCGCTCGGCAACGACGGACCCGAGTTCGACAAAGTCGTCGGACTAACGTGTGTTCTCGAGGGCGACGACTGGGGGAGTGCGGGCTTTATGCACTGGTCAGGCGGTGGCACCCCGGCTGAAGGCGGCCGGCTATATAATACCGTCTTCCACTTCAAATCGGGTGACTCGACGCCGATTCGCGTTGACTCTAGCGCGAACCCCGTCTCGACATACGAGGATTGCTACATCCTTGACGAGACCAGCGGTAACGAGACGTTTGCAGTCGGCTACTTTAGAGTCGGCGACTCTGAGCCGCAACCCGGTACCGTCACTCTCAACGGAGGCAACCAAGTTGACAGCAACGCCGACACAACGTTTCGGATGGGTGCTGACGGCACACTCAACACGGCCGACGGATCGAGTTATTCCAATACGGCCGTTTCGGCCAGCCAGGCCGGCGTTGAGGCTTCGCTGACGCCTGACGACTTCCCAACGTTCTACTTCGATTATGAGGATGACACCGGTGGCGGCAGCGATGGTCAAATCGATCTTGGAACTGATAACAACGCAGATTCCACAAGCAACGAAAATGGAATCCACTTTGAGGCCAAACAGGAGATCGATAGTATTCATCTCACCATCTCACAAAACAGTGAGGGGTTCACGACCTGCCGTCTCCGGGATGCCACTAGCACAGATCTTATCGCAGAAAAGGATGTCTCNAACAGTGAGGGGTTCACGACCTGCCGTCTCCGGGATGCCACTAGCACAGATCTTATCGCAGAAAAGGATGTCTCCGACCTACAAGCCGGAGATTCCTTTGAAATGACTCCTGCCGGTGGACTCGAAGCTGACACGTATCTAATTACGTTAGATGCTGACGGAAGTGAATGGACTCGTGGCCGATTCGAGGATCCGTCCTTCCCATACACCAATGATGATCTCACGGTCATTGAAGGGATCTATTCGAGTGGTGGGAGTTCGACTACTGGTGTCCGCTACTCCTTCACTGCAATCGCGGCAATAGATGGGCTGGAGACGGGGGACAGGCTAAATCTCGGAACCGATAACAACGCGAACGCAAGTTCCAACGAGAACGGAGTTCATTTCGAGACCGAACAGGAATTCGATGGGATTCAGCTCACCATCTCACAAAACAGTGAGGGGTTCACGACCTGCCGTCTCCGGGATGCCACTAGCACAGATCTTATCGCAGAAAAGGATGTCTCNCAAAACAGTGAGGGGTTCACGACCTGCCGTCTCCGGGATGCCACTAGCACAGATCTTATCGCAGAAAAGGATGTCTCCGACCTACAAGCCGGTGATACATTCAATATGATCCCTAATAATGGTTTAGATGCTGACACCTATTTGATCACATTGGATGCCAACGGTAGTGAATGGACACGAGGTCGGTTCGAGAATCCGTCTTATCCTTACTCGAATAGCGACCTTACTGTTCTCGAAGGGATCTATTCGAGTGGTGGAAGTTCAACTACCGGTGTCCGCTACTCCTTCACTGCAATTGCAGGAATCCATACCGCCTGACCAATCGAACTAGCCCATTGGCTTTCTTTTATTGGCACTGGTGAACCACTTCGCATCCAGTGACTGCATTCCTTCGTACTGGCCTCGATTGAACTCTGCTCACTCACGTAACGAACGAGCATGCTCGATTCGCTGTATCACTTCGAGAAAGTCATCATTCAGCTACTGGTCATGTTGGCCGCAGCGACACCGATCACGATTTCCCGCTGACATTCCGTACCACGTTCTCGTCGATCTCTGAGCCGATCGGAACGGCCTCGATTTGGCTCGGAAAGGACGTCTGACGTCGCTCGCTCTTCGTTATGCCACGTTTTTGAGACAGCGCTGGTAAACGGTACGCAGTCGGTCCCCCATCTCGTCGACGGTGTACCCGGTGACGTGCGCTCGCCCGTCCGATCGGCGATCGCCCGCGAGCACGTCGGCCAGTCGCGCCTGGAGTGCGTTGTCGTCGTCGACGACATGGGAGTCGGAAACGGGCTCGAGCACCTCACGGGCGAAGCCGACGTCGCGCGAGACGACCGGGACGTTACAGGCTGCGGCCTCCTTGATCGTCATCGGTCCGCTCTCGTAGTGCGAGGTGAGCAGGACGGCGTCGGCGGCATTCAGGTAGTACGGTACTTCCTCGTAGGGCTGGTTGGCGACGGTTCGTAACTGTACGTCGTCGGGGAGTCCGTCCACGACCCGTTCGGCCAGCGGGTAGTTCTTCTCCTCGCGCGAGGGAGCGTAGGGGAAAAGGACAATCCGCTCGTCGGTCTCCCAACCGACGCGTTCGCGCGCTTCGTCCCGCGGAACGGGTCGGAACCGTTCGGTGTTGACCGGGAAGGGGACGTTGTGACAGGGTCGATTGACGCGATCGGCCATCGCGTTCGAGGGAACGACGACACGATCGGCGCGCGCGGTGAACCACCTGATGACGTCAGCGTACGGGTTGTCGCGATACTCGCCGCCCCAGAGCGTACAGACGACCGGGAGGTCGGTCTTCGGTAGCGCCGACGCCGCGACGGCGAACGGAAACGTGAGTCCGTAGTTGGCGTGGACGAGGTCGTAGTCCTCACGCGCCGCTCGGAGTACCTGCGGGAGGTAGCGGGCGTAATCGAGCGGCGTCCGCCGCTGGACCTCGTCCTCATGGGCCCGATGTTCGCTGGGGACCGGCAGCGTCGTCACTTCGACGCCGGCGCGCTCGAGGGCTGTCATCTGGCTTTGATAGAAGCTGCGCCAGTCGGTTGTGGTGAGGCTCAGGACGCGGATCATGGT
>NZ_AOIS01000012.1 GCF_000337495.1 Haloterrigena salina JCM 13891
TCGTAGCGCAACTGCGTCAGCCCCAGTCCGAGCCAGCCGTCGGGCTCCCCACAGAGCAGTTCGTGATCGATGTCGTAGGCGTCGAGGAGCTCCCCCGTAACCCCCTTCTCGCGGCCGAACACGTGGACGTCGTGACCCGCAGCCTCGAGGTCGCGGACGACGTGCTTGAAGAGGTGAACGTTCGCCGCGTGCTGGATGGTGATGATGATATCCATCTGTCTCGGTATCGAAGCGACTCGTTCCGAGTGTATTATTACACATGTCTTAGAGGAGAATTACACGGCCTTAGCGGAGATATATACCTCTGTCTAGAGATTTCATCGGGGAAACGGTCGCTCGTGAGTGAAATGATGGGCACAAAATAGTTTCATGAGAGACAAGTGTCCCGATACGACATCGAGAGGGGGGACAGTAGCAACCGGGATTCGATCGCGATCTCGCGGTCGGCTTCCGACCGACCGTCGGACCGAAGGTTGAGGACGACCTCATGAAGATGGACGCCAGCGAGACGATGTCGATCGGCTCCACGTACTGTCCTTATCGAAGTATTCCCCTGATGAGAATGGGCGGGTTGTATCACTGACCAGGACACCAGTAAGACCACGCTCAAAGCGTCGCCATAGTTGCCGCTCAGTCGGGTCCAATAGGGAAACATGACTGGTCTCCGGTACCGTGTTCAGTTGCAGAGGTTCATACTTGGATGGGCGTCTAAGCCGACCACAGACCGTACAGCGTCGAACTACGGTGTCCCGCGGACCGTCTGGATGGTATAATTGTCGTCAATAACGACCGTCACGCGATCGGCCAGATAGTCCTCGCCGTAGTCGTCAAAACGCGGTGGTTCATAGAGTGCTGTTGCACTCTGTCGCCCATTCCCTCCCGGTTCACTTTCCTGGAGTGATTCCCAGACGGCTTGTGCCAGCGCCGGGGCGAGTGCATGGGAATCGTCGTTTTTGAGATACCACATCATGCCCGTCTCCTCCTCGAGCGCTTCGTCCATTTCTCGCCGACCGCTTCGAGGTCGGAGAAGCCTTCTTCAAACGGGGTAGTCAAATCAACGAACTCCTCGAACGTCGTCCTGGTGGCGTTTACAGCCTTCAGATAAGTCGTAATTCCCCGGCGGATCTCGTCTTGAGTCAGATCAACAGCGAAGTCCGGCTGTTCGTCAAGGATGACGTTGCAACCCTCAACCAGCGACGGAACGCGGGCGAAAGCGTGCGTTGCATGGATTACATCGACCGAAGCGTGGCCGTCGTCATTGCGCGGGATGCCGTCCCACTGGACCATTGCCGGGCACTCTGTATCGTCGTGCTCACACGGCAGCGTCGCGTTCTGGTCGTTGTTCTCGGCGAGGTACTGGTGCGCAACAGAGAACGGTATCCCCTTCCCATCACACATTACATCAAGCCACTCTCGAGCAGGCATTCCGTTGATCGTGATAACAATGTCCGGGTCCTCGCCGTCCGGGTTCGGATCATGGTCTCCCGCAGCGACCGGACAACGCTCTTTTCGACCCTTCAACACTCGATATGAGACGTTTGCCTTACTCAAGTCGGCCGCTGCCGCGTCGCGGGCCTTGCGCGTCTTATGGAGATGGACAACGGGTTGCTCACCCGTCGTATCAGGATGGTTAAGCCACGGCGTCGTGGCCGTGGTGTAGGACTTCCCAACCGACGTCGGGGCGTCAATCACGGATGCCGATCGGGAACGGACGGTACGGAGGATTTCATCCTCAAGCTGGTCGCACACCTTCGACGTACTTGGCCATTCGTAGCCAGGTGACTGTACGTATCGCTTCCGTTCCCCCGTGTCTAAGGCACCTAATCGCTTGAGAGAGACATTGAAACAGGTTCCGCGTCCTCTCCGCATCGAACTCGGGGATCGGTGCACCGGCGTCACGCGCGGCGTCTACGGCTTCCCACCAATCCGAACCGGACAGGGGATCCCATGGGTTGTTGATAATACCTTGTTCGGCAGCGAATAGACTCAATACGCCGAAGGCTTCCCCCTCTCGGAAGTCATGGAAGGCACCTTCGCCGTTGTAGTGCAAGCTCTTACCACTCTCTGAACGCCGGTAACTCGGATCCCGCGTCGTCCATCCGGTCGAATCCGTGCCAGTCTGTGTGGTCGAGAGCGACATGTCACGGGGCTCAATCCGGTCCACGGCCAAGAGGATATTCCGGACGTCAGATGCCCTCTCGTCGCCGTCTCTCGCCTCCGCTTCGTATCCTTCCCGTTCCGGGCGGTCCCGGTCGGTATCGTGCTCAATCTCTGGTTCATCCTCGTAGCCGTTGGCCTTGAGGATGGTTTCCAGAACGTCTGCGTCCCACTCTTTTGTCTCGAGCGGCGTCCCTGGAACGTGCTTTCCCGTGGTGACGTTGACGTGTTTATTGGCGTAAATCTCTATAACCGGCACGTCCTCGTTAGCGGCCCATGGCTCCGTGGCGATCTCGAAGGAAACTTGCCCCTTATCTTCAATCAGAATCTCACCGATATATTGTCCGTGGGCGCTACTCGCCGACGTTGAAATGTCGGTGTAAGTCATACCCAACCGGGTGAGAATGGCGATAAACGCCGGATGTGCTTCGCCTGTTTCAGGACAGACAACGCCGTCGCCGTCTAGGAACGCATACGGGTCGTCTTCTTGCTGGATGAACGTCCGACCCGTGGTTTCGCCACGGTATTTCGGATCCTCAAGAAACATATCCAACTGCTCGCCCGTGACGTAGTACTCTTCATAACTCCACTTCCAACGGGCGTTGCAATCGCACACGTCTGCCGTAGTGTGGCCGTCTTTCGAACACTCAGCGGGCGCGTCAGGATCAGCCCACGGTGAGATGGGCATCTTATCCCGTGCGCCCATCCATTGTCTCGTTGTAAGTCGTCGTGTAGTAGACGCCGTTCTCAGGGTTCTGGAAGTCCGCGTCCGCAATTGGACCGACGAACTTAGATGCAGTCTCAGTATACCTTTCGGACTGCTCGCCGGAGGATTGATCTTCCCCAGTCGCAGCGGCTAGGTGCTCATCACAGAGGGGAATTTTGTCCGTTGGATCAACGGCCTCGGCCGTACACATCGTGCACTGCCGGTTTCGAGGGGCCGTCATGGCTGGCACCTCCCATCCTCAAGCGCGGGGCAGAACTGATCATCAGTTACGATGTAGCATCCACAGAATTCGCAGACAGGGGGCTCGAGTTCGACGACACGACTCACTGCCACCACCCCTGATTAACCGGACGTAAAAATGTTGGAGACGCAACCGTTCTACCGAAAACCGCCGTAAGAGGATGGGATCGCCCGGATTTGAACCGGGGTCACGGGCACCCAAGGCCCGAAGTATACCAAGCTAACCCACGATCCCGTACTCCCCCCTAAAAGGTGCACATCATAAAGGGTTTCGTTACCGGCCGAACGGTTTTGGCGGTCGACGTGATACCGCCGCATACATGACAGGTCTCGAGATCCTCGTCCTGATTGCGGTCCTCGTGGGCGTGCTGGTCGCCGCAGTTCTCGTCCGCGCGCTCGCCCCCTTCATCGTTAACGCGGTCGCGGGACTCCTCGTATTGTTCCTCAGCCACGTCGTCTTCGGCCTCTCGATCGCCGTCACGCCCGTCGTGCTCGTGATCGTCGGCCTCGGCGGGATCCTCGGCGCGGCCGTCGTACTCCTGTTCGCGCTGTTCGGTGTCGCCTTCGTTCCGTAGTCGCTATCGCCACCCCTGGCGACCCCCCGGTCGCCAGCCCCGGTCCCGACCGACCGTCACTTCCCCAGCAGCCGCGCGATATCCTCGTCGGTCGCTTCGGTCGACGGCTCGACGGCGAACTCGAACTCGCCGTCGGGTTCGTCGGCCCCGTCGGTCCACGCCGCCAGCAGATCGGCGACCTCCTCGTCGGTCGCTTCCGGCAGCGATTCCTCGCTGCCCTCCTCGGCGACGATCGCGTCGAAGATCTCCCCGAACGTCGAGACGACGCGATCCTCGTGGCGCGTCGGATCGAAGTGAAAGTGCGCGTACGCGTCGACGCTCGAGAGCCGATTGGTCAACACGTGCGCGAACTGGAAGACGTCCTTCGGCGGCGTCGAGCGGAGCAAGGCGTCCAGCGAATCGAAACAGACCGTGAGTTGTTCGTCGGACCAGTATTTACAGAACCGACTGACGGCGACACCGATGGCGGAGAGGTCGGTCGGATCGCGAACCGTGTCGACGACGACGCGCTCCTCGAAGTCGCGGGCCGACTCGGCGGTGTCCTCGATCAGGACGTCTCCGACCGTCAGGAGGCCGATCTTCCCGGTCACCGCGTCCGGATCCGGTCGATCCGGTCGGTTATCCGCGAACGAAACCCTGAGATCTGCCGTCGCGCCGGTGTCGTGACAGAGATCCGGACAGACGGCTGGCTCGCACTGTTTCTCGTGAACGAGCAAGACGTTCGCCGGCGGATCGATCGCGGAAGGGGTTGCTGGCTCCATTGGTCTCTCCGGGCTGGTCCCCGGCGCTACTCGTATCTCGGACGACGCACTCTTTACCGTTCCGGCCGCTGATAGGTTCGGCAAAAGGGTTCCGGCCGATACGTGTGGAGTTGAAGTTCGGACCGACTCAAGGGCGACGACGGGACGACTACAGGTCGTCCTCGCGCAACTCGAGGTCGGCGATCAGTTCGTAGGGGTGGGCGTCCTTCCGGATGCCGTCCAGCAGGGCGAAGGCCTCGCCGGGATCGAGGAAGTGCTGGGTGACCACCTGCCCCAGCGGCGTGGGTTCGAAGCCGTCGATGAAGTCGTACTCGAGGAGTTTGCCGATGGCGTGTTTGGTGGGGACGTCGCCGAGCATGCGGTCGTTGAGCGACTTGGCGGCCTTGCCGCCGACGGTGACGTTCGCCAGCGTCTCCTCGACGGCGGCGGCCTCGTCGTAGTGGGTCATCACCGACTCCATATCGCCCTTGAGGAGCTTGAACGCGACCTCGTCCTCGGTCATCTCCATCGAGTTGTGGTAGGAGCAGTCGGGTTCGACCAGCACGTACACCGTCCCTTTGTCGTGGTAGTCGGGTCGGCCGGCGCGGCCGAGCATCTGGTGGAACTCCTGGACGGAGAGCCACTCGATCCCCATCGCCAGCGAGTCGAAGACCACCTGCGAGGCCGGGAAGTCGACCCCCGCTGCGAGCGCGGCAGTCGTCACGACCGCCGATAGCTCCTGCTCGCCGAACTGGCGTTCGACCTTCTTCCGTCGCTTGTAGTCCAGCCCGGCGTGGTAGGGGGCGGCCGAGTAGTCCAGTTTCCGGCTGATCTCGTGACACCGCCGGCGGGAGTTCGTGAAGATGATCGTCTGCCCTCGATACCCCTTCGAGGACTCCGTGTCGAACTCCCGTTTGACCAGCTTGTTCTCGATGCGGACCTTCTCCTGTCCGTCGGCGAAGGTGACGTGGCGCTCGATCGGGACCGGACGCTCCTCGAACTCGATGAGTTTCGACTCGAGGGCCGTCGCGAGCTGTTCGGGGTTACCGACGGTCGCCGAGAGGTAGACCCACTGGGCGCCGCCGTAGTCGTCCCGTCGCTTCGCACGCTGCTCGCAGGTGTACTTGAGCCGCGAGATCAGGCCGTCCAGCCGGTGGCCCCGTTCCTCCTCCTTCAAGGTGTGGACCTCGTCGATGACGACGGTCCCGATGTCGCCCATGTCCTTGCCCGTCCGCAGGGCGTGGTCGATCCCCTCGTAGGTGCCGACGATGACGTCGGCGTTCGGGTCGAACTGGTTGCCGTTGTCCGAAATGCGACTCGCGCCGACCCGAATGGAGACGTCGACGAGGTGGCCGTACTCGTCCTGAAAGTCCTCGTACTTCTGGTTCGCGAGCGCGACGAGGGGCACGAGAAAGAGCATCTTCCCCTCGCCGTTTAACACGCGGTCGATCCCGGTCATCTCGCCGACCAGCGTCTTCCCGGTCGCCGTCGCCGAGACGACCATCTGGTCGTCGCCGTCGAACAGGCCGTGGTCGACGGCGAGGCTCTGGACCGGCAGCAGCGTCTCGAACCGGTCCTCGAGCAGGTTCTGCAGCCCCGGATGCAGGTTCAGCGAGTCCACCCGGACGGGGTCGACCTCGTCGGTCGTCGCCGAGATGGTATCGAACTTCGTCAGGTCGGGATCTAACTGTCCCTGCAGCAGGTTGACGATCCGCTCTAAGTCCTGGACCTCGAGCATGAGGTCCTCGAGGCGGTCCTTCGCGGCGGCCGTCACCTCGCCGCTGCCCGAGTAGGTGAGCTGGCGCTCGAGTTCCTGGCGGGCGCAATCGCGGCAGATCCAATCGTTGTCGTCTTTGACGGCGGTCTCGGTCGTGATCGGCGAGTACCGCCCCGCGGAGGCGCAGTAGCGACAGGTCCGGACGGCCTTGGTCTTGTCCTCGAGCTGGTAGCCCTCGAGCATCTCCCGCAGTTCGCGGCGCTTCTCGGGGGCGGTCTGCTCGGAGATGCGGATCCGCCCGGCGCGGCGAGCGAGTTCGACGAACTCGTCGGGCTGGCGGGGCTCCTCGCTCGAGCCCTGCTTCAGCCGGAACTTCGCGGGTCGGGGGCCCGCCGACGTCTCGGAGAGTCCGAGCTTCGCCCGGAACAGTCGCTTTCCGTCGCGTTCGACGACGACGAGGTAATCGTCGCCAGTCGCGTGACAAAAGATCGTTTCGACCTCCTGGACCTGCTTCGACACGAGTGGCCGTACGGCGGGACGGTATTTCAGCGGTTCGGACTGCACCGAACTCGAGCGCGAGCCGTGAGAGTGACCCCCACTGTCGGTTTCACTGTGCCCCGGCGGACGGCGACGACGTATTCGTTCGTACCGCCGACGAGCGGACTATAGCCGCATATATCACTAATAGTGAATTACACGTAGGAATGATTGAGTTCCCAATTCGATGGATTTGAATCCGTTACGGGGAGTTCCGGGCGTTCGAAGCAGCTACGCACTCCGGTTCGGTGCCGCGCTCTTCGTGGTGTTGCTCGTCGTGGGGGTGTTCGGCGGCGTCATCTACGCACACACAGGCTCCGAACTCGAGGACGACGTCGAGTCGCGGCTGGTCAACAACGCCGAGAGCGACGCCGAGCGGCTCGACGGCTGGTTGGAATCGTCCGAGCGGAATCTGGCATCGCTCACTCGATCGCTCGAGTTTCGAAACGACGACCGCGTTTCGATCTCCGACTCGTTACACCGGCTGAACGAACGCCCCGGTTTCGAGGGGGCGTACTACGTCGACGCCGGGAACGGGACCGTCGACGTCGAGGCCGGAACGGACGCCGTCGTCGAGGACGGTCGCCTCGGCGAGGCGGCCGACGAACGGCTCTCGAACGCGATCGAGGCGGAGGGGCGAGTCACGTTCACCGAGACGTTCGAGACCGCGGACGGACGGCCGGCGATGCTCGCGGTCAGCACCGTCCCCGGCGACTCGGACCACGTCGTCGTCGGCCTCGTCGACCTCGAGTCGCTGTCTCGAGCGGTGATCACCGACGACGGTACGAAAGACGCGGTCGTCGTCGACGGCTCGGGGACCGTCGTGCTCGCCGAGGACCGCTCGCTGCTCCTTCGCGACGACGTCCTCGAGGCGAGCGCGGTCGGCGGCGGCGCCGGAACGACGTCGATCGAGTCCGACGCGGACGGCGAGACCGTCGTCGGCTACGCGCCGATCGAGAACGGAAACGGGGAGTGGACGATGACGACCCGCGTCCCCGCCGCCCAGGCCTACTCGCTGCAGTCGGACGTCTCGCTGCAGATCCTCGCCATGCTGGGCGTCGTCTTCGCGAGCATCGTGGTGCTCGGCGCGACCGTCGGCCGAAACACCGCCCGATCGCTGCGGGACCTCTCCGAGCGAGCGGCGGCCATCGAGGACGGGAACCTCGAGGAGTCGGTCGAGTCCGACCGGCGCGACGAACTCGGCGAGTTACACCGGTCGATCGACCGCATGCGACGGTCGCTCCGCGAGCGCCTCGAGGAGACCGAAGCGGCCCGCGCCGAGGCCGAGCGGGCGCGGACCGAGTCCGAACGGTTCTCCCGGCACCTCGAGCGGACGGCCGACGAGTACGGCGAGACGATGCGGGCCTGCGCCGACAGTAACCTCACGCGCCGACTCGAACCCGACGACGAGAGCGAGGCCATGGAGACGGTCGCCCGGGAATTCAACGGGATGATGGACGACATCGAGGCGACGGTCGCCGCGACGCGGGCGTTCGCCGACGCGGTCGACCGGGGCGCCGAGTCGACGGCCGAGGGCGTCACCGAGGTACGGTCGGCCTCCGAGCAGGTGACGACGTCGGTCCAGGAGATCGCCGACGGCGCCGAACGCCAGAGCACGCAGCTCGCGGCGATCGCCGACGAAGTCGACGAGCTCTCGACGACGACCGAGGAGATCGCCGCGACCTCCTCGCAGGTGGCCACGCTCGCGGAACGGACCGCCGCCACGAGCACGGACGCCCGCGAATCGGCGCGCCGGGCGATCGACGGGATGAACGCCATCGAAGCGGAGGCCGACGAGGCCGTCGCAGAGGTCGACCGACTCGAGGACGAACTCGAGGCGATCGACGACCTGCTGGCGTTCATCGGCGACGTGACCCGGGAGACGAACATGCTCGCGCTCAACGCCTCGATCGAGGCGGCGCGCTCGCGCTCCGACGACGCGGAGTTCATCGCGGTCGCGGACCAGGTCAAGTCCCTCGCCGAGGACACCCAGGAGGCGGCGACGGACATCGAAGCCCGCCTCGAGCGGGTCAACGAGCAGGCGAGCCGAGTAGCGGCCGTCGTCCGCGAGACCGACGAGCGGATCGCGGACCACCGCAGCGCGGTCGAAACGTCGGTCGCGGCCCTCGAGGAAATCTCCGAGTTCGCCGACGAGACCAACGACGGGATTCAGGAAATCTCGGCGGCGACCCAGCAACAGGCCGCCGCGACGCAGGAAGTCGTCTCCATGACCGACGACGTGACGGCGATCGGCGAAGAGACCAGCGCCGAGGCGGAGACGGTCGCCGCGGCCGCGGAGGAACAGACCTCGTCGCTCGTCACGGTCTCTCACACCGCGACGTCGCTGTCCGAGCGCGCACGGGAGCTCTCCGACGCGCTCTCGACCTTCGAGGTGACGGACGAACCGGACGCGGACGCGGCGCTCAAGGGCGATCCGGCGCTCGAGGCCGCCGATGACGACGCGACGGGCGACCACGGGGATGACGGCGACCGGACGTTCACGTGGGACGGACAGGAGTGAGCGCGGGACACATTACAGTCGCTTCTCGCTGCGCCGGAGATTGCGACCGAAAACGCGTTCGAGCCCTCGAGGGGCGACCTCGACTGGGACACAGCGGTCGGTTAGAAGTCGCCGTTGACGATATCGCTGACGGCCTGCGGGTCGTACAGTTGTTCGTCGATGTCGTAGAGCCGTTCGGCCATTCGCTGGGTGACGACGAGGTTGATGATCGGCCCCTGATGGAGCGGCCCGGCCCGATAGACGTTGCCGTTCTGGACGGCCGTCAGTTCCTGCCCGACGCTGTGGCTTTGCATCGGCTCGACGCGGCGCTCCTGGAACGCCGACTCGGTGAGGTACTGCTCGCTGCGAAGCAGGATGTACTCCGGATCGACCTCGAGGAGCGTCTCGTAATCGATCTGTCCGTAGTGGGAGACCTCGTGGGACGCGAGCGCGTCCTCGACCTCGAGGTCCCGCAGGTGTTTGAAACTCGTCCCCCCGTCGATGTGAGAGGGCAAAAACGATTCCTCATCCTGCGGCCACAGAACGGCAACCTCGGGTCGGACGTTCGCGGGGACGGTGTCCGAGAGGATCGACTGAAACTCGTCGTGTAGCGACGCGAACGCTTCGTAATGCTCGCGCTCCTGAAAGACCTCGGCAAGTTTCTCGAAGGCCTCGTACAGCGTGAGGTAGTCGTAGTCGTCGTGCCACCTGTAGTCCTGGGAGACGATGCTGTTCCCGAAAAAAGGCGTCCCTGTCGATTCGACCTGCGCGATATCGTCAGCAGTCAAGTCGCCACGATTCTTGAGAAGTTCCGGATCCATGGCGAAGAACTCCACCGCCTCGGCAACTTGCAGGAACTTCTCGACGGCCAGTCCGTACTCCCAGAGCGAGTGGATCCCGTCCGGATCGACGCTCACGTCGGGAATGGCGTCGTAATACGCCGTGTGATACCGCCACGCGAGATAGAGGGCCTCCGGCGGCTCCTGCCCGAGCGCGACCCCCATATCGACCCAGCTCCCGTTGTTCGCGGCCCACGTCTCGGGGACCGACTCGAACTCGACTTCACCGACCGGCGGCATCGAGACCGTGTACGACCCGTCGTCCGACGGCTCCTCGTCGTCCTCGTCGGTGTCGGTAGTCTCGTCGGTAGCGTCAGTATCGTCGGTCCCGTCGGTCCCGTTGCTACCGGCGGTGTTCGCATCGGTTACGTTGTCGCCAGTGTCGCCGTCGTCGTCGGCCTCGCCGTTGCCGCCGTCCCCGTCGCTGCCGAGACAGCCTACCGTCGCAGCGCCGACGATAGCGACGCCACTCGTTCGGAGAACATCGCGTCGCCCCCACCGTCGTTTACCGGCCATTGCCGGATAATATATTAATGCTAACAAATTAGTTTTGATACGTATCCGAACTGACCGAGTGGACCGCTCAGAAGTCGCCGTTGACGATGTCGCTGACGGCCTGCGGGTCGAACAGGTCGTCCTCGACGCCGTAGAGCTGCTCGGCCAACCGCTGAGTGGCGACGAGGTTGATGATCGGGCCCTGATAGAACGGGACGGTCTTGTAGATGTTGCCGTTCTGGGCGGCTGTCAGTTCCCGCCCGACGTTGTGGCCTTGGATCGGTTCGACGATGCTCTGCTGGAATTCCTCCTCGGAGAGGTATTGCTCGGTGCGAACCAGGATGTACTCCGGATCGACTTCGAGGAGCGTCTCGTAGTCGACCGATCCGCGGCCGCTGTGGAAGTCCTCGACGTCAGAGGTCGCGAGTGCGTCCTCGACCTGGAGGTCCTGCAGGTGTTTGTAAGTCGTCGACTCGTCGACGAGGTAGGGGAGGAACGAGTCATCCTCCAACTGCGGGTACAGGACGGCGACCTCGGGTTGGTCGCCCGAGGAAACGACGTTCTCGAGTTCCGACTGGAAGTCCTCGTGTAGCGTCTCGAACTCGTCGTAGCGTTCCTGTTCCTGGAAGACTTCGGCGAGTTTCTCGAAGGCCTCGTACATCGTGAGGTAGTCGTAGTCCTGGTGCCACGGGTAGTCCCGGGAGGTGATCGAGTTCCCGAAGAACGGCGTCCCCGTCGATTCGACCTGGTCGATGTCGTCGGGGCTCCAGTCGGCCCGCCCCTCGAGGAAGTTCGGGTCCATGACGAAGAGATCCACGTCCTCGGCGAGTTCCATGACCTCCTCGCGGGTTAACTCGCTGTCGTCCCAGAGCGAGTCGATCTCGTCCGGGTCGACGCTCACGTCGGGAATCTCGTCGTAATAGCCCGTGTGGAGGCGCCGGGCGAGATAGAGGGCCGCCGGCGGCTCCTGGCCAAGTGCGATCCCCATGTCGGCCCAATCCCCGGTGCCGGCGGCCCACGCCTCGGGGACGCCGTCGAATTCGACCTCGCCGACCGGCGGCATCGAAACCGTGTATTCGGCGTCGTCGTCGTCGTTGGACCCGAGGGAGTCGATGCAGCCGGCCATCGCACTCACGCCGGCGATCGCTCCACTCGTTCGAAGGACGTTGCGTCTCGTCCACGTGGACTCGTCGGTCATCAACCTTTAGGTTAGCCTAAACCATCAAAAGTGTTCCGAACTAATACGGCCAGAACTGGGCTCGACGCACGGTACGGGGCCGTCGAGTTATGTATTACCAGCGACAATATCGGATACGGCTTGTCGGTCGAACAGGTCCTCGTCACCGAACGTGTCCGGGAAGAGTCCCTGTGTTACTCGCTCGAGTTGAAACAGGTGGATGATCGGCCCTTGGTAGGTCATGCCCGCGTAGACGACGCGGTCGTTTCGCACGGCCTCGAGTTCGCTCGCGACGTCGTGATCGCGGAGGAAGGAGACGATCCCGTTCTCGAAGTCCTCCTCGGTGACCTGACCCTGTTGCCGGACGGCGATCACGTCGGGATCGATCTCGAGCAGTGTCTCGTAGTCGACCGTGCCGCCGCCGGCCTGTGCATCCTCGATGTCGTTGGCACCCAGCGCGTCGCGGACGCCGAGATCCGTCCAGTGTTTCGACTGCGTCCCCTCGTCAATGAGGTACGGGTAGAACTCCTCGGGTTCCTCCGAAGCGGGAACCAGCACCGCGACCGACGGACTCTCCTCCGGCCGCCGCGACTCGAGGTCGGCGATCACCTCGTCGTGCAGCGTCGCGAAGGCCTCGTAGCGCTCGCGTTCCTGGAACAGTTCGGCGACTTTCTCGAAGGCCTCGTACAGCGTGTAGCGATCGTAGTCGTGCCAGTCGTAACTGGCCGAGAAGATCGTGTTCCCGATGAAGGGCGCGACGGTGTCGGCGATCTCGTCGACCTCGTCCCGACTCCAGCCGAGCCGGTTGATCATGAAGTTGGGATCGATGAGGTGGACGTCAGCGTCGAGTTCGTAGAAGACCTCCTGTCCGGTGGCGCCGTCCCAGAGTTCCGTGAGGTTGCTCGCGTCGACCGAGACGCCCGGGAGTTCGTCGTAGTAGTGGGTGCCGTACAGGTGAGCTTGGCCGATGCCGACCAGCCCGTCCCCCTGACCGAGCGCGACGCCCATGTCGGCGTAATCGGCCGTGTACGGGAGCCACGTCTCGGGAACGCCGTCGAACTCGACCTCGCCGACCGGTTCCATCGTCACCGAGTAGGTGCTCCCCTCGTTCGACGACCCGGACTCGCCGAGGCAGCCGGCGCCGATGCCGAGACCGGCGAGCGCTCCGGTCGTCTTCACCACGGTCCGTCTCGTCGTTCCGTCGTCGGTTGCCATTATGCTTTAGGCTGGCCTAAAACGGTATAGCTTTTCCGACTGTTAGCGCTCGGGTAGCGCTCGACGGGGCAACACCTGCAGTTCGGGCTCGTGTTGAACGGTCGCCTCGACGCCGAAGACGTCGGCCAGCAGCTGCTCGGTCACGACTTCCTCCGGCGGCCCCCAGTCGTACAGTTCCCCGTCGTGCATCGCCACCAGATAGTCCGCAAAGCGGGCCGCTTGGGCGATGTCGTGGAGGATGACGGCCACGGTGACCCCCTTCTCCTCGTTCAACTGGCGGATCGTCTCGAGGACGCGGAACTGGTGGTGGACGTCGAGGAACGTCGTCGGTTCGTCGAGCAGGAGGACGTCCGTATCCTGGGCCAACACCATCGCGATCCAGGCCAGTTGCTTCTGGCCGCCGCTCAGTTGGCCAAGTTCGGCGTCCCGGAGGTCCTCGATCCCCGCCAACTCGAGGGCGCGTTCGACGGCCGCGTGGTCTTCCTCGCTGACGCTGTCGAAGAAACCGCGGTGCGGGTAGCGGCCGTGGTAGATCAGATCCTCGACGGTGATCGAACCCAGCGAGTCGTTCTCCTGGGAGAGGACGCCCAGTTCGCGGGCCAGTTCCTTCCGGTCGAACGTGTCGAGTTCCTTGCCGTGGATTCGGACCGTCCCCCGTTCGGGCTCGAGGTGGTTCGAGAGCGACTTCAGCAGCGTACTCTTCCCGCTGCCGTTTGGCCCGACGAGTGCGGTTACGGCGTTTTGGGGAATGTCCAGTCGGGCGCACTCGACGATCGTCTCCTCGGTCGTCGGGTAGCTCAACGAGAGGTCCTCGCCGACCAGCGCGCTCTCGACCGCGACGCCGTCACTGTCGGTGATCCGTTCTTGGGTCATCTGCGTCTTGTTCTGTGCCATTATAGTTCACCCATGGATTGCTGCTTGCGCATCAAATAGAGGAAGTAGGGGCCGCCGACCAGCCCGGTCACGACGCCGACGGGCATCTGCATTCCGCCCAGCGCGAGGCGGGCGCCGACGTCGGCGGTGACCATCAGCGCCGGACCGGCGAACAGGCAGCCGACCATCAGCTGTCGGTAGTCGCCGCCGACGACGTTCCGGACGATGTGCGGGACGACGAGGCCGAAGAAGCTGACGATGCCCGCGACGGCGATCGCGACGCTCGCCGCGAGAATGGCGATCCCCGAGAGGAAAAAGCGGACGCGCTCGACGCGCATCCCCAGCGACTTGGCGGTGGTCTCGCCGAGCAACAGGACGTTCAACTGTCGCGAACTGGCGAGCGCGATGGCGATCGCAGCGATGCCCGGAATGAGGGCGATCCGGACCTCTCCCCAACCCGTGCCGGTGAACGAGCCCGTGAGCCAGGCGATCGCCGTCTGGGCGACGCCGAGGTCGTCCACGAAGAAGAACAGCCCCTGCTGGAGCGACTGGAAGACCATGTTGACGATCACGCCCGCGAGCACGAGGCGAACGGGGCTGGTCCCGCCCTTCCAGGCGATCCCGTAGACGACCAGGAAGGCGACGGTCCCGCCGAGCGCGGCGATCAGCGGGAGGTACGGCGCGAGCCCGGTGAAGACGACGAGCGTCGCCAGCACCGCGAACCCGGCGCCGGAGCTAACCCCGAGCACGAAGGGGCTGGCGAGCTCGTTTCGCGTCACTGCCTGGAAGATCGCCCCGGAGATCGCCAGCGTCGCGCCGGCGATAATCGCGACGAAGACGCGAGGGAGCCGGAGGTTCCACACCACGACGCTGTCCGTGCTCATCTCGGGGAGCTCGGTGCCGAAGAGAAACGAGGACCAGGCCTCGAGGTTGAAAAGCACCGTGGGCTCGAACACGGCTGACCACGCCTCCACGAACGTCATCGAGTACTCTCCGAACGTCACCTGTACGAGTCCGGCGACGACCGTGATGATCGTACTCGCCAAACAGAAGAGCACGAGCGTCCCGGTAACCCAACCCTCCCGGTCCCGAGTCGCCGCGTGCTCGCCGACCGACTGCGCTTCTACCATCGGGTTTTAGGTTATCCTAAAAGACGTTTAGTACTTGTGGTTGCCGACCGAGGCGGGACGGCCCTTCCGTCCGCCTCCCGTGACGGTCACTCGAGCAGTTCGATCTCGTCGTCGCCGTTCGGGACGGCACAGATGAACGCGCCGGGTTCGTCGCTCTCGTTGCGGTACCAGTGGACCGTCCCCGCGGGGATGAGCAGCGAATCGCCGGCTTCGACCGCGTACTCCTCGTCTCCGATGCCTACGGTGTACTCGCCCTCGAGGACGTACTGTTCGTGTTCGACGTCGTTGGTGTGTTTCGGCACCTCGGCGCCGGGTTCGAGGACGAACCGGCGGATCGCGAAGTGGGGCGCGCCGTGGTCGTCGCCGACGAGGACGCCCTTCTCGAGGCCGTCGGCCGCGTCGACCGACTCGTACTCGATCTCGTCGCGACGCCGAATCAGCGGGTCGGACATACCTCGACTCGGCGCCGAACCCACAAAACGATCCGGGTCGATCGCTACAGCGCGCCGCGCAGTCGTGCGAGGAGATACTAGACGCCGCCGAGGGTCCCGAGGACGAGCGCGAGGTGGAAGAGGATGATCGAGCGTTCGGGAACGCCGATTGCAGGGGCGAACATGGGTGTCGACTACGATCTCGGGCAAACTTATAACTATCCCAACACGTATGCGCCGATACCGCTCCGCCGGGATTTCGATTATACCGCAGCTGACGACGGCGCCGCCGCTGGCCGGTGTAAAATACAGTTCTGAAGTGCCGATACCTCCGCGAATTCGCCTTACAGGCGCTCGACGTTCGTCGCGCGCGGGCCCTTGGGGGCCTGCTCGATGTCGAACTCGAGCTCCTGTCCTTCTTCGAGGTCCGGGCCGCCGATGTCTTCCATGTGGAAGAAGACGTCCTCGTCCGCGTCCTCAGTTTCGATGAATCCGTAGCCGCCAGTGTCGTTGAAGAAATCAACGGTTCCTTTCGCCATTGCTTCTGAAGAGAACGCCGCGACACTGATAAAGCCTGCGGCTCGACTCAGCTCTCGATATCGAGGGTATGGCGGGCCATCGCCCCCGTTTCGTCGAAAATCGTCGTTCGGTCACCGTTCGTCGCGGTCCTCGAGTCGATGGACCGTCACCGAGACGAAGAAAATCAGGATGAACAGGAAGAAGCCGACGACGAGTCCGCCGAGTTCGATCGCACCGATGTCGCCGGGGCTGACGACCGCCAGGACGACCAGTCCGCCGAGGAAGACGAGAACCGTGAACAGCCCGACGGCGTAGTAAAACCCCGTATCGGACTCGAGGAACCGTCGCATGCGAGGGGAATGCGCGTGCGAATAGCAAAACGGTACCGACGGCGACGATCTCGCCTCCCGAGAACGGTAGCGGCGAGTTCCACAGCGATAGCGGGAGTGCGATGACAGCGGTCGTGAGTGCCGACAACGACGGTAGCAAGCCTCCTCGAGCGCACGGCGCGGCGAGTCGACGTACGAACGGCGATCCTTGCGTTTTGTCAACAGAAGTTCCTTATAGCCGTCGCGGACAAACGGACCGTATGACGGACTACGATCTCGACGCGGTCGATCGGGAGATTCTCTACGCGCTCCAGGAGGAAGCCCGGAACCTCTCGTCGAGTGAGATCGCCGAGCGGACCGACGCGTCCTCGAGCACCGTTCGCAAACGCATCCAGCGGTTGGAGTCGGAGGGCGTCATCAAGGGCTACAGCGCCAACATCGACTACACGAAGTCGGGGTATCCGATCCGGATGCTCCTCTACTGCACGGCGTCGATTCCGGAGCGAGGCGACTACATCGACGATCTACTGGACATTTCCGGCGTCGTCTCGGTACAGGAGTTAGTCACGGGCGAGCAGAACCTGCTCGTGACGGCCGTCGTCAAGAACGACCGAGAGATCACGCCGATCGCACAGGAGATCTCGGACATGGGGCTGACGATCACCGACGAAGTGCTCGTGCGGAGCCACCAGTCGACGTCGTTCGACGAATTCTCCTCCCAGTAACGCGACGAACGGACTCCGTTTCCGGACGGACACCGCGCCGTTTCGCCCGTTCTCGTCCCGTTCGATGCGATTCTCACGAGCGTCGACTGAGACGTTCTCTGACTGAGACATTCGCGATGAGTGCCGTGTTTATCACGATCGTCCGCTATAGAGCGAGGGGCGAACGTTTTGTTCGAACCAAAGACTATAATAACCAGTCTGTTCGTATATTGGGTGAAGACGACCGGCGGTGCAAGTGTTGCCGGGACCGGTTCGGCGCGACCCGGCCGCGATCCCGCGCTGGTCGAGCGCGAAATCGAAGCATGACCGACGAAAGTGCACCCACATCCGACGACGCCGTCGCACAACTCTCCGAACCGACGCCATCGACCTCGCTCGTTCCGCGAGCGGCGACGCGGACGGTTTGGACGCTGTTCGCCCTCAGCGTCGGGGTACTCGCGCTGGCGGCCCGGAACGGAGCCGGCTGGGAGTTTGCAGGCGCGCTGCGCGTCGACGGGCTGACCGCGGTGATGTGGGTCGTAGTCACCTTCTTCAGCGGGATCGTCCACAGCTACTCCCGGCGCTACATGGCCGGAGATCGTCACATCGATCGGTTCTACTATCGCGTTCTCGGGTTCACGCTCGTCGTCATGACGCTGACCGCGGCGAACCACGTCGCGCTGTTCGCGGCGGCGTGGCTGGCGATGGGGCTGCTCATGGCGTCGCTCATCGGTCACGTTCGCGAGTGGGAGCAGGCCCGAGCCGCGGCCGCCCTCGCTCGTCGGTACTTCCTCGCCAGCAGCGGCCTGCTGGCCGCCTCGCTGGCCCTCCTCGCCTGGGCGACGGGCGCGACCACCCTCACCGGCATCTTCGGCGCCCTCGAGGGCGTCTCGCGAACGGTCGGCCTCGTCGCCGCCGGTGGGATCGTCCTCGCAGCGGTTATCCAGTCCGCCCTGTTCCCCTTCCACAACTGGCTGCTATCGTCGATGACGGCGCCGACGCCGGCGTCGGCCCTGATGCACGCCGGGTTCGTCAACGCGGGCGGGCTCCTGTTGACCAGGTTCGCTCCGGTGGTCGCCGACCACCTCGCCGTCATGTCGTTCGTCGTCCTGCTCGGCGCCGTCAGCGCCCTCCTCGGACAGGCGATGATCCTCGTCCAGACGGACGTCAAACGCAAGCTCGGCTGCTCGACCATCGCGCAGATGGGCTTTATGATACTGCAGTGCGGCCTCGGCTTCTTCGCCGCGGCGATCGCCCACCTCGTCCTCCACGGCTTCTACAAGGCGTACCTCTTCCTCTCGTCGGGCGCCGCCGTCGAGCAAGCGGTGCCGAAAGACGGGAAACAAACCCACCTCGGCTTCTCCGGGATCGCCGTCAGTCTGTTGACCGCCGTCGGCGGCGGCGTCCTGTTCGGCGTGCTGACCGGGAAGGCGACGAGCCTCGAGTTGAACAGCGGGACCATCCTGACGCTGGTCGTGGTCCTGACGACGCTGACCGCGGCACGGGACATCCTCCGGCGCTCGACCCTGCCGGCGTCGGTCAGGTTCGTCAGCGCCCCGCTGGTCGTCCTGACCGCGATCAGCGGCTACGCCATCGCGTTCAACGCCGTCTCGACGATGCTGTCGGGCGTGCCGATGACCCACGTCTCGACGGAGATGACGATCGCCCACTACCTCGTCGTCGCCCTGTTCGTCGGCGCCTATCTCGTGGCCGAACTCGGCTGGTACCGCTCGAGCAAGCGCCTCTACGTCTCGCTTTTGAACCTCTCCCAACCCGATCCGAACACCGTGCTCACCGACAAGGAGGACTACAATGACGCGTAAGGAAATCGACGACCGTCGTCGCATCGAGGAGCGTATCGACCGCGCGGCCGAGCGCATCGGCTCCGTTTGGCCGCTGCACTCGTTTGTCACGGCCAACCCCCTCTCGGGGTTCGAGGACGAGCCGTTCCATCAAGCCGTCGCCGAGGGCGAACGCCTGTTCGGCGGCCGCGGCTACCCGCATCCGTCGGTCTTCCGCCAGGCGTGGGAGACCGGCCGGATCGATCCCGACGCGCTTCAGGCGGAACTCGACGCCCGCGGCATCGACCGGGAGCCCGAGACGCTCTTGGACGAGATGGCCGAAGCCGAGGCGGAACGCGGCTCCGAGACCGACGACGCGATTGCGGCCGTCGACCGCGTGCTGACGAAGTGGCTCGCGGCCTTCCTCGATCAGGGGCAGTCGAAGTGGCCGATGCCCGATCGCGAGGCGGGGTTCTACGCCGCGTGGCGCGAGATGGCTCCCCACGACGGGGACGTGCCCGGCTGTGACGACCCCGAGGACCTTCCCGAGACGGCGACCGAGGCCCTCGAGGCGGTGCTGGGCGACTTCCCCGAAGGACGCTGGGAGGACGTCCTCGAGCACCACCTCGCCGCGCTCCCGGGCTGGAGCGGGTTCATCAAGCAGCGGACCGACGCCGACGCCAACGCCTGGCAGGAGCAGTACCCGATCACGCTGCCGGAGTATCTGGCGGTGCGGCTGACGCTGGCCGACCTGCTGGACGCGCCGATCGACCCCAATGCGGGCGACGACGGCGACGAGGCGACGACCGTCGCCAGTGCGAACGACGCGAGCGACGCGGACGACGAGATCCCTCTGCCCGAGATCTGGCTGACCGCGTGGGAGCGCAGCTACCGCGAGCGCCTCCTCAAGGGGATCGACGACTCGGTGACGGACCCGTCCGAGGCCGACGACGGGGAACGACCGGCCGCACAGCTCGTGTTCTGCATCGACACCCGCTCGGAGGTGATCCGCCGCCACATCGAGGCCCAGGGTCCCTACGAGACCCACGGCTACGCGGGCTTCTTCGGGGTTCCGATGCGCCATCGAGAGTACGACTCGTACGCCGAGAGCGACGCCTGCCCGCCGATCGTCGACCCGCAACACCGCGTCGTCGACCGTCCCGGGGAGGAAGCCGAGGCGGCGACGGCCCGCGACCGCTGGACCGGTGTGGCGAACGCGGCACGCAAACACTTCACGACGCTCAAGAACAACGCCGTCGCCGCATTCACGTTCGTCGAGGGCGCCGGCAGCGCCTACGGCTCGGCGATGGCCGCGCGGACGCTGTCGCCCTCGGCGATCGCGAAACTCGAGCGCGCCGTCGAGGAGCGCGTGCCGAGCTACCACGAGGCCGCCGCCCCGGCCGTCGACTACGACGCGTACGCCGACCACGGCCACGCCGACCACGCCCTCCCGCAGGGGATGACCCTCGAGGAGAAGGTCGAGTACGCCGCGACGGCCTTCGAACTCATGGGGTGGACGGCGTTCGCTCGCCTGGTCGTCTTCGCGGGCCACGCCAGCGAGACGACGAACAACCCCTTCGCCTCGAGTCTCGACTGCGGGGCCTGTGCGGGGAACCCGGGCGGCCCGAACGCCCGCGTGCTCGCCGAGATCTGCAACGACGAGGACGTGCAGGCTGAGCTTCGCGAGCGCGGGATCGACGTCCCCGAGGACACCGTCTTCCTCGCGGGCGAGCACAACACGACGACCGACGAGATCGAACTGTTCGACGACGCGGTGCCCGAGAGCCACAGCGAGGATCTCACGTCCCTGCGCGCGGACCTCGAGCGCGCCCGCGCCGGGGCCGCAGCAGAGCGCACCGACGACGCGACCGGCGGCGATCCGGACGCCGGCGTCGCGTCGGTCGAACGCAAGGCGGCCGACTGGGCCGAGGCACGTCCCGAGTGGGGGCTGGCCGGCAACGCCTCGTTCGTCATCGGTCCCCGCGAACTAACCGAAGACCGGAACCTCGACGGGCGCGCGTTCCTCCACTCCTACGACTGGACGACCGATCCGGACGGTGACGCCCTCGAGGCGATCTTCACCGGGCCGCTGGTCGTCACTCAGTGGATCAACAACCAGTACTACTTCGCGACCGTCGACAACGCGGTCTACGGCAGCGGCTCGAAGATCACCCAGAACCCGATCGGCAACGTCGGCGTTCTGCAGGGCAACGGCGGGGACCTGATGACCGGCCTGCCGCTCCAGTCGCTGAAGGTCGACGACGACCGGCCGTACCACCAGCCGCTGCGGTTGACGGCCGTGATCCACGCGCCGGTCGATCGCGTGACCGAGATCCTCCGCGAACACGAGGACGTGCGCACGCTGCTCGACAACGGCTGGATCGGCGACCTGACGGTCGTCGACCCCGAGCAGGACAACGCCGTCTTCCAGTACGCCGGCGACCTCGAGTGGGCGGCAGAGACCGACCTCGAGGTCGAACCCGAGGCGACGGCGAAACCGGAGACCGAGCCCGCGCCGACCCCGCAGACGGCGGACGACGACTGAGGAGTCTCGGAGCACTCAAGACACCCGTTCTACTAGGGAGGGGCAATGGGGCAGAGTCTCCTCGCGGCGTTGTTCGGCGATCCGTTCGCGATGATGAACACGATCGGGTTAATCGCGTTCGCCCTCGTCGGCTCATCGAAGGCGATTCGGGAAGAGTTCGACTTGCTCGGGATCACCATCGTCGGGTTGGCGATGGCGTTCGCCGGCGGGGCGACGCGCGACGTCCTCGTGACGCGGGTTCCGTTAGCGCTTCAGTCCCCGATCGAAATTGGTCTGGGACTGCTCGGCGTCGGGTTAGCAATCGCGCTGAGCGTCGTCCTCACGGCTCCGGATACGCATCCGACCACGCTGGTCGCGGACGCGATCGGACTCGCCGCGTTTACCACGACCGGCGCGATCGTCGCCACCGAAGCGGGCGTGTCGGTGTTCGGCGTCGTCGGTATCGCGACGATCAACGCGGTGGGAGGCGGTGTGTTCGCCGATATCCTCCTGGATCGCGCTCCGTTCATCCTGTTCGACGATTTCTACGCGAGCTGTGCGGTACTGGGCGGGAGCGCGTACGTTATCGCGGCGGTCGCCGGCGTCTCCGGGAACACCGCCGCCGGAATCTGTGCGGGCGTGACCGTGGTAACGCGGTTAGCCGCAGTCACGTACGATTGGACGCTGCCGACGATACAGGGCTTAGGGTTAGTCGAACAGTGACCCAGTCGAACGGGTGAGAAACGCAGTACGGGAGAGGGGGTCTCGAGCGGCAAATTTGAGAAAAACAGTTCTCCCTCGGGTAGCTCTCGAGACCGGCCCCGCGTTCGGTCCCCTGCCCAGTTTCGAACCGGCCCCTCGCTACCGGTGGAGCAGACTGCGGGCCGTCGCCTCGTAGCCCTCGGGCACGATATCGGCGAGCGCGTCGGGGTCTGTCTCGCCGTTGGCGGCGACCAGGTACGCGCGGCCGGGTTCGTCGCCGTAGACGCCCTGAAAGTCGTAGACGAAGCCGTAGACGTCGATGTCGTCGGGAACGTCCGCGGCGTCGCAAAGCGAGCGCACCTGATAGTCGACGTTGTACTCGACGAGTTGGTTGACCACTCGGTCGTCGTCGGCGTCGGTGTCGACGAGGCCGCTCTCTATGGCCTCCTCGACGATGGGCACGAGCTGGTCGACCCACTTATCGACGCCCTGCGGGCCCGGCGGCTCCTCGCCGGTCGCGACGTGGTAGGCCGCGGTGACGGCGCCGCAGCCGGTGTGGCCGACGACGGCGACGACGTCGGTGCCGGTGTGGTGGATCGGGTAGAGGACGCCGCCGTCGACGATCCGCTCGCCGCCGTCCTCGTCCCAGATCTGGTTGCCGATGTTGCTCGGCGTGAAGACCGCACCCGGGCGTTCGATGCCCCACATACCCTCGTGAGAGACCCGCGAGTCCGAACAGCAGATCGCGACGACGGTCGGATGCTGGTCCGTCTGCACCGCCGCGAAGTAGTCCTCGGGCAACGCCTCGACGTGGCGCTCGTTGCCGGCGAGCAGCTCCTCGAGCGTGTCCCGATCGCCTCCCATAACGAGACGTACACGAACGGCGACCAAAAAGGTTCGACTCGCTGCTGACCGCGGCCGCACCGACCTCGCGTCTGGATCGACGGTCAACCGTTCGTCATCTTCCGGGAGCCCAACGTTCACCCGTCGGGGCGCCCTCGTACGCGTATGGCAGAGACCAGACAGTGGCGACTCGCGAGCCGTCCCGTTGGCGAACCGACCCGCGACGACTTCGAACTCGTCACCGTCGACCGTCCCGAACCCGATAACGGCGAGGTGCTCGTCAAGACGCTCTACCAGTCCGTCGATCCGTACATGCGCGGTCGCATGCGCGACGCGGAATCGTACGCCGAACCGTGGGACGTCGGCGACCCGATGAAAGCGAGCGTCGTCGGCGAAGTCCTCGAGTCCAACGCCAGCCAGTTCTCGGCGGGCGATATCGTCACCGGCGACCTCCTCTGGGCGGAACACGCCGTCGCGGACGCGAACGAACTCCAGCCGGTCGATCCGGACCGCGGGCCGATCTCGACGGCGCTGGGCGTGCTCGGCATGCCCGGCGTGACGGCCTACTGGGGCCTCAACGACGTCGGCGACCCGAAGCCGGGCGACACCGTCGTCGTCTCCGCGGCCGCGGGCGCGGTCGGCTCCGTCGTCGGCCAGCTCGCTCGTCTCTCGGGGGCTCGAGTCGTCGGTACCGCCGGCAGCGAGGCCAAGATCGAGTGGCTCACCGAGGAACTGGGCTTCGACGCCGCGATCAACTACAAGGAGACCGACGACCTCTCGACTGCGGTCGACGAGGCCTGTCCCGACGGCGTCGACGTCTACTTCGACAACGTCGGCGGCCCGATCACGGACGCCGTCTGGCCCCGGCTGAACGTCGACGCCCGAGTCGCGGTCTGCGGCCAGATCGCCCTCTACAACGAGACCGAGGTCCCGACCGGCCCGCGAAAGCTGGCCAAACTCATCGAGAGCCGCGCGACGGTCGAAGGGTTGCTCGTCAGCGACTACCAGCCACGGTGGGGCGAGGCGCTCGAGCGGCTCTCGACGTTCGTCCAGAACGGCGACGTCCAGTACCGCGAGAACGTCGTCGAAGGCTTCGAGAACGCGCCCGACGCGTTCCTCGGGCTGTTCGAGGGCGAGAACATCGGGAAGCAGCTGGTGAAGATCGCCGACTACGAGGACTGACGCTACTGCGGCCCGTGTCCACCCGCGGGCGGCGTTCCACAGTCCCGTCGCGCGCCCATCAGGACGTCGGGAAGCATCGCGACGACTTCCGCGGGAGATATCCCGAATCGCCGACCCGGAGCGTTCCCCGTATCAGGAGCTGCGACAGGACGAGCTCGGGGATGACGAGAACGGACGCGACGATGATGAGATACCAGTCTCCCCTCAGATCGTTCTCGCAGTTCGCGACGCGGGCATTCGTTCGCCGTTTCGATCGCTCTCATCGAGCGACCGTGCATGTCCGCCGAATAGTGTTAACGTGAAGAGTCGGTATCACCGAATACCTCGGTGTGGGTTATGTACCCAGTCGCGGATCGAGCGGCGTCCGTACGCGACCGGTGTCCGCCGCATCGGATCATGGGTATCGCGATGCGCAACGATAAAGGGTCATTTAGTTTTAATCTACGTGTGAATAGTTCCGAGCCGGAGTCGATTACGCTCCCCGACGGTCGCACGCTGGCGTTCGCGACGTACGGCGATCGGAACGGCGCGCCGCTGCTCTTTCACCACGGAACGCCCGGTTCCTCACGGCTCGGGGCGTTGCTCTCGGCGTCGGCCCACGACCACGGCGTTCGCGTGATCGCGCCGAGTCGCCCCGGCTACGGTCGGTCCGATCCCCATCCGGACGGGACGTTCGAGACGTGGGCCGCGGACTGCCGGGCGCTGGCGGACACGCTGGGCCTCGAGTCGTTCGCGGTCGCGGGGTTCTCGGGCGGCGGCCCGTACGCGTTGGCTGTCGCCGCGGACCACCCTGACCGGATCACCGATGTCGGCGTGATCGGCGGGCCGGTGCCGGACCACGACGAGAGTCCGTTCGGCTCGCTCGTTCGGTTTCCGCACCTGCTGGGTGCCGTGTTCCGGGTCAGTGCGCTCGTCGCCCGACTCCGCGGCGACCGGGTCGTCGTCGACCAGTTGACCGATCGATCCGTCGACGACGAAATCGCCCGCATCGTCGGTCGCGACTTCCGTACCGGACTGTCTAACGGGTCCTCCGGCGCGGTCCGCGAGAGCCGAACGATCGCGAGCGACTGGTCGCTGCCGCTGCCCGATGCCGACGCCGTCGATCTGACCGTTTGGCACGGAGCGGAGGACGAAAACGTCCCGATCGGACCGGTCCGGGCCACATACGAGGACCGGACGGCCATCGACCTCGAGGAGGTCGACGACGATCACCTGGGAACGCTGTGTCGGGTTCGCGACGCAGTCGTCGAACCGTCTGCGTGAGCCCGACCAGACGATTCTCAGCGCCGACGAGTCGATCGTGGGACGGCAGACGACCGTTGACCGTTCAGACGCCCGAACCGCTCCGCTCCATCGCTGCGCGGACGAGTTTGGCCTCGGCCTTGCGCAGATGTTCGCTCGCCGTCGCCGGCGCGCACTCGAGTTCGGCGGCGACATCGGCGTGGGTGGCCGCGCGGGGCTGATCGTAGTAGCCCAACTCGAGCGCGACGGAGACTGCCTCGCGTTGGCGCTCGCTCAGCGTCGCCGCCGGCCGGTCCGGATCGCCGCGCACGGTCTCGATCTCGTCGATCCGGACGTCGACCGCGTCGCTCGCGCGGTCGAACGCGGCCTGCAGCGACTCCGGGTCGCCCACGACGCGGAAGTGGATGGCCCCGTCGCGGTAGACGATCGGTCTGCGGGCGACGAAACCGGACTGCATCCGCGCCCGGTGGATCGTCTCGTACATCGGCGTCGCCAGCGGCCGCGCCTCGACGATGGCGTAGGTCCACCCGTCCTCCGTGGCGGAGAGATCCACCGACTCGATACCGGGCGTCTCCGTGGCCTCCGCGCGGAACCGCTCGGGATCGCCCTCGAGGGCGTACAGCAGCGTCTCCACGCCCTCGCGGGTGGGATTACCACCGATGAGCCGCGCTTCCGCGATCCGTTCGGAGTTGGCCAGCAGGTTGTAGAACCTCGGCGCCGCGTCGGGGTCGACGGTGGCCCGTCCGCGAATGAGCTTCATCGACCCCTTCTGCCCGAGAGCGACTTATAAAACCACCGTCCATACCTCGCAGCATCCCTTCCTCGGGTCGATGGGTGGGTTCGCATACGAATCCGATGGTCGAACGCACGCGAGTCACAGACGCGGAGGCGAAAGCGGAGACGGAGACGGACACGAACATGAACGCGATCTCGACGGAGGGACGCATCGAATGGAGCGGCTAGACCGACTCGCGTCGGTCGTCACCGAACGCAGTCGACTGGTGATCCTGCTGGTACTGGTGATGACGGTCGGGATCGGCGCCAGCGTGACCGGCCTCGAGGAGTCCAACCAGATCACGATCGACGAGGAGTCGGAGTCGGCGGCGGCCGACGACTACGTCGCCGAGAACTTCACGGCGGGCGAGGTCAACGCGACGACGTCGGTGATCGCCGTCCGCTACGACGACGGCGACGGTAGCGGCAACGCGCTCTCCCGCGAGTCGCTGCTCCGGGAACTCGAGTTCCAGCGGGAACTGGTGGCCAACGAGTCGGTCAACGAGACGCTCGTCGCCGAGCGAACCGGCGGAATCGCGAATATCGTCGCCGCGACGGCGATCACCGAGGACGACGTTCGCGACGACGAGAGACGGAACGAAGCCGATGAGGACGATGAGAAACGGCCATCGACGGAACCGACGCTCGAGGAGCAGATCGCCGCCCTCGAGTCGATGGACGACGGCGAGGTCGAGCGGATCGTCGAACGGATCACGGATCCGGACAGCGACCATCCCGAGCGGGAGCGGGTCTACTCGCTGCTGTCGCGGACGTACGACACCGGATCGGCGACGGCGGACGCGCGGGCGTTCGTCCTCACACAGGAGACCGACGGTCCGGTGCGGACCGACGTCTCCGTCTCCGATACCGTCGCCGAGGGGCAGGTCGCCGCTCGCGACATCGCGAAGTCCCGGTCCGGACCGGAGACCTACGTGATGGTCGGGAGCGGACTCGTCGGCGAACAGGAGGACGCGGCGATCGAGGACAGCCTCGCGATCGTCGGCCCGCTGGCGCTGCTGTTCGTCGTCGGGACGCTCTCGATCGCCTACCGAGACCCGCTGGACGTCGCCCTCGGCCTGGTCGGTATCGTCCTCGTGCTCGTCTGGACGCTCGGAACGATCGGCTGGGCCGGTATCGCGTTCAATCAGGTGATGGTCGCGATCCCGATACTGCTCATCGGGCTGTCGGTCGACTACGCCTTCCACGTCGTCATGCGGTATCGAGAAGAGTACGGTGACAACGGCAGCGACGACGACGGCAGTGACGTCCGCGCCGCCATGACCCGCTCGCTGAACGGCGTCGGACCGGCACTGGCGCTCGTGACGGTCACGACGGCGATCGGGTTTCTGGCGAACCTCACGAGTCCGGCGGCCGATCTCCGGCAGTTCGGCGTCGTCGCCGCGATCGGCATCGGGACGACGCTGGTGGTCTTCGGCTGCTTCGTCCCCGCTTGCAAGGTCGAACTCGACGCCGCGCTGGCGGCCCGCGGCTGGGACCGCTCCGATCGAGCCGTCGGCACCGGCGGCCGCGTCGGCGGACTGCTGGCCGGCGGGTCGGGGCTGGCCCGTCGAGCGCCGGTCGCGGTCGTCGTGGTCGCGCTCCTGGTCACCGCCGGCGGCGCGGCCGGCGCGACGCAGCTCGAGACGTCCTACTCGGCGGAGACGTTCATGGCGGACGAGCCGCCGGCGTGGACCGACGAACTGCCGGACCCGATACGGCCCGGAGACCACTACCTGAAGGGCGACCGCGAGTACGTCTACGGGACGTTTCGGACGCCCGACCAGCGGGGCGAGGTCCTGATCGAGGGCGCCATCACGGACCCGGCGACCCTCGAGCGCCTCGAAGCGGCCGAATCGGAGGCCGCCGCGACGCCGGTGACGGTCGACCGGCCGACGGGCGACCCCGCCGTCGACTCGCCGCTGTCGGCGATGGAACGCACCGCGGCGACCGACGAGGCGTTCGACGAGACGTTCCGCGAGGCGGACAGCGACGGCGACGGCGTCCCCGACCGGAACCTCGAGGCCGTGTACGACGCCTTCTTCGAGGCGAACCCGTCGCTGGCGGACCGGTACGTCCACCGGAGCAACGGCGAGTACGTCGCGCTCAGGCTCACGATGGCCGTCGACGGCACTGCCGACGCCTCGACGATCAGCGAGCAGGTCGAGGACGCGGCGACGGTCCTCGAGACCGACGCCCTCGAGGCGACCGCCACGGGCCAGCCACTCGTGGCGACGGAGACTTCCGAGCAACTCGCGACGACCGTCGCCCAAAGCCTCGCGGTGACGGTCGTCGCGATCCTCGTCCTGCTCACCGCCGTCTTCCGCGCGACGAGAGGGCGGGCATCGCTGGGTGCCGTCACGCTCGTCCCCGTGGCCGCCGCCGTGAGCTGGTTGCTCGGGACGATGGCGCTGCTCGGGATACCGATCAACGCCGTCACCGCGCTCGTCGGCAGCATCGCGCTCGGACTGGGCGTCGACTACGCGATCCACGTCACCGAACGGTTCGGCGGGGAACTCGAGGGCGGCGCCGACGCGGCGACGGCGTTGCGCCGGACGGTGGTCGGCACCGGCGGCGCGCTCCTGAGCAGTGCCGTCACGACGGCGGCCGGCTTCGGCGTGCTCGGCCTCGCCCTGCTCCCCGCGCTCCGCCAGTTCGGGATCAGCCTCGCGATCGGGATCGCGTACGCGTTCCTCGCCAGCGTCGTCGTGTTACCGAGCCTGCTTGCCTGCTGGGTCCGATACGGTCCCGGCACGGTGACGGAGTCGGAGCCGACGGCGGTCGCCGGCGACGACTGACCGGCGGAACCGCTCGAGTCGGAGGGCGGTTCAGTTTCGGCGAGAAGGGAGACGGCGAGCGAGCGTCAGACCGGCCATCAGTCGGTCAGCCCGTAGCCGATCTTGAACAGGTAGACGTCGATCGCCAGCACGAGGACGGTAGCCGCCGTGAGCACCCCGAGCGCGAACAGCGGCGCGAACTCGGTGTACGGTGTGGGGAGGATGCCGACGCCAATTAGGTCCGAGTGGCCCAGCAGTCCGTACCGGACGCTGTCGACCATGTAGACCATCGGGTTCACCAGCGATATCTGGATCTGCCAGCTCTGCTCGAACGTCTCGAGCGAGTAGAAGACGGCGCCGAAGAACACCAGCGGGCGGAGGATGAACTGGTTCATCACGGTCAGATCGTCGAAGTCGCGGGCGACGAGCCCGCCGATAATCCCGAAACCGGCGAACAGCGCCGTGATGACGACCATCGTGGCCACGAGGAACAGACCGTGTTCGATGCTGATCGGCACGAACAGCCGGCCCACGACGGCGATGATGACGCCGACGATGAGCCCCCGCACTGCGCTGGCCGCGACGTAGGCGACGACCATCTCGGCGTAGGACAGCGGCGAGGTCAGCGTCTCGTGGATGTACTCGTTCCACCTGCCGTGGAAGATCGAGAACGAGGCGTTCTCGAAGGCGTTCGAAATCGCCCCGAGGACGACCAGCCCGGGGACGATAAAGAGGATGTAATCGAAGCCAGCGATCTGATCGATCCGGCCGCCGAGGATCAACCCGAAGACGGCGAAGTAGAGGACGTTCGTGATCGCCGGCGGCATGAACGTGTTCTTCGGACGGCGAACGAACCGCAGCACCTCGCGCCGGAACAGCGCGCGGAAGCCGACCGACAGCATCAGGCCACCCCCTCCTGTTCGCGCTCGGACGGACGGCTCTCATCTGCTTCGTCCGCCCCGTCCGCGCTCGAAGCCGACGACCGGGTCACCGTCCGGTCGTCACTCCGGGTCAGATCGACGAAGATCTCCTCGAGCGACGTGCGGGTGATCTCGAGGTCGGCGATCTCGTGGCCCCGCGCCTCGAGGTCGTTCAACAGTTGCGGTGCGGTCGAACCGCCGTCGTCGACGCGGACCTCGAGGCTGTCGCCGGTCGTCGTCACCTCGTGGGCGTACGCGCCGAGGTCGGTCTCGAGGTCGGCCGCCGCGCTCGCGGAGACGCCGGACTCGAGGCGGACGGAGATCGTGTCGGTACCGCGCTCCTTCAGTTCGTCCGGCGTCGCGACGGTCACCTTCCGGCCCTCGTTCATGATCGCGACCCGGTCACAGAGGCGCTCGGCCTCCTCGATGTAGTGGGTCGTCAGGAGGATCGTCGTCCCCTCCTCGTTGAGTTCCGTCACGAGTTCCCAGAGATCGTGGCGCAACTGGACGTCGACGCCGGCCGTGGGCTCGTCTAAGATGAGCAGGTCGGGATCGGTCACTAGCGCCCGCGCGAGCAGTAGGCGACGTTTCATCCCGCCGGAGAGCCAGTCGAAGCGCTCGTCGCGCTTGTCGTAGATCCCGACGCGCTTGAGCACCTCGTCGGCGCGCTCGGCGGCCTCGTCCTCGGGAACGCCGTGGTAGCCGGCCTTGTGCATCAGCACTTCCTTGATGGGGAAGAACCGATCGACGTTGAACTCCTGTGGCGCCAGTCCGATCGCGTCGCGGGCCTGTCGGTACTCCGCCTCGACGTCGTGGCCGAAGACCCGCGCCTCGCCGCCGGACTTGCGGACCAGGCCGACCAGCGTGTTGATAAAGGTCGTCTTGCCCGCGCCGTTGGGGCCGAGCAGGCCGAAGAACTCGCCCTCCTCGACGGTCAGCGACAGCTCCTGCAGCGCGCGCAAGTCGCCGTATTCCTTCACGAGATCGGTCGTCTCGATGGCCGGTGGCATCGGCGGTGAGTCGGCCCCGACCGCGGTTAAGAATGTTGATTGCGGCCCTCGAGGCGGCCGTTTCGGACGGTTTTGCCGGTTCGTCGGTCGACTGCGCGTCGTCGAGGCGAATGAGTCGGCCGTCGTGGCGGATGGATCGACCGCCGTCGCACCGATCAGTCCGCGGCCCGCAGTTGGCTGCTGGGGTTGACCGCGCCGCTTTTCTGAACGATGTCGAAGGCGGTCATCACGTCGGATCGAGAGATTAGGCCGACGAGGTCGCCGTCTTCGACGACGAGCAGCCGCCCGATATCGTTCTCGCGCATCTCCTCGATCGCCGTCATCGCGTCCGAGTCCGGCGTGATCGTCCGCAGGTCGGTCGTCATCACCTCGTCGACCGTGAACGCGTCGCGTTCGACCGGATCGATCTCGCGGGCGTCGGTCAGCGTCACGAGTCCGACGAGGCGTTCGCCCTCGAACCCGCTGGTGTCGATGACCGGGTAGCCGGTGTGGCGCTCGGTGAACATCCGCTGGACCAGCTCCGCCACCGTGGTCTCGGGTTCGACCGTGTGGAGATCGCTGGCGGGCGTCATGATGTCGCCGACGGTGACGTCCTGGAACGCGGCCTTCATCGTCACCTGCTGGGCCTCGCTCGAGGCGGCGATGTAGACGAAGAAGGCGACGCCGATGAAGATGATGCTGAACTGCATGAGTCCGATCAGACCCATGACGACAGCCAGCAGCTTGCCGACGCCGGCGGCCTGCTGGGTAGCCGTCGCGTAGGGGCGGCTGCGGGCGAGAAACGCGCGGAGAACCCGCCCGCCGTCCATCGGGAACGCGGGGATCATGTTGAAGACCGCGAGCACGACGTTCAGAATAGCGAGGTAGCCGAGAACGAACCTGGCGCCGTCGAGGCTTTCGGGGACCGCCAGAAAGAGCGCGTACGAACCGACGCCGACGAGCACGGAGACGATCGGACCGGCGATGGCGATGGTGAGCTCCTGTCGCCAGTCCTCGGGCATCTCCGAGAGCGCGGCGATGCCGCCGAACAGCCAGAGCGTGATCGAGTCGATCGGAAACCCGTAGCGCTGGGCCGTCAGCGAGTGGCCGAGTTCGTGGAGCACGACGCCGACGAACAGCCCGATCGCCGCGGTCAGGCCGAGTAGCCACGGCATCGTCCCGGCGGTGATCGCGCCGACGTCGATGCCCGCCGCGAGCCCGTCGTTGAGCAGCCCCGCGACGGGTTCGATCTGTTCGCCGATGAGATAGGCGAACAGCGGGAGCACCAACAGAAACGTGAGGTCCAACTTGATCGGAATCCCGAACAGGGATCCGATTCGAAAACTCCGAGGCATGCCCCATGTTACCCGTGGAAAGGCCTTAAAAACGCCGACGGAGGGGGGTGGGTCGCCGTTTGTCCCCGATTCTCGGCCCCGTCGCGTACTCGCCGGGCGCCCAGCGGGATCGGACTGCCAGTAGACCGCTGTTCGCTCGATTCGCTCGACTATCACCGAGATTAGAGCTCGAGCCGAAATCTGCCGGAATCGATGAATAGGGAGGCTCGATACGGCCATTGTCGCATTACTGGCATCCAGTATTAATATTCCTTATACGCTCTGCAGGTGCCTGATTTCTCGCTACCAATACTGTGATAAAGTGATACACAGTTATTCTGTTTCTAGTCGTTCCCGGCAACGTTCGCCCGCAGTCATTTTCCAGTTCCAGTACGGTGATTCCTCTCGTGAATATCTGACTCGGCTAGAGAGAACCGCTCACATGCGCCGAGTGGACTTTCTCGTCTCAGTAGCTACTGTGACATCCGTATTCTAAGGCATATAATGTCACTAGGACTCTTTTCCGAATATGGACTCGGTGTGCAATAACTTTATACAGATGTTCGTCGATTGTGTAAATACGATGATGGAACAGACCCACACCGATCCCGGACTCACCGAACTACCGACCGAACTCAACTCCGCACAGGGGAAGCTCGTCTACCTCTACCTCGAGGCGACTGACGGGGCAACGGTCGACGAACTGGGTCAGGTGCTTTCCATGCGGAAGATCGACATCCTGAGCGTCTGCAACTCGCTCTCGAGCCAGCAGCTGATCGAGAAGTGCGACGGAACGTACGTGCCGACTCGCTGATTTTCAGCACCGACCGTGCCGCGTTGGGCGTGCACCGATCGCTCGTCACCGAGCCGCCGGCTCGTCGATTGTCGTCCGACCCGGCCTCGAGGACGGACTCGATCGCATCGGATTCCGAACTGCTGGTCGGATTCCAATACTGCCGATCCGTTCGTCCACGTACGTGGCCGCGGACCCGCATCCAGCGCGTGCTTCGAAGCCTTTATCCGCACGGTAGGCCTGCGTTTTCGTAAGTAACCACAACCATGTCCGACAAACCCGCCTCAATGTACCGGGAGATTAGCAAGCCGGCCTACACGCGACGCGAGTACATCACCGGCATCCCGGGCTCCAAGATTGCACAGCACAAGATGGGCGACATCAGCGCCGATCCCGAGGACTACCCGGTCCAGATCAGCCTCATCACCGAGGAAGAGGTTCAGCTCCGCCACGGGAGCCTCGAGGCCTCGCGCCTCTCGGCCAATCGCCACATGCTGAAAAGCGCCGGCGAGAACAACTACAAGATGATCCTCCGGAAGTTCCCCCACCACGTCATCCGCGAGAACAAGCAGGCGACGGGTGCGGGTGCGGACCGTGTTTCCGACGGGATGCGACAGGCCTTCGGGAAGATCGTCGGCACCGCCGCGCGTATCGACGCCGGCGAGCGCATCTTCACCATCTGGTGTGACGTCGACGACGCCGAGTTCGCCAAGGAGGCGATGCGTCGCGCCTACAACAAGATCTCGCCGCCGTGTCGCGTCGTCGTCGAGAAGGGCGAAGAGCAGCTTATCGCCTAAAGAACGAAGTTTTGCTCTGCGGGCCGCCGTTGGCGGCCCTCGGCAAAAATTCGATTAAAAACACTCCTCCCTCCGTTCCGAACGCATAGCGTTCTCCACGTCGGTCGTCGGTCCGCTCGCTCTCTTCGGTCGCTCGCGGTCGTAATTGGGTAGTGCCTACCCTTCCCTGAGTCGTGCGTCTCTCGCGTCTGCTCGAGACGCACTCCCGGCCACGGTTACGGCCTCGAGTCCGCCCGTCTCGAGCACCTTTTTGTCCCTCTACTCCCGAGTGCCGACTATGATCGATCTCGCGGTAGCGAACGCGAAACAGACGTTCCGGCGGATGCGCGAGCCGCTGTCCGAGCGGGGAATACGGGTTCATCACGTGCCCGTGCGCGAGCGCACGATCGCGCTCGGCGATCCGCCGTGGGACCCCGACGACTACGACGTGGGGTTCGTCTACCCCGGCCGGCTCATGGAGGGCGGCGTCGCCGACGCCCTGCTCGAGATCCCGTGGCTCAACGACCACGAAACGGTGTTGACCTCGCGGAACAAGGCCGAAGTGATCGCGCGACTCGAGCGGGCCGACCTGCCGGTTCCGGAGTCGGTCTACGTCTCGAACGACGTCGGCGAAGCGGAACTGACCGCCGTCTTCGAGCGGTTCGATCCGCCGGTGGTCGTCAAGCCGAACTCGACGACCCGCGGCGTCGGCGTCGCGAAGGCTCACGACCTCGATTCCTTCCTCGGGATCTGCGACTACCTCTCATTGGTCCACGATTACAAGGCGACGGGCGACCAGTCGTTTCTCGTCCAGGAGTACCTCCCCGACGCGACCGACTACCGCGTGATGGTCCTCGAGGGCGAGTACGTCGGCGCCGTCGAGCGGCGACTACCCGACGCGGCCGTTGCCGAGGGCCAGTGGAAACACAACGTCCACCGCGGCGCGGAGGCGACCGGCGTCGAGTTGCCCGAGGAGTACCGCGAGCTGGCCGAGCGGGTCGCAGCGGAGCTCGAAATCCCGTTCCTCGGCGTCGATTTACTCGAGACCGACGACCGACTGGTGGTTAACGAAACGAACGCGCGGCCGACGATCGACGACGAAACGAAGTACGAACCGGACTTCTACGATCGACTCGCGGACGCAATTCGAACGGCTGCCGACCGGCAGTGAAAACGGGGAAACCGACCGCGACGGCCCGGATTACTCGAGGCTGATACCCGAAGACTGCTCCGCGGGATCGAAGACGACTTCGAGGACGCCGTTGTTGTAGGTCGCCGAAGCGGTGTGTTCGTTGACGCGGGTCGGCAGGGAGACGCGCTCGTCGTACTGGCGGTGCTCGCTCTCGGCGGAGATGGTCAGGGTCTTCCCGTCGCACTCGAGTTCGATGTTGTCCTTCTCGACGCCCGGGAGATCGGCGACGACCCGGAGCTCGTCGTCGGTCTCGTGGATATCGACGTGGGTGTCCATGCCGAAGCCGTTACCGACGTCGCTCGAGGAGGAGAAGTCGACGTTCGCGTCCGCGCCGTTCATCATTTCGTTCATCATTCGTTCGATCTCGCGGAACAGGTCGTCGAAGGGTTCGTCGCGGTCGTCTCGGCGCATGCGAAACGATAGTGGACCGCGGGCCAAAAACTTTCTGTCGTCACTAGTTGTTTGGGGTGAACGAAACCGACGAACGGCGATGACGAAGCCGCGAGGAAGCGACAGCGCCGCTACAGCCCGATTCCCATCGTCTCGTTTGTCGTCTGGATGCTTTCCTCCGCGTCGGCTTCGCCCAGCACCGCTCGGATCGCGTCGACGTTCTCGGGGACGACGTCGCTCTCTTGGTGGATCCCCTGGAAGAGGTAGAGGTCGTTGCCGACCGTCGAAACCGACTCCTCCCAGATGCAGTTCTCCCAGACGTCGCCGCGCGGGCGACCCGCGTCAAGCGCGTACTCCTTGAGCTTCCCGCTGCCGTCGATATCCATCCGTTCGGGGATCTGGAAGAGGCGGGACTCATCGGCGAACAGGTCGCGAACCTCGCTCGCGTCGACTTCCTCCTCGAGGGTGACGTTCAGGCTGTGCATGTGCATCAGCGTCGCGGGCACCTTCATGCCCAACGTGTCGATGTCCAGATCGTCGAAGATGGTCTCGACGTCGGGACCGTGGTGGGAGGGGATCGTGACCGGGTTCGGCAGGATGTCGTTGATCGGGCCGCGGGAGGTCTGGCCGGGGTCGCCGCCCCGCCGGACGAGCGTCGCGCGGACCTTCTCGACGCCGTAGGCCTCCCGCAGGGGCGCGATCACGCGGGAGAGGCCGGTCGTGTTACAGGAGACGACGCGGACGTGATCGGCCCCGGTCGCGTCCTCGAAGTTCGAACGAGCGTTGAAGCTAGTGTCGACGAGGTCGGCGTCCTCGCCGCCTTGGTAGAGCGCGGGCGTGTCGTACTCCTCGTACATCGACTTGTTCTCGGCGCCGATGCCGGAGGGCGTAGCGTCGACGACGACGTCGGCCGCGTCGACGAGGTCTTCGACGGGACCGGCGATCTCGAGGCCGGCTTCCTCGAACCGATCGGCTCGTTCTTCGACGGCGGCGTAGAGCGGGAATCCCTTGTCGACGGCCGTCTCGGCCTCGAAGTTGGGACGCGTTTTGGCGACGCCGCGAACCTCCATATCGGGCTGTTCGCGGACGGCGTCCGCGACGCGTTTGCCGATCGTGCCGTAGCCGTTGATCGCGACCTGGATCATGTACCCGGGAGTCCACTACCGAGGGGGATAACCGTTTCGAGGCTTCTCGACCGATTTTAACTCGAAAGAGAGTTTTATGCAGATTTCCGTAGCGATTCAGCGAGCCGGAACGGTCGCGAACGGCGGCTGGATCGGTATCGCGCCGGTCGCCGGCGATGCGAGTCGGCGCCAGAGATTCCGCTACTCCCTCGTTCGAAGGGCGACGCATCACCGTACTGGTGATGTAATTTATACGTCATTGGGCGCGATAATAGTGGCATGGTCGAGGTGGAAGCGACGTGTGAGCGACGCGAGGACGTGACGCTGGTCCGGGCGACTGTCACCAACACTCGGTCGACGCCGCAGACGGTTCGCCTGCGGAGTCGACTCGAGGGACCGATCTGGCCGCCGCGGGCGGGGTCGGTCGCGGCCCCCGAATGGGACGACGACGAGTGGACGGGGACGGTCAAACCGGGCCGGACGCGCGGCCTCGGATTCGCCAGTCCGGCGCCCCCGATCGAGTCGCCGGTCGAAATCGTTGAGGTTTGCCGAGCGGACGGCGACGAGTCGTCCTCGTCGAAGACCGTCCTCGCCGACCTCGAGGAGTGGGCGCCGACGACCGACGTCCTCTCGCGGGAGCTATGATCGTCGCGGTAACCGGCGGCAAGGGAGGGGTGGGGAAGTCGACGACGTCGCTCAACCTCGGGTACGAACTCGACGCGGTCGTCGTCGACGGCGACCTCGCGACGGCCGACCTCCCGCCCGGAACCGGCCCCGACCTCCACGATGTCCTCGCCGGCCGCGCCGACCCGGTCGCGGCCGTCGAACGGTTCGGACCGGTTCGCTACCTCTCCTGCGGGCGGACGCTGGCCGGGGCCCGTGCGGCGGATCTCTCCGCGCTCGGCCGCGTCGTCGAACGACTCGAGCGGGAGTACGGCCGGGTCGTCATCGACTGTCCCGCCGGCCTCGCGAGGGACGTGGGGGCGCAACTCGAGACGGCTCACCTCGCCGTCCTCGTCACGACGCCCGACGAAGCCGCGCTCGTCGATGCCGTCCGGACGCGACGCGTCGCGGCCGATCTGGAGACGCCGATCGCGTCGATCGTCCTCAACCTGGCCGACCGCGACGAGGACGACGATCTCGCGAGGCGCGTCGAAGAGACGTTCGGTGCGACGACCGCGATCGTCGAAACTCGAGCGACGATCGACGACGCCCAGTCGCGGTGGCTGCCCGTCGACGATGTCGATCCGGACTGTCCGGCGGTCGGCGCGTTCGACGGGATCGCCCGGACCGTCGAACGGTCCGAACGGCGGCTCTCGAGCCGTCTCGGCGTGCGCTGATCGACCAACGACCACGCGACGGCGTGGCGTCGGGACGTCTCTCAGCTTGTTACTCGTCCGCCTGATGCTCGCCGGCGACGCCCGAATCGGAGCCGGCGGCCAGTTCCCCGTCGGCCGGCACCGTAATCGCGTTCGACGTTCCGTCGAAGCGCAGTTCGATCGTCTCGGAGAAGCCGCAGTCGGCGCGGTGTTTCGGGACCGAAAGGTAGTGTTCGACGTCCGCGTCGGCGCCGGACGAGACGGTCTCGAGTTCGAGCACGACATCCGCGAAGTGGGTCGTGATCTCGCGGTTTTCCGGAACCGTTCGCGTCGGACAGTGGAGGACGGCGACGCCGTCGGTCTCAACCATTCCGTCTTTCAGGTCGTTCATGAACGCGACGTACGCCTCCCTGTCCCGTCGCTCGAGCGCGCTCGCGGTGTCGACGAGCAGGTTCGCGCCATCGGGAAGCTTGTCGAGGAACTCCCGGAACCGGTCGAAGGGCGCCGCTCCCTCGCCGTCGATCCGGCGGACCGTCGGGGTGCCCGTCTCGAGCGTCGACGCCTCGATCGCGCGGTCGACGTTCCGTTCGGAGCGACGCGTCGTGACGTACAGCGAGCCGCGGGCGGCCGTCGTCTGGTAGAGGAACTGTTCGCTCTGACTCGCCGGATCGGCCGTCAGTGCGACGACGGTGCCGGGCGGGACGCCGCCGCCGAGTCGGCGATCGAGGGCGTCGACGCCGGTCCCCAGCAGTTCGTCGGCGGACGCCGGCGGCGTCCGGGCCGTCGCGTTCTTCGTCTGGAGCGTCCGCACGATCTCGTCGTAGACGGCCCGGGAGTCGTCGGCCGACAGCGGGTCGTCGACTTCGGAAACGACGCCCAGTACGGGTACATCGACCCACGACCGGACCGTATCGGGCACGTCGGACGACCGGTTGACGATGGCGCCGAGCACCGGGACGCCGAGCCGGTTCGTCATCTCCACGGTCGTCTCGGCGGCGTCCAGACTCCGGTCGTCCGCGGTCGTGACGACGATCACCCCGTCGGCGACCGAGAGCGGATCGACGACGTCGGGGCCCGCGCCCGACGGGCAGTCGATCAGCAACTGCACCGAGTCGGGCGCCAGCCCATCGAGGGCCGTCTCCGTATCGAGTTGCGCGGAGGATTTGGGCGCCGGGAGCAACGCGACGTTCGACGACCGCGGATCCTTTTGGGCGACCTGCAGGACGTCGTCTTCTCCGCGTGCCGCCGCGAGCGTCGGTTCGCGATCAATGCCACCCCTGACGTGAAGGTTCGGAAGCTGTCGGTCGGCGTCGACCGCGAGCGCGGGCGTTCCGCCACGACCGAACGCTTCGGCGAGGCCCAGCGTCGTCGTCGTCTTGCCACAGCCACCTTTCGCACCGGCGATTGCGATCATGCCTCGGTTAGGCTTCCGCTTCCTATTTGAACGTGCACACGAAGCCGCCGAATACTAGTCCCGTTGCTCGAGAGCCGTCGCGGACCGATCGAGAGGCTGCTATCGACGCGTCGTACGAGACGAAACCGACTCCGGAGGCGATCCACAGAAACCGTCACGTCAGCGGGACCGTCGCGTCCCAAGTCCCGTCGGAACCGCGACTGGAGAGAGTAGGGCATCGACGGCGCGGCCGTCGATCGCCCGCGTCGGATCGAAGCGGTCGGGGATGGGAGGGTGATAGCGGGGCCGCGGGCGATCCGTCTCGATCGCGCCGTCGCGGGCCGCGACCGAGACGCACGCTCGACTACGTTCCACCGAAGAATATAGTCAGCGCAAGGTGAAACGTCGATTTGAGTTTATTTCGGTCGCCAAACGCAACGATCGCGCCCGAATCGGGTTGCGTCGCCAACACGTGACCGCGGTCGAAACGATTTTGCGCGCTGGCACGATACCTCCAGTATGTTCGACTTCATCCCCGACGACCCCGTCATCATCGCCATCGTGGTGATCCTCCTCGCATTGATCTTCTTCTCGTACCTGCTCGTCCGACGGACCATCCTCGAGTTCCGAGATGGAATGCGGTAATCGAAGACTCGATTTCATCATGCGGTTTGGGCCCTAGCAGCAGGAGCTACTACTTCTGAAATCAGTGAACTGATAATTTCTTTGACGGTGCTAGAGCGGTATCGGTGCCGGTGACTACTGCAATTAGTACAGCTCCCGAATATTATATAGATTAATATACTAAAATAATGGGTGCGGCGTAGAAATCGAGATTTATTGGACGGTAGTAATGCCAGTTCCAGCTTACGATATTTAATCTCAGTAAAAGACTGCGTAATCTATTACTGCCAGAATTCCATGACAGAATTTAATGATTGACTTCACTCCGTTACAATCACGGCTGCTGGAGACCGGCTTGTTCGCTCTTTGTGGGATGATAGGCACATATGGCTATTTGGACGATCCCTCGATGCGGATATTTTTGGTCTTGATCGGTATCTCCCTACTCGGAGTGCTCGTATCGGGATCACGGCTACTACTCCAATTGATCAGGTGAAAAACTCGAACGAACCACGGATTCAATGGACTGCACCATCTTCGCAGTTGCGTAATCGTGTCCGAATTTATCGCTATCCGCAACGTTTCTACTAATGGCTTGATGTTTATCCCCCAATCGGAACGATAGACTTCTATTTCTCATAAGAACATTCCCTGAGAGATTGCGGGTAAACTGATCTCGTGAACGCCGACGGCTACAGATAAACCGCGTTCGGGGATGAGACGGTCAACTCGACTAATTGTATTTCTGGTTTTCAGTCGACGAGGACGGCGAGGTCAGCCTCGAGTCGCCGTTCGCGCTCGCGTTCGGCGGCGGCGTGGGTTGTGCGATCGCGGCGATCTACCTCGGGATCTCCCTCTCGAACCGGGACTAGTCGGAACGCGGCGACCCCGGAACCGGGTGTCGATGCGAAAACGGTATCCCCGCGGTCCCAGACGTCTGTCATATGGACCCACGTATCCGCGAGCACGCCGAGGTCATCGCGAACCACTCGGTCGATCTGCAGGAAGGCGACAACGTCGTCGTCGACGCCCACCCCATCGCCGAGGACCTGGTCGTCGCCCTCCACGAGGTCATTGGCGATCGGGGTGCGAACCCGGTGACGGTCAGCCAACGCACGGGCGAGCGCCAGCGGCGGGCCTTTTTGCGGGCTGCCGACGAGGACTTCGACACGCCCGAGCACGAACTCGCGCTCATCCGGAACACGGACGTCTACATCGCCATCCGTGCCTCGGACAACGTCACCCAGACCAGTGACGTCGACCCCGAGACGCAGGCGGCCTACCAGCAGGCCCACCGCCCGATCCTGGAGGAACGCCTCTCGAAGCGCTGGTGTCTCACGCAGTATCCTGCGCCGGCCAACGCCCAACTGGCCGAGATGAGCACGGAGGGCTACGAGAACTTCGTTTGGGACGCCGTCAACAAGGACTGGGAGGAACAGCGCGAACACCAGGAGAACATGGTCGAGATCATGGATCCCGCCGAGGAGATCCGGATCAAAAGCGGCGACACGACCGACGTCACGATGTCGATCGCCGGCAACCCGACGCTCAACGACCACGGCGAGCACAACCTGCCCGGCGGCGAGGTCTTCACCGCGCCCCAACCCGACAGCGTCGAGGGCGAGGTGCTGTTCGACATGCCCCTCTATCATCAGGGCCGGGAGATCACGGACGTCTACCTCGAGTTCGAGGGTGGCGAGGTCGTCGATCACTCGGCGGCGAAGAACGAAGAGGTCCTCACGGAAGTCCTCAACACGGACGACGGCGCGCGCCGACTCGGCGAACTGGGCATCGGCATGAACCGCGACATCGATCAGTTCACCTACAACATGCTGTTCGACGAGAAGATGGGCGATACGGTCCACATGGCGGTCGGCCGGGCCTACGACGACACCGTCGGCGAGGGCAACGAGGCCAACGATTCGGCGGTCCACGTCGACATGATCGTCGACATGAGCGAGGATTCGGTCATCGAAGTGGACGGAGAAGTGGTGCAGCGCGACGGGACGTTCCGGTTCGAGGACGGATTCGAACAGTAGGACCGCGAGCAAACGCAGTGAGTAAGCGGCCTTCTCGCGCACGACGGCGCAAGCGAGGGTTCGAAAGCGCCGTGCGCCTTCGGTAGTTTTTATCGACGGTTTTGCGCCTGCGACGGACGCTTCGAACCTGTGAACAGAGAGCGGTATGACAGCGTTGGGGAGACTCTGTCACATCCATAATCCACAAATATTTCGCATAACGTATCGACGGACAATACACTGATGTCTGCGCTGTTGCTCGGCGTCGGCGTTCTCGTCGCGCTCTTCGTCGGCTACAACATCGGCGGCTCGACGACCGGGCCGGCGTTCGGGCCCGCCGTCGGCGCCGACGTGATCGGGAAGGGCGTCGCGGCGGCGCTCATGTCCGTTTGTTTCGCGCTCGGGGCCCTGACCGTCGGTCCGGAAGTCGTCCATACGCTCGCGGGCGATCTTCTTCGGGATCAGTCGGTCTTCACGCTTCGCTCGAGCGCCGCCGTCCTGCTGGTGATCGGCGGGGCGTTGTTCCTGGGCAACTACGCGGGCGTCCCCACCTCGACGTCGATGACCGCCGTCGGCGCGGTCGCCGCGCTGGGATTTGCGGCCGGGGAACTCGATCGCTCAGTGCTGAGCGAGATCGTCACGTGGTGGCTCGTCGCGCCGGTCGTCGGCTTCTGGGTCGCAGCCGTCGTCGGCCGGTACTGGTATCCGCGGCTGCGGGCGTGGCTCGCGCTCGAGGAAGGTCGGCGAGAGCGACCGCTCGTACGGGTGGTTTCGTCGGGAATCACGCCGCAACCCGTCGTCGAATCGACCGACGGACGGCGCGAGCTATCGGGTGCGATCGCCGTCGTCGCCGTCGGCTGTCTGATGGCCTACGCATCGGGAACGAGTAACATCGCCAACGCCGTCGCGCCGTTGTACGCGACCGGCGAGCTGGAGCTCGATCCGCTGCTCCTGCTCGGTTCGGCCGCCGTCGCCGTCGGCGCGTTCACGATCGCCCGGCGGACCCTCGAGACGCTTGGCAACGACATCACGGCGCTGCCGCTGCCGGCGGCGATCGTCGTCGCCGTCATCAGTTCGGCAATCGTCGTGAGCCTCTCGGCGGTCGGCATTCCCGCGAGTTTCGTCATCGTGGCGACGATGAGCATCGTCGGACTGGGGTGGGGACGGGCGTCCCGGACGCCGACGCTCTCCGACGTCTCCCGCAGCGAGGACGCGCCGACCGCCGTCGGCGGCCAGCACGCCGACGGGGAGCACGATTCGCCGGCGTCCAGCACGCAGGAAGCCGCCGACGCGCCGGAAGCGGCGTCGCTGTTCGATCCCTCGACGACGGCCCGGGTCGTCGTGATGCAGAACGTCGTCCCGCTCGTCGCGACGGTCGGGGCGTTCGTGCTGTTCGAGTTCGTTCCGCTCTTCAGGTACTGAGCGCTCCCTTCGATCGATCGGCCCGTTCGGCGGCGACGGCCGACGGTCGCTCGAGCGGGCGCCGAGACGCCGAGTCCGATCCCCGGGGCCCAGCGGACGGGTTTATATCAGCGGACGCGCTATTTGCAACCATGAAAGTCCTCGTCGCATACGACGGCTCCGCGCCCGCACAGAAGGCAGTAGAATACGCGTTCGACGAGTACGCCGACGAGGAGATCATCCTGTTGCGCGTCGTCGAGTTCGCGGACGGCTACACGGAAGCGAGCATCAGGGCCATTCAGGACTTGCTCGACGACCGCGAGGAGGAAGCCGCCGCGAGACTGCGCGAGGACCTGATGGAACTCGTCGATACGAGCGGCGTCGATTTCCAGATGGACGTCGCCTCCGGTGATCCCGCTCGAGAGGTCGTCGAGTACGCGGAGGAAAACGACGTCGATCACATCCTCGTCGGCAGCCACGGCCGACAGGGCGTCTCTCGAATCCTGCTGGGCAGCGTCGCCGAACGGATCGTCCGGCGCGCCCCCGTCTCAGTCACCCTCGTCCGGTGAGCGCCCCCTCGAGGGGTCAGATGAGTTCGACGGGCCCCTTCTGTCCCGCCGGCTGGTACTCGCAACGGTAGGTGTCCATCTCTGGGGTCGCCTCGAAGACGAGCGTCTCGCGCTCGCCCTCGACGTCGGTGCCGTCGGTCGAGTAGTCCTCGACGACCTCCCGCTCGTCGTCCCAGAACGCGAAGTTGTGGTGGATGCCGTCCTTGTTCTCCCAGGTGACCTCGTACTCGCGGCCCTCGACGAGGACGAGCGTCGGGTTCTCGACCCCCTCGATCGCGCTCGGCTCGAGGCCGAGCCATCCCCCGACGTAGCCGTCGAACCGGAGCGACTCGACGTCGCGCCACGCCTCGGGGTCGGTGTCGCCCTCGACCGCCGTCGCCTGATCGAGTCCGGGCTCGGGGTCTTCCTTTTCCGAATCCGCGCCGCCCAGACAGCCGGCGACGGAGACGGTCGCGACCGCGCCGGCCACTGCCGACAGGACCGTCCGCCGCTTCGCACCGCGCCGGTCCGCGCCGTTCGGTGCCATAGTGGTCCTACGCCGTTGAGGAGGATAAGCGCCAGTCACGGCGGGAGTGAGTATCACTCGCGGCGAAACGTCGCGGAGAACGGCGGCGGCGGCCGAGCGTCAGTTATCGACGAGGTCCGCGACCATTCCGGAGACGAACTCGAGTTCGTCCTCGTTGACGCCGTGACTCATGCCCTCGTAGAGCCGTTTGGTGACGGCGGCGTTCATGGACTCGAGGACGTCGGCCGTCTCGTGGACGCGCTCCTCGGGAATGTGGGGGTCGACGTCGCTGCAGCCGAGGAAGGCGGGTGTCGCCTCGAGGTCCGGATCGTCGGCGAGGTAGTCGTCGGGGTCGACGTCCGCGCCGATGAGGCCGCCGCTCAGAGCGACGAGGCCGCCGTACCGCCGCGGGTTGCGGGCGACGAACTCGCTGGCGAGGCAGGCCCCCTGCGAGAAGCCCATCAACATGATGCGCTCGGTCGGAATGCCGGCGTCGGTGGCCTCGGAAATCGCGTCGCTGATCGCCCGCAGGCCCGAGGTTCGTCCGGGCTCGTTGCGCTCGACGGGTTCGAGGAAGGAGTTGGGGTACCACGTCTTCCGGGCCGCCTGCGGCGCGAGGAAGGCGACGCCCTCCCGACCCACTTCGTTCGCCATCTGGACCATCCCCTGGGCGGTCGCGCCGCGGCCGTGGGTGAGGACGATCGCGGCCTCGGCGTCCTCGAGGGCGGTGCCGCCCGTCACGAGGGGCTGGCCCTGGTGAGGGCCGTCGGCGCCGTCGCCGGCGCTCATTCGACACCACCGACGCCGGCGTCGGCGTCGGGCAGGTCGTGTTCGACGACCTCGAGGCCGAGCGCCTCGATCGCCCCGCGGAGGTGTTCGTCCTTGGCGTAGTCGGCGCCGTCCGCCTCGCGGAGTTCCTGGGCCTTCGCTAAGACCTCGCCGCGGCGGTCGTCGGGAATCTCGTACTTGTCCGTCGAGAGCTCGATCACGAGGCCGTTGTTGTCGCGGGTGTAGATCGAGTGGAAGATACCTCGGTCGAAGACGTTGTAGCCGTGGCCCGCGTCCTCGAGCGCCTGCATCGTGTCCTCGTACTCGTCGGGGTCGACGCTGAAACAGAGGTGGTGGACGGCGCCGACGCCGGCCCGCTGGCCGCGGGCGGAGGGCCGGTCGTCGCTGACGAAGAAGGTGAGGATGCGCCCGTCTCCGGTGTCGAAGAACAGGTGGGTCTGCGAGGGGTCGTCGAGGTTCGGCTGGCGGAGCACGAGGGGCATGCCCAGCAGGTCGCGGTAGAACTCGATCGTGTCGGCCTCATTGCTCCCCCAGATGGTGATGTGGTCGGTTCCGGTCGTGTGGACGGGGCTGTCGGGCAGTTCGGGCGTGACTGGGTTGGGGTGATCCTGTGACATGGGTGTTACTCCGCGACCAGTTCGCCGAAGACGCGCTCGGCGTCCGCGGGAACGTCGAAGTCGTGGTAGTGTTCTCCCCGTTCGCTCGAGAGGATGTTGAGTGCTGCGGCGGCGCCGTCGCCGACGGCGATGGCGGCCTGCCACTCCTCGGGGCGGACCATCGCGCCCGTCGCGTAGGCGCCCTCGACGCTGGTCTCCATCTCGACGCCGACGTCGACGGTGCCGTCCTCGGCGAAGTCGACGCCCAGTTCCTCCGCGAGGTCGCGGTTGGCGCCCGTCGCGAGGACGACGTAATCGGATTCGTACTCGCCCTCGTCGGTTTCGACGGCGAAACCGTCGCCGGACTCGCGGACCGCAGTCACTTCCTCACCCTGCCGGCGGTCCGCGCCGAAGTCGTCGACCTGCTGGCGGGCCGTCGCCATGAACTCGCTGCCGCCGACCGAGCCGATCCCCAGGTAGTTGAACAGGTGCGCCTTGTGCATCCAGGTCTCGTCCGTGTCGAACACCGTCGTCTCGAGGCCGTTCTTCGCGGTGAAGAGCGCGGCACTCAGGCCGGCGACACCGCCGCCGACGACGATCACAGATGCGTTCCGTTCGGGTTCGTCCGCAGTCGTCTCGTCGCTCATGTGGTTACAGAATGTTACCGCAGCCGTATGAACCCCGCAGAGACGCCGGGCCAACTACGTAACACGCGTGTTACCGGGCGCGGCGATCGAACGGCGAGCGGACGGTCGCCCCGACGGTCGACCCGCACCCGCCGATCCGCGATCGACGTATCGCTCGAGCGGACAAACCCTCTCACCGAACCGTCCGTATTTTTGCGATGAGCGGCCTGTACTCACTAATATCGCCCTGGCGTGCGCAGGCTCAACCGGTTCAAGCAAAACCGGTCAATCCTGACAGTACGGAACAGAACCACCCGGCGCCGGCCCGCGACCCCGTCCCCCCGCGGCCGTCGGCGCCGTCCATCAACCGTGGCCCGGTGACGGCTTGCTCGAGGGCCACTCGATACCGCAGCCTAACGGAGACATCCATGAACACAAGCCTCGAGGTGGAGTACTGGGTTATCGACGACGACGGCGACCTGGTTTCACCCGGATCACTGCTCGACTACTCCGAACAGATCGATCCAGAGTTCGTCGAACCGATGCTCGAGATCAAGACGACGCCCTGCTCGTCGATGGCCGAGCTCCGCGAGGAGTTCCTCGGTCTGATCGGGGAAATCGTCGACGCGGCCCGCGAACGGGACAAGCGACTCGTCCCGCTGGCGACGCCGCTGCACGCCGCCCCGTCGGAGATCCCCTACCGCGACAAGCGGGGGACCGACCTCCAGCGGCGGATCGTCGGCCCGGCGTTCGACGACGCGCGAGTCTGTGCGGGCACGCACATACACTTCGAGCAATCGAACGTCGCCGACCAGTTGAATATGCTGACGGCGCTCGATCCCGCCTTCGCGCTCGTGAACAGTTCCTCGCACTACCGCGGCGAGCACATTCTCGAGTGCGCCCGGCCGTTCCTCTATCGGCGCTCGTGTTACGAGCCCTGTCCCGACCAGGGCCAGCTCTGGCCCTACGTCGACAGCGCTGCCGAGTGGGAGGAAGAACTCGAGAACGCCTACGACTGCTTCCGCGAGCGCGCGCTCGAGCGCGGCGTCGATCCCGACGCGTTCGACGAGGCGTTCGATCCCTACGACGCGGTCTGGACGCCGGTCCGACTGCGGCAGGCGATGCCGACCGTCGAGTGGCGCTCGCCCGACGCGGCCCTGCCGAGTCAGGTGCTGCGCCTCGCCGAGACGGTCCGCTCGCTCGTTAGCCGCGCCGACGCCCGCGGGACCGCGATCGGCGACGGCGACCCGACCGACACCCACGGCGACAACGAGGGTTCGGTGACCCTCCCGTCGTTCGACACCGTCGAAACCGTCACCGACGCCGCGATCCACGACGGCCTCGAGGACGCGAGCGTCCGGAACTATCTGCAGAACCTCGGGTTCACGCCGTCGGCGTACGACCCGCTGGCCGGCCGACTGCCCGACGAGCGGCTCTCGAAACGCCGGGCGAAGAAACTGCGGCTCGAGGCCGCACGGGGACTCGAGGCCGACCTCGAGCGGCGTCGGGTTCGCGCCTGAGGGAGCGCCGCGTCGAGCGGACGCGGAGCCGAAGCGGCTCTCGACCGTGACCGCGGTCGGAGTTAGCGGTCTGCGATCAGAACCACGATCCTGAGCCGGATCGTCCGCGCCCCTTCTTGCGACGCCCGCGACCGCTGTGATTCCCGTGGCCCGGCGCGTTGGGGCTGTTACCAGGTCCGTTCCCGCGATGACCCGGCGCGTGGCCGCTGTTTCCGGGAGCGTCTCCACCCCCCTTCTCGTCGGTCCAGTCCCTCGAGGGGTCGTACGCGTCGAACAGCGGGAGCGAGTCGTCGAACGCGGTCGTCTCGAGGACCGTCGGGTCGTCTCCGAGGTGTCGCTCTTCGTCGACGACTGCGTCCGCGTTGAACCGGAGGTCCGTCCGGAGCTTCGCGGCGACGGCGTTGAGGTGGCGCGCGTGCTCGGCGGCGGCCGCGGCGCTACCGAGCAGGACGACGGCGCCGCCGGCCTTTCGGTACCTGCGAAGGGCGAGGAGTTCGCCGATCTCGAGCTCCCGGGCGGGCGCGCTGAGCAACACGGCCCGCGGTAGCTCCGTCTCCATCTCGGCGGGCAGCGTCGCCGCGAGATCGTTTATCTGTCGCAGTCGGAGACCGACCCCCTCGAGGTACCGCTGGTAGTACATGCAGTCCTCGAGCGAGATCGAGCCCGCGGCGTTGAACTGACCCTGGCCGCCGACGATGAGAACGTCGCCGTCGGCGTCGCTCGCGGAGAGGGCGTCGATCAAGTTCGTCAGGAACGGGAAGTTACCGTAGCCGCTCGTGTCGACGCCGAACGCCGCGTCGGCCTCGTAATCCTCGTGGATCGGGATTCCGCCGACCAGCGCGACGCGGCGACGTTCGTCGACGCCGACCAGCGGGATTTCCGAACCGTCGTCGTACGCGATCCCGCCGGTCTCGAGGCGCTGTTCGGCGCTCGGCTCGGCCGCGACCGCGACGCGGTCGTCCTCGAGTCGACCGCCGTTTCGGCCGCGGGCGCTGCGGACGCTCCGGGCTGACGGGAGGTACAGGTCCTCGACCGGCTCGTTCCGAATTTCGCCGAGCGCGTCGAAATCGGCCGCCGACCAGACTCCCCGGCCCGCAGCGAGGGCGTCCTCCTCGAGCGCGGCGAACTCGTCGTGGGCCGCAAAGCCCGAGGAGTAGACGCGGGCGTACCCCTCGGCGACGATCTCCCGGTTGTGGTTCGTCGAGAAGGAACCGTTCTCGAAGTCGGCTTCGAACGCGTCGGGATCGTAGTGGACGAAGCCCAGCAGGCGCCCGTAGTTGCCCCGCAGTGGTTCGGCCTCGTCGAATGTGACCTTCACGTGGCGCCCCTCGAGGTCGGACTCGTCGACCGCGGCGCCCTCGGGAGCGAGTCGCTCGAGGGCGAACTCGGCCGCCCGCTCGCCCCAGTCGTGCAGGTGGTCGTCGGCGTCGTCGGGGATTCCGAACCACTCTTCGGGAGTCACCTCCGTTGGTGGCGTCTCCGCGGTGTCGACGCCGACGTTGCGCACGACCTCGCGGTAGCCGTACTCGGTGTCGAACTCGACCTCGACGGTGTCGCCGTCGAACACGCGGACGACTCGACCGTAGTACTCGCCGTCGCGCTCGAACTCGATATCGACGCCGTCCCGGCCGCCGAAGTAGTCGAACTCGGGCGAGAAGTCGGTTGCGAGCGGAACGTACTCCGGTCCGGCGTTGTGGACCTCGTCCTCGACCTGGCCGCCGTTGAACCGGAACGCGAGGTCCAGCCGCTCGGCGATTTCGTTCAAGTTTCCGGTCCGATCGTTGCCGCCGAAGTCGGACTGGTCGAACAGGAAGAGGGCGCCGCCGTCGGCGACGAACGACTCGAGCGTCTCGAGTTCGGCATCGGTGAACGCCCGGTCCGGCGTCGTGACGACGAGGCCGTCGGCGTCCGCGAGACCGACCGCAGTCTCCGCCTCGCCGAGGTACGACCGGTCGAAATCGCTCGTCTCGAAGACGTAGTCGTCCCAGCCCGAGGTCCCGTCCTCGACCTGGTCGTCGTTGAACCGGAAGCCGAGGTCCAGCCGCTCGGCGATCGCGTTCAGGTGAGCCGTCTCGGCGTGACCGCCGAAGTCCGACTGGTCGTGGAGGAAGACGGCCCCGCCGTCGGCGACGAACGCCTCGAGGGCCGCGAGTTCGCCGTCGGTGAACGGCTCGGCGGGCGTCGTGATCACGACCGCGTCGGCGTCCGCGGCGTCGGCACCGCTCGATCCGCTCATCGAGCCCTCGAGGAGCGCCAGCAGGTCGTCGGTGGCCTCGACGGCGTACCCCTCGCGCTCGGCGTCGGCGATAAACGTCTCGAACCGCGAGCTCCCGTAGTACTGGTCGTGGCTCTCGTCCCAGTAGACCGTCTCGCCGTCGACGACATCGTCCCAGACGCCCAGGAGGAACGCGCGGTTCTCGTCGTGATCGCTGTCGTCTGCCGCGAGCGGTGCGCCGAGCCCGACCGTGCGGTCGTCGCGCGTGATCAGCGGAATCCGCTCGTCGTCGGCGTAGCGGTACGGTTCGGCGTCCGACCGATCGACGTTCGTCGCCGTCGGTTCGGCCCACGCGAGCACCTCGAGTGCGTCCGCGGCCGCCACGCGGTCTTCCGTGAGCGCGTCGTCGTCGGGCGAGACCTGACTCGCCGTCGAGTAGAACTCGAGGGTCGGCCCGTCGGTGTCGAACTCCTCGAGCGGGCGCAGGTCGTAGCCGTTGTCCTCGGCGTAGCGACGGAAGACGGTGTGACTCGAGAGGTCCCAGTACTGGCGGTGGCTCTCGTCCCACAGCACCGTGCTGTCGGGCCCCATCAGTTCGTCCCAGACCTCGAGCACGAACTCCTCGTTGCCGACGTCGAACCCGCCGCGCTCGTCGCTGAGGAAACCGGCGCTACCGATCCCCAGCACGTTCTCGTCCTGCGTGATCAGCGGAATGCGCCCGTCCTCGTAGGAGACGACGTCGGACTCGTCGGTGCCGCCGCTGGTCGTCGTCACGTACGCGTCTTCGGAGGCCCACGCGACGACGTAGTTCTCGTCGGTCAGTTCGCCGTACTCGGCGCTGATCTGGGCGGCCGTCGAATAGAACGAGAGCGCTTCGAGGCCCTCGTCCGCGTCCGCATCTGTAGAACCGGTGCCTCGAGCGCTCGACGACCCGGAGATCGCGAGCGTCCCGGTCGTCGCACCGAGCAGCGAAACGAACGATCGGCGATCCAGTCGACGCGCATGGCCGTTCGGAAGGGAACCCATGCGTGAACGTTTTAGTTGACTTAGATGAACGTTCGTAATAGCAGTACGTTCCGGTATGTAATCGGTTCGGGCAATCAGAATTCAGCGGAACCGATCAGGTTCCTGTTTTCGCACAACAGCATCCCTCTACTGTTGTCTCGAATCAAGAGAGTGGCCGAAACCAGAACTCGGAGCTGACCTATCGAACGCGCAGCGGGGGCCGCTCAATGCAAGCGATCGAGCCATCGCTGGCCGGTCCGGAGATCCGTCGGCACCTCGTCGCCGAACGCACAGCGGGTCCGATCGGTCTCGCAGGGGTTGCCCGCCGCGACCTCGATCTCGGGCGAGCCGCCCTCGAAGACGGCCGCGCTCGCGGTCGTCAGCTGCCCGAAGGCGTGGGGTTCGTCCGTCTCCGGCTCGGGGTGGCGACAGATCGAGTCGTCGCCCGGCCCGTTCGCGTGGTCGCGCGCGATCGCCCAGAGATCGTCCCGATCGAGGCGCTCGTCGCCCTCGAGCAACTCGAGGGCGCGCTGCCGGCGTTTCGTCGAACTCTCGGCCTCGGTCGACTCCGAGCGGACGAAGTGGTTCGTTCGCGTCACCACGGAACCGTCGTCGACGAATATCTGCTCGGTCGCGGGGTCGATCTCGAGCAGAACGGCGTCGGTGTCGTCGGCCAGAAACAGCGTCTGGCCCATCAAACGACGCGTGGGCCGGGACTCGAGGAACTCGCGAGCCTCTTCGGCGGTCGCACACTCCTCGAGGATCATCCGGATGACGGTGCCGTTTCGCAGTTGGGTCTCGGGCGAGACGTCCTCGCCCTCGCCTTCGCAGTCGATGTACGTGTTCGCGGCGACCAGCCCCTGATCGTTGACCCCCTTGAACATCGCGACCGTCCCGCAGGTGTCGATCGTCAGGATGCCGTAGTAGTCGTCGATCGGCGGCTGTTCGACGACCGACTTCGGCCGGGCTCCTCGACCCGCGATGTCGCGGTTCTTGAGCACCAGCGGGCCGCCGGTGGCGGCGTCCGGCCCCGCGTCGGTCGTCGACTCCGGATCGACCGTCAGCGGCGCGACGAGCGCGTTCGTACACCCCTCCCCGATTCCGTTTCCGACCCCTTTCGGATTCTTCTCCGAGCGGCCCTCCCCCTCGGCAAGTTCCTCGCACAACTCGGAGTAGGCGAAGACGTACACCTCGTAGACCGCCGGATCGACGTCGAACACATCGGCCATCGCCTCGTAGGCCCGCCGGTGGCGATCGGGGAGGCTCTCCTGACTGCGGCGACCGTACTCGAGCAGCGGCTCGAGGTCGACGCCCCGCTCGTCGACGATCGACTCGAGTTCGTCGATCGCCCACTCGACGGCCTCGCGCTCGGTCTCGGCGCGCCGTTGCGCGTGCTCGGCGAATGAGTCGACGCCAGCGATCACATCGTCGTACGCAATAGTGTCGACGGCCGTGTCGTCCATATCGGAAGCTAGGCCTCGAGGTGGTTGTATCGCCGGCCTGAATTAGTCTCCGAGCCGGGTACGGCAGCCGTTCGGCGACCAGTGCAGGTGATCGACGGGAGCGAATCGGCTGGGGAGGATGTGGCGATTCCCTGTTGCCGCGGTAACGGACCGCTTCCTCTCATCACTCTCCTCGAGTACGCTGATCACTACGCGAGCGGACTCGAAGCGCAAATAGGTACTAAACTAAAGGGTGTACGCGCGTCGGCAGCGGGGATTGGTGATCGTCGCGCGTGGCGATGATCGATGTCTTTCCCCCCGATCCCCACTGTGATGCCGGTGTCCGGCACTGCCGACATTCTATTTAACGTTAGTGGCCGGCATTAGTGTATCGGAAACGTTCAACTATCCTTGCATTGAGAGATAGAGTACCCCGCTAATGCGAGCCCGGCGCAACCTGCTGAGGACCTTCACTATCGTCGGTACCGCCGGCTGTCTCGAACCGCCGGTGACCGGGTCGCCGCCGTCCCGTCCGCAGGGGAGTTTCGAGTTCGACGTCCGAACGGTCGACGGTGCCGAACTGGTCCGGATCACGGCGACGAACGTCAGCGGTAATCTATCGGGTCTCAGGGTTCGGATCGGCGATACAGTCGCCTACGCCGACGGCCGATACGGCGAGGCGTACACCGCCAGCCGCGAGTACGTCGGCGAGTGGGACGACGGGATCGACTCGGGCGACGTCCTCGAGTTGACGACCGGTGACGCGCTCCCCGAAAAGCGGCTCCGTATCGACGTCGAACGCGACGAGCGCGACGAATACGTCAGCATCGGGGAGACGGACTTGAGCGTCGCCGACCCCTGACGGAGTGGTGCCCTCAGCGACGAAGGGGGACTGCTATCGCTCACGGACTGTTCGCAATAGAAGCGGGCGCGATGGGATTTGAACCACGGTCGGAGCAAAGCTCCTCCCTGCTTCAAATCCCACGTGCCGGTTCGCTCGTCACTGCGTTCCTCGCTGCACGGGCGCGATGGGATTTGAACCCACGACCGTCGGATTAGAAGTCCGACGCTCTTTCCGGACTGAGCTACGCGCCCTCGAGTAGGATTCCATGTCGGATCGGTATAAGCGGTGTGGATTCTCCGTAGCTACCCGCGAAGCCGGTACAGCGAGGTGACGAAGGGCAACCGGTCGACCAGCCAGATCGCTACCCGGTGGCCGACGATCGTCGCCGCGAAGAGGGCCGCGAACCAACTCCGCACGGGGACCGCTCGAGCGGAGACGGGCAGCACGCTGTCGGTACGGTCCGAGACAACCGCGAAAAAAGCCGCGAGATGGCGACACCGTCTTCCGTCCCTAATGCCGATTCTAGCCGGCGATGTTGCGTTCCGCGTCCGACTCGGTGTCCTCGGTACTGGCGTTGTCGCTGAACGGATTGTCCGATTCGGTTTCGCCGGCGCCGGACTCGTTTTCGCCGCCCGCGGAGTCGTTCTCGTCCGCGCTCGGACCGGACATGCCGCCGTCTTCGGAGTCGTTCGTGCCCGTACTCGGTGCGGCGTCGTCGTTCTCGCCGGTGCTGGGCTCGTCGCTCGTCTCGTTCGCGGCAGGGTCGCTCCCGTCGGAGGACCCGCCGTCCTCGCCGTCAGATTCGTTCTCCTCGGACCCGAGGTCACTGCAGCCGGCGAGGGCGGCGATCGCGCCGGCACCAACTGTCGCGGCGAACCGTCGTCGGTCGAGTTTCGGAGCTGTCATAGCGTGCAGTCGACGGCGATGATCGACTGCTAAATAACGGCGACAGTCGGTTCGAATTGTTAGTCCGGCTTGTATCGAATTGTCCGTCGTAACGCGAGCCGAGTGAACGGTTGCACTCGTCGCCGCCGTTGCACACCGGACAAGGGGGAGGGTACGACCGCCACGCGTCCGGTCGCGGGTGCAGACGCGAGCACGGCGACAATCTGTTTCGGGCGGGGCGTGTCGCATACTGTGAGCGAGTCGGATACCCGTGACCGACGGACGTTTCGCTGATCGCAATCCGACCGTTTCGTTCGCCGCACTCTCGGTGGACTCGAGCGACGAACAACAGCGCTTATGCACGTCTCGCCGATACATTTCTCCGATGCACGTCATCGGAACGGTGGGACTGCCCGGCAGCGGGAAGGGCGAGGCCGCGACCGTCGCGCGCGAACACGGCATCCCGGTGGTGACGATGGGCGACGTCGTCCGCCAGGAGACGACCGACCGGGGACTCGACCCGACGAAGGACCACGGGAAGGTCGCGCAGGCGCTGCGCGACGAGAACGGGCCGACCGCGATCGCCGAGCGATCGCTCCCGATGATCGAGGACCGCCTCGAGGACCACGACACCGTCCTCGTCGACGGTATCCGGTCGGACACCGAGGTCGACGTCTTCGAGGAACGGTTCGGCGAGGCGTTCACGCTGGTCAGCATCGAGGCGCCGTTCGAACTGCGGGCCGAGCGCATCGACGCCCGCGGCCGGGACGCCGGCGAGAGCGACGGCGGTGAAGGACTGGCTGCCCGCGACGAGCGCGAGCGCGGCTTCGGGATGGACGATGCGATGGATCGGGCCGACGTCGTCGTCGAGAACACCGACGCGCTCGAGGCCTTCCACGAGCGCGTCGAGGCGATCATCCGCGAGGGCCCCGGCTCCGAACCGGAACCGACACCCGACTCCGTCTCCAACACTGACCCATGACCGACATCTACCGCGTCGACGTCGAGATCACGGCGCCGATCTACGACACCGAAGTCACGAGTCGGGTCGTCGACGCCGTGGCCAACGTCTTCCCCAACGCCGACCTCGATGAGGAGTTCGGCGAGGTCAGGGCCGAAGCGCACGCGATGGACCACTTCTCCGATCTGCTCCACCGACAGGAGATCCTCGATACCGCCCGCGGCGAGTTCTTCGCGAACCGCGAGGGCGACACGTTCAGTTTCGCGCTCAAGAAGCAGGCTGCCTTCATGGATCGAATCAACTTCTCGGTCGGCGAGCCGGACGAGCTCGGCGAGATCAACGTCCGTGTCCGCGTCGAGGAGCCGACCGTCGAGGAGTACATCGACCACATCGCGCCGCCGACCGAGGACGGCCGCCCGGTCGACGCCTGATTTTAGGCCGATTCGATCCGCACTCCCACCGACGGGCAGCGGGATCGTCACGTTGGTTCGATCGAGCAGCGATCTGCAGCGGACGGTACGGCACTGATCGACGGCGACTACGAAAGCGCTATTTTTCTCGTGGCGACAGGTCGTGGTAGGATGACCGCGACTGACATCACGAGACGGCGGTTCGGGCTGGGTTTCACGGGGGCGCTCTCGGTACTCGCGAGCGGCTGTCTCAACAGTATTACCGGCGGCGACGACCACGAACACGAGCACGACGACCCGCCGTGGGAGTGGGGCGGTCTGTACGACCTCGAGCAGGGGACGTACTTGTACACCTATCACGAAGGCCCCGATCCAGACATGCACTTCGCGATCGTGCCGACGGACGAAGACGGGGAACACGGGCTCTTCCACGCGGGGGAAACCGCGACGGAACTCTTCGAGCGCGACGAGGCGGACGCGTCGGTGTCCGACGGCGACGCGGTTCAACCCTCGTCCGAGACGCTCTACCGCGTCGATTTCGAATCCGAGGGCGAAACGGCGATCGAACTCGAGGTCGAGTCCAAGGGCCTCTACTCGCTGTTTACCGCGCACGTCCCCGAGGAGTTCGACGCGGTGCTTCGCTCCGAAACCGGCGAGGAGCTGACGCCGACCGTGACCGAACAGCACTCGAGTCACGGTCACGACGACAGCGAGAACCACAGCCATGACGGTAACGAGAGCCACGGGCACGACGACGAGCACGAGCACTGAGGCCCGTCTCGGAACCGCGAGCGAAACGAGCAGCCCGAGGCGAAAACGGCAGGTCGAGGGTCGTGAGTGAGCCGGCGCAACCGCCGAGCGACGGAATCGACCCACTACTGATAGGGGTCGGTCGCATACTATCGACAGATGCACGACACGATCACCGTCTCGGAGATCATGGTCACCGACGTCGTCACCGCCCCGCCGGACGCCACCGCCTCCCGCGCCGCGACGCTGTTGCGCGACGAGGGCGTCAGTTCGGTCGTCGTCCGCGACGGCGCGCCGATCGGTATCGTGACCGAGGGCGACTTCCTCGAACACCTCTGTGAACGCACCGACCTCGGCAGCGTCGAACTGACCGACGTGCTGTCGGCGCCCCTCGAGACGGTCGCGCCCGACACGTCGATCGTCGACGCCGTGGCCGTCCTGCGGGAGTCCGGCTTCGAACACCTCCCGGTCGTCGACGGCGAGAGCGACGCCGACAGGGGCGGCGACCTCGTCGGCATTCTCACCACGACGGAGCTCAGCTACTACGTCCCGCACCTCGCTCGTCGGACGGGGGGCCTCAAGGCCGACCGCCCGAAACGACGGGTGCGGACCGACACCCAGTACGAGCGCGACGACTGGGAGTTCGAGTACCGCGGCGCGGACGAGTCGACCGTCGACGTCGGCGACGTCGCCCGGTTCTCGAAAGTGATCTCGGAGAGCGACGTCGAGGCGTTCGCCGAAATCAGCGGCGACACGAACCGACTCCACCTCGACGCGGCCTACGCGGCTGGAACCCGGTTCGGCGAGCGGATCGTCCACGGCGTCCTCGCCACCGGACTGATCAGCGCCGCCCTCGCCCGCCTGCCGGGGCTGACGATCTACCTCTCACAAGAGAGCAGTTTCCTCGCGCCGGTGCCGATCGACGACCGCGTGACGGCCGTCTGCGAGGTCGTCGACGATCTGGGCGGCTCGAAGTACCGGATCGAGACAACCGTCACCGACGGCGACGGAACGACCGTGCTCGACGGCGACGCCGTCGTCCTCATCGACGAGTTGCCGCCTGAAGCGGCGGCCGAAGACGAGCCGGTGGCCCACGATTGACGACGTGGCGGGAACGCTCTCATTGGCGGGAACGCTCTCAGTAGCGGCAACGCTGAACCGGATCCACTAACTCGAGTCGATTGCGGATCGGCAATTCGAGTCGATCGAGGACCGTCGATCCAAGCCGTTGCGAACCGCCGATCCGGTCGATTGCGTGGTTACGTACAGTTACGAGCGTCTTCGAGCGCCTGTTCGCCCGCTTCCTTGTGATTCTGAGCCGCGAAACGATCGCCGTCGGACGCGGCGATCGCCCACTCCTCGAAGGACCCCGCGGCGTCGGCCAGGTGTTCGCTCTGGCATGTCGCCGTTTCGACGTGCTCGGCGATCCCGCCCGGCGGCTCCTCGTCTTCCTCGAAGGTCGTCGTCGCCGTCTCGAGGGTCGACTCGGCGTTCCCGAAGGCGGTTTCGGCCTTCCCGTACTCCCGGTTCTCCATGTGCTCGCGGCCCGTCTGCAGGCCCTCGTAGCCGCCGAGCAGCGACTCGAGTCCGTCGCCGAGGGTCACGAGCGACGCGACCGCGTCGCCGAGCGCCGCGACGCCGTCCTCGAGTTCCGCGGGATCGATTCGGACCAGGCGCTCGAACGCCTCGTCGAACGACTCGACGTCGGCGGCCGCCTCCGCGTGCTTCGTCTCGGCGACCGCGAACTCGTCCGTTCGCTCGTCGATCGTCTCGGACGCCGCCTCGAGGTCGTCGTCATTGTCGCTATCGGCGTCATCGGCAGCGTCGTCGCCGCCGATCGCTTCGAAGACGGCCTGGAGATCAGCCTCGAGCGTCTCGTCGGTGACCGTCTCGGTCACGTCGACCAGCCGCTCGAGGACGGCGGCGTACGTCCGGAGAAGTTCGATCTCGGACTCGCGGTCGTCGCCCAGTTCGTCCGCCGCCGTCTCGAGGTGCGTGCGGGCGCTCTCGATCCGTTCGGTCGGTTCGTCCGGATCGAATTCGACGTCAGTGGGCTCCTCGAAGTCGTCCGCGGCGAACAGGGCGAGAGCGGCCTCGTTTAACTCGCCGACGGCGCGGTCGAGTTCGCGGTCGCCGGTCCGATCGGCGACCGCGACGGAGTCGTCGCTCGAATCGCTACCCGGGAGATCGTCGAGACAACCGGCCGTTGCGACCAGCGCGGCGAGAGGGATACCAGTGCGCGTGAGATACTGCCGACGGTTCATCGACTCGAGGATACGTCTAGAGGAACATGAACGTAGTGGCAGCCGACAATTCCCGTCACAAATTCGAAAAGAGCGCGCTCGAGAGAGACGGAATCGATCAGCGGTGCGGGCTCGGGTTCGAGGTGGCGATCAGCCGAACGGACCCATCCCGCCCATTCCGCCGCCGCCACCGCCGCCCTGCTGTTGCATCTGTTTCATCATGCGCTGCATCTCCTGTTCGGAGCCCATGCCCTGGAACTGCTTGATCGTCTTCTCCATCATCTTGTACTGCTGGAGCAGTTCCCGGACCTCCTCTTCGGTGGTACCCGAGCCGCGGGCGATGCGCTCGATCTGGCTGGCGCCGATGGCCTTCGGATACTCCTTTTCGGCCTCGGTCATCGAGTCCATGATGACCGAGAACGTGCGCATCCGGTCCTGGGTGACGTCCATCGCGTCGTCGGGCAGCTGGTCTTTGATCCCGCCGCCGAAGCCGGGGATCATGTCCATCACCTGGTCCAGCGGCCCCATGTTGTTCATCGCCTCCATCTGCTTTTGCATGTCGTGGAGGGTGAACGAGCCCTGGAGCATGTCCTCGGGGTCCCAGTCGTCTTCCTCCATCTCGGTCTGCTCCATGGCGCGCTCGACGCGCTCGGCGAGCTGGCCGAGATCGCCCATGCCGAGCAGCCGCGAGATGAAGCCGTCGGGCTCGAAGCGCTCGATGTCCTGGACCTCCTCGCCGGTCCCGAGGAAGGCGATCGACGAATCGGTCTGATCGACGGCGGTCAGGGCGCCGCCACCCTTCGCGGTCCCGTCGATCTTCGTGATGACGACGCCGTCGATCCCGATCGACTCGTCGAACTGCTGGGCCTGATCCTTCGCGCCCTGCCCGATCGCCGCGTCCAGCACGAGCAGCGACGTGTCGGGGTCGGCGACGTCCTCGATCTCTTCGATCTCGTCGATCAGTTCGTCCTCGAGCGCGTGGCGACCCGCGGTGTCCACGATGTGGACGTCCGCCTCGCTGGTCTCCTCGAGACCCTTGCGGGCGATTTCGACGGGATCGTCGTTGTCCGGGTTGCCGTAGAAGTCGACCTCCGCGCGCTGGGTCATCTCCTTTGCCTGCTCGTAGGCGCCGGGACGGAAGGTGTCGGTCTGGATCACGGCGGGCCGGAGTCCCTTCGTCGAGAACCACCAGGCCATCTTCGCAGCGGAGGTGGTCTTCCCGGATCCCTGTAGCCCGGCGAGGAGGATCGTCTGCTCTTCGAGGGGTAGTTCCGTCGAGTCGCCGATGAGGTCGACCAGTTCCTCGTAGACGATGCGGAGGACGAAGTCCCGCGCCGGCGTTCCGGCCGGCGGTTCCTCCTCTAGGGCGCGTTCCTTGATGTTGTCCGACAGCTCCATCACGAGCGAGACGTCGACGTCGGCGGAGAGCAAGGAGCGCTGGATCTCCTTGACGATCTCCTCGATGTCCTCCTCGCTGATGCGTGACTTCCCGCGGAGTTTATCGAGGGTGCCCCGCAGAGAACTCCCGAGATCGTCGAGTACCATTTGCTCAGTCTACGGGGCGATGGCGTTAAAGGCTTTTTCTACTCCCCACGCCGCGGACGGAATCCAGAAGCGAGACCGCGGCCGGCGAAGCCGAACCCGAACCCGAAGCGGCGTCGGTGAGTATTTCACGCGACCCCAACTACTCCCGCGTATGAGTTCCGACGCGGACGTAGACCCCTCGGAGTACGAGGCGCTCGAGGACGCCGACGTCACGATGCGCGAAACCGAACACGGCCTCCACATCGCCGACGACGAGGTCACCGGCGTCTCGAGTCAGGGCCAGACGCCAGAGGAAGCCGTCCGGAACCTCGCGGAAGCGGTGCGATCCTACCGGGAGGCGACGGACGACGATACAGGCGACGATTGGCTGTAAGCGCGACAGTACCGGCCGAGAGGGTCGTCGGTAGAATAGTCGACCAACCGGGGTGGATCCCATAGCGACGACAAGAAGGGGCGTTCGCCGCGTACAGCAATTCTTTCGACAGACGCACCAGAGTAACTACCTGGGCAAGCGGTGAACAGGCCTACTGTCGCATGGACCAGACACGATCCGATTCACCGCGCGGAAGCGACTCGACGACCGACTCGGGGATGGCTCGACGCCGCGTACTTCGAGGCGGAACGGGGCTGGCGGCGACGGCCCTCGGTATCGCGACGCTCGGCGGCCAGGCCGCCGCGCACTTCCCGACCGATCTCGAGATCGACGTCAAGCCGGGCACCGAGCGAGCGCCGATCAACCCGAACAGTTGCGGCGTGATCCCGGTCGCCGTCCTGCGGACCGACGAGTTCGATCCAACGAGCGAGGATGTCCGGTACCGGTTCGGCGCACCCGACGTCGTAGAAGGCGGCGACGGCGCGCGACCGATGCACGGCGGCCACGCGGTCGACATGAACGGCGACGGACGGGACGATCTCCTGTTGCTGTTCCCGGCCCCCGACGCCGGGTTCGACGGCGACGAATCGACCGCCCGCCTCGAGTGGGAGCGAAGCGAGGACGGCGCGCACGGACTCGCGGGAACGGCGCCGATCAGGATCGTCGGCCGACGCGGCCGAAAACAGGGGCGAGGGCACGCCAGTAGCTCGCAGTAACGACGACCGCCGGAAGCCCGCGGTGACGACGCGTCCCGCACGCGGGCATAACCATCTGGTAATACGGTTTCTTTATTCAGTGTGGTTCGTGAAATTCGTGTTCAGTATCGGAGAACGAGTTAGCGGTTAGCCTGTAGTGCTTACCGGGTATGAAGGTAGATGGCGACGCGAAGTGGGATGAACGTGAGAAATGTCGTTAACATCGTGAGTACCGTCCATGTGGGGGCGATAGTGAGTCCAAGTTGGCCGCCCATGATGAGCGCGAACAGTCCGGCAAAACGGATGCGGAAATCCGCCCAGAGTCGCTGGAGGCGCTCACTAACGAACAAGCCGTACATCACAGCGACACCGAGAATTACACCGAGGGTTGTCGCGCCAGCAAGTCGTGGTGGCGTAATCGAGACGGTGATCGAGAACGGCTCCCAGTACGCGAGGGCGGCAAGCACGATAACCGCTAGCCCTGTCCAGAGGGAATCATAGTAGACGCCAGTCCGGGAATCCGGCTCACCCCACTCCATCGGAATCACTGACATCAACTAGAACAAAATGCCCCACAATGATAAGTATTCGACCATGTTCGCAGTTCCGTCGGCACCCGGGATCAGGGCGTTTGACGGTGCAAATGAAATCTAATTAGATTACACTCTCAGGTTGAAATATCGAGGTATAAGACCTGTACTTAGTGAATCACCCAATTCAGTTCAGACGGAGTTCTAAATGAAGAAACCGCGCTACGATCTACTGATACGCTCCCGGACCGCTCCGGAAAGCACGAACGCACACCGGAACCGGCTCGTGCCCGTGCTGCGGGCGATCGTCCGCGAACTCACGGTCGAGGGCGCGACGTTCGCGGCCGGTTCGATCGCGCACGACGGCTCCGAGGGACGGAGCCCTCGAGTCGCAGGGCTCGGTTTTACGCCCGCATCCGTGGTCGACGCACGTATGGACGAGTACGATCTGGTCGTGATCGGCGGCGGTTCGGGCAGTCAGGTCGCGACGGCGGCCGCCGAACGGGGCCTCGAGGCGGCCGTGATCGAGCGCGGCCCGCTCGGCGGCGCCTGCATCACGCGGGGCTGTGTCCCCTCGAAGGCGCTGATCCACCGCGCCGATATCGCGGAGTCGGCCCGCCGCGCCGAGTCGTTCGGCGTCGACGCCGCGCTCGAGGGCATCGACTACGGCGAGATGACTGCGGCGATCCACGACACGGTCTACGAGAAGGCCGACCGCCAGGAAGCGAGCCTCGAGGACGCCGAGAACGTCGCGCTCTACCGCGGCGAGGGCCGGTTCGTCGACGAGCGGACGCTCGAGGTCGATCTGAACGACGGCGGCGACGCCGAGGTCCGGGGCGACGACGTCGTCCTCGCGGTCGGGAGTCGGCCGATAGTCCCGCCGATCGACGGCCTCGAGGACGCGGATTTCCTCACGAGCGACGACGCGCTCTTCCTGGACGAACGGCCCGATTCGCTGGTCGTCGTCGGCGGTGGCTACATCGGCGCCGAACTGGGCTACTTCTTCGCCGCGGTAGGAACGGACGTCTCGATCGTCGGGCGCAGCGAGCGACTCGTCCCGCGGGAGGACGAGGCGGTCGGCGAGGTCGTGACGGAGTCGCTCGAGCGCTACTGCGACGTCTACACCGGCTACGAGGCGGCCGAAATCGGGGAGAACGATTCGGGCGTCGTCGTGACCGCCGAACCGAGCGAGGACGACACCGACGGCGACGGCGTCGACCTCGAGGCCGACGACCTGCTGCTCGCGACGGGGCGGCGCCCGAACACGGACACACTGAACCTCGAGGCGACCGGCGTCGAGACCGACGACGGCGAGTACGTCGTCGTCGACGATCGGCTCGAGACGTCCTGCGACGGCGTCTGGGCGCTGGGCGATATCGTCGGCGAGCAGCCGTTCAAACACGCGGCGGACTACGAGGCGAAGACCGTTTCGGCGAACCTCCTCGAAGACGCCGACCGGGCGGTCGATTACGGCGCGATGCCCCACGCCGTCTTCACCGAGCCGCAGGTCGCCAGCGTGGGGCGAACGGAGGGCGAACTCGAGGACGACGGTCGGGAGTACGAGTCGACGACGGTTCCCTTCGACGCCGCGCCGCTGGGGATGATTATGAACGCCGACGACGGGTTCGTAAAGGTGCTCGCGGCGCCCGACGGCGAGATTCTGGGCTGTCACATCGTCGGCCCGCAGGCCTCGACGCTGATCCAGGAGATCGTCACCGCGATGGACGGCGGGGGAACCGTCGACGACGTCGCCGAGCCCGTTCACGTCCACCCGGCGCTCTCCGAGGTCGTCTACGCCGCGTTCGACGACCTGTCCTCGAGTGAGTTCTCGACGGCGCCGGACTGGCGGGACGTCGGTGACGGGTAGCTTATACGGGATAATCGCGTTCTAGCCACAGATGGGCGACCGATCAGAACCGACGGAACCGCGCGACGGCGACGCGTCCGCCGCCTACGAGCGGATCGCTGACGCCGTGTTCGCACTCGACGACGAGTGGCGGTTCACCTTTCTGAACGACCGAGCCGAGCGACTGCTCGAGCGGTCCGAGAGCGAACTGCTCGGGGCGGTCGTCTGGGACGACTACGCCGACGCGTTCGAGTCGTCCCGACGAGCGTTCGAGCGCTCGTTCGAGACGCAGGAACCGGTCTCCTTCGACGCGTTCTCCCGGCCCTTCGACGCGAGGCTCGAGGGTCGCGTCCACCCCTCGGAGACGGGGATCACGGTCTGCGTGCGCGAGGTGAGCGACCGCAACGGTCGAGAGAGAGGAACCCGGGAGCGCGAGCGTGCGCTCAGGGACGCCTACGAGGTCATCGCGGATCCGGATCGACCGTTCGACGACCAGCTCGAGGCGCTGCTGGGCGTCGTTCGACGGACGATCGGCACGGAGTACGCGGCGCTGTCGTGCGTCCACGAAGACGCCAACGAATACATCTTCGAGGTCGTCGACGCGCCCGACGGCGATCTCGAGGCGGGAGACACCGCCCCGCTCGAGGCAACCAACTGCGAACGAGTCGTCAGGACCGAGCGAACGCTCGTCCTCGAGGACGTCGACGAAGACGCGCCGGAACTGGCCGATCGCGCGGGCAACGCCGAGTGGGGGATCTCCTGTTATCTCGGCACGCCGGTCACCGTCGACGGCGAGGTCTACGGGACGTTCTGCTTCTACGATCTGGACGCCAGAACCGAGGAGTTCTCCGACTGGGAGGTCACCTTCGTCGAGCTGCTCGGTAACTGGGTGAGCGCCGAACTCGAGCGCCGCCGGTACGAGCGGGAACTCGAGGAATCGAACGAGCGGCTCGAACAGTTCGCCTACACCGCCAGCCACGACCTGCAGGAACCGCTCCGGATGGTCACGAACTACCTGTCGCTGATCGATCGACGGTACGGTGACGACCTCGATGACGACGCCGAGGAGTTCATCGAGTTCGCCGTCGACGGCGCCGAGCGCATGCGCAACATGATTGACGGATTGCTCGCGTACTCCCGCGTCGAAACGCGAGGGGACCCCTTCCAACCGGTCGACCTCGACGCCGTCCTCGAGGACGTGCGGAGCGATCTGGAGCTCAGGTTCGAGGAGACCGACGCGGTGATCTCGAGCGAGTCGCTGCCCCGCGTCGAGGGAGATCCCGGCCAGTTGCGGCAGGTGTTCCAGAATCTCCTCTCGAACGCCGTCGAGTACAGCGACGGTCCGCCGCGAGTTCAGATTAGTGCCGAGCGTCGCGGCGACATGTGGGAGCTTTCGGTCAGCGACGAGGGCATCGGCATCGATCCCGACGATCAGGAGCGGATCTTCGAGGTGTTCGAACGCCTGCACAGCCACGAAGAGCACGACGGGACGGGGATCGGCCTGGCGCTCTGTCGACGCATCGTCGAGCGCCACGGCGGCGAGATCCGGGTCGACGCCGACCCCGACGAAGGGGCGACGTTCCGGTTCACGCTCCCGGCGGCTCGAGACCTGTGACCGCCGCGGCTCGAGCCGAACGGCGCAGCGACGGGGATGACGGGCGACGCGACGACGGTGTCAGACAACCGCGTTCTGCTCGTCGATGAAGGAGTGGTACCACGCGACGTAAGTGAGAATCATCCAGAGCGTCCGGCCGACCGACTCCTCGCCGCGGCGGTGGGCGTCCCGGAGCGCCGTGGCCCGGCTCGCGTCGACGTACGGCGTCTGTCGGAGTTTCTCCCGCGTGAACCAGGTCTCGATCGAGTCGTGTTCCTCCTCGAACCAGTCCTCGACGGGCGGGCGCATCCCCATCTTCTCGCGCTCGAGGATCTGATCAGGGAGGAGGTCGCTGACGGCGGTTTTGAGTACCCGCTTGACGTCGTCGTCGTTGACCTTGAGCTCGGCCGGCAGCGAGTGGGCGAACTCGACCATCTCCGTCGAGAGGAAGGGGACGCGAAGCTCGAGCGACTGGGCCATGCTCATGTGGTCGGCTTTGTAGAGGTGGTAGTCGGGCAGCGTGTAGCCCGTCTCGTAGGTCGACATGTGCTGCTCTAAGGACGGATCCGCGACCTCCGCGGTGACCTCGCCGACGTTCGCCCGCAGGCCGGAGGTCGCGGCGGACTCCCCCGTCCGGAGGAACTCGTCCGGTTCGGGTCGGAAGGTCGTGAAGCCACAGACGTGGTTGAGCAGCATCTCCTCGTTGTTCTTCAGCCCGGAGAAGTACCGGAGGTGTTTGTTTCCGACCGGCGCCACCTGCGCGACGGCACCGGCGACGTCGTGGGTGAACTCCGGCATGAAGTCGACCTTGCGCTTGTGTTCGGGGACGTGCTGGTACCACGGGTAGCCCGCGAACAGTTCGTCGGCGCCCTCGCCGGCCAGCGCGACCTTGACGTCCTGGCTGGCCCGCTCGGAGAGGGCGAACATCGGCAGCATCTGCAGGTGGCCCGTCGGCTCGCCGAGGTACTGCATCATCTCGCCGAACAGGTCCATCGACGAGAGGTCGATGGGGACTTCGGTGTGGTCGGTGCCGAAGTGGTCCGCGACGAGCCGCGCCTCGTCGCTCTCGTCGAGGCGGTCGTCGGTAAACGAAACGGAGTAGGTCTTCAGGGGCTCGTCCTTCAGTTGCGAGGCGATCCCGGTGACGGCGGAGGAGTCCAGCCCGCCCGAGAGGAACGCCCCGACCGGCACGTCCGCCATCAGGCGCTTCTCGACGGAGCGTTCGAACAGGGTCCGAAGTCGGTCGGCCGCCGCCGCCATCGACGTCGTCCGCGTCCCGGTCTCGAGGTCGAGCAGGTCCCAGTACGTTCGCGTCTCGACGCCGTCGTCGGTGATCGTCACCGACTGCCCCGGCTCGACCTTCCAGACGTCCTCCAGCAGGGTCTGGGGCGCCGGCGTGTACTCGAGCGAGAAGTGGTTGTAGACGGCCGCGGGATCGATCGTCCGGTCGACGCCGCCGATCAGCAGCGCCGGGAGTTCGCTCCCCCAGACGTACCCCCGGTCGTTCGTCCCGAAGTACAGCGGCTTGATGCCGAACCGGTCGCGGGCGAGGAAGACGGTCTCCGCCTCGCGGTCCCAGATGGAGAACGCGAACATGCCCTCGAGATGGGAGACCATCTCCTCGCCGTACTCCTCCCAGAGGTGGACCAACACTTCGGTGTCGCACTCGCTCTCGAACCGATGGCCCTCGCGGGAGAGTCGATCGCGCAACTCGCCGTGGTTGTAGATCTCGCCGTTGAAGACCACGCCGACCGTCTCGTCCTCGTTCCACTTCGGTTGGGAGCCGCCCTCGAGGTCGACGATCGAGAGGCGGCGCGCCCCCATCATGAGCCCCGCGTCGCGGTCGAGGTACGACCCCTCCTCGTCGGGGCCGCGATGTTCGATCCAATCGAGCATCGACGAGAGCGTCTCGTCGTGGGTCCACCCGTACGCACCAACGATGCCGCACATACCCGATCAACCGAGAATATCGGCCCTTGTAATAGAGGCCTTGCAGCCCGGTAAGCGGCCCGTTACTGTTGGGAGATCTACAATAACCGCATTCGAGGCGAGTATCGCGATAGTCGACCGGTTTCGTCCATAGCGCTAACCGGACGAATCAACGAGTACATAGTCGGAGCGAACGGTACCGTATGCCGCACCTAGAACGGGCCGTCGGACAGGCGGCAGCAGTCGGCCCAACGCGAACGGAATCCGCTGATCGATTCGACTCGAGCGTTTCTCGAGGCTCGCATCGGTCTCGGCTTCGCCGCGCTCCGTCTCGAGGGTTCGCTCACTTCGTTCGCTCAACCTCGCCCGTTTCGCGGCTCCCTATTGGTCACCGCTCCACTACGCGGTCGACGAGTGAGCATAGCGAACGAGTCGACCGCGCCGCGCTCCACGGCTCACTCTGTTCGCCGTTCCACCTCGAGGCCTCATTCGCTCCGCTCACTCGGCCTCGCCGCTCTCTACCTCCCCGTCGTTCGCCACCCACTCCGTCAGACTCCCCTCGTAGAAGGCGACGTCCTCGTACCCCAGCGCGCGCAGGACGACGTAGGTGTGGCTGATCCGCCGGGCGGTGTTGCAGTAGAGCACGATCTCGCGGTCGGGCGTGATTCCGTACTCGGCCAGCAGGTCCTCGAGTTCGGCCGCGGGTTTCAACCGGCGCGTCTCGTCGTCGACGACCTCGCGCCAGTCGAACCGGACCGCGCCGGGCAGGCGGGCCTCCTCGAACTCGTGGGCCTCGCGCGTGTCGACGAACAGCGCGCCGTGCTCGAGGGCCGCCTCGACGGCGTCGTAATCGACCAGCGGGCTCTCCTCGGGCGCCAGCGGATCGGGGTCGTACTCGGTCGACTCGACGTCGGGGGTCTCGCTCGAGGTCTCGTACTCCTGGTTCCAGGCGCTGTAGTCGCCGTCGAGCAGGCGCACGTCGTCGTGGCCGTACTCGAGGGCCGTGAGCACGAACCGGGCGGCGAAGACGCCGTGGGTGTCGTCGTAGGCGACGATCGTGTCCTCGGGCGTGATGCCGGCCTCGGAAAGGAGGTCGGCGAAGGCCTCGGCGCCGGGGAGGGTCCCGCGGTCGACATCGCTCTCGTCGCGGTAGCTGTCGAACGGGATGCTGACGGCACCGGGAATGTGACCGATGCCGTCGTACTCCCAGGCGTCCCTGACGTCGACGATGCGTACCTGCGAATCCTCCCGGTGCGCTGCGAGCCAGTCCGGCGTGACGACGACGGAGTCGTTCATTACGCGGTCACTAGGAGTGAAGCTCCGAGAACGCACCGGTTTGGACGTGAACGACAGGATACCGGGACAGTGGCAACTATTGCTGGTGTCAGCCGACGAAACGTATCGCTAACCTGGATTATTCGCCGAAAATACCGCCGCTCAGCTTCTTTCAACAGCTGTGAACGGAGACGAACGGCGCGGGCGCGCAAAGTTGTGGCAAGTATTTCCTCCAGAGTCGATCGGTGTCCGAATTGACCGGTTAAGTAGTCCCTTTGTGTGTCGCCGTTGAACGGGCGTGTATGGCAACCGACTACGCCAACGACGTACTCGTGTCCGCCGACTGGGTCGAGGAGCGCCTCGACGAGTTCCAGGACGACGACTCCGACCTCCGACTGGTCGAAGTCGACGTCGACACGGAAGCCTACGAGGAAGAGCACGCCCCCGGTGCGATCGGGTTCAACTGGGAGACGCAGCTCCAGGACCAGACCCAGCGAGACATCCTCGAGAAGGAGGACTTCGAGGAACTGCTCGGCAGTCATGGCATCAGCGAGGACGACACGGTCGTCCTCTACGGCGACAACTCCAACTGGTTCGCCGCCTACGCCTACTGGCAGTTCAAGTACTACGGCCACGACGACGTCAAGCTGCTCGACGGCGGCCGCGAGTACTGGCTCGAGAACGACTACACGACCACCGACGAGGAGCCCGACTTCTCCGAGACCGAGTACGACGCGGCCGGCCCGCGCGAGAGCATCCGCGCCTACCGAGAGGACGTCGAGAACGCGATCGAGCGCGGCGTTCCGCTCGTCGACGTTCGCTCGCCCGAGGAGTACTCCGGCGAGGTCCTCGCGCCCCCGGGACTCCAGGAGACCGCCCAGCGCGGCGGCCACATCCCCGGCGCCAGCAACATCTCGTGGGCGGCCGTCACCAACGACGACGGCACCTTCAAGGACTACGACGAGCTCGAGGAGCTCTACGCCGAGGAAGACATCGACGGCGACGAGACGACCGTCGCCTACTGCCGCATCGGCGAGCGCTCCTCCGTCGCCTGGTTCGCCCTGCACGAACTGCTCGGCTACGAGGACACCGTCAACTACGACGGTTCCTGGACCGAGTGGGGCAACCTGGTCAACGCGCCGATCGAAAAGGGCAACTGAGCGATACGTAGCGGGCTTCGATTTTCCGTTTTTCTCCGACTCGAGTGGCGACCGCGTCATCGTCCCGATTGGCCACGAACCGCAAAACCGTCTACTTCGAGAAGACGCTGTCGGCGGTCGCCGCGCCGACGATGCTGAACACGGAGCCGATGCTGACGGCCTTGAGCGTCGTCCACGCTACGTCGCCCGTCGTTCCGGGTTCTTGGATCAACGTCGCAGGGGCGTTAAACAGCAACGCGAGGATCAGTACCGAGCCGAACGAGACGAGCAACAGCGAGATAAAGCGGACCGGCACGCCGGCGACCTCCTGTTCGGCGTCCGGATCGCGAGTCGTGTCTGCCGTGTACAGCGCACCGTAGCCGATCGCCGAGACGACGCAGATCGTCAGCACCGCCTGTATCGCGCTCATGCTACCCGCGAGGGTCCAGACCTCCTCGGTCACGACGAACGGGCCGGCGAGCAGGAAGCCGCCGACGATCTGCTGTGCCGAGTCGGCCACCCGGAACTGACGGGGGCGTCGCGGCCGTCGGATTTTCATGCACCCCTGTTTCTAATCGTCCGTGAAATACCGACCGATCGGTACGTGGGTGCGTGGTTGACGATATCGCGATCGCCGTCGCTCGCGGGCGGTAGCTGCGAGAAAAAACGACCGGTCTACTGCCGGAATACGACGTTATTCGTGCAGGTAGTCCGACGCGAGATCGGACGGCGTGATGACCTCGAGATCGCCGTTCGATTCGAGGTCGGCGACCACTTCGAGCGTCGCGTCGAGGTTCTCGAGCTCGCGGAACGAGATCGTCGTGATCGTCCGCTGGTCGGCGGTCCACTCGAGGAGCGTCTCGGCCTCCTCGGCGTCGGGGTTGGTCGCGCGGGGCACCATGGCGGGGTTGGTCACGTGGCCGTGGCCGGGGAAGCCGCCGACGAACCCGAGGTCGTGGTGCTCCGCGACCAGTTCGAGGGTGGTGTCGTCGTACCGGTTGAGCGGGTACGAGAAGTACTCGGCGTCGAACCCGTGGTCCTCGAGCCACGAGACGGCGTTGGTGATCTCGGCTTCCTGACTCTCCGCGTCGAGCGCGGTGAGATCGGTGCCGGTCGCGCCCTCGCTGGCGATCGTCCAGCCGTCCTCCTGGAGCGACTCGAGCTCGTCCACCGAGGGGTAGCCGGACCCGCCCACGTAGTCGGTGCGGACGAATGCGGTCGCGGGGAGGTCGTGTTCCGCGAGCGCCGAGGCGGCCTCGACGGCGGCCGACCCGTCGGGGAACTCGAGCAGCACCTTCCCGGTGTCGGGTCGCTTGACGAAGTGGTAGTCGTCGACCCACAGGGACATCTCTCGGTCGCCGGCCCAGAACGAGACCTTGGTGTGAGCGATCGAACTCAGGTCCGGGTCGCCGACGGTCTTCTTGTAACCGAGATCGTGACGGGCGAACGAGCCGTCGGCCTCGACCGCACACTGGAGCAGCAGTCGGTTGCCGTCGGTGTCCGAGAGCTGGATGACCGGATTGACCTCGCGATCGCTCGCGAACGCCAGCGCGGGGAGCTCGTCGGAGAGGTCGCGCGGCGAGTCGAACTCGCGTTTGATCATGACGCGCGTGTCGGACTCGCCGGCGTCCATTCGGGCGGACTGGGAGCCGACGTGCGTGCGCTCCTCGTCGGCGCTCATCGAGCCCTCCATCACCGTCCACTTCGAGAGGTCCTCGAACTCGTCGAACGAGCCCGGATCCTCGTTGATCGGGTCCGACGATCCGTTCTCGTCGCCGGTTTCGTTCCCGTTCTCGTCGCCGTTTTCTTCGTCGGTCTCCGAACCGCTCAGGGCGGAACAACCGGCGAACAGCGTCGCACCGGCAGTCGCGAGATACACTCGTCGTTTCATTCCGATCGAGGAAATTCGATAGAGGGTGATTGTTATAGCTCGGTTATCGTCAGGAACGGCGGTATTAACCGGCGGCTGATAGTCGGAATGGACCAGCTACTCTCCTGGTCGGTTCTCGACCGTCCCGACGGGTCGCAAGCGCTATCGCGACAGACCTAACTCGAGGCCCGTTGAAGGGGCCAGTATGACAGCTGCCGAGGCGTTCGTCGAAGCCGTTGAGGAGGACAACCAGACCGCGCTCTCCCGACTCGGGTCCTCGAAGTCGCTGTACGCCGACACCGACGGCGACATCGACACCGAACCCGTCCTCCGGGCGACCGCCGACGCCGAGCACGCCGCCTGGCAGACGTTCGTCGAGTGGGCCGACGACGAGAGCCACGAGGCGGCCCGCGAGGCCTTCGAGACCACCGCCGAGGAGGAGCAGGGCCACTACGAGACCGTCCTCGACCACCTCGGTGACGAGGAGTACGAACCGCAGGAAGTGCCCGCGCTCCACGAGTACCTGCGCGACCTCGAGTCGACCGTCGAGCGCGTCGGCGCCTTCGTCGGCCGGATCCTCGCGAGCCAGCGCTCGAAGGACCAGGTCGTCGGCTACTTCGTCGGCGACGCCGACCCCCAGACCGCGAGCGTCTTCCGCGAGTTCGGCGACGATCTGGACGCTCAACTCGAGCGAGCGAGCGACCTCCTCGAGGACGTCTGCGAGGACGAAGACGACCGCGAGCGCGCTCACGAGGCCGCCGACGGGGCGATCGAGGCCGCCTACGACGAGTACGTCGAGAGCCTCGAGGCGATGGGCGCGAATCCCAAGCCCGTCTGCTGATCGCGACCGGGCGCTGATCGGACCCGAGTACTGGCCGAAAAACGAGTGATTCGGTGCCGTTCGAACCGCGTTCAGACGCCTTCGACCGTCTCCCGGAACGCCCGGACCGACTCGAGGGCGTCGGCGACCTGGTCGGCGACCTCGCCGCCTTCTTCGTCGGCGATATCGGAGAGGATGTGCTCGTGACGGGCCAGTTTGCCGTGGTCGGGGCCGCGATCGGCCTCGGCGAGAGTGGCGAACTCGTCGGCCTGGTTCTCGAGGCGCTCGCGGGTCTCGTCGTCGGAGGCGGTGTCCGCGGCGTCTCGGAGCGTCGCTGCTGCGTCTTCGAGGTTTTCTCGTGCCATACGCTGACGTTCACCCGGGGCGGTTAAAACGGTTTCAATCGCTCCCGCGAGGTGGACCCTCTCGAAAACTGTCGTTAGTCGACACGCTCGATCCGTCCCGCGAGATCCAGTTCGGCCGCCGTCTCCGGATCGAAGCCGGCGACGGCGTCGTGGAAGTTCGTCCGGAAGCTGGCCGGCCCCTCGTGGGGCATCTCGGCCGCGCGTTCGCCGGCGATGCCGAAGGCGAGCGCGCCGTGGACGGCGGCCGTCGGCGCGTCGTCGACGGCGCCGCGGAAGGCCGCGAGCGTGGCCCCGAGCATGCAGCCCGTGCCGACGACCTCGGAGAGCCGTTCGTGACCGGCCGCGAGCCGGACCGCGCCGTCGTCGGTCGCGACGACGTCCTCGACACCCGAGGCGACGACCGTCGCGCCCGTCGAGTCCGCCAGCGACCGGGCCGCGTCCTCGATCTCGTCGTACTCGCCGACCGACTCGACGCCCTTCACCTCGGCTTCGACGCCCGCGAGCGCGCTGATCTCGCCGTAGTTGCCCTTGATGATCGAGAAGTCGAGATCCTCGAGCAGCGCCTCGGCGACCGCCTCCCGCGTGGGCGTGGCCCCGACGCCGACGGGGTCGAGCACGACCGGGATGTCGCGCTCGGCGGCGGTCGCCCCGGCATCGTGCATGGCCTCGACTTTCCCCTCGGGCACCTGTCCGGTGTTGAGCAGGATCGCGGCGGCGCCGGCGGCCATCTCGCCGGCGTCGCCCGGCGAGTCGGCCATCACCGGGAGCGCGTCCCAGTGGAGGGTGAGGTTGGCCACGTCGTTCATCGTCACTTCGTTGGTCAGGTGCTGGACGAGCGGCGACCCCCGGTCGATCGCGCGCAGCGAGTCCGCGAGCTCGTCGCCGGTAATACCATCGGGTAGTGAATCACTCATCGGCTACCGATGCGTCCCCGACCCCCTTCGCAGTTTCGACGGCGTCCGCGAGCGCCGCAGTCGCGGCCCGCGGATCGTCGGCCGCGGTGATCTCGGAGATGACGGCCACGCCGGTCGCTCCGGCCTCGACGACCGGAGCCGCGTTGTCGGCCGTGACGCCGCCGATGCCGACGACCGGAATCGAGACCGCGTCGACGATCTCTGCGATCCGCTCCGGGCCGACACCGTTCTTGTACCGGTCGACGTCCTTCGAGGTCGTCCCGTAGACGGTGCCGACGCCGAGGTAGTCCGCCCCTGCGGCCTCGGCCTCGAGGGCCTCCTCGGCCGTCGCCGTCGAGCAGCCGACGATCGCTTCGGGGCCGAGCAGCTCCCGCGCGACGGCCACCGGGAGGTCCGATTGGCCGACGTGGACACCGTCGGCGTCGATCGCCTCGGCGACGTCGACCCGATCGTTGACGATCAGGTCTACGCCCGCCTCGGCAGTCAGTTCGCGCAGTTCGAGGCCCAGTTCGTACCGCCAGCGGGCGTCGGTGTCCTTCTCGCGAAGTTGGACGACGTCGACGCCGCCCTCGATCGCCGCGCGGACGACGTCGATCGTCGAGCGGTCGCCGGAGATCGACTGCTGAGTGACGAGGTACGTGCCGTACTCCGATGGGTCCATGGGAGAAACTGGCGTGACAGATCCACTAAGCGACTGTGGTTCCCGGACACGGGCGTTCGGACCGCGCGGTTCCGATCCGGGGGGCGGCGCTCAGGACTCGAGGGAGTCCTCGCGGGTCACATCCGTTCCCCGCTCGCCGTGCCGAGATCTTCACTGCGTTCAGATCTCGCTCGTCCGAACCAGCGCGTTCCAGTCGGCCTCGTCGAGTCGATTCCGGAGCGCGGGCAGCGGCGTGATCGGCTCCGGATCGGCTGTCTTCTCGTCGATTCCGCGTCGCCACCAGGCGACGTCGCGCCACTCGCCTTCGGTGTGCCCGATCGCCGGGAAGTCGACGCAGCGCTCGAAGCCCAGCCGCTCGTGGAACCGCTCGGTTTCGGGGTTGGGAACCCGTCGTCACGGCGTAGGCGTCGCGGACGCCCTGGCGCTCGAGAACCGCGAACAGCGACTCGTAGAGCGCGCGGCCGATGCCCGACTGACGGTCGTCGTCGGCGACGTAGACAGAGAGTTCGACCGTCCACTGGTAGGCCCGGCGCTTTCGCAGCCGGCTCGCGTAGGCGTAGCCGACGACCGCGCCCTCGCGCTCGCAGACGAGCCACGGATAGGTCTCGAGGGTCGACGCGATTCGATCGGCCACCTCGGCCTCGGTCGGCGGCGCTTCCTCGAACGTGACCGCCGTCGACTCGCAGAAGGGAGCGTAGATATCGCGGACCGCGGCGGCGTCGTCCGGCGTTGCGACTCGAATCCGCGCGTCGGCTGTCATACGGTCGTCTCTTGCCGACTCGAGGGATATAGTAGCCACTGAAAGTCAATGTACACCTGATCGCATAGCTGCGTTGCAATCAGTGTGTAAATCGTTTCAGTGGCTACTACGGTCCCCTGAAACCGGCGGCGCCGAGAGCCGGGGCTGGCCAGTTGAGTGCCTCGAGAACGACGGCTTCCCGTCGTATCTTCGGTTTGTGACCAGAAGCACTTAAAGAGAGACCGCAACCACCGCGTCGGACCACCGAGCGAACGGAGTGGTGACTACGCGAAATTGGACTCCGCAGAACGGCGCTCTCCCGTCGTATCACTACCTTGTGACCAGAACAACTTAAAGCGACACGGCAAAACGGGGCTCGCTCACTCGGCGAACGTAGTGACTCCTCGGTCGAGAACCACTCGAGAAGGACCGCTTCTCCGTCGTATCTTCACCTTGTGACCAGAACCACTTAAAGAAAACCGCGTGCGTCACGTTCGACCGTCGGGGAATGCAGCCGTGGCTACTCGAGATCGTGCTCCGGAGAACGACGCTGTCCCGTCGTAGCTTCACCTTGTGACGAGAAGCACTTAAAGTCAGTCCGCGTTCACCGGGCTGGACTACCGAGCGAACGACAGTAGCGACTACGCGAAAGTGAACCTCGAAGAACCGCGTCCTCCCGTCATAGCTCTACCTTGTGACCAGAGCCACTTAAAGGACGAACGGGACCGCGACGCCGGAAGGAGCAGTCAGTGCTCCGACCGTAACGTCCATACCGAGCACTGAGAGTATCATAGCCGTGATGCAGGGCACGACTGCGAGGACGACGCATCCCTCGAGCCGACCGCCTCGCGGGGAGGGTGAGCGCTGACCGATGGCCGACCTGCTCGGCATCTTCGCCTCGGCGATCGGGCCGATCGTCACGATCGCGGGGGTCGGCTACGTCCTGGCGACCGTCAAGCAGATCGATCCGGAGCCGCTGAACACGGCCGTCGTCTACGTGCTGGCGCCCGCGCTGGTATTTCACAGTCTCGCCGTCACGGAACTCGCCGCGGCGACGCTCGCGCGAGTGACGGTCGGCGTCGTCCTCTTTACCGCGGCGATGTGGGGGCTCGCCGAACTGACCGGACGCGCCACCGGCGAGCGCGAGCCAGCGTTGAGCGCCCTGGTCCTCGTCGCGATCTTCACCAACTCGGGGAACCTCGGGATCCCCGTCTCCGACTTCGCGTTCGGCGACGTCGGGCGGGAGACGGCCGTCCTCTACCTCTCGATCCAGTCGGTGCTGATGTACACCCTCGGCGTCTACATTGCCTCCCGGAGCAGCGGCTCCGCCGGACTCGAGGGGGTTCGCCGGGTGTTCTACATTCCGCTGGCCTACGCCGTCGTCGCCGCGCTGGTCGCCCGGGCGCTGGATCTGGTTCCGCCCGCCGACGCGGCGGCGATGGAGACGCTGCAACTCGTCGGCGACGCCTCGATCCCGCTCATGCTGCTCATCCTCGGGATCCAGCTCGCGCGCACCGACACCGCCTCGGCGGTCTCCCGCGCCTGGTCCGCGACGGCGCTCAAGATGGTCGTCGCGCCGCTGATCGGTCTCGGCATCGCGCTCCTGATCGGCTTCGAGAACCCGACCGTCGCGCGCGTGTTCGTCCTCGAGACCGCGATGCCGGCCGCGGTGACGCCGCTGATCCTCGTCATCGAGTTCGCCGGCGGCGTCCGCTCCGAGGGAGTGCTCGTCTCGGAGTACGTCTCGACGTGCGTGTTCCTGACGACGCTGCTGGCGATCCCGGTGCTCACCGTGTTGATCGCGGTACTGCAGTCCGGCGTCGTGCTGTGACGAAAATTCGGGCCGTCGGTCACCCTCGAGCGGACGACCGGTCGCGACCGCCGCGCGCGAACTGCAACCCGCCGAACACGACGAGCGTGGCGACGAAGACCAGCACGGCGTCGATCGCGGCGCCGCTCGTCGCGAGCGCGACGACGCCGACCGCGACGGCGATCGCGAACGCGACCGTCTGCTCGTCGGTCGGGTAGCGAGCCGTCAGCCGGTTCGCGACCACCAGGAACGTCACGCCGACGGCGACCCCGGCGACGACGTCGACGAGATAGTGAACTCCCAGCGCGATTCTCGAGGCGCAAACGAGCGAGACGACCGTCGCCGCCGCGGCGGCCCGCTGGCGGACTGTCCCGATCGAGAGCCGCCGGGCGAGGCCGCCGTAGACGACCGTCGTCAGGACGGCGTGTCCGCTCGGGAACCCGTAGCCGTCGGCCGTCCCCGTCGCCTCGTACAGGGATCGAGCCGTCGGCCCCAGCGCCTCGAGGGCCACGAGCGGCTGTCCGGGTCGGGGCAGAGCGAAGGCGTATTTCAGGGCGGTCACCAGCGAGAAGCCGGCCAGCATCAGCCCGACGAGGACGACGGCGTCCTCGCGGTCGTCCGGTCGAAGCCAGTAGACGACCCCGACGAGGAGGGCCAGAAACCAGACGTCCCCCAACTGGGTCAAGAGAGCGACCAACAGGGCCGCCCACTCGGGGAGCGCGTCCTGAATCGCGGTTACGATACCGATACCTCTGGACATGCGAGCCGCTACGATGACGGTTCACTAATCGGTGTCGACTGCACACAGACTCGGGTCCGCCATACTCGTCTGCCGAGCGACGGAGCCACCGCTGCGAAGGAGACTCGATCGTCCTCGAGAATCCGGCCGAGGACGACTTCCCGCCATAGCTCTACCTTGTGACCAGAGGCACTTAAAGAACCGTCGGCGCTCGAGGACGGCGAGAGTACAATCGTCGTTCCGAAACGAGCGGGACGGCGTCAGCGGATGAGAATACTGACGGGTACGACGCCAGCGAATGTGAACACGAGCGGAGACGAACGCCAACGGACGAGAACGCGATCTCGAACGATGGCAACCGAAAACGAAGTCGACCTAGTGACCCTGGTCGTGCGGGTTCAGCGCGGTGCCGTAGTTCTCGGCGTGGTCGGTGTAGTCGATGAATCGCGGCGCGTCGGGGTCGAAGGGACGCTCAAGGCTCTCGAAGGCCTTCTTCTTGTCCCAACCCTGGAGCTTGCCGACCGCCGAGCGGTCCTCGAGATCGTGGTAGTCGAGTTTCGGCTCGGTCATTTCCCAGGCCTTCATCCCCTGGTCGGTCCGGATGATGACGCTCGAGTACTCGTCGGAAGAGCCGACGGAGCCGACGGTGATGTCCGAACAGAAGCCGGTGAAGTCGGCACACTCGTCACAGCCCTTGAGCGCGGCGTCGTGGAAGTTCTCGATGTCCTCCTCGACGATCATCTCGCCGTCGTGGTCGTAGACCATCATCTTCCCGTTGAGGACGTCCATCTTGCCGATCTCCGACGGGGAGATGCCACGCTTCTCCTCGAGTTGCTCGCCCATGAGGCTGTGGTAGTTGAAGTTCTTCGTACACATCAGCGCGATCGTGTAGTCGACCGCGCGGATGCCCTCGTTCTGGGCCTGGTAGTCCCACTCGAAGTCCTGCAGGGCGCGGATGCCCTCGATCTCACACGGCGTGCCGACGATGGCCAGCGAGAGGTCGTCCCAGTCCTTGTCGGGGAGCTTGTGCTCCCACTGTTTCAGGTCGAGGTTGCCGAGCGCGAGCGTCTGGTTGTAGACGGTGCCGGCGTTCTCGACGAGCTCCTCGGTGGTCGTCGCGAGGAAGCTCTCGGCCTTCCACTCTTCCTCTTCGCTCTCGGTCGCGACGAGGGCGCCGTCGATCTCGCCCTCCTCGAGCAGCGTCGAGAGGACGCCGGTGACGACGCCGCCGTCCTGGGCCTGATCGGTCCAGTCGTCCTCGACCTTCGCGGAGAACTCCGTGATCGGATCGCCGGCGCCCTTGACGTTGTCTTCGCCGCCGGTGATCTTCCACTGGCGCTCGTAGCGCATGCCGCCGCGGGGACAGAAGTCCCAACAGAGCGAACAGCCGGTACACATCTTGACCAGCTTCGGGAGGTCGTCCTCGCCGACGCCGATCGAGTCGGACGGACAGGCGGCGACGCAGGTCCCACACTGGATACACCGTCCTTCGTCGATGACGGCCTCGTCCAGCTCCATGAACCAGGTCTTCTCGTCGGGCGTCTCGATGTCGTTCATCTGCGACCGGATCGAGTACTCGGGGGTGTCGAGGTCGACGCCGTCCGGAATCCCGACGCGGGTATCGGGCGCGTCGTCGTAGACGTCCTGGCTCACGTTCTCGGCGGGCTCGGTGAACTCGAGGTCGCCGAGTTCGCCCATCTCGTCGACGTTAGCAGCGCCGGCCCCGTCGGTGGCGACGCGCTTGTCGTCGGCCGAGCCTGCGGACGCGGCCGGTTCGGCCGTCTTCTCGCCGCAGGTGCAGGTGTCGGGCGAGCAGCTGTCGCCCTCAGTATTACCGCCGTCGGTGGCGATAGCGCCGTCTCGAGCATTCTCGGTTCCATCGCGGGAACGCGGCGCGGCGCCGCCGGTCTCGGGGAACATCACGGCCTCGTCGTCGTCCGTGTTCGACTCGGGGACGGTCGGGAACACCGGCTCGTCGGCATCGTCGGAGCCGTTAGTCCCCATGGGCAACACCTCGTGCGACCGGCGCGTCGGCCCCTTGCATGATCTTTCGGAGGCGCTCGTTGTCGACGCGGCGGGTCCACTCGTAGAACTTCTCGCCGTCGTCGCGACCCTCGCTGTAGGCCTCGAACAGCTGCTCGAGGGCGGGGATCACGGCGTGGGCGGGCACGGCGTTCTCGACCCAGTCGAGGAACTCGTTGTCTGCGCCGAGCGAGCCGCCGAGTCCGAAGTCCATCCCTTCGACGATGTTGTCGCCTTCGGCGTTGGTGCTGTTCTCGTCCTCGACTTTGACCGTCTCGCCGCGGAAACCGATATCGGCGATCTGGGGCTGGGCGCAGGACGCCGAGCAGCCGGACATGTGCATCCGGATGGCCTCGATGTCGTCGGGGACGTCGATGCGCTCGTCGAGTTCGCGAGCCCAGCGCTTGGTTCGCTTCTTGGTCTCGATGATCGCGTAGTTACAGAACTCGTTGCCCGTACAGCCGACCGCACCGCGGGAGAACGGCCCCGGATCGGGGCTGTACTCCCGGGCGAACGGCTCCGCGAGGAGGTCGTCGACGTTCTCCTCGGGGATGTGGGTGATGAGGAAGTTCTGGTCGGTCGCCAGACGCACGGAGGCGTCCTCGGTGCCGTACTTTTTGGCGGCGCGGGCCGCCGCGGCGAACTCGTCGCCGCCCATGCGGCCGGCGATCACGTTGAAGCCGACGTACTTCAGGCCGTCCTGCTTCTGGTCGTGGACGCCGACGTGGTCGCCCTGGTAGCCGACGGTCAGGTTCTCGCCGCCGGTTGGCAGATCGATCGTACAGCGGTCACGGATGGCCTCCTCGAACTTCTCGGGGCCCATCTGCTCGACGAGGTAGCGCATGCGGCAGACGCCGCGGTTGTTGCGGTCGCCGAGTTCCTTGAACGTCTGGGCGACGGCGCGGCAGAACTCCACGGCGTCCTCGGGTCGGATGAAGATGTCGAGCTCCGAGCCCATCCGCGGGCCGTCGGAGAGGCCGCCGCCGACGCGAGCGTGGAAACCGTAGAGGTACTCGCCGTCGATCTCCTTTTTCGCGGGGACGAGACCGATGTCGTTGATCTGGGATTGCGCGCAGTCGTGGGCGCAGCCGGTGATCGTGATCTTGAACTTCCGCGGGAGGTTGGCGTACTCGCGGTTCTCGGTGAAGAAGTCCGAGACGGCTTCGATGACCGGTTGCGCGTTGAAACACTCGTGGTCGTCGAGTCCGGCCGCGGGGCACCCGAGGACGTTCCGGGCTGAGTCGCCACAGCCCTGGACCGTCGTCAGGCCGACCTCGTCGTACCGTTCCCACATCTCCGGGACGTCCTCGACGCGGATCCAGTGTTTCTGGATGTCCTGGCGGGTCGTGATGTCGAGGTAGGCGTCGCCCCAGAGTTCGTTCTGCTCTTCGCCGCCGTACTCCTCGGGAGCGACGGCGTAGTCGTCGGTAACCTCGCCGATGACCTCGGCCTGCTCGGGCGTGAGCTTGCCGCCCGGAACCTTGGTCCGGATCATGAAGTAGCCCTCCTGCTTCTGGGCGTACATGCCGGCCCACTTCAGGCGCTCCCACTCGCCGCCGCCGGCGCGCTCCTCGATCTCCTCGAAGGAGAGCTCCTCGTCGGCGTAGTCGTAGACGTCGTCGATAACGTCGAGCGGGTGCTTGTTCTGTTTGTATTGCTCCGTCGTATTCATAGATACCACCGCTGGCGAGCGCTGCCAGTAGCCAGCGCGGTCACACTATCGTGAAGGACCATCGTTTAGCAGGTAGTAACACCCTAGCCCTATACCACCCTGCAAAGGGGCGAATCATGACGAGGGTCGTCCGAACAAGAAAATATTGCCTTCTTCGGAAGCCGCGGTTCTCTCCGCGGTCGAGAGACCCCCTCCGAGCGGACGGTAACGGTGTCAGATCAGTCCGCTCGAGCGAAGGTCGTCACCGATGAATGCAGTATTTTCCGGTAATTGAGCAGCCGTCTCAGTGGAAACAGGCGACGGGATCGCCCGCGCTCCGCGGGTCGGGATCGAACGTCGGCTCGTCGGCGAGGCCAGCGTAGCGAGCCCGGAGGACGATCTGGTCGTCGACGTAGTAGGTGACGCGGATGGACCGCTCGGATTCCTCGGGCGTCCGTCGTATTTTGGTCGTCAGATCGTAGACGAGCGAGACCAGTTTCGCCTCGCGGTCGGACCCCGCATCGACCGGTTTCACTCCCCTCGCCTCGAGGTCGAACTCGAACCCCTCGGTCTCTGATCCGTACTTCTCGAGAAAGGCGTTGTGCTGGTACGCCGCTTCGAAATCGCGGACGTACTCGCCGGCCGACTCGAGCAGCGGGTCCGGCGGGGTCGGATACGTCGCGGGTTCGAGAGCTCCGTCGCGGATGGGCGGGGACGGGTCAGGCCGATCGACGTCGTCGCAGTCGAATTCGTCGGCCGGAACGACGCCGGAATCGAGCGACTCCTCGGACTCCGAGTTCGTGAGATCGCCTTCGAAGCAGCCTGCAGCCCCCAGAGACAGCCCCACCATCGATGTGAGAAGGGCGCGGCGGGAACGGGGTTTGCGCATACATTGGTGTCAGCCAGATATTATATGTAAGTTTCGTATTCCCGTCGAATGATGGTTCGTCGGTCCGCGCCTCGAGGGAGAATCGACGAGTTGTGGCCGCGAAGTAGCCGAATCGACGCCGGGACGCCGTTCGATCGCTATTCGTCGTCCTCGAGCAGGCGATCGACCATCTCCTCGGGATCGAACGGGTCGATGTCGTCGTACCCCTGACCGACACCGAGGAACAGGATCGGCTTCCCGGTGACGTGTGCGATCGAGATCGCCGCGCCGCCGTTGGAGTCGGCGTCGGCTTTCGTCAGGATCGCCCCGTCGATCTCGGCGGCCTCGTTGAACTCGCGGGCGCGGTTGACGGCGTCCTGTCCGGCAACGGCCTCGTCGACGAACAGCGTCATGTCCGGGCCGACGACGCGATCGATCTTCTCGAGTTGATCCATCAGCCCCTCGTTAGTGTGGAGCCGACCCGCGGTGTCGCCGAGCACGACGTCGATGTCGTTGGCCTCGGCGTACTCGACGCCGTCGTAGAGCACGGCGGCGGGGTCGCCGCCCTGTTCGTGGGTAATGAGTTTCGTACCGAGCGCCTCGGCGTGTTGCTCGATCTGCTCGTTGGCCCCGGCGCGGTAGGTGTCGCCGTTGGCCATCACCGTCGAGTAGCCTCGTTCCTCGAAGTAGCGGCTCAGCTTCGCGATCGACGTCGTCTTCCCGACGCCGTTGACGCCGGTGAAGACGATGGTAACCGGTTTGTCCGCGGCGGCGATGCGCTCGTCGAAGTCGAACTGGCCGACGCTGATCACGTCGTAGATCGCGTCGCGCAGCGCCTCCTCGATCACGTCGCCCGTCGAGGTCGTGAACGACCGGGTTTCCCCGACCAGTTCGTCGCGCAGGTTGTCGAGGATCTCCTCGGTGACGCCCATCTCCACGTCGCTCGAGAGCAACGCCATCTCGAGTTCGTGCAGGGGGTCCTCGAGGTCTTCCTCCTCGATGACGAACTTCCCCTTGACGAGCGAGCGGGCCTTGGTACCGAACCCGGTCGAGGACGACCCCTCGTCGGCGTCGGCGTCCGCCTCATCCACCTCATCGTCGTCTTCGAGTGCGTCGTCCTCGAGTTCATCGGCCTCGGCTGCGTCGGCCGTCTCGGCCTCGAGTTCGCCCTCGGCGCCGTCGGCCGGCTCGACGTCGGCAGCCGGTTCGTCCTCGGCCTCGTCCGTCTCCTCGTCGGCCTCGCTGCCCCGTTTGATGATTCCCTTGAGGTCGAATCCGGAGCTCTCCTCTTCGTCGGCTTCGGGCTCCGACTCCGCCTCAGGCTCGGGTTCAGGTTCGGCCTCGGGTTCCGGCTGCGCAGCCGACGGATCGTCCGTCGACGCCGCGCTGGGGGTCGACGCGGGTTCCGGCTCGTCGGCCTCCGGTTCGGCGCCGGCCGCCGTCGTCTCGTTCGGCGCCGCCGTCTCGGCCTCGAGTTCGCTCTCGGACTCGTCGACCGGTTCACCGGTAGTATCAGGAGCGTCCGGAGTCGTTGCGTCGTCCTCGCGGGCCTCGGCCGCGTCGGCCGCCGGCTCAGACTCGGCTTCGATCTCCTCGGCTTGCGCCTCTTCGAGTTCGTCCTCGTCGACTTCCTCGACGTTCTCTTCGGCGGCTTCTTCGGCGTCTTTCCGGAAGCTCCCGAGTTTCTCCTTCAGGTTGTCAAACATGGTGGGAAAGGGGTCCCGTCGTTACTCGTCGGGCTGTTGACCCTGGCCCATCTGCTGCATCTGCTGTTGCATCGCCTGCTGCTGAAGCTGCTGGGCCTGCTGCTCGAGCTCCTCGCTCTCGGTCTCGAGTTCGGCGATCTCGCTGTTGATCTCGTCGACCCGGTCGTCGAGGTTCTCCTTCTTGCTCTCGAGGGCGTCGACGGCGTCGTCCTCCTCGAGTTCCGCGGCGTAGTCGGCGCCGAGTTCGACGATCACTTCGTCGATGTCCTCGATGGTGGCACGAAGGTAGGCGCCGCCGCCGATGGGCACCTGTACCGTCGAGTCCGTGTCCAGCGTCTCGAGGGCCTCGATGGCCTCGTCGGTCTCGGTTTTCTGTTGCTGGACGCCCTCGACGCTCTGTTCGAGTGCCTCGATCTGTTCTTCGATCTCCTGTATCTCCTGGGACAGCTGCTGTAGTTGTTGCTGACTCATTGTTGGGTATCGTCCTCGAGTTCGATCTGTCTTCGCTTCGATCCGCATCGACTCTCGAGCCGAGAGAGAACGCGTTCGCAACCGACGCTCTCGTTTTCGGTCACGGCCGCGGTTTCGCGCGCCGCGAAACCGTCGTAATCGGCAACCCGGCCGGTGACCGCAAACCGACTCATGGCTATCACTCCGGCAGGCAGTCGGAAGAATGTTCCTTTCCATCGAAGCCCCGACACCGTTCACGGTAGCCGTCGGCGTTCCGTCGGTCTCCGGACCGAACGGCCGATATCTGACCGGGCTGCCGCCGGAAGAGCCGCCGGGGAACGTACGCGGGCCGCGTTTCCGCCGACCGATCGCGTCGGGTCCGACGCCGTCGAACTCGGAGGCAGGTGCCCGTCGGTCGCGTCTTGGGACGGCGCCGTCTCGTCCTCCGGAGTCGCGTCGCTACGACGTCCGGGGTATCGCGAGGGGCTAACTGACTTTGCGCGCGACGTCGTAGCCCCGCCGAACCATGACCGAACTCGACGCCGACGACCTGCTGCCCAGCGACCGAATGCGAAATCAAGTCCTCGAGGGCGAGGTCACCCAGATCCACCGCGGCCACCAGTACGCCGAAGAAGGCGATACGTTCGTCATCGACGGCACGACCTTCGAGGTGACCGACGTGACCGAACGGACGCTCGGCGATCTGACCGACGAAGACGCTCAGGCGGAGGGGATGGACGACCTCGAGGGGTATCGACGCATGCTCGAGCACGCCCACGAGAACTTCGAGTGGGACGACGACAGCGAGGTCGTTCGCCACCGTTTCGAACGGCAGTAGCCGCTACGCGACGCGTTCCCGGTCGAAGATTCCTTTCAGTACGGCAGTCGTGACGACGAACGCCGTCGCGAACACGGCGCCCTGGCGGAGTCCTTCATCGATCGGTTCCGCACCGAGGGCGGCATAGCAGACGCGAGTGACGCCAAAGCGAGGAACAGCAATTCGTAGTACAGGAGTCGGTGCCGTTCCAGATACGCCTCGAACCGCCGGTACCGATCCTGGACCGCCATTCTGTGCTCGAGACGACGACCGCGCGCAGTAAAAGTATTTCTTCAGCAACGAATCCGAGCGGGAACGAACAGTCGCCCCAGAACCATCGGCCGAAGGGCCGGTCAGTCCAGATAACCGAGGGCGTCCTCGATCCGTCCCAGTTCCGGACCCGTCGTGTTCTCGCCGACGACGTAGCCGGAGTCGTTGGCGATCAGGCCCGAGCCGACCAGCGGCGCGCCGTAGTTGACGGTGCCGACGTCGGCCCGGACGTCGAGCGTCTCCTCTAAGACGTCCAGTTCCTCGTCGGTCGCCTTGGGGTGACAGAGCACCCCGGAGTTCGTCGCGACCGCGGCGGTCCCGACCGTGCGAACGCCCGCGAGGTCGCCGCGTTCGACGGGGACCTCGAGGGTATCTTCGACGATCTGGACCGTTTCCCGCGGGAGGTCGGGGTGGACGTACGCGCCGTAGTCGTTGGCGAGCACGACGTTTCCGGCGGCGTTGATGTTCCCCGGAAGCTCCGCAACGGGCACGTCGACCGCGTCCTCGAGCGCCTCGCGCTCGTACTCGAGGACGCGGGCGCTGACGAGCAGCCCGTTCTCGTTACCCGTGGCTAACGCGCCGACCGTCGAGGAACCGCCGACGGTCGTCTGCACCGCGGGCACCTCGAGTTCGTCGGTCAGGTCGGCGACGACGTCGTCGTCGACGTCCGGGCGAACGAGCACGCACGAGTCGGTCGAGCGGGCGAAGACGCCGACGTACGCCGACCCGGCGAAGGCGAGGCGTTGCAAGTTTAGTCGGCGACCTCGGCCTCGACGACGGCCTCACCCTCTTCGTCGAAGCGGGCCGCGCGGACGCGCAGCTTTCGCGGCGGGTTGGAGCGACCGTTCGACCAGACTTCCTCGTTGATCGAGGGGTCCAGGCGGATGGCGTCCTCGTCGACCGCGAAGTGTTTCGCGAGGTGTTCGCGGATCAGCCGCATCGCGTAGTCGGCGGCCTCGTGGTTGGCCCCCTTCTTGACGTCGCGCAGCGGAACGGTAACGACGCGTTCCTCGAAATCACTTGCACTCATCGTTACTCGTCAGTGTCGTTGCGCCGCCAGTTGCGTCGCTTGGGGTTGCGCTGGACTTCCATGTCAGTCTTCATCATGACCCAGGCCGGCACGCGGCTGTTCTGGTTCTCGAGTTTGGCAAGACGCTTCTTCTTGCCCTTCGATTTCTTACCCATAGTAGCCGAACGTAGCCCGCGGTGGCTTAAAATCTTGTCCATCTTCGCGACGCGGGCCGACGGCGCCGTCGCCGGCGGTTACGGCCCCACAGCCCGCTCGAGGTAGCGCGTTATGCCCTCGAGCGTCGCCTCGCTCAGGTCGGTCGTGTACGACCAGTTCTCGACGCCGTCGGTGCCGTCGTGGCGGTGGAACGCCTCGTGGTCGTAGCAGCCGGTGCCGTGGAATCGGGTGCCGGCGCCGATCTCGTCCCGGCCGGCGTAGGCCGACGCCATCGGGGACACGCGCAGCGTCTCGTCGTCGGTCCGGATCGCTTCGCCGAGGTCGTGATCGCACGGCGAGTCGCCGACCGCCTCGGCGACGTCGCTCGAGAGGAACGTGTGCAGCGTCTCGTGGATCGCCATGTTTCGCGTGACGGCCCGGGAATCCCAGACCTCGCTGGCGCCGACGTTCGCCACCGTCAGCGCGTCGCCGGGGCTCCCGTGGGCGTCGTCGCCGACGTGCGCGTTCGGCGACAGCGTCCCGCCGTATCCGACCCGGTAGTTCAGCGGCTCCCAACGCAGCAGCAGGTGGCAGGTCGAGCCCGTCAGCGCGTCGCGTCCCCGAAGCCGACGGTGGAACCCGTCGAGGACCGTCTCGAGCGATGGAAGGACGACGTCGGACGGGCGCCGTACCGCCGAACGGGAGGGCCGAATCGATCCGGCGCGCTCGACGGTGATCTCGAGGGACTCGAGTCGCGATCGCTCGCGGGCGTAGTCGAGAACCTGCGCGACGGCGTCCTCGACGGCCGCCGTCGCGTCCCGCAGCGCCGGCGGCCAGTCGCCCGATCCGGCGACGGCGTTCGGCAGTCGGAGCCGCAACGGGAGCGGACCGGAGTAAACGCGGATCCGAAACGGGGTCTCGGCGGCGTCGGCGACCGCTCGAGCGCCGGCTCGAGACCACGAGACGCCGGCCGCGCCGCCGACGGCGGCCAGCACCTCTCGGCGCGAGACGATGCGCCCGCTTACGGCCGCGTCGTCGAGTCCGGTCGGAAGCGACGGCGTCACGAGCGATCGACGGCGGTCTCGGCCATCGTGTCCGCTCGCTACGCCGAGCGTCGGTATCGATGTCGACCTTGCATTCGCCGAGCGGCCGGTTCCGGCCCGCACAGCGACTCTCGTAGCGGGGCGACACACTATCTCGCCGGATCGACGCGGCCGCTATCGACGGCCGGCTACTCGAGGGGGAACGACTCGACCGTCGAGTACACCGGCCCCGAATCGGTGAGGGTGCTCTCGGTCAGGCGCACCTCCTCGACCGTCGTCTCGCCGATCGTCGGGTCGCGCTCGCGGACGAGTTCCTGAACCAGGTCCTTGCCGCCGGCGTGTTCCATCCGCGCGAGCGTGACGTGGGGCGTGAAGTCGTGGGACTCCGGCTCGAACCCCATCGCCGTCGTTCGCTCCTCGAGCGCCTCGTGGAGCTGCGTGAGTTCCTCGCCGCCGGTCTCGGTGCCGAGCCAGACCACGCTGATGTAGTCGAGGCTCGGGAAGACGCCGAGCCCGCCGTAGCGGACCGTGAAGGGGTCGACGTCGGCGTCTGCGACCGCGGCCTCGAGCTCCCGCTCGAGGGCGGGGAGTCGATCCTCGTCCACATCGCCGAGGAACTTCAGCGTGACGTGGGCCTGCTCGGGATCCGTGAAGTTCAGCCCGCTGGCGTCCTCGAACGCATCCTGCAGGTCGGCGACCGACGCCGCGAGGTCGTCGGGGAGGTCGACGCTGACGAACAGTCGCATATCGGGCGTCCGGTCGGCAGGCTATTGAATCGTGTGCCGGGCAACGTCGTCAGCGCGGCGATCGTCGCCGTCGACGCGGAGAAAAACGAGTGGGGGCTATTCGGTCGACGGTCCGGGACCGATCACTCGAACTCGTCCTCGAGGTCGCTGAAGTCCTTGATGACGTGGTAGCTGATCAGATCGTCCGGCTCGTCCTGTGCGATACCGATCACGAGGCTCTGTTCGTCGGTGTCGTCGACCGACACGGTGTCGGTCTTCCTCGGGCCGCTCTGTGACGGGTCATCGGAGTCGGTCTCGTTGGCGGTGTCGTTCCCGTCGGTTTCGTTGGCGCCGTCGGGCTCGACGTCGCCGTCCTCGACGGACGCGTTGGCCAACTCCTCGTCGGCCGTCGAGTCGGATTCGTTCGTCTCGTTCGTCTCGTTTCCGGAGTCGTCGCTCGAGTCGTCGGTGGTTCCCTCCTCGAGGGGATCGTCGAGCGCGACCGTGACCTCGTAGTCGCCGGTGTCGGTCCAGACGTCGTCGTACTGGGCCTGTCTCTTATACACATCT
>NZ_AOIS01000013.1 GCF_000337495.1 Haloterrigena salina JCM 13891
AGATGTGTATAAGAGACAGGTTCGGGAGCGGTCCGTCGACGCGGAGGGCGTCGCTGTCGATCGGGGTCGGTTTGGCGGGGACATGCCACCTGATACTAATCAGCCACCCCTCAAAAATTTTTGTGTTGACATCTTACGGGAGAAATCGAAGTCGCAGCAGGCGACCCCCGAATCGTCCGGCGGTCAGAGGTCGGCGTCCATGAAGCGGAGGTAACCGATCGCAACGGGACCGAGGATCCAGCCCGCTAGAACGACCAGCGCGGTCCAGGAGTTGACGACCGACGGCGCCGCCGCGGCGAGGTGGGCCTGCGTGGAATCGAACCCGAACCGGACGGCGACGAGGTGGCGGTACGCCTCGCTCGGCGACGCCAACTGGAGGACCACCGCCCAGTCGGGGATCGGCGACGGGGCGTTGAAACGGAACAGAACCGAGACAATCGTGTCCACCAGCCAGATCCAGGCCCGATCGAGCGCGACGTAGAGGCCGATCGCCCTGACGAGAACCTGGCGATCGGTCTCGAAACTCATCGAGCAGGCGATCGCGATCGAAACGAACGCGACGCCGTACAGCACGGTCGCGCCGACGAAGGCCAGGTACGACAGCGGCGCCGCGGAGTCGTACTGGGCGGCCGCGACCGCGCCGGCGACGGCCAGTCCGGCGACCAGCGGGACCCCGAGCACGAGCGAGCGCCCGACGAGTTTGCCGGCGACGAAATCACGACGCGACTGGGGCAGCGACAACGCGAGGACGAGACTCCCCGATTCGCGCTCGTAGAGGACGGCCTTGTAGCCCAACGCGATGCCGATCAGGGGTACTAGCCCGTAGACGTTCCCGAACGCCGTCTCGACGAACGCCGGGAACGCTCCGGAGTCCGGACCGAAGACCGCGCTCCCGAGGACGAACAGGCCGACGAGCACCACGAGCAGGAGCCAGATCGTCCGCGAGCGGATCGAATCCCGGAAATCCTTTCGTGCGGTCGGCCGCCAGTTCATCCGCGATCACCGCCGTCGAAGGGCGTTCGGAGAACCGTACCGTCGGAGGGTGTGCGATCGATCATAGGTCTGTGTTGCGAAATCGCAGGTAGCCGAACGCGACGGGGACGACGGCCCAGGCGAGAAACAGCGGGAGCGCGAGCCACTCGCTGAGGTACCAAGCGCTCGATTCCGCATAGGGGCCGGCGCCGCCGTCGACGAAGAACCCGGTCACCAGCCGATCGTACAGCGTTACCGGGTTCAGTCCGAACAGGAACAACGCGGGGTCGGGCAACGCGCCGTCGATCAGTCCGACCGTCTCGAGGCCGAACGCCAGGGCCGCGCGGGCGGTCCCCCAGATGAGGACGAACAGGCCGTACGCGCCGAACGCGCCGGCGGTCGCGAGGTGTTTCGACCGCGTGAGCATCGAGACCGCGATCGCGATCCCGGTGAAGATCACGCCGTAGAGGACGGTCAGCGCCACGAAGGCCAGATACCAACCCGGCGAGAGCGAGCCGAAGGGGTAGACCACGAGCGCGCCGGCGACGGCCAGCGCGGCGACGAGCGTCGTCGCGAACGCGAGCGAGCGGCCGACGAGTTTGCCGACGACGAGATCGCGGCGGCTGTACGGCAGCGACAGCAGCAGCGTCAACTGACCGGACGTCCGCTCGGTGACGATCGCACCGTAGCCGAGGAAGACGCCGATCAGCGGCAGGAGGTAATCGATGCACCCGGTCAGGAAGCCGAACCCGACGAACNAACGCTTTCGTGGTGTAGGGCTCGCTGCCGAGAACCGGATACAGATACCCGCTCAGGACGCAGGCGCCGGCGAGCAGCGCCAGCAACCATCGAATCGCTCGGGAGTCGCCGGTCGTCGCGTACTCCCGGCGCGCGATCGTCGTCCACGACATCAGCTCGCTCCGCTCGTGTACTCGACGAACATCTCCTCGAGCGACGCCTCCTCCGTCCGGAAGTTCTCGATGTCGACGCCGGCCTCGTTGAGCGTGATCAGCACGTCCATCTTGGCGTCGTTCGAGCAGGTCACCTCGACCCGATTGGCCTCGGGATTCGGCCAGGCGCGCTCGACGCCCGCGAGCGATTCGACCCGCTCGAGGACGCCCGCTTCGGCGCGGTCGACCGTGATCAACAGCTTCGTCGTGCCGCCGACCGACTGGCGCAGTCCCTCGATCGTATCCGTCGCGACGAGTTCGCCGTCGTAGAGGATGCCGACGCGGTCACAGACCGCCTCGACCTGCTCTAGGATGTGACTCGAGAAGAAGACGGTCGCGCCGCGCTCGCGTTCCTCGCGGATGACCGTTCGGATCTGCTTGATCCCGTGAGGGTCGAGCCCGCTGGTGGGCTCGTCGAGGACGAGCAGGTCGGGCTCGCCGACCAACGCCATGCCGAGAACGAGCCGCTGGGCCATCCCCTTCGAGTAGCCACCGGCCCGCTGATCGGCCGCGTCGCGGATCCCGACGCGATCGAGGACGGCCATCGGTTCGACGTCGGCCTCCTTGGCCTCGATCGCGTACTCGACGTGCTGGCGCCCGGTCAGTCGGTCGTAGACGGTGTAGCCGTCCGGGAGGACGCCCATGCGGGACTTGGCCTCGACGGACTCCGACTGACAGTCGTGGCCGAAGATCGCCGCCCGCCCGTCGTCCGGCTGGACGAAGTCGAGGAACACGTTGATCAGCGTCGACTTGCCCGCGCCGTTCGGTCCGAGGAAGCCGAAGACCTCGCCCTCGTCGACCGTCAGATCGACGCGATCGAGCGCCGTCACGGTCCCGTACCGCTTCGAGACGTTCTCGACCGTTATTGCAGCCATGTATTGTTAGAAGAATAATTGTTTTATAGTTCTTTTCACTCGACACGTCCGGCGGCGGTAAGTCGCCCACTCCCGAGGTCGCAGCCCTTAACAGTCGTCACCGCTAGTTTCCGACAATGACTGACCGAGAAGGCGATCGCGAGGGCGATCACCGATTCTCCGACGGCGAGGGACTCGACAACGCCTACGAGGAGTTCGATCTGGACCCGCCGGAACTGGCCGTCGACCCGGGGAAAGTCGACCCCATCGATTCGCGAGTCGTCACCGACACGCTCGACGATCAGAACATCGCCACGGACGACGTCGACGCCGCGGAACTGCTCGACGTCGGCCTGAACTACATGCAGATCAACCGCTACGAGCAGGCCACCGACGCCTTCGAGCGGACCGCCCAGTTCGCCGAGGACGAGCGCCTAGAGCAGGAGGCGTGGGTGAACAAGGGCGTCGCCCACGCCGAACTCGAGGAGTACGACGCGGCGATCGGCGCCCACCGCGAGGCCATCAATATCGACGACTCGAGCGAGCACGCGGCGACCGCCGAGACGAACCTCGCGTACGCGCTCTGGGAGTTCGGCGAGACCTCCCAGGCCTTAGACCACGCCGAGCGCGCCATCGAGATCGACGAGCGGTTCGCCGAGGGCTGGTTCAACCGCGCCTTCTTCCTCTCGGAGCGCGGACTGGCCGAGGAGGCCTTACACTGCATCGACAACGCCATTCGGCTGGGGCTTCGCAATACCAAGGTCCTCGAGGAGAAGGCCGAGATTCTGGAGGAGCTCGGCGAGTACGACGAGGCCGAAGAGATCGCCGAGGAGGCAAACGAGATGCGCGAGCGCGCCGAACAGCGCGTCATGGAGGAACGCACGGACGGCCAGTCCCAGGGACGAGGCCAGGGCGGCTCCCTCGGCGGTCCGCAGTCCCAGTCCCAGCCTCAGCGCGGACAGGACCCACAGGGCGGGTTCGATATCTCCGATCCCGGCCGGGCGTCCGACCGCGACGAGGAAGACTGGCGGCTCGAGTAACGAATGCTCGTCAACGAACGGCAGACCCAGGAGGGACTGCTCGTGGCGGTCTGCGACGAGGACGTCCTCGGCGAAACCTTCGAGAGCGACGACATCTCGCTGACCGTCACCGAGGAGTTCTACGGTGGCGAGAGCGCCGACGAGAGCGCCGTCGTCGACAGCCTCTCGCGGGCGGCCGTCGCGAACCTCGTCGGCACGCGCGCCGTCGAACTCGCCATCGAAGAGGGCTTTGTCGACGAGGCGAACGTGCTCGAGGTCGGCTCGACGCTGCACGCGCAGTTGCTGTGGATGTAGCGCAGGCGGGCGGCGTTCGAAGGCGGCGGAGACGATTCGATTCGACGGAGATTTATCGGTTTGAGCCCGGAGACAACTCGAAGGTCATCGGTCGTGTTCCGAGGGACGAAGCGAGTTCTCGAGGAGGGTTCTGGCCGTTCACGCCCCGGAAACGGAGATCGATGGATAGATCCCTCTGACAGCGTGATCACGGAGACAGAACGGATGACGACGAAAATCCGTGAGCCGTCTGTCCGTCTGTGCCGGGCACTCTCACAAGGAGAAGTTCAGCCTCGGTATCGGGAACCGGTTCGGAACGGCTCCGACTCAGCTCGTGGACTCCGTGTTACTACTGTCAATTCGACATATTGATGCGGCCCACTACCGCTTTTTCATTTCGATCTATGATTTCCGTCGTAGATTCTCACACTGGTCCATTGTAGCACTCACGCCCACATAGACACTCGATTTCCACCAATATCTGAACCTTCAATAGTTGAATACAACATACATTTCTGATTATTATATTCTCTAAAATATGTATCTTATCAATAGAAAAATTATTATTACCCAACCATTTAGTATAAATTGTATGTCCGATAAGGACAACAATATCGATAGGCGTGACGTGTTAAAAGGACTCAGTAGTGCCTGAATGACCGGAATTGCAGCCACCATGTCGATTACTGTCGCAGCGGCCGATGGCACGTCGGGAGATGGGGCGGCGTCGGATCCGATTACGATCCTGGAAGGATCGGAAAAGCTCGCACTCGCCGAAGAGATCAAAGAAACCGAAGCGTTTGACGACCTGCTCGAGACAGCAACTGAGTTGGGATACGAGTTCGAGTTCGACCTCAACGCTATCGATGCGGGTCGGGCAGAGGCCGATGCGCTACGCCGCGAGGTCGTCGCGTACGAACTCAGCGGTGTCGAGTCGGACGCTCGTGCCGGGATCATCATCGGCCGTGATCTGGATACGCATGAGATCGAGTTCGCGCAGCTCGACGTCGAGAACTATTACGACGATGGTCTTCTCGAAAAGGTAGATCGATACGAACTGTCCGTGAGCGACGAGTATCCGTCGGGGACGAACCTCAGTCCTGCAGCGGGTACGGAGTCGACGATCGAAAAGCGAGAGATCCGGCCCGACGAGGCGTCGCTCCGTCAGTTCACGAACGACCTACAACGAAGCGGAACCGTCACCCCGGCGCTGCCGGATCTCCCCGACTCACTGAACATCAATTCATGTAGCGGCTGTTACTACGCTTCGAAACTGATCTGTCGGAACGTGTGCGGAGCGTTCGGCGGATTCCTCTGTGGACTGCTCGGCATCACGGTCGTCGGACCGGTGGGCTGTCTCGCGTTCGTGAATGGTGTATGTTGGGTCGCTGAGAAAGCGAGCGGTTGCGGTGACGACCTCGCAGCGACCATCTGCAAATCGTCCGGACTCGGCGTTTGCGGACCAGGCGCGGACGGTGATATTATCGACGTCGATATTCCGTACTTCTGAAGGAGACGCGAGCACGATCGTCTGCACAGCGGTCCACTTGACTGGACCGCACTGCCCGATTCGGAACTTATTTCGAATTCGACGAACGGTCCGTGAACTCACGTCATCCGTGTAACTCTGTGCGCGTGCTCCCGGAGCGACCGTTGTAGGTGCTCTCGACTGGCACAGTGGATATCACGAGTCCTCTCGAGTTCGATATCGTAGATTACTGGTGTTCTCCAGGTAAACGTCCGTGAACTGGCCGTGTCTACGACGAGAGAGGCGAGTCCGAGTCGACGCTGGAAGATCGATCGGCGCGTCGAGACGGTCTGAATCCGATAGTAGGGGACGATGGTCGTTCGGCGTCGCCAGAATCCGCGCCGGATAACGAGGTGCTCGTCGCCGACGACGTACCCCAAATGGGCGTATTTCAGGTGGGCAGCGAGCGGAACGGCCGCAAAGGCGAGGACGGAGAACCGCCACCGCTCGACGGTAGTCAACTGGGCGATCGCGAAAGCGCCGGCGACCACACCGGTGGCCACGAGCGAATAGCGGGCGAAATAGCGGCGTCGAGCGGTCGTCGGTGGACGCCGAAACTCAGGTCGGTCGATACCGGTCAGCAACTCTCCGAAGCGGGAGACGCGAGACGCGTCTGCGAGGGGAACGACCGATTGATTACTGCCGCCGCTTCTGGGTCCGTATCCAGCGGTTTCGACCCACAGTCCGGCGTAGCCCATCAACCGTTGAACGGGATTATCGGTGACCGTTACGGACTGGACTTTATCGAACGGAATCGATCCGCTGTACCGTCGGCCCAGACCGCGTTCGTAGACGAGATCGGATCCCTGTCGACCGAGGCGGAGCCCGTAGTAGTTACCGATCTTGTAGAGGATACTGGCGAGATACGTGAGGAGCGCCCACTGGATCAAGGCGATCACGAGCAGCACGACGAGGGCACTGCCCGCAGCGCCATCGAGCGATGCAGGCCCGCCGAAGGGACGGGCGATCTCGAACATGAACTGCGGCAACAACGCGGATCGAAGATCCCCGTCAGTTATCCAGAGAAACAGCAAAAGCGGAAAGAGCATGGTGTCCCATCGGAACGAGGAGACGGCGTACAGCAGTAGTTCGCGGAGTTTCAGTTCGAACAACAGCGTCGGTTCGCGGTCCGGTCGAGCGGTTTCCTCGCGGCCGGTGTCGTCGGAATCCGCGCCGCTGCTCGGCTCCGTCGTGGCTGCCCCGTCGGCGTCGTCCGTAGTACCAGCGGCGGCTGTCTGACGACGTATCTCCGTCCGAATCCGATCGGCTTCGTCCTCGTCGACGAGATCCAGCATCGCTTCGGCGTCGCTGTCACCGGCCGTTTCGATCGAGACGACGGCCAATCCGAGCAGTCGCTGAGTCATCCGTTGCGACACATCGACGTTCTGAATCCGTCGATACGGGATCTCACGGGAGCGACGAGCGAAGACACCAGAGGTGATGTCGAACGTGTCCGACGTGATCTCGTAGGTAAATTGGTAGTAATACGTGAGACCGTAGCAGACGCCAACGATGAATCCAATGGGACTGAGACGCAGTGCCCAGATCAGATCAATCGGGAAGATGCTAGCTGCGATCATACCGAAGAAGATCGGTGCCGAGAACCCGAGGAACCCTCTCCGGAACGCGATTCGCAACGCACTGAACGGGTGCAAGCGATTGACGTCAGATGCCATTGGAAACCTCTCTTGAAGCGGTCGGTTCGCAACGTAGCCCTCTGGACGGAGAGTGCGATGGGGTATCTCTGCTTCCGCCCGCTCTGTACTGGTGAACTCGCGCTTTGGGATTCGAGGTTCGGAGCGACACAGTGGATCTGTCTTCGGCCAGTCTGGCCAAGGATCACTGCGTTCCAGTACGGCGAACTCGGGCCGACAGCCACTGTTGTGAAGGAAATCTCACGGACCGAGCTTTCGGCGACTTACGGGAGGAACGTCGCGAAGAAACTCAGCAGACGATCGAGCAGTTCGTTCTTTTGGTTCTCCTCGTCGTCAGTACCTTCATCAGTGTCGGACTGGGAACTCATAGTGGTATATACTCCGAGTACACGCATATATTTTGTGTGGGTTGCTGAGAAACATTCGCAGAAATCATTCGAACGGTCTAAGCGAACGCAACTGTCGGGTTTTCTGCAGCGGGAATTTGCGAGGTCTTCCCGTTCGCTTCTTGAGGAAGTGTCCGACCGTCTCTGGGTGCGCTCTACACACTAAAGATGTGAACCGCCGAGCGACGAGCGCTCGGCCGCCCGCTTCGATCGCGGCCGCTGATATCGAAACGGTTTGGAAACGCTGATACGGATCTCGGTTGGGAATACGAAGGTAGCGATCTCGCACGATGTCATCGACGGCCCCTCGCCGCGCTCGAGTCCGTCGACAGTGCGCCACCGCGCGAGTCGGTCGGACCGAACGGGGAAATCAGTTCGAGTCGTTCAAAGATCCGTCCGATTGAACCGATAGTAGCCGATCGCGACGGGGACGACCAGCCAGCACAGCAGGACGACGACGCCGAACTCGTCTTGGAGGTAGAACGGCGCGTCGCCGGGATAGCGTTCGGCGGGCGTCATCCCGTAGGCCCCGGCCGACTGGAGCCCGTACTGGAACTGGAACGGGAACACCGATCCCTCGACGATCTGGCTGATCAGGTTAGTGTAGGCGAAGATCGGATTGAACTGCTCGAGGAGGAGGTACCAGGTTTCGGCCTCGACCGGCGGTCCCTCACCGTAGATGAGGTGGTAGGGACCCGCCGTGATGAGCTCCCACAGCGCGATGAGAATCATGTAGATCCCGACGACGATCGCCATCGACTTCCCCCGGGTGGAGACGGCGGCGGAGGTGCCGACGGCCAGTCCGGCGAAGGCCGCCCCGAACAGCGCGGAGACGGCGGCGAAGCCGAGCCAGTCGACGAACGGAACCGAGCCGAACAGGACCGCGCTGAGGACCAGCGAGACGAGGCAGGCGAGCGCGACGGCGGCGGTGACGACGGCCGTCCGGCCAAGTAGCTTCCCGAAGACGACGTCGGTCCGGTTCGGCGGCAGGCCCAAGAGGAGCTTGATGCTCCCCGAGCGTCGCTCCCCGACGACGGCCATGTAACCGGCGATCAGCGCCGCGATGGGGAGAATTACCTGCAGGGGCGTGCCGACGAAGCTGAGCACCTCCGCCGCGGTGACGTCGTCGGCCGTGTACCAGATCGCGACGTAGCCGACGGTGACCAGTCCGACGAGCAGTCCGATCAGCGACCACAGCAATTTCGAGCGCCCGGCGTCCTCGAACTCCTTGCGGGCGACGGTGCCGATGTGTCCGCTCATCGAGCCACCCCCGACTCCGACGCGGTCGCGGAAGCAGTCTCCGTCTCGGTCGCCGCCTCGCTCTCGTCGCCGTTCGTCAGCGCCGTGAACAGCGTCTCGAGCGAGACGTCATCGATCCGCACGTCCTCGATCGTCGCCCCCGCGTCGTCGAGCGCGATCACGAGGTCCGCTTTCGCGGCCGGATCGGTGACCGTACACTCGAGGGCGTGGTCGGACGCGACGACGTCGGTGATGCCGGCGATCGACGCGGCGGTCTCGCGCAGGCCTGCGGCCGCCTCGACGAGGGTCAGTTCCATCGTCGCGCCGCCGCCGATGTCCTCGCGGAGCCCCTCGATGGTGTCGACGGCGACGAGTTCGCCGTCGTTCAACACGCCCACGCGGTCACAGACCGCCTCGACGTGCTGGAGGATGTGACTCGAGAAGAAGACGGTCGTTCCGCGCTCGGCCTCGGCGCGAACCAGGTCCTGCATCTCCCGGATGCCGTGGGGGTCGAGGCCGCTCGAGGGCTCGTCCATGATCAGCAGGTCGGGGTCGCCGACGAGGGCCATTCCGGTCGCGAGGCGTTGGCACATCCCCTTAGAGTAGTCGCCCGCGGGCCGATCGGCGTCATCGGCGGAGAGGCCCACGCGCTCGATGATCGCGTCGGGATCGTTGTCGGCGTCCTTGGTCTCGATCGCGAACTCGACGTGCCGGCGCCCCGAGAGGCGCGGGTAGATGTCGAACCCCTCGGGGAGGACACCGACTCGGGGACTGATCGCGTCGGCTTCGGTCTGTGCGTCGTAGCCGAGCACCGTCGCCGAGCCCGCGGACGGGCGGGTTAAATCGAGCAGCATGTTGATCGTCGTCGACTTCCCGGCGCCGTTGGGCCCCAGAAAGCCGAACACCTCTCCTTTCTCGACCGAGAGGTTGAGGTCGTCGACGGCGACGAGGTCGCCGTACGTTTTCGTCAGGCCGGACGTCTCTATCGCGGTCATACATCGCATTCGAGACACACGGTTCACATAATCGCTGGATCGCGGCTTCACGATCGGAAACTCCGACGGAATCGAACGCCCTCCGCGGAACGCTCTCCGCAGAACGGCCGTCCGAGACCGACTACGCCCGCAATCGGGGACTCGAGTCGGCGTACCAACAGACACCCAACATAGTTTGGGAACATCGATATGTCGATCGAAAGAGAACACGAAGATGGCAGGGCGGGATACTGGACGATTCGACAACATCCCTGCCGAGGCACCCACCCACCGACCCACCATTCCCAAACCACTCCCCACCACTCCCACCACTCCGTCCACTATCCACCGCTTCCCGCATCCCGTTTTTCGCGTATCGTCCGTCGCAGACGACGGCTTCGAGTGCCTCGACCGAAGGAGTGTTTTGTCTGGGGTTCCTCCGGTTAGACAATGAGTCAACAGAACCTCGAGTCGCTCGACGTCGGAGCGATTCGCGACGAGTTCCCCATCCTCGAGCGCGAGTTCGACGGCCAGCAGGTCGTCTACCTCGACAACGCGGCGACGACCCAGACCCCCGACCCGGTCGTCGACGCAATGAGCGACTACTATCGCGAGTCCAACGCGAACATCCACCGGGGGATCCACCACCTCAGTCAGGAGGCTTCGATTCTCTACGAGGAGGCCCACGACCGCGTCGCCGAGTTCATCAACGCCGACGGCCGCGAGGAGGTCATCTTCACCAAGAACACGACCGAGAGCGAGAACCTCGTCGCCTATGCGTGGGGCCTGAACGAACTCGGGCCCGGCGATCGGGTCGTCCTCACGGAGATGGAACACCACGCCTCGCTGGTCACGTGGCAGCAGATCGGCGAGAAGACCGGCGCCGACGTCGAGTACATCCGCATCGACGATGACGGCCGTCTGGACATGGACCACGCCCGCGAACTCATCGACGACGACACCGCCATCCTCTCGGCGGTCCACGTCTCGAACACGCTGGGAACGGTCAATCCCGTCTCCGAACTCACTGATCTCGCCCACGAACACGGGGCGCTCTCCTTTATCGACGGCGCGCAGGCGGTCCCCAACCGCCCCGTCGACGTCGAGGCCATCGACGCCGACTTCTACGCCTTCTCCGGACACAAGATGGCCGGTCCCACCGGCATCGGCGTCCTCTACGGCAAGCAGCACCTCCTCGAGGAGATGGAGCCGTACCTCTACGGCGGCGGCATGATTCGAAAGGTCACCTACGAGGAGTCCACGTGGGGCGACCTGCCCTGGAAGTTCGAACCCGGAACGCCCCAGATCGCCGAAGCCGTCGGCCTCGAGGCTGCCATCGACTGGCTCGAGGACATCGGCATGGAACGGATCCAGGCCCACGAGGAGGAGATCGCCCGCTACGCCTACGAGCAACTCGAGAGCGAGGAGGACGTCGAGATCTACGGCCCCGAGCCGGGTCCAGACCGCGGCGGCCTCGTCAGCTTCAACGTCGAGGGCGTCCACGCCCACGACCTGGCCTCGATCATGAACGACCACACGATCGCGGTTCGGGCCGGCGACCACTGTACCCAGCCGCTTCACGACAAGCTCGGCGTACCGGCCTCGACTCGAGCGTCGTTCTACGTCTACAACACGCGAGAGGAAGTCGACAAGCTGGTCGCGGCGCTGGACGACGCGCGACAGCTGTTCGCGTAATCGGTTCTCAGTCCTCACACTATCGTCCACGATCTCGATTTCGCGTCTTCCACCCACTCGAGGAGCCGTGGCCCTCGATCGACCGCGCGAGCTATCGCCGTCGGCGACCTAGACGCGGCGATGACTCGAGGGACCGTCACGCTGTACATCGCCGCCAGTCTGGACGGGTTCATCGCGACCGCAGACGGCGGCGTCGAGTGGCTCGAGGCGTACGCGAGCGACGACGAGAGCGAAGACGACAGGAGTTTCGAGGCGTTCTTTACCGGAATCGACTGCCTCGTCATGGGCTCGCGGACGTACGAACAGATCCTGTCGTTCGACGAGTGGCCCTACGGGGAGAAACCGACGGTCGTCGTCACGGGCCGAGACCTCCCGCTCGCGACCGACCGCGTCGAACTGGTCGCCGGCGATCTCCGCGAGTTGGGCGACGGGCTCGAGGAGCGGTACGACCGCATCTGGCTCGTCGGCGGCGCGGCGCTCGCGCAGTCGTTTCTTCGGGCGGGACTCGTCGACGAGATCCGTCTGACGGTCGTTCCGGTGTTGCTCGGCGGGGGCATCCGTCTCTTCGCCGACGACGGTGCGGAACGCGCTCTCGAGACGCTCGAGTGTACGTCGTTCGAGAGCGGACTCGTCGAACTCCGATACGACGTGTCCGGGTGCACCCCGTCGGTTTGACCGGGCCGGACCGCGCTCCGGCGAAAGTATTAGTCGACTCGCGTGGGTGCCACGAGCGTGAGCAGCGTGACGGTCGTGCTTCGGCGGGCCGACGAGAGCGACCTTCCATATGTCGAGCGACTGCTGTCGGACGAGGGGTTGCCGTCGGCGGACGTCCGGTCGTCGCCCGCGCGGTTCTACGTCGGCTATGACGGGGACGAGCGAATCGGCGTCGGCGGCCTCGAGCGTTACGGCACTGACGGGCTGCTCCGATCTGTCGTCGTGGAGCGATCGGCGCGAGCCGACGGGTACGGCACGGCCCTCTGTGCGGCGCTGGAGCGGCGGGCGCGAGCCGACGGCGTCGAGACGCTGTACCTGCTGACGACGACCGCGGCCGAGTTCTTCGCAGAGCGAGGTTACGAGTACGTCGAACGGACCGACGCGCCGTCCGCGATTCGGGAGACGACCGAGTTCGACGAACTCTGTCCCGCGTCGGCCGCGTGTCTGCGGAAGTCCGTGCTCGAGGGGGCGTGACCGGACACGGGTGCGACGCGACGTCGGCCGCCTCGGTCGGCGCCGCGAACTCGACCGCGGAGTGGCGACCTCGCCTGCTCGAGGACGGCGCGTTTATTTCCCCTCGGAAAAATCGACGGCTATGCTCGAGGCAGTCCGAACCCGCGCGCGCAGCTATTTCGAGGCGGCACCGCCGGCCCACGACTGGCACCACGTCCAACGCGTCGAGACGCTCGCGGAGACGCTGATCGACCGCCATCCAAGCGATGAAATCGACGACCGGATCGTCCGCCTCGCCGTCCTCCTGCACGACATCGGCCGCGGGAAGGAAGACGCCGGCGAGATCGACGATCACGCGGCGTGGGGCGCCCGCGAATCGCGTCGCATCCTCGAGGACGTCGGCGCCGATCCGGCGACGATCGACGCCGTCGCCCACTGCGTACGCGCCCACCGCTATTCGAACGCCGTCGAACCCGAGCGCCTCGAGGCCGAGATCGTCAGCGACGCGGACAACCTCGACGCGCTCGGCGCGGTCGGGATCGCGCGCACCTTCGCCCACGGCGGCGCGCTGGGCGAGCCGATTTACGATCCCGCAGTGCCGGTCGCCGACGACGAGACGGCCGCCGGGGCTACACAGTACAACCACCTCCACGAGAAGATCCTCGGCCTCCCCGAGCGCATGTACACCGACGTCGGCCGGGAACTCGCCGAGCGACGCGCGGCGTTCGTCCGCGAGTACGTCGCGCAGTTCGACGCCGAACTGACCGGCGAGCGCTGATCCGGGCGCCTCGAGCGTTGGCGTCGCGGTCCGATCGGTCCTCGAGCCATCAGTTCGGGAACAACAACAAACTCGCGTAGGGTTTTTGGGAATCGCCACGGTACTAGGCGGTGCCGAGGTGAGAACGATGCAAGAGAGGACGATCGGCCGTCCCCGACGAGATCCCTTCGAGACCCTGGTCGATGTTCTCGCCGAGGCCAGCCGGTACGACCTCCTCTTGGGGGTCGTCCCGGTCGCGTTTACGGTTGCGCTGGTCGCGGCACACGTTCTGCGCCTGCCGGTAGTGCACGCGATGTTCGGCGCGGCGACTATCGGCGCGCTCGTGGTCGTCGATGCCTGCTACCTCAATCCCCCCGTCGACCAGGGATCGCCGTAGCGGTATCGACCGCCAACCGTTTCCCGCGGTCGATGGACCGCGTCGAGGGAGAACTGTACCGACGCCAGCGACGCGTCCGCCGAGTAGCGCCCGTTTGTGACCGCAGTCGGACCGCTCGCGATACCGGAGCAGCGTCGGCCCCGGAACCCTTTTACAACTCTCGCGTCTATTCGGGACTACCAATGGGACTGGGCTCGGATATGTACCGACAGCAGATCCTCGACCACTACAAGAACCCCCGTAACTACGGGGAGCTCGAGGATCCGACGTTCACCCATATCGGCGAGAACCCGATGTGTGGCGACGAGATTCGCATGGACGTCAAGCTCGGCGACGACGAGGAGACGATCGAGCACGTCGCGTTCAAGGGCGACGGCTGTGCCATCAGCCAGGCCTCCGCGAGCATGCTCTCGAAGGAGCTCCGCGGGAAGACCCTCGAGGAGCTCCAGGAGATGAACCGCGACGACGTCATCGACATGCTCGGTGTCGACATCTCGCCGATGCGGGTCAAATGTGCTGTTCTGGCGGAGAAGGTCGCCCAGGACGGCGCGGAGATCTACCAGGGCGAACTCGACGTCGAGAAGACGACGACCGAGGACTGAGCGGCTTTCGGCGGCGTCACCGACGCGCACCGACTGGCCGATCGGCGGAGCCGAGGCCTCGAAACTCGACGGTCCCGACGCCCCTTTTTCGTTCGCGGTCAATTCCGACGTCCGTACTCGATTCCAAGCGTCCGTTCGACGTCGTGTTCCTCGTCGGATTGCTGGCCGTCGTCGTCGTCTCGATCGCCGCCCTGGGCGGCTAATCGGGATGATCTACCGTCAAACATACGTCACTGTTTAGCACGGAGTTCGGTCCGTACGCCACATATACGAGTTCACGGTCGGGTCGTGGAATGACGGAGTATGGCCTCGCAGCCACCGCTCGAGATCGACGCACAGTACGCCGACGGGCTGATTCCGTCTCGAGGACAGCTCCCGCAGGAGCCCGAACCGGCCAACTACGTCGTCATCGACGTGACCCACTACTCGACGACCGTGCTGGAACTGTTCGCCGCCGGCGCCGAGTACGTTCACGTGCCCGAGGAACGCGGCGACGAGTTCGCGTTCCTGAAGGACCATCCGGACGCGAAGATCGGTGGCAGCAGCAGCGACGACTACACGCCGACGGAGGGGTACGACTTCTTCAACTCGCCCAGCTACGTCCACGAGGTCGACGTCGAGGGTCGACCGACCGCGATCACGTCGACGAACGGCGGCGCCGCGGTCACCGACCTGCGCAAGCGCGGCGGTGACGACATCGATATCTACGTCGGCGCGACGGCGAACGCGGCCGCCGTCGCCGACCACCTGCGCGGCGACGACAAACCGACCATCCCGGTCGCCGCGGGGTCGGAGCTGAAGCCGTCGCCGGAGGACACCGTCGGGGCCGTGCTCGTCCGGCGCTATCTCGACGGGAACCCGCCGAGCGAGGCGGAGCTCGCCGCCTACCAGGAGATCATCGAGGCCGGCAAGCTGGCGAAGTGCGTCGATAAGGCCGACATCCGCGTTCGCGACCTGCTCGAGTACAGCAATCGGATCGACGTCCACACCGCGGTGCCGAAGCTGGAAGGACAGCGCCTCGTCGACGTGGCCGGCGACGGGGAGGGGCGGAATGCGCCGTCGGCCTGACGGCGCCGGCGGGTCGGACCGCGAGCGCGGCGACAACCCAGCCCCGCGGTACGACCTCCACACGCACACGCGGTTTTCGGACGGCTCCGAGATGGCGTCGATGATCGAGGCCGCCGTCGCGGCCGGCTACGACGGGGTCGGCCTCACGGACCACTGCATCCTCGTCGACGACGACCACGGCCGCCGCGATCGGTTCGATCTGGTCGAGACGTACGAACGGCGCCGCCATCGGATCGACGAGCTTCGCGAGCGGTACCCGATCGACGTCTTCGACGCCGTCGAGTGCAACTACGTTCCCGGAACCGAGGCGCGACTCGAGGCGTTCCTCGAGGACGCCGACTTCGAGTACGCGATCGGCAGCGTCCACCTCGTCGAGGGCTGCGACGTGACGGCCGCCGCCACCGTCGCGGATCGGTCCCGCGCGGAGCGTCGGGCCGTCGTCGACGCCTACTACGAGGCGCTCGTCCGATCGATCGAGTCGGAGCTGTTCGACGTCGTCGGCCACGTCGATCTGCCCGAGCGCATCGAACCGCTCCGCGGGCTCACGACCGACGCGCACTACCGCGCCGTCGCGGACGCGCTCGCGTCGTCGTCGACCGTCCCCGAACTCAACGCCGGTCGCGCGCGGCGCGGACTGGGACGGCTCCACCCGAATCCCGACGCCCTCGAGCCGTTCGTCGAGCGAGATATCGCGTTCGTGCTGGGCTCGGACGCCCACGCGCCCCGGGAGATTCGGGCGCGAAGCGAGATCCTGACGGACTTCGTCCGCGATCGGCCGACCTTCCGGCTCGCTTCGCCGCCGTTGCGGTCGCGTCCGTAACGACGGGAGGCGTATCCGTCACCGAGCCGCGGACCGCTCAGGTCACCGCTCGGGGTCGACTTCGGACAGCGGGTTCGGCACGGTGCCGTGCTCGATGGCGTGGGGCCGCTCGGGGCGGTCGCCGTAGCCGAAATCGACGATCCGGTTGCGGTTCAGCGTCAATTTCGGGAGCGCCGGCTCGAGCAGGTCGAACAGCTCGAACCGCACCTCGAGCTCGGGGAACCGCTCGTGGTAGTCCTCGATCGCGGCCCGGACCTGCCCCCAGAACCGTTCCTCCGGGTAGTCGTGATGACGGGCCAGCAGGTCCGAGAGATATCGATAGACGCCCACGAACAGCCCGTAGACGACGAACAGGCGCAGTTCCTCCGGCGGCACGGACAGCAGAACGTCCTCGAGGTCGTCGGGCAGATCCTGCAGTTCCTCGAGGGGCGCCTCGGCGACGTTGACGTCGTCGACGAAGTCCTTGACCGCGAGCCGCGACGGGCGGTCGTCCTCGAGGACGAGGATCGTGTTCTCCCCGTGGGGCGAGAAGGCGGTCCCGTACCGGTAGAGGTAGTGCAGCAGCGGCGGGAGCATCGTGGCGAACAGCTCGTCGAGCCACGCCTCGAGCTCGAGGTCAGAACGGTCGACCAGCTTCGAGATCACGGGTTCGCCGTCCTCGACGTGCAGTAGCGACGAGAGAGTCATCGCCCGCTCGCCGTCGTCGATCAGGCCCGTGACGCTCTCGCGCCAGACGGTGCCAAGCAGTTCCTTGTACTGGTAGGCCGGGGCCTCGAGCGCGTCGAACGTCGGGTGATCGAAGTTCACGCCGGCGATCTCGCCGGGGAGGACGACCTCGCACTCGTCGCGCAGGAACGGGTCCGAGTCCCGGACGTCCTTGACGTACTCCGTGACCAGCGGCGCGGCTTCGGTCCGCTCGCCGGGGAGCCCGCGCCAAACTAACGTGTTGCTGATCCGCATCGGGAGCTTGACGTTGTGCTTGCCGGGCTCGTCGGCATTGACGAACGTCCGGATCGACTGCATCGGCAGGTACTCGTCGGGACCCCGCCCCAGCGGCACGATCTCGTTCGTCGCGAGCTGTTTGCCGAACAGCGGCACGACGGTGTTCTCCCACTGCCAGTCGTGAACCGGCAGGAAGAGGTACTCGTCGGGATCGAGGCCGCGGTCCTCGAGTTCCGCGCGGAACTGCCCGTAGTGGCCGTCGAGCTCCGACTCGAGCAGCGACTCGTGGGAGAGCTCCTCGACGCTCACGAACTCGGCGGCCTCGCGCGAGACGGCACACCACGAGAGCCGAATCGACTCGGCGCGCTCGGGCGCGTAGTCGCGGTAGTCGTCGTACCCCCAGCCGACACGGCCCTTGTTGAACGTGAGCCACGGGTGGCCGGTCATCTCGCCCTCGATCTCGGCGTAGGACATGTCGAGGACCGATTTCTCGGCGTCGGTATCGTCGCCGTCCTCGGCGTCGATGTGGGCGTCCGCGAGCAGCGTGTTCGTGTACTCGCGGACGAGGTGGCTGGCCGTGATCGAGTCCATGTCGATCGTCGGCTCGATGTCGACGACGAACTTGAGGGGATCGTCGGCGGGTTCGAACCCGTCGCCGGCGTCGCGCTCGATCGAATCGGCGCGAACGCCGAGGGTGTCCCAGAACCGCTCGACGGCGTCGAAGCGGTAGCGGATCCCCTCGAGGTCGATCTCGTAAGTGGCCCACTCGCCATTCGAGTCGTCATCGGCTCGGTCGTCGTCGACCGGTTCGGGCTCGATGATATCCTCGTAGGTGAACTCCCGCAGGATCTTCGCGAGCAGCTCCTGCCCGACGTCGGCCCAGCGGTCCTCGGTCAGCACGTCGTCTAGCGTGTCGATGCCGTCGAGTCCGTACTCCGTCTCGGTGTCGTGTCGTGGATTCTGCATGAATTACTCCGTATCGGGTGCAAGCGATCGCGGCGCGTCGGTGCGAACCGGCGCGTGGTCGGCGAACTGGTCGACGTCGAAGTCCTGGAAGACGGTGTCCCGATCGATCGGGTACACCTCGCGGCCGGCGAGTCGCTCGATGATGACCGCGTTCCGGTAACAGCCCAGCCCGAGGTCCGGCGTGCCGACGCCGTGGGTGTGCATCTCGGCGTTCTGGACGAACACGCGGCCGCCGTCGTCGTCCGCCCCGCCGAGGTCTCCCTCGAGGCGGTAGTCCTCGCTCACGCGGAACCGGCCCCGGTCGTCGAACGCGATCCGGTCGGCGATCGGCTCGAGGAAGGTCGGCGTCGGCCGCTGGTAGCCCGTCCCGAAGATCACGGCGTCGGTCTCGAGGGCGAACCGATGGCCCTGCTGGTGCTGTTCGCACTCGAGCCAGTAGCTGCCCTCGAGGCGCTCGATATCGCGGACCGCGGTCGTCGCGAGCATGCCGAAGTCGGGGTCGCGGTCGCCGATCGAGCGCTCGTAGAGTGTGTCGTAGATCCGCTCGCTGGTCTCGGGATCGATCCCCTTGTACAGCAGGTCCTGGTCGGGCAGCAACTCGTCCTTGCGCGACTGGGGCAGGTCGTAGAAGTACTCCGTGTACTCGGGCGTGAAGTGCTGGAGGCCGAGCTTCGAGTACTCCATCGGGAAGAAGCCGTCCGAGCGGGTGAGCCAGTCGAGTCGGAATCCGTTGGCGGACTGTCGCTCGAGCAGGTCCAGCACGACCTCGGCGGCGCTCTGTCCCGATCCGACGACGGTGATCGAGTCGGCCTCGAGGACGTCCGCGCGACGCTCGAGGTAGTCGGCGGTGTGGAACAGGGGAGCGTCCCCGTCGGCGTGGTCGCGGGCGAACTCCGGCAGCGCGGGCCGGGAGCCGACGCCCATGACGAGGTCGTCAGCCCGGTAGCGGTAGCGTTGGCCCGTCTCGGGGGCGACGGCCTCGACGACGAACGTCCCGCCGTCGGCCGTTCCGTCATCGTCCGTTCCGTCGGCGCCGCCACGCTCGTCGCCCGCGTCCGCAGCCTCGTACTCGACGCTCGTCACCTCCCGGCCGAACCGCGTCGTCGGCACCGTCTCGGCGACCCATCGCAGGTAGTCGTCGTACTCGCGACGGGGGATCTGGAACGTCTCGTAGAAGTAGAACTCGTAGATTCGGTCCCGCTCGCGGACGTAGTTGAGGAAGCTGTACGGGTTCGTCGGATCGGCCATCGTCACCAGATCCGCGAGGAACGGCACCTCGAGCGTGGCCCCCTCGATCAGCATCCCCTCGTGCCAGGCGAACCCGGGCTCGCGCTCGAGGAAGACCGCCTCGAGGTCGGGGTCGGGCTCCGCGCCGTCCAGCAGCGCCGCGAGTCCGAGGTTGAACGGCCCGAGACCGACGCCCAGGACGTCGTAGTGACCGCGGTCGATGACGGGTTCGGAGGCGTCGTCGTCGGCGATCGCGTCGTCACCGTCGACGACGGTGATGGCGCGGTCCTCCTCAGTCATCGTCGCTCACCTCGGCCGGTCGTGCGTCCGCGTCGTCTGCGTCGTCCGCTTCGTCCCCGTCCGCGGTCGCGGTCGGCGGCCAAATCTCGCGTTCGAACTGCTCGCGCGTACAGACGACGAGGGTCGCCGTCTTCTCCTCCTCCGGGAACTCGAACTGACGCCGGAGCTCGCAGCCGCACCGTTCGAGGACCGCCAGTACCGCGTCGTTGCGCGCGTCGGGTTCGGCGACGATCCGATCGGTCTCGGGGTGGCTGAACTCGAGGGCCATCATCGCCCGGAGCAGCGGCGTCGCGTACCCCTCGCCGAGGTACTCCGGCGGTCCGATCAGGACGTGCATCCCCTGATCGGCCGGCTCGGCGTCGTAGTACGCCGCCAGATCGTCCTCGGCGGCCCAGTAGCGCTCCCAGTAGCTCATCGGGACGTGATCGAGACAGCCGACGTACAGCGTCTGATGGTCGTCCGCGAGCTTCTCCCGGAGCGTCTCGCGGAACTCGGGCAGCGGCTCGTCGAGGTCCCAGTAGGGTTTGACGTGGTCGGAACCCAGCCACGCGTGCAGGCGGCCGAGGTCGCGCTCGAGGTCGACCGGTCGGAAGCCGATGTGGCGGTCGATCGTCTCGTCGTAATACTCGAACTCGTACTCCGAGACGACCGTCGCGTGCGGGCCGCGAGTGGTCTCTCGCGCCGTCATCGGCCCACCTCCGGTTCCGGCGCGTCCGGTGACTCGGCCGCGTCAGCGGAGTCGTCTCCCGGCAGGTCGACGAGCGGATTCTGCACGTCAGCGTAGACCGACTGCTCGTCGAGCGAGGACGCCTCGAGTTCGTCCAACCCGCGGAAGCGAGTCAGCAGGTTCGCCTTGCGCGGCACCGTGTCGGACTCGAGCAGCGGATCCAGGATCGACGTTCCGGGCCGGTCGAACTCACGGAGCGACTCGAGTTCCTCGCGAAGGACGGCGAGCAGCCGCCGCTCGTCGACCAGCCCAGCGGTCCCGAAGGCGTTGACCACGCCGAGGGCGTTGTTGAGCACGACGTAGTAGCGGATCCGCTCGTCGGCGACCGCGTCGGGACAGACGGTGCCGGCGCGCTCGCCGACGCCGGGACAGACGGCCTCGACCCGGTCGTACGCGTTCTCGGGGAAGTAATAGCCCTGATTGTCCCGGTAGCGGAACTCGTCGGGGTAGCCCGCCTCGTCCAGCGTGAGGACGCTGTTTTGCTGGTGGGCCTCGAGTCCGATCCCCCGCTCGAGGTAGAGCCACAGCAGCGGTCGCACCGAGATCTCGAGGTAGCGACGGAACCACTCCTCGCTGACCGCGGCGGCGTCGCGACCCTCGCGCTCGGCGATCGATTCGACGATACGGCCGAGCCGGGAGGTTTCGTCCCCGATCCCGTCCTGACAGAGCGCGACGACGGGCGTCGCCCGCCGGGCGTCCTCGCCCCGGAAGGGGTTCGCCCGGAGGACGACCTCGAAGCCGGATTCGTCGCCCTCGACGTCCAGCGCGTCGGGATCGATCGTCAGGTACGCCGGGTCCCGAATCACGTCGAAGCCGGGGAACCGATCGCGCAGGTCGTCGCCGAGTTCGGTCGCCAGCAGGTCCGAGATCGCGACCCCGCGCTCGAGTTCCGGCCGCTTGTTCGTCCGCAGCGAGTTGGTGATCTCGACGGCGAGCGAGCCCTTGACCATGAACGGCGAGTCGGGCGCGTACAGCGTCCGCACGGAGGTCGTCGGGTAGAACTCCCGTCCCAGTTCCCCCAGCGACTCGAGTTTGCCCGCGGAGACCAGCTCCTGCACCTCGGGGCGCTCGAACAGTCGCTCGGCCTGCCACGGGTGGACCGGCAGGAGCACGTCGTCGTCCGCGAGGCGCTCGAGGACCGCCTCGTCGGCGTTCGGGTCCTCGCGCAGGGTCTCGCGGACCCACACCGCGGCGGAGTCGTCGCGGGCGGACTCGCTCTCGACGATCGAGGGATCGGCCCGAACGTAGTGCAGCGGGAACGAGCCCTCGAGTTCGGGAGCGTAGCGCTCGGCGTCGCGCTCCATCCCCCGACGGCTCTTCGGCGTCGGGTGACGGAGGTGCCCGAAGACCAGCGACTGCTCGGCCTCGCGGAAGGTGAAGTCCGTTCCGTACAGTGTTTCCGCGTTGTCCGCGCGGGCGTCGACGTACCGCTCGACGTTCCGACAGGAGCGGACGACCCGCTCGATGAGGTCGTCGCGGTTCGGGTCGGCACCGCGCGCGAGCTCGAGCTCCTTCGTCGCGAGCGTCGCCAGCGTGGTATAGTCCAGTTCGATCGGATCGCCGCCGGCCTCGAGGTCGGTCGAGTCGCCCGAACTCCCGCCGGTTCCGGCGCGGTAGGCGGCGGGCAGATCGAACAGGTGGCGGCCCGTCGGGGACCGATAGTCGACGGGAACGAAACACTCGATTCCCTGGTTCGCCAGCGGGATCCGCAGCACCTGCCCGCTGTCCGGGTCGCGGTCGATCGGCGCGTCCGAAGCCGGGACGAACTCGCCGACGCCGGTCTCGTGGCGGTAGCAGTTCAGGAAGCTGTGCAGCGTGGCCTCGCGCGCGACTCGCGTCGCGTCGACGCCGTGCTCGTCGGTCTCGGGTGTCGTCTGTCGTGGGGTCATGCGGAATCGATCACCTCTCGGTCGGTTTCGAGCGCCTCGCCGCGGTCGACGACCGCCTCGAGGACGCCTCGAAGGTCGGAGAGCGTCGTTTTCGGGTTCAGGAGCGTGAGCTTCAGCGCGGCGGTGCCGTCGACCTCGGTGCGAGCGAGGATGACCTCGCCGTCGGCCAACAGCTCGTCGCGAATAGCCCGGTTCACGCGGTCGACGGCGGCGGTAGTGGAAGAACCGGGACCGGATTCGTCACCCGGCCGGTAGCGGAAGACCACCGCGCTCAGTTCGGGGTCGCAGCACAGTTCCAGCGCCGGGTCGGCCCGGATCTCGTCGGCGACCGCGTCGGCCAGCTCGCAGACGTACTCGACGCAGTCGGCCACGCCCGTCCGGCCGAGGGCGTTGAACGTCACGAACGGCTTCAGCGCGTCGAACCGGCGGGTCGTCCGGGTCGACTTCGAGACGAGGTTCGGCACCCCGGCCGCGTCGTCGCGCTCGGGGTTGAGGTAGGCTGCGTTGCGCTCGAGGTGCCGATAGCGGTCGCCGTCGCGGAGCAGGAAGGCCCCGCAGCTGATCGGCTGGTAGAACAGTTTGTGGAAGTCGACGGCGATGGAGTCGGCGCGGTCGATCCCCTCGAGCTTCGGCCGGAGCCGATCGCTGACGGCGCACGCCCCGCCGTAGGCGGCGTCGACGTGGAGCCACAGGTCGCGGTCGGCGGCTCGGTCCGCCAGCGCCGCGAGCGGGTCGATGCTGCCGAAGTTGGTCGTCCCGGCCGTGGCGACGATCGCGAACGGGTGGCGACCGTCGGCCTCGAGGCGCTCGAGGGTCGAATCCAGCGCCTCGAGGTCGATCCGTCGATCGCCGTCGGTCTGGACCTCGACGACCGCGTTCTCGCCGAGCCCGAGGTGGTGGGCGGCCTGTTCGGCTGTGAAGTGGGCGGCGTCCGAGCAGAGGAGGCGGAGGTCGGACGCCGCTTCGGGTCCGAGTCCCTCCGTCTGGACGTCGCGGTCGAACCGCCGCTCGCAGTACCAGTCGCGAGCGAGCAGGAGGCCGAGGAAGTTCGACTCCGTGCCGCCGCCCGTGAAGACGCCGTCCGCGCCGGTCGGATAGTCGAACAGGTCACAGCAGGCGTCGACGACCCGTTCTTCCAGCACGGACGCTGCTGGCGCCTGGTCGAACGAGTCCATCGACTGGTTGGTTCCCGACAGCAACAGCTCCGCGGCCAGCGCCGGGACTGTCGGCGGGCAGTGGAGGTGGGCAACGCAGCCGGGATCGTGGACGCGAACGGAGTCCGCGAGCACGTCATCGGCGACCGTCTCGAGGGCGTCCTCGATCGACGACCCGTCGTCGGGGACGACCTGCAGGTCGGCCAGTCGGTCGCGAAGCGTCCCGTGGTCGGTCCCCGCGTAGGGGCCCTCGGCCGTCGCGAACGACTCGAGGAGGACGTCTCGCGCCCGGTCGATTGCGTCCGCGTAGGCGGCGTTGCCGTCCGGGCTGCCGAGGAACGCGGTCGCGGCCGTCGGCGGTGGCGTCGGATCGTCCCCGTCGGCGAGAGATCGGTCCCGGTCGACCGCACTGCGCTGCCCCGTCACGTCGGCACCTCCGTCGGCGTCCGATCGTCGGCGACGACCGCGCGAACGCTCTCGCGGACGATCTCGCCGACCTCGTCGACCTCCGATTTCGAAATCGTCAGCGGCGGTAGGAACCGGACGACGCTCCCGTGGCGACCGCCGGTCTCGACGATCAGTCCGCGGTCGAACGCTTCCGACTGGACCGCCGACGCGAGGTCGCCGTCGGCGGGGTAGTGTCCGAGCGAGTCGGGCTCCCCGTCGGGGTCGACGAGTTCCATCCCGAGCATGAGCCCGCGCCCGCGGACGTCGCCGACGACGTCGAAGGTCGCGGCCGTCTCCTCGAGGTGGTCCCGCAGCCGATCGCCCATCTCGGCGGCGCGGTCGTCGAGGTCGTTCTCGAGGACGTGCTCGATGGTGGCGACGCCGGCAGCCATCCCGAGCTGGTTGCCCCGGAACGTCCCCGCGTGGGCGCCGGGCTCCCAGACGTCGAGCGACTCGTCGTAGACGACGACCGAGAGCGGGAGCCCGCCGCCGACGGCCTTCGAGAGAGTCATCACGTCGGGGACGACGTCCGCGTGCTCGACCGCGTACAGCTCGCCCGTGCGTCCGAGTCCGGTCTGGATCTCGTCGACGATCAGCGGAATGTCCCGTTCGCGGGTGATCCGACGCATCTCCTGAAGCCACTCCGCCGGCGCCGGCACCGCGCCGCCCTCGCCCTGGACCGGCTCGACGATCATCCCCGCGGGATCGACGATCCCGCTGTCGGGGTTCGAGAGCGTCCGTTCGACGTACTCGGCGCTCGTCCGCCAACACTCGTCGCCGCCCAGCCCGAACGGGCAGCGGTAGGCGTGGGGGTAGGGCAGGTGGTGGACGTCAGGCATCAGCCCCGGAATCGGCTCCTTCGCCGCCGTGTCGCCCATCAGACTGAGCGCGCCGTTGGTCATCCCGTGGTAGCCGCCCTGAAAGGCCAGCATCGACCGGTTCCCCGTCGCCGTCTTGGCGAGTTTCAGCGCGGCCTCGACGGCGTCCGTCCCGGCCGGGCTGCAGAACTGGACCTTCGCGTTCGCGGCGAACTCGTCGGGGAGGCTCTCGAGCAGTCGATCGACGAACCGCTCTTTCACCGGCGTCGTCAGATCGAGCGTGTGGACCGCCCGGTCGCGCTCGAGCAGGCGCTCCATTCGATCGACGACCGCGGGGTGGTTGTGTCCGAGCGCGAGCGTCCCGGCGCCCGCGAGGCAGTCGACGTACTCGTTTCCGTCGACGTCCTCGATGACGGCGCCCTCGGCGCGGTCGATGGCCAGCGGCAGCGACCGCGGATAGGTCCGCGCGTTCGACTCGCGGCTGGCCTGTTGGGCGAGGAGGTCGTCCGCGTCGGACTCGTCACCGATCACGGCTGCACACCTCGCGTCGCCGATCGGTCATCGAGACGATCCGGTTGATATTTCAGGTCCGGCATACGACCTTTAGGCCAACCTAAACCGATAAAAGTGCACCGATTTTTAGGCCAACCTAAAATATATGCCGGATGCGCTGACGCTCCCGATATCCGACGTTAGGAGGCCTGAACGGAACTCGGTGGAACACCGGGCGCCGAATATGTTCACCATCCTACGAGAATAGTGAGACGGATGGCATAGGATCGAGTTGACAGCAGAATGAGAGATTCGGTCGGTCGGCTGAGGATGTCACTCGGGAGACGGTCGCAGAATAGTTGGAGTTCGAATTTCGCAACCGATTATAGCCGCAGACAGCTTATAATAGCAGGGAGCGCACCAATTTCGATGATTATCCACTCGCTGTCGGCGGACTCGCCACCGTCCGATTCGATACCCGAAGCCGTCGTCGACGCGGTGAGCGACATCGAACGCTGCGATCCGCTGACGCTGCCGCCGCTGTGGGACGAGATCGACCCCGAAGCGCTGAACGGATCGTTCGCGCCGACCAGACGTGGTCATCCTCGCGCCGGTCGCGTCGCGTTCGACTACGCAGGGTACGAGGTCCGCGTCGCGGTCGACGTTCTCGGGAGCGAAGTCGTTCGAGAGGCGCAAAGCGCCTCTCGTGATGACGAGACGCCGGAGGCGTCTCGAACCACTCCAGCGAGCCAATCAGAAGCGGCTGCGTCTGATGACGGCGACGAGACGATCAGCGTCTCGCTCGAGTCACTCGCGTAACCGACCGAAAATAAAATCGAACCGCGAAACGGCGCGTTATTCCGGCTTCAGACCTTCGTCCTGGACGCGCATGACGGCCTCGCCGTCGGCGAGGTTCGGCGCGTCGACCAGGCGGACGATCCGCTTGTCGCCCTTGGACTTGCGGAGATAGATGCGGAACGTGGACTTGTGGCCGAGGATGTTGCCACCGATCGGCTGGGTCGGGTCGCCGAAGAACGAGTCGGGGTTCGAGGCGACCTGATTGGTGACGATGACGGCGGTGTTGTAGAGGTTGCCGACCTTGTCTAAGTCGTGGAGGTGCTTGTTGAGCTTCTGCTGTCGGTCCGCGAGTTCGCCGCGGCCGACGTACTCGGCGCGGAAGTGGGCGGTCAGCGAGTCGACACAGAGCAGGCGGACGGGGTACTCCGAGTCCTCGTGCTCGCCCGCGAGTTCCTTGGCCTTCTCGGCCAGCAGCATCTGGTGGTTGGAGTTGAACGCCTTCGCGACGTGGATCTTGTCGAGGACGTCCTCGACGAGTTCGTCGACGGCGGCCTCGTCGTCGGCCGAGCCTTCGATCTCGCGGTCCTCGAGCGTCGCGTTGATGGCCTCGTCGGGCAGGCCGCGGACCATGTCGTCGATTCGCTCGGGGCGGAACGTGTCCTCGCTGTCCACGAAGATCGCACAGCCGTGGAGGCCGCCGACCTCCTTGGGAAGCTGGACGTTGACCGCCATCTGGTGGGTGACCTGGGACTTACCGGCGCCGAACTCGCCGTAGACTTCGGTGATCGACTGCGTTTCGATGCCGCCGCCGAGGAGGTCGTCGACCTCGTCGATGTGCCAGCTCAGTTTGCCGATCTCGTTTCGTCGCTCGAGGACGGTCGAGCCGGTCTCGAAGCCGCCGATGTCGGCCGCGTCGCGGGCGGCGCGGACGATGTCGGACGCGGTGGACTCGCCGACGTCCGCCGTGTTCGACAGTTCCGAGGGCGAGGCGACGGCGAGACTCTGGAAGGAATCGAAGCCAGCGTCGTGGAGCTTGTCTGCGGTTGCCGGTCCGACGCCGGGGAGCGTCTCGAGGTCTGCTTCAGGCATATCCACTCCTTGTGCCGGACCCCTCATAAACCCTCGTTAACAGGGAAGTGAAAGTGAAACTGTGGGCGGGCACGGGGGTCGCTCGCGGACCCATCAGCAGGTTTATCAGAAATACCGAGACCGAACCGCGGACGAAACGAGCGGTTCTCGATCACTCAGGGCGTCGACCGATCGGACTCCCACTCGAGGCGGTGAAGCCGACCGTCGTCGGTTCCGACGAACAGCGCGTCGGTGGCGAGCGCGGGCGTTCCCGCGATCCCGCGTTCGAGGTCGACGAACCAGTCCAGATCGCAGTCCTCGGCGTCGCCGGCGACGTCGACGCCGTAGAGCGAGCCGGTGGCGTCGCCGATACAGAGCACGTCGTCGGCGACGACGGGACTCGAGCGAACCGGGCCGTCGAGGGCGACGCCCTTCTTCGAGAACAGCCACCCCCGCAGTTTGCGCCGACCGAAGGTGGTGTCGGTGACGTGGAGGTAGCCGTCGGCGGCGCCGACGAACGTCGCGTCGGCCGCAGGAAGGACGGTCGGGGACGACGTAAACGCGTCCTCGATCTCGTAGGTGAACCACGACTGGCCGGTGTCGGCGTGGAACGCGACCAGCGTCCCGTCCTCGTCGGCGACGTACACCCGTCCGTCGGCGACCGTCGGCCCGTCGACGACAGCGCCGCTGGTCGGCGCGTTCCACAGTGTCTCGCCGGTGTCCGCTTCGAGCGCGATCACCGTCCCGGCGGCGGTGCCGACGTAGACCCGATCCTGGTCGACCACCCCCTCGTCCATCTCGGCGTCGTCGAGCGACAGCAGGTCGATCTCCGTTTCGTCGGGGTCCGCTCCCCACCCCCGTCGCTCCCGGTCCGCGGCGCGGTCGACCGCCGGCGCGCCGGCGACCGCGGTCTCGGTCTCGTGGGTCCAGACGGGGGTGCCCGTCTCGGCCTCGAGCGCCGAGAGGCCGGCCGCGTGGCCGGCGTAGAGCAGGCCGTCGGACAGCGCGAGCGGCGACTCGAGCGTGCCCGCGAGTTCGGTTTCCCAGCGCTGCTCGCCGGTCCCGGGGTCGAGTGCGCGAACGGTCCCGTCGCCGACGGCGAGGTAGAGGCCGTCGCGCCCGACGACCGGCGCCGTCTTCACTTCGCCCGTCGTCTCGACCGTCCAGCGACGGCGGCCGGTCTCGCGCTCGAGGGCGTAGCAGTCGCCCCGCTGCGTGCCGACGAAGACAGTGTCCTGGTCGAGAACCGGCGACCCCGGCGGGCCGGCGAGGTCGGCCGTCCAGGCTTCCGTGACGCGGTCCGGTCCCGCTGTGTCGCGGCGGACGCCCGAACGATGCGGGTCGCCCTTGAACTGGTTCCAGTCGCTCACTGGATGGTGCTACCGAGCGGACGGATATTAATCGATGCGACCGCGGCGAATCGATGCCGCCGCTCGAACTCACCGGATCGAACCCGCCCGTCAGGAGGAGGGGGACTCCAACTCGGTCGACTCGAGACCGGTGAACTCGAAGCGGACGCCACCCGCGGGGCTCTCGCCGACCGAGACGTCCCAGCCGTGGGCCTCGGCGATGCTTCGGACGATATTGAGTCCGAACCCGGTACCCGAATCGCTCGTCGTGTACCCCATTTCGAACACCGACCGACGACTGTCGGCCGGGATTCCGGGGCCGTCGTCTTCGACGACGAATCCCTCGTCCGTCCGGCGGACGGTCACGGTCACCGCCGGGTCGGCGTCCTCCGTGCGTTCCGCGTCCTCGTCGGCCGCAAGCCGGCCGTTCGTCGTGCCGTGCTCCAGGGAATTTCGAAACAGGTTCTCGAGGAGCTGCTGCAGACGGTCCCGGTCACAGGAGATGACGCCGAGGTCCCCGTCGATCCGGAGCGCCGCCGCGGACGTCCCGACCGTCGACCACGCCGCTTCGACGACGGGACGAAACGGGACGCGCGTGCAGTCGTCGACCAGCTTGCCCTGTCGCGCGAGCGTCAACAGATCGCCGATGAGGGCGTCCATTCGGGCTAACGCGTCCACGGCCTGATGGAGGAAGTCGTCGTCGTGCTCCTCGAGCGCGAGCTCGAGGTTGCCCGTCGCGACGTTCAGCGGGTTTCGGAGGTCGTGGGAGACGACGCCGGCGAACGCGTCCAGCCGCTCGTTCTGCCGAGCCAGTTCGCGCTCGCGTTCCGCGAGGCGCTCGCGCGTGTCGATCGAGGCAATGGCGTGACCGATCGTCTCCCCGAGCTCCGCGAGCACCTCCCGCTCGTGGTCGTCGAACACGTTCTGTCGATCCGCGTAGATGCTGAAGAACCCGTAGACGGTGTCGCCGTGATCGATCGGGATGACCGCGAGCGACTCGACGCCGTGCGTTTCCAACAGGTCCCACCACGGTTCCATCGTCGGGTCCTCGAACACGTTCGGCACGCACTGGAGTTCGCGGGTCTTGATCGCGCGCCCGCCGGCGCCGGTGCCGGTCGGCGTGTCGTCGACGGTGATGTCGATCGACTCGAAGTACTCGTCGTCGAACCCGGACCACGCTGCGGGGCGAACGCGGGCGTCGCTCTCGTCGTACCGGCCGATCCAGACGGCCTCGTAGGGATCGGACTCGCTCAATCGGTTGCAGACGGCCTGCTCGAGTTCCGCTCGCTCCGTCTTGTCCACCAGCTCTCGCGTCGCGATGCGAAGCGTGTCGTTGATCCGATTTAACTGTTCGATCGACTGCTGGCGCTCCAGCCCCCGGACGTCGTAGATACCGACCAGCAAGCCGACGAGCGCGCCGAAGGTCGCGACGTTTACCATCGCCGCGAGCGGGTTCAAAAGCGAGACGCCTCCGACGACGGTCGCGGCGAACAGCCACGCGCCAAGCGCCGAGAGCGCTAGCACGCCCGCGCAGGTCCACGCCAGTATCCGCCCGGCGAACCGCGCGGAGAACAGCCGCCCTCGAGCGAGCAGGACGCCGACGGCGACCAGTCCCAGCGACAGCAGGAGGGGGGTCACCGCGACGAGCGCCCGCGCCGACGTCGCCTGCAGACCGACGGCGTTGGTCAGGTGGAACACCGAGAGAACGAGCCCTGTAGCGATGAGGAGCCGGCCTGCGAGCGGATTGGAAACGTCTCTCATTAACACCGGTCGTTCGGTAATACGGAGCCGCAACTATAGGTACTCCGGCCGAGCAGGTCGGCCGTCTACCCGTCGTTCCGAACGGACGACTGGTCGGTGATCGGACGCCGAGAAACGGACGCGAGCGGTCGGGTGGACGCGACGCTGCTCGAGTCCGTGACTACCGGAAACGGGTGGGAAGCGGCAGGAAAAGGGGGGCAACTGGTGTATGGCGCAGTTGGTGATGATGTGGCTTGAAGTGATTCCTGCCGTATCTCTGACTATGGCGTGGTCGGGCATAGCGGTGATGCCAACACGATTTGGTATCGGCCCGGACGGCCGTTCGGCAGGGACAGCGCGCTCGAGTCGAAGGCGTGAGAACGACGGCTGACCCTCGACCGGCTCACTCCCAGGGGTGGGTCCCGCCTTCGCTCGGCCAGAGCGGATACCAGTAGTCCTTGTCGCGTTCGATCTCGAGTTCCCCGTCCAGTGTCGATTCGAGTTTGAACTCCGCGCTCGAGTCCCGCTCCCGACCCGAGCGGGGGGCGAACGGGTAGAACCGGCCGCGGCGGAACGAGTAGATCCAGTAGGCGGGCTCCGTCACTTCGGCGGCTTCGCCGCCTCCGTCTCGATGCCGCAAAGCGACATCGCCCTTCTCGTACGCGAACACCGCCGCGAGCAGCCGCGAGCCGTAGTCGCGTTCGATGAACGTGTCCGCGGCGAAGTGCATGCTCGTGATGAGGTCCTCCGGGTCGTCGTCTCGGAGGACGACCCAGTGGTAGCCGTGGTCGTCGCTGGTGACCGAGAACTCGGTGCCGGTCTCCTCGCGGCCGGCCTCGAGGATGGCCTCGACCTCGTCGACGGCGTCCCGAAAGCTCGCCGAATCGACGCCGGAGAAACAGAGCGCGCCGACGTCGGCCGACTCGTAGCCCAGATCGGCCTCCATCGTGAGGTAGGCGGTGCTCATCCCGAACAGGTCCTCGGGGTCGGCGTCGCGTCTGGCGTCGGTCTCGGCGCGCAAGCCGAGCACGGAGCGGAGTCCGTCGAGTAGTCCCATACGTTACCGTTCGAAGGCGACCGGATAGAAAGCATCGTTCGCGATCAGCCGACGCTCCACCGCGTCTCGTAGGGGTATCGCTCGGCCCGGTAGAGGACGGCGTGGACGACGATCGCGGTGACGATCAACCCGAGGTTGACCGGCGTCGAGTCGTAGGCGACGATATTGACGACGACGTCGCCGCGGTACAGCGGCCAGAGGGGTGCGATCCCCGCGTCCGGTTCGGCCGAGAGCAAATCCACTGCGATGTGGCTGAGCCCGCCGGCCCAGAACGCCGCCGTCGTGAACACGAACGTCGTCCCCGGGGAGATCGAGTCGCTATGGATCAGGCGGTTGGCGTTCAGGACGGGCGTCAACGCGTACGCGGCGCCGACGCCGAAGACGACCCCCACGATCAGCATGAACGGCATCGTGTGGGTAATTCCGTGGTGCTGGAGCAACGGGTGCACGAAGTGCTCTCGGAGGAAGAGATCGACGTCGGGGAGCAGCGCCGTCGCCTGCGTCAGGACGGCGAAGGTGACCGCGGGACGGCGACCCCACAGGAGCCACGCGGGGACCGCGAAGAGGAGGGCCATCGCGACGTGACCGATCGGTTCGACCATGCCGGTACGGTCCGTCGATTCACGCTTAAGTAATCGCCGCCATGCGAATACCCGGGAGGGATGAGTACCACCTGAAAGGAACACGTTCGGGAGAAGCGGTCGGCGCGTCGCTCGGAATGAACGTCCGGGGCTCTCGATTACGCGGCGAGTTCGCGCTCGAGCGAGCGGAGCTGTTCGACGCGCTTCTCGGTCGGCGGGTGGGTGCTGAAGAGGCGGCCGACGACGCCGGACTTGATCGGGATGATGAAGAAGGCGTTCATCTCGGCCTCCTCGCGCATGTCCTCCTTCGGCACCTTGTCCATCTCGCCGGAGATCTTCAGCAGCGCCGAGGCGAGCGCGGAGGGGTTGCCGGTGATGGCGGCCGCGCCGCGGTCGGCGGCGTACTCGCGGTACCGCGAGAGCGCCCGGATGAGCAGGTAGCTGATAATCCAGACGACCAGCGAGACGAGGATGGCGACGACGATGCCGCCGCCCCCGCCCTGCCGACCGCGGTTGTGACCGCCGCCGAAGAACGCGCCCCAGCGGACGATCATGAACGCGATGGTCGAGAGGAACGAGGCGATGGTCATCACCATCATATCCCGGTTCTTGACGTGGGCGAGTTCGTGGGCGAGCACGCCGTCGAGTTCGTCCTGATCGAGCGTGCGCATGATCCCCGTCGTCACGCAGACGGCCGCGTTTTTCTGGTTGCGACCGGTCGCGAAGGCGTTTGGCACCTTGGAGTCGACGACCGCGACCTTCGGCTTCGGGAGGTCGGCCTGCTGTGAGAGCCGCTCGATCGAGGCGTGCAGTTCGGGATACTCGTCGGCCGAAACCGTCTTCGCGCCCATGCTCTTCAGCGTGAGCGTGTCGCTGAAGTAGTACTGGGCCAGCGACATCCCGCCGAACAGGACGATGAAGACGACGAAACTACCCATGTACGCGGCGATTACGCCCGCGAAGACGATGTACAGCGCGAACAGCAGAAACATCGTCAGGAACATTCGGAAGCGTAATCCCCAGTCCGCCTGCCAGTTCATAGCTAGACGAAGGGGCTCCGGAGAAATAAGTGCCCTGACGAGACGCGCGACGGGACACCGCCCGGGCTGACGGCGACGGCACGCACGAAAGACGTATTTTCAGTGACCAATTCTGCCAAATCGAGAGATGTCTATTCCCAGTTCGGTACGCCTCGAGGAGCGTACCTGGCCGGAAGTCGAAACGGCGCTCGAGAACGGACGGCGAACGGCGATCGTGGCGGTCGGTTCGATCGAGCAGCATGGACCCCACCTGCCGCTGAACATGGACGCGTTGGACGGCGACGAACTCTCGCGGCGCATCGCCGAAGAACTCGGTGACGCGCTGGCTGCGCCGACGATTCGTCCCGGGTGCTCCGGCCACCACATGGAGTTTCCGGGCACGATCACGGTCCCGCCGGAGACGCTGATGGACCTGATCCGCGCCTACTGCCGCTCGCTGGACGACCACGGGTTCGAACACGTCGTCCTCGTGCCGACCCACGGCGGGAACTTCGCGCCGGTCTCGACCGTCGCGCCCGACATCGCTCGGGAGATCGACGCGAACGTGATCGCGCTCGCGGACCTCGACGACCACATGGCCCTGTTGAACCAGGGGCTCCGCGACGCCGGGATCGACTACCAGGAGGACGTCATCCACGCCGGGGCCGCCGAAACAGCCATGATACTCGCGATCGACGAAGGATTGGTCCGGACGGATCGGCTCGAGGCGGGGCCGGAGGGATCGATCTCCACCGCGCGCTTGCTCAGCGAGGGATTCGAATCGATCACCGAAAATGGCGTGTTGGGCGATCCCGACGAAGCGACTGCCGAGGCCGGCGAGGCGATTTTCGACGCCGTCACCGACGCCTACGTCGAGCGGATCGAGGCCGAACGCGACGCGGTTCGATGAGGGTTCCGTCGATCCGTCCCGGGCCCGAAATCCGCGTCGGGAGATCGGAACGTAACTAGCTTCTGCGATACAGGGTCAGCGACCGGTCGGTCCCCTTCATTTCGCATGGAGACACCGGTACGGGAGAACGTCCGACGGATCGAGACCCACCGCCGTCTGACGCTCATCCGACCGGTTCGAGGAGTGTCGACCGACGCCGGCAGTCGCCGACCCCTTCGTTTCGCGTGGAGTATCCAACTGGTCGGATACGGTAACCGTTCGAAGGCGAATCGCCGACTTCGGCGCTTGTTTCGGCCGTACGCGCGACAGTTGTCACTAGGTGAACCGTTACGATCGCTGATTCTGAGGTGACAACGATTCTACCCACTCGATAGCTATTGGCTCGAGTGACCGTCGGTTGGTCATGGTCGAACACGAAAGACGGCGAGTCTTGCAGTACGCGGGACTCGCGGTCGCAGGTGGATCGCTCACGACTAGCGCCGCGGCTGCCGACGAGGACGACGAGACGGCGTCGATCGGGGAAGCCGCCGGCTGGTCGTCGCTGGGCGGCAATCCGGGGCACAACGCGGCCGTCCCCGAAAGCGGGCCGAAAGCGCCGGTCACCGTCGCCTGGGAGTACGATCACAGTGGTCCGGCCGCGGTCGTCGACGGCACGGTCTATCTGACGACCGGCGGCGAAGTTCACGCGCTTGACGCCGCCGACGGCTCGGTCGAATGGAAGACTGGCGATATCGGCGCGAGCGGGACGCCCGCGGTGACGGACGAGGCGGTGTACGTCGGCGGCGAACACCTGACGAGGATCAAACGCGACGGCGTGCTCTGTTGTCAGGCCGACTTCGGCTACGACGAGGCGGTTCCGTCGCCCGTCGTCGCGGGCGGGCTCGTCCTCGTCGTCGCGGGCGGGACGCTCTACGCCGCCGACGCTCGCGACCTCACGGTCCGGTGGCAGTTCGACCCGGCCGACGGAACGCTGTACGAACAGCCGGTCGCCGTCGGCGGCGGCGCGGTGTTCGCCACGAGCGAGTCGCGGCTGTTCGCTCGCGAACTCGCGGACGGATCCGAGCGCTGGACCGACGACGATCCGGCGGGAACGGACGAGTACAGTCGCTTTACGGCGCCTACCGACAGGCAGGTCAGCCATCCCGTCGCGACCGGCGACGTCGTCGTCGTCGGCAGCGTGGACTCGACGCCGGAAGCGATATGGTGGAACGGCTACACGTCGATCTACGACGCGGAAACCGGCGTGAAACGCACGAACAGCAAACGAGCGCCGATCACGCCCGGACCGATCACCGACGAGTGGTTCTTCGCCCGAACGATGCACGATCTGTACGGGTTCGACCGAGAGACCGGCGGGAAGAGCTGGGAGACGCCGTACAACATGTACCACGTTTCGTCCGCGGTCGTCACCGACGGGACCGTCTACGCGGGCGCGACGATCAACGGAGAGACCTACGGACCGGGCGAGATACCCGATCCCGAGACCGGCGTCTACGCCCTCGACGAGAACGGCGAGGTCGAGTGGGCGATCGGCACCGACGAACGACCGACCCTCTCGCTGGCCGACGGAACGATTTACGCCAGCGGTGAGACGCTGCGCGCGATCCGATCCGAAGCGAACGAGGCCGGCGACGGGTCGGAAGGGGACGGCGGAGACGCCGAAGACGGCAGTGAGGGAGCGGACGGCGACGAGAAAGCGGCGGAAGACGGCAGCGGCGGATCCGACGGTGACGACGAAGCGGCGGAATCCGATGACAAACCGACGAACGAAACCGAACAAAACCCCGGTTCGGACGGCGTAGACGGTGGAAACGGGACGAACGAGGAGGGCACCACCGGCACGACCGACGGATCGAACGGCGATGACGCGAGCGGAGAAGGCAACGATACCGCTACCGAGGACGACGGCGACGGCATGCCGGGATTCACCGCGGGAGCGGGGATCGCCGGCGGCGCGCTCTCGGTCGAGTGGCTCCGCCGACGCGAAACCGACGAGGGGTCGGGGGCCGCCGACGAGCGGAACTCGTAGTCCGGTTCCCGCCGCGGAGAGCGCGGCGCTTAACTCCGCGAGACCCCAAGCGGGGACACTAATGAGTGAGTCGCGTGCGTTCTGTCCCCGGTGCGGGGATCCCGTTCCGGAGCGATCGGCAGCCGACGCGGACGGCGAAACCCCCGCGGATCCGCTCCGGCCGGGCGCGGAGGTCGAACTCTGCGATTCGTGTTACTTCGAGAGCTTCGACTTCGTGGACGCGCCGGATCGGATCGACGTCCGGGTCTGCGCCCAGTGCGGGGCGGTCTACCGCGGGAACCGGTGGGTCGACGTCGGCGCGCAGGATTACACCGACATCGCCATCGAGGAGGTCAGCGAGGCGCTGGCCGTCCACGTCGACGTCGAGGACGTCGCCTGGCAGGTCGAGCCCGAACAGATCGACGAGAACACCATCCGGATGCACTGTTACTTCACGGGTGTCGTCCGCGGAACGCCCGTCGAGGAGCAGGTGATGGTCCCCGTCAAGATCGCCCGCCAGACCTGCCTGCGCTGCGGGCGGATCGCCGGCGACTACTACGCCAGCATCGTCCAGATCCGCGCCGAAGAGCGGACGCCGACGGCCGAGGAGATGGATCGCGCGAGGGAGATCGCCAACACCGTCGTCGCCGACATGGAGGCGACCGGCGACCGAAACGCCTTCGTCACCGAGATGGGCGAAGTCGACGAGGGGCTGAACATCAAGGTCTCGACCAACAAGATCGGCAAGAAGATCTCGAACAAGATGGTCGAGGAGTTCGGCGGCACCGTCAACGACGCCGAGACGCTCGTGACGGAGGACGAGGACGGCAACGAGGTCTACCGAGTCACCTTCGCCGTCCGCCTCCCGCCCTACACCCCCGGCGACGTCATCGAACTCGCCGACGACGACGGCGGGCCCGTGATCGTCCGCAGCGCCCGCGGCAACCTCAAGGGCGTCCGCGCGACGACCGGCGAGCGCTACGAGGCCGGCTACGAGGAGGGGAACGCCCCCGACGCCCGGAGACTCGGGGACCTCGAGGACGCCGTCGAGACCACGGTCGTCACCGTCGAGGACGAGAACGCCGTGCAGGTGCTCGATCCCGAGACCTATCAGGCGACGACCGTCTCCCGGCCGGACTACTTCGATCCCGAGGCCGAGACGGTGCCCGTGCTGAAGAGCCGCGCCGGGCTGCACATCTTGCCCGATCCCGATCCCGACCCCGAGACGGGCGACGAGGCGGACGACCCCGGCCACTACGATCCGTACGCGAACCGCGACGGGGACGATGGCTGAGGAGCCGGACGCGATCGACGTCCTCGAGCGCGCGGAGGCGGACGCGCCACTCGCGGCGATCGTCGAAAAGCCTCGCGCCGAGACGGCCATCGAGTCGCTGCGCGCCGAGGGCGTCTACGACGATTCGCGGAAGGTCCGCGAAGCGCGAGGTCGAGGCGGAGCGACGCCCTCGGAGACGCGAGTAGCGAGGGACTCGGAGAGCCCCTCGGACCATGCGAGCGGGTCGAAGACCCGCGAGGACGGTTCCGATACGGTCGCCCTCCCCGTCACCGAGCCGCCCGCGGAGACCCGCGTCATCGAGGTCGTCCGCCAACTCGAGCCCGAGCCCCGCAGCCCCGACCTCGAGGATCTGCTTTCCGACCGCGGCTGGACCGACGCGGACCTCGAGGCGGCGCCGGGCTCGTGGGCCGTGATCGGCTCGGTGATCCTCGTGACGGTCCCCGAGGGCTGTCCCGACGAGGCGGAACTCGGCGAGGCCCTGCTCGAACTCCACGGCGAGGCCGACAGCGTGCTGGCCGACGAGGGGATCGCGAACGACGGCGCGGCCGGCACCTACCGCGAACCCAGGACCCGGTTGATCGCCGGCGAGCGCGACACCGACACGATCCACACCGAGCACGGAACGCAATACGGGCTCGATCCCGCGAAAATGATGTTCTCGCCGGGAAACCAGGCCGAACGGGCCCGGATGGGCGAACTGGGAAGCGCCGACGAGCACGTCTTTGACATGTTCGCCGGCATCGGCTACTTCACGCTCCCGATGGCCCGGGCCGGCGCGCGGGTGACCGCGACCGAGATCAACCCGACCGCCTTCCGCTACCTGCTCGAGAACGCCGTGCTGAACGACGTCGGCGACCGCGTCGACGCCTACATGACCGATTGCCGGGAACTCGCGGGCGAACTCGAGGCCGACCGCGTGGTGATGGGTTACTACGGCAGCGGCGAAAACGACGGGTCGGACGGGAACGGTGACGACAGCACCCGCACGGACGAGGCCCACGAGTTCCTCCCCGACGCCCTCGAGGCGCTGTCGCCCGGCGGCGTCGTCCACTACCACGAGGCGACGCCCGAATCCCGGCTCTGGGACCGCCCGCTCGAGCGGCTCGCGGCCGCGGGCGAGACCGCCGGTCGCGAGTTCGAGGTCCTCGAGAAGCGCCGCGTCAAGAGCCACAGCGCCGGCGTCGCTCACGTCGTCGTGGACGCGCGGTTCGAGTGACAGAGGAGTGAGACAGCGGCGCAGAATCGCCGAGCGACCCGAACGGTCGTGACATTCATACCGGAGTAGTGAGTGCCATCCGGTATGGATCGGAACCAAATTATCGCCCTCACCTTCGCAATCCTGATGGTCTCCTCGATGGTCGCATGGGGCATCACCGCGCTCTAGGCGCGCATCGCCGTCGCTGCGAACGCGTCAACAACTCTTCTCGGAGCCGTATTTTCGCCTGGAAGTCTCGTCGCGAGCGTCGACGAGAGGACTAGCCGTCCGTGTCCCAGACGTCGGCGACCGGACTCGAGTTCGAGTTCGACGACCGGCCGGACCGACGAGAGCGCGAGCGCGTCCGCGATCGCTCGGTTCTCGTACCCCGTTCGGATCCGCCGGCGTCGTCAGTTCCGCCGCCTCGAGCCGACGACGCGCCGCCGCCGTCGCCGAGGGCGTCTCCCGGCCGGAACTCGGGCAGGTCCGGGCGCTCCATCCGGACGACCTGCGCCTCGAACCAGTCGGGCATGTCCGTCCGAGCGCGATCGAACAGGTCCAGCAGACTCGAGTCCGCGAGGTACGTCGCGCCGTGGTCGTCGGGCGCCCGGACGACCCGGCCGCAGGCCTGGATGACGGTCCGCAGGGCGGTGCGGTAGTACCACGCCCACTGTCCCTCCTCGAGTCGATGGGCGACTCTCGAGTCGCCGGTGTTGAGGAAGGGGGCCTTACAGAGGACCTGCCAGCGACAGAGGTCCCCTTTCAGGTCCAGCGCCTCCTCCATCTTCACCGAGAGGAAGACGTCGGGGTCGTCGCTGGCCTTCCAGCCGTCGAGGGCGGCGTCGCGACCGTCCCGATCGTGGGTTCGGACCCGGTCGCCGACGCCGAAGTCCGAGAGGAGGTCGGCGAGTCGCTCCTGAATGTCGTAGGAGTGGGCGTGGACCAGCCCCTTCTCGTCGGGGTGTCGTTGCATCAGTCGGACGATCGTGCGGGCGATCTTCGGCGTCGTGTCGTCGCGCTGTTCGTAGGTCATCTTCCCCTGCGTCACGTCGTACAGCGGCCGGTTCTCGACGGGGAAGGTGTGTTCGACGTCGACCAGTGCGACGTTCTCGGGAGTCAGCCCGACCTGCCGGCAGAACGCGTCCTTGTTGAGGATCGTCGCCGACAGCAGCGCGAACTTGTTGCCCCGGTCCCAGACGGTGTGCTGGAGGTACTTCTCGGGGTTCATCGGCTTGATCGTCAGGGGGCCACCAGCAGGGTCGTCGTCGCCGTCGGCGTCGTCGCTCGTCCGAGCCTGCGACCGTTCGGACTGGTCGACCAGCCACGTCGTTGGACTCTGGGGATCGCGGTAGTCCGAGACGAACCAGTCGAGTTCGCCGATGAGTTCCTGCAGGCGGTCGCGTTCGCGAACCTCCGCGGGCGTCAGCGAGTCCTGTGCGAGCACCTCGTCCTTCCGACGGGTACACTTCTGTTGGAGGTTCTCGGCGTACCGGACGGCCCGGTCGAGGTCGTCGATCTCGGGGACGCGAAGCTCGTCCCAGAAGGGGACGGTGCGGGGCCCTAACTGGATGGTCGCGTACATTTCGGCCCACTCGGCCAGCCCGTGGGCCTCGTCGACGACCACGACGTCGCGTTTGCGGAAGACCTCGCTGCCCGCGGTCTGCATGAAGTAGGCCAGCGTCATCGCAGCGATATTGCGGTTTGACGCGATCGCGCGGTCCGAGAAGTAGGGACAGCGGTGTTTGACCGAACAGTCGTACCCCCGCTCGCGGACGCAGGGGGCCTGATTGACCGGCGTGTCGCGCTCGTCGGGAAGGATGCAGCTGTAGTTCGACTTCCCGCGGATGACGTTCAGGTCCGCCAGCAGGTCGTCGGCCGCGACGTCGTCCAACTGCGAGACCTGCGGGGTCGTGTAGTAGGCGCCGGTCGCGTCGCTCGGGTCGGCGTCGTCGATCTCCCGCGCACAGCCCGCGACCGCGCGGGCGAGCAGGGACTTGCCGCTGCCCGTCGGCGCCCGGACCAACACCACGTCGTTGCCGGCCGCGAAGGCGTCCTGAATGTCGCGGAGGGCCTGCTCCTGGGTCCCGCGGTAGCTGGGCGCGGGAAACTCCTCGAAGATCCGCTCGGGGTTCACCGTTCGATGCACTGCGCGGCCGCGTCCTAAAGGCTACGAACCGTTTCGCACAGCGAGTCGGAACCGCACTTGCCCAGCCTCGACCGTCAATACGAGCTCACGGTCTCCATACCGAACCAATATGTGTGAACAAGCCAAAATAAGGCCAGAGAAACGGGATGAAATTTAGTGTAGATTCTGCGGATCTGGGGCGCGTCTTCGGAAAACTCGCTGTCGGATCTGTACTACTGTTTGTTCTATCAGTAATCGCAATCGTGTTATTGTCTGCCATCATACCGGAGGAAAATCCTACATTCACGATTACGAATATCTCGACTATCTTACTAATCGGTTCGTGGACTGGCATCTGGTCTTCACTCCTCGCTTACAGCGTCTGGTCGCTCCGACGACTTCGTCGTATGAGTGAAGAAAAGAATCACTCGAAAAATCTGTGCCTCTTCAAACAAACCTGTTATATGGTCGCTTTGATGCTGGAATTCAAAGAGGTTGATAGTCTCACGCCGTATGAAGAGAGACTCCAACTCACTTTACAATCCTTCGTCCTCGGTCTTCTCGTATTAGTTCTCCCTACTCATGCGGTTATGACCGGCACAGGTGCCGGGATCCATCGTAGTACGGGTTGATAACGGAGAAACTATAATCTCGTTCCATGCGAACTCCGCGAGGCAACTGCCGTTACGATCATCGGAACTATTCATTGCGATCGGTGTCCGTCAGTTCACCCATAGTCTCGTCGGCGTTGATCACGACCACGGAGACAAATGCAGCACATGGCTAATCCCTCTCTCCGAAACGGATCCATATCACTCCGTGCGGGATGAGAAGCAACACCGTATCCAGACACTACCGGACGATAGGCGGGCGATTACGAATAGGAACTCCGCCCTTCGATTCGCGTACGGAAGGGCACTCGGCCGCGACGGCCACCCCCTTCCGCGTGCGGCCCTCGACGCTGCGGCGATCGCGGTCCGGTCTGTGGCTCACGCGCACCCGCGATCGATCAATCGCGCTCGCGACGGCGGTCCACCCGTCAGCCGATCGCGCTAACCCGATTTTTTGGTCACTGGACGCCGAGCTGCGAGCTCCCCTCGTCGACCTGCTCGAGTCGCTCCACGTCGTCGGCCGTCGGTTCGTCGGGCAGGGCCTCGATACAGGGGTAGCACAGCAGGTGTTCCGACCCGTCGGCCAACTCGAGGGTCATCGCGGTTCCGTCGCTGCCGTCGTTCTCGCCGAACGTCCAGAGGTTGGCGATGCCGCCGGCGACCGAGACCGTCCGTCCGCAGCCGTCGCAGGTGTTCCGTGCCATACCCGAAACTGTGCGCCGTGCGCTGAAAGTCGTTCTCCCGCGCCAGATGGGTTTTACGTGCCCCCGTGCTACCGCCGCGTATGGAGGTCCACTGCGAGGGCTGTGCGGGCTGTTGCATGGACTGGCGACCGCTGCTCGAGGACGGCGAGGGAGCGACCGACGCCGCCGGGGCAGCGAGCGGGCGACGGCACCGGCCGTTCGACGACGGCGAGGGCGACGGTCGGCCGCCCGTCGACGACGACGCCAACTTCGTCGCCCTCACCCGCGACGAGGTCCGCGGGTTCCTCGAGGCGGGGATGGCCGCGGCGCTGACGCCGCGGTTCTGGCGCGCTCGCGACGAGGGCGAGGAGCCACGCTCCTCGGAATCTTCGAGCGGCGCGGCGCCGCGAGAGCGCGAGGGCGTCGAGATCGACGGCCGCAGCGTCGCCGCCGTCGCCGGACGGCCGGTCTTCTTCGTCGGCCTCCGAAAGCCGCCCAAACCGGTCGCCCCCTTCGACCGCGAGGCGCCGACGTGGCTCCCGACCTGCGTCTTCCTCGACCCGACGACGCTGCAGTGTCGCATCCACGGCAGCGACCGCTTTCCCGACGAGTGCGGCGCCTATCCGGCGTACAACCTCGCGCTCGAGCAGGAGACCGAGTGCGAGCGCGTCGAAGCCGCGTTCGGCGGCGAGCGTCTGCTCGAGACGGACGTCGACGCGGACCTCGACGGCCTGCTGCTGGGATCGCAGGCGCTCGGCGCGAAACTGTTCGCCCATCCCCGACCCGAGGACCTCGAAGGGATCATCGAGCGGACCGCCGCGGGAACGCTGACGGCCGCCGACCGCGCGGAGTGTCTGGCCGTTGCCGCGGCCTCGAGCCCCGGCACGCTCACGACGTCCGATTACCACTACGAGTGGGGCAAGGAGCGAGCACTCGAGGCCGCGGCGGACGGTGCGGTCGATCGTCGTGACTCGAGCGACGACCGCGACGCGGGTGACGACCGGAATGGCGACGCCCCCGACTCGGAGCGGGACCGCGCCGAGTCGTGGGTCGGGCCGGCGATCCGGGAGTGGCACCGGCGACGAGCGGCGGCGGACGGGACAGTTCCCGACCCCGATGTCGCTACTGAGATCGAGGACGACCGCGGTGCGCCCGGAACGCCGGGATGGGACGCCCTCGAGTGAGCGGTCGGCGATTCCATCGAACTGCTGGATCGGTCCGAACCCGAACGCATCGGTACCGACCTGACGGCGAGATTCCGACGGGAGGAAAGCGGCGGAGTGCGGGTCGCACTATTCCGATTTTATCTGCTCGAACTGGTCGAGTAGCGCTTCGGCCGACTCGCCGGAGTCGTACTCGACTTCGCCGTGGTAGATCGTCCGCTCGTCGTCGAAATCGGCGTCGACTCTGGACGCCTGCTGCTCGCGTCGCTCGTGTTCGTCTTCGTCATAGGCACCCATTGACATGGTAAGTATACACATGTAGGCGAGTCTCGATCATTAATGTAACGGTCAATCATATCGATCCGACACGTAACACGTATGCACCACGACGGCGTAGTGAAAACGTGGCACGGCCGCTTCGCTTTCGGTACTCGCCCGCCTCCTGGAGCGAGGAGAGGGTCCGACACGAGATCCTCCAGCCGCTCCGGTCGAACATCGGGGCCCGCGCAGTGGCGCCGCGGTTCGACATCGGCGCCGACTGGGAGACGCACCGTTTCGAGATGCAAAACGGCGACGTGGCTCTTTTCGCGCGAAACGCCGAGGAGGCCTACTGGATGGGCAACACCGAGACGCCCTCGTCGCTGTGGAAGACCGACAAGTTCGGCTGGCGGGAAGTCCCCTATCACGTCTCGCGGTGGACCAAGCGGGAACTGCTCTCGACGCTCCACGAGGAGGATCCGTGGCTGGCCGACTATCCCCATCTCTCGTGGTTTTTCCTCCCCGTCTTCATGTCCAAGGACGGCCGCGAGTCGACGCGAGCGTTCTTCCGCGAACACGCCGCCGGCTTCCCCGACGCCGGGCGCCGCGAGACGACCGGATTCTTCGAGGAGTTCCTCCGGACCGGCGTCTTAGACGAGTACCGACACGTCATGTCGGGGAAACTGGGGACCAGCGACCACGTCGATCGCGTTCGCATGAGCGCCGCGATGGCCGAGTTCATCGCCGCGAAGATCCTCACGGACGCCGGCTACGACGTCGAACCCGAGATCGAGGTCACGACCGGACACTCGCTGGATTTCCGCGCCGAGGACGAGAATACGAACGTCCTCGTCGAGGTGACCCGTCCCCAGCCGCCGATCAACCGCGCGGCGGCGGGGCCCGTCGCCGCCGTCCGGGACACCGCCGAGACCAAGACCAACGGCCAACTGGCCGAACACGGCGGTGGCGCCGTGCTGTTCGTCGACTGCTCGAGTTTCCGCGACGACGCCTGGAACGCCGTTCGCGCCGAACAGCCCGACGTGCGCCACCGGCCGGCCGTCGTCTATCGCGTTCGCCCGGACGGCCGCGTCGAGGGCTACACGAAGGGCCGGGTCCCGCTCGATCTGGCGGGTGCGGTCGACATTCTGAACTGATCGCTCCCGCTCGCGGTGCGTGACGGAAACGAAACGGCGGATTTCTCTCGAGACGGAAGCGTTGCCGACCTTCTATGTGTGCGAGCGATGCGCACATATATGTGGTGCGGTAGCATCACTCGAACCCATGCGCGCAGCAGTCCTCGAGGAACACGGCGAACCGCTCTCGATCGAAGACGTCGACGCGCCGGATCCGGATCCGAGGGGTGCCGTCGTCGACGTCGAAGCCTGCGGCGTCTGCCGGAGCGACTGGCACGGCTGGCAGGGCGACTGGGGGTGGCTGGGCCTCGAGACGAACCCGGGACAGATTCTGGGCCACGAGCCCGCAGGTCGCGTCGTGGCCGTCGGCGACGAGGTGACGAACGTCTCGGAAGGAGACCACGTCGCCGTTCCGTTCAACCTCGGCGACGGAACCTGCCACGAGTGTCGCCGAGGCCACTCGAACACCTGCGAGAACGTGATGCCGCTTGGCTTCGTCGAACCCGTACAGGGCGCGTTCGCCGAACAGGTACACGTCCCCGCGGCCGATCACAACCTCGTCGAACTCCCGGACGGCGTCTCGTCGGTCGACATGGCCGGACTGGGCTGTCGGTTCATGACGTCGTTCCACGCGCTGGCCCACCGGGCCGACGTGAGCGCGGGCGACTGGGTGTCGGTCCACGGCGTCGGGGGCGTCGGCCTCTCGGCGGTCCACATCGCCGACGCGCTCGGCGCCAACGTGATCGCCGTCGATCTCACGGACGAGAAACTCGAGAAAGCGCAGGAACTGGGCGCCGTCGAGACCGTCAACGCCGGCGACGTCGACGACGTCCCGGCCGAAGTGAAGGCGATCGCCGACGGAGGCGCCAACGTCTCGATGGACGCCTTAGGCATCGAAACGACCTCCCAGAACTCCGTCCAGAGCCTCGGCAACCGTGGCCAGCACCTCCAGGTCGGCCTGACCACGCAGGACGAACAGGGCATGATCACCGTTCCGTCCGATGCGATGGTCATGCAGGAGATCGAGTTCATCGGCTCGCTCGGCATGCCGCCGACCCGCTACGACGAGATCTTCCGGATGGTCGCGACCGGCAAACTCCGGCCCGCAGACGTCGTCTCCGAGACGATCGGCCTCGAAGACGTCACCGACAAACTCGAGGCGATGACCGACTACGAGACTGAAGGGATCCCGGTCATCGACACATTCTAACCAACCTTTTGCTCTGCGTGCGGTCGCTTCGCGACCGCACTCGGCAAAACGTTGATGAAAAGCACGGCGTCACCCCCTCAGCCGCGCCGTTGGCGTGGCTTCGAGGATTCCTTGGCCCGCTCGCTCACTGCGTTCGCTCGCGGGTGCAGCACTTGCACCCGAACCGCGGCGGTAGGTTCTTCGCCTGTGCTGAGCACAAGCAGTCGTACCGAGCGCGCCGTCGGCGCGCTCGGCCTTTTTTAATCGAATTTTTTTGCTCGAGCGGTCGGCCGAAGGCCGACCCGAGAGTAAAAAACTTCGTTCCTTAGAACGAAACCGCGTCCGGCGAGTACGGGCTGCCGGTCGGCGTCGGGTCGCGGTCGCTGTAGCCGACGCGGCCGACGGCCTTGTCGCTGACCGCGGAGTAGACGGCGAAGCGCGCCTCCTCGGGATATTCGAAGGTCTCCGACTCGAGGCGGGCGAGTACATCGCCGACCGTCTCGGACCCGTTCGGGAGTTCGAGGGTTCGATCGCCGTAGTTTTCGATCAGTTCCTCGGTGGTGGCGGGATACTCGTGGTCGTCGATGACCTCGCCGGTGCCGTTGAGCAACATTACACCCTATCCTCCGTGAACGATAATTATAAACATTGTCCATCCATGTTTCCTAGTGGCACTTGATTCCTTATACACCTAATATGTGGCTGTGGCAGCGGGACAACTGCCGGAAGCAGGCGCGGAGAAACGTCTTTACGACCGGCACCCCTCGACTCGAGTAGATGCCATACGCCGATCTGCACGTCCACACGACGCGCTCGGACGGGAGTCTCGAGCTGGAGTCGATCCCCGACGCCGCCCGGTACGCGGGCGTCGAGGTCGTCGCGGTGACCGACCACGATCGGCTCCAGCCGTTCGACGCGCCGGTGGTCGAGCGCGACGGCGTGACCCTCGTCAACGGGATCGAACTCCGCGTCGAGACGCCCCACGGCGAGCGGGTCGATCTGCTCGGCTACGGCGTCGAGCCGACCCCGGAACTCGAGGGGATCGTCGAGCGGATCCAGCGAAATCGCATCGAGCGAGGGCTGGCGATCGTCGACTGCGTGGAGACCCGGCTGGGGGTCGATCTCGGCGTGACCGTCGACGAGGGGTTCGGACGGCCCCACGTCGCCCGGGCGATCGAGGCCCATCCCGACGTCGAGTACGGCTATCAGGACGCCTTCGACGAACTCATCGGCTACGGCGACCCCTGCTACGCGGCTCGAGACGTCCCGTCGTTCGAACGCGGGCTGGCGGCGCTTTCCGGCGCCAGTCGGCTCGTCTCGCTGGCCCACCCGCTCCGGTATCGCGATCCCGAAGCGGCGCTCGGACTGACCGCCGACCCCGACCTCGAGGCCGTCGAACTCCACTATCCGTACGGGCGCGACGACGTCGATTTGGACGTCGTAGAGCGGGCGGTCGAGCGCAACGACCTGCTGGTGACGGGCGGAAGCGACGCCCACGAGACCGAACTCGGCGTCGAGGGGCTGTCGCGACGCGAGTACGAGGCGACGGCGATCGCCGGTTCGTGAGACAACGTTAGCCGATAGCGGAGGGTTCAATGCATCGTGGTCCCAAAGGGCACCTATGAACTGCCACTACTGTGACCGCGAGGCCGCGTTCGCCGCCGAATCGGACGGTCTCAAAGTGGGTCTCTGTGAGGAACACTTCCGCGAACGCTTACAAGAGCTCGCGGAAGCCGACGGCCTCGAGACGCTCAAGGAGAAAGTGGACGTCGATCGCGCCGAGTAGCAGGTCACACCTACCCTAGCGTCCCGCGTCGACGTCGATCGCGTCGACCGGACAGACGTCGACGCAGAGCATACAATCGATACACTGGGCCTCGTTTGCGGGGTCGGCCTTCTCTTCGCTTTCCGGATGGCCGGGTGTCTCGACCCACTCGAAGACGTCGACGGGGCAGTCCTCGAGGCAGGCGCCGTCGGCGATACAGAGGTCGAAGTCGACCGCGACGTGCGTTCCGTGGATGCCGAGTTCTTCGGGTTCGTCGACGGGGCCCCAGACGGTGTGGCCCTCGTGTTCGTCGATCTGGTCGCGGTTCTCGTGAAACTGCGGATCTATGGCCATTGCTAACATCGCTAGCGGCGGCACAGCCTTAAAGATATATACTCGTTGACCGACAGCGGGCGCCTCGAAGCGGGGAACCGTCGGCTCACTCCTCGAGCGAACGGTCCCGTTCGTGGATCTCGAGCCGGTCGTCGAGCAGTTCGCGCATCCAGACGGCGAAGCCGTGATCGTGACCGTAGGTCCAGATCGCCACCTGTTGGGTCACGTCGGGGAGGTCGCTCTCCTTGATCCCGGTCGCGACGATCGATTCCTGGTCGGCCATGAGCAACTGACCGGGCCACTCCGAGTGAATTTCGTTGGTCGTCGCGATATCGGTCGAGACCGCGACATCGGCCCCCGGGACCGCGTCGGCGAACTCCTCGCGTTCGTCCTCGGTCGGCACTTCGATGTAGACGTCGACGCCGCGGTCGGCGGCCGACGCGAGCGCCTCGACGATCCGCGTTTCGGCAACCTCGGGCGCCGGCACGAGATAGTGGACCGTGTCGTCGGCGTCGTCGAGAAACGTGACGACGCGGTCGGTGACGTGTTCGTTCTGGGTGATCGCCCACATCCCCTCGTCGTCGTCCGATTCCGGCCTCTTGAGGTTCCCGAGCGCGTTCTCGGCGGCGTTGATTCGGGAGTCGTAGTCCTCGCGGATGCGCCGGCAGGCCGTGTCGACCGAGACGGCCTTGTACTCGCGGGGCTCGGTCTGCTGGACGTTGACGAGTCCCTTCCGATCGAGGCGCTCGATCGTGTCGTACACTCGCGAGCGCGGGATGTCAGCGACCTGGCTCACCTCCTTGGCGGTCCCCCTGGAGACTCGCGTGAGGGCGACGAAACACCGCGCTTCGTATTCGGTCAGCCCCAGTTCCTCGAGGGCCATGACCGCTTCCTCAGCGTTGGACACGCACGGTTATCAGCGAGAAACAGGGAAAAAACGCGGCTTGCCAACGCCGCCCCGTCATGTGACGGTCAGTCGAACACGCGAAACGAGCTCTCGCCGCAGGGACAGCCGCTCGCGCTTCCGATGGGACGGACCTCGTCGCCGCCGTCCGAAAACCAGACAGCCATTACCTTGCCACAGTTCGTACACCGCGCCGCACCCTTTCGTTGTGGCCGTGCTCCCATACGCGCTATTTCGCCGGGAAAACGTATAAGCGAGGTGTGAGTTCTCGGAGAGTACGGCGCCGCGTGCTTCGACTGTAACAACAACCGGGTCTCGACTCGAGCGCGGGTTGTGCTATCGGCCGATACCTCAGTAGCCCAACGAGAACGCCCGGTTGGCCGCCAGAGCGACGAAGACGAGCGCGAGTAACGCGGCGAGGAAGCCGAAGGAGACGCCCCAGCCGAAGAGATCGGCCAGCGTTCCCGTGACGACCGATCCGAGCGCACCGACGAAGCCGTAGACGGTGCGGACGAGCCCGAAGCCCGCGCTTCGCTCCGCCGCCGAGAGGTGGTCCATGAACCGGGGGAGCAACGCCCCGCCCCAGCCGAGGCCGATTCCGAGGAGGACGACCGCGCCCGCGACGGCGGGGAGCCCCGGAACCGCCAGCAGCACGGCGATGCCGGTGACGGCGAAGAGCATACAGCCCGCCGTGGCGACCTCGCGACCGTAGCGGTCCGACGCCGCACCTACCCCGACCCCCGTGATCCCCTGGACGAGGAAGTAGCCGCCGAACACGAGGCTCGCCGTCGTCGCCGACTGGCCGCGGTACGCGACGAGAAAGGTCGGCAGGAACGAGGCGACGGCCTGCCAGACGAAATCCCCCAGCACGGCCAGCGCGACCGTGAAGGCGATCTTCGGCCGTCCGAGCAGTTCCACCAGCGGCTCGAGTTCGAACCGTTCGGCCATCGGCTGATCGGGTCGCTGGGGCTCGATCGGCCGGACCGCGCGGGCGAACAGGAGGAAGATCGGGACCGCCACGACGGTTCCGACCGCGATCGCGGCCCGCCAGCCGTAGCGGACGCCGATCCAGGCGGCCAGCGGCGGCACGACGAGCCCCGCGAGGGGGCCGCCGCTGTTGTGAACGCCGATCGCAGCGCCAATTTCGTCGTAGGTCCGGGTCAGCAGCGACGTGGCGACGCTGTAGTGGAGGCCGGCGACGAACCCGAGGGCCGCCACGAAGAGCACGAACAGGGGGAACAGCGGTGCGAACGCGAGGAGCGCGCTCGCGATCGCCGTCCCGCCGACCGCGACCAGAATGATGCGCCGCTCGCCGTACCTGTCGGCGAGGACGCCGCTGGGGAACTGCGCGAGGAAGTAGGCCATCCACATCCCCGTCAGCGCGAGCCCGATAACAGCGTTCGAGACGCCGAAGGAATCGGTGATCTGGGGGACGACCGGGCTGATGACCAGCCGGGCGGCCATCGTCGCCAGAAAGGCGAGCGTACACGCCGCCAGAACGGTCTCGTTGTATCGCCAGCGCATCAGTTCACGTCGAAATTGGGGTCGGGTTCCGGCTCGATCATCGGGGAACGTCTCTTGGCAGTCGGTACGAAAACGCTACTCGAGAGTCACCGGTCCCGCCTCATGACGGTGTTGCTACCGGCAGTCGACGCCTCGAGTCCGGTCCCCTCAGTTCGCGGCTAACCGATCCGACTCGAGCCGCGAGACCGGGCGAGCGTGATTCTTTTGCGACTCCCGCCGAAGAGACGGGTATGGATCTCACACATCGTCCGCGGCGACTCCGACGGGATCGAGTCCGCGGCCTCGTCAGCGAGACGAGCCTCGAGCCGACCGACCTGATCGCGCCGGTGTTCGTCGACGCGACGACCGACGAGCGGGTGCCGATCGAGTCGATGCCGGGCCACGAGCGGGTGCCGATCGACGAGTCCGTCGCCCGCGTCGAGGAAGTCCTCGAGACGGGCGTCGAAGCCGTTATGCTGTTCGGCATCCCGGAATCGAAGGACCCCGAAGGAACCCGCGCGTGGGCCGAGGACGGCGTCATTCAAGAGGCGCTGCGCCGGATCACGAGCGAGACGGACGCCTACGTCATCACCGACGTCTGCCTCTGCGAGTACACCGACCACGGCCACTGCGGCCCGCTCGAGGAGGAACTCCGGAGCGAAGGCGGCGTCGCCGAGGACGGCCCCGGCTGCGAGCCGACGCTGACCGTGGACAACGACGCGACGCTCGAGGCGCTCGAGAAGATCGTTACCTCGCACGCCCGTGCGGGCGCGGACATGGTCGCGCCGAGCGGCATGATGGACGGTATGGTCGAAACGATCCGCGAGGCCCTCGACGGCGCGGGATTCGAGCACGTCCCGATCATGAGCTACGCGGCCAAGTACGAGAGCGCCTTCTACGGCCCGTTCCGGGACGCCGCCGACGGCGCGCCCTCCTTCGGCAACCGGCGTCACTATCAGATGGACCCCGCGAACTCCCGGGAGGCTATGCGAGAGGTTCGCCTCGACGCCGAGCAGGGCGCCGACGTCATGATGGTCAAGCCCGCGCTGCCCTACCTCGACATCATCAGCGCGGTGCGTCGGGAGTTCGACCACCCCGTCGCGGCCTACAACGTCTCCGGCGAGTACGCGATGCTCCACGCCGCCGCCGAGAAGGGCTGGCTGGACTTGGAGGAAGTGGCCCTCGAGTCGCTGCTGTCGATCAAACGCGCCGGCGCGGATCTGATTCTGACCTACTTCGCGGAGGACGTGGCACAGCGACTGCCTGCCGGACAGTAGACAGTTACGCGGCCCCAGGTCAACCAAATAACTAGATATTCGCCGATTGAGGCTGATTCGAACCGAACAGCCGGGGGTCGACCGTCGAAAACACACCATTCGGACGAACGTCCAGTCGGTACTCTCTCCGTCGCACAGGTGGCAACATCTGCCGCGCGCGAGCGTCCTCCCCTCGCTCGAGCCGCGATATCGGGTGCTCGCGAGCGACGGTCGGAGCTAACCGGGTTTTTCAGAGTTTAGAAAGATCGAATATATAACCACGACTCGAAAGATCCGCAAGATCGAACGGCCTTATACACATTAAATCTCCTCTAGATTTGGTCGTATGACCCTATTACGGAGAGATTATCAGACATTCATAAACACTAATCCTTATATGGAGCTGGTCCATCGGATTCAGACGTGATTAAGCAGACAACCATGAGCTCGAACGACCCATACATGGACAAACGTCTACAACGTATCGATGGGGGAGCAAGTGAAACCGGGGTGGTCGCCTGATGGAGCCGACGCTACTACAGTCCGGCGTCGATCCGCAGGTCATCGTCGACGGCGTGAACCTCATGTGGGTGCTGGTCGTCACCTTCCTGATTTTCTTCATGCACGCCGGCTTCGCTATGCTCGAAGCGGGGCAGGTGCGCTCGAAGAACGTCGCGAACCAGCTGACGAAGAACCTGCTGACCTGGAGCGTCGGGGTCACCGTCTTCTTCCTGATCGGTGCCGCGATCTCCGGCGTGGTCGGGGGAGACGGGTTCTCGCTGACGCTGTCGGCCGAGAATCCGAACGCATGGGTCGACTGGCTGTTCGGAGCCGTCTTTGCGATGACGGCGGCGACGATCGTTTCGGGAGCCGTCGCCGGCCGCGCGAAGCTTCGCGCGTACGTCGGCTACACCTTCGTACTGGCCGCAGTCATCTACCCGGTCGTCGCCGGGATGGGCTGGGGCACGGCGGGTCCGCTCACTGCGGACGGGATGCTCGGTAATATCGTCGGAGCCGGGTTCCACGACTTCGCCGGCGGAATGATCGTCCACGGGATGGGCGGCATCGCTGGCCTTACCGCTGCATGGATTCTCGGCCCGCGTATGGACCGTTACAACGACGATGGGAGCGTCAATGTCATCCCAGGTCACTCACTGACGTTCGCCGTTCTCGGAACGCTGATCCTCGCGTTCGGCTGGTACGGCTTCAACGTCGGGACTGCGGCGACGGTCTTCGAGGTCACCGATTCCGGTGAACTCGCGCTCGCCTCCTTCGCGACCGTCGGTCGGGTCGCACTGACGACAACGCTCGCGATGGCCTGCGGTGCCATCGGGGCCGGACTCGTCGCGTGGCTCAAAACCGGTAAGGTCGACACGCTGTACGTCGCCAATGGTCTGCTCGCCGGTCTGGTCGGCATCACCGCGATCCCCGACACTACGGCGTGGTGGGGCGCGTTCGTCGTCGGCGGCATCGCCGGCGCACAACTGCCGATCGTCTTCGACTTCGTCGAGAGCTACCTGAAGATCGACGACGTCTGTGCGGTCTTCCCGGTTCACGGCTCCGCGGGAATCATTGGAACCCTCCTGTTCCCGTTCGTGGCAGCACCGGGAGAAGTCGGTAGTATCGCATCGGCATTTGCAGCCCAGTTCGCCGGTGTCGTCGTTATCACGATTTGGACCGTCGCCGCGACTGCGCTCGTCTTCGGTGCGTTCAAAGCCGTTGGTCAGGCCCGCGTTTCGCCGGAACACGAACGCGACGGGCTCGACGTCTCCGAACACGGCGTCGACACCTACCCCGAGTTCGGCCAGCCGGACGTCGCGACCGACGGCGGCGAGAACAAGATCATCCGCACCGACGGAGGCAAGCCCAACGACGGCGAGCTCAAGATGATCACCGCGATCATCCGCCCCGACAAGCTCGGCGACGTCAAGAAGGGACTCGCCGAAATCGGCGCGCCGTCGCTGACGGTCACCAACGTCTCCGGCCGCGGCTCCCAGCCCGCCAAGAAGGGCCAGTGGCGCGGCGAGGAGTACACCGTCGACCTCCACCAGAAGGTCAAGATCGAGTGCGTCGTCGCCGACATCCCGGCTCAAGACGTCGTCGAGGCCATCGGCGAGGCCGCCAACACCGGCGAACCCGGCGACGGCAAGATCTTCGTCATGCCCGTCGAGGACGCCTACCAGGTCCGGACCGGAAAAACCGGACAGGATGCCGTCTAAGCTCGGGACGCGCCGGTCGTCATACGCGCGTTCCGCCGAGACGCGTTCCGGGAGCACGCTCGTGCTCGCGCGACCCACGTTCCACAGTGCCTCTGACACTCGGCAGTTCGGCGCCCGTTCCGAACCGGGCGCCACCGGTCGTCGCTGACATACCGACGACCGCCATTCGTTGATGGGATTCCGTACCGTTCGATCGCGTCACGGTTCTCGACGGAGCGGGTCCACCGGGTTCTGGTTTTCGACCTATCGGTTTCCCGTTCGATCGGCACCGTCGCTCGGGTCGACGATGCCGCGAGTGCAACGGGAGAACCTGCCAGTACGCTTATTGAATGCGGCTACGAGACGGGCAGTGAATGAGTCAGAAACGCGACGGATCGGCGGTGGCGTACGACGAAGCCGAGACGGTCGACCGCAGTTCGGACCGTTCGAGTCGGCCCGGATCGAGGAGAGAGATCTCGTTGCTCGAGGGTGAGGAGGTCCTCGTCGACGCGCAGCCGACGTGGTGGAACTGGATCGCCCACGCCGTCGGCGGCGGACTGGCTGGATTGATCGGAGTGCTCGGCCTCGCGGCCGGGAGCGCAGCGGCGGGAGTGCTCGGAATCGTCACGGGGCTCGTGATCGCGGGTTATATCTGGTATCGACGGAACCGAGTCCGCTATCTCGTCACCGACCGACGGCTCGTCGTGATCGCGGGATTCACCGCCAGGACGACCTCCGAGACGTGGATGGAAGATATTCGCGGACTACAGACGAGTACGACCGCCTTCAGTCGCGGACGGGGGTTCGGAACGGTCACCGTCTCGCACGCGGTGATCCCGCAGGGATTCAGTCGAACGAGCGCGCTGTCGCTCTCGGGCGTGCCGAACTACGCCGACGTGGCGAACACGATCCGACAGCGCCAGTCCGAGCGGAAGGCCGGCGACTACTGAGCCGTCGCTCCGGTCCCGTCCCCGAGGAAACCTCGGTACTACTTTCCCGTCCCGTGGCCAAGGCTCGGATATGAACGACGACAACTCTCGCGACCTGTACGACCGGGCGCTTTCGGTCATGCCCGGCGGAGTCAACTCGGCGGTTCGCGCGGCGATCGAACCCTATCCGTTTTTCGTCCAGAAGGGCGAGGGCGGCCACGTCATCGACGCCGACGGCAACCGCTACGTCGACTGGGTGCTTGGGCTCGGCCCGCTGCTGCTCGGCCACGACCTCCCGGAACCCGTCCAGGCGGGCATCCAGCAGAAGGCCAGCGAGGGGCCGATGTACGGCACCCCGACCGAGGTCGAGGTCGACCTCGCGGAGTTCGTCGTCCGCCACGTTCCCAGCGTCGAGAAGATTCGTTTCGTCAACTCCGGCACCGAAGCGACCACCTCTGCGGTCCGACTCGCCCGCGGTTACACCGGCCGGAACAAGATCGTCGTCATGCAGGGGGGCTACCACGGCGCCCAAGAGTCGACGCTGGTCGAGGGCGACCACGAGAACCCCCGTCCCTCGTCGGCCGGGATCCCGCAGTCGTTCGCCGAGCACACGCTCCCCGTTCCGTTCAACGACGAGGACGCCGTCCGCGAGGTCTTCGAGGAGCACGGCGACGACATCGCGGCGGTCCTCACCGAACCCATCCTGGGGAACTACGGTATCGTCTACCCCGAGGAAGGGTACCACGAGTTCCTCCGTGAGATCACCGACGAGCACGGCTCCCTGCTGATCTTCGACGAGGTCATCACCGGCTTCCGCGTCGGCGGCCTCGGCTGCGCTCAAAGCGAGTTCGGCGTCACTCCCGACCTGACGACCTTCGGGAAGATCATCGGCGGCGGCTTCCCGGTCGGCGCCATCGGCGGCCGCGCCGAGATCATCGAGAACTTCACCCCCTCCGGCGACGTCTTCCAGGCCGGCACCTTTTCGGGCCACCCCGTCACGATGGCCGCCGGGCTCGAGACCCTCAAGTTCGCCGCCGAGAACGACGTCTACGAACACGTCAACGGCCTCGGCGACCGGCTCCGTCGCGGGCTGACCGACATCGTCGCCGATCAGGCCCCCAGCTACACGGTCACCGGCACCGACAGCATGTTCAAGGTGATCTTCACGCGCGAAGGCCCCGGACCGGACTCCCTCGAGGAGCAGTGTCCGGCCGGCTGCCGGCAGGATCCGACCTGTCCGCGCTACGACTACAGCCCCAAGAACGCCGGCGACGTGAAAAACGCCGAGACCGAGCGCTGGCGACGGATCTTCTGGGGCCAGATGAAAGAACAGGGCGTCTTCCTCTCGCAGAACCAGTTCGAGTGCCAGTTCGTCAGCTACGGCCACACCGAGGAAGACGTCGAGGAGACCCTCGAGGCGTACAAGCACGCGCTGTGATCGGGACGTAAGCCTGAGCCATCTCCCCTCGCGACCGACGGGGTGCGGGGGGACCGACCAGCAGCGACGCGGGACGAGAACCGGCCGCCGGTGGCACCGGACGGCCGACCGACGACGGCGCCACAGGACTCGCGCTCGGAATGAGCACACACGTCGACGAGATCGATTGGGCCCGGATCGTCGAGCGGTTGCTCTACCTGTTCCCGCCGATCGTCGGGGTCGGAATCGTCGGGGTCTTACAGGACGCCGAACCGGGCGTTCCCGGCCTCCAGTTCGTGTTGTTGCTCCTCAGCGGGTTCGGCTACACCGCCCTGACGCTCGGATTGCTCGTCGCGATCTTCTTCGACGCACGCCGGATTCGACGGCGACCGCGAGCCAGCGGGAACTGGACGCCGAACCCGTGGCTCAACGCCGCCGCTACGCTCGTCTCGCCCCCGATCGCGGGCGTCGCCTATCTCGTTCGCAGACACAGACGGTTCGGGACGCCGGCGGGACGGTCGGACTGGTGGCTCGTCGTGGCGGTGTCGCTCGCGACGACGCTGTTCGGGTTCGTCGCCGCAGCCGTCGCGATCGTCTTCACGATTCCGGGGCTGCTGGCGGCCGCCGTCGGGCTCGCGGGAACCGTCGCCGTCGGCTCGTTCCCGGTCGCGATCCACCGGGACGCGGCCTATGTCTGCACGCGAACCCGCTCGTGGCGACCGAACCCGGCGCTCTACCTCGGGATCGCCTTTCTGAGTCTGTTCGTGCCGCCGCTCCAGCCGATCGTGGCGGGCTACTACCTCGTCCGTCGGCGCAACGCGGTCGGCCGACCGTGAACGTCCGCGGTAGCGCCCGGACGTGTCGAGTGCACGAACGAGGCGTCCCCTCGAGGACGACCGCGTCTCCGTTACGGCGGCGACGTCGAGCGGGCGTTCGAGGACGCGGTCGACTGCGACTCGCTGGCCGCCGGCAGCTCGACCGCAAACGTGGTTCCGTCCGGCCCCGTCTCGACCACGTCGACCGCGCCGTCGTATCTGGTCACGAGTTGGCGAACCAGGTACAGCCCGATCCCGTGGGAGCTTCCGCGACTCTGGGTGCGTTCGAAGAGCGTCTCGAGCGCCGAGTCGGAGATTCCGGGCCCGTTATCCGCGATTTCGATGCGGACGGTGTCGGGGCCGGGGTCGACCGCGATCGAGACGCGCGGCGTCGCGGCGTCGTTGTGTTCGACCGCGTTCGAGAGGAGGTTTCCGAAGACGCGAGCGACTAGGGGGTCGGCCCGAACGGAGACGCCCGACGGAATCGACGTCTCCACGTCGACGGGGCCCCACTTGTGTTCCAGCTTCCGCACTTCGTCGGTCAGCAGTCGGGAGAGGTCGACTCCCTCGAGTTGCACCTCGTCGTCGGTCGACTGCAACAGGATGCGCACGTCGTCGATCACCGTCGACATCTCCTCGGACTCGTCGATCACGATTTCGGCCCACCGGCGCTGTTGGTCGGTCGTCGCCGCTTCCTCGCGGAGCAGCGACGCGTACCCGTTGATGATCGTCGCGGTGTTCAACACCTCGTGGCGGAGGATGCCGTTGAGGTAGTCGAGGTACTCCCGTTGCTCCGCTAAGTGCTCTGCTCGGAGCGAGGCGCGTTCGGCGGCCAGGGTGCGTTCGATGGCTCGACCCTCGAGACAGCCGACTAACAGGCCAACGCCGGCGCCGAGGGAGACGGACCACCGAATCCAGCCGACGACGAGCCCCGTTGAATCGGGCGGCATTACAGCCATGAGCGCGAGATTGATGAGCAGAAACGAGATCAAGGAGCCGAGTATCCAGCCGACGATCCGCGGGTAGCGAGACGGTGTGAGGTCGGTGGTCCGGAGCCAGCGACCACCGAAGGCGATCCCGACGAGGAAGGGAATCGTCGTGACGACGCCGACGAGAAACTGTCCGTCCGTGACGGCCGGTGACCCGACGGCGAGGAGGACAGTGATCTCGGCGATCACGACGAACAGCAGCGCCACTCCGAACCCCGTCACGTACTGCGGGATGCGGTCGGGAGAGACAAGATCAACGTCCGCGGGCCAGCGCATATACTGGTAATCAGGTTCGGTTTTGTTAGCAGTATCGGCCCGTTCGACGGCACCCGGTCCAGGTATCGGTGTCCGGCGGAACGAAAAGAGCGCCGACCGCGGCGTCAGTCGTCGTCGCTGGCCGGGTCGACGGGATCGACGGCGTCGTCGCCGAAGACTCGGTCAGCGATGACGTGGCTGCGGATCTCCTCGGCGGTCGCCTTCCGCTGGAAGAGGAGCTTCACGGCGACGTCCCAGGCGAAGACGATCGCGCCGGCGATCAGGAGGGTGTCGCCAGGCATGCGCAGCCAGAACAGCGTCTGGATGAGCCCGCCGTTGTAGAACTCGAGGCTGCGCGAGGCGGCGTACCCCTGCGTGAACGCGGTCTCGAGCTGCAGGAAGCCGACGGGCAGCAGCGAGAGGAACAGCATCAGCGCCAGCCCGGCGTTGCACAGCCAGAACGACCAGCGCAGCCGTCGGTCGGACCAGTGTGCGTCGCGGGTGGTCACCCGGAGGATGTAGACGGCCATCCCCATCGCGAGGAAGCCGAAGGCGCCGAACATCGCGCCGTGGGCGTGGGCGACCGTGAGGTAGGTCCCGCTCTCGAAGTAGCTGATCACCGGCAGGTTGATGAAGAAGCCGATGACGCCGGCCCCGAAGAAGTTCCAGACGGACGAGGCGACGATGAAGTAGAACGCCATCCGGTAGGGGAAGTCCGTCCCGGCGGTGTCCATCGCGCGGTACTGCCCCAGCGCCTCGTAGAGGATAAAGAGGAGCGGGATGAACTCGAGCGTCGAGAAGACGCTGCCGATCGGCAGCCAGACCTCGGGGAGGCCGGCCCACCAGTAGTGGTGGGAGACGCCGATGATGCCGCTGCCCATGACAAGCGCGGCCTGGAAGATGACGGCCTTCTCGGCCGATTTCTTCGTCAGGAGGTTCATCGAGACCAGCGTCAGGGCGATGACGACGATGATGAAGAACTCGAAGACGCCCTCGACCCACATGTGGACGACCCACCAGCGCCAGAACTCCGTGATGACGAAGTTCGTCTTCGGCGTGTAGAGGAAGCCGGCCGCGAACAGCAGGCCGATCGAGCCGCCCGCGTAGACGATCATGTGGGCGAGCCCGTAGCGTGGTTCGCGGTCCAGCAGCGGTTTGAACCCACGGGCCACGAGCGCGGTCCAGCCGAGGAAGCCGACCAGCAGGCCGGCCTGCCAGACGCGACCGATCTCCAAGTACTCCAGGCCCTCGTTACCCAGCAGCCACCACAGCTGTCCGTCGAAGACGTTGTTGACGCCGAGCCAGATGCCCGCGAGGCCGCCGACGGCGACGACCAGTAACGCGGCGATCAGGCCCTTGATGTACAGCGCCTGCTTGCGCGGCTCGCGGCCCGTCAGCAGCGGCGCGAGGAAGAGGCCGGCGCCGAGCCACATCGTGGCGATCCAGAGGATCCCCAGGTCGACGTGCCAGGTTCGGGCGATCGTCCACGGGAGGTACTCGAGGATGTCGACGCCGAGGACCTCGTGGAGGCCGAAGAAGTCGTCGCGCTCGACGTAGTAGTGGGCGAGCAGCCCGCCCATGAACGTCTGGAGGACGAACAGCACGGCGCCGATGAGGACGAATCTGGTGCTCAGCAGCTGGCTCGGGGTGAGATCGATCTCCCTCGGGTGGGGGATCGAGACGCCCGCGGCCTCCGGTTCTGGGAGTTCGACGGCCTGGTAGAGCCAGATGGCGACCCCGGCGCCGGCGACCAGCAACACCATCGCGATGACGCTCCAGGTCATCACCGCGCCGCCGGCGTCGTTACCCGCGGCCGGCGAGTACGGGAAGTCGTTCGTAAAGGAGACGTCCGAACCGGGCCGATCGGTGTGGGAGATCCAGGCGGTCCACAGCGCGAAGTCCGCGAACTGTTCAGCCTCTTCTTCGGTCGGGATCAGCCCCTCCTGAATCCCGCGCTCGCGGTCGCCCTCGTGGTACCGCTCGACGTAGTCCTGACGCACCTGCTCGTGGGCGTACGCTTCCGCGGCGGAGTACTCGACCCGCTCGCCGTCGGTGTATTCGCTCGACTGCAGCTCCTCCCGGACCTGCGCGTCGATCGCGGCCTGTTCGGACGACTCGAGGTCCTCGTAGGCCGTATCGTGCTCTTCCTGCGCGTAGTAGTCGCGCATATGCTCGGTCTTCGACTCGAGGGCGTCGGCGGTGTAGTCGACGTCGTAGTAACTACCGCGACCGAGCATCGAGCCCTGGTTCATCAATCCGTTCTCCTGGAAGACCATCTTCCCGGACTGGACGTCGTCACTGGTCGCGACGGTCTCGCCGTCCGGGCCGACGATCGTCTCCGGTATCTCGGGTTCGTTCTCGTAGGAGAGCCACGCCCCGCCGCCCATCACGACGAGGTTCGCGACGAAGATCACCGCGAGGAACGTGGCCAGTTGCTTTCTGGAGACGTGCATGACAAGCGGTGATCGAACCGCCACCCCCTCAAGTAGCGCTGCAATTCCTACGGAGTGGAAAAACGTGCGAACCGATTCGGGCGGGGAGTCAAGGTGGAACAATCGGAACGGCTTGCGCGCCGAAATCGAGCGCCGAACGGACGCCGAACGCGGGCGTCCCCGCGAACCGCCCGACGCCGCGAGGCTCACGCGCGCCGCACGCGAGCGGTCGTCGACTGCAGGGTGTAGCTCTTTGCCGCCCATGCCGGTAGGAGGGCCCGATGAGCCACACCGACGACACCGCCGACGAGGTCAGATCGCTCGAGATCGGAGCCGTGAGCCGGCTGTTCGAGGAGACGACGTTCCCGATGACGACCGAGGAAGTTCTGGCGGAGTTCGCCGACGTCGAGATCGCCTATCCGCGCCGGTCGGAGCCGCTCCGAGTGATCCTCGAGACCTCGGGTCACGAGACCTACGAGACAGCCGACGAACTCGAGCTGGCGATCTTGAACGGCGTCCGGCGCGACGCGGTCGGGCGGCCCCGTTACAGCGACCGCGGGGACAGCCCCCACGAGACCGACGAACAGATGCGGATGCAGCAGTCGTTCTGATGGGCCGACGACGCGAGCGAGAGCCATCGAGAACCCATGAGTACCACAGCGACCACAGCACGCGACGCACTGACGGCCCAACTCGAACGACTGTACGCCATCGAACGGGAGCTGCAATCGGCCCTCGAGACGCTGTCGACCGACGTCTCGATCGACACGCTCGACGAGATACGCGCCCTGGAGTGTCGCGAGCAGCTCCAGTACGTCATCGATCAACACCGCGAGGAGACCGAGACACACATCGACCGGATCGAGCGCGCCTTCGACGCTCTCGGCACCGAGCCCGACACCCGCCCGGTTCCGGAACTCGAGGGGCTGCTGGCCGACAAGGAGGCGTTCAACAACGTCGTCCTGAACGACGGGCTCCGACCGCTGTTCTACATCCAAACGACGCTCCAGTTGGAAGCTATCGAGTGTACGGCCTACGAGACGACGATGGCGCTGGCCGGCGCGCTCGAGGACGGCGAGGAAGGCGCCGAGACGGCCGATGTTGGCGATGCCGTCGTCGACGCGCTCGAGCACAACTACGACGATGAGCGGCGGATGCGGACGGACGTAGAGGAGCTCGCCGACGGCGAGGCCGTCGAGACGCTGCTGGCCGCGAGTCCGATCGCCGACGCGCCCCGAGAATCGCTCGATCGATCCCGGCGGGAGCGATCGCACGGAGACCGACGCGGAGCGACCGATCCATGAACGTTGAAACGCTCGAGGACCTGTTCGGTCTGCAGCTTCAGCACGCCTACTACGCCGAACGGGCGCACGTCGAACTGCTCTCGGAGATGGCCGACGCGGCGCCGACCGACGACCTCCGCGAGGTGCTCGCCGACCACCGCGCGGAGACCGACGCCCAGATCGACCGGCTCGAGGACGTCTTCGCGGCGCTCGGTCGACACCCGCGGACGAGTCGAACGCGGTCGATCGACGGGCTGATCGAGTCGTGGCACGAGCACCGATCGGGGTCGGGCGGCGATCCCGCGGTCCCGAGCGCCCTCGAGATCGCGCTCACGGGCGAGCGACTCGAGATCCGCGCCTACGAATCGCTGCTGACCCTCGCCGGTCGACTGGCCTACGCCGACGACGTCGTCGAGCCGCTCGAGACGACGTTGGCCGAGGAACGGGCGGCGGTCGAAGCGCTCGAGGAGGTCGAAACGGCGGAATCGATTCTGAAAACCCTCGCGATCGAGGAGGGATAAGGAGCGGTCGCCTCGGCGCGGGCGCTACTCGGTACTGAACCGATCGTAGTGGGCCTGGTAGCCCGCCAGCCGACCGGCGGGTGCGGTCGTCCTCGCGAGCGCCCGCTGGAGCGCGAGCGGAACGCGCGCGAGGGCGAACTCGTCGCGATAGGCGTCGGCGATCACGGCGAGTTGCAGCGGCCCCGGCAGCCCCCAGTCGTTGGTCTTCCCCTCTCGAGCGAGTCCGAACAGCGTCTCGAAGAGCCGGTGGGACTCGAGTGCGGGCCGCAGTTCGATGGTCATTCGAACCGGCTCGTCGCCGTCGTTCCAGATCGTGTGGTCGGAGCCGGGCGGCACCGCGAAGCGAGTCCCCGGCGTCGCCGTCCACTCGTCGCCCCCGATGCGAACGCCGAGTCTACCGGCTTCGACCGCGATCCGTTCCCGCTGGCCGGGGTGGACGTGATCGACCTTGCCGACGGCGAACCCGTCGGGCTCGAGCGCGTACTCGAATCGCAGCCCCGCCTCCGTTCGCTCTCGAAACGCGATCCGTTCGCCGGTGACCGGGTTCGAGATGGCGGCCGCCGTCGATAGCGAAGTCACGGTCGGGCTTCGCCGGTGCGAGGGAAAGCGCTTATCGACGGACGGCGGAGTGTCAGCGCCGCCGATACGAACGCGCGTGCCGATGCTGTGTGGCACGGGCGTCGAGCTAGAAGCGTGGCAGGCGGCTGCAGGCACCGTCACTTCAACCAATCGCGTGATAGGGACCGTATCGAACCGCGACGGCGGCGTCGGTACGGACGCCGACGAACGCGCCGTCGCCGAACCGACTAGTGGCACAGCGGCGGGAACCCTCTCGTCGGCCCGCCTGACCGGGCGCCGACAGCGACCGCTGTGACGCACCGACGGCCGAACTCCCTCCTGAGTATGAACACGAGCATCGAAGTCGAGTACTGGGTCGTCGACGCGGACGGCGAACTCACCGAACCGGGCGCGCTCGCGGAGATCTCCGAGCGAACCGAGCGGGAGTTCGTCGAACCGCTGTTCGAGTTGAAGACGCCCCCCTGCGAGACGATCGACGAACTGCGGGCGACCTTCGCCGAGCAACTCGAGGACGTCCTCTCGACGGCGGCGGCCGAGGAGAAGCGACTCGTCCCGCTGGGGACGCCGATCAACTGCGGCGCGATCGACCGCCGGCCCGGCGAACGCGGACGCATCCAGAAGGAGGTCCTCGGCGAGGATTTTGCCTACGCGAAGTACTGCGCCGGGACCCACATCCACGTCGAGAAGCGCAACGTCACCGATCAGCTCAACACGCTGATCGCCCTGGACGCGGCGCTGGCGCTGGTCAACTCCTCGCCGTATCTCGACGGCGAACGGGTGGCCAACAGCGCCCGCGCCCATTGCTACCGGAAGAAGTGCTACGGCGACTTCCCGAAACACGGCCAGCTCTGGCACTACGTCGACACCGTCGGCGAGTGGCACCGCCGGCTCGAGGATCGCTACGAGGAGTTCAAACGGGCCGCCCTCGAGAAGGGAATCGACGAGGACGCGGTCGAGGCGCAGTTCTCGACCGATGATATCGTCTGGACGCCGATCAGGCTGCGCGACGAGATGCCGACCGTCGAGTGGCGCTCGCCCGACGCGGCCCTGCCGAGCCAGTTGCTCCGACTGGCCGACGACCTCGAGACCGTGATGGAACGCGTTCACCACACGAACGTCGCAATCGAGTCCGTAAGCGATAGTCGCCACGCCGGCCACGTCACCGACGACGGCATCAGGCTCCCCACGTTTGAGACCGCCTGTGACTTCGCCGAATCGGCGATCGACGACGGCCTCGAGTCGGCCGACGTCGTCGGCTACCTCGACCGGATGGGGTTCTCCGTCGACGACTACCACCCGATCTCGACGCGGATCGACGGCCGCCAGTACGTGACGCGAGGTGACGCGCGGGACCTCCGCCTGGAGTACGCGAACCGGCTCGAGGAGGACGTCGACGAACTGGTCGAGACGGTGGGCGTCTGACGCTCGTCGGTGCCACGAGAGTGTGAGTGAAAATTGGGTTAGTAGCGGATAAGAACTACGCACCGAAGAAACTGATTCAGAATTCGTTGGAGGAGAAATCTTATCCCTCGAATCAGCCAAAAATAAATCATGGCGGCTAACACGACAGATTCGGGCGATAGTCTGTTTGTCCGACTCCCGTGGGGTGTGAAAATCGGACTTGCACTGATTAGTTTCGTGTACGGTGTGGTGATATTGTCCGACACTATCGAGGACCCCATTCCATCAAACGTATGGGCAGTCGTGTGGTTCGCGGTAGCTGGCTACCTGCTTGTGCGTGCGGTACGCCTGAGTAGGCAGTCATGAGACACTCGCATACGTAGTTACCAAACTGCCTGACTCAGTTTCAAGCATGGGTATGAATAAAGAAATCGCGCTACTATCTACCGATACCGATCCACGACAGGACCGATCTCAGTTTCCGTCGTCGTACTCGTACTCGGCTTCGGGGTCCTCGACGCCCTCGGTCCGGGAGCCGACCCAGGCGCCGAGCGAGAGCCCGTAGACGAGGTGACCCGCGTGGAACAACGCGAGTTCGTCGGCCTCGAGTCGGATGTCCAGCAGTTCCTTCAGCATGAACTGCGAGCCGAACGCCGAGAGGACCATCCCGTAGATCGAGCCCCAGACGAGCCCGCGTTGCTCGGGTTCGATCGCCCGCTCGGCGTCCTGGAGGGCGAACAGGCCGCCGAAGATCGCCCCCGCCTGAATCCCGTAGACGAAGTGGAGGACGAGCCCCATGAACGTGTGCTCCTCGGGGTCGTCGCCGGTGACGTACTGCGCCCAGAAGTTCGCCGACGGCGGCAGCGACCGCAGGATCGGCAGCCGGAACGCCGTCATGATGATCGTCGCGACGAACCCGGCCTGAATCCCACGGAGGACGGCGCCGGCGAGGTGCTCCTGTCGCGAGTGTCTGTCGGTGGCCTCCGTGTCCCCCTCGGTCTCGGCGATCGATCGTAGGCGGTCGGATACGGACATCGTATGTCCGTGTGTCTACCACGAACGGCTCCTTAACCGCCCGGCGTGCAGTGGACGGGCGCTCGAAGTACCGACGGTCGACGACCGCGGGAATGCTCGGTTCATCGACAGTATTTTCTACCGATAATGGATAGAATCCTAATAGGAATGCGAACGGTTCCGCTCGACGGCCCGTCGATTGCGGTCGGCGCTTACGTCGGACTGAGTGGCTACCTCGTCGGAACGATCGTCGGCATCGACGGTGCAGATACGGGGTTGCTCACCGGCTGTGGTCTCGTCTGGCTGATCGTCGCCCTGGCGGTCGGTAGTCGGCCGGCGCTGTGGGTCTCGCTGGGCAGTCGGCGACTGCTCGCAGTGCCGATGGTCGTCGCGACGGGACCGTTGCTCGTGCTCGTCTTCGGAACGGAGTTCGGCGCGTTCGATGCATCGCTGTCGCTCCTGCTCTGTCTCTGTGGACTCGCGGTCCTCGGCCTCGTGATCTGGCTGCTCGGAAACGGGGCCTACGCCGCCCGGGCGGCGGGCGAACTGCGCGCGTACTGGATTGCAAAACCGGATCCGGGTCGACGGCGGCAACACCGCCGCTGGGGCTTGCTGCTCGGTCTCGGAACCGTCGCCGCGTTCATCGGCACGCTCTACGGTGCCCCCTCGTTTCTCCTGAGTGGGCTGCTCGCGGCGTTCATTACGATGCAGATCAACGCCCGTCGACCGCGGGAGTACGAGGCCTGCGAAAACGGCCTCAAATATGCCGATATCGGTACGGTGAGTACCCAGTACCTCCCGTGGGAGCGGTTCGACGGGCTCCGCGAAACCGAGGAGGCGATCGTCCTCGAGCGTCGCTGGCGGCTCGACGAACGGATGGCCGCTGCCGAGGTACCGCCGGACGCTCGCGAGGCGATGCGGGCGGCCGTCGATCCGGCGACGAACCGATAAGGAAACCGCGATCGCTGCCAATGCGGGGATATTTGGGACCGGTCCGGCAACGTGGCGTATGGATTTCGGCGTACTCAGTACGGCCGGTATCGCCCGGAAAGCGTTTCTCCCCGCCATCGAGGCCACCGACCACGAGGTCACGGCCGTCGCCTCCCGCGACGGCGACCGCGCGCGGGCGTTCGCGGACGACCACGGGATCGACGAGTCATACGAGGGCTACGACGACCTCATCGCAGACGCGAACATCGACGCCGTCTACATCCCGCTCCCGAACGGCCTGCACGGCCAGTGGACGAAGCGCGCGGCCGACGCCGACCTCGACGTCCTCTGCGAGAAACCGCTGACGGTCGACGCCGGGGAGGCCCGCGAGGTCGTCGAACACTGCGAGGATCGAGACGTGACCCTGATGGAGGGATTCATGTACCTGTATCACCCGCGGACCGAGCGAGCGATCGAACTGGCTCGAGACGAACTCGAGGACGTCCGTTCCGTGACGGCCGCGTTCAAGTTCCCGCTGTTCGACCGCCCGGACGACGTGCGGCTCTCGCCAGACCTCGACGGGGGGAGCCTGATGGACGTCGGCTGTTACCCGGTTTCGCTGGTTCGACAGATCCTCGGCGAGCCCGAGCGCGCCTACGCGCACGCGGACGACTCCCGCGGGGCTGGCGTGGACACGGAACTGGCCGGAATCTTGGAGTACGACGACGGCTCGTCCGCGCGCGTCGCGTCCGGATTCGACACGCAGAAGGTGCAGCGGTACCGCGTCGAAGCGGCCAACGGGTGGCTCGAGGTCCGCGACGCCTTCGACGCGCCGACGGACGAGCCCCTAGAACTCGAGTACCGGATCGATGGCCGACACGCCGTCGAAACGTTCGATGCGATCGACCAGTATCGCCTCGAGATCGAGGAATTCGCCTCGAGCGTCGAGAACGACCGGCCGCCGCGGACCGACGGCGAGGAGGCGATCGCGAACATGCGCGTCATCGACGCGCTGGCGAAGAGCGCCGAGCGGGGCCGCCCGGTCGACGTCTGATCACGGCTGCGCTCCGAGCGTCGGGGCCGAGCCGACGACAACGCGCTTTTGCCCCTCGGGTGCGAACCACGGGCCATGACAACGCTCGAGGCGAAGCTCGAGGCCGCGCGCGAGGACCTCGCGGACCGCGACGGCGTGCTGGTCGCGTTCTCCGGCGGGGTCGACTCGAGCGTCGTGGCCGCGCTCGCCCACGACGCGCTCGGGGAGGACGCGGTCGCCTGCACCGCCAAAAGCGAGACGCTCCCCGAGGCGGAACTCGAGGACGCCAAGCGAGTCGCCGACGAGATCGGAGTCCGCCACGAGGTCGTCGCCTTCTCCGAACTCGAGAGCGACGACTTCGTCGAGAACGACGACGACCGCTGCTATCACTGCCGGACGATGCGGCTGGGCGAGATGCTCGAAACGGCCCGCGAGTTCGGGATCGAGACGGTCTGTGACGGCACCAACGCCGACGATCCGGGCGCGGGGCACCGTCCCGGCCTGCAGGCCGTCGAGGAACTCGAGGTCCACTCGCCGCTGTTAGCCCACGACATCACCAAGGAAGAGGTCCGCGAGATCGCCGACCGCTACGACCTCTCGGTCGCCGACAAACCGTCGATGGCCTGCCTCTCCTCGCGGATCCCGACGGGCCTCGAGGTCACCGAGGAGCGGCTGACTCGCGTGGAGCACGCCGAAGCCCTGCTGCGCCAGTGGGGGTTCGACCAGTTCCGCGTCCGCGACCACGACGGGCTGGCCCGGATCGAGGTCGCGCCGGAGGAACTCGAGCGGGCGCTGACCCGCGAGTTCGCGGAGACGGTCCGCGAGGAGCTGTCGGAACTGGGATTCGACCACATCACGCTCGACTTACACGGCTATCGGACGGGCAGTGTCAGTCCCGAGAGCGAGACGGAGTCCGAGACCGACGGAACTCGCGACGGCGACGAACCGCTCGTCGAGGATGTCTTCGCCGCGGACTCGCGCTCCCGGAGCGACGACTGACGACCGGCGGCGATTCGGGGCGTGCTATCGGCTGTCAAATGCTGTCCGCTCTCGCGCTCGAGTGCAGTTCCGTCCCGGGTACCGGAGTTGATTTCGATATTATCCGTATTACTGAGACATTATTGCACGCACTTTCAGAATATAATCCTATTTGGCGCATCGAACCCGTCATTAGTCCGGTCTATGAACTAACGTCCGGGAATATTGCTTATTTCGATACGGACGTAGCACTCGGGTCGGTATCGTTGGATGATGGACGCCGACGTGCCGTCTGCGTGGAACACGGAAGAGAGTCGGACCTATTCCCCGGTCGACACCGATCGGGAACTGCAGTATCGGACGTATCGTCACGAATCAGGTGATCTCCGGCTAAAGGTCGCCCCGGCGTCGCTCGACGGAGAGGATCACCCCGGATACGCGCTGACCGCGACGAGCTACCCCGGGCTCGACCTCTCCGAGACGATCCGCGTCCGGACCGTCCTCACGTTCGAACGCTGCAACAGCATCGCTCGCGACTTCATGGAACTCTTCTCGGCCAACTACGACGGCCCCGGATCGCTCGAGGACGCGCTCGACTACGCGTACGAGCGAACGCGGGAACACCGCTGACGATCGGCGTCCTCGCCCCCACCACGGTCCGGAATCGTTAGCCGTAGACCGCGCCGAGAACACCGAACAGCCAAATCGCGATGTGGGCCCCGACGACGGGAACCAGCGAACGCCGATACAGGTAGACGAGGGTGAAGACGAGCGCGGCCAGCGAGACCTGCAGGAGGTCGCCGAGGCGCCAGCCGACGGCATGAGAGAGGGTAAACGCCGCCACCGAGAGCCCGCCGGCCAGCCGCGCGCTTCCGGTGTACTCGGCGAGGCGCTCGATTGCGTAGCCGCGGTACAGCGCCTCCTCGACGACGCCGATCGTGATCGCGGACGCGACGGCGACCTCGACGCCGACTCGATCGATGTCCAGTCCCGTCACCCGTCGCTCCGGAAGGCCGAGCGCGTCGATCAGCGGCCCGGTCGCCGCCAGCGCGAGGAACCCGAACACCGCCGCGACGAGCAGGGGGACCGCGTCGCGTCGAGACGGTCGCCGGACGCCGAGCGACCGGAGCGATCGCCCCTCGATCCCGATCGCGATTCCGACGACGAGTCCGAGGAGCGCCCATTGGGCAGCGATCGTCACCAGCGGATGGAGATCGATCCGGAGCGCTCGAGTCGCGCCGGAAAGTGAGGGGAGTCCGAACAGCGCAATTGCGAGTCCCGCGAACGTCGCCAGGGAGCGATCGCGACTCGCGGTCGTTCGGTCCGCGGCGGCCATGCAATATTATTGTGCCTACATAAACGTAAAATTACCTCTCAGCAGTGCCCGGTGCCGTAGGCGCGGGACGCGAAGAAACGAATATCGTCGATCGACGCTCGTACGACCGGAGTCGCGGCGATGCTCGAGTCAGTCGTCGGACGGGGCCACGGATCCCTCGCCGGCGGCGGCCGCCGCGGACTCGCTCTCGGCGAAGGGGTACCAGGACTGCTTGGCGTCACCCATGTACGGGGCCTCGAAGTCGGTCTCCTCGGGTTCGCAGAACTCGACGAGCTGTTCCTCGCCCGTCGCCTCGACCCACTCGCGGAAGGTCTGGCCCTCGCTGCGATGAGCCGCGTAGGCCTCGAGCAGGTTCCGGATCGCGCCGGGGGCCTCGTCGGCCGGGACGCGCTGTTGGATCCAGTCGATGAAGGAGGGGTCCTCGCCGACGCCGCCGCCGACGCCGATGTCGAAGGCCTCGACCATCTCGCCGTTCTTGCGCGCGCGCATGCCCTGCAGGCCGATGTCGGCGGTCATCGCCTGGCCGCAGTCGGCCGTACAGCCGGAGTAGTGCATCTTGATCTTGCCGACATCCTCGGGCAGGTCGACGTTCTTGTTGAACCAGCGCAGCATGCGGGCCATCCGCCCCTTCGTCTCGGTCAGCGCGATCGAGCAGAACTCGGTGCCGGTACAGGCCATCGCCCCGCGCTCGAAGGGGCTCGGCTCGGCGGGGTACTCCTCGAGCAAGGGCTCCTCGAGCAGGGCCTCGAGGTCGTCGTCCGCGACGTCGACGATGACGGGGTTCTGGCGACGAGTGAGCCGGACCTCGCCGGAGCCGTACTCGTCGGCCAGATCGGCGAGTTCGATCGCGTCCTCGGCCGGGAGTCGGCCGACGGGAACGCTCAGACCGACGTAGTTCTGTCCGTCCTTCTGGTCGCCGACACCGACGTGGTCGTGCTGACCCGCTTCGACGGGGCGACCGGCGTTGTAGGTGTACTCCTCGCGGAAGTTCTCCCCAGCGGTGTGCATTTCGAAGTCGACGTACTCCTCCTGGAGCGTCTCGCGGATCTTCTCCATCCCCCAGTCCTCGGCGAAGAACCGAGCGCGGTTCTTCGAGCGGTTCTGGCGGTCGCCGTAGTCGTGGTAGAGTTCGACGAAGCCGCGGCCGACTTCGTAGGCGTTCTCGGGCCGGACGAAGACGTCCAGCGGCGTCGCGGCGCGGGGCTGGCGACCGCCGAGCCCGCCGCCGATACAGACGTTAAAGCCGCGAACCTCTTCGCCGTCTACCTCCTTGGTCGCCGGCTCGAACCCGATGTCGTTGAGCGAGTCCTGTGCGCAGCCGACCGTACAGCCCGACGCACTGATGTTGAACTTCCGGGGCATGTTCGCCAGCGCGTCGTCCTTGCGCAGGTCCTCCTCGAAGCGCTCGAGCAGCGGGCCGGCTTCGACGAACTCCTCGGCCTTGCCGTGGAGCGGGCAGCCGGAGATGTTGCGCATCGTGTCGCCGCCCGCCGAGCGGGAGTGAACGCCGACTTCCTCGAGTTGCTCCCAAATCTCGGGGATGTCCTCGAGTTTAAGCCAGTGGAGTTGGACGGACTGGCGGGTCGTCAGATCGATCCAGCCGTTCCCGAACTCGGGGTTGGCGACGGGACCCTTCGCGTACTCCTTCGCGACTTCGCCGATGCGGCGCAGCTGCCCCGGCTCTAAGATGCCGCTGGCGTTGGTCAGCCGCATCATGAAGTACTCCTCCTGCCCGGAGCGCTGCTGGAACACGCCCCAGAACTTGAAGCGGGTGGTCCACTCGTCGACCTCGTCGTCCGGGATGGCCTCGAAACCGCCGTTCGCGGCGAAGCGCTCGATGTGTTCCCGCACCTCGTCGCCGTAGCAGTCCTCCTTCTGTTCTTCTTTCTTATGCACCATTGGAGACCACCTCGATCGGACGATCGGATCCGAATGCGCGAAGTCCCTCACCAAACATGACGTAATTCACGTTTCTACGTCATGTCTCTAAACCATATAACGGTAATCGTTTACAAATAACTAATTTTTCCACCAATTCCAGCGTCGAACGTAGCATCTCCAATCGGATATGATGTGTATTAGGGTGTATATCCGGCTCGAGCGACGTGACAATTGATCGATTCGAAACGGCGAATCGGGTTCGAGGCCGAGTAAGAGCCAGCGGCGAGCGCCGATCGGTGCGCGAACGGGAGCCCCGTCGCGCGCGAGATGCCGTTTCGGTTCGTCGGGGTCGGCGATGGACCGTTCCCACGAACTGCGCCGTCTCGAGCGGACGAACGGTGTACAGTTCGGTATCGGTAGATAGTAGCGTGGTTCGTTATTCGGAAGTATACCCGAAGCGGAGCCGAGCGGTTCGCTAAGTACACGTGCGAACTGAATGATGTCTCACGGAGTGAGATCTCATAGTACCTCTCTCAAATCACATAGTGAATTGAACACCCGGTCGGGTTCCGGAACAGTATCGGCCTGTCCTTCATCCGAAGGAGCAGAAGGGATCCATATCGAATCGGTCCCGATAGCATGTGCACCTGCTACATCCGTTGCATAGGAATCACCAATATGAAGGGCGTTTTCAGGAGCCGTCTCGAGAGCAGAAAGTGCCCGTCGGAACGGGGCTGGGTCAGGTTTGTAGCCGATTTCAGGGGTCGCGAAGACGACTGCGTCAAAGACACCGTCAATACCCAGTGTGTTAACCTTCTGTTGTTGGATTTCTTGGAGTCCATTCGTCACAAGACCCAGTGAATATCCCTCCTTGAGATCAGAGAGAATAGTCTCGGCACCAGGTAAAAACTCAACATCGGAGTGACCGCCAATTGCCTGATATGCACGGGCAACCCCTAGTGCGTCCTCGGAGTCAACTCCAGTTTGCTGTGCAGTGGCTTCGAAACAGAGCCGATAGTAGTCGAGTTCACTGTTGGCGTCAGCCGCTAAACTTTCACTCTCCACAGTACTAAGATCGGCGGCAGTACAGTATTGGTTGACGTTTGCTCGGTCAAATGCTTCTGCAACTAGCTTATCGGGAGCGCAGCGGGGCTGACAGAGTGTTAAATCGAGATCGAACAGAATCGTCTGTGGTGTCATCCCGCTGTTATTCATATACACTGCTCCAATCGTTTGTGGAGCCACATAATATTGGTCTCCGAATTAATCGAATCTAATTCGTTCGCACGCGTGAACCAGTACTATTTCACGTCGAGTGTCCATCGAAGGCAGATTCGACGGTCCACAACACCCATCATTGAGTGATGGTTTAATCGCCTCTACTGAGCCCGAGTTTCACACCCCACTCCGAGTGACGAAATCCTGTCTCTTATACACATCTCTGAGCGGNGAGACGCGCCCGGTCAGTCGTCGGTTGGCGCCGACGAATCGACAGAAACGAGCGCCGATCGAGTTCGGTAGAGCCCGCTCGAGAGGCAGATCGAGACGACCCCGAGGACGAGGAAGACGACGAAGCCGGTCGCGTAGCCCGGCGTCCCCTGCAGGTCGACGAAGAGGCCGAGGATTGGCGGGATGGTGAAGCCGCCGAAGGCGCCGATGCCGCCGACCAGCCCCGAGGCGCCGCCGACGGCATCGGGGACGTACGTCGGCACCAGCTGGAAGACGGCCGCGCTGGCGACGCCCATGCCCGCGCCGAGCAGAATCGTCGCGGCGACGGCGACGGCGAACTCGCGGGTGACGACGAGCACCAGCGTCGCGAGTACGATCGCGCCGAAGCTGGCGATCGCGGTCGGCTCGCCGCCGAGCCGGTCGCTGACGATCCCGCCCGGAACGCGGATCACCGCCGCGAGCAGCGTGAAGGCGACGGCCGTGAGCGCGCCGGCGGTTCGCACGTCGACGCCGTGGACGGCCTGCCAGTACGACGGGAGCCAGGTCGTCAGCGCGAGGAAGCCGCCGAACGAGGTGAAGAACAGCGCGACGAGGACCCACGTCCGGGGGATGCTCGCCGCACCTCGAATCGAGGCCATCGCGTCGCCGCCGGGAAAGAGCTCCTGCCCGCAGGCCTCGGCGCGCCGCCGGGCCTCGCGCTCGTCGACGCCCCGTTTGACGAACTGGAAGTAGGGAGCGTCGACGGCGGAGGACGCGTAGGCGACGGTCCCGACGATCAGGAACGCGAACCACGCGAGGTACGCGCCGGTGAGGCCGAGCGCGGCCAGCGCGACGGGGAGGGCGAGCGTGAACAGCCCCGGTGACGTGTTCCCGAGTCCGCCGAACGCTGCGAGCACCGTTCCCTGTTTCTCCGAGGGGTACCAGTACGACGTCTGGGTGGACCCGACGGAGAACGTCGCGATGCCACAGCCCGACAGCGCCCCGAAGAAGAACACGATCGGGTAGTGGGCCATCGTGAGCCCGTCCGGGTAAGCCGTCAGCAGGAGTGCTGATAGGCCGCCCATCCCGACGATCGACAGCCCGAGCAGGACCAGAAACGGCTTCTTCGCGCCGACGTCCTCGACCCACGCTCCGAAGGGGATCCGGAGCAAGGAGCCGGTCAGCTGAGGGGCGGCGACGAGCAGCCCGAGCAACAGTCCGGAGAGCCCCATCGCTCCTTCGAACTCCGAGGCGACGGGCCCGTAGCAGACGACGCCGGCGAAGCCGACGAAAAACCCGAGGGTCGCGGAGGCGACGCCCTGTCTCGGCGTCCCTCGGACGGTTGGTGTCGACGCATCGGTGGCGTCGGTCGGCTCCGGCGGTCGTTCACGCATCGATCGAACACCCGAAAACGGCCGCCATCGTCAGGCACTCGCTTCCGCAACCGCCCGCGCCTTCCGCTCGCGAGGCGCCTCGAGGCGGACCGCACACTGTTTGAAGTTGGGCTCCTTCGAGCGCGGGTCGACGTCCGAGAGCGTGAGTTCGTTGACTTCAGGCTGGTGGATCGGGAGCCAGACCACGCCGTCGGGGATCGACTCGTCGCGCTCGACGCGGACGGTGATCGAGCTCCGGCGGGAGACGACGTGAGCGTACTCGGCGGGATCGTCCTCGTCGGACTCGCCGGGACGGGCCTCGAGTTCGTCGGCCAGCGCGGCGGCCGTCGCGGGGCTGACCCTGGCGACGGGGTCGTCGTCGCGCGCACGGACGCCGGAGTTGTACGCGTCGGGACGTCGGGCCGTCGTCAGGGTGAACGGGTACTCCTCGTCGGTCGACTCCGGCAGGGGCCGGGCCTCGCCCGTCGAGAACTGCGCGCGGCCGGTGGGGGTCGGGAACGACCACGACTCCTCGCGGTCGGTCTCGGCGTCGTCCCCGCACTCGTCGGCGGCCGCCGGCCCCTCGTAGTAGCGGTAGCCGCCCGAGACGTCCGGTTCCGGCGCGGGCCAGCGAACCGCCATCTCCTCCTCGAGGCGGTCGTAGCTGATCCCCGAGAGGTCGGCGGGGGTTCCCTCGGTCAGCGCCGCCAGTTCGTCGAAGACCGCGTCGGGCTCGAGCGAGTCGTCGAAGAGGTCGGGGACGAGTCGGTCGGCGAGGTCGCCNGCCGCCAGTTCGTCGAAGACCGCGTCGGGCTCGAGCGAGTCGTCGAAGAGGTCGGGGACGAGTCGGTCGGCGAGGTCGCCGATCAGTTCGAGGTCGGTCTTGACGCCCGACGGCGTCTCCGTCGCGGCGCGCACGCGCGAGACCGTTCGTTCCATGTTGGTCGTCGTCCCCTCCGACTCGCCCCACGTCGCGGCGGGGAACACGACGTCGGCGAGTTCGACCGTCTCGCTGCGGAAGGCGTCCTGTACGACGAGGAAGGCGTCCGCGAGCCGTTCGCGGACGCGGTTGGCGTCGGGCATGCCGGCGACGGGGTTGGTCGCGACGGCGTAGACGGCGGAGACGTCGTCGCCGATCTCGTCGACGATGCCGACCGGGCCGGGGCCGGGGTCGTCGGGCAGGCGGGACTCGGGAACGTCCCACGTCTCGGCGACCTCGCGGCGGTGGTCGGGATCGGTGAAGGTCCGCTGACCGGGCCAAGAGCCCTTCGAGGAACAGACGCGCGTCCCCATCGAGTTGGCCTGGCCGGTCAGCGAGAACGGGCCCGAACCGGGCCGGAGGTTCCCCGTCGCCAGACAGAGGTCGATCAGCGCGCCCGACGCCGCGGTGCCGTTGACGCTCTGGTTGATTCCCATCCCCCAGTAGACCAGCGTGGGGTCCTCGAGCGCCGCGGCGATTCGGTCGACGTCCTCGAGGGAGACGCCGGCGGCCGCGGCGGCCTCGGCGGCGTCCGGGAGGTCCTCGCGGAGGGCGTCGAAACCGTCGGTCGCCTCAGCGACGAACGCCTCGTCGACGCGGTCGGTCTCGACGACGCGCGCGAGGACGGCGCGGGCGAGGTCGAGGTCACCGCCGGGCGAGAGGGGCACGTGGTGGTCTGCGACCTCGGCGGTCTCGCTCTCGATGGGGTCGACGACGATCAGTTCCGAATCGTCGTCGTCGGCCGATTGGTTGATCCACCGGAACATGACTGGGTGGGCGGCGGCGGGGTTCGCCCCCCAGACGAGGTGGGTCTTCGCTTCGGGAATGTCGTCGTAGGTCGGCGGCGGCGCGTCGCTCCCGAAGGCGTCGTAGTAGGCCGTGACGGCCGAGGCCATACACAGCGTCGTGTTGGCGTCGTAGTACGGCGTGCCGAAGCCGCCGCGGGCGAGTTTGCCCAGCGCGTAGGCGGCCTCGTTGGTCTGCTGGCCGCTACCGAGGACGGCGACCCCTTCACCGCCGTCGCCGCGCTCGAGGGCCGCGTCGAGCCCTTCGGCGGCGCGCTCTAAGGCGGTCTCCCAGGTCGTCGGTACCAGTTCGCCGTTCCGGCGGACGAGCGGGCGCGTGAGCCACTCGGCGCCGGGATCGACGGACTCGGTGATGCCGCGCTGACAGGCCAGCCCGTTGTTGATCGGGTGGGCGGCGTCGCCGCGGACGACGTCGAGGCCGTATCCCTGTTCAACGGGCCGGTGGACGTGACCGCAGCCGACGGCACACCGCATACACGTCGTCGATACCAGATCAGTCACGCCGTCCACCTCCGGCACGACCCGAGACGACCAGCGTGTGATTTACAATCACACTCCGCAGCGGGAGTTTGACCCAACTTCATGAACTCTTTCACAGGAATAGGGAACGTATGGTGCTACTAAACGGTAATCGTTTACAAACTGTGACTATTCCCCCGATAAAGCGTCCTATCCATCAATCTACGGATGGATAGGGAGAATATAAGGATGTGAAATCATCGGACGAGGGGAGCGATCGGACGGGCGTCCACGAATCGACGGGTCATATGGTGGGAACCACTGACATACTGACCGGGGGATGGGATCGAGCCCTCGCGACCGCGGTCGCTCTCGGACGAAACGATCGCAGGAAAATTCGGTCGCGTCGCGAGAATCGTCGACCGAGCGGTCAGTCCCGCCCGACCCACTTCAGGACGAGGAGAGTCCCCTCGAACAGCAGGATCATCGTGACGGCGACGATGATTGGCGCCATCCCTGTCGGGTCCATCGTGAACATGAAGGACAGTCCCGCAAAGCCCGCCCAGAAGTAGAGGCGCTTCTGGGCCAACCAGCGGCGGGTCGTCACGCCCATCATGATCGCGAGCATGATGAACAGCGGAATCTGGAAGACGATCGCGAGGAAGCCGGTCAGCGTGATGATCAGGTCGAACGTTTCGCCGAGCGCGTACGCGATATCGGCGCTGCCCTCCGCGTAGTACGTGAAGTACTGGAAGAGGACGGGTAAGACGAGCACGTACGAGAACAGCATGCCGAGCGCGGCGAGAACGACGCTCATCGGAACGGACGCAAGGTAGTACTTGCGCTCGTGGGGGTACAGCCCCGGCTTCATGAACTTGTAACACTCGTAGACGAACGTCGGCAGGGCTACCATGATGCCCAGCAGCGCCGAGAGCTTGATCCGCGTCATCCACAGCTCGAGCGGGTGGTAGATATGCGGTGGCGGCACTTCCTCGGCCTGGGCCGGGAAGACGTCGAGCCAGATGAACTCGAGGGCCTCGGACGCCCCCAGCAGTCCGATCGCGGTCCCGGTCGCCCCGAACAGGAGGACGACCGCGAACCGAAGCACCATCTCCTCGATGTGGTCGGCCAACGGCATCTCCTCGTCGTCCGGGGGCGTCGAGATGCCGCCGATATCGGGGTCGGGGTAGTCGGCCTCGCCGTGATCGGCGTGGTCGCCGACGACGCCCTCGCCGTCGGTTTCGATCGGCCGGTCGTCGGAATCGGGCTCCTCTCCGCCGTCAGTCACGACCGGCGGGGCGTCGTCGCTCCCGCCGTCGATCGGCGGGTCCACGCTGGGCGATTCCCGCGGCTCCGTGGACCCCTCGACGTCCCTACGGTTCGCCGGCTCGTCCGACATCTATAGAGGTATGACGTGCCCCCGGTTATAGGCCTTTTTCTTACGGACATCCTGCCAAAGCGATGAAGGTCGAGTACGCGCCCGTAGCCGGCCCCAGCACACGAAAGGTTGATAACTGGATGTCAGTTAGCCACAGACGATAAATGAGTTCTGCCGTCGACGAAGATACGGCCAAAGCCATCAACGCCGGTCGGGAGACGATCGGTACGATGCTCTCGACCGCGCAGACGCATCTCCAGAAGGTATTCATCGTCTTCGTCATCGGCTTCATCGGGTCCTTCTACGCCCTTCGCGTTTTCATTTGGGACTTCCTCGAGGCGACGGCGAAAGCGCAGATGAACGAAGAAATCGCCGAAGCGACGAATATCATCACCCGTACGCCGTTCGAGGTCATCCTCTTGCAGGCGAAGATCGGGATGCTGATCGGCGTCATCGTCGCGATTCCGGCGCTGCTGTTCTTCTCGCGGGACACGCTTCGCGAGCGCGGTTTCCAGTCGGCGTTTCCCGTCTCGCGCGGATACATCGCCGCCTTCGCGCTGATGTCGTTCGCGCTGTTCTGGATCGGCGTCGCGTACGCGTACGGCGTCTTCTTCCCGTTCACCTTCTCCTTCCTCGGCTCGATCGCCTACGACACCGGCGTCACGCCGAGCTGGGGCATCACCGAGTTCACCGAGTTCGTCGCCCTGTTGACCCTCTCGTTCGGTCTGGCGGCGCAACTGCCGCTGGCGATGAGCGTCCTCTCGTACACCGAAATCGTTTCCTACGAGACGTTCCGGGACAAGTGGCGCCATGCGATCGTCGCGATCACGGTCTTCGGCGCGTTCTTCTCTCCACCGGACCCGTTCACGCAGGTCATGTGGGCGCTGCCGCTGATGGCCCTCTACGGCTTCAGTCTCGGCCTCGCGAAGGTCGTCGCCAACATCCGCCGGCGCGGCGCGGCCGAACTCGAGACGGGCACCGCGTTTATGAAACGGCGCCTCTTCCAGTTCGTCGGCGTACTGGTGCTCGTCGCCGCCGGGACGACCGTCTTCGTCAATCGCGACGGGTTCGATCGACTCGACGAAGCCGTCTTTCCGCTGCTCCCGGCACCGATTCGTCCCGAGGGAACGCTCGGTCTCGAGACGTACGCGGCCGAACACGGCCTGCTGGGTGACGCCGCCGTCGGTGGCATAGTCGCTGCCGCGGTCGGGTTCCTCGCCCTCCTCGTCTACACGATCCACGTGTTACAGGCGCCGATCTACCCTCGGGAGGACGACCTTCGGAACGCGGAAGACCCCGAGGACGTCGACTTCGAGACGCTCTCGGCCGAGGACATCGGGGAGATTCCGGCGACGGTCTTCCTCTCGATGGACGAGGAGGAGGCCCTCGACCACTCCCGACAGGCGATGTACGACGATAACCGGGAGAAGGCCCAGACGATCCTCGACCGGTTCGACACGCTGCAGGAACAGCAGGCGGGCGACGACGCGGACGGCGAGGGCGGCGCCGCAGCCGCCGACGCGGCCGGCGGGGCGGCCGGCGGAGCCGGCGGTGACGACGACGACGAGAGCGTCTTCTCGAGCACCGCCGCGGGAATGCTCGACGCGTTCACCGAAGACGAGACCACCGAGGATGACATCGGCGGCTACGCCTACGATCTGGCCTTCATCGTTGACAGCCTCACGTCGAAAGCGATCTACATCGTCGGCGTCTTCATGGCTGTTCTCGGTGGTTCGTTCCTCGCGATGTATCAGGGCGGATTCGGATTCATCCTCGCCCAGTTCGTCGATCGCGTCCCGCCGGAAGTCCTCAATGAAGTCACCGAGAACGCGGGCGAGACGAGTCAGGTGACGCCGGCGGTGATCGAAGAGCTCGGGCTGGTCGTCGCCTTACACCCCGTCGAAGTGCTGATCTTCATGGTGAAGGTGAGTACGATCCTCGGGTTCATCGCCGTCGTCCCCCTGATCATGTACTGGGGCTGGCCGGCAGCCAGAGAGCGCGGGCTGGTCCGGGGCGACCCGCGGGTGTTCCTCGTCTGGGGACTCGCGATATTCCTCGGCTTCGGCGCCGGGCTGTTCGTCGGGTTCTACTGGATCGCCCCGTCGATCATCTCGTATCTCATCACCGACGCCCTCCAGAACGGCATGGTCGTCTCCTTCCGGATCAACAGCTTCTCCTGGCTGGTGATCTACACGACCCTCGGCGTCGGCTTCCTCTTCAACATCGTCGTCACGATGGCGCTGTTCCACGTCGGTGGCATCGTCAGCTACCGGACGATGCTCGGGCGCTGGCGACCCGTCGTCGTCGGCATCTTCACGCTGGCCGCCTTCGCTAGCCCGAAGGGCGTCCTGACGATGCTGATGCTGGCGATCCCGCTGGCGCTGACGTACCTGCTCGGGCTCGCCGTCCTCTACGTGCTCACCGCCGGCGGCCGCCTGTTCGGCGGCGGCGGGAGCGGCGGCGACCCGGCCGATCCGGACCCCGAGCCCGAATCGGGCGCGACCCCAGAGTAGTCGGTCGCCGCCGTCGTGACGACGACTGTTAAGACGGCCGCCTGCAAACGATCACGCAAATGCCGAAGATCAGCGTCGAAATTCCGCAGGAACTGCTGGACGATCTGGACGATCACGTCGGCGACGACGGCAAGTTCGTCAACCGCAGCGACGCGATCCGCGCGTCGGTTCGCAAGACCCTCGACCTGTTAGACGAGATCGACGAGCGACACGACCGACTCGAGGCCGACGAGCGGGAGTAAGCGGGTCGTCGCGACGGATCCGCGGGTACGAGAGAAACGGCCAAGTAGCGGTGCGACACGGCGTCAGTGTCGCGAAAAACGGCGCCAACAGCAGGATTCGAGCGCGGGACGAACCGAGTTATCTTACGTCGTCCCGAACGGTGTCCTCACTCCTCGAGAGGCTGTGCGAATCCGAAGTTCGGCTTGACATCCTCGACGCGGACGTCGACGACGTCGCCGGGTTCGGCGTCGGAGACGAACAGGCGGTAGCCGTCGACGCTCGCGATCCCGTCGCCCTCGCTGCCGACGTCGACGATCTCGACCTCGAGTTCGTCGCCTTCCCGGACGGGGGCGGTGAGCCGGCCCTTCCCGATCAGGTAGATCTCGGAGGACTCCTCGCGGCTGGCCTTCGGCGCGGTCGCGCGGACGTACTGGAACTCGTCGTCGATGTCGGCCCGGAGGTCGTCGACGTCGGGCCCCTCGAAGACCTTCACGACGAAGTTGCCGCCGGACTCGAGGAGTTCGAGCGCGGTCTCGAAGGCCTGACGCGCGAGATACAGCGAGCGGGCCTGGTCCAGCGAGTACTCGCCGGACATGTTGGGCGCCATGTCCGAGACGACCACGTCCACGGAGCCGCCCGCGGCGTCGGTGACGCGGTCGCGGGTCTTCTCCTCGGTCATGTCGCCGCGGATCGTCTCGACGCGCTCGTTCAGCGTCTCGTCCTCTAAGTCCTTGATCCGCTGGAGGTCGACGCCGATGACGGTTCCCTGTGGGCCGACCTTCTCGGCGGCGACCTGCAGCCAGCCGCCGGGAGCGGCGCCGAGGTCGACGACCGTGTCGTGTCCGGAGATAACGTTCTCGAGGTCGTCGAGCTGTTTGAGCTTGTAGGCCGCCCGACTCCGGTAGCCCTGCTGTTTCGCCCTGTTGTAGTAGTCGTCTTTGCGAGCCATGATCGAGTTGTGACATCGCTAGTGGCCCGGTACGGATAGGTGTGGCGAGATGACGGCCGGAAACGCCATCGAGACCGGTGGAGACCAGTCGACGGCCCGAAAACCGGAGCGCTCGCGGAACCGGAAGGTAGCAGTTTCGTGCATGCTGCTTACGGTGAGCGGCTGCGACCGCTCGCACATGGACACGCCACCAGAACTGGAAGCCGCGGTCGACGATCGCGACGACGTCACGATCACGAAACGCGAGTACGGCACCGAGCAGGTCATCGCCGTCGATTTCGGCCCGACCGGCGCCAAGCCGTCGCTCGACGTCGTCGAGGGGACGGCGATCGTCGTGGTCGACCGCGCGGAACGAAGTTCCGCGGACCGTTCGGGCGGCGACGACCCGCCCGAAGAGGACCAACAGTTCGAGTTCGACATCCCCGCCGGCGCGAGCGACGTGACGGTCAACGACGGAATCCTGACGATTACGAACTGATCAGTCGCTCGAGTCGCCGGGGTCGCTCCGGCGGGCGACGTCCTCCTCGGAATCGATCTCGGCCTCCGGCTCGCCGTCGGTCACCTCGTCGGGATCGACGTCGACGTCGTCGCGGTCGTGGTCGTCGTCGTCGGCGGTCGTCTCCTCGACCCGGTCCGCCGTCTCCTGCGCCGATTCGGTCTCCGCCGGCGGCTCCATCCGGTCGTCGGGATCGACCCGCGGCCCGTCCTCCGGGGAGTCTAGAACTCGTCGTCTTCGACCATCGGGTCCGTTCCCTCGCGGTTGCCGATCTCGTTATCCAGCGTCGTCCCGGGCTCGTCGGGCGGCGCTTCGGTGGGGTTCGAGGCCACCGGCTCGCCGGGGTCGTAGTCGGCATCCTGGCGATCGATCTCGGCGGCCCCGTCGTCCGACGACGCGTCCTCGCTCGGCTCGTCGCCCGACGTGACGGCGTCCGCCGCGACCTCGGCCTCGAGTCGGATCGCGTTCCCGGCCCACTCGCCGACGGCGCTGTCGGCCAGCGGGACGGCCTCCTCGCCGCTCCCCCAGTCGAGAGCGGCCCGCGTCGAGTCGCCGACGTCCGACGCTGGTTCCACGTAGGCGGTCTCCGGATCGACGTCGGCGACGACGCCGATCCGTTCGCCGTCGGCCGTCTCGACCGGCTTTCCGACGTCGTCGCTGGTGAAGCTCGGGCTCATCTCCTCGGGGTTCGCCCGGCCGGAAAAAGCCCTTCCTGCCTGCAGGTGCTCGGGCGCTCACCGACCGACGCCGCCGGTTATCGGACGCGAGCCCTCACGCCGACTCGAGGGCCGCCCGCAGATCCGACTCGATCGCGTCGACCTTACTCCGGTCGTACAGCGCCGCGGCCGGGTGAAACGACGGGCGGACGATCCGTTCCGTCCGCTCATGCGCGTCGGCTCCGTCCTCGCTCGAGGAGTCGGGACTTTCCTCGTTCGAGGCGTGCGAAGCGGGCGGCACCTCGCGCTCGAATTCCTCGCCGTGCAGGTCCGTGATCGTCTCGTCGGTCTCGAGGAGTTCGGCCGTCGCGAAACTCCCCATCGGGACGACGACCGAAGGGTCGACGCGCTCGAGTTCGCCCTCGAGCACCGGCCACCAGGCTTCGATCTCGTCGACGTGAGGATCGCGGTTCTCCGGCGGCCGAATCTTGACGAGGTTGGTGATGTACAGCTCTCGCCGGTCGTGGCCGATCGACTCGAGGGCCCGATCCAGTTGCTGGCCGGCCTGACCGACGAACGGCTCGCCCTGCTCGACTTCCCGACCGCCCGGCGCCTCGCCGACGAGCATCACGTCGGCCGACAGCGGCCCGACGCCGGGGACGAACCGTTCCGGATCGCGGTGCTCGTCGGGCACCGCCTCGAGCGCGTCGGCGAAGACGTCCGCGAACGTCCAGTCGGTGTCCGAGTCGCTCATGGTGGCGGGCTACGGCCGCCGCGGAAAACACCGTTTCCTTGCGTGCGCACCCTGCGAGCGGTCTCGAGCGCGACCGCTTTCGATCCGAGCGTCGGTCACGAGCGCGTTCGGTACGAGCGGCGGCCGCCGCGCCGAGCGATCGGCGGCGACGCCGCCCCCAACACTCAACCCCGTCCTCGGTGGAGCGACGCGTATGCCGGCCGACGGATCGCCCACCGTGACCGACATCGAGTTGCCCGACGCGACCCTCGAGGGAGAACTCGCCGTCCCGGAGGGATCGAACGGGCTAGTCGTCTTCGCCCACGGGAGCGGCAGCAGCAGGCACAGCCCGCGGAACAACTTCGTGGCGGAGCGGTTGCGCGAGCGGGGGCTGGGAACGCTCCTGTTCGATCTGCTCACCGAACGCGAAGACCGGGACCGGGAGAACCGGTTCGACGTTCCGCTGTTGACCGATCGGCTCGTCGCGACGACCGAGTGGCTCCGCGAGCGACCGGAGAGCGGCGGCCGCGCGGTCGGCTACTTCGGCGCGAGCACGGGCGCCGCGGCGGCGCTTCGCGGAGCGGCCCGCCCGGAGACCGAGATCGGCGCGGTCGTCTCTCGGGGCGGCCGCGTCGATCTGGCGGCCGAGGTCGTCGACGACGTCCGCGCGCCGACGCTGCTGATCGTCGGCGGCGAGGACGAGTCGGTCCTGCAGGTGAACCGCGAGGTCTCAGACGCGCTGGCCTGCGAGCGGGACCTCCGGATCGTCGAGGGCGCCGGCCACCTCTTCGAGGGCGAGGGCGAACTCGAGGCCGTCGCCGACCGCGCCGCCGACTGGTTCGCGACCCACCTCGAGTGAGTCGCGAACGGACTCGTCGCCCCTCGCTTGGCATACGGGTACCGCCTCGGGACGGAGCGTATTCAGGGCGTACCGTTAGGCGCGCGGCCGACGGACGTCCGCGTATGGCAGACGTACCAGACGTCAACAAGGTGGAAACCGAGGACGGCTACATCCACGTTCGGTTCCGCGATCCGGACGAGTACGACGAGGTCCGGACGCCGGACTGGGCGGAGGATCCGGCGGAGTCCGTCTCCGAGGGGAGCGAGGTCCGTACCGGGAAGGTCGAGGGGGAGGACGACTGGGAAGTAACCAGCGTACTCATCAAGAAAAGCGTCGGCGAGGACAAAGCCGAGGAAGAGGCGAAAGAGATCGTCGAGAAGATCGAGTCCTGACGGGGGCGAGCGGTCCACGGTCCGCGATCCGCGACCAGCCTCCGATCGGCCCGGTTGCGAACTCCGGGCCAGCAGGTAGTCCGTCGAACCCGAGCAGGCGAAACTCAGCGGCGACCTCAAGAGCCGGCTAGGCTGGGGGCAGGACGCCCAGAGCCAGTACCCGCTCCGCCACGACGCGATCGCCGAGATCACCGACGAGGCGATCCGGTTACGCGAGGAGTACTGACCGGGTCCGCGGCCGCGAACGATCGCCGCCCGCGGAGCCGCGCGTAAAGGGTGCCTTTTTATGGCAACCGTCCGTAGCCCGGCGTATATGTTCAAGGCCATCGTGAGCGCGGAAACGCTCACCAGCGCGCTCGATTCGATCAGCGTGCTGGTCGACGAGTGCAAGATCCACCTCGAGGAGGACGGCCTCGAAATCCGGGCCGTCGATCCCGCCAACGTCGGCATGGTCGACCTCTCGCTCGATGCCTCGGCGTTCGAATCCTACGAGGCCGACGGCGGGCTGATCGGCGTCGACCTCTCGCGGCTCGAGGATATCGCGAGCATGGCCGAGTCCGGCCAGCTCGTCCAGCTCGAACTCGACGAAGAGACGCGGAAGCTACAGATTCAGATCGAAGGGCTCGAGTACACCCTGGCGCTGATCGACCCCGATTCGATCCGCCAGGAGCCGGACATTCCGGACCTCGATCTGCCCGCGGAGGTCGTCCTCGAGGGGAAAGACGTCAACCGATCGGTCAAGGCCGCCGACATGGTCTCCGACCACATCGCGCTGGGCGTCGACGAGGGCGAGGAGTACTTCTACGTCGACGCGGAGGGCGACACCGACGACGTCCACCTCGAGCTCACCGAAGCGGATCTGATCGACCTGCAGGTCGGTCCAGCCCACTCGCTGTTCTCGCTGGACTACCTGAAGGACATGAACAAGGCGATTCCCTCGGACACGGAGGTCACGCTCCACCTCGGCGAGGAGTTCCCGGTGAAGATCTACTTCGGCTTCGCGGAGGGGCAGGGACAGGTCACCTACATGCTCGCACCGCGCATCCAGAGCGACTGAATCGAACCGCCGTTCGGCTCGGTTGGCCGTCGACGGCGATAGTCGCCTATTGCGACAGCGATCGCGAGTGAACCCCGTTACTTAAAAATATCATATGGGAAGGTGGGAGGCTACCAGTCTCTCTCGAGTAGTCCGGGCCATGCCCTCCACAGACGGTCCAACGGACACCAGCGACGCGAACGAGCCGACGTTCACGACGACGTTCGATCCGGACGTCGGCGAGCGAGCCAGCGAGGCCGTCATCACGGCGGTCGCGGCGCTTACCGGCAATCGACCGGTCGACCTCGAGCCCCTCTACGAGGCCATCGATCCGGACGCGCTGGACTCGCTGGTCGACCACGCCCGGCGAGCGGACGCCGGCACCCACGAACTCTGGTTCCCCTACGCGGGATACGAGATCGGCGTGCGAAGCGACGGCCGGATCCAGTTCTACGACGGCGCCGCCCCGACCGCGTAGATCCGGAGTTCACGCGGCCGCCGCAGGCGATCAGTCGTGGTCCGCGAGAAACGCCCGCAGCTCCTCGTTCACCCGATCGGACTGCTCGATGAAAAAGCAGTGCGAGCCGCCCTCGAACCGCTCGAGTCGCGCGTTCGGAATCGCCTCATCGAGTAACAGCCCGTTCTCGAAGGGGACGACGCGGTCGTCGGTCCCGTGGAGCACCAGCGTCGGCACGCGAAGCGACTCGAGCCGGTCGCTGACGTCGAAGTCGAGAACGGCCGCGGCCTGGGCCTCGCGAGCGGGATCGTCGGCGTCCTGCTCGAGTCGCCACTCGATGATCCGATCCATCAGGTGGGGGTTCCGGTTCGTGAAGCGCTCGGTGAAGGCGGGACGCATCCGGTGACGGATCGTCTCGCGCTCGCTCGCGCCGTCGGGGACGTCGAAGATGAACTCCTGGGTCTCGTCGGGGACCGGAACCGCGTCGGGACCGCCATGGCTCGTACAGCACAGCGTCAGCGTCTCCGCCCGCGTATACTCGAGCGCGTAGCGTTGGGCGATCATCCCGCCCATGCTCGCGCCGACGATGTGGGCCCGGCGGATGCCGGCGTCCTCGAGGACTGCCTCGAGGTCCGCGGCGAGGCCGCCGATCGAGTAGCCGGCCAGTTTGAAGATGAGGGGCACGCGGAGTTTCCGCGGCAGGCGCGGGAGCAGCGGCGGGAGGCCGGCGTCGGACCGACCCGTCCCGCGGTTGTCGGGCGCGATCACGTCTCGATCGTCCGCGACGGCCTCGCGCTGCCAGCGCCACATCCAGCGCCCGTAGCCCAGCCCCTGCACGAAGACGACCGGTGTGCCGTCGCCCTCGCTCTCGTCGTACTCGTAGTAGATCGACACGCCGTCTCGAGTGGCCCGTGGCATACTCGGGGAGACGTATCGAACGCCCTTTAAATCGATCCTCGAACGCTAACCAAAACGTCGGTCAGGGCCGCTTCTGTCGCCGCTCGAGCGGCGATCCAATCCCGGCTTACTCCCGGCCGCCCCCCGTCGAACAATCAGCGGCTTTAACCCCGCGCAGTAACATCCCATTACCGATGCAGCGACTGCACGCCCGGTACCCGTTCCTCGAGACCGCCCGCGACGCCGTGGCGACGGAGGCCGTCGATCTGGCCACCGTCGTCGACCAGGATCGGGCGGTCGTCGACCGCGCCCGCGAGCGCGTGGTGGCGGCCCTCGAGGACGGCGAGACGGGCGAGCCGCGACGAGACACGCGCGTCGAACTGCTTTCCTATCCCGTCGCGCGCGTCCTCGTCTCGATGGTCGAAGAGCGCGTCCTCGTTCGCAAGTACGCCCGCGCCGAGGCCGCGACCGCCTACGATCGCTTCACGACCGACTTCGAGAACACCACGGAGCTGAAAAGCGTCGAGTCGACCGGGCTGGACCTCGAGGCCCTCCTCGCGGAGTTCGACCTCGACGGTGCGGTCCGGGAGACCGCCGACGGCTACCGGATCGACGTCGGCACCTACCTCCCCCTCGCCGAGGATCTGTGGGGCGACGAGTGGCACCTGGTCAACCGCGCGCTGACCGACGGCGAGGTGCCGGTCGACGACGACGAACTGCTGACCCTGCTCCGAGAGGCCATCCGGAGCCGCATCGAGGACGGCCTCCCATTCGACGTCCCCGACGTCATCGCCGCCGCCCTCGAGGACGAGGCCGCCGAGATCCGCGAGGTGCTCGCCGACCTCGAGCTCACCCAGGACATCGACACCGTCGTCCCCGACCTGTTCCCGCCGTGTATGAAGGCCCTGCTCGACGACATCCAGAAGGGCGAACACCTGCCCCACCACTCGCGGTTCGCGATCACCGCCTTCCTGACGAGCATCGGGATGACGACTGACGAAATCGTCGAACTCTACCGGGTCAACTCGTCGTTCGGCGAGGAGATGACCCGCTACCAGACCGACCACATCCGCGGCGACAGCTCGCCGACGGAGTACTCGCCGCCCTCCTGTGCGACGATGCAGTCCTACGGCGACTGCGTGAACAAGGACGACCTCTGCGAACGCATTCCCCACCCGATGGCCTACTACGAGGAGCGGATCGACGACGCCGACGACGACGAGATCGAGGACTGGCGGGAAGCCGATCGCGAGGAGCAGTCGGCCAGCGGCGACTGATTCCGCGTTAGTTGCGCTCTCGCTCCTCGAGATCGTCGGCCCGTTGCTGAATCTCCCGGAGCGTGCTCTCCTGTTCGCCGCGCGTGAGGCCGCCGGATTCGGCGTGCCGGCCGTCGTACTGCCAGGGCGGAATCGCATTCCAGACGTCTCGGATCTCCTCGTCGTCGGCGGCGGTCTCGCCGGCCGTCGCGGCGCGACGCCACGCGAGGGCGACCGCGAGCAGCACCAGCACCGCGACCGCGCCGACGGCGACGGGCGCCTCGAGGACCGACGCCGAGAGACCGACAATCGCCGACCCGAACACGAGGGTCCCGATGACGGCGGCGATCGCCGACCACCTCGAGCGAGACCGCGTCGATTCGGGGTCGAGAGCGGCGTCGGGACTGCTCATATATCACATCAACGCGGCAACTGCAAAAAGTGTTGTTCCGCCGTCAGATCGCGCTACCGGTGTCGGCGTCCGTCTCGTCGTCGGCCTCGAGACCGTCCTCGGGGTCGTTCAGGAAGTACGCGAGACCGATGCCGACCGCGAGCATCANATGATAAAGCCGGTGATGGCGCCGACGAGCAGTTCGCCGCCTTCGGGAGAGAGTGTGCCGCTGGACCCGCCGTACTGGGTCCCGATAGCAATCATGGTGCCGAGCATCAGCACGACCATCGAGACGGAGACGCCAATTTCGATGATCTGTTCGCGGTCGAGCATTGATTCGTTGCTTTCGGCGGCCGAAGCAAAAGCGCTTCGAAGGGCGCGCTACCGATACCGAACTTGGAACGAACGTCGCGGCTGTACGGTGTCGGGAACGATCGGTAGGCCTGTTGAACGCGCTATAAGCGATGCGTACGGCTCTTCGGTCTCGTAATCACCTCGCCGTGTTACTGCCCTCTGCGGAGGCGGACGAGACTGGCTCGGACACCGGCCGAGTCCGGCGATGAGTTCCGAGGGCGCCCGAATCCCGTATCGCGTACGAACTATCAACACCGTTCGTCGGCGAGAGAGAACCGTTCGACGAGGGACCAAAGCCGCTCATACCAAAGCCGTAGCCGCCGCTGAGTTGCAGTGGAATGTCAAATGGTAATCATCAGGAGGCGGTTGACCGACGATCGTACCTCGCCGGAAGCGCCGTAGCACTGAGTGCCCTCTCGATGGGGTCCGGAATCGCGGCCGCTGGTGACGGGAAGAAAAAGGGAAACCACGATTCCGCGGACGGGGAGCGAACCGAGATCACCGAGTGCACGACGATCACCGAATCCGGCTCCTACGTGCTCGCGGACGACCTCGAGACGGCGCCGGAGTCGGCCTGTATCACCGTTCGGGCCAGCGACGTACTGATCGACGGACGGGGCCACTCGATCACCGGTCCGAACGGACAGGGGGTCGAGGGCGTCGGCGTGTTGGTCCAGCCGCCGGGCGACGAATCGATTTCGAACGTGACGGTCACGGACCTCACCCTCGAGCGCCTCCGTACCGGGGTCATTTTCGACGACGTGACGGACGGCGTGATCAAAGCAGTCACGAGCGAGATGACGACGATCGCCGGCACCAGCTTCGTCCTGATCGACGCCGACCGAAACGTGCTCGTCGACAACGACCTCGAGCGCGGTGGATCGGGAATATACCTCATCAACGCGAACGAGAACGTTTTAGTTGGTAATTCCACAGCCAATACGTTTTTCCCCGGTCTCGATCTCCTCGAATCGGACGGGAATACGCTCGTCGGGAACACCGTCACCAGCGTCGACGGAGTCGGCATCCTCCTCCAGCGGTCGAACGGGAACCACCTCCTGCAAAACATCGCGACGCTGAACGCCATTGGGATCTCCCTCGTGGGCTCGAACGACAATCGCCTCGACCTGAACGCCGCGAACGAGAACATCGCCGTGGGAGGCGGTTCGGGCTTCAACTTATCGGGATCCGATCGGAACAGCGGCCGCGGCAACACCGCAGAGGAGAATCCGTTCGGGCCGATCAGCGTCAGCGGCGCCGGGAACGCGATCGAAGTCAACGGGACGGTGTACACCGGCGACCCCGCGACGGAAACGGTCGAGGCGGAGGCCGACGACGACACCGTCGAAGCGGATCTGACTGAGGCGAAAAACGAGATTCTGGCGTTCACCGACGCGAACAGGTCGTAGATCGGGGGCTACTCGAGCCCGCTGTGCAATCCACAGCGCAGCCGGGATTGATAAACCGGCGGCCTGCAACCGCCGGCGCACCCGTTATATCGCTCGATCCCCTACTATCGTCGAATAGTCAGCCGACCAGTTGCGATCCCTCTGACGCACCTATGAACACAACAGCGTCACCGAAAACAGCTCTGCCAGTACCGTCAAGCGACCACCTCGAGGAGCGCTCGCGCCGCGCTCGCAGCGAACCGATGTCCGTGCTGGCGCTGGGCGACGGCCTCTACGAGGTCGAGTCGGCCAGCGACCACACCTACCTCGTCGACCTCGAGGCGGGTCGCTGTACCTGTCCGGATTACGTCTTCCGGAAGGCCCGTTGCAAGCACATCCGCCGCGTCGCGATCGAAATCACCCACGGCCGAACGCCGCCGCCGGGCGAAATCGCCGTCGCGTGCCACGACTGCGGCGAGACGGCCTTCGTCGACGAAGACGCCAGCGGGCCGTTCTACTGCGAGGCCCACGAACTCCACGCCGGCGACGCCGTCCGCGACCGCGAGACCGGCGATCGGCTCACGGTCGTCGACGTCTCCGACCTGCGGGCCGACGCCGTGACGATCGGCGGGAGCGACACTACCGTCGCCGACTACGCGACCAACAAGGACTACGACCCCGACGTGCCCGTCGTCGGCGCCGTCTACCCCCACGCCACCGTCGCGACGAACGGCGTCGTCCCCGGCTCGCTGAAGGTCTACGTCTTCCCGCGAACTCGACTCGAGAAAGCGACGTAAGCGACCGAAGCGGTCCACTCCATTTTCGAGCGGTCGATCGATCGACGAGCGCCGCCAGTTTACGGTATCAGCGTGCAGTGGCGCGCGCTGAAGCGCGACGAGCGATAGCGAGGCGCGATAAAAAGACGCGCGAGGGATGAGTGAGCGACAATAGGAGCGAGCGAATCGGCTGGGGAGGGCGTGGTATTTCCCCGTTGCCATGTGAGCAGGACGCTCTCTTCTGTCAGTACTGCCGAGGAGAACAGAACCTCCGCTCCTATCGTGGCGACTATGGTTTCCACACCCTCCCCAGCCGATTCAATCGCTCCCGCTGGTCGCTCACTCATCCACTGTCAGAACGAGTGCTGACACGCCTTCGTTCACTCCGTTCACGAAGACCTCGCACGGCTTCGAGCCACAGTTCACCAGCGGTTCACCGCGGCCCAGCGCGCGCCACTACACAGCGGTTCACCAACGCCGATGGGAGAGCGGTCGATCCTCGAGTCCCGGAAACGCTCGAGAATCGACGCCGCGTTCACTCACGGCCGTTTTATTGCCGTTCGTCAACAACCACCAAGCCATGAGCACAGGGATCGATCACGGCCGGTTCGAGGAGGGACGGGCGGTCAACTACTGGACCCTCGATCGGCCCCTCGAGCGCGAACTCCGTCGAATCTATACGGGCGAGGCGTTCGAGTGGGCCGAGTCGCGGCTGGCCGAGTTCGGCGCGGTCGTCGGCCACGCGATCGCGGACAACGCCGACTACGTCGACGATCACGGACCGGAACTCGAGCCCTACGACGCCCACGGAGAGATTTGGAACCGCGTCCGCTACCCGGCCGAACAACTCGAGAACGACCGACTGGCCTACGAGCGGGGGATCGTCGCCGACGCGTTCGAGGCGCCGCCCGGCCGCGACGAGCCGATGCCGCTGGCCCACACCCTCGCGATGCAGTACCTGCTGAGCTACGCCGACGTGGGCTTTGACTGTCCGGTCGCGATGACCGCCGGCGCCGCGCTCGTCCTCGAAAAGTTCGACGACGGCTCGCTCGCCGAGTACGACGAAGCCCTGACGAGCCGCGACTACAACGACCTGATCGAGGGGGCGATGTTCCTCACCGAGAAGCAGGGCGGCAGCGACGTCGGAGCGAACGAGAGTCGTGCCGAGTACGATGAAGGCGTCGGATACTGGCGCCTCTCCGGCGAGAAATGGTTCTGTTCCAATATCGACGCTGAGGGCACCCTCGCGCTCGCTCGAACCCCGGACGCGCCGGAGGGAACCGCCGGCCTCTCGATGTTCCTCGTCCCCCACTCGGATCCCGCGTCCGACGAGACGCCGAGCGACGGGCCGTACACGAAGGGCGATCGCCTCGAGGACGGCCCGCTCGAGCCCGACGCCGTCAACGACCAGTTCTACCGGCGGCTGAAGGACAAACTCGGTACCACGGCGGTCCCGACCGGCGAGGTGGAGTTCACCGGCGCGAAGGCCGTCCTCGTCGGCGAGGAGGAAAACGGTTTCAAACAGATGACCGAGATGCTCACTCTCGAGCGGCTCTCGAACGCCGCGGCTGCCTGCGGACTGATGGGCCGTGCAGTGCTCGAGAGCACGATCTACGCCGCCAACCGGGAGGCGTTCGGCGACACCATCGATCAGTATCCCCTGATGCGTGCGGATCTCGTGGACATGACGGTCGCCCACGAGGCCGCGGCGGCGTTCACCTTCGAAGCGGCGCGGCTGTTCTCCGAGCGCGAAGCGGCGGAACGGCGCGCTCGCTCCGACGCCGCCGCGAACGCAAACGAGAAGGCCCTGAGCGCGACTACGGACGAAACCGCCGACGACGCCTCCCGACTCATGCGACTGCTGATCCCCATCGCCAAGCTCCGAACGGGTCGGATGGCCGTCGACACCGCCTCCTACGCGATGGAGGTCCACGGCGGCAACGGCTACGTGAACGACTTCGTCACCAACCGCCTGCTCCGGGACGCGCAGGTGCTGCCGATCTGGGAGGGAACCGAGAACGTCCTCTCGCTGGACGTTCTCCGGGCCCTCGAGCGCGAGGACGCCCACGAACCGCTGCTCGAGACGATCGAGGAGCGACTCGAGACGGTCTCCCACCCGGCGCTCGCGGACGCCGCCGAGACCGTCGAAGCCGAGTACGAGCAACTCGCGGCCGCCCTCGCGACGCTGGCGGCCGAGGACGGCGAGTACGCACAGCTGTCGGCCAAGCGTCTCGCCCACTACGTCTTCGACGTCTTCACCGCCGCGTTGCTGCTCGCGCAAGCGCAGACAGGTCTCGGGGCCGACGGCGAGACGGAACGTGAGGAGAGCGGCGAGAACACCCAGAACGGCCGGATCGCGCTGATCGCACGACGGTTCGTCGCGACCGAACTCGAGGAGCGGCCGGCCCGCGGAATCACGAGCGGCGATCGGGACGTCCTCGAGGCCTTCGAGCCGATCGTCCGCGGCGGGCCGGTCGACCCGGAGATTCTCTCGGCGACGGCTCCGGCGGACGACTGAGCGGAGACGATCGAGCGGACGCGAGTACGAACGGACGCCGGCGGGAACGACCCGCAGCGACGGCTCGAGCGCAGCGATCGAGCCGAGCAGGGGAAACGGCTCCGCTCACGAGAGCCGACGGAACTCGGTTCCGCCGCAGGGGCAGTTCGCCGGCGACCCGATCGGCCGAATCCGCCCGTCCGGCCAGATGCGGGCCGCAAATACGGAGCCACAGTTCTCGCAGACCGCCGTCCCGCGTGCGACTGTCGTCGAGTCGGTCATCGTCGTGGTGTAGCGCGATCGACGGGAAGTCGATTGACCCCAACTAGTTGGGAACGACGGCGGGCGGCGATAGCGCTCGAGCGGGAGCCCCTATTCGAGCAGGTCCGCGGCTTCCTCGACGTCCATGACGTCCTGTTTGACGGCGTTGAGCACGCGGAGAATCTCCTCGTCGGGGCCGTCGTCGCCGCCGTCGCCGACTTCCTCGAGGGTGACCTTCTCGGAGCGGCCGACGAACTCGTCGAAGTCGGTGCCGTCGGCGATGGCGGTCTCCTTCTTGACGCGGTAGTTACCGCCGTCGGTGACGTGGAGGTCGCCGGGGTGGAAGAAGTACCAGTCCTCGCGGTCGAAGCGGACGCCGATACGGGGTTTCGCGCCGAAGTTCTGCGCGAAGAAGATCAGCGCTTCGACCTCTTCGCCGGTGAGATAGATGGGGTCGCCGGCGCTCGATTTCGCTTCGATCGCGTAGAACACCTCGCCGTCGCCCGCGAGGACGTCCGGGAGTTCGCGTTCGGTCGCAGAGCCGCTGGCGGGCGCGCGCATCACCGCGAAGCCGGCCGCGTCGAGTTCGTTGACGAGTTCCCGCTCGCGGCGGTCGCCCTTCGCCTGAGACATACGCATCGTTCGGGCCGGGAGACGCTTAAATTGGACGAAGTGCTAGCCGCCGGCGGCGTGCGGGCGTCGCGAGGGCAGTCGATGACGAGACGACTAGAGCGACAGCGCCGCGACGATGATCTCGCTGACGGCCATCCCCGTCTCGGTCTCGAGGTCTTCGGGGGCGAACCGAAGCGCGAGATAGAGCAGGCCGAACTGGATGGCGTTGAACGCGGCGTGGGCCGCGATCGGGACCATGATGTTGTCCGTCCGTGCGTAGAGGTAGCCGAAGATGATCGAGCCGCCGAAGACGACGGCGAGCGAAACGCCGATTGCGCCCAGCGGAGCGATGCTGCCGTCGGGAGCCAGCCCGTAGGACGGAATGTGGACCAACGCGAAGATCGCGCTCGCGACGACGACTGCCTGCGTGCGACCGAACGCGGCGTACAGGCGCTTCTGGATCACGTTTCGGAACAGAAATTCCTCAGCGGGGGCATTCAGGAAGAACACGATGACGATCATAATCAACACCATGTTCGGGTCGTCGCCGATCAACTCCATCACCTGATTCTCCGAGGACGGCAAATCGAACAGTAACGAAACCCCGTTGACGACCATCACGAACGCGATACTGGCGACGACGCCGATGGTGACGTAGCGCCAGCCGCGCCGCGACGGCCCCTCGAGGTCGAGCCAGTCCCAGCCGCGACCTGTCAACCGGAGATACGCGCCGCCAACGAGGAAGAAGCCGACGAAGTTCAGGGCGAGCAGGGCGACGATTGCGACGGTCGATGCGTCACTCGGCGTTTCCAGAAGCGTGGGATCGATCGCGAACGCCGGCAGGGTGACGAACTGTCCGGCGAGCAAGCCAAGCAGAGCGAGCCCGAGGCCAACGAGTGTCGACCGAATCGGTCCGTCCGTCCGCTTCCGTGGGGCCGTTTCCATACTACGGCGTTCACCTGCCGGCCCCTTGGGCGTTCCTCTCTTGGTTCCCCGACGGGAGCATCGACCACGTCGTGTCCCGCTTCAACGCGGCGAGACCCCGCGAGAGTGTCGCTACGAACCGTCGGCGATCGAGAGCGTCTCGTCGTCGAACAGGCGCGACAACAGCCGCTGCTGGCCGATCCGGAGGTGGCGGTTGACCGTCGGCTGGGTCACCTCGAGCATCTCGGCGATCTCCTCGCCGGTGCTCTCGCGGGGCCACTCGAAGAAACCGGCCAGATACGCCGTCCGAAGCACCTCGAGCTGTCGGTCGGTCAGGTCCTCGAACAGCGACGTCACCAGCTCCTGGCGGGTGTGCATCGTCCGCTGGACGTGCCGGCGCGACCGGAGGTCGACGCGCTCGTACCGATCCCGGAGCATCTCGACGAACTCGCGAACGTCGGTCGTCACGGGGACGTCGACGGTGACCTCGGTCCGGCCCTCGTCGGCCGTGATCGACCGCGGGCTCCCGCCGTGGCGGACCAGCCGCGAGGCGAGGACGTCGCCGGTGACGGTCGCCTCGAACAGACAGCGCGAGTCGGATTCGGTGACGAGGCGAGCGGACGTCACGGAGACGAGGCCGTCGAGCGCGTCGCGGACGGCCTCCGACGACGCCCCTCGAGTCTCGAAGAACAGGGACGTCTCCGACTCGCTGCGGGTGCCGAGCCCCTCGTAGGTGACCGCGGCGCCGGTCGCCGTCGCGATCCGCGACAGGACGTCGTCGGTCTCGAGGTCGAGGGTCAGTTCGACGAGCGTCTCGGCGTGGAGGGCTTCCTGGGTCTGGGCCGCGTTGATCGCGTTCGCGATCCCCTCGCCGAGTTCGGCGAACACCGAGCGCTCTAAGTCGGTGAACGCGTCGGGTTCGTCGGCGTAGACCGTCAGGACGCCGTAGCTGTACTCCTCGAAGGTGAGCGGGACGGCGACGGCCGACTGAAACCCCGCGTCGAGCGCGTTCGTTCGCCACGCCTCACCCTGGAGGCCCTCGACGACGTTCTCGACGACCGTCGGCGTCCCCGACCGAGCGGCCCGGACCGCGGGTTCCCGAGACTCGCCGTCGAGACCGAAGTCGACCGCGTCCAGGTACTCCGGCTCGTCGCCGGCCCAGGTGCGCGCCTCGAGGGTCGAGCCGCTCGCGTCGAGGTCGCCGATCCAGGCGAAGGAGACGTTGTCTGCCGCGACGAGTCGCTCGGGGACGGTTTGCTCGATCTCGTCGCGGCCGTCGGCGCCGATGAGCGACCGGTCGATCCCGCGGATGATCTCCGTGATCTGAATCTGGCGGCGAAGCCGACGGTTCTGGGCCGCCAGCTCCGCGTCGCGCTCCCGGAGGTTCGCCTCGCTCTCGAGGCGGTCGAAGGCCGCTTCGGTGGTCGCGACGAGCGTCTCGAACAGCCGCCTGGTTTCGTCGTCGATCGTCGCGGGCGAGGCCAGCAGGACGAAGACGCCGTAGTCGCCGATCGGGACGAGCAGCCCGCCGGAGGCGTCGCCGCCGAACAACGGCGATCGGTCGCCGATCTCGGCGTCGTCGACGACGGTCTGGGTGCCCGTCACGTAGGTCGTCCAGAGCACGGAGTCGCCGTCGCCGACCGCGACGGACGGTGCGCCGCCGGACCGATCGGCGAAGCCGGCCGTCGACGAGACCGGTTCGAACCGGTTGGTCTCGGAGTCGAGCAGGTAGACGCCCGCGCTGACGTCGCCGGTCTCGAGCAGTTCAGCGGCCGTCTCGACGACCAGGTCGGTAACCGTCGACTCCGTCTCCGCGTTGAGCAGGCCGCGTGCGGTCTCGTGGAGCGACTCGAGGGCCAGTTCCCGGCGCTTCCGGTCGGAGATGTCCTGCACCGTGCCCCGGTACTTGTAGAGTTCGCCGTCCTCGTTCCGGATCGGTTCGCTGATCGCGCGGACCCACCTGATCTCGCCCTCGCGGGTTCGGATCCGCCCCTCGAGATCGTATCCCGTCCCCGTCTCGAGGGCCGTCTGGACTTGCTCGCGAACGAACGCCCGGTCGTCGGGATGGTAGCACTCGATCGTCTGCTCGAGGTCGGGCATGACGTCGGGAGGGAGATCGTGAAGCCGATACATCTCGTCGGTCCAGACCCCGGTCCGCGTCTCGGGCTCGAGGTCGACTTCCCAGCCGCCGATCGCTGCCATCCGCTGGACCCGCTCGAGCAGATCCGTCGTCCGCTCGAGTTCGCGTTCGCGTCGCTTGCGGTCGGTGATGTCCTGCATCGAGCCGCGGACGGCGACGACCTCGCCGTCCTCGACGATCGGCTCGCCGATCGTCCGCATCCACCGCAACTCGTCGTCGTACGTGTACATCCGGACCTCGAGATCGTAGCTCTCGGCGCGCTCGACAGCGGCCTCGACGGCCGAGCGGACGCGGGATCGATCGTCGGGGTGGTACCGCCCGAGCGCCGCCGAGACGTCCCGTTGGGTGGCGCCGGACGGGTCGCGACCGAACAGGCGCTGGAGCTGGGGGCTCACGGTCAGATCGTAGGGATCGGTCGTCACGTCGAGTTCCCAGCCGCCGACGCCGGCGATCCGCTGGGCCTGCTCGAGTAACTCGGTCGTCCGCTCGAGTTCGCGCTCGCGTTCCTTGCGCTCGGTGATGTCGCGGACGACCCCCGCCGTGCCCGCGAACTCGCCGTCCTCGGACGGCAACAGCGCCATGTGGTTTTCCGCCTCGATCACGTCGCCGTCGGCGGTCTCGAGGTCCATCTCGAAGGTCTCGTAGAGCTTGTCCTCCCGGAGTAGCTCCCGGACCAGCTCCCGGGCGGTCTCGAGGTTCGACGGAGAGATCACGTCCTCGATGTCCGACCCGATCAGCGTCTCGGGCTCGTACCCCGCCAGCGGCTCGATCGCGTCGTTGACGAACCGAAACGTTCCCGACGCGTCGAGCGTGTAGACCGGGTCGCCGATCGCCTGGATGATCGTCTCGTAGCGCTCGAGTTCGCGCTCGCGTTCCTTGCGCTCGGTGATGTCGCGGACGACCCCCGCCGTCCCCGCGAACTCGCCGTCCTCGGACGGCAACAGAGCGATGTGCGTTTCGGTCTCGATCACGTCGCCGTCGGCCGTCATGAAATCCGTCTCGACAGTGGCGTACGGTCCCTCCTCCTCACGGAGCAGCTCCCGTACCTGTTCGCGGGCCCGCTCGAGGTCCGGGGGCGGCAGGAGCGCCGAGACGTCGTCGCCGATCAACGCCTCGGGATCGTACCCCGCCAGCGTCTCGATGGCGTCGTTGATGAACCGAACCGTCCCGTCCTCGTCGAGCGTGTAGACCGGGTCGCCGATCGACTGGACGATCGTCTCGTAGCGCTCGAGTTCGCGCTCGCGCCGTTTGCGGTCGGTGACGTCCTGCATCGACCCCCGAACGGCGACGGTTTCCTCGCCTTCGCGGACGGGATCGCCGATCACCCGAACCCAGCGCGGCTCGTCGTCGGTCGATCGGAGCCGCGCCTCGAGATCGTACGTCTCGCCGTCCTCGACGGCGCCGGAGAGTGCCGACCGAATCGCCGGCCGATCGTCCGGACGGAACTGCGCGAGCATCTTGTCGGGCGTCAGGGTCGTTCCCGGCTCGAGGCCGAGTTGTCGGTAGAACTCGTCGGAGGCGGTCACCTCGTAGGGGTCCTCGCGGACGTCGATTTCCACACCGCCGACCGACGCCAGCCGCTGGGCCTGCTCGAGCAGTTCGGTTGTCCGCTCGAGATCGCGCTCGTAGCGGGTCCGTTCGGAGATGTCGCGACCGATGCCGGTCACGACGGTCTCGCCCTCGAGGTCCTCGAGTCGGGTCGCGGCGAACTCGTAGGGAATCAACTCTCCGTCGGCGGTCCGGATCGGCACCTCCACGCGAGCCGTGCCGGTCTCGAGGACCTCGGCGATCGTCTCGTCGATGGCCGGCCGATCCGCCTCGGCGAAGAACTCGATGGCGTCCATCGAGTCGATCTCGTCGGCGTCGTAGCCGCTGACCGTGGCGAGCGACTCGTTCCACCGCAGGAGGGTCCCGTCCTCGTCGATCACGTAGAACACGTCGTCGATGGCGTCGAGGACGTCGTCGGTGTAGGCCTTGTATCGCTGCAGTTCCCGCTCGCGCTCACGCAACCGCCGCTCGTCGGCCTTCCGGTCGGTCACGTCGCGACTGATCGCCAGAAACCGGTTCTCGTCGGCGAAATCGATCCGGATCAGGTGGACCTCGACGGGGAACGTCGAGCCGTCGCGGCGGCGGTATCGGCCCTCGAACTTGCGCCGCTCGCCGACCGAGAGCTCCGCGAGCAGCGCCTCGACGTCGGCGGCGTCGAACAGCGCTTCGTACTCCCAGATCTTCGTGCCGACCAGCTCCGACTCCTCGTACCCCAGCATCTCGCAGAACCGGTGGTTCGCCTCGACGATCGTCCCCTCGGTATCGAGCACGTCGATCATGTCGGGGGAGTTCTCGAACAGCGCCTCGAGGCGCGCGCTCGTCGACTCCAACCGGCGTTCGCGGTCCTTGCGCTCGGTGATGTCCTCGAGGGCGCCCATCGTGCCGCCGATCTCGCCGTCGGCGCCGTGGATCGGGGCGGCGGAGATACTCACGTCGATCCGCTCGCCGTCTTTCGTCACCCGCCGGGTCTCGAGCCCGGCGATCGACTCGCCATCGAACAGTCGGTCGAAGATCTCGCGGTGGTCTTCCGCCCGGTCGTCCGGAACGAACGGCAGCGGTTCGCCGAGTACCTCGTCCTCGCTCCAGCCGAAGACACGTTCGGCGGCGGGGTTCCACAGCGTCACCGTCTCGTCGGTGTCGAGCGCGACCAGCGCCGACGGGGAGGCCTCGATCACCGCCCCGAGGCGCTCGTTCGTCTCTCGGAGCTCCCGTTCGCGCTCCCGGACCGCCGTCGTCAGTTCGTCGATCGCCGTCGAGAGGCGACCGAGGGCGTCCTCGCGGTCGAGTTCGAAGTCGACGGCTTCGGCGTCCGCTTCGGGGCCGGCGATCGCTTCGTCGACCTCGCCGTCGCGAATCCGCGAGACGAACGTCTCGAGTTCGCCCGCGAGGCGCGCGAGCGTCGACTCCCGATCGGCGCCGCCGCGAGCGGCGAGTCCGAGGACGAACGGGAGCGGAACGATCAGCGGGTCGTGGAGTTGCGGTCCAAGACCGAGGAGTAGCGCACCGACGAAAATCACCCCGAGGAGGACCGGCAACCGCCGGTCGAGAGATCCGTCGAGGATGCCGCTGCGTAACGAACGACTGGCCATAACCGACGTATGCGAGGACCGTACATGATCTGCAGGGATCGTATCGCCCGTTCGCTGGCGAAATTTACCGCGCGACTGCGCTCCGTAGCGGCCGTCCGGCAACTCGGGCACGACGACCGCTCGCGATCGGATCGACTGACCGACGAGACGCCCCCTCGAGCGGTCCAACTCGGCCGATTCGGCCCGGTTTCTATATGTGTAGTGTCTCGATCGCGGCGGGTTTACGTGTATAATGAATAGCCGGATAGCCACCGCTGCTCTTTGAACGACTAACATGTCCGGAACGACGCTCGACTACCACAACGATTCGCTCAGTCTCTCAGTGATCGAGGCCATCGCCGACGCGACCGACACCGACCCCGTCGACCTCGAGCCGCTGTACCACGTCGTCGACCCCGAGGCGCTCGATCAGCTCTTTCAGGGAACCACGCCGGCAACCGCGCGCGTCCAGTTCAGCTACGGCGAGCACACCGTCGAAGTTCGAGGCGACGGAACCATCCTGGTCGACGGAACGGTCCATGAGAGCCCGTAAGCGGTGCGGTCGAACAACGACGGGGCCGATCGACCCCTCCAACACCGAGCCCGGCGGCGCGAATCGATCGAGGGGACGCCGATGACGCCGGCGACGGTCGCGCCCGCCCTCGACGGTCCGTCGCCGATCGCCGGGGAGCTCACGGCCCTCGCCGTCGGCGATCGACGGCACACCGAGCGGGTCGAAGCCGCAGTCGACGACGACGATCGGATCGCGGTTCGGACCGCGCCCTCGGTGGCGGACGCCTTCCCGGAGCTCGACGACGTCGACTGTTTCGTCGGCTCTTACCCGCCGGAAAACGGCACCGGCCTCATCGAGCGGGTCACCGAAGGGGCGATCGACCTCCCGGTCGTCCTCCTCGTCGACGAGGGAGCGACGATCGGCGACGAGGTGCGCGCTCACGGCTGGCTCGACTGGGTGGACCGCGCCGCGGCGATCGAGGACGGCGAGCGGCTGCGTCGCCGGATTCGGTCGCTCGTCGAGCGGCGGCGCCTCGCCGGACTCACCCGGCGCTCGCTGGCCGGCATCGAACTCGCCGGGGACGCGATTGCTATCGTCGCGCCCGACGGCACCGTCCAGTTCGCGAACCGCGGGTTCGCGATGCAGTTCGGCTACAGCCGGGACGACCTCGCCGGACGCTCGTGGCGGACGCTGTTTACCGACGACAGCGTCGATCGCCTCGAGACGGCCGCGGTGCCGACGGTCGCGGACGGCTGGCGCTGGACTGGAAGCTGTACCGGCCGTCGAAACTCGGGGGTGACGTTTCCGGTTCGGGTCCGCCTGGGCGGTCCCGAGGACGGGGGGCTGGTATTCGTCGTCGAACCCGTCGAGACGGACGCCGAACGGGAAGGCGGCGCGGGCGACTCGAGCTAGGTCGGTTTCCCGCTGTTCTGTCTCCGACGCCTTCTCCGTCTCAGTAGCGGCGAGGGCGTTACCAGTGTGGCCATTCGCGTCCCCGATAGCGGTCAGAAACGGCGTGCCGAGTACAGAGCGCGTATCTTGCGATCGGTTCGGGACTGATCCTCCTGAGAGTCACAACATCGGGTTTGGGTCGCATCCCCTTTGGCCGAGAGGTGGAGTTCCCCAGCGTTAAATGTGGGATTGTTGAATAGTGTCCTATGCGTACGTCTCCGCTCTCAGCGATCGCCGTCGTTGTCCTCCTGGTCTTCGCGGGATGTATTGGACTTCCAGGCGCAGACGAGAGCCCGTCGACTAACGCGTCTCCCGACGTGTCCCCTGACGAGTTCCCGAACGCGTCGGCCATCGACCAGTCGGTGTTCGATAGACACGCAACCATGATGGCGAACACGAGTTTCACGCTCTCGACCGAGAAAAACCGAACGGATCGCGTTCTCCACCCTTCGGAGAAGGACGTCAGGCACATGAACGACACGAGCCGGTTTCTCGCCGAGCCCAGCAATTCGCAGTACCTCGTACACACCACCGGTTACTTTTCGGGGAACGGGAGCACCTACTCGAACGGAAGTGCGGAGTACGTGCTGTTCGAGGACGACCGCACGACGGTGCGGGAACTCTCCCCCGCGTCGGTGTTCAACGAATCGAGCGACCGGTACCTCTGGCGGGGGTTGTTCAGCAACGACAGCATGCGCCAGCTCGATCACGCTGCGATTGACGCCACCTACCAGCGCGAAGGCGTCGAGACGTTCCAGGGCGTTCCGGTGATGCGGTACGAAGCCACCGGCGTCGACGCGCTGTCCGACTCGTGGGCGGGAGGCGAGAACGCGAGTTCGACGTACGAGGAGTTCGCAGCGACACTCCTGCTCGACGAGGACGGCGTCATCCGCCACTACGAGTACGAATTCGTCTGGGCCGAATCCACGACCCGGAGGATTACGCAGTCGTACACGCTGTCCGACGTGGGGAGCACCGACGTCGAGAAACCGGACTGGGCGGGAGACGCGACGTCGGGGTCGTAACGGCTCGAGCAGTCATAGCGAGCGTTGTAACGGACCCTCCAAAACGGCTACTGAAACCGCGGTATCGACTCCGGCTTACGTCCCGTGGTCCCAGGAGTCCATGTACTCGCGCTGGGTGTCCGTCAGCGAGTCGTGGTCGACGCCCTCGGCCTCGAGTTTGATCTCGGCGATCTCCTTGTCGAGTTCGTCGGGCACGTCGTGGACGCCCGCGTCGTACTGGTCGCCGTTCTCGAGCATTTCACGGACGCAGACGGCCTGGACGCCGAAGCTCTGGTCCATCACTTCGACGGGGTGGCCCAGCGAGACGGGCGCGGCGAGGTTGACGAGTCGCCCCTCGGCGATGACGTTCAGTTTGCGGCCGTCCTCGAGTTCGTAGGCCTCGACGCCGTCACGGGCCTCGTAGCGGTCGACGGCGAGGTCGTCGAGCGCCTCGAGGTCGATCTCGATGTCGAAGTGGCCCGCGTTGGCCAGCAGGACGCCGTCCTGCATCTTCTCGAAGTGCTCCTCGACGATGACGTCGCGGTTGCCAGTCGTCGTCAGGAAGACGTCGCCGACTTCGGCGGCCTCGGCCATCGGCATGACCTCGTAGCCCTCCATGTGGGCCTCGAGGGCGCGCCGGGGCTCGACCTCGGTGACGATGACGTTCGCGTTCTGGCCGGCGGCCTTCTTCGCGACGCCCTTCCCGCAGTAGCCGTAGCCCGCGACGACGACGTTCTTGCCGGCCCACGAGAGGTTCGTGGTCATCGCGATGGAAGCCAGCGAGGACTCGCCGGTGCCGTGGACGTTGTCGAACAGCCGCTTCATCGGCGTGTCGTTGACCGCGAAGACGGGGTACTCGAGGGCGCCGTCGGCGTCCATCGCGCGCAGGCGGTGGACGCCCGTGGTCGTCTCCTCGGCGCCGCCGACGATGCCGTCGATCAGCTCGGGGTAGTCCTCGTGGATCGCGGCGACGAGGTCCATCCCGTCGTCGACGGTGATCGTCGGCTCGTGGGCGATGACGGCCTCGATGGCGGCGTAGTACTCCTCGTCGTCGACGCCGCGTTTCGCGTAGCTGGTGATGTTCTCGTGGGTGTCGAGCGCGGCGGAGACGTCGTCGTGGGTCGAGAGGGGGTTACAGCCGGTGACGGCCACCTCGGCGCCGCCCTCCGCGAGCGTCTCGACGAGCATCGCCGTCTTCGCCTCGACGTGCATCGCCATCCCGATGCGCTCGCCCTCGAAGGGCTGGTTGGCGACGAACTCCTCGCGGACGGACTCGAGGATGGGCATGTGCTGGGCGGCCCAGTCCATCTTTCGACGACCCTCCTCGCGCGCAAACTCGAGGTCGTCGAGTTGCTCGCTGATCGGCGGATACGCAGTGTCGGTCATACGTCGACTGAGTGGAAGGGGCGCCAAAACGCTACCGAAGTGATGTCAGGCGCGGAACGGCTATCCGAAGCGAAACGATCGGTCGACGAGCGGCTCCCGATCGGGAACTGTCGCTCGATCAGTATCGATTTCGGTCGAAAAAGTCGTTCGAACGGCAACTACAGGGTGTCGGTCGACGATCGAAGGCGCCCGAACCGCCTCGAGCGCGTTCGATCGAAGCGGACGGCGACGACGGAGTTCGTGCCTCTGACGAGCCGAACGCCGCGCCGTCGACCGCCGTCCGTCGATCGGTCGTCAGTTGTCCGGACCGGCGTTGGCCGGCGGACCGCCGCCGTTTCCGTCGTCTTCAACGTCCTCCTCGTCGTCTTCATCGTCCTCGTCCGGCGGACCGGCGTGTTCCGGCGGACCCTGACGCTTCTCGTCGTCGTCGTCGACGTCGTTACCGTCGTCGCTCGGCGGGCCGGCGTGGCCCGGCGGGCCCGCGTGATCGGGCGCGTTACCCGGGTTGTGCTCGACGACGAAGCCGGCCAGCCTGACGCCGAACGGTTCGTCGCTCTCGTTGTCGGAGGCGTTCTCCTCCATGAACTGTCCGACGAGCGCGCCGAAGTTGCCCGGGAGGCCGTCGTTGGTCTCCTCGGCCGGCGAGAGCGTCGCCGTCGTCTCGAGGCTCTCGTTCCCGACCGTCGCCGAGAACGCGACTTCGACGCTCTCGTTGCCGTCCGGCGCCGAGAGCGTCAGCGTGCCGTTCTCGTCGGTCGCGTGCGTGCCGCTGTCCGCGTAGCTGGCGTTCTCGTCGACCGTCGAGACGGCGACGTCCGTCGCGACGCCCTCGCCGTCCTCGGTGACCGTGACGGAGACGTCGGCGCCGTCCTGCGCGACGTCGATCCCGGTGCTACCCGATTCTTCGGAGGCCTCGAGAGTCGCCGTCGTTTCGGCCGTCTCGTTGCCGAGCGTCGCGGTGACGGCCACCGTCACGTTCTCCTCGGGCGTCGGGAGGACGACCGTGCCGTCGTCGGCCACGTCGTACTCGCCTGCGCCCGCGTAGGTCGCGTTCTCGTCGACCGTCGCTACGTCGACGGTCGCGTTCGCGGTCGATTCGTTCGCGTCTACCGTTACGATCACGTCATCCGCCTGCGAGACGGACACCGAGAGGTCGCCGTGGTCAGTCGTCGCGGCCGCCGCACCCATCGGTGCGAGCGCCGTACAGACCATGACGGCAGCCAGTGCCGCCGCAAGCAGTCGATAGCTCTTCATTCCGGTCGATACATTCAGGGTTTCGTGAATAAACCCCCGCGGCGGTTCGGGACGTTTCTTTCGCACCGAAACGTATCAAGAGACCGTTTTAACGTTTATAACTAGTTCTGAACGTTCAGATTTTGAGACGGACGTCGGCGCTCGCCGGCCGCGAACCGCCTCACTCTTCGGCCGCGGTGACCAGCGTCTCGGCGGCCTCGCTCGCCCGCGCTCGAACTGCATCCTCCTCGAGCGTCAGCACCTCGCGGTCGCGCATGAGGACCTGCCCGTCGCAGACGGTGTGGCGGACGTCCGCCGCCGCGGCAGCGTAGGCGAGGTGGCTCACGAGGTCGTGACGCGGCGTCAGGTGCGGCTCCTCGAGGTCGATCACCGCGAGGTCGGCGGGGGCGCCTTCCTCGAGGCGGCCGGTGTCGAGACCGATCGCCTCGGCGCTGCCCCGAGTCATCATCTCGACGACCGCCTCCGCGGGGACGGCACTGGCGTCGTCGGCCGCGAGTTTGCCGATCATGGCCGCGTCGCGGGCCTCGTCTAACATCGAGAGGTCGTTGTTCGAGGCCGCGCCGTCGGTGCCGAGGCCGACGGTGACGCCGGCCTCGCGCATGCGCTGAACGGGGGCCATCCCGCTGGCCAGTTTCATGTTCGAGGCCGGGCAGTGGATCACGCTCGTCCCCGCCTCGGCGAGCAGGCCGATCTCGCTCTCGTCGACGTGGACGCCGTGGGCGACGAAGTCGCCGTCCTCGAGCATCCCCTTTTCCGCGGCGTAGGCCAGCGGCCGCACGCCCTCCTCCTCGACGATCGGGACGACCTCGTCCTCGGTCTCGTTGGCGTGGTAGTGGATCGGGACGCCCAGATCGCGGGCCTGCGGGACGAACTCCTCCAGGTACTCCCCGTCGACGGTCGTCAGCGAGTGAGGCATGAACGCCGACGCGATGCGCCCGTCGGCCATCCCGTCGATCTCCGCCGCGACCTCGAGGCCCTCGCGGGCGTCCTCGCGGGCCGCGTCCGCGTCCTTGGCGACGGAGATCACGCCGTGGCCGAGGCGGGCGCGCAGCCCCGCGTCGGCGACCGCCTCGGCGATCGTCGGGACGAAGAAGTACATGTCCGCAAAGGCGGTCGTCCCCGACTTGATCATCTCGAGGGCGCCGAGTTCGGTGCCCGCGCGGACGGTGTCGGCGGTCAGTTCGGCCTCGACGGGCCAGATGTCCTCCCGCAGCCAGGCGTCGAGGGGCTTGTCGTCGGCGTACCCGCGCAACAGGGTCATCGCGACGTGACAGTGGCCGTTGACGAACCCCGGCGTGACCAGGGAGTCCGCCGCGTCGAGCGTCTCGTCGGCGTCGGCGGCGAGGTCGTCGCCGATCTCGAGGATCTCGCCGTCGTCCTGGTCGATCAGTACGTCCGCACGGGTCACCGTGATGTCGGGCAGCAAGACCTGCCCGCCGGTGATTGCCAGCGTCGTCATGGCTCGGCGTTTCGCGCGGAGGTGCCTTATACTGTCGACCCGGGACCGGGACGGGTCCGCCGCTGGACTCCGCCGACGGCCCGGAGATTTATCCGTTATTTCGATGAACCGCCATCATGAGCGGGAGCGACGACGACCGAACGGGCAGGTCCGAAGCGACGGCCGGCCGCGAGGAGCGGCCGCCGGCCGATCGCCGCAACGACTCGCGGACCGACCGGCCGGCGGTCGACCTGCAGGACGATCGGGAGCGAGCCGTCTCGAGTCCGGAGCCGGACCGCGGCGACTCGGAGCCGCCGGCCGCTCCCGGCTCCCGGCGGAATCGAGTCTGGGCCGCGCTCTTGCTCTCGCTCGCAGTCGTCGCCGTCGGCACCGCGGGGACGATCCTCGTCGCCCACGACGCGCCGACGGCGGCCGCCGGCGCCGCCGTGCTCGGCGTCGGACTGGGCGCGGCCGGTCTCGTCGGTCGGACGATCGCACCGTCGCTGCTCTCTACTCTCGAGTCCGGGTGGGCCGAGCACCGGCCGTACGTCTGGTTCTCGGCGGCGCTGTTCGCCGTCGGGATCGCGCTCGGCGTCGCGCTGTACGCCGCCGGCGTCGACCTGACCGAGCTGCTGCTCGAGATGCTCACGGAGGATCTCGGCGAGGGCGAACTGCCCGGCGGCGGCGTCGATCCCGTCGGCGAGATCACGTTCGAGCCCACGGCGTCGTTTTTCATCGCGAACAACACGCCGCCGTTCCTGGCCGCGATCGCCGGCGGACTCACCCTGGGGCTCGCGACGCTGCTGATCATGGTCTTCAACGGACTCCTCATCGGCAACGTCGCGGCCGTCCTCGGCGCCGAAACCGGACCGGTTTTGATCCTCGCTCTGATCGGCCCCCACGGGATCTTCGAGCTCCCGGCGCTGTTTATCGCCGCCGGCGTCGGCTTCCGGTTCGTCCACCGGGTCGGCCAGCGGATCGCCGGCTCCCGCGACGCGCTGTTCACCAAAGCCTACCTCGCGCGGACGACCGCGCTGGTCGTCTTCGGCTGGCTGCTGCTCGTCCTCGCCGCGTTCGTCGAGGCCTACGTGACGCTGCTCCTCGCGGACGCGCTCGTCCCGCTGTGAGAGCAGAACTCGACACCCGGCGTTCGACGCTTCGAACTAACTTTGCTGTGCGGTGGCGCGCGCTGTCGGCTGGTCGAGTGATACCGAGACCAGCCGAAACTATCGTGCGAGGGATGACCGAACGCTCGAAGAGCGTGAGCGAATCGGCTGGGGAGGGTGTGGAATTCCCCGTTACCACGGTATGCAGAACGCTCGCCGTTGCTCGACGGTTCGTCACCGAATCAGGTGAAGTCCGCCAGAAGGTAGAATTCGCAGATACCACACGCGACTAGCGTCGCAGCCGACCGAGCAGTTCGTAGTCGCGGTCCGGCGTGTACCGCCGGAACAGCAGGCTGTTCGAGAGCACGGACACCGACGACAGCGCCATCGCGCCGGCCGCGAGCACGGGCTGGAGCAGCCCGAGCGAAGCCAGCGGGATCATCGCGGTGTTGTACCCCAGCGCCCAGACGAGGTTCTGCTTGATCTTCGCCAGCGTGGCCTCCGAGATCCGGATCGCCTTCACCACGTCGAGCGGGTCGTCGCGCATTAGCGTCACGTCCGCGGCCTCGATGGCCACGTCCGTGCCGGAGCCGATAGCGGTGCCGACGTGGGCGACCGCCAGCGCGGGCGCGTCGTTGACGCCGTCGCCGACCATCATCGCCTTGCGACCCGTCGATTGGACGTCCTCGAGGGCGTCGGCCTTGTCCTCGGGCAACACGCCGGCGCGGACGTCGTCGGGGTCGATGCCAACCCGCTCGGCGACCGCGCGGGCCGTCCGCTCGTTGTCGCCGGTGATCAGCATGACGTCCAGTCCGCGCTCGCGCAGGTCGGCGACCGCGTCGGCCGAGCTCTCTTTCACCGTGTCGGCGTCGGCCACCACGCCCGCGACCGCGCCGTCGACCGCGACCAGCATGGCGGTCTTGCCCTCGCGCTCGAGGCGTTCCATCTCGTCGGCGGCGGGCGCGGGATCGACGCCGTCGCCCTCGAGCAGCCGCCGGTTTCCGACCAGCACCTCGCGGCCGTCGACGGTCGCCCGGACGCCCTGTCCGGGGACGTTCTCGAAGGAGTCGGGAGCGGAGAGGTCGAGGCCGCGCTCCGCGGCGCCCTCGACGATGGCCTGGGCGAGCGGGTGTTCGCTGTCGCGCTCGGCGCTGGCGGCCAGTCGGAGCACCTCGCTCTCGTCGAGTTGCGATCGAGTCGCCACCGCGCCACCGTCTGCGGCCGCGTCACCGCCGTCGGCGGCCGCTCGAGCGCCTTCTCCCTCGTCCTCGAGCGCGACCACGTCGGTCAGCGTCATCTCGCCGGTCGTCAGCGTCCCGGTCTTGTCGAAGACGACGGTGTCGACGTCCTTCGCGCGCTCTAAGACGTCACCGCCCTTGAACAGGACGCCGTTCTGGGCACCCAGCGTGGAGCCGACCATCGTCGCGGCGGGCGTCGCCAGCCCGAGCGCGCAGGGACAGGCGATCAGCACCGCGGAGGCGAAGACGACGACGGCGAACTCGAACGTCGAGAGGGCGGCCGGGCCGCCGCCGACCAGCCCCAGCACGGGCACCGCGTCCACGACGCTCGCGAGCGCCTCGGGGAAGAGGAACCAGACCAGCCCCCAGACGGTCGCGTTGAGGATGACCGCGGGGACGAAGTACGCCGAGATGCGGTCGGCGAGGTTCTGGATCTCGGGCTGGCGCGACTGGGCCTCCTTGACGGTCTGGACGATTCCCTGAAGCGCCGTGTCCTCGCCGACCTTGGTCGCCTCGACGACCAGCACGCCGTTCTCGTTGATCGTCGAGCCGATCACCTCGTCGCCCTCGTCCTTCTCGACCGGCACAGACTCGCCGGTGACCATCGACTCGTCGACCGCCGACTGGCCGTCCACGACGACGCCGTCGGTCGGCACCTTCTCGCCCGGACGGACCTTCATCCGGTCGCCGACCGCGACGTCCTCGAGTGGCACCTCCCGCTCGTCGCCCTCGTCGTCGACCAGCGTGGCCGTCTCGGCCTCCATCTCGAGGAGTTTCCGCAGGGCCTCGCCGGCCTGGCCCTTCGAGCGGGCCTCGAGGTAGTTGCCCAGCGTGATGAACACGAGGATCATCGCAGCGGTGTCGAAGTAGAGATTGCCCGCCAGCAGGCCCAGCAGGACCACGAGGCTGTAGAGGTACGCCGTCGAGGACCCCAGCGCGATCAGCACGTCCATGTTGGCGGTCCGGTTCCTCGCGAGCGCGGTGTAGGAGTTCTCGAGGAACTCCCGTCCGAGCAGGACGTAGACCGGCGTCGCGAGCAGGAACTCGACCCAGCCGAACGAGACGCCGAGGACCGTCTCGGGCAGAATCGCCCCGTCGAGCAGGAGCCGATCGGCCATGAACAACAGGAACGGGGCCGACAGCACGGCGCCGAAGATCGTCAACCGGCGCTGTTTGCGGATCTCGGCTTGGCGGGCTGCGTCGCGACGGTCCCGATCCGACTCGTCGCTCCCGTCCGCATCGTCGCGAACGGGCGTGTATCCGGCGTCCTCGATCGCCGCGTAGAGGTCCCCGAACGAGGCGTCGGCGGGATTGTACGCGACGGAGGCCTCGTCGGTCGCGTAGTTGACCTCCGCGTCGATGACGCCGGGGACGGACTCGAGCGCCGACTCGTTCGTTTCGGCGCAGTTCGCACAGGACATGTCCGTGATCCCGATCGACCGACTCGTGCGGTCGGCCTCGTAGCCGGCCTCGTCGATCGCCGCGTAAATCTCGGCGAGCGAGACGGCGTCGGGGTCGTACTCGACGGTGCCTTCATCGGTGGCGAAGTTGATGGTCGCCTCGCTGACGCCGTCTTTGGACTCCAGGGCATCGCTGATCGTCTGCGAACAGTTCGCACAGCTCATGCCCCGGATATCCAGGTGTGCGGTCCGGGTGCTCATTACTAGCTACTACGCGGTGGTGACTTACCCCCTTTATTGGTTCGAACGCAAAGTTTCGGGCCGCGGTTTCTTTCGAGTCGAAACTCAGACGCCTTCCTCGAGCCGATCGTATCGGCCTTCGAACCGGCTCGAGCAGGACGGACAACAGAAGTGGTACACCTCGCCGTCGATCCGCGTCGATTCTCCCTCGCTGTCGACGGTGTTCCCACACTCCGCGCAGGTGAGCGCGAACTGCGTCCCCTCGAGCGAGGGCGTCCACTCGGCGTCGTCCAGCAGCGTCACGTCGTACTCGCAGTCCGCCCCGTCGGGGAGCAGTCCCTCGAGCCACTCGCGGACGCGCTGGACTTGCGCGCGGGCGTAGAACCAGATCTCGCCGTCGGCGGTGACGAACACGTGCTCGACGGCGTCGGCCTCGGCGGCCGCCGTCCGGCAGTCCTCGACCGTGCCTGCGGGAGCGGTCACCTGCACGAACACCGGAACGCCAGCACGAAGCTGGGACTGGTCCACGTCGAGGGTGAACCGGTTGATGATTCCGGCCTCCTCGAGGCGCCGGACGCGGTCCGAAACCGCGGGCCCGGAGAGGTCGACTTCGTCGGCGATCTCGCTGAACGGCCGCCGGGCGTTCTCGCCCAGCAGCCGCAGGATTTCCATGTCGGTCTCGTCGAGGTCGCGCATACGCTTCGTTCGGACCGGCCGCCAAAGAGAGTAGCGACGGTGGCTTTGGAATCCGAAGTCAGATCCGTCGACGCGCTGGCATCGAAAGGAGTAACGCACAAAGACCAGGCGTCCCTATACCCTCTTATGAGTCAGACGATCACCGTCGAAGGGATGTCCTGCGAACACTGCGAACAGACCGTCGAAGACGTGCTCGAGGGCGTCTCGGGCGTCGAGTCGGTCGACGTCGACCGCGAAGCAGAGCAAGCCACCGTCGACGGAGACGCGGACCCGCAGGCGCTCGTCAAGGCGGTCGACGAGGCCGGCTACGACGCGAGCGCGTAGTCCCGATCAGCGCCCGACTCCCGATTTTCCGTGCAGTCCGTTCGGCTCACCCGAGATCCGCGTCTTCGAACAGCCGGTAGCCCGCGAGGACGGGGACGAGCCCCCACGCGAGCAATACGACCACCGAGAACCAGTCCGCGAGGTAGAACGGCACCTCGCCCGCGAGCCGGTTCGAGAGCTCGAGTGTCTCGGCGGGCGCGTTCGCGGGAACGTCTTCCAGCGGAAACTCGGGAACCGCGTCCACCCGCTCGTCGAGAACCGCGCCGGCGACGACGCGGTAGGCCTCGAGCGGATTGAGTCGCTTCAGGAGGAAGTACCAGGATTCGGCCCGAACCCCCGGTAGCGAGCCGGTAACCGCGTAGTAGATCCCGACGACGACCGGTTTCCAGAAGAACACCATACCCACGAACGAGCCGATGGTGAGCGTCCGCGCCCGTCCCCGAGTCGACGCGGCGGCCGATCCGCCGACCGCGAGGGCCGTGAACGTCAGCCCGAGCAGGACGCCGACCGCCACGAACCCGACGAACGTCGCCGCGTCGGGGACGCCGTACAGGGCCACGACAAGGACGCTGGCCGCGGCGAACCCGATCGTCAGCGCCGTGCCGGTGACGAGCAGCCGGCCGGCGAATTTGCCGGCGACCACCTCGCCCCGCGAGAACGGATAGCTCAGCAGCACCCGCAGGCTCCCGGAGCGGCGTTCGCCGACCACGGCCGTGTAGCCGACGGCCAGCGCGATGCCCGGGACGAACAGTTGTGCGAGCATCGCGACGCCCGACAGCGCCATCGCGGCATCGACGGTCACGGGCTCCGGGAAGAGCTGTTCGGCCGAGAGCAGCGACATCGTCAGGAAGGCGACGAAGACGGCGGTGAGCCCCCAGAGCAGTCGCGAGCGGACGGCGTCCTCGAAGTCCTTGCGGGCGACGTCCCGCCAGGAGACCGTCACGGAACCACCTCCTCGACGGGAACGGAAGCCTCCGACTCCGTATTACCGACGCCGCCGTTCGTCGTGTACGCCGTGAACACGTCCTCGAGCGACGCGTCGTCGGAATCGACGTCGAGGATCTCGACACCGGCGGTCGTCAGCCGAGTCACGACCCGCGCTTTGGCGCGCGGATCCGAGCAGGCGACCCGGAGGAAGCCGTCCGCCGACCGAACCAACTCGACGCCGTCGATCGCGGCGATATCGACGCCGGGATCCTCGGTCACGCGCAGGCGGAGCTCCGAGCCGGCGCCGACGGTCTTCCGCAGTCCCTCGACGGTGTCGACGGCGACGAGGGCGCCGTCCGCCAGGATCCCGACGCGGTCGCAGACCGCCTCGACCTGGCCGAGAATGTGACTCGAGAAGAACACCGTCGTCCCGCGCTCGGCCTCCTCGCGAACCAGGTCTCGCATCCGGCGAATCCCGTGGGGGTCGAGCCCCGAGGAGGGCTCGTCCAGAACGAGCAGGTCGGGATCGCCGACCAGCGCCATCCCCAGCGCGAGCCGCTGTTGCATGCCTTTGGAGTAGTCGCCGACCGACCGCGCCGCGTCGCGGTCGTCCAGCCCGACGCGGTCCAGTATCGCGTCGGGATCGTCGGCCGCGTCCGTCCACTCGATCGCGAACTCGAGGTGACGGCGACCGGTCAGGCGATCGTAGAGGCCGATTCCGTCGGGCAGCACGCCGACGCGCTCGCGGAGCGCCTCCGAGTCCTCGCGGACGTCCATCCCGAGCACCGTCGCGGTCCCGTCGGTCGGGCGGACGTAGTCCAACAGCATGTCGATGGTCGTCGACTTCCCGGCGCCGTTCGGTCCGAGGAAGCCGAACACCTCGCCCTCGCGGACGCGCAGGTCGAGCCCGTCGACGGCGACGACGTCGCCGAAGCGTTTGGTCAGGTCGGTAGTTCGGATCGCAGTCATCACTCCGTCGTACCGGCCCGGACCGCATGGGCCGTGCTCCGAGTATACTGGGACGGTTTATACGGGCTCGAGCGAGCGCTGCGAAGCGGACGACAACCGCCGAAACGGGTCCGGGCCAGGGTAGTGATCGGTGGACAACGCTTTACCCAATTATCGTGGTAGCAACAAACATGAGGGAGGCTCACGTGTCACTGTCCGATCCGGCGTTCGATCGGATGGGCATCGCGGAGCTCGTCTCACTGAGTCGCGACGCGGGGGTTCTGGGATTCGAAGAACTCGCGTGTCACGGGACCGGCGCCGTCGTCCAGGTCGCGGTCGAGACGCCGATCGACGAGGACCGGCTGTCCGACCTCGAGTGCGTCGACTGGTGGGAGCGGATCGCCGACTCGGGCGGCGATCACCGCTACGTGATCGCGTTTACCGCGCCGGAACTTCCCGAGGGGCTCGCCGAGCGGGCGGACGAGTTGATCGGGACCTGCGAACCGGACGTGACCGATCGGGGGGCCACCCTGTCGCTGGTGGGCTCGCAGGAGACGATCGCCGCGACCGTCGACGAGTACGAGACCGCGGGAATTTCGCCGGAACTGCGGAGATTCGGGACCTACGACGGTCGCGACCATCCGCTGGCCGAGCTGACCGACCGCCAGCGCGAGGCGGTCCGGACCGCCCACGAGATGGGGTACTACGAGGTGCCGCGGACGGTGACGAGCGAGGACGTCGCCGCCGAACTCGAGGTCGATTCGTCGACGGTCGCCGAACTGCTCCAGCGAGCCGAGCGGAACCTGTTGGAACGGCACCTGTAACGGCGGGCGACGAACCCGGCGTCGGTCGATCCCTGCTCGGTCAGGCCAGGAGCGCGGCCGCCAGGTCGGTGGCGCCCTCGAGGGGCATCGCGACGGTCGCCGCCGGGACGGCGTCGGCCCACCGGTCGTACGACTCGCGGTCCGGGAACGCCCTGACGAACGGACAGACTGCGGCGTAGACGTCCGCGTGCGACGGCTCGCCGTCCGACGGCGGCGAGACGGTTTCGTCGACGCCGAACGAGACCGCGGCCGTTTCGGGGACGACCGTCAGATCGGCGATCCCCGCGGCGCGCGCTTCGATTGCCGTCCCGGCCGGACTCTCGGTCCGAATCGCGACCGGTCGCTCCGCGAGCGCCGACAGCAACACCGCGTCGTAGAAACACCGGAAGTAGTACCGTTCGCCGTCGATCTCGCCCCAGTGGGCCGTCTCCTCGTCGGCGTGACACAGATCGTCGACCGCGATCGACCCGCCGGTTCGACGGCGGACCGCGGCGACCCACTCGGCTAGGGTCTCGATCGACCCCCCGCCGAGGAGCCGTCCCAGTCCCGCCTGGACGTCGCTCGGCAGCGGGGTCTCGAGCCGCTGCGAACCGCCGAGCCACCGGTCGGAGGCCGACTCGAGGTCGTTCGATCGACCTTCACACGAACTGCCGCAGGTACACGGATCGTCCGTCATACTGCCGTCTACGGCCGCCTGCGGCTATCAGCGTGACTCCCAACGTGCTGGGACCATTTACCCCGTCCGCGAGAACGATTCGACGAAGTCGAAACGGACCGATCGCTCGCTCAGTCCGCCGGCCGGGGTTCCCGCGGCGCGGCAACGCCCGGCAGGCTCGGCACCGAGAGATCGGTCCGCCGGAGGAACTGCGCGTTGATCGCGACGATCACGGTGCTGAGCGACATGAGCAGCGCCCCGACGGCCGGCGAGAGCAGGATTCCGATCGGCGCGAGCACCCCCGCTGCCAGCGGGAGCGCGAAGACGTTGTAGCCCGCGGCCCAGACGAGGTTCTGTTGCATCTTTCGGTAGCTCGCCCGGCTCAGCTTGACGAGCCGAACCACGTCCATCGGGTTGTTCTGGACGAGGATGATGTCCGCCGACTGGACGGCGACGTCCGTCCCGCTCCCGATCGCGATCCCGATGTCGGCTCTGGTGAGCGCCGGCGCGTCGTTGACCCCGTCGCCGACCATCGCGACCGATTTCCCCTGCTCCTGGAGTTCCGTGATCTTCTCGTCCTTGTCCTCCGGTAACACCTCGGCGAAAACCGTGTCGATCCCGAGGTCGTCCGCAACGGCGCGAGCCACGTCTTCGGAGTCTCCGGTCATCATCGCCACCTCGAGTCCCAACTCGTGGAGCGCGTCGACGACGCGGTAGCTCTGCTCGCGGACGACGTCGGCGAGCGCGAACGCAGCGACCGGCTCGCCCTCGCGGCTCGCGTGTCGCTTCGTTCCCGCTCGCACCTTCGAGGACTCACTGCGTTCGTCCTCGCGGACCAGATAAACCACCGTCTGCGCGTTCTCGCCGGCTCGATCGGCGAATCGCTCGAGCGCCGGCGGAACGCCGCCCTCGAGTTCCGAGAGGAGGTTCGGCCCGCCGACGTACACCCGTTCCCCGTCAACCGTCGCGCGGACGCCCCTCCCTTTCAGCGCCTCGAAATCGGTGGCGGTCCGCCTCGAGACGCCGCGGTCGTCGGCCGCCTCGCGGATCGCCTGGGCGATCATGTGTTCCGAGTCGCCCTCCACGGTGGCCGCCAGCGCGAGGGCCTCGTCCTCGGAAACGCCGTCGACTGTCGCGATATCAACCACGCCCTGTTCGCCCTCGGTGAGCGTCCCGGTCTTGTCGAAGACGACGGTGTCGAGGGTTCGAGCCCGTTCCATCGCGATGCGGTCCCGAACGAGCATCCCGTTGCGCGCGGCCAGCGAGGTGTTGATCGCGACCACCAGCGGGATCGCCAGCCCGAGCGCGTGCGGACAGGCGATGACGAGAACGGTGACGACCCGCTCGATCACCGCCGAATCGAAGCCGGTCGCGATCGTCCACGCGAGCGCCGTGACGACGGCCGCGCCGAGGGCGACGTAGAACAGCCACCCCGCGGCGCGGTCGGCCAGCGCCTGCGTTCGCGATTTGCTCCCCTGGGCCTCCTCGACCAGCCGCATGATGCCGGCCAGCGTCGTCTCCTCGCCCGTCGCGCTGATGCGCACGCGGAGGCTGCCGTCGCCGTTGACCGTCCCGCCGATGACGTCGTCGCCGGGCTCCTTCTCGACCGGCGTCGACTCACCGGTGATCATCGACTCGTTGACGTCTGACTCGCCCGTCTCGACGACGCCGTCGGCGGGGACGCTCGCGCCCGGTCGGACGAGCACCAGGTCGCCCTCCTCGAGTTCGTTCGCCGGAACCTCCTCCGTTTCACCGGGCTGCGCCCGGTTGTCCGCGGGACGTGGTCCCGCGCTCTCACCGTCGTCCGTAATCCGCTCGGCCGTGTCGGGCATCAGCTTCGCCAGTTCGTCCAGCGCGCTCGAGGCCCGCCGGACGCTGCGCATCTCGATCCAGTGGCCCAGCAGCATGATGTCGATCAGCGTCACCAGCTCCCAGAAGAAGGCCGCCTCGGTGGGAACGACGACGCTCGCGAGGCTGTAGACGAACGCGACGGTGATCGCCATCGAGATGAGCGTCATCATCCCCGGCGCGCGCTCGCGCAGTTCCGGGACGGCCATCCGAAGGAAGGGGACGCCGCCGTAGGCGAAGACGATCACCGCGAAGACGGGGCTGATCCACTCGCTGCCGGGGAACGCCGGCACCGAGAAGCCGAGCCACCCCTGAAGCGCCTCGCTGTAGAGCAGGACGGGAATCGAGAGCAGCGTCGAGACAAAGAATCGGCGCCGGAACATCGTCTCGTGGCCGGCGTGCATCCCGCCACCGTGATCGCCGTGACCACCACCGGAATGCATCCCGTCGCCGTGATCCTCGCCGTGGCGACCACGCTCGTGGCCGACGTGACCCCCGCGTTCCTGCCGATCGCGGATCTCGGCTCGCCCCCGCTCGGCGTCGTCGGCCTCGTCCTCGAGCAGCGACCGTTCGGTCCGGTCGGCCCGCTCGCCGTCGTCTCGAGCGGCATCGAACGGCTCCGGACCGTCCTCGGCTCGGTGATCGTGATCGTCCATCGGTCGATTCGGTCGGACGGTATGCGGTCTGTCATCAAGGAAGTGGGGCTGGCGGCTCCCGGGCGCGGCGCCGCGAGACCGACCGTTCGCCCGGATGAAAAGACAATTCCCCGCCGACGACCAACGGGGTGCATATGCGAATCGCCGTTCCCAACAAGGGCCGCCTGCACGAGCCGACGATCGACCTCCTCGAGCGGGCGGGGCTCCACCTCGAGAACGGTGCCGACCGGAAACTGTACGCCGACACCGTCGACCCGGACGTCTCCGTCCTCTTCGCCCGGGCGGCTGACATCCCGGAGTACGTCGCCGACGGCGCGGCCGACCTCGGCATCACGGGGTACGATCAGGTCTGCGAAGCGCGCGTCGACAACGTCTCCGAACTCCTGAATCTGGAGTTCGGGCGCTGTCGGCTCGTCCTCGCGGCGCCCGAAGACGGCGACATCGACGGCGTCGACGACCTCGAGGGCGGCATCGTCGCCACCGAGTTTCCGAACATCACGGAAGACTTCTTCGCCGAGACCGGCGTCGAGCCCGACATCGTCGAGGTCTCCGGTGCGACGGAGCTGACTCCCCACGTCGAGATGGCCGACGCCATCGTCGACATCACGAGCACGGGGACGACGCTGAAGATGAACCGGCTCGCGGTGGTCGAGGAGGTGCTCTCGAGTTCCGTCCGGCTGTTCGGTCGCGAGGACGTCCTCGACGACCCGAAGGTCGAGGAGGTCCGGACGGCGCTCTCGTCGGTCAAGCAGGCCGAGGGCAAGCGTTACCTGATGATGAACGCGCCGCGAGACCGACTGGACGAGGTCCGGGACGTCATCCCCGGGATGGGCGGGCCGACGGTGATGGACATCGCCGGCGAAGGCGGGGAGACGCAAGCGACGGCTGACGACGAGATGGTGGCCGTCCACGCGGTCGTCGACGAACGGCGGGTCTTCGAGACGATCACCGAGGTCAAAAACGCCGGCGCGAGCGACATTCTGGTGACCGAAATCGAGCGATTGGTCGAGTAATCGCGGCCACGCGGCGCCCGCGGTTCGCACGAAGCGACCGCGGCCCCGACTCTTCCGAGCTACGGCCCCGACGACAGCCCCGCAGTGTCCGGGCCGCCGAGGGCCTCGAGGTCGAGAACCGATTCGAACGCCGAGAGCCGCGCCCCGGGAGCAACACAGCCACACCCCTCGTCGTAGTCGAGCACGCGGTAGTTCTCGAGCAGCGGCAGGTGGGTCCGGCACAGCGAGACGTGGACGCGCTGGCGCAGGTCCAGCAGCGAGGTGACGGCCGTCGAGTCGTGTTCGGCGTCGGCGATCCGAGCGACCAGCGCCGGCAGCTCGAGGGAGTCGTCCGCGTCGAGCAGGCAGCGCAGCAGTTCGCGGCGGCGATCGCTGTCCAGCACGCGGCGGACGGCAGCCTGCGGGATGGAGTCGTCGACCGCGACCGCAGTCCCGTCCGCGCGGTCGTCGCCGTCGTCCGCGCGCCGACGGCTGGCAGGTGACCCGGTCGTCGGCTGGTCTGTGTGGATCGTCATCGATACTGGACACTCAGCGCTGGCGAGTGGATAAACCGGGTCGGTCGTTGGGCTACCTGAGACCGAATTCAGCCCACTCTGGACCGTTCAACAGAGTTCGAACGGTCGAAATCCGGCAGAAGAGTGGTGAATCGACGCCAAAACGGTTTCCGGGCTAGTGATCGACGAAAGCCGCAAAATCGATTCAACGACCGACCGAAAGCGACCACTAATGTAAATGAAGAGAACGGTTCGCGACCGCGATGGCGTCCGTCCGCGGTGGTTCGAGCCCTGTCGGTGGCGGTGTCGCGAGCGCGGCGCGGTGCGCCGCGGAAAATGACACGGCCGGTACCCGCGAGCCGGCGAGCGGGCGAAAACGGGTGGCGTTACTCGAGCAGGCCGAGGTCCTCGAGGCGGGAGACGATCTTGTCGACCGCGTGTTCGGCGTCCTTGGGCTTCTTGCCGCCGGTAATGACGAGCTTCCCGGAGCCGAACAGCAAGGCGACGACTTCGGGCTCGTCGAGGCGGTAGACGAGGCCGGGGAACTGCTCGGGCTCGTACTCGATGTTCTCGAGGCCCAGCCCGATCGCGATGGCGTTCAGGTTGAGGTTTCGGCCGAGGTCGGCGCTGGTGACGATGTTCTGGACGACGATCTCGGGGTCCTCGTTGACCTGAATCTGGAGTTCGCGGAGTTTGTCGAAGACGATGCGCAGGCTCTCGTGGACGTCGTCGGTGCTCTTGGCACCGGTACAGACGATCTTGCCCGAACGGAAGATCAGCGCGGCGGACTTGGGGTTCTGGGTGCGGTAGACGAGGCCGGGGAACTGCTCCGGATCGTAGTCGGCGCCCTCGAGGTCCATCGCGACGCTCTGAAGGTCGAGTTCCTGCCCGATACCGGTCGACGCCACCACGTTTTCGATATTGATGGTGTCCTTGGGATCCGTCATAAGTCGCTTAAAAAGACGTATTTAAGGTTTATAAAGGTTAGTACCGCCACCTGATATATCCGGTATATTCGACGGCACCGGAAGATCCTTATACGCCAATTTAACCGGTGTCACTGGCTCGCAAGCGGGTTTAAGTCGGGACGAATGTGCGGTCGATCGGCGTTCGAAACGCCGCGGCGACGACCGCGAAGCGGTAGGCTCATGGCCGCCGCCGCGGTGAGCTACGGGCGTGTACCTGCTCGAGCTCGGCGGCGAGGACGACGCGTTCGCGGCCCGCGAAGCGACCAGCGCCGCGACCGGCGTCCGGCGGATCGCCCCCGGTCTGGCCGTCGCGAACGCCATCAACCCCGAGCGCGTCCGCGGACTGGCCTATACGCACCGCGCGAGCGACCTGCTCGGGCGCACCGACGCCGACCTCGAGACCGCGCGCGCCCTCCTCGAGACCGCACCGATCGACCGCGAGGGGAGCGTCGCGGTGCGCGCGACCGACGTCCACGGCTCGACTGGCGTCAGCACGGCGCGCGCGGAGCGCGAACTCGGGAGCGTGCTGGTAGAGCGTGGCTTTACCGTGGACCTCGACGACCCCGATCACGTGCTGCGCGCGGCGTTTTCCGAGGGACCGCTCGAGGGCGGCGGGGAACTCGAGGCCGACGCCGAGACCGGCGATCTGTTCGCCGACGCCGACGCGGGCGCGGAGACGGACTCGCTGGAGGAACGCGTCTCGGTCTGCGCGCTCGGCTGGCTCGCGGCCGAGAGCGTCCGCGACTTCGGGGACCGCGCGCCGACGGACAAACCCTTCTTCCAGCCCGGCAGCATGGACCCGCTACTGGCTCGGGCGGCGGCGAACATCGCCGGCGCAGGTCCCGGCGCGACGATCCTCGATCCGATGTGCGGCACCGGCGGCGGTCTCGTCGAGGCCGGTCTCGTCGGCGCCGACGTCGTGGGGACGGACGCACAGGAAAAGATGGTCCGCGGCGCACGGGAGAACCTCGAGCACTTCCTCGAACCCGACGAGCCGTCGCCGACCGGCGTTACCCGCGGGGACTGGGCCGTCGCCCGCGGAGACGGGACCCGGCTCCCGCTGGCCGACGACAGCGTCGACGGTGTCGTCTTCGACGCGCCCTACGGCCGCCAGTCGAAGATCGAGACCCACCGCCTCGAGGACCTGGTCGCGGGCGCGCTCGCTGAAGCGCGGCGGGTCGCCCCGCGGGCCGTGATGATCGCCGACCGGTCGTGGGCGAGCGAGGCCCGGGCCGCGGGGTGGGAACTCGAGGCCGCGTTCGAACGCCGCGTCCACCGCTCGCTGACGCGGTACGTGCTCGTCCTCGAGCGGCGGGAGCCGTCGACGTAGCGGCGAGTCTCCGGGACGCGAACGCGATCGTCTCGGACCGCGGCGGCGAGCGCCGGAGGGACGGGGGCTACTGCTCGACGTCGCAGGTGACCGTCGACGAGATCCACGCGCAGTCGTTTCGCGGATCGGTGATGACGCCGACGACGTCGCCGTCGGCCGTGTATTCGCTGTACTCGTCGCGAATTCGATCGTCCTCGGTCTCAGTGTCTGTCATCGGAGGGCAGCGGCGTTACCCGCGGTCGTCGGTGTTCGGTCACGAGTCGTCGGTACCCTCGCGAGGCGGACGCCACTCGTCGCGACACGCGTCGCTACAGAACCGGGCGATACGGTACGTGTCGTCCGAATCCGTCCACCCGACCGTCGGGTGCCAGTCGCCCCGATCGAGGCGCGTTCCGCAGTTCTCACAGCGGGCGGGAGCGTCGGATGCGGCGGCCGACGGATCGTCGTCATCCATCGAACCCGCCGTGGCTGGCGTTACGCATCGCTCAGTTCGCGCTGGCGTGCGCCGAGGCGGTTCGGTCGTCGGGCGTCTCCGCGCCCGGACTGACGACGACGGCGCCGTCGCGGATGCTGACGGTGCACCCCGCCATCACGAAGGAGACGTGCGTTCCCGCCGGCGGACGATCGCCGTTGCGCGGCTGGAAGATATCGTTGAGGGCGTCGGGATCGATCACCGAGTACAGCGGCGGCAGTTCGTCGACCGGCGTCTCCGTCGCGTCCGCGACCGCCAGCGCGACCGTGGTACACACTTCGTCGGCCCGAGAGAGTTGTCGGGTCGTCTCTGTTGCGCTCATCTGTTATCTACTCGGCAAAACGGAACGTTCGGGGAAAGCCGTACTAGCTCAACTGAGAGGTGCGCGCTTGAGCGGGTACTATCAGTTGAGATGTCCGCGCCAGATCGCCGCGACCGGGACCCGATCGGCGCGCTCAGGTGACGGGGTCGCCGGTCAGTCCGTGTAGAGCAGCATCAGCAGCTTGCGCAAGGCCGCGCGGAGGTGGTGGTTGAACGTCGGTTGCGTGATGTCGAGCGTCGCCGCCACGTCCCGCCCGCTGCTCGCGCGCGGCGATTCGAAGTAGCCGCTGAAGAAGGCCGTGCGCAGGACTTCCGCCTGCCGATCCGTCAGTCGATCCGCCAGCGTCGTCTGGAACGCCTGTCGCGTCTGTACCGATCGCTCGTCCTCCCGACTCGCCACCAGCGACGACTCCGGGTACGTCGACCGAAAGCGCTCCGCGAACCCCCTGACGTCCGCGTCGCTGGAGAGTTCGACCGTCAGCTGACCCGTTCCGTCGTCCGCGATCAGCGTCTGCACCGTCACTCCCCGCTCGAGACAGAACGAGATGACGTTCGATTCTCGCAGCGTGCACTCGAACACGCACTCGTCCTCCCGCTCCGCGACGAGCGTGAACTCCTCGATAGCGAGCGCTCGCTCGGCGAACGCCGCCACCTCGTCGACCGACGCGCCGTCGGTCGAGAAGAACACACGGAGCCGATCGTCCATCCGCGGAACGACGCTCTCGACGGAACACTCGCAACCGATCTCCGCGGTCAGGGCGAGAAAAACGATATCCGTGTCGCGGATCTCGAACTTGAGTTCGACGACACGGTCGCTGATCAGCGCCTTCTTGCTTTCGGCCGCGTTGATGGCGTGGGCGATCGTCTCACCGAGTTCGGTCAGCACGGCCTGCACTCGCTCGGTGAAGATCCCCGGGCGGTCCGCGTAGATCGTGAGGACGCCGTACAGTGTCTCCGCGTACACGAGGGGGATACTGGCGATGGACCGATAGCCGCGTTTCATCGCCTCTTCGCGCCGCGACGCGGACGACAGTTCCCGGACCACGTCCCCGACGACCCGGAGTTCGCGCGTCCGCACGGCGGCTCCGACCGGACCGCCCTCGTCCGACTCCCCGTCGGTCGTGAGCGGGACGCTGTCGAGATACCCGTCCTCGACGCCCGATCGAGCGTGCGGCGTCACCGTCCGCTCGAGTTCGTCGTGGACGCCGATCCAGGCGAAGCGAAACGAGTCGGCGGCCGCCAATCGATCACAGACGGCCTGCTCGATTTCGGTCCGCGTCGTCGCGTGGACGACGCTCTGGACGACGTCGCGGATCATGGCGTTGATCCGATTGAGTTGCTCGAGGGACTCGGTCTGCCTCTCGAGTTCGGCCTCCCGCTCTTGCAGCCGCTGCTCGCGGCTGAGCCGCTCGAGCGCCGCCTCCGTGTTCGTCGCCAGAATCGTCGCGTAGTCGACGGCGGTGGACGGGATCGTCGATTCGGTCGGCGAGCCGACGAGGAACACACCGTGGGTCCCGAGCGGGAACGCGAGCCGACTCCGCAGCGGGGAGTCGGCGTCCGGGAGGGACGCGTCGGGATCGTCGGCCGCGGCGACGTCGGCCCGTTTCGTGGCGAAGACGCGCTCGACGACCGCCGCACAGGGCGTCGACAGGCGGGACGAGCCGCCGGTCGAACCCGACGGTTCCGCGGCGAGCAGCACTTCCTCCGCTCGATCGGTGGCGGCTCGAGGCCGCAACTCGCCGCGGTCGTCGTAGAGACAGACCACGGCGACGGGGAACTCGAGAGACTCCGCCGCCGCGGTGACCGCTCGGTCTGCGATATCGTCGAAGGCGGTCATCGACATCAGTTCCCGCGAGACCGTCGACAGCGCGGTCAACTGCGTTTCGCGCTGGTGGCGTTCGAGCGCGTGGCGAAGCGAACGGGTCAGCAGTGCGCTGGTGATCTCGTCTTTGACGAGATACGCCTGCGCGCCCTGCTGGACGGCGCGGACGCCGACCCGCTCGTCGGAGAGGCCCGTCAACACCACGATCGGGACGGTCGCCGAGTGCTCGAGGACGCTCGTGAGCGTATCCAGGCCCGAACTGTCCGGAAGCCCTAGATCGAGCAACACGATATCGATCGACGACGACAACCGGTCGAGCCCCGCCTCGAGGCGATCGGCGCGGCGGAGAGTCACCTCCCGGGTCTCCCGGCCGACGTCCGCCTCACCGACCGACGATAGCGGAACAGTCGTCTCCCGGAGCATCTCTTCGATCAGGCGGGCATCGCCCGGATTGTCCTCGACGAGGAGGATACGGAAATCGTCGTCTGCCATCATGTAGCTATAACGTTATTTATCAGATAGATATGGACATGCACCAATTGTTCTCCAAAATACATTTTCGTTCTAACTATTCTACTTCCAATCTTCTCGACGGTGAATACAGGATGATGGCACGGAGACAAATAAATCCACAGGGGATTACAACCGGTTAGTTGGCTTTCGATGGCGCTACCGGCGACTACTGTCACACTAATGTTACTTTATGTAATCCGTCACTGGCGACTTAGTGTATTCAAAGAAACAAAACGGGGCGGTTCGCTCGCTCGACTTCGCTCCCGTTCGAGTCGCTCACGGCGCCGCCCACTCGCGTGATCGTCTCGCGCGTTATCGCACCGTGAGCGAGTCGCGACACGTCAGGCGTCCGAGCCCCGGTCACAGCGGGCGACCGTTCGGTTCGACTCGCCGCGGAGAACTCGAGCGTCCGATCGGCGGCGCCGCTCTTCAGCGTCAGCGTCGGGTCGCGGGTCGTCTCGACGCGGACCGCGAGCGACTCCGTGGTGTCGATCCCGGCGTCGACGTACGGCGCGGCCGCGGCTCCGTCGACGCCTCCTCGAACTCCTCGGCGACGGGCTCGCAGCCGTCGGTCAGCGAGAGCGCGTCGAGTCGGTGGCGGGAGCCGTGCTCAACGAGGTCGTCGCGGTGGTTGCGGACGCCTCGGTAGGGGACGAGTTCGTCGACCATCTCGGTCCACGTGAGCAGCGGCACGTGCCGGAGGTCGTCCGATTGCGGCAAATGCGTCAAAACGTACGACGGTGTCGATCACCGACCGGTTCGAACCGCCGGAGCGGGTCCGGGAAGCGGGGGAACGGACTCACACACCGGTCGTCTTGACCAGCGACTCCAGTTCTCGGGCGACCTCGGGAGGCACGACGAGCCGGCGCGGGCCGGGAACGTACTGGCCGTCGGGCTGGGCGTACTCGAGGGTCACGATCGCCGCGTCGCCGAATCGCCGAGTCGAGGCGTTCCGGATGACCGCGAGGTCGATCGCCTGGTCGGGATCGTAGAGGTAGATCGTCCCCTCCTCGGGGTCGAGCGCGCCGACCGACCGCAGGAACGAGGCGAGCACGAGCGCGACGAGGGCCAGCGGGAGCAACAGCGCGGCCAGCCCGGTAAACGGGCCGGCGCCGACGGCCAGCAGTTCCCGCTGGGAGACGATCCGGCCGGCGGCCATCAGCGATCCCATGACCGCCAGCATCGCGACCGTTCCGAGCGCGACGTCCACCGCCCGCTCGAGGCCCGGTCCGGATGGCGCGTCGACGGGGAGCGGTCCGGTGAGGGTCGCGAGGTGTCGTTCGGTGTCGCCGACGGTGGCGACGGCCAGCACCGTCACGACGAGCGCGGCGAACAGCGCGACGATGAGAGAACCGGCGCCAGCCTGCCGGGCGAGGTCGTACAGCCGCCAGAAGACGATGATAGAGGCGGTCGCGAAGAACGTTCCGACGCCGAGCGACCACAGGAGCCGAACGGTGCGAGACGTCGAGGCGTCGCGTCGCCACTGGATCGCCTCGGCGTCGCTCGAGTTCGCGGACACGTCCTCGTCCATACGCTCACTCGCGACCGATCGTGTAAAGCCTGTTCGATGTCGACCGACTCAGCCGAGAACGGCGGCGACCGCGGTGAAGGCGACATAAGAGATGACGATCGAACCGGCCAGCGAGCCGATCCACGCGAGGACGGTGTACCCCATCTTCCGGGCGCTGACGCCGCCGCCGGCGCCCGCTGCGGCGTAGCCGCTCCCGATGATCGCGCTGACGATGATCTCGTTGAACGAGACGGGGATCCCGAAGAGCACCGCGCTCTGGGCGATCATAAACGAGGGGATGAGCGCGGCGATCGAGCGCCGCGGCCCCAGCGAGGAGTAGTCCTGCGAGATCGCCTTGATCATCCGCGGCGCGCCGGTCCACGAGCCCAGCAGGAGCCCGAACCCGCCGCCGACGAGCAGCGCGATCAGGGGTATCTCGAGATCGCCCGACAGCGGGATCAGCGGCCCGACCGCCAGTCCGACCTGGCTGCCGCCCGCCGAGAACGCGACCAATCCGCCCAGCACGAGCAGGAAGTGACGCTCGCCGCTCTCGAGGCCGCTCCGGATATCGAAGCCGACGACCGCCGCCCAGAGGACCGCGATGGCACCCGTCATCGCGACGGTGCCGGCGATTTCGGGGCCGGGAACCCACCCGCTCAAGGCCTGAGCGATCGACGCCCCGCCGGCCCCCGCCGAGCCGAGGATGGCGAACTCGATGTTGGCGACGAGGACGCCGACGAAGGCGGCCAGGAGCATAATGAGATACCGCTCGGCGATCAGTTCGGCTCGGAGCAGGCGGGCGATCGTATACGCGATCCCGCCGCCGACGAACGGCGTCAGGATCCACAGCGTGGCGATCTCCGTGTACTTCGCCCACGCGGGATCGCCGCCCATCGCCAGCCCGACGCCGATGACCGCTCCCGTCACGGTGAAGGCGGTCGCGATGGGGTACCCCGCGAAGACGCCGAGCGCGACCAGCCCGGCCGCGATCGTCAGCGCGATCGTCGCCGCCATGGGCGTCAGTGACGGGCCGAGGATCAGGTCGGAACCGACCGCCTCCGAGACGTTCGCGCCCTGTAACACGGCGCCGGCGAAGCCGAGAATGCCGACGAGAAAGCCCGCTCGCATCACCGAAATCGCGTTCGCGCCGACCGCCGGGGCAAAGGGCGTCGAGCCGCTCGAGCCGGCGCCGATCGCCCAGGCCATAAAGAGGCTGGCCAGTGCGGCCACCAGAAACGTCGCGATCGTCACGAGCTCGACCATCTATCCCGCCATACCAGCTAGCCCTACAAGTGTGTGCCGACCTCGATCCCCGTTCGAGGGGCAGCGACGCCGTCTCGGTCCCGGATCGACGCTCAGTTCGTCGTCGACCGCGAGTCGTCGTCGGGCTCCGGCGGCGGCTCGGCACCCTCGATCGCCTCGGCCGCGTCGGTGTCCTTCTCGACGCCGACGTGCCAGCGGTCGACCTCGTCCTCGTACTCGGCCAGCAGGTCCGAGACGTCCTCCTTGAGGATGTCGTCGTTGACGTTGACCTCGAAGACGAACTGCTCGCCGTTGTCGCCGTTGCGGGTCGACTGCTGGATGTTTGCGCTGATCAGTTCGTTGTCGAAGTAGTACGGCGCCAGCTGGGTCATCACGTTCTGGTAGACCGTGTCCTCGACGCGACGGAGCGCCTTGCGGCTCGCCGAGTCGGCCGCGCGCGCGACGTAATCGATCGATTCCCGCCAGTTCCCGACCGCGCCCTCGGCGTCGTCGTCCTCGAGTCGCTCGTAGGACTCCGAGAGCTTCTCGCCGGCGGTCTTGATGTCCTCGTCGGGTTCCTTGCCGGCCTTCTCGCCTTTCCCTTCCTCGACGCTGGCCTGGTCGGCCGTCTTCTCACTGACGTCGGTATCGAGGGTTTCGTGGGCCTTGGGCCGCCATTCCTCCCACTCCTCGAAGGCGTCGACCAAGCGGGTGTCGTCGGCGCCGTCGGGATCGTGGACACCGGCGTCCCGGAGCGCGCGGGTGATGCGCTCGCCGTGTTCGACGACGTCGCCCCAGTCACCGCGAACCTTGAAGCCCGAGATACTCTCTTCCATTCGGTTGCCGCGGTCCTAGGGGACGGATCGCTATAAACTTCGTTACTGCGCAAGACTGGCCGCCGCCGCGATCAGTATCGCTGTCCAATCACCTCGGAGCCGCCCCTCGGCTGGCCGCTCATTCCCTGTCCGTCCCGTCCCCGTTCGGCCATCCCTTGCATCCCTCGAGACCCGGTCGATCCGACGCCGGTTCCGCTCCCCTGACGACCCCGAGAGCCGCCGCCGACCCGCCGGAGGAGGCTCTCGCAGGAGTTCATCGTTCGCTCGATCGTCGCCACCGTCTCGAGGACGTGCGGGTGGCGCTGCTGGAACTGCCGAAGCGTCGGGAGCCCCTCGTCGGCGACCCGTAGGAACGCGGTCGCGAGCTCCGGGCCGAACATCGAGTCGCGGGCGATCAGCAGCTCGTTGAGCGCCGCGATCTCGGCGAGATCCTGACAGATTCGGGCGCAGCGTCCGAGCTCCGGTCCGCCGCTGGCACACCGCGTGGCACACCAGGCGGCGACGTGGGAAAGTTCGCCGAAGTCCTCGAGGGCGATCCACAGCTCGTTGGTCATGTGGTCCTCGAAGAAGGGGGCCTGGCCGGTCTGCCCACCGCCCTGCTGGTGCTGCATCCCTCGCGTCTCAGTTCGGCGGGCACCCTGTGTTCCGGTTTGATGGGGTCCCTGCATCCCCATCTGGTGGGAGTCCGTCCGCTGGCCGTCCCGGTGGCCGCTTATTTGCTGCCCGCCTTGCTGACGACCGCGCATCGGTTCGCTCCCCCGATCGGCTATCGGTCGACCGGCCTGCTGTCGGGGATCCCCCTGCTGGCCGGTCGTTGACCGGCTGGTGCTCGGTCCCCGGTCACGTGTCATGTTCGGCTCCTGGCCGCCCGTCTCGGACCGTTCGGACGAGCCGCCGAACTGCGGCTGGGTGTCCATTCCGGTTCCCGTGCGCGTCCCCGGTCCCCTCGCCTCGGGCAGTTGGCCGTACTGTTCGCCGGTTCGGTCGTGCTGTTGCTGATCCGAGTGATGAGTCATGAATAGTGTACCTCGGGTGTGCCGGCGGCTACGCCGATCCCTCGATTAAACCGGTTCTACCGTTTCGTCCGTTTACGTCAGAAAACGACTGGCTTTCGCGGTCCCAGCGGCCGATAACGACCGAAACCGCGCGGGCGCGCTCGAGTAATCGCGGATTGAAACGCGCCGCCGGAGGGAAGTTTGCGGGATGGCAGCCGGAACCACGGGAGATTCCGCCCCGGCCGCGGCTGATCGACAACGTGAACTACCCGGCGACAGGCTGTACGGGTATGACGATCGAAGACCGGGAAAACGCCTATCTCGTCACGCACGCACTGGCGAAGGACACGCTCTCACGGCTCCGCGATGTCGAAACCGAGCAGGTCAGCTTCCGGAAGGGCCTCGTGAAGCTCGGCCGGATCTGCGGCTACGAGATCATCGACGGCCGGATGGAAACGGAGTACGTCGAGATCGAGACTCCCCTCGAACAGACCATGGGCGAGCGCGTCCGCGGGCTGGACGACGTCGTGATCATCAACGTCCTCCGCGCGGCGACGCCGTTCGTCGAGGGGCTGTTGAAGGCCTTCCCCCGCGCTCGACAGGGCGTCATCAGCGCGAGCCGCGACGAAGAGGCCGGCCGCGAGGAAGACGGCTCGTTCCCCATCTCCGTCGACTACGTGAAACTGCCCGAGATCACCGAGGAGGACACCGTGATCATCGCCGACCCGATGCTCGCGACCGGATCCACGATGTGTACCGTCCTCGACCACGTCATCGAGAACTCGCCGGAGCCCGAGAACCTGATCGTCCTCTCGGCGGTCTCCGCGCCGGAGGGACTGCTCCGCGTCGGCGATACGTTCCCCGAGGCCGACCTGCTGACGGTCTCGATCGACGACCGCCTCGACGACGACGGCTTCATCGTGCCCGGGCTGGGCGACGCGGGCGACCGGGCGTTCCGCACCACGTAACCGTCCGTCGCCGACCCGCCGCCGGTCGCCGTCGACTTTTTGTGAGCGAGCCGTAATCGCTCCGTATGGAGTACTCCGTTATCGATCCGGACGACGGGGAGCCCGTCGAGGGTCGCCCCTGCGATCTGCGCCGGCTGAGCGACGCGGCCGACCTCGAGAACGTTGCGATCAACCGGTTTCGCGCGGACCCAGGCGAACAGCTGCCGCTGGCCTACCACTACCACGAACAGCAGGAGGAGGCGTTCGTCGTGCTCTCGGGGACGCTTCACGTCGAGACGCCCGAGGGCGAACTCGAGGTACCGGAGGGATCGATGTTCGCGGCCCCGCCCGAAGCGCCCCACCGCGCGTACAACCCCGAGGACGCCGAGGGGTCGGTCGAAGTGATCGCGATCGGCGCGCCGCCGGTCAGCGACGACGCCATCCCCTACGAGCCCGACGAGTAGCGATTCGGCCGCGAACCGGGCGCTCGATTCTGCCACCTACTCGGCCGAACAGGTATCGATCCCGAGGACGGCGTTGACCGGACAGCGCCGAATGATCGCGGTCGCGACGATATCGCTGCCGGCGACGAACGCGAGCGTGCCGGCCGTTCGATCCCGGTTTCGGTAGCCGATCAACAGCAGTGCCGCGCCGAGGGCGATCCGCAGCGCGCGGTCGAAACCGCCGACGTTTCTATCCATACGCGGACGAACGGGCGAGACGCCCGTAGGGATTTCCTTGCACCGGCGGGCGGTCGCGACGTGGCGGTCCGCGCGACGGCGTCGTCGATCGCGAAGCGAACCCCTTCGTTTCCGGTCGAACCGGCCCGAACGGCCGTTTTCGGACGGTTCGACGGTCGCGGGTCCAGACGAAACGCTGCTCCGACCGCCGGGGATCGCGTTCCGACGCCGCGAGTCTCACTCCTCGTTTCCGTCGTCTTCGCCTCCGCTGGAGAGCCCGGCGTCACGCTCGCGCTCGAGCGCCGGTGGTGCCTCGTGATACGCGGAGTAGCCGTCGAACCAGCGGGCGATACGCTCGAGTCGGTCGACGACGTGAGCGGGTTCGCCCGACCGGGAGAGTTCGTGGCTCTCGCGGGGATACCTGACCAGCCGCGTGTCGACCCCGTGTTTCTGCAGCCCGCGGACGAACAGTTCGGCCGTGTTGGCGGGTGTCCGGTAGTCCCGATCGGAGTGCAACACGAGCGTGGGCGCGTCGACGTCGGCGACGTGGGCGGCGGGCGACCGGTTCCACAGGAAGTCGGGGTCCTCCCAGGGCGTCGTCCCGAAATCGTCTTCGACGAGTGTGAACGCGTCGCTCGAGCCGTAGAACCCGGTGAGATCGTAGACGCCGCGCTGGGAGACCGCCGCCTCGAAGCGGTCGCTGTGGGCGACCGCCCACGCGGTCATGAACCCGCCGAAGCTGCCGCCGGTGACGAAGACCTCGTCGTCGTCCACGAACTCCCGCTCGCAGACCGACTCGACGCCCGCGAGCACGTCCGCGAGCGTCACCTCGCCCCAGTCGCCTTCGATGGCCGTCGCGCGGTCCTCGCCGTACCCCGTCGACCCTCGCGGGTTACACCAGAAGACGACGTACCCTCGCGCCGCGAGCGTCTGGAACTCGTGCCACATCGTCCCCGCGGTCGTCCAGTGGGCGTGGGGCCCGCCGTGAATCTCGACGATCAGCGGGTACCGCTCGCCCGGCGACGCGTCGGCGTTGAACTCGGGAGGCGTCAGGAGCCAGCCCTGGATCGACTCGCCGTCGCTCCCGTCGTCGGCTTCCACACCACCGCCGTCGACCTCGAACCACACCTCCTCGGGCCGGCGTACCGGCCGGTCCGCGAGATAATCGTCGTTGACCCGCGTCAGCCGGTGGACTTCGTTCCCGCCGCGGGTCGTGACGAAGACGTCGCCGGGATGGTCCCACTCGCTGTAGACGTAGGCGACGGCGTTCTCGCCGACCGAGAAGTCGGCGATCGTGACGCCGTCGCCGTAGACTCGCGTTGGTTCTTCGCTCGCATCGGCGGGCACCGACCAGCAGACGCGCGAGCCCTCGTCGGGCGTCGTGAAGTACAGCGTCTCGCCGTCGGGAGCCCACTCGAAGCCACAACGGTGGCCGACGGTCCGATCGAGCGACTCCGTCGGCGTTCGCTCCTCGCCGGTGTCGCGGTCGTGTACTCGGAGCTCGGTCTGGCGCATCGAGGCCCGGTACTCGGGCGTGAATTCGACGGCGACGCGACCGTCTTCGGTGGCGTCGATCGATCCGGACTCGAGCCAGCCCGTCGTCTGCGCGAACGCCTCGCTCTCGTCGGACTCGAGGCCGTGCTCGTACAGGTCGTACGTCAACGTGTCGTCAGGGTTCTCGTCGGCCGCGGCGGCCTTGGCGGCGTAGTAGACCGTCTCGTCGTCACCCCACGTCGGAGAGACGTAGTCGACGGCCGAATCGGCCGGCCCGTCGTCGGTGAGACGGGTGATCGTCGTTCCGTTCGGATCGTCCTCCGGATCCCTCGAGAGCGCGGCCTCGACCTCGAGGACGTAGACGTGGCGCCGCCGGTCGTCGAAATACTCGGTTCCGGCCCGGTAGACCGTCCGGTCGATCACCCGCGGATCGGGGGCCTCGCGCTCGTAGTCGGGATCGACCGCGCGATCCCGGCCGGCCTCGCGGTCCTCGGGCGCGACGCGCTGGGAGAATAACAGTCTGGAGCCGTCCGGACTCCACTCGAGATCGTCGATCCCGCCGACGACCGACGTGAGCCGGCGCGCTTCGCCGCCGTCGGTCGGGACGAACCAGACCTGCTCGCGGTCGCCCTCGCCGCGGGTGCTGGCGAAGGCGAGTCGGTCGCCGTCGGGGCTCCAGCGAGGCTGGGAGTCGACGCCGTCGCTCGCGGTGAACTGCGCGGCCTCGTCGCCGCCGACGGGGACGGTGTAGATCGACGCCGCGTACGACTCGTCGTCGGCGGGCGTCCGGCGGACGAACGCCACCCGCTCGTCGCTCGGCGAGAGCCGCGGCTCCTCGACGTGGACGATCTCGTGGTAGTCGACCGCCTCGATCCCGTTCATACTCGAGGTCGTACCCGCCGGCCCATATAGCTCGGCGAGGCGGCAGACGGACGCATCCTCGGTCGGGCTCCTCGAGCGCCGGTCGAATCACCCGTCGCTGATCCAGAGTCGACGACTGCCGGCGCTCGGGTCCGGTAGCGTTTTGTCAGTTCGCCGTCGTCTATCGAGTATGGCAACGCGAAACTCGACCGAGCGCGTCGCGCTCGGCGACGGCGGTGATGGACCGTCAGACAGGCGATTTCGACTCGCCGTCGCCGTCTACGCCGGCGCCCTCGTCGCGGGCGTCGTCTCGGTCGCGGCCGTCCTGACCGCGTTCGTCCCTGGTCCCCTCTCCGCCGTCTACGCGGCCGGATTCGCCGGCGGGTTCGTCGGCGGACTGGCGGTGGCGGCCGCGGATCCGCGGCTTCCCGTCCGCCTCGGCCGCACGCTCGGCCGACGGGCGGCGATCGTCGTCCCGACCGCGCCGTTCGTCGTCGTCTGGTTCGCCCCGCTCGAGGCGGCCGTCGACGTCGTCGCGCTCTGGGCGGTGATCACCGTCTTCGCCTCGGGCTACGCCCTCTCGCAACTGGCCGGGAACCGGTACGTCGACGCGGTTACCACCGGCGAGCCCGCGGAACGGTGGCGGTGGACGCCGCCCGGATCCCCGGTCGTCGACGCCCTGCTCGCCGGGATGTGGCTCGTCATCGGAATCGGTGACGTCGTCACCGGGTCCCCGGCGCAGGGCCTGTTGTGGTTGGCACTCGCCGTCTTCTGGGTCGCGAGCTGTCTCGTCGAGGGCCGGTGGTCGTTCGGTCCGGGGCGGGACCGTTGCGAAGTCCAACTCTACGAAACCGGGCTCGTCAAACGGCGCCTGTACACGAAGACGTTCGTCCCGTGGAACGAGATCGGCCACACCCGCCTGCGCGAGGGTGAACTCGTCCTCGACCGCGGCCTGCGCGACGTCCGGTTCGATTCCGATGAGCTGGGGGATCCCGACGCCGTCCTCGAGGCCGTCGACCGCTGGCTGGAGACATCGGCCGAGCGGTGACGGAGCCAGCGGCGATTCACTCGACGGCGGCTGCACCCGCTCGTTGCGCACCGGAGGCGGTTCCGGATGACATCGATCTTCTCGAGACGGACGGGATCGAACTCGTCGACGGTGTGACCCGTCTCGACCGTATTCGCTCGACGAGTCCCCGTTCCCTATAACGAGGTATTCACGCCAAATGAGGGATGGTTGAAAGTATAGTCACCTAACAATGATTTTCACAACATATCATCCGACTGTTCCGGAGATATGATTTACAATCAAAAATGTATAAATAGCTCCGACGAAACCGCTAGCGGTATGAACCAGAATATTAATAGACGGACGTTCATCGCAGGCATCGGTGGGACCGGTATCGCCGCTCTCGCGGGCTGTTCCGGCGAGGGAGACGAGGACCAGCTCGCGTGGCACTCGGGCGGCACCGACGGAACGTACTATCCGCTTTCGGGCGAGTTCAAGACGATCGTCGAAGACCAGACGGACTACTCCCTGCAGGTCCAGTCGACCGGTGCGAGCGTCGAAAACGTCAGCAGCCTCAACAGGGAAGACGCCGAGTTCGCGCTGATCCAGAACGACATCGCTTACTTCGCGGTCAACGGCACCGGCATCGAGGAACTCGAGGGCAACGCGATGGAGAACATCCGCGGCGTCGCGACGCTGTACCCCGAGACGATCCACGTCATCACGCAGGCCGACTCGGGAATCGACGGCCTCGAAGACCTCGAAGGCGCCTCGATCAACACCGGTGACACCGGGAGCGGGACGCAGGTCAACGCCCTGCAGATCCTCGAGACCGCCGGCATCGGCGAGGACGACTTCGACGAGCAGAACGCCGACTTCGGAACGGCGGCCGATCAGGTCCAGGACGGCGACGTCGACGCGGCGTTTACCGTCGGCGGCTGGCCGGTCGGCTCCGTCGAGAACCTCGCGACCAACCAGGACATCGAACTGGTCGAGATCTCGGGCGACCTGCGCGAAGACATCATGGCCGACGCCGAGTGGTTCGCCGAGGACACCATCCCCGGCGGAACCTACGACGGCGTCGACGACGACGTCGATACCGTCTCCGTCCAGGCGATGATCGCCACCCACGACGGCGTCGACGAGGAGACCGTCGAGGAGGTGACGACGGCGATCTTCGACAACACCGACGAGATCGGCACGAAGTCGGAGTTCATCGACGCCGACTCGGCCCAGGACGGGATGCCGATCGACCTGCACGCCGGCGCCGGAGCGTACTTCAACTGACGCTCGGTGAGGAGTTCCAACCCCCGGTTCACACTCATGGAACGATCGACTAGATGGTACGGTAGCGCCGTCGTCGTCGCCATCCTCGTGGTTTTCGTCGCGACCGGAGCGGTCGTCGCGCCGGGAGCGACCGAACGCACGCTCGTCGTCGCCGACGCCGACTCGGGCGAGTCGCTGCTCGAGGTCCCCGTCGACGAGGGCGACGAGGTGATCCTCTCGTATACGCACAGCGTCGAGAAGACCCCCGTTCAGGACGTGTACGTCGTCGACGGAGCCGAACTGCGCGCGGATCGAATGGTGTTTCACTCCCACGGTGCGGGACTGCCGTCCGACGAACCGATCGAGCGGACCGACGAGGGGTTCGTCGTCGACGGCGAGGGCTCCCACGAGGAGATCGTGGTCTCTCCAGGCTCGATCGCCGGCCACGAACTCGTCGTCGACGGCGAACGATACGATCTCGTCGAGCGGTCGAACGGGTCCGTCGTCCTCGCGATCGACGGCACCATCGGTGACCGTCTGACGGCCCTTCGCGGGAGCGACTCGGCCGTCGACGACCGAAGCGAGAGCGACGCGCGGTCAGGGAGACTACTAGTATGAGTATAGACACGAACGATACGGACACGGTTTCGGACGAACAGACAGACGAGGTACTCGAGGAAATCGAGCGGCGGCGGACGCTTCGAGGGCCCGCGGCCATTCTCGTCGCCCTGATCGGCATCAGCTTCTCGGCGTTCCAGATGTGGATCGCCGCCCGCGGGCGCCAGTTCGGCGGAACGCTGCCAATGATCGGCGAGTTCCAGCTCATCTCGCTCCAACAGTTACAGGTCAACGCGATCCACGTCACGTTCGCGCTGGTGCTCGCCTTTCTACTGTTTCCGGCGAGCGAAGGCGACGGGTTCGTCGCCCGGCGGCTCGGTCGGATCCCGCCGGCCGTCCGCGACCGCTTGGGCGCCGACCACGCCGTCTCGAGGGGGATCACCCGGCTCGCGGACGGCGTCCGCTGGGCCGTCGTCGATCCGGAACGGGACCGAATCACGCCGCTGGACGTCGCGCTGATCGTCCTCGCGCTCTGGCCGGCCTACTACATCACCACCGAGTTCGACGAGATTCGGTCGCTCCCGATCATCGGCATCGAAAACGCCGGTGCGATCCACGATCTATACCCGTGGCTCGAGCCGCTCGTGGCGCCGCTCGCGTCCCTGGGGCTTCCGGTCGACTTCCCCGTCGCGTACCTCCTCGGGATCGTCGGCATCCTGCTGGTACTCGAGGCGACCAGACGGACGCTCGGCGCCGTCCTCATGGCGCTGGTCGCGTCGTTTATCGTCTACGCCCGCTGGGGCTACATGATCCCCAGTGACTCGCCGATCGGCGCCCTGTCGATTCAGGTCATCGAGTGGGACAATATCGTCTACAACCTCTGGTACACGGTCGAGGCGGGGGTGTTCAGCACGCCCGTCAGCGTCAGCGTCCGGTTTATCTACATCTTCATCCTCTTCGGCGCGTTCCTCGAGATGAGCGGCGCCGGGAAGTGGTTCATCGATCTCGCCTACTCGATGACCGGTACCAGAAAGGGCGGCCCGGCGAAGGCGAGCGTCGTCTCGAGCGGGTTCATGGGCATGCTCAGTGGGTCGTCGATCGCGAACACGGTGACGACGGGCGCCTTTACGATTCCGCTGATGAAGCGGTCGGGCTACTCCCCCTCGTTTTCCGGCGCGGTGGAGTCGTCGGCCTCCTCGGGTGGGCAGATCCTGCCGCCCGTCATGGGTGCCGTCGCCTTCCTCATCGTCGAGTTCACCGGGACGCCGTACTCGGACGTGATCGTGGCGGCCACCCTGCCCGCCATCGCCTTCTTCTTCGGAATGTGGGTGATGGTCCACTTCGAGGCCGTTAAGGGCGGAATCGGCGGTATCCCGCGCGCGGAACTCCCCGACGTTCCCGCGGCGCTTCGTACCGGCTGGTTCTACCTCGTTCCGCTCGTCTTGCTGATCTATTTCCTCGTCATCGCTCGCTTCTCGATCAACCGCTCGGGCTGGTATACGATCGTCACTATCGTCGCGTTGATCGCGGTCGTGGCCGCGTACAACGAGCGAACGCGCATCCCGTTGCTGGGATCGATCGCCGCGCTCTATCTCGTTCAGGTCGCGGCCTTCGCGAGTTACGGCACCGGCCTCGGCGGCGTAGTCGGTGGATCGACGACCGCAGCCTACTCCCTCGGCAACGCGGCGACCGCGGCGGCGTCGGATCTCGGTCTGATAGCGCTCCTCGTCAGTCTCGCATTCATGCTCGTTCAACCGCGGGGCGGGGCTCCGCTGCTCGAACTTGACGGGGCGGTCGACGACGCCGCGGACAAAACGGCGGCGTTGCTCGATCGGCCCACGCTCTCCCGAAACACCGGCTACCGGTTCGGGGCGTTCGTCCTGAAATCGATGGACTCCGGCGCGCGGACCGCGACGACGGTCGTCGTCGCCGTCGCCGCCGCAGGCGTCGTCCCGGGAGTCATCAGCGTCTCCGGGCTCGGCCCGAACCTCGCGGCACTCATCAACACCGTCAGCGGTAACTCCGTGTTGCTGTTGCTCGTCTTGACGGGCGTCGCGTCGATCATCTTCGGAATGGGGATGCCCACCACCGCTATGTACATCATCCTCATCGCGATGCTCGGCGGCCCGATCGAGGACATCGGCGTCTGGGTGGTTGCCGCCCATCTCTTCGTCCTCTACTTCGGGCTGATGGCTGACGTCACGCCGCCGGTCGCCGTCGCCGCCTTCGCGGGCGCGGGGGTCGCCAAGGCCGACGAGATCAAGACCGCGAGCACCGCGTTCCTCCTCTCGCTGAACAAGGTTCTCGTCCCCTTCGCCTTCGTGTTCTCGCCGGGGATCATCCTCACGCGGAAAGTCGACGGCGAGTGGGGACTCATCGGCTGGAGCGACGTGGCCGACGTCGGCTTCTTCCTCCCCGAAGTCGTCATTCCCGTTATCGGAATGTTCGCCGGGGTGTACGCGCTCGGCGTCACCATCATCGGCTACCAGTACTCGGCGGTCGACTCGACCCGGCGCGCCCTATACGCCGTGGCGTCGATCCTGCTGATGGTCCCCGAGATCCCGCTGCTCGTCGTCGAGGGAGCGCTCGCACTGGCCGGGCTGTCGGTCGGACTGACCGGTGTCTGGGTAACCGTCTCCCTGCGGGTCCTCGGCCTCGCGATCCTCGCCTCGCTGTCGTATCGCAACTATTCTCGGCTGTCCGACGGGTCGTCGGACCCCGCTACACCCACGGCGGGCAACGCCTAACTGCGATCCGAGACGGCGAGCGGCGGATCGTCGGCGGAGCTATTTTCAGTTGAGGTCTCGAGGGAGAAACGACGGCGTACTCGAACGCGGACGCGTCCGCCGTCGGCTCGGGACCCGTCGGTCGGACTCGCTGCACTCGGGTCGGTCTTCGCCGTCGAGAGTTCAGGACGAACGAGTCGACCGCAGGCTATTCGGTCACCAGTACGACCGCGAGGGCTCACTCGAGGTCCGCCCGCCCGCTCGTCGCGCTCCGCAGTCGATCACGGAACTCATCGGCTTCCTCGAGGGGGACGCGCACGTCGAACGAGACGGCTTCCTGATAGTCCGCCTCGAACTCGTAGCCCTCGCTCTCGAGAATCCCGCGGACCGTGCCGGAGTCGTCGTATTCGACGGAGATCGAGACGGTTTCGTGCGGTCGCTCCTCGACGACGCCGGCGGCCTCGACGGCCTCCTTGACGGCCCGCGAGTAGGCTCGGACGAGACCGCCGACGCCGAGGTTCGTCCCGCCGTAGTAGCGCGTGACGACGACCGCGCAGTTCTCGATCTCTTGCTGGGTGAGGACGTTCAGCGCCGGCTTTCCCGCGGAGCCGGAGGGCTCGCCGTCGTCGCTCGAGTACTCTCGAAGGAAGTAGCCCGCTCCCGCGGCGTTCTCGCCGTTCCCGCCGCTTTCGCCGCTCTCGTCGCCGACTCGCACCCGGTAGGCGGGGACGTTGTGGGTCGCGTCGGCGTACTCCTCGCTGACGGCGTCGACGAACGACTCGGCGGCGTCGACGGAGTCGACCGGTCGAACGCGGCCGATGAACTCAGAGCCCTGCACGACGAAGTCGGCGGTGGCCGCCCGGGCGACAGTTCGGTACGATCGACTCACGGCGACTCCCCTCGCACGATACGCGACGGTACGCCCGGTAGCGAAAAGAGCGCGTCGGTCCGTTCGTCCCGCGAACTATCATATTCTCGATGTTCAGTACGCTCTTGTCCCCCGCTGTGGTGGATGCGGGTATGAGCGACGAAACCGAGCTCGAGACCGAAACCATCGACCGGACGCTCGCGGAGGAACTCCTCAGCGTCAGCCGAACCGCCGTCGGCGACGAGCTGCGGAGCATCACCTACTTCACCGAGGACGAGGTCGAGCAGATCTACCTCCGTTCGGACCTCGAACAGACGGCCGACCTCGTCGGGTTCGCCGATCACGAACGGCTCGGCTTTCGCTCCCAGTCGGCCTACCGCAACACGCAACTCGGCGAGTACCAGGCGACGGTTCGGATGTTCGAGAACGGCTACCTCTCCCGGGTGATCCGCGGGCCCCACGGCGTCTGGGTGACGACCGACGACATGTCGATGGATCGGTTCAAGGAACTGACGACCGCGACCAAGTCGGTCCTGGACGACCACGCCGATACGGTGTCGACCGACGGCGACGACTGACCGATCGTCACTGGAGTTCGATCTTGCGGACGAACTCGAGGTCGCGAATCTCGGTGATAACGCTGCCCGGCAGCTCCTGATCGGTGATCAGGTAGAGTTGCGGCTCGTCGGTGAACTCGGGGTCCTCGCTGATCGTCTGACGGATCGAGATGTCGTGTTCGGCCAGGAGACCGGTGATCCCCGCGACGATTCCCTTCTGGTCGGCGTCGTCGGGCGTGACCGTCAGCACCGTCAGGTCGAGCACCGGCGCCAGATCCATCAGGCTCGGCACCTGCGAGATGTTCTGGAAGATGCGGCGCAGCTCGGGGTCGCCGAGGATGACGTCGGTTGTCGAGTCGACGACGCGCCGGTCGACGCCGATCTCGCGGGCGATACCCGTGTTCGGAATCTCGATCCCGCCCGAGACGACGCGGCCGTCGTCGTTGACCGAGAACCCCCGCTCTAACAGCAAGCGAATCACCGCCTGCTGGCTGGGCGACCCCTCGAACTTCTCCATGATCTCGTCGAACATTCGTTGGCGGATATACGGTGGCCGGCGTATAAGGCCCGGTGATCGACGTCATCGAGTGAACGGCGCGTCTGGCGGGCGATTTTTGACGGTCCGGGCGAAACGGCACACCATGCGCGAACTCCGACGTTGTGACTTCTGCGGTGGCGACGCGGCCGGGGCGTTCGAAATCGTCCCGCCCGAACTCGAGCCGACTGAAGCCGAACAGCGACGCGTCGTCCTCTGTACCGACTGCAAGGATCGTCTGCAGACCCTCATCGAACCGCTGCTCGCCCGCGCTGGCGCCGGCACCGGCGGCGAGTCGTCGGCAGCGTCCGCGGGGGACGGACGACCCTCCGACGAGGGCGACGACGGCGATCGTGCCGGCGGAAACGCGAGCGAGAGCGGGACCGTCGTCGCGTCGGCCGACGAGTCGACCCCGAAGCGGTCGCGAGCCTCGCGTCCCAACGCGACGGTGTCGGACGCGAGTACCGGCGAGAGCGACGCCGCCGGCGATGACGTCGGCGCCAATGACGCCGAATCCGACGACGCCGAAGCCGAAGCCGCCGAAACTGACAACAGCGCCGCCGACGCCGGCGGTGACGCGGCGATCGATTCCGAGTCGCTGCTCGAGGATGGGATCACCTTCGAGCACGCCGAGCCCGCGGACGGGGAATCGAACACGCCGGAACCGGCGTCCACAACCGGGGAAGAAACCGACGACGAAACCGAGTCAGACGACGAGCGCTCGAGCGACGCGGAGACCAGCGCGTCGGCCGATCGAGACGGCACGAGTCAGCCGCCGGCCGCGTACGGCAAGGTGCTTCGACTGCTGCGGAACCGCGAGTTCCCCATGCAGCGCAGCGCCGTCGAAAGCCTGGCCGCCGGCGCCTACGATCTCGAGTCCAGCGAAGTCGACGCGATCATCGACCACGCGATCGAACGGGACGAATTCGTCGAGAAGCGCGGCGAACTGCGCCGACCCGACGTCTAAAGCGTCCCCTTCGTGCTCGGGGTCCCCTCGCGGTGCTCGTCGAGTCGCGTCGCGTCGTCGAGCGTCCGCGCGAGCGCCTTGAACAGCGCCTCGACCTCGTGGTGGGCGTTCTCGCCGGCAACCACCTCGAGGTGGACGGTCAGGCCGGCGTTCATCGCCAGCGACTCGCCGAAGTGACGAGCCATATCGCTCGTGAAGTCGCCGATCTGCGCCTGGGAGAACGTCCCGTCGAAGTAGAACCGAGGGCGGCCGCTGACGTCGACGACGGCGCCGGCGACGGCCTCGTCCAGGGGCACCTTCCGGTCGGCGTAGCGGACGATCCCCGCCCGATCGCCCAGCGCCTCGTCGAACGCCTCCCCGAGGACGATGGCCACGTCCTCGACGGTGTGGTGGTCGTCGACCGCGAGGTCGCCGTCGCAGTCGACGGTCAGGTCGAACAGGCCGTGTTTGGCGAACGACGTCAGCATGTGATCGAAGAAACCGATCCCGGTGTCGACGTCGGCCTCGCCGGTGCCGTCGATCGCGAGTTCGAGTTCGATCGATGTCTCGGCCGTCTCCCGCGTTCGGGTCGCCGTTCGCTCGCTCATGTCGCTTCGATCGCACCGCCGGTACAAGGGAATTGCGCTCGACCGGTCTCCCCTCGAGGGAACCAGCGTCGACAGTGTCTATATACTGATACTGTCGGCCACGTTTCACTCTCGGTCGCTCGGGAGCCGAAAATAGCTTCGGATCGGTTTAGACTTCCTAAGGCCCTTATGAAAGATCTAACTGTTTCTAATCGGGTATCAAAATATCGTATTGACTCGTTACCGAGGGTAAAACGAAGCGAAATGACGACAATATTCAGTCCATTATATGATGCGAGGGGAGAATGTCGTGTATACGAAGAGGTGACCCGAACCGATGTCAAACCCCTCCCCGCTCTCGAACGAATCGATCGGTCCGTCCGGCCCTGAATCGGACCGACAACACGAGCAGCGCCTTCGCCGGCTCGTCCGCTCAGTCAAAGGCTCGACGCAGTTCCTCTCGTTCTGGGTCGCGATCGCCCTCCCGTTCGTCCACCTGCCGCTGCTCGCACAGGGGCTGGGCGATCCGCGGATCACCGCCACGTTCCTCGTCCTCCTCGCCGTCAACGTCTGTGCCCTCTACGTCGGCCACGGCTACAAGCAGTAACGCGCTATCGACGCTCGCACCGGACTCGATCCCGTCGCCCAGCCAGTCACCTCTCGAGTACGTCGCGTCGCGATCTGCGATACCGAGCGTCGTTCGCTCCGCCGTTCCGGTCGCTACCCGTCGACTGCGTTCTGAGCGTCCGCGAGCGAGAACCGGCCTTCGTACAGCGCGCTCCCGACCACGACGGCGGCCGCGCCGGCCGCCTCGAGAGCCTGCACGTCCTCCAGCGTCGCGACGCCGCCGCTGGCGATCACGGGAATGTCGGTCGCCTCGACCAGTTCGCGGACGGGTTCGGCGGCGACCCCCTCGAGTTGACCCTCGACGTCGACGTTCGTGAAGAGAATCGCCGCGGCCCCCAGTTCCTCGTAGCGCTCGGCGGCGTCAACCGGCGAGATCCCGGCGCCCTCGGTCCAGCCCTCGACGACGACCTCGCCGTCCTTCGCGTCGAGGCTGACGACCACGCTGTCAGGGTGGCACTCGCTGATCTCGGCGACGATCTCGGGGTTCTCGACGGCGGCGGTGCCGAGGATGACCCGGTCGACGCCGCGGTCGAGCAGGTCGACGGCGTCGTCGGCGGTCCGGATTCCCCCGCCCAACTGGGTGGGGACGTCGACGGTCTCGAGGACCTCGTCGATGGCGTCGCCGTTCGCCCGCCGGCCCTCGAAGGCGCCGTCCAGATCGACGAGGTGTAACGCCTCGGCGCCCTCGTCGAGCCACCGCCGGGCGGCGTCGACGGGATCGCCGTAGGTCTTCTCGGTCCCGCGCTCGCCCTGGACGAGCTGGACGACCTCGCCGTCCTGCATGTCGACGGCGGGAATCACCTGAAATGCCGGAAACGCGCTCATACGATGGCGCAGGCCGGGCGCGGGCCTAAAGCCACCGACTTCGGCGCCGACGACGCCGCGTAGCGGCGCAGGCGACGGCCGCGTATCAGCGCCGATGACGACTCTCGAGCCGTTACAGTCCGAATCTCGTGGCGAGCGCTTACGGAACGGGACCGCGTGGGCTGTGATATCCGGATGACGGCCCCCGTCGCGCTCGCGCAGGACCTCGCGATACGGCCCGAACTGACGACGGACGTCCTCGTCGTCTTCGGCGTCGTCGCGCTCGCCCTCGCGTTGTTCGTCACCGAACGGCTGCCGATCGACGTGACCGCGATCTCGCTGATCGTGATTCTGGTCGTCCTCGAGCCGTGGACCGGGGTCGATCCCGAAACCGGCATCTCGGGGTTCGCGAACGAGGCGACGATCACGGTGCTGGCGATGTTGATCCTCAGCGGCGGCATCAGCCGGACGGGACTCGTCCAGGAACTGGGACGGCGGATGGCCGCCTTCGCGGGCGAGAGCCTCCGGAAGCAGCTGTTCGCGACCGTCGGCGCGACCGCCCCGGTCTCCGGCTTTCTGAACAACACGCCGGTCGTCGCCCTGCTGGTGCCGGTCGTCACCGACGTCGCCAACCGCGGGAACACCTCGCCCTCGAAGCTGCTGATCCCGCTGTCCTACGCCTCGCAGGTCGGCGGGATGCTCACGCTGATCGGCACGTCGACGAACATCCTCGCCAGCGACATCAGCGCGCGGCTGGGCTCCGAGTACCCCGAACTCCACCGGTTCTCGATGTTCGAGTTCACGCAGTTGGGGGTTATCGTCGTCATCACCGGCTCGTTGTACCTGATCTTCGTCGGTCACTACCTCCTCCCTGAGCGCGTCCCGCCGCGGGCGGACTACCTCGAGGAGTACGACGTCGGGGACTACATCGCCGACGTCGCGGTGGTCCCCGGCTCGCCGCTCGTGGGAGAGACGGTCGGCGAGGCGACCGACAGGTTCGGTCCCGAGATCGACGTCGTGCAGGTCGTCCGCGACGAGAACCGGTCGGTCGCGCCCCGCCAAAGCACCCACCTCACGGAGGGCGACGTCCTCGTCGTTCGCACGAATCGTGACGCGATCACGACCCTCGAGGACGCCGAGGGCGTCGAACTCGTCGGTCGATCGGACTCCACCGCGACGCTGTCTCCGGACGGCGAGTCGGGGATCGTCACGGAACTGGTCGTCGCGCTGGACTCGCAACTGATCGGCGAACGCCTCGATCCCGAGTCGTTTCGCGAGGAGTTCGGCGCCGCCGTCCTCGGCCTCCGGCGCCACGGCGCGCTCGTCGGCGAGCGGATCGTCGGCCGCCGGCTCGACGTCGGCGACACGCTGCTCATTCAGGCGCCGCCCGACACGCTGGATCGACTCTCGCGGCGCGACGGCGTGATCGTCGCCCGCGAACCGCCGCGGTCCGAGTACCGCGCTGATAAGGCGCCGGTCGCCGTCGCCATTATGATCGGGGTCGTCGCGATCGCGGCCCTCGAGATCTATCCGATCCTGATCACCGCGCTCGCGGGCGTGGTCGCGATGGTCGTCACGGGCGTCTTAGAGCCCAACGAACTGTACGACGCCGTCGAGTGGGACATCATCTTCCTGCTCGCGGGCGTGATCCCGCTGGGTGTCGCACTCGAGGACTCCGGTGCGGCGGCGCTCCTCGCGTTCGCGATCGTCGAAGCCGCGGGGCTGTTGCCGACGATCGCGGTGCTCTGGGTGTTCTACATGTTCACGGCACTGTTGACGAACGTCATCAGCAACAACGCCAGCGTCGTGCTCCTGATCCCGGTCGCGGCCGCGGCGGCGGCGGGCATCGACGCGAACCCGTTCGCGTTCGTCCTGGCGGTCACCTTCGCCGCGAGCACGGCCTTTCTGGGGCCGATCGGCTACCAGACGAACCTCTTTGTCTACGGCCCCGGTGGCTACCGCTTCAGCGACTACGCGCGAATCGGCGCACCGCTGCAGGTGCTGCTCTCGGTGGTGACCGTCCTCGGCATCGCCGTGCTCTGGGGCGTGTGATGCAGTTCTCCCCAAGTGATTTCACACGCTACCCTGAAATGATACGACGTTATGAGCGTCCGTGTGGAACGAGTCCGAAACCGACCCGCGACTACGCTGAAGGGGCAGACCGAACGATGAATCCGAGCCGTATCGACGCGATCATCGATCTCGCCTACGGGGTGCTGATTTTCGTCTCGGTCGTTCTGATCGTCGTCGAGGGAACGCGAGTCGGATTAGCGCTCGGGTTGGGCGTCCTCGTCTCGTACGCGTTGCACGTGATCTGGAAGATGGCGCGCTTCGATCCGGAGTGGATGACGAGGGAAGTAGAAGAGACGGTCGAAGAAGCCGTCGAACAGTCGATCGGCGAGCAGGTCGACGCGGTCCAACAACAGATCGAAACCGTCGACGAGCGCATCGACCGTCGTCCGCGCGAAGACGAGATCGAGGACCTCCTCGAGGAGACGGTCGCCGACGAAACGGCGGACGGCGGGGACGAGACCGGAGACACGACGCGGTAACCCCTCGCAGTCTCATCGGGTCACCGACGCGGGCGCCACCCGCACCCGACGGCTCGTCGATTCTCGCGTCGTACACGACGGCACAACGAATATCCGAATCGACGTGAAAGCCGTATATCAGTATGGTGTCCGTGCTGCTGCTCGTGGGGATTCTCGTGGCCGTCTTCGTGGGCTACAACATCGGCGGCGCGACGACGGGCCCGGCGTTCGGTCCGGCCGTCGGTGCCGATGCCATCTCGAAGACGACCGCCGGCGTACTGATGACGGTGTTTTTCTTCGTCGGTGCGTGGACGATCGGGCGTCGCGTCGTCGAGACCCTCGGGGGCGACCTCGTCTACGATCCCGGTGTCTTCACGCTCGAGGCGAGCGTCGGCGTGCTCTTTTTCATCGGCGTGGCGCTGTTCATCGGGAACTTCTTCGGCGTCCCCGCCTCGACGTCGATGACCGCCGTCGGCTCGATCGCGGGACTCGCACTCGCCGCCGGGGAACTCAACTGGGTCGTAATGGGGCAGATCGCCATCTGGTGGGTCGTCTCCCCGTTCATCGGATTCTGGGTCTCGCTGATCATCGGCCGCTACTTCTACTCGTCCCTCAATCGAAAGCTCGCGATGGAACGCAGCGTCGGCCCGCTCGTTCGGATCGATCGGTCCGGTCGCGTTCCGATCCCGACTCCGAGCGACACCACCAACCGGCGCGAACTGGGCGGCGTGGCGATGGTGATCGTCATCGGCTGCCTGATGGCGTTCAGTTCCGGGACCTCGAACATCGCGAACGCGATCGCCCCGCTCGTCGGCAGCGGCGAACTCGAGATGAATCCCGCCATCCTCATCGGCTGTGTCGCGGTCGGGATCGGGACGGTCACGATCGCACGACGCACCCTCGAGACGATGGGGAACGAGCTCACGGAGCTGCCGCTGACGGCGGCGATCGTCACGGCGACGGTCAGCGCCTCGCTCGTGATCTTCCTCTCCGCGATCGGCATTCCGGCGAGTTTCGTCATCATCGCAACGATGTGCATCATCGGTCTCGGCTGGGGGCGGGCGACGCGACCGGTGACGGTCTCCGAGGCGGTCCGCGGCGAGGAGTCGCCGCCGGTCTCGGTCGGCGCGCTGACCGCCGACCGGGAGGGAGAGGAGTTGCCGCCGATCGGCGAAGAGGAACCCGAACGGATCCCGAGCGCGGCCGATCTCTTCGATCCGGCGACGACGGCCCGCGTCGTGCTCATGCAGAACGTCGTCCCGATGATCGCGACGGTCGGCGCGTACGCCACGTTTCGGTTCGTTCCCATCTTCGGACTCTGACGCCGCCGCTGTCCGACGCGAGACGCCGACGGCGATCGGTATCGGTGCTCGCTTTCCTGCAGGGGGTATATTACCCGCTGTCCCGTATGCGAACCAGAGGCATTCGCCAATGCCTGACACTGGCGATCACCGCGTGCTCGTTCCCGTCGCGGTACTCCGCGGGGAGAGCGTTCCCACGACCATCGTCGACGCGTTCGCGTCGATCCCGGTCGTCTTGCTCGGGTATCACGAAGTCCCCGAACAGACGTCGCCGGATCAGGCGCGCGATCAGTACCAGCGGCGAGCCGCGCGCGAACTCGAGGAGCGTCGGTCGGTGTTCGAAGCCGCCGGCTGTCCCGTCACCTCGCGACTCGTGTTCACGCACGATCGCTTCAAGACGTTCGAACGCGTCGCGGTCGAAGCGGAGTGTGACGCCGTCTTGATTCTCAATCCGGCGCCGGTCCTCGAGCGGTTTCTCGTCGCGATCCGGAGCGACATTAACGTCGAGCACAAGGCGCGACTCGTCGCCACGGTACTGGACGGGACGGAAATCGACGTGACCCTCTTTCACGTCGTCGCGGACGAACGAGACCGGCATCGAGGGGACGAACTGCTCGCGACGACGGCCGACGCGCTCGAGGACGCGGGAGTCGACCCCGATCGGATCTCTCGCTCGATCGTCGTCGCCGACTCGCCGACGGAGGCGATCCTCGAGGCCGCGAGCGAGCACGACGCGATCGTCGCGGGCGAGAGCCGACCGTCGGTCCGTCGGTACGTCCTTCGAGACCGCGCCGAGCGGATCGCGAAGCGAACGGCCGATCCGGTCCTCGTCGTCCGCGGAGAGTACCTCGAACCCGCCGACGAGGAGGAAGGCGACGCTGCAGCCGAGTAACCGAGTAAGTCTCGAGACGACCCTCACGACGAATTCGACGCCGACGCCGACGACGCGTCTCGAGCGGNGACCGACTCGGCGGCGATCCGCTCGGGCTCCTCGCCGAGCAGGAACGACTGGAGCGACGGGGCGTGCTCGCCCACGACGATCGCGTCGTGCTCCGCCGCGGCTTCTCCGAGCGCGTCGAACGGCGCGCCGCTGACGGCGTCGAACGGCCCCTCGCTCACGACGAGCGTCGACTCCGCGTCGATTCCGCGCCTCGAGAGGGTTTCGATGGCCTCCTCGAGCGCCAGTCGGCCGTCGGTCTCCGCGTCCGTCGCGAGAAACAGCGTGACGTCGATCTCGCGGTCGCCGACCAGTTCGGCGACGAACTCGAGGATGCGGTCGACGGCGACGTCGCCGGTGAGCGCCACGAAGAGTCGATCGATCGATCCCGCGGCGCCCGTGATGACGTACGCTCGCGACTCCGTTTCGGCGGCGACCCGATCGATCGTCTGGTCTCGATCGTGCGTGAACGCGAGCCGGTAGTCGGCCTCGCGCCCGTCGTCCTCGAACGCCGTCGCCAGGTCGGCGAGCGCGTCGGTCGCACGCTCGCCGTACTGGAGCCGCGCCTGATCCGGCGGCGTCTGCTCGGGCAGGACGTGATAGCCGAGGACGGTCACGTCGACCGGCTCGAGCAGGCGGACGAGTCCGGGCGAAACCGATTCGCCCTCGAGCACGGTCAGCGGGACGAGGACGCGCGTCATCACAGTGCCCCCCGTAGCGTCACGTCGCGCGCGTAATAGAAGTACCAGCCGGCGGTTACGGCCATCACCGCGACGCCGATGACCTGCGAAGCGGGTTGCATGAATCCGATGAGCCCGAAGCTGGCGACCGCCCCCACCGCCGGGACGACCGGATAGCCGGGCGTCCGGAAGTCGGGATCGTACCACTCGGGCTCGTCGCGGCGAAGCGAGACGAGCGCGACGCAGATCAGGCCGTACATGACGAGGTGCAGGAAGGACGCGACCTCCGCGAGCAGCTCCACCTGTCCGGTGGCAACCAACACGAGGATCGGTCCGCCGGCCAACCCGAGCGCGACGTGGGGCGTCCCGTACCTGAGGTTGATTCGACTCGCCCGCCGCGGGAGCAAGGCGTCCCTCGAGACGGCGTAGACCGCCCGCGACGTGCTGAGTATCGAGGCGTTGGCGCTCGAAATCGTCGCGAGCAGGCCGCCGAAGACGATCGCCAACGCGCCGATCGAACCGAGGTAGTGGCGCCCGACTTCGACCATCGCCGTCTCGCCGAGTTCGGCGAGGCGGTCGCTTCCGAACGCGCTCGTCGCGACGAAGATTGTCACCACGTACAAGATCCCGACGATGAGCACGGAGCCGACCATCGAAAGCGGCAGGTTCCGGCCGGGGTCTCTCATCTCGCCGGCGACGGTCGCGATCTGTGCGAAGCCGAGATAGGAGGTGAACACGAGGGCCGACGTCGTCAACACGGGAAACGCGCCGAACGGGGCGAACCGCTCGGGTGCGGCCGGTTCGCCGACGAGGCCGAGCGCGTCGAGCCCGCCGAAGCCCAGAAAGCACACCAGAATCGAGAGCAACAGCGCGACGATTCCGTTCTGGAGCTTCGCCGCGTTCTCCGTTCCCGTGACGTTCAACACCGTGAACCCGGCGCCGAACAACAGCGCCAGCGGGATCACCAGTCCGTTGCCGACCGCGATTCCGAGCTCCGCGAGCGTGTCGACGGCGTAATACCCGAATCCGACCAGGTAGAACGCCGTCGCGAACACGAGCCCCAGCCACAGCGACAGTCCGACGACGGTCCCGGCGAACGTCCCGAGTCCGCGCGAGATGAAGTAGTAGCCGCCGCCGCTTTTCGGCATCGCCGTCGCGAGTTCCGACGCCGGCAGCGCCACGAAGAGCGCGATCACCGCCCCGATCGCGAACGAACCCGCCGCGGCGGGGCCCGCGCGTCCCGCCGCCAATCCGGGGAAGACGAAGATACCCGCACCGATCATCGTCCCGATACCGATCGCGAGGCCGCCGACGAGTCCGAGCGTCCGCTCGAGTTCGGCGTCGTCGGTCTTCGTCGCCGCTTCGGTTTCGACCGTCGGTTCGATACGCGGCGCTTCGTCGTCGATGTTGGTCCCCTCGCCGACTGCCGGCGCGTCGCGATCCATGATCGGTCCGTGGCTATGTGCGTCTATGCGACACACACCCTTGGTACTGGGGGCGGAAGACGACGGCCGCCGACCTCAGCGATCCGTTCGAACGGCGGCCCGCCCGTGGGCTTATTCCCGTCGCCGTGGGAGGGGGCGTATGGTCTCAGACGTCCTCGTCCCGATGGACGGATCGGAGATGAGCGAATACGCGCTCGAGTACGCGATCGACGCGTTTCCGAACGCCGAGATAACCGTTCTCCACGTCGTCGGTGAGCCGTCTCCGATGTGGGGGCGAGCGACGGGTCTCGCGCTCGCCGACGACATCGAGGAGGCGGCCCGCGAGCATGCGGAGACGGTGTTCGAACGGGCACGCGAGATCGTCGCCGACGCCGACAGCGACGGCGACGTCCCTTTCCGTACGGAGATCGAATTCGGCCACCCCGTGCGCGCGATCGTCGATCGCGCC
>NZ_AOIS01000014.1 GCF_000337495.1 Haloterrigena salina JCM 13891
GGTCGTCGACTGCACTCGGTCGTCGCGTCTCGTTCGACTCGAGGTCGTCTCGGCAAGGGAATCGTGAATGGGCGCGTTTTTAGTATCGGATCGTATGACTACGGGACGTGAACGCGGAACCGCTGCTTATCGTCGGAATCCTCACCGCAATTTTCGTCGGCTATAACATCGGCGGCTCGACGACGGGGCCAGCGTTCGGTCCGGCCGTCGGCGCGAACGTCATCACGAAGGTGATGGCCGCCGGGCTGATGTCGATTTTCTTCTTTATCGGGGCCTACACCATCGGTCCGCAGGTCGTCACCACGCTCGGCGAGGAGCTCGTCACCGATACCTCGATCTTCACGCTGCGCTCGAACGTCGCCGTCCTCTTCTTCATCGGCGGCGCGCTGTTCGTCGGCAACTACGCCGGCGTCCCGGCCTCGACGTCGATGACCGCCGTCGGCGCCATCGCCGCGCTCGGGCTGGCGACCGGCGAACTCGACTGGTCGGTGCTGGGCGAGATCGTCGTCTGGTGGATCGTCGCGCCGATCATCGGCTTCTGGGTGGCCGGCGTCGTCGGCCGCTACTTCTACCCGCGGATCAACGCCTGGGTCGCCATCGAGGGGAGCAAGGGTGGCGAGCCGATGATCTCGGTCGATCGATCGAGCGCCGTGCCGCGGCTCCAGTTCGGGGCCGACGGCGACCGGCGGGAGATCACCGGCGCGTTCGTCGTCATCGGTATCGGCTGTCTGATGGGCTTTTCCTCGGGCACGAGCAACATCGCCAACGCGATCGCCCCGATCTACGGTACCGGCGACGTCGACATGGTACCGCTGATCCTGATCGGGTCCGCGGCCGTCGCCGTCGGCTGTTTCACCATCGCCCGCCGGACGCTCGACACGCTGGGCAACGACATCACGAACCTGCCGCTGACGGCCGCGATCGTCGTCGCCGTCATCAGTTCGACCATCGTCGTCGGCCTCTCCGCGATCGGTATCCCCGCGAGTTTCGTCGTCATCGCGACGATGAGCATCGTCGGGTTAGGCTGGGGTCGGGCAACGCGGACAACGACGCTGTCGGGCGTCAGAGCGGGCGAAGAGACCCGCGTCTCCGTCGGCGCGCTGACCGCCGAACAGGAGGGCGAACAGTCGCCCGATATCGGCGAGGAGGAGCCCGAAGACATCCCGAAGGCGTCGGACCTCTTCGACCCCTCGACGACCGCCCGCGTCATCCTCATGCAAAACGTCGTCCCGATCATCTCGACCGTCGGCGCGTTCATCACGTTCCGGTTCGTGCCGATATTCGGCTTCTAGTCGAGACGTTCGACGATCGATCGCAACCGGCACCCTCGAGTCGACGACGCTCCGGCAGCGATCGGATTCGACGACGGCTCGCCGTTCGACCCGTTCAGTGTGGTAGCAGACGGAAAAAGCGGCAATCGATGCAGGAACTGGGTGCGTTGGTTGAAACGTTTCTTTTTCTCTCCCACTTTGTAGACTAGTAGTTGCTAAATATGGACATTCTTCCCTTCGAACTTCCAAATTCCGATTCAAAGACAATTTAGGACTGAACAGCAAGCTATACCAGTGCGGGACGTGAATCACCGAGTGATGCCCACGGTAGAATACCTCAACTACGAAGTACTGGACGACCAGGGCTGGGACATGGACGACGACGACCTCTTCGAGCAGGCCGCCGACGCTGGCCTCGACGATGAGGACTACGGCACCCTCGACGTCGCCGAGGGCGAGTACATCCTCGAGGCCGCCGAGGCTCAGGGCTACGACTGGCCCTTCTCGTGTCGCGCAGGCGCCTGCGCGAACTGCGCAGCCATCGTCTTCGAGGGCGAGATCGACATGGACATGCAGCAGATCCTCTCGGACGAGGAGGTCGAGGAGAAGAACGTCCGCCTGACCTGCATCGGTTCCGCCGAGACCGACGAGGTCAAGATCGTGTACAACGCGAAGCACCTCGACTACCTGCAGAACCGCGTCATCTAATTAACAGCGTAAAACGCTCGTTAAACAGACGCGCCGTTTCCCGGAAGCAAATCGAATTCAATTCCGGGATTTTCGCACTCCCAAGAGTCTCTACTGCTGAATCTCTTTTCATTTAGGAACTGGATTCAGAACCTTTCCAGCTCTTCACGCTGTAACATACTCTCCACACCCATCGCTATGCAGATTCGATCTCGTCGCGGCTATAGGTTCTGTAGTTTTTGATAGTCTCCTCTACTATGCTGAGTCGGTACAGAACGTGTTTCCAGTCGCTCACAGTTTTAGCTATGTTGCTGGTTGCTTCGGCGCGGTCTGTCTCAACAACACATGCGTAGAGTTCATCGGGAGAATCGACCTCGTACTTGTTCTGCCAAGTGTCGATTTGTTCTTGTAACCCCGTCTTCAACTCGATGAGTTCATCGTAATCGTGTTCATTGAGTAGCTCCCGTATCGCTTGCATTCGGGTGTGGAGCGGGTCCGGTGCGTACCGTGTTGTGCCATCTACGTCGTATTTTAGCAGGACATTCAGATCGGCTAACCGTTCGAGTTGCGTTCTCGCAGTGTTCTCAGCGACGTGGGCTTCGGAGGCGATATAGGATGCTGGGCGTGGCTGGTTGACGGTGAGAGCAATTGCCTGTACTCTATCGAATGTGCTGGTGTGTGCTTTCCACGTTTCGACACTCGATGGGTCATCTGTCATAATTTGGCTAGTACAGTCTCTTAGTAAGCATAGTCTGGGATAGAATAGTCGAGCTAACCCGAATCGCTCTACGAGCAAATATGGTGTTCACTTAGTAGATGTCCAAGGTGGATTGGTTCTCTCTAATTTCGTTCGCTCTTTCTAACGAGATCTCTTCAGCTTCAAGCAAGAATGGGACCGTACACTGTGGCCCAGGGCACCCCTTCGGGCCCCGGTGAAGTTTTTCTGCTTCATCATTGTAGAGCCACGTAACCGTTGTACCGCAGGAGGGGCATTCGAGATTGATTTCTACTGGCATTGGTCTTGGGTGGGTTTCACAAGAAGATATGTCCCTGGGGTGGTGGGAACCGAGTGCGAGAGCGACATGTCTCCCGGAGCACTAAACCAGCCTGCGTGATTGCCGGAGATGTTCTCACCTCGCAGGTCGCTGGGTTTGCTCTCCTCCGGACACGCAATGAGTGTGTAGCTGCCTGGAGGATAGAGGTCTCCCATCACAATTCCTCCATCCTCTTTACGGATCAACCAACTGATGACGCGACCTTCGACGGGCAATTCTGGCTGGTCAGAGTCGCCTGTCTCACCCGATGTTTTGACCGTATTCGGCGTCACTGATCCCTCCCGAGAAAATTCTTGATCTGTTCCGTTGGACAACTGTTCGTGTTTTGCTCCCTGATTGTGATCTGCCACAGTAACCGCAAGGGAGAGTGTCCACATCAACAATGGCCGATTGTATGGTCTTAGGCGGATAGTCCGATACTTTGTCTTCACAGGGCTGTACTTACAGATCATCTCGGGCATACGCAATGAGCGATTGCAGGCAGAGAATCAGTACCAGTCGATTCTATGTGTACATTCGGTACAATCCGATAGCCATGATTGATGGAACGTCGCTTTCTCCGCCCTTTGACTTCTGGAGCCGATCTCAGTTCAGCGACCGCCGCTCATCGTAACACATCTCGTTGACTGCGATCATTGTTTCCATAATCGTCTCGAACGCATCTTTTAATTCCTTGATGTCGATATCAGCCACCGAATCACTCGGATCGACATGGATAATTCCGTTGTTCCGAGTACCACGAAGGTTGTAGAGGTCCTGATAGAGACTGGGATGCTGTGTTGGGAAGTGCTTTGATGTCACCGTTTTCAGCCCGTCCTTACACCGTTCCTCCCACGTCCAATTTCGCTCAAGGAAGTCTGTTATCGGGTTGTCGGTCCATCCGCCGGCCCGGAGTGTCCGAGATAGCTCCCGGCTAAGAAGGTTCTCGAACGCAGAGAACAGGAGCGAGAAGGTAGCAAGTCCTTGTCCGCGATGATAGTGTGTGATAGCGTCAGCAAGCAGCGTTACCCACGGCGGTTGCGGAACCTCGGAACGATGGATCAACACATTATAGGCTACCGTGACGGTGGACGAGGAACTGTTCAGGTCCGAGGCGATGAATCCGATCTCAGTGTCGCTTGACTGGGCAATATCTACGATCACGCCATTGATCTCCTGCGGACCGGGGTACCATTCAAGCGTGACGCCCTGTAACTGTCGTATTGTCTGCCCGGGCGGCTGGTTCGTTTCGGCTAGGAGGGCTAGATCGATATCAAGCGCTCCGCCACCGATCAGGCTCTCCTCCACGGTCTTGCCCACATCCAGTTCCTTTGTTCCGACAGTGGCAAATCCGCCGACACGAACAGGTCTCCCTGAGAGCTCCGCTGTAGGTGCAGCGCGAAAGTACGCGAATAGGGCATCCTCTGGATGGATGGCATCACCACAGCTGGGGCATGCGAAATCGTCCGCAAAAGAATTGTAATCGCTCTTGTCGAAGGATCGCATGTCGCCCTTGTTGAACTGATCATCACATTTCGGACAGACAAGATTGGGCCTGTCCTGGGGGATCGATTGTGTGCTCATACCGATGTGGATGCTTGGGCTTATGTTAATAGGTTTGTTTAAAAAACCCGGATTCTGTGGTTCGGAGGAAACTACATGACTTTGATCGCCAAGTAACAAGAAATCCTATAGGGTGGTAGCAGCAAATTGATCAGAGTGATGACGCACAAGGTTCGGCTTCTCAAACAAGATGGCGTCGACTCGATCTAGGTCGCCATTGAGCTGTTCAACAAGCCGAGAGAGGGTGGCGACCTCTCTTGTCAGGCCGTCATGTTATCGGCATTTGCAGATAACAGGAGCAGGTGGAGGAACACTCGACCCACCTCCGGTAAGCGAGCACCAGGTGCGATTCGTGTCTGCTTAGCATCGTGCTCGATAACACCGGCATCGGCGAGCGTCTTGAGATGCGTATGCCGGAGTGACTCACGGATATTTCTGTAGTCTGCTCCGGTAGCCTCTTCGAGAGAGTACCCTTGCTTGACAGCCGTGACCCATCGTGCAATCTCTTCCATTGAGATCCACTCATCCTCGTCGCAACCGAGTAGGTAGAGGATCACGAGTTGACGACGACGATTCGCCAGCAGAGCGCACATCGTGATCACCACCTCCTGATTCGCCTCTGCCGCCACAAAGGCAGAAATCGAAGCAAGCCACGGCGGTGAGCTGTTACTCATTTCTCACCTTACTGGCTCTAATTCTGCTCGCGGAGATGACACCCTTCTCAGTGGACGAGTCGGTCGTCATGCATCACCTCGTGTGGACTGGCAGTTCCGCTTCAATTGCTGGATGTAACTGGCGAGAGGTTGTGTTTCATCTGTCGCAGTCACTTGTTTCGTCCGGTCGTTGAATTCGATGACACCGAGGTCATCGAGAAGGCCCAAATGTGACTGAATGAGACCGATGTAGACCCTCGAACGTTGTTCTCCTGTGACCTGATCCGGGTCGATCTCATTCTCTAGGGCTGCGATTTCGCGTGCGAGCCCCCTGGCTGAGACTGCGTTCTCAGACTGAGAGAGTGAGAGTATTATCTGCCGACGCCGACTGTTTGACAGGGCTCTGAACGCGTCATCTGGTGTCAGATGGATCGTCTGGGACTCCAACATCGTCAGAGTCCCCCCTGTGCAAGAGACTCTCCTGTCAGCGTCAGCAAGACGATGCAACAGTCTTCGTCTTCGATTAGGTGGACGAAGTTGGCGTTGTCAAGTTGGGCAAGGAGTTGATTTACCGTCTGGAGGTCCCAGCCGCTTTTAATAGCAATATCTTTGCATGTGGTCGAACCACTAGTTTCGTTTGCGTAGCGGACGATTCGCCCGAGTCGTGGGTCACATTCTGGAGTTTGGGCACTCTCACCGTCACCATCCGTGTGACGGACAGAGTTATCACTCCGTGACCGAGTAGTATCTGGTGCTGTCATACCGGCAGCGTTGGTGCCCGGTGTTCCTGCACCGGGGGCCGCTTTCAGGCCACGTAGCCGTTGCTCACCTACTTAAAAATAGATTTGTATTCTCACTCACGGACTGCATGATGTACCAGCGATGATCTGGTTGGAAGTCATCGCTTGTCGGTCTACGTAAATAACACTCCAAAAGCGTGGTACTCGCTGGTCACTCCAGTTTCTAATTGTTCGTGTACCTATTCTCGCGGTCAGTCCGCCGCACAGGCAGCTAGCTGTTCCTCATCATTGCGTAATTTGCGTCTCTAAGATCCTAATACACGAAATCCAAGGGTTTAATATGGTATACTGTCAGACTGGGTATCCTGCTGACAGCACGACCATACTACAGGGCCTATAACACCACTTTTCGGCGCTTTACGTTATGACATTATCCTTATTCCTACGCCGAGGTTTTATACGTCTCTATCTAGAACTCTAATGTGTGGATCTGAAACGGCTATGTGGATACGGTAGCAGGCTTGTGCCGTGCGAATCGGCACAGAGCTATGCGAAAACCGGGACCAACATTAGCCTGATAAGCATGATAATGCCTGTATCATCGTGCCATCCACCCCGAAGGAGTCATGCGATTCATTCATCCCCCTCATTCAGTAATCCTGCAAAATTCATACTTCATCCTCCGCAGTACGGACTTTACCGGACTCTCTCAGAAGAACCGCCTAATAGATGCATAATAACAATACCAGACTTACAACACCAAAACAAATGATAGGACCAAACGCAGACCCGGACCCAGACGGGAATGGTGAGCAGGTGAAGCTCACTCTCTCGATGTACGGCTACCAGCGCGAGTGGATCGAAGAACGCGCCGAGGAACGCGATATGAATCTCAGCGAGTACATGCGCACAATGGCAACCGCCGGCGAACGCCAGCTGGTCGCCATCGAAAGCCTCGCTGATGAGGACGGTCGCGGAGAGATCGAGGCTGACATCGTTGAACGACTCCCGAACGACGAAGCCAACGCACTTGATCCCGACGAACTCCTCGAAGGCATCCTCACGCCGATTCGAGATACCGTCTATACGATCCTGAAGACGAACAGTCAGATCGAGTACAGCCCACAACACGAGGGGTACTACCTCGAATGACAGAGTTCGCAAACGGAGTTGACCCTGAACGACAGGGCTACCAGGACTTGACCAACCGTGACGATGAGATCGCCGCCTACATGAGGAACCGAAAGTCATCTGTGCGCACAAAGACCTGGCGGCAACACGGTACTGCGCTCCGACACTTCCGAGACTTCATCGACGAACGTAATTTGAGCCCGGGCGATCTCGTCGACGATGATGCTGACGACCTCGTGAACTGGTTCAAAGCCAAAGATGCCATCAATGACCAGACTGCGAAGGCATACCTCGGCCGGATCTCGCACATGTACGACTACGCGATTCGACGTCGCCGCAGTAACGAGTTTTCCGACATCGACTACAACCCCATCGCCATCGTCATCGAAGATGAATCGTTCGAGGAAGATGGAACCAGTGAACGCCGCGAGATTGGACACAAGGTGATGCGAGAAGCTGTGCAATCGATACACCATCCGTTGCTGCTATGTATGGTCGTCCTGCTGCTGAAAACCGGGATCCGAGCTGGCGAACTCGTGAACATCGATATGCGTGATGTCCACCTTGATCACCACTGGGCGAAAGAACACTTCCCCGAGTGCCGCGAGAATCTTGAAAAACGACCGGACACGCTGTACATTGCTCCACGTTCCGAGATGGAAGTTGGTAACGTCGTGAACGGCGAAGAGCGAAAAGATCCGAACAAGCGCAAGCGCGGAACCTACATCCCAATCGACAAAGAATTGAAAAGTGTAATGCTGCTGTGGCTGGCGATCCGCCCGCCCTCTCGATCACCCGCTGAACCGTTCTTCACACTCACGACCGGTGGGAGGACCACGATCCCTGGCGACCGACTTCGATCAGACTACGTGTGGTCGAAGATCACCGATTGGGCTCAAGAACAGGGCTGGTGGTCATCCGATGCAACGCTTGAATCCAACGTCTCGCCACACTACTTCCGCCACTACTTCCGAACAATCTTTGGCAGAAAGTCCGGCGACGAACTGCTGGTGAAGTACCTGCGCGGTGACAAGGGCGAGGCGATGGATGACTATATGCACTATTGGGGCGATAACGTCCGAGAGCCCTATCTACAGTCGATCTACAAACTCTTCTGACGTTCAAAGCGTATGATAGAATATGGGTATTCGGCGTCCCCATTTTACTTAGCTTTATAAATATCATCGAGAAACCATTCATATGACCGAAACGTCTGACCGGATAGATTGCGAGCAAGGTCCTTTAGGAGGGTCAAGATGACGTCGTCTAATGACGGAGATTGGGAAAAGGCCGATTCGCTCCCGACAAGGCCACTCCTCATAGAAGAACTCACACACATCGAGTCCCAATACGGTGCTAAGGCAACGACTTGGATCGAAGTTAACATTGGGGAAACGAAGCGACAACTCGGTCTCGACGATACTGACGATGAAATAATAATAAATTTCGTCATTATCACGGATAAGACTCGATACCAGTACCGATTCAATGGTGATTTGTGGGTGACTAAGGGTCCCTTCTCAAATGAATCCGGTCGAGAAACATGGATTTCCGAGGCTGGAAGCCTCTGGACTACGATAGAGAAATTAAAAAATAAAATACACGTATAGAACCAACAGATGAACCAAGTAAATACTATTAAGTTCAACCTTTGAAGCGATCTACAACTTAGTCTTTTGCCGCTTCAAAAGCCTTACCGGTAATCGCCTCTCGCATCTCTTTCGTCGTCGAAATCTGCTCTAACAGCTTTTCTTCCCCCCGTACGTACTTGATCCAATAATACCAGAGACTGCTCGCATCTGGACTGTCCATGTTCAACTCGCGGCGCCGTTCCGCCAGCTCGTCAAACCGATCCTGCACCTCATCGTCCGAACACGACCCGTCCGGCAGCCTCACCATCAGGAAGTCACGTAACTCGTCGAACAACGCATGATGGCGATTCGCTGACTTCCGGAACCGTTCTGACCGCTGATCCGGCTTCGCCGCACGCCGATACCCCGTGATGATGGCCATCACTCCCGGTATGGCGAACGTCGTCCACGCCGGCCACACCGTCCACAGGGCCTGCGACACCAGCAACAGACTCGCCGCGAACAGCACCGTGTCGAGAAACCGGTTCAGCCACCGGTAGAAGTTCGCCGCCAGGAAATGCTGGTTATACGTGTGGTTCAGCGAGTCGGCCTTGATCAACGCACTCCGCTCGATCCGATCCCGGACCGAGGCCGGTTCGTGGTCGCTCATTCGTCCACCTCATCGCCGACCGCCTCACTGTACGCCTCGTCCGCCGCGTCCGTGTTGCCTTGTCGGCGAAGCCGCTGTGCCCGCCGCACGTGTTTCCGTGCCTTTCGCGCCGCCTCGATGGCGTCACGCCGCTCCTGCGAGTCCATGTGCTCGTCCACCCGCTGGCCGTTCACGGGTTCGCGCGTCCCGTTCGAAATCCGGCGCGGCAGCTGCTCGAAGAAGCCCTCGACCAATTCTTCCGTCGACGCCTCCTTGTCTGGATGTGTGCGGACGTAGTGGTACGCCATCACCTCCGCGTGATAGGAGGACACCGGGGAGCCGTTGTTGTCGTTGAACTTCTTGGCGACCCGGGCCACCTTCTGCAGCCGCCCGCCACGCGCCTGGTCGACGGCATCGAACTGGTTCTTGTACTGCCGGGGATTCGTCTGCACCCACGACCGGCCCTCGCTGTACGAGTCCGGGATCACGTAGCCGTCACCGCTCCGGAACGCCGGCGCCACCTCGGCCGTGAAATCGTGGAACTTGATGGCGACCACGTTTCGGTCGATACTGACATCGGAATTCGGATACCGCTTCTCCAATGCCCGCTTCACCGCTTGCAGACAGTTCCGCGCCCCGTTCTCGTCCCGTCGCCACTGTCCGTGCTCGTTCTCGTCAAGCACGACCATGATGTCCGTGTCCGAGTCCTCGTCCAGCGGCCCGACCATGGTTCCCCGCGTATGCGACCCGAACTGGTGGCTGTCCTCGACCGCCAGCTCCTCGTCCAGCACGTCATCGAGGCGTTGCCGCCGCTCATCGATCACCTCGCCTTGCCGGTCCGTGATTCCGGCCTCGTCGGCGTAGTCGTCGATGGACGTCTGCTCCTCGTCCTGCTCCGCTGCGGACGATCCGGCACCGCCACTGCCGCCGCCGGGACCGGTGCCGCGGGACCGGGAGCGCGGCGAAATACCGCTGCCCATGGTTACGACCACCCCCGGACCGGGAAGTAGGCGTCAAGCGGTGCTTGTCCGATGCTGAGCGCGGACCGGACCGCGGCCGCCCACTGCTCGTACTGCCGGACGACCACCGCGGCCGGTTCCGATCCGACGTCAGTAGCACGGAGCCAGCGTTGTCCGGCAGCGCCCGACACGGCCGGCGGCAGCCGTGGCAGCAGGTTCTCTGACTGCAGGCCGATCATCAGGATATCGTCGGGGTCGTATTCGACCGCGATCTCCTGGATTCGTTCCAGCAGCGCCGGGAACCGGTACCCGTACGAGAAGTACTGCACGCCGTAGTAGGCGACCCGGTCGACGTCGTGGTAGTCGAACACCTCGTAGCAGATGTCGCGTTCGTACGGGGATTCGCCTTTCACCAACGGGATGGGTTCGATGCCGTGGTCACGGAGCCGTGGGATCGCGTTGGCCAGGTTCGCCGCGTAGTCACGAACCGTTTCGACGCGGAGCGTCCGCGGATCATCGCGGTAGACCGGGGTGTCGCACGGGACGATGGCGGTGGCGCCGTACTCCGTGGCGACCGAGACCTCCCGGTCCGGGAACCACAGTTCGAGCTCTTCGTCGTCGAACGTCGACGTGAGAATGACGTCGGCCCCGAGCTCGTCGGGTGTCCACCCGTTCTGCTGGAAGCGGTCGACGTACCGCTCGTCGATCATGACGGTCGGGATGGACGAGGTCTGTTGCGCCACAGCGACCTGTGCGGGTTTCGGTTCGAGCCGGGGAATGGGACCAGTAGCCTCCATCTACTGATCCACCTGCCAGGAAGCAAATCGGTCGAAAATCGGGGGGTGATGAGGCCTCAGCATGTGTTTTCTCGTGAGGTGCTTGCATATACGGGGGTAGGGGATATGAAAGACTAGCAGAACAACTGTACGTGGTAAGATAGCGTTTCAACTCCAAAGATTTACGGCACAACAATGTGAGTTGTTGTTAATGGCTGACCTCGACGATATTCTGCAGGACGTGATGGAGTGGGGTCAGTATCACGCGGCGGTGTACCAGACGCTGGTGGAACGCGGGGCGCTCGAACCGACCGACGTTTCCACTTGGTCGGACGTCCCGCAGGGTCGGGTCTACGATATCCTCGACGACCTGTACCGGGAAGGCGCGGTCAAGAAGCAGAGCGTCAATCCCACGGTCTACGTGGCCCAGCACCCCGAGAAGATCATCGACCGGAAAGAGGAGGAGTTCGTCGAGAAAGCGACCGAAGCCAAGCAACAACTGTTCCAGACGTACGAAGTCAACTTCAACGAAGATCTCGGGCGGAACCCTGCCTGGGTCGTGGCCGGTCGGTCCGGGGTCGTCGACCAAGTCCGGGAACAGCTCGAACTGGCTGAATCACGAATCGATGCACTCGAACGCGAACCCTGGTATGGAGACGACGATATCGATCTCCTGCACTCATGCGCGTCCCATGGATGTGACGTCCGGGTCGTCGGCAGGTCCGGCGCCGAAGGCGACCTCGAACCGCTGGCGGACTCCGAGGTCAATGTCCGGCACTCGACAGACGTGAAAACGTCGTTCTATCTCATCGATGACGACCGCGTGATCCTGAACATCGGCCGTGGCGACACCGGGGTGATGTTCCGGGATACAACCATAGCAACAGTTTTGGCGACGGAATTCGAGGATATATATAAGACGGCGACTGAGGTGACTGATCCCGATGCATAGAAAATTGCTCCCGCTGGCGTTGATGTACGCCAACGACGGTGAGCCGATTGAGGGACGCACGCGACTGCAGAAGATGGTGTTCCTGATGCAGAAGGAACTCAAGCAGCGCGATCAGTCGGGGGTCGTCGGGCTGGAATACGATTTCATCCCCTACGACTACGGGCCGTTCTCCAAGGAGCTCTACGACGACCTGGATGCCATGATCGACCAGGAGTTCGTGGAGGACACGGAGGAGCCATTGCATTCGGGGAAGGTGAAGTATATCTACGAGATCGAGGACGACGGCGAAGATCTGGTCGACTCAGAGGCTGAAACGTGGGATGACGTAGACGCGATTATGCAACTAGCGCAGGAGATCAAAGAAAAGTACAACGATGTGCTGCTCTCGGAGCTTATCGAGTACGTGTACTCGGAGTATCCGGAATACGCCGAGAAAAGCGTGTACTAACCAGTCCTGGGTCTCGAACGATCAGACACAGCTACGGTAACGAGGCGAGTTTTATGTATCTGTAATAGGGAGGAATCGATAATGGTGGAGCAAGCGGAATCGTTAGATAATGACCGTATTTGTATTATCTCACTCTTTGATGGGCCTGTTGTTGCGAATATTATGAGCCGAAGCCAGTCTGCAGGAGGGTTCTAAGCAATATGGAGGAACCGATTGGGATCAGTGCCGGCCGTCAAAAGGCCCTGCAAGCCCTCAGGGAAAAAGATTCTCTTGAACCGGTCGACAGCCCATCTTGTCTCCAGGACCTGACCGACGCCGTCAACGAGATTTCTGTCCCCGGAGTACTCTCCCCTCCCCGGGACATGGTAGAACGGCTTGAAGAGATACATAACGAGCTGTCGGACGACGCGAAGCCACACTATATCGGTGACACTCGATTACTCCGTCGGATCAACGCAGCCCGTCGCCAATGTAACGACTGGATGAGCAAACGGAAGCGGATGGCGGAGATGCCGTCTCCGACGGAGACCGGCCGTGCGAAATACCCAATGCGGCGAGCACAGAAATGCAGCCGACGCGAAAACGAGGCCCGCGAGGAGTTAGAGGCGAAACTAGACGGTGTCCAATCGACGGCCTGCGGTGCCCGGCAACGCGCACTCAACGCCATCGGATCGTCAGTCGCCGAGCAGACCGAACAGCAACGCGAACAGCAACGAAACGAGCTGTACGACCAGTTGACCGAGGGCGCCATCGTCAAATTCCGCAACCCCGAGCTACGGGCGGGCCGGGTCGTCCGGGTGAACAAGAAAAGCGTCCGTGTCCGGTATCCGAACCCGCGGGCTGGTTCGACGTGCCCGATCACCGGGGAAGAAGAACCCGACGAACGGGAGGACCGCATCCAACTGGACTCAGAGTACCTGGAGCAACTGGATGTTAGAACAATCGACGATGCCGCGGACGTACTCGACAGTCTATAGATCCGGGAACAACGGCAGGGAACCGGCACTACCGGTCACACGAGAAAACGTAAGTCAGGCGTCCGGATGGTTCTCGATCAGGTACTCGCGGGCGTCCTCAAGGAACCGGTCGTCCTTGCAGAGATCCGGCTTCTCAGCCTCGATTGCGACGACCTCCAACAGCAGTTTCTGGATGTCCTCACGAGTCCGCGTACTCGTTTTCCAGTCAGTGTAGGACGTGTCGACGCGTTCCGCGAGCTCTTCGTCGACGCGCTCCGCAATGAAGTCTGCCTCGTCCTCGTCGTCGATGTACTCCGCGAATCCCTCGTCATTGTCGTCCATCAACGCCGCGAACAGGGCGTGGCCAGATGGTGACAGTCCGCGTTCCTCGGCCTCGTCTTCGATCGACAGGATCTCTTCCTCCAGTTCGATCAGTTCCTCATATGCGCGGTCGGCAGTCACCTCGTCGCTCTCCCACTTATCGACGACCTCGTGGACGCGTTCACTCAGCCGCCGGTACCGCGGGTGGTGTTCGGACCGGTCGTCAAGATAATCGTCGGCGGCGCCGGCAACTTCGGTGATCCCCTGCTCCGCCTCCATATCTCGGACGCGTTCCAGGTGGTCGGCATCGAACTCGACAACCTCGAACTTCTCGTCAAGCCAGTCGGCATTGACCTCGACGTTGTTTTCAACGATTTCTTTCGTCTTCTCCCGCAACCGCTTCTCGGGTTCGCTCTCGCGGTTCATGCTGCGCTGGTACGCGAGGTACACCTGCGTCAGCCAGCCGTATTTCTGCGGGCGGCCGGTGTTCTCGTCTTCGAGTTCGCCCATCGGCGCGAGCGTATCGTACAGGTTTTCGACGTCCCGGTACAGTTCCTTGAACCGGCGGCGGGCCTCGGCGTCCTTCCGCAGGTACGTCAGGCACTCGACCACCGTCTCCGGGTTGTCGTCGACGTCGATGTGGTCGAATAGCGCGACCGCTTCATCGAGCTTCTCGTCGAACTCGCCCAGGAGTTCGTTGATGTCCTCTGCTGCCGCTTGCCGGACCTCGGGCGGATAGTAGTTCAACGCCTCCTCGACGTTCCCCTCCGCGAACACGCCGGCAAAGTCGACGATCTCGCCGTTCTCTTTCCCGTCGTCTGGCCGGTTCGTCCGGGCGATCGCCTGCAGCAGGTTGTGGTTCGTCAGCGGCCGGTCGAGATAGATCGTCTTGAGGATCGGGGCGTCGAACCCGGTGAGTAGCATGCTGCAGACGACCAGGATTTTCGGGTCGCCATCCTCGTCCTTGAACTCCTCAACGATGCGCTCGCGTTCGCTCTTCGAGGTGTGGTACGTGCGAGTGATCGGGTCGGATTTCCCGGCTGACGAGATCACGACCCTCACTTCCTCCGGGTCCAAATGCTTCTGCAGTTCCTCGCCGTAGAGTGCGGCTGCCTTCCGGGACGGGGTGACGACCATGCCCTTCCAGCCGCTGGGCGCCAGCTTTGTCCGGTAGTGGTCGACGATCTCCTCGGCGATGCTCTCGACGCGCGGACGGAGCTCGGCGAGCGTTTGTTGGTTGATCGTCTCCCTGATGAGCCGGTCCCGTTCCTCGTAGTCGAGGTCGCCTGTCGCGGCCTCGTGGGCTTTGTCCATCACGTCGTCGTTGATCTCCCAATCGCGGTTCCCGTGCCGAAGTTGGAAGTGTACCGGCAGGATCACGTCGTCGTTGATACCGTCCTCCATCGAGTAGTGGTGGAGGTACCCGTCTTCGTCTCGCGGCTCCGAGTAGTGCTGGAAGGTATTCCGGCCGGCCTCGGTGCTCTCGTTCACCGGTGTTCCGGTGAACCCGAAGTGGTAGTAGCTGTGGAGAGCGTTATCGAGTTTGCTGCCCAGTTTCGCTTCCATGAACCGGTGGGCCTCATCGGAGAGGACGACGGTTTCGTCGTTCTCCTGAATGTTCTCGTCGACGTCCTGGAACAGCTGGATGGTGGTGACGACGACTTGGCTCTGGCCCTCCTCGATCAGTGACTGCAGCTGGTCGGCACCGTCTGTGACGATCTCGTAGTGCTCGAAGTCGATGAGCTTCCCGAGGTCGTCCGACATCTGGTCCCGCAGGTTCTGACGGTCCACTAGGATTAGCACCTGCGGCGTCTTGATGATGTCCGGCCGGTACAGCAGGTTGCGCGCGGTGAAGAACATGGTGAACGACTTCCCGCTGCCCTGCGTGTGCCAGATCAGTCCATTCTCGAACCGGCCGCGACTGACTCGCTGCAGGATGGCGTTCGTCCCGTGATACTGCATATGCCGCGGGATAATCTTCGCGTTGCCGCCCGGCTGCCGCTGGTAGAACACGAAGTGCTTCACGATGTCCAGCAGTGCTCCCGGCGTCAGCAGCGAGTGCGCCATCTCTTTGAGTTCGCTGTGGGTGCCGATTGGGTCGTCGGGCTGCCACGGGTTGTAGTGCGTCTCGGGGGCATCGATGGCACCGTACCGTGCGTGTTCGTGGTCTGCGGCGACGTTGAACAGGACTGGGGCGAAGAGCCGAGGTGCGTCCTCCTCGTAGGTATGGAGGTCGTCGATCGCGTCGGCAACTGTGCTGTCCTGGGTAAGCGACTTGAGCTCTGTTACGACGAGTGGGATGCCGTTGACGAACAAGACAACATCCGGGATCACCAGTTCGTGCTGGCGGACGCGGAACTGGTTGGCTGCGATCAGCGAGTTGTTCTCCGGCGTCTCGTAGTCGACAAGGTCGACGATCACCTTCTCCGAGGTGCCGTCCGATTTGGAGAGATTCACCTGCCGTCCCTTCTGCAAACGTTCCTGGACGTTGCGGTTGGCTTCGAGCAGGCTGTCGCCGGTGAAGTCGCGGCGGAGCGACGTGATCACGTCGTCGACGTTGTGATCGGTGACCGGCTCGTTAACCGCGATCAGTTGCTCGCGCAGCAGCTCCCAGTAGATGACCTCGCTCTTATCGTCGCGGTCGTATTTCGCGTCGAGCTGTACGCCGCCGTCCGGTTCGTCGGGGCCGCCGTAGGTGTCCCAGCCGGCGTCGGCCAGCCAGTCGAGCAGCGCGTACTCGACCTTCTGCTCGTTGAATTCGGGGAAGCTATTCTGGCTCATAGTTTTTTACCTCGTCGGGGATGTCGATCTCTTTCCCTGCGGTGCGGACATCTCCCGAGAGTAGGTCCTGTTGCAGACCCTTTTTCAGACGTTTGAGACCGACGAGCTGTTCTTTGTTAGCGATGACGACGTCATCGACCGATTCGATCGCGTCCACGATCTTCTGCTGCTCGTCGAGGCTAGGGAGCGGGATCTCCAGATCAGAGAAGAAATGGAGCTGGATCTTATCGTGCGTACTTCCCGCTGACAGCCGTTCGAGCTGTGGAGTGGCGAACTCGAAGAGGTACATCAGGTACCGCGGAAGCACGACGCTTTCGTCGCACTCGAACGTCACCTGATCTTGGTCGGTCGCCATCTCCTTGCCGAGGATCGCCGTTTCTCCGATCGCGCCCGTACGGCAGAGGACGAGCGTTTCCTCCGGCAGGAGCTTGGCGCCCGAGTTCTCCAGTCCTTCTTCCGTGATCGTGTCGTCGGTCGTCTCGATGACGGTCTTCTCTAACTGCGTCAGGTCGTGGATGTCCACCCACGAGATATCGCCGTCCCAATATTCGTCGACAGACGTCGACGGCGTGTGACCCGTCTTGATGTCGGCGATTTCATCTGATTGACGAATCTCCCACTCTGCAGGAACCCTATCGGCCCGCGTCATCACGTATGCGTCCTGTTTATCGACCTCCTGCCACTCGGTGTGGTCGTAGTAGCCCTCGGAGTAGAACTCCTGAATGAGTCCCTTCTTTACTCTCTTCGCCTGCGAAACAACATCTTCCGTCGTTTCCAAAGCCTGATCGACGGTGTGGAGGACTCCCGCGATTTTACGCTGTTCATCCGGTGACGGAAGTGGTGTGCTGAACTTTTCGATCGAACTGATGCCCAGATTGTGGTTTCCTGCGGAGGTACTGATCCAGCCTGCCATCTCCTTTCTACCGAAATGGCAGTTCAGAAATTCCTTGACGAACACAGGATTGACCTCGTCTCTGTCCACTCGGATTCTGATTAAATAGGACGCGAATATCGCATCCTCCAGTTCTCCTGAAAATACGGCTGACTGGCCGACATAGTTGGGATTTCCGTTTGTCCTTATCAGGAGTATATCACCTTCCGCCAATTTCAGACGCTCGAACTCTTTGTCGTCTACCGGGGTGTACTTGAGATCCTCCGTTGTGATCTTACCACCGACTATGTTGGGGATCCGTAGTGTTGGATAGCCGTTGTTTTCTGTGTTCGATTTCGTATCAGTACCGTAACGGACATCGGAAATCAACGTCTGGAAGTTGACTACCCCCCATTCGTTTGGGTAATCAACATCGCTTACTGTGCTCTCCTCGGATTTGCTTTCGCTCGAATCACCAGCGAACTGGTCCAGCGTTATCTCCTGTTCACTCATAGTTGAGAGCCCCCATCTGATGCGTCATCCGAGCTTCAACCTCATCACGCTCGTTCTGTGATTTACGGAGGAGCTCCAGCTCGTCACGGACACTCACATCTTCTTCCGGTTCGGTGGTGTCGACGTAAATCGAGGTGTTGAGATTGTAGTCGTTACCAGCGATTTCCTTCACCGAGACCGTCCGGCACATCCGGTCCTCGGTGAGCCACGATTCATACGCTGAAACGATGCGGTCACGGCCTTCCGGGGTCAGATCGTTGTGGTTGCTCCGCTCCACGTAGAACCGCTCGTCGGCGGCGTGGATGAATTGGACCTCGCCATCGCGTTCCGGTCCTTTGTCGCGGTTAAACACGATGACTGCGCTGGGAAGGCTGACGTTCTGGAAGAGGTTACTGGGCAGTTCGATGATGGCCTCGATCAGATCCTCTTTGATCATGGCTTCCCGGTACTTGCTCTCGTGCTTCCGGAAGAGGACGCCGTGCGGGACGACGACCGCTGCCCGTCCCTGTTTGTTCAGCAGCTTCGCAATGTGCATGAGGAAGGCGTAGTCGCCGCGGTCCGCGCGCGGCAGCTTGTCGGCCCAGTCGAATCGGTCCCATTTGTCGTCCTTTAGGTCGTCTTTGGGCCAGTCGGCCGAGAACGGGAAGTTCGCAAGGACGTAGTCGAACCCTTCGTCCTCCGACAGGTAGTTCGGGAACTGTGGGTTGGCGAGGGAGTCCTCGCGTCGGATTTCCGCTTCCATCCCGTGCATAAACGTGTTCACCTGTGCGATCGATGCGATGTCGGCGTTCAGTTCCTGCCCCGTGACGGTCCACGTGCTCGGATCGCCGCCCTGCTCGTTGCGGAAGTAGGAGGCGGCGTGGACGAGGAAGCCCGCGGAACCGGCGGTGGGGTCGTGGAACGACGCGCCCTTCTTGAAGCCATCCGTGCCGCCACTCTTTGCGAGCACACGGACTATTAGGTCGATGACGTCCGGCGGAGTGAAGAACTGGCCGCCCTCCTTGCCCTCGTCCTTGGCGAACTCGCCGACCATGTACATGTAGGCCTCGCCGAGGAAGTCTTTCTCGACCTTCTCCGTGCTCAGCTCGAACCGGTTGATGCGCTGGATCAGGTCGCGGAGCCGCTGATCGTTGAGTGCTTCTTCGTCACTGTACGTGACGCGGACGACACCGCGGAGTTGGTCGTTCTCCCGCTCAAGAGCGTCGAACGCCTCGTCGAGGTAGGGAGCGATGTTCTCGCTGCGTTCGGTGACGGACTCCCAACGGTAATCCTCGGGGACCGACATACCGGTGATGGCCTTCCGCGCGAGTTCTTCGTCTCCGGCGAACTGTTCCTTCTGTTCCTCCAGCCGGTCGGAGAAGGTGTCGTCGATGCTCTTGTAGAACACCAGGGGGAGAATGTAGTTCTTGTACCGGGTTTCGTCGACTGCGTTCCGGATCGCGTCTGCACATTTGTACAGCTTCTTACCGAGCTCTTCAGGCGTGACGTCGTGATATACGTTCTGTGTCATGTGTTACTGGGTCGTCAGGTAGTCGATCATCTGCTCTTCGGGCGGTGCTCCAGGAAGGTGGTCTTCCAGTTCGTCGTGGGCTGCGCGAAGGCGGGCCAGCATCGCGTACCCGCGGTCGAGCGTGACGGCGATGAGGAGTAGTAGCCGGATCCCGTCTGAGTGGGCGACATCTGTACCGTCGAAATTCTGGCTGGTGGTGATGTGGGCGGCGAGCGTCCGGACGAGGTGGTCGACCGCGAACAGGTAGTCGCGGAGTGTCTGGATCTCGCGGAAGGACAACGCGTACACAAGCACCTCACGCAGGATGTCGATCATCATGCGGCGGCGGCCGTCGTCGCCGTCGGTGACGAGTTGCCGAAGTTCGCCTTTCAGTTCGATCCGGAGCTCGTTCCGTGCCTCGACGAGGTCCGCGAACCCGTTGTTCGCGGAGTCTCGGATGAGGTAGCTCTCCAGATGTTCCTTGTAGATAAGCAGGAGCATCTCCTCGTTGACGCGGTATTCTCCATCGTCGAGGAGTAGCTGTCCTTCGTCGACGAGCGCGCTGCACGTCTTTGAGACAGTACCGCGTGTCACGCTGACCTGTTCTGTGATGTCTTTCTGGCGGGGCGGCGTCTCCTGCTCGCGTTCGAGTGACGCGACTGCAGCGAGGATTTCGAGCCGCGTTCCGCCTTCGCGCATGTCCACCGCCACGATAAGTTGTGTGACCGCACATCACTTAGGAGTTATGGTGCAACAAGCGCATCATCTTCTAGTGTTTCGGTCTTTCAACACGCGCGTAGAGGTTCTGAGAATGGTAAAAATGGCGAAAAGGCAGAAAATATAGATATAACTGACATATGCCCACTCGTTTTGCTATACGAGTTGCCCGGCAGATCAGACCCCTCCACGCATACCGGATCTAAAACAAGTTGCCTGGATCGCAGAGAAACAAGAATGACTCGACGAATTAAACCCTATCTCTGAGGGATGGGGCAACTTTCGAGGGCGCAAAAGGAGGGCCAGTTTTACAAAGTCTCTTCCAGTTCAACGGCAAAGGGGTCTCAGACCGCATTCACTAATCTGGTCCATATTTGTGGAGATGTTCTAACCCCGCTCGTGGGTCATCCTCGACGTATATTCGCTCAGTTATTTTCACCGAAGAGTGGCCCATAGCTTTGGACACTTCCCAGAGTCCTGCATCGGTTTCATTTACCATGTAGGTCCCGAACCCATGTCTAATATTGTGTGCGCTGATCAGCCATCTGTTAGGAATCCTATTTCCGTCTTCATCGACGGGAGCATTAGCGTCGGCGTAGATTTTTCGGTTAATTCCTGCCCGATCAGCGGCCTCAATGACTATATCGTTAATACGATCACCTGATAGTGGAGCTCCTCGTTCACCAACGAAAAGTCGATTATGCTCCGCTGTGGCTGCCTTCTCTTCTCGATATCCGTGCTCCAACCATTCCCTTAACAATCCGTCAAGTGACTGCTGATAAGCCACTACTCTTTCCTTATTGTTCTTCGCAACTGCTTCACGGATCGTGATCTCTCTTGCCTCTTGTTCGAGATCGCTGATCAACAGTCCAGATGCCTCACCTCTCCGCAGGCCCGTTTGCCAAAGCAACCTAGTGATGAGCTGATCTCGAATCCGGTTCCTTCCTACGTTCTCTTCCATCGCTCTGATCTCTTCTTGTGAGACGGCGTACTGTTCCCCCTCTTTCAGCCGACTTGACTGCTCAGAACTTTTCGTGAACCCAAACGTCTCGTCTTTGTCCTCGTTCCACCGCTCGAAAGGGTTCGATTCAGCAAGATCCATTCTGACCAACCAATCGTGGAACGCGTTTATTCGGTCCCAGCGATACAAATCAGTCGTTCCGTTGAACTCTCTCGCTAATATCTGTCCGACTTCATTGGCTTGAGCAGGCGTCACATCCGCTGGTGAATCTACTTCGGCGTCGTCCAACCAGTGATCGTACCACCGGAGGTCCTGTTTGTATCTGGTAGTACTTCCTGTGTTACGCAAATCGGGATTGTCGTCGTCAGTCCCGGTCTCCAACTGTCCGATATATTGCTCAATTTCTGCTCGGCAGTCTTTGACGGGTTTGTACCGTGGTGGCACAGTCAGTCACCTGATTCCTTGTAGTAACGACGGACTGTACTCTGATCTCGGTCCCGTGTTCTCTGCTCCCGAGTTGACGAGCTATTCTGATCATGGAACGAATCAGTGTGGCTTGGTACATGTCCAACGTTGATGTCGTCATGACTGGGAATATGACTATCTGAACCTCCTGTCTTGTCTTGGACGTACTTTACGTCCGGGTAGTACTCCAGCATTCGGGCACAAGCACGGCGCACATCCGCGAGATCCTCGTCGTAATACTGGGCCCAAATATCTGGCGTTGAGATTGCCTGAGCTAACGCTAAATCGCTGGGTGTCTCGAACTGCCCGACTTCATCGAAATCCGGTAGTCCGTTAGTTCCAGAGTGCGTTGGCAGTGACGAGTAGATGTCTCGTGCTAGGCGGTCAATTTTATCGTCGTTTGTGACGTTCGAATCGATCGAAAGGACGTGATCTTCAACCCTTTCGAGTCGTTCTGAGATCGGTGTGACCGCTGAATCCACGGCGTCAATGATCTCTTCAGGATCGATGGTTGCGTCTTCGTCGTTAGTAGCAATATGCCGATGTGCGGCGACACGGAAGAATCGGCTCATGCTGTCGAACTCATCTTCTCCACGCAAGAAATCCTCAAACTTCTCACGCTCTTCTGGTGTGAGCCGAACACCGACGATCTCGCTTCTATCCGTCATGGTAGTAGTGATTATGAGGGAGATTGTGTTAAACGTGTGTATTACAGCAGGAACTAGAACCGCGTCATCTAAGCCAGTCGCTGGCCCGAACGGGCCAGGTTACAGAGACGCAGGTTGTCACCACCTGCGAGGCGAATTTTTAGGTGGCCGATCGTTCCGCGCCTCGAGAGCTATCGACGGGTGGCGGAGTCTCCCGTTCTGAACGGACCGCCCGTTCCAAACGTGCTACCCGCACTGGACGGTCGTCGTCCGCTTCCGTCCGGCGTCCGCAATATCGGTCCTCTCCGGGATCAGTCTTCAGCGGGAACCTCCCTCGCGTCGCCGCGCAGTCGCGGCCGTCAGGAGAAGTCCGCGACGGCCACGTCGAAGCCGCGAGCCTCGAACTCGCGAACCATCCCCTCGAGATGTTTCGCGCCCACGACGACGCAGACGTTCCGGTAGCCGTGTTCGGTCACGTCCTCGACCGTCCGGGCCACCATGTCCTCGTTTCGTCGCTCGAGGGTTTGCCGGAGCACGAGCCCGTGGGCGGCCAACCCGACGAGTATGACCGCGGTCGGAACGGGCCCCGTTACGAGCAGCAGTATTAGTCCTCCCCAGCCGAGGACGGGGGAGAGCGCTCGTTCGAACGTCGATCGCCGCCGGAACATCGCGACCAGACTCGCTGTGATGAGCAGGAGTAACGCGACGGTACGTCCGGTAGCGATCGGTGCAAAGAACGCGAATATTCCGATTCCGATCCAGGAGAGGACCGTCCAGAGAGACGAGAGCCGGGGAACCAGTAGTGAGGGATGGGTGTCGATTCGTTCGGACGGTATCGACGTCTCCGACGCGACGTCCGTGACGGCGGACACTTCGACGGCGCACTGCCGTCCGGATCGAACCGCGTAGATCGGTCCGTAGAGCATCTGTGACACGCACATCCCGAGTACGTAGAGCGGATGGTGGACCGCAGCCAGACCGTATTGCAGCAGCGTCGGTCTCTCGGCCGGTAACTCGAGGTAATACGCGTCTATCGACGCGTTCGTAGATAGCATCGTTACTGACTGCGTCACAGCGTCGTACGAACGCAGGTGCGTTTCCCCCTGAAGGTAGATCGTACGGGAAGGTTCGGACTGCTCACTCTGGGATACGCTTTCCATCGTGGTCCGTTGTATGTGCCGAAATTATAACAGCAATTATATAGATATCTGCGATAGTTAGTCGTAGAATGCCTCTCACTCAGTTTCCTCCATTCGACGCCAACGTCCCTGAAGGCGTCCTCCTCGGGTTCATACTGCTCTTCGTCGCTATCTTCGGTGGGATGCGCGTGTTCACGTGGTTCAGTCGGTTTCGGCGGGAATCTCAAAACGAGACGGTCGGTCCGCACGTCGTCGAACCGCACCAAAAGTGGTACGGAAACACCCCGCACACGGTCTACCGCTGCAAGTTCTGCGGAAAGGAACGCGAATTGAAGGCGTACTTTCACTCGGAGGACTGCGAGGAGTTCGACGCCGTCGAGTGACGGGCGACTCCCTCGCGGTGCGGCCGAGAGCGTCGACCGGGAGTCCCCGCCCGAAGGTCCGGAGGGCCGAAAGGATAACACTCCCCCGCTTCGAGAGCACCACCTGTGACTCTCACTGACGTCGCGACGGCCCCGGATCTCCTGCGGCTCGTCGCCGTTCCGGTCTTCGCCTGGGTCGCCGTCCGCGACATCAAGACCAGACGCGTCTCGAGCGCCGTCTGGATTCCCCTCTCCCTGCTCGGCGCCGTCCTGCTCGTCTGGGACGGCTGGCTCGCCTGGACGGCCGGCGGGACCGCCTGGACCTACGAGTTTCTCCTGCCGACGACGGTGAGCCTGGGATTCGTCGTCCCCATCGCCTACCTGTTCTGGTGGATCGGCGGGATCGGCGGCGCGGACGCGAAGGCCTTGCTCGTATTGGCCCTGTTCGTCCCGGTGTACCCGGAGTACGCGGTCGGCTCGTGGACGTTCCCCCTGACGTCCATGCCCGTCGAGGCGTTCGCCTTTACCGTCCTGGTCAACACCGTCTTTATCGGTCTCGCCGCCCCGATCTTCCTCGCCGTCCGCAACGCCGCTGCCGGTCGGTTTACCGGCGTCATGTTCATCGGCTGGCCCGTCTCGTGGGACGCGATCCCCGAAACCCACGGCCGCCTCCTCGAGACGCCCGACGGCCCCTCTCGGGGCGGCCTCGACCTCGACGCCCTCCGGATGTACCTCCGCTGGCGCGGCCTGACGCTGGCCGACGTCCGCGACGACCCCGACCGCTACCGCGATCCGGCGACCCTGCCCGACGAGCCCAACCCCCCGACCGACGGCGCCGTCACCGCAGCGGTTCGCGGCGACGGCGGAACGGCGCTCGAAGGTGAGGGTGAGGACGAAGGCGAGAGCGACCTCGAGACCGATTCTACCACCGACGGGCTCGAGGTATCGACCGACGACCCGTGGGGCGCTGCGGCCTTCCTCGAGGACATCGAGGGCTCGGCCTACGGAACCCGGCCCGCCGAACTCCGGGAGGGCCTCGAGGTGCTCGCGACCGAGGAGACGGTCTGGATCTCGCCGGGCACGCCGTTTCTCGTCCCGACGTTCCTCGGCCTGCTGGTCGCGCTGGGCTACGGGAACCTGTTCATCGGACCGCTGTTCTGAGACGAGACAGTCCCTCTACGGACCCGTTCTGATCAATCGACGTGCGGTGGCGCGCGCTGTCTCGTGGTGAGCGAAATCGAGGCGTGAACGGAGTGAACGTCTCGAGAAGCGAATGGAAGCGAAGCGACTCATGAGCCGAGCGAACCACGAGCGACGTCGCGCGAGGGATGAGCGAACGGAGTGAACGAATCGGCTGGGGAGGATGTGGGATTCCCCGTTGCCAGCGCGAGTAGTCTGCTCACTCCGCTGGTCCAGTAGTAGTAGTAGTAGCAGCGTTTTCGCGGTAACCGCTCGGTCGAGAGTCAACCGATAGGGGGAACCTGAGGAGGTCAATACGAAACGAACCGTTCTGCTGCTCGTGGCGGCTAGGGTTTCCACCCCCTCCCCAGCCGATTCGCTCCCGATAGTCGCTCACCCCTCGCGCAGTATCGTCGATCGCACCTCGCGTCGCTCGGTCGCGATCGACAGCGCGCGCCACCGCACACCGATTCTGTCGTTCAGAGCGGAAGGAGAGTGCGATTCACCGGGTACGGATCAACGACACTGACCGCTGATCACGGCTCGTACACGAATCGCTCGTACAACGGCACCAGCGCGGTCCAGAAGACGACGAACACCGCGCCGACGCCGATGAGGGCGAGCCACGGATCCCCCCGACCCGTCGGGAGCCCGGTGGAGAACAGCGCGAGCGTCCCCAGAAACAGGAACAGGCAGACGACCACGCTCCCCACCTCGAGGAACGTGGCGACGGGATGGGCCCGAAACTGGGCGACGATATCGGCGAGCATACGCGAGAGTGACGGGCGACGATCAAAAACGTCACGGCAGTTCGGCGTCGGGTCGGTCGCTGCGCTCTCACCGACGCGTTCATCGCGATCGCGGACCTGCGAAGACGGGCCGCAGTCTCAGGCTCGAGACTCGATTTCGTCGGCGATCTCGTCGAGTCGGTCGTCGTCGATGTCTTCCTGGCCGCCGAACATGGCGTGGATCGGCCCGGCGCCGTCGCTCTCGAACCGCGGGACGATGTGACAGTGGACGTGGGGCACTTCTTGGCCGGCTTCCTCGCCGTTGTTGAACGCGACCGTCGAGGCGTCGGCGTCGACGCTCTCCTCGACGGCGGGCACCAGCCGGTGGACCGTCGCGTAGAGGTCCTCGGCGACGTCGTCGGGGACGTCGTTCAGCCGCTCGTACTCGTCCTTCGGAATGACCAGCGTGTGCCCCGGCGCCAGGGGATTGGCGTCGAGGAAGGCGATCGTCGTCTCGTCTTCGTACACGACTCGAGCGGGGATCTCCCCCTCGACGATCTGGCTGAAGATCGTACTCATAGGCGAGTGTGTGTCGGCCGGCTGTAAGAAGCTTACTCGCCTGCCTCGCGGTCGAGATCGCCATCGATCGGCGACCGTCACCGCCCGCGAACAGTGTGAACTGGCGTAAAGTCCGGCTAGCTGTGCTTACGTGTCGAGAATCGTGATGGACGATCGGGGCCGTTCAATACCCCGCGCCGCCTCGGTGAGAACGCCCAGCGGGGGCCTGTCGTATCGCGCCGATGGGGAACCTCGTGCGACATCGCACACCTGTACCGGACCGACACCGTCACGCTGGTCACACCGGGTCGACCGCACGACCGTCGGCAGCCACGACGTCACGAACCTCGACACACCACCGCCGACGGTTTTCGGCGATGCTCCGAACCGACGAGCCGCGACGCCGCGTTCGACCCAACGGTTCAGCGGACAGTCCCGAATATCCCACAGTCAAGGGAAAACGTTCTCCGATAGTGAACGGTCGACCTACGTAGCGGCGGCAAGCTGCAAGTATTAGTACGTTGCCCTCCCTATTCGTGGGTATCATTCGCACGGCGATCGAACGGAACCGCTGTGTCGGCACGCAGACCGAGACGCTACCGCTCGAGACGGGGGCTCGGGAGACTGCGAGATGGTAGCGGTACTGTACGCCATCGAGCGACCGTTCATGCGGAAGACGTTCGAGGCGATCGACCGGCACGTGGACGTCGAATCGGCGTTCGTCCCGGTCAGAGCGGACGCGCGCGGCTGTAGCGACCGTATCACGGAGATCGAAGTCCGTGACCCCGGCGCGGTCGACGAGAACGTGCGAGCGATCGATCCGGCCGTCGTCGTCTACAATCATCGGTTCGGGATCGAGCGGTTCTCCTTCTACGAGGAGTACCCGCTCGTTCACCTCCGACACGGCGCCTCGATCGGCCGCGGCGAGATTTCCGTGACGACCGAGACGATGCTCGAGCGCGTCGCCGCCGCCCTCGCGCCCGGCGAGCGGTGGGCCAGGGCCTACCGGGCCGCCGTACCGCCTGACGTGACCGTGGCCGTCGTCGGCCTCCCGGAAGCCGACGCGCTGGTCGACGCGCCGCCGCCCCGTGAACGACGAGTGCTGTACGCGCCGACGAACTACATGGTCGGCCGCGGCGCGTACGCGAACACCGCCCGTTCGGTCGTGGAGTGCTTCGCCGGCACCGAGTACGAACTGCTCTTTCGGCCCCACCCGACCGACAGACGCGAGGGCCCCGGACTGGCCGTGACGCGCGAGTGCAGGGCCCGAATCGCCGAGCTACCGAACGTCGTCTTCGACGAGACCGCGACGCCGACCGAGAGCATGCGGCGGTCCGATATCCTCGTCTCGGACTACTCGGGGTCGATCGCCGAGTGGCTCCACACCGGACGGCCGCTCGTCCAGCTGACGGACATCGACGCGCCGGACCGCGCGGTTCCGGAGATCGGCGTCACGACGGACGCGATCGATCTCGCGCTCGTCGACGACCTCTACCGCAACGGCGAGCCCGAACCCGTCGCCCGCCGTCGCCAGTCGTGGCTCGAGGACCTCGGGATTCCGATGGACGGCCGGGCCGGCGAACGCGCCGCCAGCGAGGTGCTGCGATGCAGGGCGTGATCCTCGCCGCGGGACGGGGCCGGCGGATGCGACCGTACACCGACGACGTTCCGAAAGCCTTCCTCGAGTTCGACGGCCGGACGCTGTACGATCGACAGCGCGACCTGCTCGAGCCGTACGTGGACGGGACGAGCGTCGTCCTGGGATACCGCCACGAGACCGTTCTCGAGCGGTACGACCCCAGCGATCCGATCGTCCTCGAGGGGTGGGACCGGTACGAGAACGCCGCGTCGCTGCTCCTCGCGCTCGAGCGGATCGACGACGATCTGCTGGTGATAAACGGCGACGTCCTCGTCGACGAGCGGGAGATCGGCCGGCTGGCGGGAGCGTTCGACGCCCTCGACGGCCGGCGCAACCTCGTCGGATGCATTCCGGGGCTCCAGAGCGCGGAAACGGCGATTCGGTGGGACGAGACGGGACGCGTCTCGGCGTACGGACTCATCGAGGGCCACCAACACGCCGGTTTCGGCGTCGTGAGCCGCGACCACCGAACGGCCGCGATGCGAATCCTGCGCGAACGGCTCCACGACTGGTACCCCTGCGTCTACCCGCGGACGCCGACGCGGCCGCTGTTGATCCCGGCCGAGCGACACGTGGAGCTCAATCGACCGACCGACCTCGACCGACTGCGAGCGTGGCTCGCCTCCGACCGGATTCGGTGTGCGTGACCGGAACCGTCGCGTCTGATCGGCAACCGAACGCACCGGTCAACGCTCGATACATTCTGGACGATTGTCCGGAATAACACACCGGAACCAAAATGTTGATTGTCGGTGGGTGCCGGGACCCGGATAGATGGAGATAATCGGCCATCGCGGCTGTGCGGATCAGTTTCCGGAGAACACCCTCCTCGCAATTCGCGAAGCCGCCCGTCGGCTCCCCGCGGTCGAAGTCGACGTTCGGCGGTGCGGTTCGGGCGAACTGGTGGTATTTCACGACGAGACCCTCGAGCGCGTCACCGGCGCGTCCGGCCGCGTCGCGGAGACGCCGTGGACCGAACTCCGCGACCTGACCGTCCTCGAGTCGGGCGAATCGATTCCGCGCCTCGAGACGGTCCTGCGGGCCGTCCCGGACGACGTCACCCTCCAACTCGAACTGAAAGAACGGGGGATCGCCTCCGAGACGTTGCAGTCGGCGATGACGGTCGGCGCCGACGTCCGCGTCACGTCGTTTCTCCCCGATGCACTGGCCGAGATCGAGACGAACTACCTGGACGTCCCGAACGGGCTGCTCTTCGGCGACGACCCCGAGGAGAACCTCTCGCGCGCGGTCGAACTCGACTGCACGCACGTCTTCCCGCACTACGACCTCTGTGTCGAAACCGACGTCGTGTCCGCCGCCCGCGATCGCGGGTTCGACGTCATCGCGTGGAAGGCCGCGCGGACGACCGACGACGTCCGCGCGCTGCGCGAGGCCGGCGTCGACGGCGTCACCGCGGATCGGTGGGACGTCGCGCCCGCCTCGCTCCGAGCGAGTGCCGAATCGCAGCGGTCGTAGCGGGGCGACGGCCGTTCGGCGTCTCGGTAGCGGGCGACGACTGGTCGACGTCTCCGGCAGCGATGCGAGACCGCGGTCGGGGCATTACTCGCCGACCGGACCACACAGTTCCTCGAGCGCCTCGCCGATCGCCGCGAGGTACTCGTCGGGTTCGTATCCCAGCCGGCCGATCCAGACGTCCTGGTACGACGGATGCAGGATCGGCAGGAGCGTCGTCTCGAGTCGCTCGCAGTCCACGGGCTCGAGGACCGTGTCGATGAAGCCCTCGAGCTCGCGGTCTTCGGCCGCGAGGACGCTCGTCGTCGCGTGTTTTCCGGTCGCGAGGACGACGTCGGGGTCAACGGTCTCGATCTCGGTCAGCAGGTGGCCGCGACAGTTCGTCCGCTCCGCGGGCGTCGGCTCCCGATTACTCGTCGGATCCGCCGGATCGGCTGGAAAACATTTCACCGCGTTCGTGTAGTAGGCGTCGTCACCGTAGCCGACCCGCTCGAGCATCCGGCGGATGCGCCGACCGGAGTGACGGGAGGTGTATGCCTTGCCGGTCCAGTTACCGCCCTTCCAGCGGTCGGCGTCGGTATTGCCTGGACCAGGCGCCTCGCCGACGACCAGCACGCTGGCCTCGAGCGGGCCGGTCCCCCACGAGATGCACTCGCGGTGCTCGGCGAGCGCCGGACAGCGCTCGCAGCCGGGTTCGATGACGTTTCGTTCGCTCGGGTAGGCCGGATCGGTGTCGGAGGGAGACACGTCCGTCAGGTGGGCCGGCGTCGGGTTAGGTCGCTCGGATTCGCGTCCTCCTCGAGCAGACAGATTTACCTTCCCCCGGGGGTTTTCGATAGGTGATGGGAACGGCAATTCCGGAACTCCTCGCAGAACTGCTCCCGATGGCGGCCTACACGATCGCCGCGGGCCTCCTGACGATCGGTGGCTTCGCCGCCGAGTACGCGAGCATGCAACACGTCGGCGCGGGCGAGACGACGGTCGCGTTCTGGCTCGCGGCGATCGGTTGCGTCATGCTCTACGCCGGCGTCTACGGCCTCGGCTATCAGAAGGTGCTCGCGCGAGCGTTCGGCATCGAGCAGTAGCGTCACCGACGGTCGATTTTCGCGGCTGCGCTCAGAGTGTCGTCAGCGCCCCGGCCGCCTCGAGTTCCGCGGCCGCCAGCGGGACCGATTCCCCTTTACTCTCGGAGTGAGATTGCTCCCGTATGAGCAGATTCGGCGAGGTCGACGACCAGTACGATCCGCACGAACTCGAGGGGCGGATCTTCGACTACTGGGACGACGTCGACGCCTACGAGCAGACGGTCGAGCACCGGTCGGACGGCGAGTCGTTCTTCTTCGTCGACGGGCCGCCGTACACGTCTGGGTCGGCGCACATGGGAACGACCTGGAACAAGTCGCTGAAGGACGTCTACCTGCGGTTCCTGCGGATGCAGGGGTACGACGTCACCGACCGGCCGGGCTACGACATGCACGGCCTGCCGATCGAGACCCGCGTCGAGGAGCGACTCGGCTTCGAGAACAAGAAGGACATCGAGGAGTTCGGCGAGGAGAACTTCATCCAGGAGTGTAAGGACTACGCCGACGAGCAACTCGAGGGGCTCCAAGAGGACTTTCAGGACTTCGGCGTCTGGATGGACTGGGACGACCCCTACCGGACGGTCGAACCGGAGTACATGGAGGCCGCCTGGTGGGGCTTCTCGAAGGCCGCCGACCGCGGGTTAGTCGAGAAGGGCCACCGCTCGATCTCCCAGTGTCCGCGCTGTGAGACCGCCATCGCGAACAACGAGGTCGAGTACGAGGACGTCGAGGACCCCTCCGTCTACGTCAAGTTCGACCTCGAGGAGCGCGAGGCCGACGGCGAGGAGGCCTCGGACGGAGCGAACGGGGACGAAGGGCCCGTGAGCAGCGAGGGCAAGCTCGTCATCTGGACGACCACGCCGTGGACGATCCCGGCGAACACGTTCGTCGCCGTCGACGAGGAGGGCGACTACGTCGGCGTCCGAGCCGAAAAGGACGGCGAGGAAGAGCTACTGTACATCGCCGACGCGAAACACGAGGAGGTCCTCCGAGAGGGGCGCTACGACGACTACGAGGTCGTCGAGGAGCTGTCCGGCGAGGAGCTGATCGGCTGGTCGTACGAGCACCCGCTGGCCGAGGAGGTGCCCGACCACGTCGACGCCGACGGCGCGCTCGAGGTCTACGCCGCCGACTACGTCGACACGGACGGCGACGGCACCGGGCTGGTCCACTCCGCGCCCGGCCACGGTGAAGTGGACTTCGAACGCGGCCGCGAACTCGGCTTCCCGATCTTCTGTCCCGTCGGCGGCGACGGGGTCTACACCGAGGAGGCCGGCAGGTACGAGGGCCAGTTCGTCAAGGACGCCGATCCGGAGATCACGGCCGACCTCGAGGACAACGGCGCGCTGCTCGCCTCGGGTACGGTTCAGCACAGCTACGGCCACTGTTGGCGCTGTGACACGGGCATCCTCCAGATCGTCACCGACCAGTGGTTCATCACGATCACCGACGTCAAGGACGAACTGCTGGACAACATCGAGGACAGCGAGTGGCACCCCGAGTGGGCCCGCGACAACCGTTTCCGGGACTTCGTCGAGGAGGCGCCCGACTGGAACGTCTCCCGGCAGCGCTACTGGGGCATTCCGCTTCCCGTCTGGACTCCCGAAGACCGGGACGACGACGAGGACATGATCGTCGTCGGCGACCGCGAGGAACTCGCCGAGCGGGTCGATCAGGACATCGATTCCGAGGACGTCGACCTCCACAAAGATACGGTAGACGACTTCACGATCACCGAGGACGGAACCACCTACACGCGCGTTCCCGACGTCTTCGACGTCTGGCTCGACTCCTCGGTCGCCTCCTGGGGCACCCTGAACTACCCCGAAGACGACAGCGAGTTTGACGAACTCTGGCCCGCCGACTTCATCCTCGAGGCCCACGACCAGACGCGAGGCTGGTTCTGGTCCCAGCTGGGGATGAGCACCGCCGCGCTCGGCGAGAGCCCGTATCAGGAGGTCCTGATGCACGGCCACGCGCTGATGCCCGACGGCCGCGCGATGTCCAAGTCCAAGGATATCCTGATCGACCCCCACGAGGCCATCGACCGCCACGGCCGGGACGTCATGCGCATGTTCCTGCTGTCGAACAACCCGCAGGGCGAGGACATGCGCTTCGACTGGGACGGGATGCAGACGATGGAGAACCACCTCCGGACGCTGTGGAACGTCTTCCGGTTCCCGCTGCCGTACATGCGCTTGGACGAGTTTGACCCCACTGAAACCACCCTCGAGGACGTCGATTCCGACCTCGAGCTCATCGACGAGTGGGTGCTCGCCCGTCTCCAGTCCACCAAGGACGAGATGACCGAGGCCTTCGAAGACCGCCGGCAGGACCGCGCCCTCGACGCGCTCATCGAGTTCGTCGTCGAGGACGTCTCCCGGTTCTACGTGCAGGCGGTTCGCGAGCGTATGTGGGCCGAGGAGGACAGCGGCTCGAAGCGGGCCGCCTACGCGACGATCTATCGGGTCCTCCGGGAGAGCGTTGCCCTGCTCGCGCCGTACGCGCCCTTTATCAGCGAGGAGATCTACGGGACGCTGACCGGCGACGACGGGTTCGACACCGTCCACATGGAAGACTGGCCCGCCGTCGACGAGTACTGGCAGGACGAACAGCTCGAGGACGACGTCGCCATCCTCCGGGCCATCGAGGAGGCCGGCGCGAACGCCCGCCAGCAGGCCGGCCGCAAGCTGCGCTGGCCCGTCCCGCGGGTCGTCGTCGCCGCCGGCGACGAGCGCGTCGTCGAGGCCGTCGAACGCCACACGCCGCTGCTCGAGGACCGGCTCAACGCCCGCGAGATCGAACTCGTCTCGGCCGAGAACCGCTGGGAGGAACTGCAGTACAGCGCCGAGGCCGACATGAGCGAACTCGGACCCGCGTTCGGCGACCGCGCCGGGCAGGTCATGAACGCGCTCAACGAGGCCCGCATCGACGAGCCGAGCCTCGAAGCGATCGAGGACGCCGTCGCGGACGTGCTCGAGGACGGCGAGGAGATCACCGACGAGATGGTCTCGTTCGTCACCCAGACGCCCGACGGCATCGCCGGCACCGCGTTCGGTCTGAACGGCGATGACCGCGGCGTCGCCTACGTCGACGCCTCGCTGACCGACGACATCGAGAGCGAGGGCTACGCCCGCGAGGTCATCCGCCGCGTCCAGGAGATGCGCAAGGACCTCGATCTCGACGTCGAGGAGCGCATCGCCTTGGACCTCGAGATCAGCGACGACCGCGTCGCCGACCTCGTCGCCGAGCGCGAGGACCTGATCCGCGAGGAGGTTCGGGCCGACGAGATTGGCGAGATCGACGACGGCCACCGCAAGGAGTGGGAAGTCGAGGACGTGACGATGGAGATCGGGGTCGAGCCGCTGGCAGCTGCTGAAGCGTCGGACTAATACCGTACGTTTCCGGAACGGGCGACGAAGTCGACCGTTCCGATCTTTTTAGTCCAGATTTTTACGTGAGTGGTTCGCTCGCAACGCGAGCGAATCCCGAGGCGGAAAAGGTGGGGAACGAGTCGCTGGCGACGGCTAACGCGTAACCGGCCACCGAGAGTCGATGATCGCGGCTGCAAACCAAACGATAGCTCAAAGAGCCGTTTGAGCCACGAGAGAATATTTACACCCCCATCACGTAGCATTTATTGTGGATCGTCGGACGCTCCTCTCACGTGCAGCGACTCTTTCGTCTATCGGTTTCACCGGATGTCTCGATCGACCGGCGGCTACCGATTCGGACTCTCGATCACTGCCCGCTGCGGTATCGGACCTCGAGTTCGAGATCACCGATACCGATCTCGATCCGCGGGATGAGCCCGCGATCTCGGTTACCGAGGAAACCGGCGAAGCGACGGTCGAAGGAGCGATCTGGGTCGGGTCGAAGAAGTGTAAGGAAGCGACGCTCGCCGACATTTCCGCCGACGAGTCGGACGGGTCCGTAGAACTCCGTCTCAGTCACGGGAAGTCGGGCGACCATCCCGACAATCGACTTCTCGGGGGTTCTTGCGACGAGGCGATGAGCGCTGACGGTTACGAGGTCACGATGTCGATCGACGAGGAGGTTCGAACGATCGCCGTCGTCGAGCGAGATGCGGACGGTAACGAACGAAAGGCAGCGATCGAAATCTAACCCCGCTCGACGGACGAAGCGTTCGTACCGCGATTTCACGGCGTGGTCTTCGATCCGAACCAGTCGCGTTCAGTTGACAGTATCCCTGCCACAAAAGTCATGGTGACTGATTTACCAGCCGTAGGTAGTGACATCTCGGGCTACCGTTCTCGTCGTCGTAGTGCTCCTCCTCGGAACCGTTCCGGCCGGCATCGCCGGCGCCGGCGCCGGCGGGGGTCCGACAGCGAGCGATCCGGGATCCGATAGCGTCGGGGCGCTCGAGTCGGCCGCCGTACCGACTGCTACCGCCGAACCGAGCGCCGCAACGAAGACCGACGCCGAGGCGGCCGCGATGGCCGAGGCGGACGATATCCTCCACCGAACGATCGAACTCCGGCACCTGCCCGACCGGCCGGACGTGTACGAGGCCGAGTTCACGTTCGATATTCCGGAACCGATGAGCAGTCTGACCGTCGACCTCGAGGACGAGGCGACGGTCAGGTCGACCGACGGGTTCGAGGCGACCGACGAGGGAACGTACCGGTGGACCGGCGACGGCGAGGCGCCGTCGATCCGGGTCCGGCTCCCGGCCGATCAGACGGAAACCGGCGGCCGCGTGGGCTCGAGCCGGAGCGGCTACAGCTTCGTCGATACCGGCGAGTGGGGCGTCGTCCCCGTGCCAGGCGTCGGCGTCTCCTACCGACGGGAGGCCGACGTCAGCATCGGGATCGAGGAGACGGTGACCGTCGACGGCCCGGGAGCGACCGGGGGCGATATCGCCGTCTTCGGACCGGTGACCGAGTACGAGCGGACCGAAAACGGCGAGACCGTCAGGCTGGTCGTCTCCGACGCCGCCGACCTCCGCGAGGACCCCGACGACATCCTCGAAGCGCTCGGCGACGCGAGCGAGCGCCTCTCGATCGCGCCAAGCGACGAAACGGTGTTCGTGGCCGCGGTGCCGAGCGACGCCGACTGGGGCCCGCGGGGGCTCCAGTACGGCGCGGCCGACGCGTGGGTCCGCGCCGACGCGCCGCTCTCCGAGGCGTCGAACGTCTGGCTCCACGAGTACGTCCACGTTCACCAGCGCTTCGCCAACGACGAGGTCGCGACCGACGCCTCCTGGCTCGTCGAGGGCGGGGCCGAGTACCACGCCGCGTTGCTCGCCTACGAGCAGGGGCTGATCTCGTACAGCGAGTTCCGCGACCACCTCGAGCGCGGCGAGCAGTCGCCGTACGCCGACGGCGTCCTCGCCGAGCCGGGGACGTGGAGCCACCACCGGACCGATTACGCCAAGGGCGCGCTCGTCTACGGCGAACTCGACCGGCAGCTTCGGGAAGCGACCGACGGCGACCGACGGCTCGAGGATATCGTCCGAAGGCTGAACGCGCAGGACGAGCGGGTGACGGCAGCCGACTTCCTGACGGCGCTCGAGGAAGCGGGCGGGAAGGAACTGCGAGCGAGCGCCGAGCGGTACGCGCACTCGAGGTCGACGCCCGAGATGTGGAACTACTTCGAACACCAGTCGACGTTCGGACAGTCCCGCGCCGCGACCGCGTCGGGACTGGGCGGGGAGCCCGTCACGGTCGACGGACAAGAGTGGGAGCGCTGGGATCGCGCGAATCTATCGGGGCTCAGCGCCGACATCGGCGCCGGCGACGTGCTGGCGGTGCCGGCCGGCGAGCGCGTCACGGTGCCGGTTGCACTCGAGAACGTCGACGACCGCGCGGGAACCGCCGACGCGACCCTGCAGGTCGACGGCGATGTCGTCGCGACCGAACGGCGAGTGCTCGAGGCCGGCGAGACGGCGACGACGGCGCTCGCGTGGACGCCGACGAAGCCCGGCATCTACGACGTTCGCGTCGGGAGCGACCGACTGACCGTCTACGTCCGGTCGACCCCGAGCCTGACCGTCACCGACCTGCGGGTCGAACCCGCCGGCGTCGACCCCGGCGAGACAGTGACGGCGACTGCGACGGTGACGACCGCCGACTCCCTCCCCGCGGCCGGACGCCTCGCGTTCCGGACCGCATCGGAGACGAAGACTGGAGCGCCGATCGCGCTCGCACCGGGCGAGACCGGGAGCGTCGCAGCCGAACTGACGTTCGACGACGCCGGCGACTACGAGATCAGCGCCGGCGAGCGGACGACGACGGTCTCCGTCGGCGGGATCAAATCGACGGTCGAATCGATGCCCGGCTTCGGCGTCGCGGCCGCGGCCGTCGCCTTCGGACTCGCGGTCGCGGTCGCGATCTCGACGGTCGGTCGGCAGCGCCGCTGAGCGTCGATTGTCTCTGATACGGTCGGACGGTCGTCTCGAGAACGGACGTTCGAATCGACGGAACAGCCGCGCAAAACCGTGGCGGCGCGGCGTCGGCGGGCCGGCTACAGTTCGTCGGCGATCGCCGGCGCGACCGAGACGGCGCTCACTTCGCGTTCGATCGTATCGGTGCCGTAGATCGTCTCGACGCCCGCGCGGCGGAGCTTCGTCACCGCGTTGCGCGCCAGCAGCGGGTGGACGCAGGTGACGAAGACGCGCCCGACGTCGCGGTCCCGGAGGACGCCGACGGCCTCGCTCATGGTCGATCCCGTCGCGATGATGTCGTCGGTCACGACGACGTCGCGGCCGGCCACATCGACGTCGCTGGGGGAAATTTCGACTTCGGTACCGGAGTGACGAGTCTTCTCGAAGTAGTCCGTCTCGCCGTCGCCGTAGGTATCCCGGACCGTTTCGGCGAGTTCGATCGCGCCCGCGTCGGGCGAGAGGAAGACGGGGTCCGCGAGGTCGGCGGGCAGCGGATCGGCCAGCCGGCCCGCCGCGTCGACGGCGGTCGCCGTCGGTTCGAAGAACTCGCAGACGGCTTCCTCGTGGGGGTTGACGGTCACGACGCGGTCCGTTCCGGTCGAAATCGAGCGAGCGACGGCGCGAGCGGAGACGGGATGGCCCGCCTCGAAGGCCTCGTCCTGGCGGGCATAGCCCATGTACGGCAGGACGGTGACGACGTCCTCGGCGCCGGCCTCGCGGACGGCGTCCTGCAGCTGGAGCAGTTCGAGGTGGGCGTCGCTCGAGACGGTCGAGCCGACGATAATCGCCCTGTCGTCGTCGAAGTCGGGAGCGGCCGCGAGCAGTTCGCCGTCCGGGAATCGATCGTACTCGACGGCGGCGAGCGATACCTCGAGTTCGTCCGCGAGGGAGGCGGCCAACGTCTGGGAGGCCGACCCGCTGACGATCGTAGTCATACTCGAGCAGAGCGGGCGGGAGGTAAACCCGTTTTCGTTCTCGGGTTCGACGCGTCGACGCACGATCGCGAGGAAACGGATGCAGCCGACTACTCGGAGTCGTCGTCCGACGCGGTCCCGCAGTGGCCGGGGTCGGTGTTGCTTGAGTGCGTCATGGTCTCGCCGTCGGTGATGCGGACGAAAATGCTGAGACAGGACGACTCGTTCCAGTTCGACGGAGTGATGTTCACCGGCTCGCCCTCGTTGAGCCGGGCGGTCACGCGGAACTGCTCTCGGTCGGCCGACCAGTCGTGATCGAAGGAGAGCGTCTCGTCGGCGCCGGGGGATCTGGTCTCCCAGTGTTGAATCTGCCCGTCGTACTCGACGAGGATGTCGAACGTGTGAGACGCGTCATCGAGGTTGTCGACGACGATCGTGCCGGAGACCGACTCGGCGGTCTCGTCGGGTTCACTTTCAGTCTCGTTTTCGTCGCCGGTTTCGTCCCCGTTCTCGTCGCCGTTCGCGCCGCCGCTCTCGTCGCTTCCCAGACAGCCGGCGATCGCACCCGTCAGACCGACACCGGTCGCGGCGAGGAGTTGGCGGCGTTGGATCCCACTCATACGAAATGTTGAAAGTATCCAGTACAGATAAATGTCCGTCAGACGGTCGAACCGCGGCCGGGATCGCACGTGTAAGCGGTCGCTACTCGTCGCCGGGAACGGCGAGCCCCGTCACGCCGCTGACACCGATCGTTTGGGACCGCCATCGGTTGGCCCCGTCGTCCGGCGTCGCCGAGAGGAAGGTTCCCCGTTCGGTGACGGCGTAGACCGTGCGTCCGTAGCCGATGCCGACGATCGGCGCGCTCGAGCGATCGTACTCGGCCCAGGACTCGTCGTCGGCGTCGTAGGCGTAGACGGCGTCGCCGCCGACCGCGTGGGCGCGCGTCAACTGCCCGCGCTCGCTGTGCGGGTCGGCGGCGACGGTCTCGAACTCGCCCTCGAGGACCTCCATCCAGCCGTTGCCGAGTTTGTAGAGGCCGTCTTCGGTCGCGGCCAGCGGAACGCCGGCTGCGGAGACGTCCCGCACGTCCGAGAGGCCGGCGTGGTCGAGGCGGCCCTCGTGGACGCGGTAGACGCCGCTGTCGGTGCCGACGAGGTCGCCGTCGATCGCCCGCACCGTCGCGATGCCGTCGCTCTCGAGGGGCGTCCACTCGCGGGCGCTCCCGGCGTCGCCGAGGCCGACCGAGGGCGACTCGAGGCGGGCGACGTCGCCGTCGGGACCGGCGGCGACCAGCCCGGAGCCGTCGGCGCCGACCGCGACGGCGGGCCCGAAGCCGCTGTCGACGACCGTCGCGTCGTCAGCGTCGTCGCCGTGCTCGAGGTCGAGCAGGCGAACATCCTCGTCGGTCGCGACCGCGACGACGCCGTCCGTCGCCGCGATGTCGCGGGCCGTACAACGGTCACAGAGGCCGAACTCTCCGACGGTGTCGTCGGCGACGCGGACGCGAACGACGCCGATCGAACTGGCGACGTAGGCCTCGAGGGCCCCGTCGCGGTCGCCGTAGACGCGCTTTTCCTCGATGGAATGCATACGTCCACGGTCGGGGTCGCGCGCCGAAAGCGTTCCGTCTGCTCCGGAATCCCTTTGAGGGGACCCATACGACTAGCAGGTGATGCAAGTGTTCGGATCGAGCGGAACGCGCGGCGTCGCCAACGAAGAGCTGACGCCGGCGTTCGTCCTGCGCGTCGCGAAAGCGGCCGGGACGGCGTGGGGGGTCGACCGGGTCGGTCTCGCGCGCGACACGCGATACACCGGGCGGATGCTGGCCGACGCGGCCGCGAGCGGACTCGCGAGCACGGGGACGGACGTCGATCGGCTTGGGGTCCTTCCCACACCGGGTGCACAGGCCTACGCCGAGCGAGCGGGGGTCCCCGTCATGGTGATCACGGCCTCGCACAACCCGCCCCAGTACAACGGCGTCAAACTCGTCGGCAGCGACGGGATCGAGCTCGCGATCACGGACTTGGAGGAGATCGAGAACGTGTTGCTCGCCGAAGCGTTCGACGTCGCCTCCTGGGACGAGACCGGCCGCGTCCGGGAAGTCGACGACGTGCGGGCGTCGTACATCGACGAACTGCTCGGGGCGGCCGACTACGAGACGATCGCCGACGCCGAACTGACGGTCGCGCTCGATCCAGGCCACGGCGCCGGCGCGATCACCAGCCCCGAGTTCCTCCGCGAACTCGGCTGTCGCGTCGTCACCGTCAACGGCCAGCCCGACGGCCACTTCCCCGGCCGAGATCCCGAACCCGTCCCGGACAACCTCGTAGACCTCGGGGAGCTGGTCCGGGCCACCGACGCCGACGTCGGCATCGCCCACGACGGCGACGCCGATCGGGCCATCTTCTTCGACGAGACCGGCGAGTACGTCGAGGGCGACGCCACCCTCGCCGCGCTCGCCGCCGCCGAACTCGAGCCCGGCGACACGACCGTCTCGGCGGTCAACGTCTCCCAGCGGCTCGTCGACGTCGTCACCGAGGTCGGCGCCGACCTCGAGCTGACGCCGATCGGGTCGACGAACATCATCACCCGAATCGAGGAACTCGAGGCGAACGGCGAGCGCGTTCCGATCGCGGGCGAGGGCAACGGGGGGATCTTCTTCCCCGACTTCCGGCTCTCGCGAGACGGCGCCTTCACCGCGGCTCGCTTCCTCGAGCTCGTCGCCGAGCGGCCGGTCAGCGAGATCGTCGCCCCCTACGGCGGCTACGCCAACGTCCGCCACAATGTCGCCTACGAGTCGACGGCCGAGCGCGACGCGATGCTAGACGCCGCGGCCAACCACGCCCAGTCGGCCGACGCCGAACTCAACACACGGGACGGCTACCGGCTGGATTACGGCGACGCGTGGGTGCTCGCCCGCCCCTCCGGCACCGAACCGCTCGTCCGGGTCTACGCCGAGGCCCGCAACAGAGAGCGCGCCGACGAACTGGCTGACGAGATGTTCGAGACGCTGACCGAGGCGAAGGCCGAGGTCTGAGTCGACTGACCCTTCTCGTTCGAATCGCTTCCCGAGTCGCGTTTCGCGACGTGCGCGGTGAGTAGAGCGGTATATAAGTCAGAGATATTGTATCGTCGCGCACACATTCCGCGAGGACCGCTTGTATCACACCGTGAACGAGGATCACAGCGTGACCGAATATCGAAAGATGACTTGATGAGAGTGGTTCACCAATGATACCGTGCCCACCGACTACGCCGAACACGGTGGGATCAGTGCGTGGAGAAGAGCCGTACGGCGGGCGACAGGGACAGAATCATGGCCAAACGCGAATCAATAGGCGACCCGAGACGGTCGTTCATGGCGAAAGGGGTCCTCGCGGTAGGGGCGCTGACGCTTGGAGCGACGGCGTTCGGGACAGCCACGGGGAGCGCACAGCGAGAGCAAACAGCGGTCTTCTCGAATAAGTACTATCCCGAAGCGAGCTTCGACGTCGTTTCGCCTCTCCAGACGAGTGCGACGGTCGAGATACTACAAGCGGACGGGGAGCCGGTTCCCGAGATCTCCCAACCTGACGAGTGGACCGGATACATCATTCGCTACGACATCGGCGACGTTCGGGAGGCGGGGATCACGACGTTTCTATTCACGCGCGGGCAACGACTGAGCGCCGGTAGCAGGGGTACGATCGGTGGAGACGCGTCAGTACTGAGTTCCCAGTTGAACCTGCTCAGTACGTCGGTTACCGAAGAGACGGAGACCGGACCGCAACCGCTCGAGGAGGACGAGATCGACGCCTTCGAGGAAGCGATCGGGGACGATGACGACCCCGAGAACGGAGGAGAGTAACGATGACACAGGATATCAACGGACGAACGCTCGTCTTCTCGTACGACTACAAACCCGGCTCGGAGTTCGAGACGATCGCACATCTGCAAACGGGGACGACGATACGGCTCCTCCGGACCGTCGACGGGGAGACCGTATCGGAGATCTCGCAACCGGACGAGTACACCGGTCACGTGATCCGGTACGAATCCTCCGGCGGGGCGTCGGAGCCGACGACGATCCTGTTCGTCCGCGAGGGGCGCATCAGTACCGGCGAAAGCGCGTCGTTGGATACCGACGCGTCGATGTTCAGTTCGCGACTGAATCTCCTCGCCACGACGGTCGAGCAGTGATCTCCAACTACTTTTCAGCGACGGGACGAGAACTCAGCCGAGGAACGGACTCGAGAGCACCAGCAGGATCGCGACCACGACGACCGCGCTAGCGCCGACCATCGCCGCGGTCGCCGCCCGATCGGGCCGCTCGAGTCCCGCCCTCGAGCCGGCGGCCTCGACGGTCGTCCGGAGGAGTTTGCCGCCGTCGAGCGGGTAACAGGGAATGCAGTTGAACACGCCGACCAGCAGGTTGAGCCACCACGTCCAGAAGAGGACGTTCGCCGCGGCGAAGACGCCGCCGCCGAGGACCGAGAGCGGCCCCGTCACGGCGTAAAAGCCCGCGACCGGCCCGACGAACCCGCCGAAGTTCGCCGTCGAGAAGCCGTCGATCAGCCCGGCGAAGGGGAGGGCGAACGCCGCGAACCCGCGCGCTACGGGCGACGATCCGAGCCCGTCCGCGACCGGCTGCCCCCGCAGGATGCCGAGGTGTTGGGCGCTCGGATACGGATCGACGCCGAGGTCGGTCACCGTCGTCCCGCTCGTTCCCGGCACCGTGGTAATCCCGAGAACCGCCTCGCCGTTCCGATCGCCCAGCGTTACCGCGTACGCCCGGCGCTCGCCGTCGACGACGGCCTCGAGCGAGACAGTCTCGCCGGGGGAAGTCTCCGCGAGCGTCTCGAGGAGGTCGTCGCTATCGACGATTCGCTCGCCGTCGAGACGCGTCACGACGAGCGCTCGCAGATCGCCGTCCGGATCGGGGACGCCGGCGGCCGCGAGCGGGCCGTCGGCGTCGACCGCGGCGACGGCCGCGCCGGCGACGACCGTCGTGGAACCGTCTTCCGTCTCGAGCGTCGCGACCGTGCGGTTCTCGAGGGCCGCGCGGAACTCGCACTCGGTGCGGACCGAGGTGCCGTCGACCGCCGTAATCGTCTCGCCGGGTTCGAGTGCGTTCGGCTCGCCGTCGGTACTGCCGGTCCCGGCGTCGCTACTGTCGTTTGCCACCCCGTTCGCCCCCGCTCCCGTTCCCTCGAGCGTGCTGGTGACGACGACCGATCGCTCGAGCGTGACGGTCTCGGCGTCGTCGCGGTCGCCCGCGACCGTCAGTTCGACGCTCCCGTCGGTCGCGTCGAGGGTCGCGCGCAGATCGTCGGCGTCGCCGATCGGCCGCCCGTCGACGGCGGTGACGACGTCGCCGCGCTCGAGGCCGGCCCGGTCGGCCGGCGTCTCGGGGTAGACGCCGCCGACGGCGACGCCGGAGACGGCGGCGATCGAGGTGGAGACCAGCAGGAACAGCGCGAGGAACGCGACCAGCGCCACCGCGAGGTTGTTCGCGATCCCCGCGGCGTAGATCCGGTTGCGGTCGGCCGTCGAGGCGGCGGTCTCGTCGTCCTCGTCGATGCCGACGAACGCGCCGAAGGGGGTGAAGGCGAGAAAGATCAGGCCGGCCGACTCGACGGCGACGCCCTCGACGCGAGCGAGCAGCCCGTGGCTGAACTCGTGGACGACGACGGCGACGGCGAGACCGACGAGAATCGCCGGCGTCGCGGCCAGTGGCAAGAAGTCGTTGACTCCCGGAATCGCCAGCACGTTCCGGGGCTGATTCACCTGCGTGGCGGCTTCCCGCGTCAGCGCGACGTAAGCGGCGAACAGAACCACGGCGGTCATGACGACGAGCAACGACAGCGAGACGGCGACGCCGGCGCTGGTCCACCGCCGCCAGAAGCGCCGATAGCGCGGCCGGGCCAATCGGTCGAGCGCGCCGAGCCCGTTTTCCGTCTCGAGGGTGACGACCGGCCCCCAGACGCCGACCCACGCGGGGAGGCGTCCGCGGGCCTCGAGCGCCATCGCGACGGCGGTGGCGCCCGCGACGATGAGACCGAGCAGGAGCAGCGTCGTCAACGCGTCCACCGCCAGACACCTCCGCGCGTCGAGCCGACCGCTCGCGATTCGATTACGTCCGGCCGTTCGCCCGTAGCAGCCGCCTGCATCGTGTTCGATATCGAGAACGTATCGACGGCGTATCAATACCGCGGTCGCGCGAGCGCCGTCGGTTCGGGACCGGAGTCGGTCCCCGCCAGCTTACGATCGGAGCCGGTCCCCGTACCGCGCGCCGACCCGTTCGGTCGCCAACAGGAGTTCGTGAGCGACGACGAGCACGACGACGGTGACGACGATCAGCGCCCCCTCGAGGGGAGTCGAGAGCAGTCCCAGCGAGACGATCAGCGTCGTCGCGCAGGCCGGCGGGTGGCGGGTCTCGGTCCAGAGCATGCCCCCGGCGGTCAGCATCGTCGCGACGACGCCGCTGGAAACGAGTCTGAGCCCCGCGAGGGAGCCGGGATCGGTCGCGGCCGTGATCGACAGCGTGACGCCGAAGGAGTGGTAGGCGAGCAGGCCGGCGACGACGCCGATCGCGTGGCCACCGATCACGCGCCGCGGGGACGTCGCGTCGCTGTCCTGGAACAGCGCGAGCACGAACGCGGAGGGACCGAGACTCGGGAACAACATCGGGAAGCCGGAGAGCCACGCCAGCACCGCGGTCGTCGAGAGCAGGAGTCCTGTGTGAAGCGTCGTCCCCAGCCGGTCGTCCATGGCTCGTCCTTGCGTCTTCGACGAAAAAACACCCGCGATTCCGCAGACGGTCGGTTCTCGAGGGTGCCGTCGATCGACAGCGGACGAACGTTCGGTTCTCCGACCGGAATCCCGGGAGCCGCGGATCGCTGGACGGGGCGTCGAATCCGATCCGCCTACGGGACGATCGTCACCGGCACCGACGCCTGTCGCGTGACGGCCTCGGCGACGCTGCCAAGCAGCATTCGGGAGACGCCCGACCGGCCTTCGCTGCCCATCACGATCCCGTCGACGTCGTTGTCGCGGACGTACTCAAGGATCGCGTCCGCCGACGTGCCCTCGACGACGGCCGTCTCGACGCGCCGGTCGCGCTCGGCGGCGATGTCGCGCACGTCGGCGAAGAACTCCGGTTCGTCCGCGTCGGTTCCGCCGCTGTCGGTCACCGGCGGTCGGCCGCCGTACCCCGCCTCGAGTTCGTCGACGACGTGCACGACCGTCACCTCGTCGTTCGGAAACACCGACAGCGCGTGCTCGAGGGCCGCGCGGGCCGGCTCGGAGTCGTCCATCGGAACGAGCAGCTGTCTGGTCATACCGATCGTACGACGGACGGGGACTTCAGTCGTGGCCTCAAGGCCGCCGCCTCGACGGTCGGTCCGAGTCGCGGGCGCTCGAACGCGCGGAGCGAAACGACGTTCGAACGTCACGTAACGGGGGCGTCCGCATGCACACTTTTCCGACGCTGTATCGACGGCGATGCCATGAGCGCGGACGAGTCCGGTATCGACGAGGACGAACGGATCGACGAGTCGGTGAGCCGGAGCGATCTCGTTCACGAGCGCCTTCGCGAGTCGCCGGTCAAACGGTGGCTCCTGCTGGACGGGAACCGATACGTCATCACGGGGCTGTTCTCGCTGGTCGTCTTCGTCGCGTGTGCGAGTATCGGCTTCGCCGGGTACATTCCGGTCACCGACCCCGACACCGCGACGACGCTCGTCGCGGCGGTCGTCGGCGGGACCCTCCCGTTCATCACCATCGTGCTCGCGATCAACCAGCTGGTCCTCTCGCAGGAACTGGGCTGGCCGGGCGACCTCTCGGATCGGTTCGAGGAGATGACGGTCTTCCGGCGCGAGGTCGAGTCCCTGACTGACACGCCGGTCAGCCCGGCGGCGCCGGCCGACTTCCTGCAACTGGTCGTCGACACCGTCGTCGAACGGACCGAACGGCTGGAAGCGGTCGCCGATCGAATGACGGACCCGGACCGCGCCGCCGTCATCGACGAGTTCATCGAGGCGGTCGAGACCGAGGGAGAACTCGTCTCCGCGTCGCTCGAGAACTCGGACTTCGGAACCTTCGAGACGCTGTCGGCGGTGCTCGGCCGCTTCAACGGGGCGCACCTGTACGCGGCCCGGCAGATCCGGGCCCACTACGCCGACGAGCTCTCGGAGGCGGACCTCGAGACGCTCGACGACCTCGTCGAGTTACTCGGTCAGCTGGCGATCGCTCGCCAGACGTTCAAGACGCTGTACATGCAGTACGAACTCGCGTACCTCTCGAAAGTGCTGCTGGTCGTCGGCTTCCCGACGCTTCTGGGCGGCGGGATCTTCATGATGACCTACTCGACGATTATCGAGACCGTCGAGACGACGGCGGCACTCGTGCTCGTCGTCAGCACCGTCGTCACCTTCGTCTTCCTCCCGTTTACCGTTCTACTGGTCTACACGTTTCGAATCGCCTCGATCGCGTCGCGAACCGCCGACTTCGGCCCGTTCGTGCCGCGCGTGGACTTCGACGAAGCGGCGGAACTCGAGGAGGGCAGGGAGTGACGCGATCGAACGGCTCGTTCGTTCGGTGAGTTACAAAATCGCGAATCACTGGTCGAGAACGAGCGTTCTGCTTTCGTGGCAACGGGGAATCGCCACGCCCTCCCCAACCGATTATTCGACGGGATAGGAGGGCACTGACCCAGTCAGATCGGGTCCTCGACCTCGAGCGCTTCTTCGAGCCGCGCCCGCTCGTCTCGCAGCGACTCGAGTTCGTCGGCGACACGGCCGTCGGCCAGCCGCTCGCGCTCGTCGGGGGAGAGCTGTGCGACCGCCTGCGCCGCGGTCTGGAGTCGGTCGTACTCGAACTCGGGATCGGTTGCGAGCCGCCGGACCGACCGCAGGTTCGCGACGACGTCCTCGCCGGCGATGCGTTCGACGAACGGCCGGATCTCGCGGACCCGGTGGCGGAGCGCGCCCGCTTCGCTCGGCGGCCACGGGATCGTCAGCGGGTCGGCGTCAATCCCGTCGAGGAACGTCTGCTGGGTCGCCACCCGGCGCTTGAGTTCGTCCGCGCTCGAGACGTAGTGCTCGAGTTTCGATCGCGAGTAGTTCGCGTACTCCAACAGTTCGGGGATCGTGTACTCGCCGGCCGAGTCCTGGCGGACATACGTCGCGAGGTCGTCGGGGGGCTGCTCGTAGTCGACGAACGGGTACCAACGACTCCGCTCGAGCAGTTCGAACACCTCGCGAGCCGACGCCTCGACGCGGTACTCCTCGAACGCCGTCTCGATCGCCTCGTTGTAGGCGTCGATCGGCTCGCGGAGTTCCTCGACCGGCGCCTCGAGGTCGGCTTCCCCGAGTTCGACCAGTCGTTCGCGCTCGGAGATTTCGTCGACGAGCTCCCGTCGGCGCTTAGCGGCGGTGGTTCGGGCCTCGTCGATCGCCTCGCGAGCGGCCTCGCGTTCCTCGAGCAGTTCGGCGTACCGGGCCGCCGGCTCGAGGGCCTCGTGGGCGCGCTCGAAGTCCGACTCGCTGAGGCGGCGCTTGTCGATCGCGTCGAGGGCCTCCTCGAACGCCTCGTAGCCCTTCAGATTGTCGGGTAGCTCCGAGACCAGCGAGTCGAATCGTCCCTCGAGTTCGACGTAGGCCTTGAAGTTCTCCCGGCCGGTGCCCGTCGCTCGATCGACGTACTCCTCGAGTAACTCCGTCGCGTCCCGGTAGGCCTCGGCGGCCTCCGCGACGGCGTCGCCGCCCGCGTCCGCGATCCGCTGGTCGGCCTCCTCGAACCGCCTGCGGGCACCCTCGAGGGCCTCGAGCGGGGACCGTTCCGCGGACCCGGTTCCGGCGGCGTCGCTGCCGCGGTGGGCGCGTTCACTCATGATCGGTTACTCGTCGCCGTAGACGGCGTCGGGGTCATAGACCTCTTCGCCGACGTTTTCGCCCTCGATCGTCCGATAGAAACACGACCGGTGGCCGGTGTGGCAGGCCCCGCCTTCCTGCTCGACCAGGTAGAGCAGGGTGTCGGCGTCGCAGTCGACGCGCACCTCCTCGATCTCCTGGACGTGGCCGCTCGTCGCGCCCTTCTCCCAGAGCTCGTCGCGGCTGCGCGAGTAGTAGTGGGCCCGTCCCGTCTCGCGCGTTCGCTCGAGGGCCTCGGGGGAGACGTAGGCGAGCATGAGCACCTCGCCGGACTCCGCGTCCTGTGCCACGGCGGGGACGAGTCCGTCCTCGCCGAAGTCGACCGAAACGTCGTCGTCCATGTACGAGCGGTTGGTTGGAAGGGCGATAGGTCTTTTGCCGTGGCCCTCGCCCGCGGCCGCTCGAGAGCGGCGTACCGGAGGACGGCGGCGGCAGACTCGAGGGGGACGGACCGTTGCGGGCGGCCGAACGGCGACGTGCGCACGAGGCGTCCGCCGGCGGTCCCAGCTGTCGATAGCATCACGTCCCGGTACGCTCGAGTACGGTTTCAGAAACGGGGCGGATTCTTACGCCGCGGGAATCGGCCGGATGCCGCGCTCGCAGTTACTAGACGCCGCGGACGCGCACCGTCTGTTGGTCCGAATCGTCGGCCGTCTCGACGCGGACGGGGAACTGCTGGTCGGACGCGACCGGCGGTGTCTGGTAGCTCATCGTGAACGTCGTCCGTTCGCCGGCCTCGAGCGACACCGACCGCGATTCGACGGTCGTCGGATCGTGGCCGACCACGAGGTCGACGGTTGCGGAGCCGGCCGCGCCGCCGGTGTTCCGGACCTCCACGGTCCCCTCGAGGTAGCCGCCCGCGTCGACCGGGGAGTTGGTACTGAGGATCGAGACCGCGAACGACGCCGCGGCGTCGCCGCCGGACCCGTTATCGTCGCCATCGGATCCGTTATCGTCGGCGTCGGATCCGCTATCGTCGCCATCGGACTCGCTATCGTCGTCGGTCTCGTTCTCATCGCTGCCGTTGTCGCCGCCGCCGGCCTCGGCCTCGAGTTCGCTGAGACAGTCATCGGCGTGCGGGTTCGGCGTCGTCGGGGCGCCCGCGGCGTAATCGGCCTGTTCGGTCGTCAGCGACGTGATCACGGTTCCGACGCCGCCGTAGTCGGGAACCGTGACGACGATCTCGTCGCTTCCCTCGGAGACGCCCGACCCGCCACCGATCTCGAACGCGACCGTGCCCGAGAAGGGGGCGTCGACGTCGTCGCCGAAGACGACGCCGTCTTCGATCACCGTGTTGCCGAAGAGACCGTCCTCGTCGTAGAATCCCGTGCTCGCGAAGGCGACGTCGCCGTCCGCGAACGATCCGGACACCGTCGCTCGCTCGCAGGATTCGAACGACGTCGTTCGCCCCGACGGGTCGTCGGTCTCGTTCTCATCGCCGTCCGTTTCGTCGGTGTCGTCCCCAGTCGAGTCGTCGGACTCGTTGGGCTCCGAATCGGCCGAGGACTCGTTGCTGTCGTTCTGACTCCCGTTCCCGTCGGTACCGGGATCGCTCGAGTGGCTTCCTTCCTCGGTGTCGTTTACGTCGATATTCGCGTCGTTCGTGCCGTCGTCGTCGGTTCCGTTGTCACCGTCATCGGTTCCGTTCCCGGTGAGACAGCCCGCCATTCCGACACCGACACTCGTCGCCGCGATGAATTTCCGACGATTCATATCGAGAAGCGCAATATCCCGGCTCATAAAAATGTATGCTACCCGTCATATCCGATTACAATCATCCGGTCGTGAACGTCTCGAGACGGTGAGTCGATACCGACCGCCGACGCGGCGGGATCCGGTATCGGTACCCGACGAAAAGAGCGTCGCTCGCCGGTTACGTCCGGGGATGGAACAGTCGGACGGACTGAGCGACGAGCCAACCTCCCACCGGGCGTGAGTGCGGCGTCCGGCGGCACCGACTTGACCGAAGTATGATATATCCCCGTTTGGGGGCTGGGCTTGCAAACGTCAGCGCGTCGGGTATGACCCTCGAGGGCTGAACACCGACGATGAGTTCACAGAGACGGCTCGAGAAACCGGTCACCTGTCGCGTCTGCGGAACGGAAAACGATCACTGCTACACGTACTGCCGGAACTGTCTCCAGACGCTTCCCGCGAGAGCGGACGCGAAGCCCTGAGTCGCGAATCGGACGAATCCCGTTCGACCGGCTCAGGCCTGGCCGTTCAGCGTGATGTAGTTGAGGCCGATGATGCGGTCGTCGGCCTCGAGTTCCTCGCGGGCCCCATCGGGGATTTCGCTGTCGACGTTGTAGACGGTCAGGGCCTCGCCGCCGATGGTCTCGCGGGCGTTGAACATGCCGGCGATGTTGACGTCGTGGTCGCCCATGACGGAGCCGATGAGGCCGATGACGCCGGGCTCGTCGGTGTTTCGCGTGACGACCATCTTCCCGTGGGGGATGGCGTCGACGCGGTAGCCGTCGACGCGGACGATCCGCGGGTCGTCGCCGGCGAAGAGGGTGCCGTCGACGGAGACCTCGTCGTCGTCGTTGCTGACGGTCACCGAGATCAGGCTCTGGAAGTCCTCGGCCTGCCGCGTTTTCGATTCAGTCACGTCGACGCCCCGATCCTCCGCGATCTGGGGCGCGTTGACGGCGTTGACCTGCCACTCGAGCGGTTCGAAGACGCCCTTCAGGGCGCTGGCGGTGACGAACTCGACGTCCTCGTCGGCGATGTCGCCCTCGTAGGTGATCTCGACGTCCTCGATGCGACCCTCGAGCAGCTGGGCGGCGACCTTGCCGGCGGTCTCGGCGATGTCGATGTAGGGCTCGAGACGGGGGAAGGCGCTCTCGTCGATCGAGGGGGCGTTCAGGGCGTTCGCGACGGGTTCGCCCTCGAGTGCGGCGTTGACCTGCCCGGCGGTCGAGGTCGCGACGTTCTCCTGGGCGGCCTCCGTCGAGGCGCCGAGGTGGGGCGTGACGATGATCTCGTCGTGCTCGAGCAGCGGCGAGTCCGTCGACAGCGGCTCCTCGGCGAAGACGTCGAGCGCGGCGCCGGCGAGGGTGCCGTCCTCGACCTTCGCGGCGAGGGCGTCCTCCTGAATGATGCCGCCGCGGCCGACGTTGACGATGTAGCCGTCCTCGAGGAGGTCGAGTTCCTCTTCGCCGATCATCCCCTCGGTCTCGGGGGTCAGCGGCGTGTGGATCGTCAGGAAGTCGGCCCGAGCGAGGCAGTCCTCGAAGTCGACGAGTTCGGCGCCGAGGCGGTCGGCGCGCTCCTCGGAAATGTAGGGGTCGAAGGCGACGATGTCCATGCCCAGCGAGTCGAGTTTCTTGGCGACCTCCTGGCCGACGCGGCCGAGGCCGACGACGCCAAGCGTCTTGCCGTCGAGTTCGGCGCCGAGGTAGTCGCTTTTCGCCCACTCGCCGTTCTTCAGGCGGATGTGGGCCTGCGGGATCGAGCGCGCGGTCGCGAACGTCATCGCGACGGTGTGTTCGGCCGCCGCGCGGACGTTGCCCTCGGGAGCGTTGGCGACGATGACGCCCTCGTCGGTGGCGGCGTCGATATCGATGTTGTCGACGCCGATGCCGGCGCGGCCGACGATCGTGAGCTCCTCGGCGGCCTCGAGCACCTCGGTGGTGACCTCGGTCCCGGAGCGAACGATCATGCCGTTGGCGTCCGATACCGCCTCGAGGAGGTCCTCGCCCTCGAGCTCGTAGCCTGTCTCGACCTCGTGGCCGGCGTCTCTAAGTACGTCCAGACCCGCGTCGGCGATCGGGTCCGTGACCAGTACTTTCATGCGCGAGACAATCGTGCGCAGCACGTAAACCCTTCCGTTGTTGCCAGCGGGGGCAAAAACTACCGCTTCGACGAGACCGACTCGCGGGACGGTTCAGTAGCCGGACAGTCGCATCGTCGCCTGCGTTTCGAACGACGTGGTCCCGGTCGGGTGAGGGAGTCGTGCCGTCGCGGCCTCCAGCAGGAGCCAGGCGACGACGCGTTCACCCTGGATCGGTTCGTCGCCGATGTACTGCGCCGGATGGACGAACGCGGTTTCGATCTCCCGGTTCTCGAGTCGCTGGGCGCCCGGTATCTCCCCGGCGCTGCGGCGGACGACGACGACCTCCATGCCGTCCTCGAGCGGAACGCCGATCGTTTCCGGGCCCTCGGGGTTGGAAAACCGGACGGCCGTCCCGGGCTCGCCGACCAGGTAGAACTCCGTTTCCGGCGTCGTCCACTCGGCGCCGTCGGAGCGTTCGATCTCGACGCCGTCGGTGGTCCCGGGGGTGACGTCCATCGCAACCGTTGCGATCGAGTGATGGGGAACGCCGTTCTCGATCGCGTCGCCGTCGACGCCGGCGTCCGGATCGGTCTCGGGATCCGTTCCGGTGTCTGCGGACACCCCGTCAGCTATCGTGGCCGCATATTCGGTAACGAACCCCGGCCCCTGGCGGCGCCAGATCGGAACGACCGTCCCGTCGTCCCAGAACTCGGTGGCGAGTTCGTGACTGGACTGCCCGAACCGGTAGCCAGAGCGGTGGTCTCGACCCTCGGCGCCTCGAGCACCGGTCTGATAGTGGGCTCTGAACCGGAATCCGGCCGGTCGGTCCGCGCCTCCGGGATAGGTCACGGTACCGAGCAGTCCCGGTCCGCCGACCCCGACGCCGTGGACGTCCCAGACCAGCACGTCGCCGCTGAACACGGACCCGTCGTCCGGAAAGAACCACTCCAGCGTGTTCTCGCCGTCGCGTTCCGGGAGGCCGTAGCCGCTGAGGGTCGCGGGCGACTCCAGGCTCGCGAACACCGGGCGATTCCGAAACTCGGCGGCAATCTCGACGCCGTGGGTTCCCGAGTCGTCCCACCCGATTCGCCACCCGTCCCGATCGAACGGCTGCGACGGGTCCTCGATCCGGTGGCCGCCGTCGACCGCGGTGTACCACGGTCGCCGCTCGAGTGGGACCGACGGAAGGGTTCCGAGGACAGTGTCGTCCGCCGGCACGATGGTCGCCGCCAGTTCGTGCAGCGGGACCTCGACGAACCGTTCGACTCGCGTCACGTCACTCACTTCTCCGACGTCGTCGTTCCGCACGTCGAGATCGACGACCAGGGCGGTGATCGCTTCGGCCTCGTCGACGAACAGGACGATCGGGATCACGCCGCCGCGTTCGATCTCGCCGGTCGCGGTAATCGATTCGGCGATCGGCAGCGACGGAAACCAGTCGTTGCCGTCGGCGTACTCCTGTACGCGGGTGTCTTCGAAGAGCCGTCGGAGCCGCGCTTCCTCGAGCCCCGCGTCGTCCGCCTCCGACGAGTACGTCGGCCACGTCGTGCGGTACCAGGTCGACGGCGGCCCGGTAAGTCCCACGACGCTCATGTTCATCCGCGAGGGGACCATCAGTAGCGGCGAGAGCGCGACGCTCGGCGAAGAAGCGACGATGTTCAGCCCGACGCTGAACCTCCTCTCGACCGACGTCTCGTAGCGCTTCCGTCGCGTACTCCTCCGTCGATTATTTTTGATTGGGTTCGGGAAGCGGGTCCGAATCGACGCCGGTAGAGGAACGACCGACAGAGACCGCCACTACCACACCGTCACATGACCGCCGAACGGAGTCAGAATCAGTCGAACAGGTCGTCGGCCGCAGCGGGCGAGTCGTCGAACGCATCGAAAGCGCGGATCGACACCGCCAGTATCGTCGTCGTCGGTACGTCCGCCTCGATCGAAGCCACCGACGTCGAGACCGAGTCGTCCGAGGCGGACGCGCAGTCCGAAGACCGTCATCTCGTGCTGGTATCGCTCGACGACTACCGCCCGGGGTTGACCGTTCGCCTCGTCGATCGACTGCCGGCGACGACCGTCGTTCGGCTTCTTCGAACGCCCGACGGCGAAACGGTGCCGGTCCTCACACAACCCGACGAGTACGCGGGCTACGTCGCCCGCTCGACGCTCGAGGGCGGGGCGGTCGGAACCACGACTCACCTCTTCGCGCGCGAGCAACTCGAGACGGGCGCGGAGTACGAACTCGTCGGCGACGCGCAGGTGTTCAGCACGCGGCTGAACCTGTTTCGGGTGACCGCCCGTCGCGTCGATGAGGAGTGACGCGACGGGGAGCGCCCGCCGGCAACCCGATCGAACCGTCGTCCGAACGATCGGCTACCGGCGCCGACCGGCGGACCGTCGCCGCCGATGACGTTCGAACGAACAACTATATGTGCGTCTCGTGTCACATTTTACCAATGGCACGACTCGAGCGGCTCAGGGTCTATCCGATCAAGGGACTCGACGGTATCGAACTCGAGACCGCCGAACTTCTCGCGGGCGGCACGCTCGCGTCCGATCGGGAGTTCGCCCTCTTCGACGCGGACGGCGAAGTGCTCAACGGGAAGCGGACGGAGCGGGTCCACGACCTGCGGACCGATTTCGATCCGGGCGTTGCGACTCCGTCGCAACGACGTGGAGGCGGTGAAGCCGCCGAAACGGCGGTCCTCGAGGTCGAAGCGCCCGACGGCGAGGTCGTCCGGTTCGAGCTCGAGACGGAAACCGGCCGCGACCGCGCCGCGGACTGGTTCGGCGACTTCTTCGACGTAGAGCTGACCCTCGAGCGCGACCGAACGCTCGGCTACGTCGACCGCCGCGAGATGGGGCCGTCGGTGATCAGCACCGCCACGCTCGAGACCGTCGCCGACTGGTTCGACGACGAGGGGATGACCGTCGAGGGGGCTCGTCGGCGCCTCCGCGCGAACGTCGAGATCGGCGGCGTCGAACCGTTCTGGGAGGACCGCTTCGTCGGCGAGGACGCTCCGGCCTTCGAGGTCGACGGCGTCCGGTTCGAGGGCGTCACCCCCTGCGGTCGCTGTGTCGTCCCCCGACGAGATCCCGAGTCCGGCGAGCCGATCGAGGAGTTCCGGCAGCGATTCGTCGAGAAACGCGAGGAAACGTTCCCCGACTGGGCCGACGCGGACGCCTTCGACCACTACTACACGGTGATGCTCATCTCCCGCGTGGCCGAGGCCGACCGCGGCGAAACGCTTCGCGTCGGCGATTCCGTGCGCGTCGTCGACGACTGACTCGAGCGCATAGAGCCGGTAGCGTAGCTGTTTTTGTCCGTTAGGCGCACCCGCGTACGTGTGCGATAGTGCGCCGGCGACCGAAGGACGTCGACCGCGAGGCGCCGAAACCCATCGTCACGCGGTCGGTTTCGAGGCGGACGGTATCTCGAGCGCTTCGGCGACACGTATCACGTCCCGTACCGGGCCGATTTCCCGCGCGGGCGCGTCGTCGTCCCAGCCGACCGTCAGCCGGAGCCGCCCGGCGCCGAGGAGTCGCTCGTCGAACCAGTCGGTGGCGACCGTCACGTCCCGGATTTCTTGCACCGGCGCCGCCCACTGGGGTTCCTCGAGGAACGTATCGTAGGCGACGATCGCCTCGTCGTAACGCCGGTACTCGAGGGTACCGTACCGAAGGAAGTAGGCAGCGAGCTGGACGCCGAACGCGAGCAGCACCGCGGCGACCAGCGCGGCGGCGCCGACGGGGACGACCAGCGACGAACCGGTCGCGCTCGCGAGGACGGAGACGACCGCCAGCCAGAGCAGGCCGAACAGCGGCGCGCCGCCGGCGATCCGAGCGAGCGCGCGGAGGG
>NZ_AOIS01000015.1 GCF_000337495.1 Haloterrigena salina JCM 13891
AGAGATGTGTATAAGAGACAGGACGACGAGGGCGAGCGCGCCGGTCGAACCGACGGCGGGGCCGACCGTCAGGACGAAGGCCAGGAAGAACACCCGTCGAGCGGGCGTCTCGACGACCGCGTAGGGAGAGGTCCGTTCGTACCGCCGCCGACCGAGATAGTCGCGGCCGATCGCGACGAGTTGTCCGACGAACAGCGCGACGACGCTTAACAGCACCTCGGCCCGGAACAGTTCCATCCCGGCGTCGAAGGTTTCGTGCAGATAGATCCCGACGAAAAACGCGTACACCGGCGTCACGTAGAGGACGACCAGCGCGAACGAGACGTTCCGAACCGGGATCGGTGGCAGCCACGTGACCGGCCGAACGCCGCCGCGTTTGGCCGTCAGCAGGGCATCCGAGACCGACAGCACGCCGGCCTCCCGGTCGCTCGTCGGCCGACGCTGGGCGAACAGCGCCTTCCCGCTCGCGACCAGCAACGACACCAGCACCTCGGCGGCGTAGACGAACACCAGCGTCGCGGGCTCCCACCCAAATCGGAGGACGCCGACCAGCGGAAGCAGGTTCGCGACCAGCGTCGGGAGAAACGTCGCCGAATCGTCTCGAGTCGGGGGCCGGAGCGCGCGCATCGGTGAGTCTCCCTCGAACGATACTGGCAGCCGAAATAAATAAACTGTCTTTCAGATCGCAGCCGGCTCGGAAATCGCGTCGCCACCGCCGGTTCGACTCGCCGAGCGCGGTCCCGATCCGCCGGAGTGAAACCTGAACTGGTTTATCCGGGGGCCGACAATCGGCGGGCGATGACAGTCGTCGCTTTCGACTTCGACGGGACGCTTTCGGACTCCGAGATGACCGTGTTGCTCGGCGATCGCCGCGACGTCGCCGACGAAATGGCCGAGATCACTGAGCGCTCGATGAACGACGAGATTGACTACGCCGAGAGCCTCCGCAAGCGCGCGGCGCTCCTCGAGAGCCTGCCGGAAGCCGATGCCGAGGCGGCTTTCGATCAGGTCGAACTCCGGGAGGGTGCCGCTGACCTCATCGCCGAACTGAACGACGCCAGCGTCACTACCGCGATCCTCACCGGTGGCTTCGAACGCGGCGTCGCCGCCGCGCTCGAGCGCGAGGACGTCGCCGTCGACCACATCGTCTCGAACCGACTCCCGATGCAGGACGGCGAACTCACGGGCGCCGTCGAGGGACCGCTCATCGAGGGCACCAAGGACGACGCACTCGAGGACCTCGCCGACGACGTCGGCGCCGACCTCGAAGACACCGTCGCGGTCGGCGACGGCGCCAACGATCTGCCGATGCTGGAAGTCGCCGGCCTCGCGGTCGGCTTCGAGCCGAAACCGGCCGTCGAACCCCACTGCGACGTCGTCGTAACCTCGATGGCCGAGGCCCGCGAGGTCCTCCTCGAGGAAGGCGTCCTCTCCGAGCGCGTCGAGTAACGGCTCGTTTCTCCGATTTCGACCGGATCGTCCGGACGACTACGCCGCATTACTGGGTCGTATTACTCGGGAGCGACCGCTGTATCGAACGAATTCCACACTATCGATCATGCCGATACCGGACCCGAACGCGAACAATCACGAATCGACGAATGTCCACTATAACGGCCGATTTCGATACCGAGAGGGTTTTAACTCGCAATCGAGTAAGTACTTGTATGATGTGGCAAGACTTCATCTTCATGATTGGAAGCGGGCTCTCGATCATCTTCCTGGCGCCGACCCTCCGCGACGCCAGCGCTCGCGTTCCCCTCGGAACGAGCCTCCCCTCGATGGCGATCGGGTTCGTCTACGGCATGACCTTCCTCAGCCTCGGCATGTCGAACTCCGCGATGGGATCGCTCGCGGCCGGCACCATGTGGGCCCTGATCGCGATGATCCGCTCGCCGACCGGGATGAGCATCACAGGTCGGCTCTTCCGACTCGAGAGCCCCGTCCTCTTCGCGAGCGATCTCCGGCGCTGGCTCACCGGCTCCTCGTCGTCGGTCAACTCCAGCCAGTTCGTCCCGTCGGACGCTGATCACCAGTACCGCTCGTCGACCGATGGCTCCGCAGACTGAGTTGCAGCCTGTTTTCGAGACGACGCTCCCGACCCGCCGAACTCGTCCGTGATACTACTGCGGCAGATCGACGTAGTTGATCCACAGCGACGCAGTTGCTGGCGGTCTCACGCACAGTTTGGATCGATGCCCGCGTGATACTATCAGCGAGAAATTCAGGACATTCAGAGTGTTAAATTTTCCATACAGTAGTTCCAGAGCAGAATATGAAGCGGCGGCAGTTCGTTGCGGGGGCATCATCGGCGGTGTTAGCCACGCAGACGGGGATGCGAGGGAGTGGTACCGACTCTCAGTCGTACGAGGCACTGGAAAGCGACGCACTGCCGACGGACGTGACGGTCGCGTGGATCGTCGACCGGTTCGTTCAGGTCCAAAGCGAGAACGCCCCGGTCGTCGGGACCGAGGTCACCGTTCCCGGATACGTCCTCGAGCGAGTTCGGTCGCTACAACTCGGAGAGACGCAAAACCGATCGGTGACTGGGAACAGTCGACCGCGTCCGTCTCGAGGCCGAGACACACGCTATCGACCGATAGCTGACTTGTCGATCCGTCGGTCGGTGACGCCGCTGCGTGGCACGTGACGCCAATAGTATTATCAAAGATGACTGTTCTTCCAGAAAGAATAAGTATCGAAGCTGAGAGTCTCGTGATATGTCAGATCCGAACCTCGAGGCAGAGGAGCAAACGAGTTACGAAGAGACCGCGACTCGCGGACAGCCGGCCCAGCCGGCGGCGAACCAGGAGGCGCTTACGGACCTCCTGACGGAACCGCTTACGAAGGCGTACGTCAAGGCGATCGTCGCCCTCTACGCCCTTCTGGGGGCCGGAATGGGGCTTATCGTAATTCTCAGCGAAATCGTTGACGAGAGTATCGTCGACGGTGGCATCGGCAGTGATTTCGTCGCGCTCACGTTCGCCGGAATGCCGATCAGCGGCGTCCCGCACATCGCTGCGACGATCGCGCTGCTCGTCGGCGGCTACCTCGGCGTTCGGATGGCGGCCGACGACCGACAGACGATGCTCACCGCCGGTGCAGGCGCGCTGGCCGGCACGGCCGCGCTGTGGATCCTCTCGTCGTTCCTCGCCGTGTCACAACTGGACAACACCGATATCGAGGTCGGCGGCCTGATCATCAACGCCGTCGTCCTCGGACTCGTCGTCGGTGCCATTGCGGCCGGGACCGTCTACGTCATGCGCAACCTCGTCCCTGACGTGCAGCGATCGGCCGCCTGATCGGCTCGAGGGATCGGTTTCGATCGACGATGCGGTGACCTGCAGCGCAGTACGGTTCGACCGATACGACGGTTTTTTCGCGACGGTGCGCCGGCACGTTACTCCGAGAAAAGACTCGTGTGCACCGGCGCGAACGACTCGGACTCGACGGGCTCGTCCTCGCCGGCGGTGTCGGTGATCGCCCGCCCGGCGAGGCCGGTCTCGAGCAAGTCCGACAGCGGCGGCCCGACCTTCTCGGGTTCGACGAGGAAGGCGTCGTGGCCGTGGTCGGACTCGACGACGTGGTGGGCGACGTCGACGCTCGCCTCGCGGGCGGCCTCGGCCAGCGCCTCGGCCTGCTCGGTGGTGAAGTGCCAGTCGCCGGTAAAGGAGAGCAGGAGGAGTTCGCCCTCGAACGCCGCCAGCGCGTCGGCGTCGGACTCGTAGCCCGCCGAGAGATCGAAGTCGTCCATCGCGCGGGTCATGTAGAGGTAGCTGTTGGCGTCGAACCGATCGACGAACTTCTCGGCCTGATAGTCGAGATAGGACTCGACCTCCCGGTAGGGGAAGAAGGCGGCCGCGGGGTCGGGCTGCTCCTCGCGGACGGTCTCCCGGCCCGCCGAGCGCCGGCCGAACTTGCGGCTCATCGAGGCCTTCGAGAGGTACATGATGTGACCGATCTGGCGCGCTCGAGCCAGCCCGTCCTCGGGCTCGGGGCCGCCGTAGTAGTGGCCGCCGTTCCAGTTCGGATCGCTGGTGATCGCCCGCCGGGCGACCGTGTCGAGCGCGAGACACTGCGGATCGAGACGGGCGGCCGAAGCGACGACGCCGGCCCGCTCGACGTCGTCCGGGTACCGGCGCAGCCAGTCGAGGACGTTCATCCCGCCGACGCTGCCGCCGACGACCGCGCGGAGCCGGCCGACGCCGAGTTTGTCGAGCAGCTTGCGCTGCGACCGGGTCCAGTCGCCGACCGTGACCGGCGGGAAGTCGGTCCCGTAGGGCTCGCCCGTCTCTGGGCTCTCGCTGGACGGGCCGGTCGTCCCGTAACACGACCCGGGCGCGTTCGCACAGATCACGTAGTACTCGCTGGTGTCGATGGCCTTCCCGGGGCCGACGACGTCGCCCCACCAGGCGCGGGCCTGACCGGCGGTGTCGCCGCCCGAGTCCGGCCGCCGAGCGACGTGGGAACTCCCGGTGAGCGCGTGACAGACCAGCACCGCGTTATCGCCCGTAAACTCGCCGTAGGTCTCGTAGGCTACCTCGAGGCTCGGGATCGACTCCCCGGAGCGGAACTGGAACTCGCCGAGATCGATCGTGTTTTTGGTCGTCATAGCTGTGAGTTGGGGGTATCAGGGTGTCAGTCGCTCGCGGCCTCGATGGCCTGCTCGAGGTCGGCCAGGATGTCCGCGGGGTCCTCGATCCCGACCGACATCCGGACGAGGTCGTCGGTCACGCCCGCTTCCTCCCGCTCTTCGGAGGTCAACTGGCCGTGGGTCGTGCTCGCGGGGTGGATGACCAGCGTCTTCGCGTCGCCGATGTTCGCGAGGAACTGCGCGACCTCGACGTTCTCGCAGAAGGCCTTGCCCGCCTCGAAGCCGCCCTCGAGGCCGAACGCGACCATGCCGCCGAAGTCCGCGAGATACTGTCGAGCATTGTCGTGGGTCGGATGGTCCTCGAGGCCCGGATGGGTGACCCACGCGACGTCCTCGTGATCGGCCAGGTACTCCGCGACGACCTGGGCGTTCTCGCAGTGTTTCTCGACGCGCAGCGGCATCGACTCGAGGCCCTGGAGGGTCTGCCAGGCGTCGAACGGCGACTGCTGGTTCCCCAGGCTGCGCAACGAGCGGTACCGCGCCGTCGCGGCGAACGGTGCTTCGGGGAAGTCCCGCGAGAAGTCGACGTCGTGGTAGGCGTGGTTCGGCCCCGCGATCTCGTCGTAGCCGTGCTCGCCCCACGGGAACGAGCCGCCGTCGACGAGGACGCCGCCGACGGTCGTCCCGGAGCCGTGGAGCCACTTGGTCGTCGACTCCCAGACGACGTCGGCGCCGTGCTCGAGCGGGCGACAGAGCGCCGGCGTCGCGAAGGTGTTGTCCACCACGAGCGGAACGCCGTTCTCGTGGGCGATTTCGGCGACGCGCTCGAAGTCGGGCGTGACGAGAGAGGGGTTCCCGATCGTCTCGACGTGGACGAACGCGGTGTCCTCGTCGATGGCGTCCTCGTACGCGTCGTACTCGAGGGTGGGGACGAACTTCGTCTCGATGTTTCTGCGGGAGGCGGTCTTCGAGAAGTAGGCCGTCGTGCCGCCGTAGGTGTCGGTCGAACAGACCACGTTGTCGCCCGCCTCGGCGAGGATCAGCGTGGCGGAATCCAGCGCGGCCATCCCGCTGGCCGTCGCGACCGCGTCCGCACCGCCCTCGAGGGAAGCCAGGCGCTTCTCGAGGGTGCGAACGGTCGGGTTCGCGATGCGGGAGTAGATGTAGCCGTCGTCCTCCAAGGCGTAGCGGTCGGCGGCGGTGTCGGCGTCGTCGAAGACGTAGGAGGTCGTCTGGAAGATCGGCGGGGCCATCGCTCCCGTCTCCGGGTCGGGCGATTGGCCGGCGTGGACGCTTCGTGTCCCGAGACCGCGCTCGGGACGCTCCGATTCGTCGGCGGTCCCGTCGCTCGCGTCGTCGCTCATGTTTCGTATGCATACTACTGCAGAAACATATGCGTCTCAGTAACGGCAAAAACCGCAGCCGATTCAGTGGTATTCTCACGCACGAACTTTTTACACCTCGGGTTCGCCTGCGGCGAACCACTCGGTGCAAAAACGTCCTCAGAAATCTGCGATTTCTGATGGGCCCGCGGGAGCAGAGCTCCCGCGGACTTCGATGAAAAAGGGCCGCCTGCGCGGGCTTCGCCCGCTCCGGCGGGAAACCGCTCGCTACGCTCGCGGATGCTTAGGGTTTACCGCTACACTCACGGATGGTCACATGGGGTTGGGTCCCAGCATAGACTATCCGAAGTTATGACCGCTCAAGCAGCCTCACCTTGCAGGGCCAACAACTACCACCGCACGTGGCCGAGAGCCGATCGTGCAGACAGTATTCCACCTGATCGCCGACGACCCGGACCAGCGACAGACCGCCCTTACCATCGCCAAGAATCTCACGGAGGACGACTCCGTCGAGATCGACGACATCGCTATCGTCGCGCAGGCCGAGGGGATCGAACCGCTGACGGCCGGCGGCGACGGCAGCAACATGGTCGAAGAACTGCTCGAGCGCGGCCTCTCGGTCAAGGCCTGTGGCAACACCCTCGAGTTGAAGGACCTCGCGGAGTCCGACCTCGTCGACGGCGTCGAGACCGTCCCCTCCGGCGGCGGGGAGCTGACCCGGCTGCAGGACGAGGGCTACGCCTACATTCGGCCGTAGTCGCCGCCACGACCCCCTGACGAACCGAGCTCAACGGGGAACGGTCCCGATCATCAGGTAATAGTCGTGGCGGGGCGCTCGTCCCCACAGCGTCGGATCCCGCAGCGGGTCGTACTCGACGTCCCGGAGGCCCGCCTCGAGGAGCACCTCGCGCAGTTCGTCCGGCGGCCGACCGTCGTACAGCGGGAGGGCGTCGTGAATTTCCTCGTACTCATCCCACGGCTCGTCGTGGTCCCAGTACCCCTCGACGAGGAGGATTCGACCGCCCGGCTCGACGACCCGTCGCCACTCTCGAATCGCCGCCGCGGGGTTCGGCAGCGTCCAGACGAGATGGCGGGCCGTAAGGAGGTCGAACGCGTCGTCCGGAACGGCGAGCGACTCCGCGTCCCCGCGGTGGAACTCGATCGAGTGGCCCGCCGCTCGAGCCTTCTCCCGGGCGCGCTCGAGCATCGACGGCGCGAAATCGACGCCGGTAACGTCGTGGCCGAGTGCCGCCAGCAACAGCGAGAGGACGCCCGTTCCACAGCCCGCGTCGAGGACGCGACGCGGGTCGTCGCCGATCCGCTCGCGGAGGACCTCGAGCCAGCGGTCGCGCTGTTCGCCGGTGTGAATCCCGTGCTGGGGTTCCTCGTCGAACGTCGCCGCGCGGCCGTCCCAGTGCTGCCGGACGAGTTCTTTGACGGTTTCGTCGTCCTGGGCTGGCTGCGTCACGACCGAACACCCTTCATGCCGTGGACGGTGTTCCCGATTCGACGTAATGCTGTGGGTTCCTTCGCACGAAACGGCGCTCTCGCCGCGGATCGCTCGAGCCCTCGCGCCGCTCGCACCGCCCGCTCAGTCGTGCTCGAGGGTCTCGAGCAGCGTCCGGACGTTCCCGGACTCGGTTTCGAAGCCCCGTGCCTGGGGGAAGACGGCGACGCCGATCACGAAGTCGTCTCCGTGGACGACGGGTTCGCTGACCTGCAGGAAGACGTCGACGGTCGTCCCGGCGTCGATCAGTCGAGCCTCGGCGCGGTAGCGGACCAGCGTCGCCTCCGTCCCCAGTATCGAAACCGACTCCGCACCGACGCGCTCGACGTCCTCGAGTTCGTCGTACCGGCTCTGGATCAGCGCGACGAGTTCGTCCGTCGAGTAGTCGCCGACGGGATTGAACGTCTTTCCGAGCACTGACACCTGCGGCGTCGTGAGCGCGGAGACGACCGACGCCTGCAGCCGTCCCAGTCCGAGCGCGTCGAGCGCGAGCGCACGGTCGTACTCGGCGTACCAGTTGCGGGCCTCGATCGTCCGCTCGAGTCCGAACCGGCCGACAGTCCGTTCAACGACGACCTCTTCGACGGTACGTTCGGCGTAGCCGGTCTCCTCGAGGGCCCCTCGAGCGACGGTCGCCGAATCCGACGAGAGCGAATCGGCGACGAAATCGGTACAGCCGGCGAGCGCGCTCGCTCCGGCGGTCGCCCCCGCTGCGAGGAATCCGCGGCGCGTGAAAGTCATCGAGGAAGACAGGTCGTCAGAGAACGAAAACGCATCGGTTCACCGAGTCGGGTATTATCTCGCGGCGCCGCCAGCGCGCCGACGGCTCACGCGGCCGCGCCCGTCTCGGTTGGGAGCCCGATCCGGTCAGCCGACGCGCGGGCGGCAGGGACGCGGAAAGCCCAGCCGGACCCACGGTCCCACGGTCGGCCGAGACCGACGACCTTGATAGCCGGCGGTGAGAAAGGGGAAACGTGCACTCGAGTGACCGGGATCGGATCGTGCTCGCGGCCGTCGTCTTCGCCGTGCTGTTCTCCCAGCTGTTGCTCTATCCGGGCGTGTCGACCCTCGTCGACGCGCTCGGGGCCGACGCGGCGACGTCGGCCTTTGCGGCGACCGACCTCGATGCCAGCATGTGGTTCCTCGTCGCGGAGTTCGCGGGGTACGTCGCCTTCGTCGGCGTCTGGGGCGCCGCGAGCGATATCACGGGGCGTCGCACGCCGTTCATCGTCGCCGGGGCGCTCGCCGGCGCCGCCAGCTACGCCGCCCTCGCCGCCGTCCCCGCGATCGGATCGATCCCGTTCGAGGGCGTCCTCCTCATGCGGTTCGTACAGGGCGCGATGACCATCGGCGCGTTCTCGCTGACGATGACCATGCTAATGGACCTCGAGCTGTCTCTTATACACA
>NZ_AOIS01000016.1 GCF_000337495.1 Haloterrigena salina JCM 13891
CCAGCCCGCTAAGAGATGTGTATAAGAGACAGGTTCCGGACCGCTCGCCCGACAGCCGGCGGGCCGTTCGCGCGCTTCTCGAGGGCGTTCGGAAGCGACCGACGCTGTCGATCCCCTTCGCCTTCGGCTTCATCGACCGAATGACGGCGGGCTTCTTCGCGCTCGTCGGCACGCTCTACTTTCAGGACGCCTTCGACGTCGGTCCCGCTGCGACCGGGCTCTTGCTGGCGTGCTTTTTCGCCCCCTTCGCGCTGTTACAGTACCCGATGGGGGCGCTCTCGGACCGGATCGGCCGAACGATACCGATCGTCGTCGGCTCGGTGTGTTACGGCGTCGGAATCCTCGCGGTCGGAGCCGCGCCGTCGATCGCGACCGCGGCGATCGGCATGGTCGGCGTCGGCGTCCTCGGCGCGCTGGTCTCGCCGGCGACGATGGCGCTGGTCACCGACATCGCCGCCGAGAGCGAGCGCGGCCTCGCGATGGCCGGCTTCAACGTCGCCGGCAGCCTCGGCTTCCTCGGCGGGTTCCTGATCGGCGGCACCGTCGCCAGCGACTACGGCTACGGCCTGGCCTTCCTCGCCGTCGGCGGCCTCGAGATCGCCATCGCGCTGCTGGCCGTACCGGTGTTCCTGCGCCTGTCGATCGGGCGCGGCGACGAGTTCGCAACCGAAGACCGTGGACCGCTCTGAGCCGCTCTATCGTCGACTTCGACAAATCGTACGATTCACTCTCCTTCGTTATCAGAAATAAGATAATACAGGAAGGAGAGAGGGTTCGCGGTTCGATTTCACTCGCGCAGTCGTCGAGTGCTGTAACGGTTTGTGAGGCACTCTCGAGTCGTCTCGGACTGTCATATCACGGGAACATACCAGAACGCTGAATGGTGTGTCAACACATGACAGTGTCACGATAGAGGGTATCAATTTTTATGTACTCAATCCTAATCCCGTAGTGATGGCACGAGATAACCCAATCTCACGGCGGACGGCATTGAAGCTTACAGGTGCGACGGCAGCGGCCACGATGGTTGCCGGCTGTGGCGGCGGTAGCGACAACGGCGACGAGAACGGCGACGGAAACGGCGGCAGCGACGGGTACCAGATCGACCCCGATACGACGATCGAATTCGACGCCCAGACGACCGAGTGGACGGGTGTCGCTCCGAGCGATATCGAGGGCGAGTCGAACCCGACGCTCATCCTCCAGGCCGGCGAAACGTACGAGATCGGCTGGACGAAGGGCGATGGAAAGACCCACAACATCGCGATCCGGGACGACAGCGGCACCGTCGTCAATGATCTCGTGACCGAGGAGACCGACGAGGAGGAGCCCAGCGACCAGATGCTCGAGTTCGAAGCCAGCGAGAACATGGTCGAGTACGTCTGCCAACCCCTGTCTCTTATACACATCTCTNNNNGCAACGAGTCCGCGAACGGCAACGAGTCCGCGAACGGAAACGAATCCGAGAGCGGTAACGAGTCCGAAGAGTAACGACGGACAGCGTTCGCCGTAGTTCGACGCTGAACGGAACGCGCTTTCTCCCGATTTGTCCGTCCCGATTTCCTCGTTTTGCGGTTTTTCGACGACGGGTGACTTCCGGTTCGATCGAAACGCGAGCAGTGCGGCGACGCCGCACAGACGACCGGAGCGACGTACGCAACCTAATCGATAGGAAGAATTTTTTATCGCGTGACAGTAGTGGGAGTATGTCCAATTCCGACCGGCTGCCTCGCCGGACCGTGATTCGAGCCGCCGGGCTCGCGACGGCGACCGCCGCACTCGCCGGTTGTATCGACGAGAGCAGCGTCGACGGCCCGGACGACGCTGCCGACGCCGACGCGGACTCCCAATCGTCCGACGAACAGGGCTCGGGGTCAGAGCCGGACGAAACCGACGACGAGAGCCAGGAGAACGGCGACGAAGCGACCGACGACGCGGAAGCAGCGCCATTCGATATCGAACTCCGCGGCGAACACGACGGGTGGCGGGTCCTCGAGCCGAGCGGAATCGAGGACGACGTGAACCCGACCCTCCCGCTCGAGGCGGGACGGACGTACCGCCTCGGCTGGACCGAGGGCGACGGCCTCGGCCACAACATCGAAATTCGCGACGCCCACGGTGACGTCATCAACGGTCTCTCGACACCCGTGACCCAGGAGCCCGACGAGGACCAGTGGCTCGAGTTCGTGGCCACCGAGGAGATGGCTACCTACGTGTGTGCGCCCCACGAGAGCACGATGCGCGGCGAGATCGCCGTCGAGACGCCCGTCGACCGCGGATCGGATTCGTCCGACGACGAGGAGTCGGCGGAGGGACAGGAGGTTCGGATCGACCCGGGGACGCGAATCGACTTCAGCGCGCAAACCATCGAGTGGAAAGGAATTGCCCCGGCATCCATCGAGGACCTGTCGAATCCGACGCTCGTCCTCGAGGCCGGTGAAACGTACGAACTCGGCTGGACCGAGGGCGACGGAACCGTGCACAACATCGAGATTCGAAACGCCGACGACGAGGTCGTCGACGACCTCTCGACGGAGTTGACTAGCGAAGAGCAGCCCGCCGATCAGTTCCTCGCGTTCGAGGCCAGCGATGAGATGGCAGCTTACGCCTGCGAGCCCCATCGCAACACGATGCACGGCGAGATTCGGATCGAGGGGTCGACGTCGGAGTAGCGCTCTGCGGATCCGTCGCCCTCGAGACCGGACACCGAGCCCGTTTCCGATCGGCGTCGTCCCGATCGCCGAGCGATCGGACGCCGCAGTTCGGGGCGGACCGTCCCGCGGACAGCCGTCGATCGGCCGCCCTGGTTCCGGTAGGCATCAAAAGTACCATACCACCCCACGACGCAGTAGACCGTATCAGGTGACTTCCGTGACCGAGAAACGCGAATACAAGGACGACTACCCCGACAAGACGCTGTACATCCCGGGTCCGACCGAGGTACGCGAAGACGTCATCGAGGAGATGAGCCAGCCGATGTTCGGCCACCGGATGGACCGGATGACCGACCTCTACACGACCATCGTCGAGGACACGAAGGAGTTCCTCGGCACCGACAACGAGGTCATCATCCTCACCGGCTCGGGGACCGAGTTCATGGAGAGTTCGATTCTGAACCTCGTCGACGAGAACGTCCTCGTCACGACCTGCGGCAGCTTCAGCGAACGCCAGGCCAACGTCGCCGAACGCCTCGGCAAAACCGTCGACACCCTCGAGTACGAGTGGGGACAGGCGGTCAAACCCGAGGACGTTCGCGAGCGCCTCGAGGAGAGCGACACCGAGTACGACGTCGTCACCTGCGTGATGAACGAGTCCTCGACCGGTGTCCGCAACCCCATCGAGGAGATCGGCGACGTCGTCGCCGAGTTCGAGGACACCTACTTCGTCGTCGACGCCGTCTCCGCGCTGGGCGGTGACCTCGTCGAGATCGACGACCACAACATCGACGTCATCTTCACGTCGGTCCAGAAGGCCTTCGCGATGCCCCCCGGCTTAGCGGTCTGCGTCGTCAGCGACGACGCCTACGAGCGCGAACTCGAGAGCGACTCCGCGTCGTGGTACGGCGGTTTCCAGCGCTCGCTGGACTACTACGACCGGAAGGGCCAGACCCACTCGACGCCCGCCATCCCGGTCATGCTCGCCTACCGCAAGCAGATGAAGCACATGCTCGAGGAGGGCCACGAGGCCCGGGACGAGCGCCACCGCGAGATGGCCGAGTACACCCGCGAGTGGGCCCGCGAGCACTTCGATATGTTCCCCGAGGAGGGCTACGAGTCCCAAACGGTGAGTTGCATCGAGAACACCCAGGACATCGACGTCGCCGCGACCATCGACGCCGTCTCGGAGGAGTACGACTTCGTCTTCTCGAACGGCTACGGTTCGGCGCTCGGCGAGCAGACGTTCCGCATCGGTCACATGGGCGAACACGACCTCGAGTCGATCAAGGAACTGACCGACGCTATCGAAGACGTCGCGGACCTCTGAGCTGACGCTCGAGTCGGTGATCATCCTCGTCAAAACAGGTAGGTTGAGGTAAGTATCATATAATAGTGATTGTTTTTTATTCTTAGAGTTATTGTAGAGTAATAGTCATCGTAAATGGACCCGCAACGCCTGCAGGCGATCGCTCTCGTTGCCCTCCTCAGCGTCACGCTTCCGCTCAGCGGTTGTCTCGGGAGCAGCGCCGAGTATACTACGTCTACCGAAGAACCTGCAACTGGTGAAGTCTTTGGGGAAGTCACCGAAATCGAGATTACCAAGGACTGGTCGCACACTATGACAGTCGAAGTGACGTACTCGGTCAACGAGACGTGGATCGATTCCGACGGGAACGTGACAGGCCCACACGGGAACTGGTCGAAACCACCCACGATAACGCAAGTAAAGTTCAACGACGGAACGGCCGATATCCTCGAGCAGAGACGGCTGTCCGCCGACGATAGGCGTTGGGAGGATCCCGTTGTCCTTTCAGAAGCTGCGAACCAAAAGTTGCAATTCAAGGCAACAGTTGACGGCGAAACACTCGATAGTGTGAATGTGACCGTACAACGAAAATAGTCCGGAATAGTCTGATAGCGGTTCCTTGAACCTCACAGTTCGGTCGTCGAACCGAGGCCATAGAGTCTGAGTACGCGACCGGAATACACAATAAATACGACAGAAACTATGCATGGTATATCCGCGCGGTACGAGGTCGGAAGGGATCGATTGCTCGAGGGGGTCAGTAGCGCTCTCTTCGTCACCGGTCTCGTCTTGCTCGCAGTGAACGGACCGTTGTCCCAAGTCCGGAGCCTCCTGATCGTGGACTTCGTCCTGAACGTCCTTCCGATCGCCGTTGCGGCCATCCTCTATGTTCGTGTCGCATCGGAGACTTCCGTGGTTGAAATCGCGGTGCTGGTGCTGTGGGCTTACTTCGCCCTTTCAGTTTCCGGAGTCATTGGATTCTTCGCGTTCGGGGGCCAATCTACGTCGTATCCCGGAGAGCTAGCGGAACTAACGAATCACGTTCTCCTGTTCATCGGAACGATTGCCGTCCTCGGCGGACTCTACATGGCCGCTGCCACGCAAGACAAGCGACCACTGCTGAAGTGGGGGCTCGTCGCCGTCGTTCCGCTCGGACAACTGGTCGTATACGCTGTTTCCGCCGTCTAACGGGTCGATCGCTCGTCTCGAGTCCGAGAGTGTTCCGGTGGCTTCCTCGCGGAGCGGGTCAGCTTCGCTCTTCTCGTAGCCTAGGTAATACCGGTCCTCTCGTCCGCATTCTCACGATTCGACGAAACGATATTCACCCCGGCTATCCGGAGGGGTTTCCGACCACCGGCGCCGCCGTCGTTTATGGCCAACAGTTCACCGCTTTTGTCCCATCCGTACTCGTCGGTAGCTAGCGGAACAGCCCCAAGAGCCACTCGAAGAAGCCGACGATCAGATCGACGACCCGCTCGAGGAGCGACCGGAGGCCGCCGACGGGACCGCTGCTCCAGTCCGACCCCTCGGTCGCGCGCTCGTCGCCGAGCGCCGCCGGGGCGTTCACGAGTCCGTCGCCCTCCGCGCAGGTTCCGAGCACCGTCTCCGCCGTCTCGCCGAGGATCTTCCGGACCGGCTCGCCCGGGCCCGGGCCGTCCTCCTCGCGGGTCTCCCAGACGAGCGCCGCGACGCCGGTGACGAACGGAGTGGCGACGCTCGTGCCGCTGGCCTCGGCGTACCCGTTGTCGACGGTGCTCGAGGTGACGTTCGTCCCCGGTGCCAGCAGATCGACGGTCGAGCCGACGCTGCTGTAGGACGCCAGCGTATCGTCCTCGTTCATCGCGGTGACCGCGACGACGTCCTCGTGGGTCGCCGGGTAGGTCATCGTCTCCACGGCACACGAGTCGCTCCCGTCGTTGCCTTCGTTCCCGGCCGCACAGAGCAGGAGGTGGCCGTTCGAGTGTGCTTCTTCGATCGCCCTGGCGAGCGTGGAACTCTCGGCGTCGCCGCCGAGGCTCATCGAGATGATCTCCACGTCGTTGGACATGCACCAGTCGATCCCGGCGATCAGTTCGCTGTACCGGCCGGAGCCGTCGTCGCCGAGCACCTTCACCGCGTACAGATTCGCGCCGGGGGCGACGCCGCGGTCGTTGTCGAGCGCGCCGGCGACCCCGGCGACGTGGGTCCCGTGGCCGTGGCGGTCCTCGTAGTCCCCAGCCGTCCCGTCAGCGGTGAAATTCCGCCCGCCGGCGACCTCGAGGCTGCAGTGATCCGACTGGATCCCCGTGTCGAGAATCCCCACGTCGACGCCCGATCCGTCCGGTTCGACGGCGTCGGCACCGATCCGTTCGACGCCCCACGACGGCCGTTGGTCGGGATGGGTCGAACAGTCCGAGCCGCCGGGAGAACCGAAGATGTCCGACAGGGACGGCGACCAGTCCGAGGGAATTCCTGTCTCGTCGTCCTCTTCGACGGTCGCCACGCGACGATCCTGGCGCAGTTGGTCCAATCCGGTCGACGGTACCTCCGCGACCACGAAGTCGAAGTTATCGAACTCGAGGACCGTCGTGCCGCCGACGGCCTCGACCACGTCGAGGAGTTCGCCGAGTTCGTCGAGCACGCTCGTCTGCGGGTGCACGAACACCCGCTCGGTGTCGGTACCGATGCTGGATTCCGCCGCCGACGCCGGCACTCCGAGCAGCCCGGCCGCGGCGCCGGCCCCGATACCGCCGAGTACCCGCCGCCGACTGAGTTTCATGCGCAGGTGGATGCACAAGGACGAAATAAGTCTTCTGTGTCGACTGACAGTCAGTCGAAGTGATTGGTCGTGCCTCGAACTGCTTGACCGGAACCCTCGAAATCTGCGGGTGAACCTAGCTCACGCGTACCGTCGGCGAGCGAGCGGTTTGAAAAACCCGAGTGACGCCGTTCACCGCGAGCGCCGTCGGCGCTCGCGGGCCGACGACTGATTCGGAGTGAACGCAGTGAACGGAGAGGAAGGAGGAGTGTTTTTCATCGAAGTTTTCCCGAGGGTGCGCCTTCGGCGCACCCGCAGAGGAAAAGTTCGTTTTATTGAATATGGCCTTCGTCGCGCAACTGATCCGCTTCGCTCTTCTCGTAGCGCCAGGTGATGTCGGCCTTCTCGTCCTGCCAGTCCCACGGCTCGACGAGGACGACGTCGTCCTCGCGGATCCAGATACGCTTTTGCATCTTGCCGGGAATGCGCGCGGTGCGCTCCTGACCGTCGGCACAGCGTACTTGCACCCGATTCGCCCCGAGCATGTCCGTGACGGTCGCGAAGACCTCGTCGTCTTCGGGCATCCGGAGGTTCTTCCGACCGCCGTCACCGTCGTCGCTCATAGGCCAGCGTTCGGAGCCTAGCGGTTTAACCGTTTATAGAAAGTACGAAGCGAAAACCCGCGACGGTCGGAGAAGACGACGTCGACCGGCGTCGGGGTCGCACTCGAGTCGATCGGAACGATCGCTGTCGGCGTTCGAGTCGCCGAGGCCGTGGGAGGGCGGTCGGGAATTGTACCGACAGGAGCGCCAGTCGAAACCGGAAAACCACGCCGTTTATTTCTCTCGGCTGGGCAGTGCTGAGTATGCTGAAGAATCTCGACGCGCTCGGAATCGTCGGTCTCCTGATCTTGCTCGGCGGGATCGGTCTCATCGCGTACGCGAACTGGATCGTCGCCGTCGGTATCGCCCTCGTCGTCGCCGGACTCGGACTGGTCGTCAAGTCCCTGATCTCGGGGATGCTCCAGAACTTTGGAATGTTCTAGGATCCGTCGTACCGACGCTGCGACTGCGCTCCGAACCGTTTTGTCGATTCGTCGGCACGACTCGAGCATGGGGTACTCGCTGCACTACTACGACCTCGTATTGGTCTGTATCGCCGCGAGCCTCGGCCTCGGCGCCGGCATCGGGTACGCGACGGCGATCGCGATCGAGACCTCTATCGCTGTTCTCGGGCTCGTCGCGATCGCCTTTATCGTGCACGCGCTGTTCGTCAACGGTCCGGTCGACCAGCCCGAGGAGTTGACCGACGAGGTCGACCTCGAGGAGGTGCCGCAGGTGCTGTCGCCGGTGGAATCGGCGGACTAACGAGCTTCAGACTCAGACCTCGTTGTCGCCGGCGCGGTGTTCGCTGATGAGTTGGTCGACCATCGACGCCTTTCGATCGCGCCGGCGCTCCTCGGCGCGGTCGTGCCAGTCGTCGATGACGGCCTCGACGTCGTCCTCGCGGGCGACGGCGAGTTCGTCGACCTCCTGCATGGCGACGTCGTCGGCGGGACCGACCGGAATCTCCTCGTCGAAGAGGATCTCGTCGGCGACCTCCGAGAGCCCGCCGTCTTTCAGTATTACCCGCGGTTCGAATCCCGCGAGCAGTTCGGCCGTCGAGCGGCCGGCGCCGCTGGCGTCCCGCAGGTAGACGACGTCGTCGGAGGCGAGCCCGTACTGCTCGTCGGCCTCGCGGATCGCGCCCTTGGTGAACTTCTCGACGACCTTGACCGGGACGAGCCCCTCCTTCTTCGCCGAGACGTCGCTGAAGTTCGAGTGGTCGAGCTTCCAGAGGGCCTTCATCCGCTCGACTTTCGACTCGAGTTCGTCGACCTCCTCGCGGGCCTCGTCGCGCTCCCGTTCTAAGCGGTTGGCCTTGCGCTCCAGACGGCTCACCTCGCGGTCCTTGCGGACCTGCGTGCGCTCCTCGCGGCGCTTGAGGGTGAGCTCGGACTCGAGTTCCTCGATGCGCTCGTCGCGCTCCTCGACGCGGCCCTCGAGTCGCTCGACGTGCGATTGGAGGCGCTCGACCTGCCGCTCCAAGGACTTGATCCGCTTTTCCTCCTCGGTGAGCTCTCGGGGTTCGTGGGTCGTAGAGTCCTCTTCCTCGCCGGACTCGTCGTCGGTCAGGTCCCGCAGGACGGCCTCGACGCTCTCCTCGCCGGCGACGACGCGGGCGGTGACCTCGCCGCGGTCGAGCCCCGGCGGGAGTTTGCCGGCGATGCGGTCGAACTGGTCCTCGTGGGCGTCGACGGCGTACAGCGCGGCGGCCATCGCGTCGCGCTGGTGGTCGTTATCGTACGGTTCCTCGCGCGTGCGGTGTTGTTTCTCGTCGACCGGCAGGTCGCTGTCGGGGGCCCACCCCGCGGCGTCGAAGCTCCGGCGGAACTTCTCGACCGTTTCGGGCATCGGCGTCACGTCCGCGGCGACGATGATCGGTCGGCCGCGTTCGACGATCCACTCGATCACGTCGGCGGTGTCGCTGGTGCGTGAACTCCAGACGTCGAGTACGTCGCCCTCGAGCGAGACGATGGCGACCGCGGTCGTCGTCCCGGGATCGATGCCGACGATGACGTGGTCACGCCGCTTGGCGAGGGGCTCGAACTCGATGCCGTCGCGGCGCTCGCGCTCGATCTCGACGCGGACGTCGCCCGACCGATTTCGGGAGACGGGGATGTCCTGCGGCCGGGCCTGGACGGTGAAAACCGCGTTCGCGAACCCGCCGTAGGCCTCCCGGACGTCCCGCTCGTACTCGAGGTTGGCTTCCTCGAGTTCGGACTCGACCTCGCGGGCCCGTTTTCTGACCGAGCCGTGGATGCGACGGGTGTAGCGGTCCTCGCTCCAGCCGCCGCTGCCGGTCGATCGCCCTCTCGAGACCTTGACCTCGGTCGTGTCGGTGAAGGCCGAGACTTCGTGGCCGACGTTGTGAGCGGCCAGCCGCGCCGCGGCCTCGGCCTCCTGCATCGGATCCTTGCCGTAGGGGATGCCGTGGCGTTTCGCGACCCGGGAGAGCGGTTCGGGCTGTTCGGCGCCGGTCACCTGGACGAGCTTCGTCCCGGCGGGCAGCGCGCCCAGAACGTGGATGAGCTGGTCCTTGTCCGCGGCCAGCTCGTACATGTTGTCCGTTGCGACGATCGCCGGCTCCTCGTCGTCGATCAGTCGCCGGAGCTTGCGGTGGGTGACGACGTCTCGAGTGACGTCCTCGCCGTCGTAGACCGCCAGCGCGTACGACGGGGCGTCCCCGCGCACGTCGCCGCTCTGGATGTCGACCCCGAAGACGACCGCATCGAGCGCACTCGTTCGCGTACTCACGGACGGGCATAGGGGCGAGTCGGCTATAAATCCGGCGCGGGTTCGCACGATGTCGACGAGGTGGGTTCGACCTCGCGCGCTAGCGGTTTCCGAGCAGCGTCCTCGAGAAGGATCGGGAAAGGATCGGGACGGGAACGAGCGTCCTGCTATCGTGGCGACGAGGAATTGCCGCGCCCTCCCCAGCCGATTCGCTCGCTTACGAGGGACTCTCTCCGTTCGTCCCTCGCACCGCTCGCTCATCCCTCGCACGTAATCGTCGGCACGCCTTCGGAACGCTCAGGCGTGCCGCCAGCGCGCGCCACCGTAGGTCGGTTGCAGAATCACGAGCAGACGCGTGTTACAGTATCGATCGAACGCCAAACAGTCGAATCAGCTGCTCGGAAACAAGGGCCGCGATTCGAGCCGACCTATTCCGCTTCGCCGTCGGGATACGGAATATCGAGCGCCTGCCCGTCGTCGGGAACGAACGCGTCCGTCTCGTCGCCCGCGAAGACCTCGCGGGCCTGCTCGAGGTGGGCGTCTGTCTGTCCGGCGTACCGCGAGGAGAGGTGCATCAGCGCGAGTCGGTCCGCCCCCGCCCGGTTCGCGATCTCGGCGGCCTGTCGGGCCGTCGAGTGGGCCGTCTCGGCGGCGCGGTCGGCCCGGTCGTCGGCGAACGTGGCGTCGTGGATCAACAGGTCGGGCTCCTCGGCGGCCTCGACCGTCGCCGCTGCGGGCCGGGTGTCCCCGGTGTACACGATCACGCGGCCGGGACGGGGATCGCCCACCACTTGGTCGGGATCGACGACGGTGCCGTCCTCGAGTTCGACGGGCTCGCCCTCGTGGAGTTTCGAGAACTTCGGTCCCACGGGAACCCCCAGCTCTTCGGCGCGTTCGCGATCGAACCGACCCTTGCGGTCGTCCTCGACGAGCGCGTAGCCGACCGAGCGGGCGTCGTGGTCGGTCGCGAACGCGCGGACCTCGTACTCGTCGGCGCGGTAGGCCACGTCGCCGTCGCCGACCTCGTTGATCCGGACGGGAAACGAGGGGCGGTTGCCGAGGGCGTTGACCAGCCCCTTCAGCTCGCGGCGCGTCCCGGCGGGCGTGTGGATCGCCAGCGGCTCTTCGCGGTCGTTGAAGTCCATCGTCTGGAGCAGCCCGGGAATCCCGAGCACGTGATCGCCGTGGAGGTGCGTGACGAACAGGTGCGAGACGGAAAACCCCGTACCGAAGCGCATCATCTGTCGCTGGGTTCCCTCGCCGGCGTCGAACAGCAACTTCTCGCCCTCTCGAGCGACGAAGATCGCGCTCGGATTCCGCTCGGTCGTCGGGATCGCACCGGCCGTCCCCAGAAACGTCACGCGCAGTGGCATCAGTGGCTCTTCCGGTTGCCGGCACTAAACCCCCTTCGGATGGCCCGTCTCGACCCACGGAAGCCGGCAGGGCGTCCGTTCAGGGGTGACCAATCACAGGCCCGTCCCGCGGCGTAAACGGTTCAGAACGATTCCGCCTCACACAAAGCCGGCAAAATCGCTCCACGCCGTGCAAACGGACTCGGTATTTTACGTCCGTCGAGCCCCTACGCACGGATGATACCACCCCCAATGAGTTCAGGACTGACGTTCGGTACGATCAAGCGGGTCGGCGCGATCCTGCTCGCGATCGCGATCGTACTCGCGGCGGGGATCGTCATCTTCCAGGCCCCCGCGATATTCGGCGTCGAGGAGGACCCCCAGGCGTCGATCACGTTCGAGGACCAGCAAGGCGACGGCGAATCGGTCACCGTCGACGAGGTCAGCCTCTCGGAAGGCGGCTTCGTCGTCGTGACCGGCAGCGACGGCGAGACGCTCGCCGTCTCCGACTACCTCGAGGCGGGGTCCCACGAGAACGTGACCGTCGAGCGCAACGAGGACGCCCAGGCCGAACTCGTCGGCCAGCTCACGGCGACGGTCCACCGCGACACCAACGACGACGAGAACTTCGGGTACGCCGACAGCGACGGCGAGGAGGATCAGCCGTACCTCGAGGACGGCTACCCGGTCTCGGACATGGCGACGGTGACAGGCGATACCAGCGACGCACTCGACGACTCCTTTACGGTCGAGTCGCTCAGCGCGCCGGGGTCGGCGACGACCAACGAGACGATCGAGATCACCGCCGAGATCGCCAATCCGACCGATCTCGGGAGCCAGCAGAGCGTCGAACTGCGACTCAACGGAGACGTCCTCAAGCAACAGACGCTGGAACTGGGGGCCGGCGAGACCGGCGAGGTCTCCTTCGAGATCGAGACCGCCGGCCTCGCACCGGGCAACCGAACCATCGGCGTCTACACCGACGGCCACGGGGCGCTCGACGAGATCGAACTCACGTTCCACACGACGCCGGAGATCGAAATCGTCAACGGGAGCGACGACTCGGTCACGGCCGCGGTCGCGACCCCCGAAGAGGGCTTCGTCGCCGTCCAGGATGCGAACGACACCGTCATCGGGACCAGCGAAATGCTTAGCCCCGGCGAACACGACAACGCCACCGTCGAATTCGACGAGAACGCGACCGTCGAGGACGACGAGGAACTGACCGCGTTCGTCGCGACGGGCGACCCGAGCGAACCCGAGAACGCGACGCCGGTCGAGTACGAGGGTGAGCGCATCGAGACGACGTTCACGCTCGCCGACGTCCCGGACGGAAGCGACGGCGGGAACGAAAGTGACGCTGACGGCGGCGAGTAGCGGGGCGACGACGGACCGACCGATTCTTACCCCGGCCGGCCCTACGGACGGGCGATGGACGCGCCGCTGTGGACCGACACCCACGCGCCCGAGCTGGCCGAGTTGCCCCAGGACGACGCCCGCGAGTACCTCCAGCGGGCCGTCGACGAGCCGATCAACCTCCTCCTGCAGGGCCCGCCCGGCAGCGGGAAGACGGCGGCGGCACGCGCGCTCGCTCGAGACGCACACGCGGATCCGGACAACGACCTGATCGAGATCAACGTCGCCGACTTCTTCGGACGAACGAAGACCGAGATCAAGAACGATCCCCGGTTCGCCCAGTTCCTCGTCGGTCGCTCCTCGATGTCCAAACGGGACATGATCAACCACGTCCTAAAGGAGTCGGCGAGCTACGCCTCGGTCTCCGGCGACTACAAGACGGTCCTGCTGGACAACGCCGAGGACGTCCGCGAGGACTTCCAGCAGGCGCTGCGCCGGATCATGGAGCAACACCACCGGACGACGCAGTTTATCATCGCCACCCGCCAGCCCACGAAGCTCATCCCGCCGATCCGCTCGCGGTGTTTCCCCGTTCCCGTCCGCGCGCCGACGAGCGAGGAGACCGTCGCCGTCTTAGAGCGGATCGTCGAGGCGGAGGGCGTCGCGTACGACGCGGACGGCCTCGAGTTCGTCGCCGGCTACGCGAACGGCAACCTCCGACAGGCGATCCTGGCGGCCCAGACGACCGTCGAGGACGAGGGCGAACTGACGATGCAGGCGGCCTACGAGACCATCGGCGAGGTCGGCCTCGAGGACGAGATCGAGGAGATGTTAGATGCTGCCGAGGCAGGTGACTTCACGTCGGCCCGCAAGACATTAGACGACCTGCTGGTCGACGAGGGGTTAGACGGCGACGAGGTCCTCGATTCGGTTCTCGGCGTCGCGCGCAAGCGCTACCAGGGCGAGCGGCTGGCCCGCATCCACCAGTTGGCCGCCGACATCGAGTTCGAGATGCAGGAGGGTTCGAGCGACCGCATTCACGTCTCGCACCTGCTCGCCGAACTCGGCCGGGACGCATAGTTGCCCGTTTCTGCAACCTTTTTCGGGTCCCCCTCTGGAGTACCGCTATGCCCACCGTACTCGATACGTACATCAAGAACCGCTACCGAGTGCAGCCGAACCACGCGAACAACAACGAGACGCTCCACGGCGGCAACCTCATGAAGTGGCTCGACGAGATCGGCGCGATGTCGGCGATGCGATTCGCCGGCGAGACCTGCGTCACCGCCCGGGTGAACGAACTCGACTTCGAGCGTCCGATCGGGATCGGCGACACCGCGATGGTCGAGGCCTTCGTCTACGACGCGGGCCGTCGGAGCGTCCACGTCGGCCTGCGCGCCTGGCGCGAGGAACCCAGAACCGGCGAAACCGAGCGGACGACCGAGTCCTCGTTTACTTTCGTTGCGATCGACGAGAACGGGTCGCCGGTTCCGGTACCGGAGCTAACGGTCGATTCCGAACGCGGTCGAGAACTCCGGGATCGAATGCTCGAGGCCGGCGAGGCTGCCGGCGGCGACAACTAACTACGGACTACTCCGAGGGGACCGACTCCTCGTCGGACGTCTCTTCCTCCGGAACGTCCTCGAGGGGTTCGGGTTGCTGCTCGAGTTTCCGCAGTCTGGCCTTCAGGATGCGGGTGTTCTCGACGGTCTCGACGGTGATTCGGACGCCGTCGTAGGTGATCTCCTCGCCCTCCTCGACGAGTCGGCCCGCGCGGTTGAAGATGAAGCCGGCGATGGTCTCGAACTCCTCGCCCTCGGGGAGGTCGATCTCTAAGGCCTCGTTGACGTCCTCGATGTTGACCTCGCCGCGGACGATGACGGTGCGATCGTCGAGCTGTTCGATCGGTTCGTCCTCGCCGGATTTCAAGATCTCGCCGACGATCTCCTCGATCATGTCCTCGACGGTGACCAGCCCCTCGGTGGTGCCGAACTCGTCGATGACGATCGCCATGTGCATCCGGTTTTCCCGCATCTCGGTCAGCAGTTCGTCGACGTTCTTCGACTCGGGAACGTGCAGCGTCGGCTGGATGAGATCCTCGAGTTCGAGGTCGTCGGCCTCGGTCTCGCCGTAGTTGAGATCGCGGACGAGGTCGCGAATGTGGACGACGCCGAGGACGTTGTCGAGGCTGCCCTCGTAGACCGGCACGCGGGCGTGGCCGCTCTGGATACAGGTCTCGATGGCCTCGTCGATGTCGGCGTCCTTGGGGACCGCGGTCATGTCGAGGCGGGGGGTCATGACCTCCTTGACGATGGTGTTGTTGAAGCGGAAGATCCGCTGGAGCATCTCGTGTTCTTCCTCCTCTAAGACGCCCTCCCGCTCGCCGGACTCGATCATCTCCTGAATCTCGTCGCGGGTGACGTAGGGCGACTCGATCGCTCCGGTCGAGCCGATGAGCCTGTTGACCTGTCGAGTGAGATAGTCGAAGAGGATGATCAGGGGAAAGAGCAGATACTCCGTGGCCTTCAGCGGCCGCGAGATGCGGATCGACCACGTGTCGGCGTTCTCGACGGCGTAGGACTTGGGGACGCTCTCGCCGAACAGGAGGACGAGGGCGGTGATCCCGAACGTCGCCAGCAGGACGCCGACCAGACCGCCGAAGTGCAGCGACAGGATCGCGGTCGCGATCGAGGACATCGCGATGTTGACGATGTTGTTGCCGACGAGGATCGTCACGAGGAGCCGGTGCGGGTCGTCCTTGAGGGACTTGACCAGTTTGGCGCCCGGGACGTCGTCCTCGACCATCCCTTCGAGCCGGTGTTTCGGCAGGTTGAACATTGCGATCTCCGAGGAGGAGAAGAACGCAGAGAGCGCGATAAGCAAGAGCACAGCGACGCTGCCGAGAATCGTTACCATCGACTCGTCGAGTTCGAGACCCACGACTGGCACCTCGTAGGCGGCGGCGACCGCGGACAGCAGAGACAACGCCATTGATGTGGAGGGTTGTAGCCGGATCGGTTAACCGTTTACCATCTCGGAAGGTAGCGGGTCCATCTCGCCGCCGACGACACGTTTACCCGCTCGTTTCCCCAACGAATGGGTATGGAAGCGTCCGCCACCGCAGCGAGCGACGCGCCGATCACGTTCTACCGGCTACAGGCGTGTCCGTACTGCGAACGCGTCGCTCGGCTGCTCAACGAGTACGACCTGGAGTACCGGTCGCGGTTCGTCGAACCGATGCACTCGCGGCGCGACGTCGTCAAACGGGTCGCCGGCGTTCGCACCGTCCCCGTCGTCGTCGACGAGAACACCGGCGTCACGATGGCCGAGAGCGCCAACATCGTCGACTACCTCGAGTCGACCTACGGCGAGGGGCAGACGGCAGGGGGTGACGACTGATGCCGGACTTCGAGGTCACCGACCTCGGCCCCGCCGACCACCTCGAGGCGGGCGAAGAGGTCCCCGACGTCACGCGGCCGCTGGTCACCGACGAGTTCTGGGAGAACCGCAGCCTCTCCGACGTCGTCGCCGACGAGGGCCGCACGATCCTCGTCTGCACGCCGATGATCGGCTCCTTCGCCGCGAAGTACATCTACGACGAACTCGACGAGCGAGGCTGGTTCGACCGCGCCGACCGAATCGTCGGCCTCACGGCGGCGACGCCGTACGCGGTCTCCTCGTTCCTCGACGACGACGAGTTGCCGTTCGCGATTTTCGCCGACCCGGCCAACGACGTCGCCGAGTCGCTGGGTATCGCCAACGATCTCGACGGGATGGCAGGGATCAGCGAACCGCGGGTCGCCGTCTTCGGGCTCGAGTCGGACCTGACGATCGACAGCGCCTGGGTGTCGACCGAGTGGCCCGAGTTCCCGCCGTACGACGAGCTCGAGTCCGAACTGGGCCTCGAGTAGCGCGGCTCGCGGACCGAGACACCGTTTCCGCTCTGCGGGTCGAGCGAGCAGCGTGACGCTACGTTTTTGTCGCTGACGCGGCGAGAGACGGGTATGAACGACGACGCCCTCAAGCGCGCCGCGCGGGCGATCCGCGCGGGCGAACTGGTGGTGTACCCGACCGAGACGGTCTACGGGCTCGGCGCCGACGGACTCGACGCCGACGCCGTCGAACGCGTCTTCGAGGCCAAGGGACGGGATCGGTCGAAACCGGTCTCCGTCGCCGTCCCGACGTTCGAGACGGCCCTCGAGGAGGACTACGTCCGCGCGAGCGACCGCGAGCGCGCGTTCGCCGACGAGTTCCTCCCGGGTCCCGTGACGCTGCTCTGTGAGCGCACCGAGGCCCTCTCGGACGTCCTCACGGCCGGTCGCGAACGAGTCGGTATTCGGGTCCCCGACTGCGAACCGGCGCTCGCGTTCCTCGAACGCGCCGAGCGGCCGGTCACCGCCACGAGCGCCAACGTCAGCGGGGAGCCGAGCGCCCGGCGAGTCGAGGATATCGGCCAGCAGGTGCTCGACGAGGCGGTGGTCCTCGAGACCGACGACCTGTACGAATCGATCGACGAGACGGTCCCGAGCACCGTCGTCGACCTCGAGGCGGGGACGATCCATCGCCGCGGGGCGTTGGCCGACGAGATCGAGGCGTGGCTCGAGGCGAACTGACGGGCGACTCGAGTCCGGCGATCGGCCGTCCGATACAGCCGCGCTGAGCGCCACGGACCTATCTCTCTCGAGTTCGTCGGGAGAAATTATATGTGCGCCGGGGTATGATGTGGGTGACACGTGGTAGTATGAACAGCCGTGCGAGATCCGGCGACTCGCTGTTCCGAACGCGGCCGGCGCTGTGGTTCCTTCTCGCCGTGACCGTCCCCGCACTCGGTTACGTCGCGAGTCGACTCCTGATCAGCGGCGAATCGCTCGCGAGCGCGGCACCCCTCGGCGTCGTCTTCGGCGTCGTCTTCGCCGCCGTGGCCGCGCTCGCGAAGCACGTTCTGGAGTGAGGACGGGCCGACCACCTCGTCCGACGACCTTTCGTGGCGCTTCGACGTCGCGACGACGCGACGGGACTGCGACTGCCGTTCCGGGGACGCTCCGGACGACACCGTCAGACACCGGTCGAGACCGAAGCGTCGCTCGAGGGTTACCGGCGGTATCGGATTCGAAGCGAATCGGAGAAACGGGAGCCCGCGAAATTCAGTCGGCCGCTTGCTCGGCCTCGGTCGTCGCGGACGGGCCGGAACCGAGTACGTCGGCGACGGATTCTCGGGCGCGGCCGGGTAGCGACGCGACGAACCGAGCGATCGTTTGCGGTCCGCTCACGGGCCCGGGAGAGCGATAGCAGGCGATGAGCGACCACATCGTCGCGACGCCGAGCGCACCGGCCGCCGAGAAGGTCATCCCCATCGTCGCGTAGGTGAACGAGTAGACGGCCCCGACCGTCATCGAGGGGACGCTCGAGCCGAGCGGGACCTGGGCGGTCGGATCCCGCACCGTCGGCGCGAGGAAGGTGATCGAAAGGACGCTGCCGGCGAGGAAGACGAAATCTTGCCACATCATCGTACAATCAACTACTCGGTTACGAGTAAAAGTCTCTCGGTATCACTCCCGCCGGATCGCTTATACGTCCGATTTCGTGACTTACAAGCCGTGATGGTCGATATCTGTATTTCCCTTATTCCGAACCGAATCCGGGTAACAGCGAGCGCAGGGTTCGGGTCCGGACGCCACACTGGGCGGCGAACTCGCAGGACTCGCACTTCGATCGGTTCGTCGTGCGGGCCGGCGGGCCGTCGAGGTCCCACACCGTCCGGAGCGCGCGTCGATAGCGGGCCTTGCGCCGCGTCGTCAACTCGAGGGAGCGAACGACGCCGTAAGCGGGGTACTCGACCCACGCACGATCGATTTTTTGTTCGTGTTCCCAGGCCAGCGCCTTCGCGGCCGCGACGGCGTGGACCGACTGGGGCTCCCAGACGCCTCGTTCGGGCGGCTTCCCGGCCGAAATCAGGACCGGCTCGAGCGGCGCATCGAGCACCTTGTGGACGACGCCGTGACAGTCCTTCCCGGCGGCGTAGACGTTCCGTTCGCTCGGGTCGCGCAACCGATCCCAGTGGCCGGCCGCGGCGAGACGGTCGCGAGTCGCACCGAGGCGCTCGCGGTACTGCACGGGTTCGACGGCGATCGGTTCAGCTTCGAGTGCACCCGCTGGCGCCTCGAGCAGGGCCTCGTATCGCCGCTCGAGGTCCCGAATTCGCTCGACCGACGGCGGCGGCTCGCGATCGGCGTCGTCGCCGGTCCGCTGATAGTAGCACTTCCGGGCGCAGTACGCGGCCGTTCGAAGATCGCTGAAGGGGACGAGGGCTCGAGACACGGGCCGTCTGGCCGCCCGTTCTCGGATAAAGTCTCGGACGGCGATGGAGCTGTCTCGAGTCGGAATATGGATGATCGCCTCGAGTGGAAGTAGCGGCGTCTCTCGAAGAGGACTACAGCGATCGCTGTGCGGGAGGAAAAGCGGTTGTACCGAGCGCGAGCGGAGCGAGCGCTCGGCATTTTTTCATCGAAGTTTTTTGGTGGGGGTTGAGGCTGGCGTCTGCGACGCCAGCCGATGCCCCCGCGAAAAAAGTTCGTCTTTAGAACTCCACGTCCGTCTCCATCCCTTCGGTGGCGTCCTCGAGGCCGTCCTCGCGGACGTCGGTGGTCATACGTTCCGAGAGTTCGGCGTCGGCGAGGATGCTGTCGAACTCGTCGCGGTAGCGGTCGTTGGCGGCACGGGACTCGTCCTCGGCGGCGGCGACGCGGCGGTAGCGACGGATCTGGGGCTCGCTGACGTCGTACTCGTCGGCGAGCGTGGCGTCGTCTTCCTCCCGGTCGCGGATCGCCGCGAGGTCGACCTCGTCAGCGTCGTCCTCGCCCACGAGGTGCAGCGACATGCGGGCCTCGAAGACCGTCTCCTCGTCGACATCGAGGTCGGCGGCGATGTCGGCGTCGTCCTCGCCGTCGTAGAAGCCCCGCGCGACCGCGATGAGTTCGTCGTCCGTTAGTGGCGTCTCGAACGCGTAGCGCTCGCGCATCTGCTGGACGACGCTCTCGAGGCGCTCCTCGTCCGATCGATCGTCGCGCTCGAGCGAGCCACGAGAGTTCTCCTGGGATTCGGTGACGGTTTCCTCGCCGTCGGTGACGTCGGTGAAGATCTCGCGGAGTTCCTCGGTTTTGTCGTTCATGGGTGGACACTCCCGACGGGCGGCTATTTAAGCCTGTTGCCAGATAGCGTTGGGCCGATATTAGCCATCGTAAACGATTATAAACTGGCAATAAGAGGAAAATTTCCGCAAGACGGCACCGGGGTGGTGTTTGCAAGGGGTAACAAGAATTAAGTCACAGCCTCCCACGTCATTGTACATGAACACCATAGCACAGTCGGAGGTGAGCAGGGAGACCTACCTGGGGCTCGGCGGCGTGGAATACGTGCTGTTCTATTTCCTGGTCGCGGTGACCCTCGCCGTCTTCGCCTACGGCGTCTACCGGCGGTTCAGTCGGTACACCGAGGGCGACGACGATCCGTTCGCTCGGATCGACGAACTGCCGGATCGAATCGTCAGCGCGGCAAAGATCGTCGTCACGAACGAGAAACAGTTCAACAGGGATCTCTACGGCGGGCTGATGCACTCGTTTATCCTCTGGGGGTTCCTGACGCTGTTCATCGCGACGTCGATCATCGCCGCCGAACAGTACGGAACCGAATTGCTCCTCGGGTTGACGTTCTGGGAGGGGGACTTCTATCTCACCTACCAGTTCATCGTCGACGCGATGGGCCTGCTGTTCGTCGTCGGGATCGGAATGGCCCTCTACCGACGCTACTGGGTCCAGAATCACCGCCTCTGGGGCCGTCATACCTCCAACGAGGACGACGTCTTCATCTGGACGCTGTTCGGCCTCGGCGTCGGCGGCTTCCTGCTCGAGGGCTTTCGCATCTACATCAGCGGGATGCCGAGCCACGAGGTCGTCAGCTTCGTCGGCTACGGGCTGGCGATGGCCTTCGACACGATCGGCCTGCCGACGACCGGAGCGGTCCTGGAGAGCGGCGCGCTCAATCCCGACTACGCCGCGGTCGAGCAACTCGGCTTCAACGCCGAGACGCTCCACTGGCTGACGTGGTGGTCCCACTCGCTGCTGGCGCTCTTCTTCATCGCGTGGATCCCCCACGCCGGGAAGCCGTTCCACATGCTCTCGTCGTTCGCGAACGTCGTCACGCGCGACGAGAAGGCTGGTCGACGCCTCCCCAACGTCCCGTCGGATCTGGACGCGACGAACGCCGAGTCCATCGACGACTTCACCTGGAAGGAAATCCTCGATCAGGACGCCTGTACTAAGTGTGGGCGCTGTTCGTCGGTCTGTCCTGCGAAGGCCTCCAACCGTCCGCTCGACCCGCGAGACGTCATCCTCGACCTCCGCAAGTATCGCGAGGAACTGGACGCCGGCGGCGAGGAGAAACCGATCATCGCCGACGGAGGGACGAGCGTGATCAACACGGAGACGATGGAGTCCTGCATGGCCTGTATGGCCTGCATGGACGCCTGTCCCGTCGAGATCGAGCACCTGCAGTCCTTCACCAGACTCCAGCGACAGATGACCGATCAGGGCGACGTCTCACCCAGCATGCAGGACGTCTTCCAGAACGTCATGCAGAACGGCAACACCTTCGGCGACTCGCCACGCAATCGCGGCGACTGGAGCGACGACCTCGAGTTCGACGTGCCGGACGCTCGCGAGGAGGAGGTCGACTACCTCTGGTACGTCGGGGACTTCCCGAGCTATGACGAGCGCAACAAGCAGGTCGCCCGCTCGCTGGCGACCATCCTGAAGGAAGCCGACGTCAGCTTCGGGATCCTCTTCGACGACGAGAAGTACGACGGCAACGACATCCGCCGCGTCGGCGAGGAACTGCTCTACGTGGAACTGGCCGGCCACCACGTCGAAACGTGGGAGGACTGCGAGTTCGACACCATCGTCTGTACGGACCCCCACTCCTACAACACGTTCAAGAACGAGTATCCAGAGGTCAACTTCGACGAGTTCTCGGACGACCCGATGATGCCCTTCGAGTACGACGAGCAGTGGAACGAAGACGGCGAAATCGAGGTCTACCACTGGACCCAGGCCGTCGAAGAACTGGTCAACGAGGGCAAGCTCGACCTCAATGGCACCGAACTCGACTACACGGTCACCTACCACGATCCGTGCCACCTCGGCCGGTACAACGACGAGTACGAGGCCCCGCGCGAACTCATCAAGGCGACAGGCTGCGAACTCGACGAAATGCCCCGCAACCGCGACAACTCCTTCTGTTGTGGCGGCGGCGGTGGCGGCCTCTGGATGGACTTCGAGGAAGAGCCCAAACCCAGCGAAGAACGCATCCGCGAAGCCCTCGAGGATACGGACGCCGGACGCGGGGTCGAGAAGTTCGTCGTCGCCTGTCCGATGTGCATGACGATGTACGAGGACGGTCGCAAGACCGGCGGCTACGAGGACGAAATCGAGATCGTCGACGTCGCCGAACTCATCGTCGAGGCTATCGGCGCCGAAGAGGAAGCGGACCTCGAGATCGCGGCGGACTGATCGAGCGCCCGCCGATTCCGATTCGATACTCCGCCAGTCGTAATCGCGTCCGACCGCTGTTTTCCCGCCGCTCGAGCGTCAATTCGATAGCGGTTCGAAGCGCATACGCGCCGCTCAGCGTCACGCTTTCGGGGAGGTAGTCGAAAACGCTGCGTCCGTCCGAACCGATCCGTCGAAACGAGCGCTCAGTCGGAGCGACCGACCGTCGCCGTCGCGTCCTCGCACTCGGCTGCAACGGCGACGTTCTCGGTTCGCACCTCGCGGACGAACTCGAGGAAGTTGTCGAACACTAACTTGGCCTCGCAGGCTTTCTGATAGTTCTCCTCAGTGATCTCCTCGAGGACCGACTGCCGGCGGTCGTCGGAGAGGTCCTTGCGGTGGACGAGTTCGCGGGCGGTCTTGGCGTCGTACTCGGGGTGGAACTGGACGCCGAAGACCCGGTCCTTGCGGAAGCCGTGGTTGGAGTAGTGATTCTCGGCGAGGGGGTCTGCGCCGGGCGGCAGTTCCGAGACCGCGTCGGAGTGGCTAGTGAAGGCGGTAAACTCCACGTCGATGTCGTCGAAGAGCCGCGAGTTCCCGTAGTGCTCGATCTCGCTGTAGCCGACCTCGTAGGCGCCCATATCCTCGACGGTGCCGCCGAGGACGTCCGCCAACAGCTGGTGGCCCCAACAGACGCCGAGGAACGGCATCCCGCGGTCGATCGCGTCGCCGACCCACTCCTTGATCGGCTGCATCCACTCGTCGTCCCAGTACACCGACGATCGCGAGCCCGTGACGACAGCGCCGTCGTAGTCGAACCCGTCCGGAACCTCGCCCTCGGTGGCGTCGAACTCCGCGAGCGATGCGTCGAGTTCGCGCCGGAAGTTCCGCGTCGTGTTCTCGTCCCGGTGAGCCGCGTTCAGGACGGCAATACGAAGCTGATCCATCGTCCCGTATTGGCGACTCAGGGAAGATATGCCTTCTGTCCCAGACCGGGGTTGCCGCAACCGCGGACGGCTAGCGATCCGGTTACGAACGACAAGAAGAACTCGAGGTCACTGCGGCCGATAGATGCCGTCCTCGTCGCGGCGGTACCGATCGTCCGTCTCGAACCAGCCGTCGGCGAACCGGCCGCGGTCGCCGGACTCGTCGTAGTCGTCGCGTTGCTCCTCGACCGGGGCGTACCAGTTCTCGTCGTTGGTTCCGGCAGCGCGTACGTAGCCGTCGGCCACGACCGGTCCCGATAGCTCGAGTCGGCCCTCGGCCGTCCCTTCGAGGACGGTTCCCGACTCGTCGACCAGTCGCGCGCGACAGTCGGGTACGGGCGTGCCGACGCCGTCCGAAACGGTCGAGATGTCGCCGGGATCGTCGGCTGCGGCGCCAGCGAACGACTGGGAGAACGCCGTCGGGCACTCGAGACGGCCCGCCGCGCGCGCAATCGGGATCTCCTGCTCGCGGTAGGCCTCGAGCGTGTCGTTCTCCACTGCTCCCTCGACGATCACGCGCTCGAGCGAGTCGACCGCGTCGTCGAACCCCGATTCGGCGGCGAGGTCTCGAATCGCCGTCTCGCGACCCGCGAGAAACGTCGCCTTCTCCTCGGCGATCGCGGTCAGGGTGTCGCCGGGATCGAACGCTCGGTCGAGCAGCAGGGTGCCGCCGACGTACAGCGTCGACAGCGCGACGCGGACGAGCCCGTCGGGACTCGAGAGTGGCGGCGTCAGCGGAACGACGTCGGCGCTCGAGAGCCCCCACGCGACGAGCGCCGAGATGCAGTTCCACTCGAGCGCGGACGCCGAGTAGCCGGCGATCGGTCGCCCGTCGCCGCCGTGGAGGAGCACAAGCGGGGCGTCAGTCTCGGGCTCGAGGTTGCGCTCGTCCGAATCGGACACTGCCTCCCGGTCGGCCTCGGCGAGTTCCTCGAGGGTCACCGACCGATCGAACGGGATCGAGCGAACGAGGTCGCGCTGGGCCGCCTCGGAGACGACCAGGTCAGGTTCGATGAGGTCGAACGGTTGCTCGACGGACGCGGGCGTCAGCCAGTGAGAGACCGGGAAGAAGGTGGCGCCGAGTCGCCGACAGGCGAACAGGACGGCGAGCGACGCGACGCGGTTGCGCGTGAGGAGACAGACGACGTCGCCGGCGTCGATCCCCAGCGCGGCGAGGTGTTCGGCCGTCCGCGTCGTCATCGCCGAGAGTTCGCCGTAGGAGACGCGGTTCTCGTGGATCGTCTCCGCGGGGGCGTACAGCCGCTCCTCGGAGATGTCGACGACCGCCGTCCGTTCCGGAAACCGTTCGGCCCGCCGTGCCAGCGAGAGCGTCACGAACGGGACTGCCACCCCGGCCTCCGTAGTAGCTGGGGGGTCAATCGCAAGCACGGGACGCGTTCATCGAGCGTGTCCGCATACGGCGATCTGGCTCGATGCGCAACTGAACCGATGTGAGTTCACGGCGATAGTGGCGGACCCCGAAAATAGCAGCCATTCAATTATTATTAAATTATAAATGACGGCTCGATATAGAGAATATTATATGCCGTTAGAAAACGGCGAACGCAACACCAGTCGCCGGCGTCTCCTCGAGACGTCCGGTCGGGTTCTCGCGGGGGGATTCCTCCTCGGCGCCGTTCCATCGAGTACGAGCGCCGATTCGGACGCCGATCTAGCGTTAGAATCGGATTTCGAGGAACTGGCTCACTACATGGGGAGTACCACCGAAACCAAGCGCGTGAGCTATGACGTATCCGTATACAGACCGAAGCGGGATACCGAACTCGGGCGCAGCGGTACTCGAGTCGTAACGGTCGAAATAGCGATCGGCCCCGACGGGCCACCGCTTCGCGACGCCAGAATCGAAATCAACGGTATGAACGGAGCGTTTTTCGAAACGACGTGGCCGGGAAACCGACTTTCGGTCGGGACGCCGTCCGGAACCGTCGACATCGACAGAGGAACTGGCTCGACTACGCTATCGTTTTCGTTGAATACTAGTTTGACGAAGAACGTGTCCGTGGACGATAAAAGCGAACGCGGTAGCGATACCTATCGTCAACAGTACAGCTTCGACTCAGTATCGGAGCATAGGCCTGTCGCTATCAGTGGGTTGACTGCTTTCGATACGTACGGAGTCGAAGACGGCGAGCAGTTACTCGACGGAGAGTGGGAAGTAGTCGTCGGAAACAGTATCAGCCGTACCGGCATCTCAGGCGAGTTCTCCCGGATATACTATTCGGGAAATTTGGAGTGATACCCCGGCCTCGATTTGCAGTCAGTCGCCCGCTCGAGAACGATCGATAATTGCCGGCGACCGTCCCATCCCGAATCGGGCGTCCTACTCGTCGTCGGTGTGGGCCTCGAGGAATCCGAGCATCCGATCGTTAACCGTCCGCGAGCGCTCGATAAACGCCAGGTGGCCGGCGCCCTCGAGCGTCTCGAACGCACCGCGGGGCAATCCGTCCGCCAGCGACCGGCCGGCCGACGGCGATACCAGTTCGTCCGCGCCGCCGTGGATCACCTGCGTCGGCTGGATCACCTCGACGAGCCACTCGGTCGCGTCGAACCCCTCGAGGGCCGCGACCTGGGCCTCCCAGCCCGCTCGGTCGGCGTCGCCGTCGGCCCGCCAGTCGACGATCCCCTCGCGCACGTCGGCGGGCTGGCTCTCGAGGAACTCGGCGGAGAGCCCAGCCTCGAGCGAGTCGGCCAGCGCCTCGCGGTCGTCCGGCGGCGCGAACAGCGGCTCGAGGTCGAACTGCTCCCCCCTCGGTGCGGTACCGAAGAGCGTCAGCGTCGCGACCCGACTCGAGGTCCGGGCGGCCTCGAGGGCGACGGCGCCGCCGAGTCCGCAGCCGACGAGGTGGGCGTTGGGAATCTCGCAGGACGAGAGGACGGCCTCGAGGTCGGCGGCGAGCGTCTCGAGGGCGTAGGGGCCGTCGGGTGCGTCCGAGCGGCCGGTGCCCCGGAGGTCCCAGACGACGGCCTCGTACGGGCCGGCGACGGCGGCGTGTTGCCAGCCCCAGAGCCAGCCGCCGAGGCCGGCTTCGGGGACGAAGACCACTGGGTCGCCCTCGCCGGCGCGGTCGTAGTACAGCGAGACGCCATCGTTCGATACGGTCGGCATACGAGCACTGATCCGCCGGAGGAAGGCGACAGTTTCGGTTCCCCGCGAACGACGCGTGAGTGCTCCCGTACTGTGGCTGCCGTTCGAGGAGCCACTCGACGAAACCGTCGATAGACTCGAGTTTGGTAATGCGGAAGCCGGCCGCAAAAATTCCTCCCGAAATTCCGAACCGACGACGGTTCTACCGTGATATTTCACTCGGCTTCCGTGTTTTTCCACGCCCCAAACAAATCAATAAGATATAAAATATATCGTTAATGTATTGCTCTCATGGGTTTCAGCAAGAAGAGACTGGTTGCAGTATTCTTCGCTGTGATGATGGCGACCTCACTGATCGCCACGCCCGCACTTGCGAGTGGACCGAGTGCGACCACAGCGACCGAACGATCCGGTGCGGTCGAGGCTCACACCGGGAACACACTCGGTCCGAACGGCGGGCCACCCGGACGAAACGGCGGCGGTCCGCCGGGCCACGATCGCGGTGACGCAAACGTCACAGTACCGACCCTCGAGGAGAATACGAGCGTCGACGCGATCCTGAACGCGACCTACCGCCTCGAGGAACTCGAGATCGAGAACGAGACGGCAGCCGCGGTAGCGGTGAACGATACCGTCGACGCGGTCAACACGCTGGTCGGAGAGTACCGACGGGTTCGGTACGCCGACTCGCGTGCAGCGTTCGACCGTCTGGCCGATGCCCAACGGTCGCTTGCAGTGCTAAAAGACGAGGTCGACGACGACGACGAAGCGATCGTCGACGCGATCAGCGCGGAGCTGTACGCGGCGGGCAACGCGAGCGCTCGTCTCGCTGTCTCCGACGCGAACGCTGTCGTCGCCGCGAACGAGGGCGAGTTCCGCAACCCCGGCCAGCGACAGAAGGCCGAGAGCGCGCTCAGAAACGCCGCCGACGGGCTCGAACGGGCAGATAGAGCAGTCTCGGACGGGGCATCCGGAAACGGAAAGGGCAAGTCCAAAGCCAAGAAATCCGATCGGCCGGTCGGACCGACTGACCGCGCGAAAGCGCTGACTCACCTCGAAAACGCGTGGAAACACGCGGAACGAGCGCTCGATACGGTCGAAGCCAACACCGAACCGTCGCTGTCGCTGTCACAGGGACGGCCCTTCGAGCGGAACGGGACCGTCCGGGTGTCGATCCGAGCAGTCCTCTCCGACGTTCGTCCGTACGCGTACGATAACGCGACGGTGACCGTCGACGGTGATGCCGACGCCGACGCTGTCTCGTTTGCCGCGGACGAAGCGGCCGGAACAGACGCCATCGGATCGACGCTCGTCGATCTCGGAGCCGATCCCGAAAATGTGACTGTCACAGTGACGGCGACGGCCGCACACGACGCCGATCGAACGGTCGAAGCGACTCACGACATTCGCATCGCGGAAGAGGACGTCGTCCGGGAACGACCCGATCCGGACGAGTACCGGACCGTCGAGGTCGGAAACGAATCGTCGGGCGTTTCGGTCGCCGTCGGCGGTGACGGCCTGACTGACGCCGACGTTTCGATCACCGACGAGACGCCGGCGACCGACGACCCCTACCGCGCCGGTCCGATGGTTCGCATCGAGAACGAGAGGCCGATCGACGACGCGACGGTCGAGATTCCGGTCGACGAGAACGCGCTCGACGACGGTAGCAACCTCTCGATCGTCACGTGGGATCCGACCAGCGACGAACCGTGGACACCGGTCGAGACCGAGATCGATCGCGACGCCGGCGTCGCAACTGCCGAGGTCGATCACTTCTCGTTCTTCTCGGTGTTCCGGATCGAGGAGTGGGAAGACGAGACCAGCGACACGATCACGCTCGACGGGAACGAGACCGACGGTGAGATCGATAACGGAAGCGGGATCGAAACGGCGGACTTCGTCTTCGTGAACGACGAGAGCGGCAGTATGAGCGGCTCTCCGACCCACTACGCCGAACTCGCCGGTAAGCGCTTCGTCGGCGCACTCACCGATTCCGAACGGGCGGGGCGGGTCGGTTACGCCTCCGGTGCGACCCTCGACCAGCCGCTGACGACCGACCACGACGCGGTTAACAGCAGTCTCGAGCGATTGTCTGCGAGCGGCGGTACCAACACGAGAGCCGGACTCCGAGTCGGCCTCAACCACCTCGAGGAGGAAGGGTGGGAAAACCGATCCGCGGTGATGATCCTGCTGTCCGACGGCAAAAGCGGGACCGATCCGTTGCCCGTCGCCGAGGACGCCGCCGACGCGGGCGTCGAGATCAGCACGGTGGGTCTCGGAAACAACGTTAACGAGAACGAACTCCGCGAGATCGCGGCCATCACCGGCGGCGACTTCTATCACGTCGAACGGGAAGAAGACCTTCCCGACACGTTCGAACGCGTCGCGGAGAACCAGACCGGTCCCGACCTGCAAGACACCAACGGCGACGGCATTCCCGACCTCGTCGCCGAAATGGACCTCTCGATGCCGACCGGCGGACCGGGCGTCGTCGGCGAACCGCTGAATCTCGATCCGACCGCGCTCGATACCAGCGGTGACGGGATTCTCGACAACGAAACGGTCGACATCGAGTACCGCGTGTTCCAGGAGGACAACGAAACGAAACTCCACGCCTCCGTTACGTACGCCGAACACCACCCGGCACGAATCGACACGACTGGTGACGGCCTGACCGACGCCGAACAGCTCTCGGATCGGACGATCACTTATACGGACTCACGGTCCGATTCGCTCGAGTTCCTCTCGGAACTCGAGGACGCCGACGATATCGACGACCTGGACGGGCTCGAGGGCGACGTGTTGGCGACCGATACCGTTCACTCCGATCCGCTCGTCGACGACAGCGACGGCGACGGTGTGACCGACGCCGAGGAGGTGCGTCTCGGGACCGACCCCGAGTCGCGCGACACCACGGGAGACGGAATCTCCGACTTCGAGGGCCTGAACGGCGACTACGATCCGACCCTCTTCGACATCGAGTCGCCGGAGATTACGGTCACGTACGCGACGTTCAACGATCCGGACGCGGACGTCGAACTGAAAGATCCCGTCGACGTCGACTGGTCGAACGGAAATATCAACTTCAACGATCCGGTCGACGCCTCGGTACGGGTTTCCGGAAGCTACGAGGTCGAGTTCACTGTCACCGACTCGGCGGGCCTCGACGAGGCGCGGGTTGTTCGTGACGGCGACGTCGAAGAGACGGTATCGCTGTCCGGGATACACGACGACGGTGACGTCAAGTTCGACGTCGGAACCGTCGATACGTTCACCGACGCGTTCGCGGGTTCGAAAGTCACGGTGCAGGCCGACGACCGTCACGAGACCGTCGAGGGAGTCGGTACGACCGAAGCCGCCGCCGTCGAAGTTGGTGGCGTCTGGTCCGCGGCGTCGGATGAGCTTCGCGCGCAAGGAGTCTCCGATCCGCGACTCGAGCGGGATCTCGGAACCCTGCAGGGGATGACGACGGGTGCTGGCGAGTCGATCGATTCGCTGCGAGCGCTGTACAACGAACCGATCGAGACCATCGCCGCGGTGCGGGAGATCCCCGGTGCCATCGCGAACTTCGACGAGATCATCGCGGCGATGCCCGATGCGATCGAGTCTCAACAGCGCAGTAACAACCCGCACGATCCCGACACCGATCCGCGGCTGTACGAGTCCTACCGCCAGGGCTGGTACGAGGGCTACATTGCGTGGTTCGTCGTCGAGAGTGTAGTTCCGGCTGGTGAAGCCGGAAAGGCCCTCAAGAGTTCCAAGCGCGTCCAGAAGACCGTCGACAAACTCGATACGTCACGGGTCCAACGTGCGGCCCAGTTGGCTGGTCGAGCGAGTCACACTGCAAAAGCGCCAGTTCGATACGGGAAACTGCAGTTCTCGCGTGGACTTTCAGCTGGTACTGGCCTGATTCGCGATGCCGGGCAGCAAGCGTTAAGCCGGGTTCAGTCGACCGGTCAGCAGTATCGGGTAGCAAAACTGCTCAATCGAAATGATATCGATGCAAGCGAGATCAATTCGCGTTCAGTCGACGAGCAACGCCAGCATGGTGACTTTATCTCGAGACACGGTGAAGACGGAGTTAGGGTCGCTGCTGATGGCGGCGAAGAGCTCAGAGAGATCGTCGTCACGGGTAAACTAGATGCGGCAACGACGGACCGATTGAGTCGAGCGTATGAACGGGAACTGATCGATGAGGCGGACTTACAACGGATCGGTCGTGGACTCGATGAAGGAGTCATCGACCAACAAGCCGTCGAAACGGCGCTCGGTCGTATCAGCAATATTGATGCGGACGGGAACTCAGTTGATCGCGTAAGGACGGCTAACGAAATAAATAGCGAGTATGGTCCGGACTACCAAGATCCGTACGCCCCGGGGACCCTTGCGGTGGAATATACTACCGAGTCACAGAAACAATTCGTGAGAGTCCATGGTTCCGATAATCAGGCACGAGCGTGGATGATGCGGGAACATGAGATCGAGGGGTTAACTGCTGATGAGATCAAAACGAAATTCTCACTACCAGAAGAACCGGTCTACGTCTCTGACGTCGATGTCCCGAAGGGCACATCTGTACGAACGGGAACTGTCGCGGAGAACTTCGGTGGTAAAAGAGGGGCAACCCAATTCGAACTTCAAGATCGAATCGACTCTGAGAACTTCCATAACCGGCGCGAACTACCACAATGACTGAGGTAAAAAAAGACGGCTATGAACTCGTCATCGATGGGAAACGGATTTCCCTTCCAGCAGCGATCGAGTCGATAGTACAAACACAAAACACCGTCGTCGTACTGCTAGATTCCGAAGGTGAAGTGGAATCGGATCGAAATATTTGGGGGTTTACTAATAGAGGCAGCTTCCTGTGGGAAGCGGAAAAAGTACAAGCCCCATCGAATGACGCCAATTGCTATGTGAGAATATGGGAAGAAGAAGGAAATGTCTGGGCGTCTGACTGGAAAGGGTTAGATTATCGGATCGATATCGAAACTGGAGAGCAGCTAGATAAGAAGTTCAGGAAATAACGACACTGGTCTGATCTCGCGGAATCGTCGTTTATAACTGTCTATTTGTTTTGTACTCTTCGCTGACACGCGGCCACTCGATTGATCGATGTATAGTGATATTTCGAGGGATCTCGTTCTCGATCGGAGGCCGACCGAGGAGGCCATCGACGAACTCGCAACGCAAAAACGCGGATCGATACCGATCTTCGGGTCCGATTCCGATTTCGTTCTCAATGTCGCACCGTCGTGGGAACGGTACGGACTCCCCGAACGCGGCGGCGTGTCCCCGATCTGGGAGCGAGTTCGTTTCCGCGAGAACGTGGCGGAGACGACGCAGGAAGCGTTCGATGTCGGCGCGCTCGACGAACTCGCACCGCCGTTCGCGTTCTCCTCTCTCCCGTATCGGGTCGAACGCGAAACGACCGTCACCCGATCGGACCTCGAGGACGGTCGGCTTCCAGACGTATTCTGGATACTGTTCCTCTCCGAACCCGTTTGCGAACGATTCGGACGAGACCGATTACAGACGTCGCCTGTCTGGAAAACTGAATCCCTTCCCGACGGTGGAATCGGAATCGTGGTTACGGCAGACCCGTATCAGTACTCCGAGGAGGAGAAAAACCACTTCAAAGATCACCTCGGTATCTGAGTCCGAATCCCGACATACTCGAGATCGATTCGGCTGCATACTGTTGCCGTACTAGCCTTCACAATTCCGACGACGATCTCCGTTTCTACGAGTCCTACCGTCAGGGCTGGTACGAGGGCTACATTGCGTGGTTCGTCGTCAGAAGTACAAGTCCTGCTGGTGAAGCCGGAAAGATCCTCAGGGGTTCCAAGCGCGTCCAGAAGACTGTCGACACGCTCAGCACGTCACGGGTCCAACGTGCGGCCCAGCTGGCTGGTCGAGCGAGTCACACTGTAAATGCGTCAGTCAGATACAGTCAACTTCAGCTCTCTCGTGGGCTTGCAGCCGACATCGGAACCACACAAGAAGTCGGTCAGCGTCTCCTGAGTGGTGTTTCTTTGAGTGGCCAGCAGCTCGCGGTAGCGAAAACACTCAAGCGGAACGATATCGACGGAACCGTATTTACTCGACTCGACAGCGATGAAGCGCAAGCTGCCGGACGTTTGACGGCCGTCACGGCGATAGCGGTGTAAGACTGCTCAGAGGCGAGATCTATAACAGCCCCTGCAAGGGTACCTTCGAATCGGTCAACGAGTACAGGGGAGACGGGTTGAGTAACACCCAGACCAAACAGCTACTCCGGGCGTACACCAAGGCCGACGACGTCGAGGTCGGTCCCGGAAGCGGACAGAACGGTGCCAGTAGCGTCCAATCGAAGATCGATGACCTCGACGATGCCAACAACGTTCAGGGTGTTCGGCGCTTGATGAGTAGCGCTTCCGATAACGTGAGCTCTTACAAGGGCATCGCTCAGAGATCCACGCCAATCAAGTGAATAATGTTGCGGATATTCAGGAGATTATCACTCACTGGAGGATGACAGTGAAAAACAGCGATGAATGGGAGAATGCTAATGTCGACATCAAGGTAATAGATGATACCGGAACCGTAGTAGTGGGCTAATTAAATATACCAGTAGTATGTCCCCTTCCAATCTCATACAGATTGTTTACGTCTACGAGGACGAGATCGATTCAACGGTCACCGACGATGTGCTCGCGTCGCTCGGGCGATAAGGCGGTCGCAGAACGTTCGACAGCGACTACCACATCGGATACTGGGACGAGAATGGCGATCTGTCCGGTCAGACCGGCGACCGTGATCGAATCGCCGAACTGATGTCGTCCTCTCCGACGTGTACAGTGTCCGTAGCGTTCGAGGAGTTCGTACTGTCAGTAGGTCGCGATGCAGGCCGATCCAACCATCTGGAACAGTCACACCTCCTGTTTGACGTCGCGGCCAGTTCGTTTCGACCAACCGAATCGGTTCCGGACGGAGAGCTCGAAAATCGGAGGCAGACATTCATCGCTATCCTCACAGCCATCGCAGAAACGACGAGTCCACTCGCCGGATTCGGGCGGGTCGGTGGACCGTGCTTCGATAACTTACCGTCAGCTGCAACGATTCGAAAGGGATCGATCGATTTCCTCTTCGAGTACAACGTCTTTAGCGAATCCACAGTTGATCGACTCGGTCGCGAATCAGTACTCGAGACGCCCGCCTGGCACGTCAAAGCACTTTCTACCGGTGGAGCTATGCTAATCGTTCCGGAGATTCCACGATCGTGCGAGGACGATACACTGCGTTGCGATGGTGTTTCCGAGCACCTCGGACTGCCGATAATCTGATTGTATCGATGGCAATACACTGGTCACGGGCCTCCGGAGAGACATGCGGACGAAGTTAGATGTTGACCCCGGCTACCAACGTATCATCAAGAGCGACATCATCGATATCAGGAGTGCGAAATCGTATTCAACGAGAGACCGTTCTCACGGTATGGATAGGTGTAAATACAACGTCGGGATGTATTCAGGACACCATCACACCTGAACCCGCCGGCTCAGACGACGCGCTCGAGACGGCTCGAGAACATCTGACGCAGTAACATACTAACGAAACCGCCATCCGAAAGAGATCATGGAAGATTACGACTGGATACAGATTGCCTTCCTATTCGATCGGGAACTGTCCCACGAGACCTACGAGTCGCTCTTCGACCTGTTTCTCGAGTACTCGGAAACCGACGACAACCGGGACGAACTCGACGACAGGTACGGAGACGAAACGAACGGGAGTCAACGAGTACGTGCCGATGCATCCGAAATCGCTCGTACCGTTCGATCGGTCAGCAGCGTAAAAGTATCCGTCCCGGTTGGCTGGGACGACATCTCCATCGGATTCAGCCGAAACGGCAGCGGGTTCCCGACCTATGGGTCGACACCGTACTTGACGTTCACCACTTGGATCTACGCGCTGAAGGATTCGGACCGAGAACCGCTCGAGCGAGTGAAACGCCGTCGCCGGGAGTTCGTGGAGATCCTCGCTCGAGCTGCAAACGTTCTCGAACCCAGGTGGGGCTTCGGCAGACGTGGCGGGCTCGCGATCGGCGAGGACGACACCATCGACGACCTCGCCGCGAGGCTGGCCCCGCCGCTGTACGAGTACAACGTCTTCCGGCCCGAGACGGTCGAGACGCTCGGCCGTGAGCGGGTACGCTCGGCACCTGCCTGGTTCGTCGAGGAACTCGACAGCGGCGGCGCGTTCCTCGCCGTTCGCGAGCCGCCCCGTCAGTGCAGCCCCGCCGCGGAGCCCTGTCTCGAGGTCGCCGATCACCTCGGGATCTCAGTAGGGAAGACAGATCGGTACCACTGACTCACCTTTCGGTTTCGATAGAGATGAGGCCACGGATCAGAATTCACTAACGGTTGCGCGCTAAATCCCTCTCTTTGGGTCCACGACGATCAAGGGAGCGTCCGAACTCGAGGGAGAACCTGTTCGGACGCTTCCAGGATACGACCGGGAGACCGAGACGGAGTAAGTCGAAGCGGTGACGGAAAACCCGAATCCGGCGACGCGATCAGCGCTCGTTACGCGTCTTGAATCTGCCGTAACACGTCGGGGGCGTCCTCGAGCGCCGCGTCTAAGTCCTCGACGTTGGGGCCGCCGCCCTGCGCGAAGTCCGGCGGGCCGCCACCGCCGCCACCGACGCGGCCGGCGAGTTCGCCGACGACCTCGCCGGCGTTGACGTCCGAGTCGTCGGGCACCGCGACGACGAACTGGGCGCCGCTCTGGCCGCTGCCGAGGACGGCGATCTTCCCCTCCTCGACGAGGGCGTTCGCGGTCGCGCGGAGTTCGTCCATGTCGGCGTCGATGCGGTCGACGACCGCGGTCCGGTCGCCGACGTCGACCTCCTCGCCGCCGCCACCGCCGCCGGCGCGGGCCGCGGCGAGCTGTTCGGTCAGGTCTTCGATCTCCTTGCCTCGCGCCTTCCACTCCTCGAAGAAGCGTTCGGCGGTCTCGGGGACGTCCTCGGGCGAGACGTCGAGGACGTCGGCGGCCTCGTAGAGGGCGTCCTCTTTTTCCTGCGTCGACTCGATCGCGGCCTCGCCGGCCGCGAACGTGATGCGCTCGACGCCGTCCTGGACGCGCTCCGTGTTCAGGATCTTGATCGAGCCGATGTCGCCGGTGCGGGCGACGTGCGTGCCGCCACAGGCCTGGATATCGTCGGCGACCTGGATCAGCCGGATCTGCTCGCCCGGCGGGATCCCGCCCTGGTAGAGGTCGAAGCCGTGTTCGGCCTCCGCGTCGTGGCGGTCGGGCCAGTCCTGGGCGACCTGGGTGTTGTCCATCACGAGCTCGTTGGCCAGCGACTCGATCTCCTTGACGTCCGCGCGGGAGATGCGGTCGTAGTGGCGGACGTCGATCCGCGAGGAGTCGACACCCTTCTGGGCGCCGGCCTGGCGGATGTGCTCGCCCAGCACCTGTCGGGCCGCGTGGATGACAATGTGGGTCGCCGTGTGGTGGCGCATCAGCTGCCGGCGGCGGCCGCCGTCGATCTGGCCGTTGACGAACTCGCCCTTGCCGGGGTTCTCGTCGGCCCGGTGGAGGATGACGCCGTCCTCGATCTGGACGTCCGTGACCTCGGCGGTCGTGTCATCGGTCGAGAGTGTTCCGGTGTCGGCGGGTTGGCCACCACCCTCGGGGTAGAACATCGTCTGATCGAGGACGACGTCGTACCCCTCCTCGCGCTCGAAGACGTCGAGCACGACGGCCTCGAACTGGGTGCGCTGCTGGTCGTCGTAGTAGAGCTTCTCGGTCTCCGGGAGATCCTCGAAGCGGTCCTCCTCGTCCTCGTCGGCCGCCTCGACGGCTTCGGGGGTGTCGTGGCGCTGGGCGACGAGGCTGTAGAAGTCGTCCGGCACGTCGATCTCGGCGCCCGCTTCTTCGGCGATCTCCTCGACCATGTCCGGCTGGATGCCGTGAGAGTCGTAGAGCTCGATCAGCTCCTCGATCGGGATCGGCTCGCCCTTCTTCGCGTACTCCTCGGCGAGCGTCTCGACGCGGCGGCCGCCCCGCTCGAGCGTCTCGCGGTACTTCTCGACCTCGGTGCGGACGATGTCGCGGATCGTGTCGCGGTTCTCGTACTCGAGGCGCTCGGCCTGCATGTCGACGAGTTCGTCAAGCGGCGCGTCGACGCCGGCGTTGTCACAGAGGCGCTTCGTGCGGCGCAGGACCATCCGCGCGAGGTAGCCCGTCCCGACGTTCGAGGGGACGATACCGTCCCCGAGCATGTAGGCCAGCGTGCGGCAGCTGTCTCTTATACACATCTCTGATGGCGCGAGGGA
>NZ_AOIS01000017.1 GCF_000337495.1 Haloterrigena salina JCM 13891
GGAAGTCGATCATCTCCGGGTAGATCGCCTCGTAGACCGTCGCGGTGCCCTGGCTCATCCAGGTCCACCGTTCGAGGCCGTAGCCGGTGTCGACGATGTAGGTGTCCATGTAGGAGTACCGGTTCCCGTCCTTGAGCTCGTACTCGCCCTCGGGATCTTGCTCCATGCACATGAAGACCAGCGTGGCGATCTCGAGCCCGCGGTAGATGACCTCGATGGCGGGGCCGGCGTTGCCGCCGCCGACCCAGGGGTCCTCGATGTAGGTGACCTCGCTGATGTCCGCGCCGAGTTCCTGGAGCAGACCGTCGCAGAGTTCGACGGTGCGGTCCTTCCAGTAGACCTCGCCGTGGTAGGCGTACTTGTCCTCGGGGATGTCCTCGCGCGTGTTGAACGCGTGGTGGGCCATCATCTCGAAGGCCATCGTGTGCCGGCCCGTCTTGCCGACGTTGTCGATGTCCTGCATCCGGATGCAGGGCTGGGACACCGTCAGCGGGTTCGCCGGCGGCGGCGTCTCCCCGCTGGTGACCAGCGGCTGGAAGTCGTAGATCGAGGCCTGGGTCAACAGGACGTCGTCGCGCCAGCGGTTTGCGGCGACGGGGTAGGGGTCGATCCGCTCGTGGTCGTTGTCCTCGAAGTACGAGAGGAACACCTCGCGCATCTCCGTCAGGCTGTACTCCTCGTCGAAGCCGGGATTCTCGATGAAGCCGTACTCCGCACACGGTGGCTCGCCACAGGTCTCCCGGTCGTGGTCGCGGGTCCAGAAGTGCGCGCCACAGGACGGACACTCCTTGCGTTCGAATCCTTCCTCCTCGAAGTACTCGAGGCGGTACTCGTCCGCCAGTTCGCTCATTACGTATGTGTTGGCCAGCCAGCGCCTAAAACAGTTCCGCAACGTTCAATCGGGCGAAATCGTCGACCGCAATCGAAGCCGTCACCCTGGCGCCCCCGGTGTTTCGATTCACTGTCGTTTCGTTGAAAAGATATATAGTATTTCGATTGTGTTCACACGTATAGGATCGAAATGGACGAAATCGAACGCTTCGCTCGAGACGACCGCGGGCGCTCGGCCCGACCTTCCGGTAGCGAGTGATGCGATCGAGACGCTCCCTGCTCCGGACCGGCGGCCTGGCCGCGGTCGGGACGCTCGGCGGCCTCGTCGCGTTACCGTCGCCGCCCGAGGCGACGCCGATGGATCAAACGGCCGAAGCCGCCGCGCTGCCGGACGCGGTGGCCGGGTGGACCGACGACCGGATCACCCGCGAGACCGAGACGCCGATCGCGCGCTACCAGTACCGCGCGACCGCCGCCGATCCCGACCGAACCGACCGCGAGACGTTCGTCGCGACGTCGCCGATCAACGTCGTCCTCCTTCCGAACGCCGAGACCGACGCGGCCGGCCTCGAGAGCGTCCTGCAAGTGCTCGAGGCCGAGGGCTGGCTTCGCGACCCCGACGAGTACACGCGCTACGCCTGGGACCGGACCGAGGGTCGGTTCGTCCGCCAGCAGGCGACGGCCGCCGAATCCTACTTCGGCGCCAGCGGCCGCTTTCACGTTCGCTGCTGGTCGTTCGAGGGGACCGTCTCGATGCAGGTCCACGAGGACTCGGCGGCCCGGCCGAAACACGACGTGATCTCCTACGACCGCGGCCGCGAGCCGATCGCCGCGGCCTTCGACGCGGCCGGTTGGGACGTCTCGCCGAGCGCGATCGATCTCGACAACGACCAGAGCGATCACGACGGTCTCGCGACCGTCATCACTGAGGCCCCATGAGCACCGACGACCGAAACCGGAACCGGTTCGCCCTCCGATCGGCAGTCAGCGCCGTTCTCGACCACCCGCTGGCCGTCCTCGAGCGCCGTCGAACGACGGTCGCCGTCGCGTATCTGAGCGCCCTGATCGGGCTGTTCGTCGTCAGCTACGCGGGGGCGAACGTCACGGTCGACGACGTACTGTTGGACACGCTATCGCTCGGGTTCGACCACGTCAGCACCGTCTTGATCGTCGCCGTGACGGTCACGATCACGATCGTTCCGTTCGTCTACGCGATCTGGAACGGCGGGCCGGGACTGGCCTTCGCGATCCCGCTGGTGCCGGTCGCTCTCGGCGACCTCGCGGCGGGCCGGTACGTGCTCGGCATCGATACGGCGGTCGCGCTGACCGCCGGCGCGGCCGCGAGCGCGCTCGCCCTCTACGCGACCGACGTCCGGACCGCGGGCTCGCTTCGCCCCTGGCGGACCGCGGGCGGCCCCGCGGTCCCGCGGCTCCTGGCGGTGACGGTGCTGACGGTCGTCGCCGCCTTCGGAATCGCCCGGTTCGCCGCCGCCGTCCCGCCGCGAAGTCTCGAGCGCTACGCGCTGTTCGCTGCGCTCTGGCTCGTTCCCTTCGGAATTGTCGCCAGCTACTGGGCCGTCGAAGTTCGAACGGCCGTTGCGACGCGGGCCGACCACGCCGACAGCGATCGAGCCGACACGTGACCGGCGTCGAACCGGATCAGCAATTTCGCGGAGCGACCTCGAGTAAGTTGTTCGACGGAGCGGTCTCGAGTGGCGACTCGATGCTGAGCTACCGTAATCGGCGGCGACCGGTCAGCACCGAATACGGTCACGAGTGGCCGTAAAACGGTTCTTTACCGCTGGTTCCTGAGAGCTACGACCGCACTATGGGAACTGTTGATGTCGCGATCGGCGTCGACGCGGACTGCGTGGCCGGTTGGCTCGGCTCGTACGGCGGAGCGGACTCGCCCGCGGACCTCTCGCGGGGGCTGGCCGCCGGCAACGAGGGCATCCCGCGGATGCTCGCGCTCTTCGACGAGCAGGATATCGAGACGTCGTGGTACGTCCCCGGCCACACGATCGACACCTTCCGCGACGAGATCGAGGCGGTCGCGGCCGACGGCCACGAACTGGGCGTCCACGGCTACTCACACGAAAACTCGACCGACCTCTCCCGGGAGCAGGAAGACGAGATCCTCGAGGTCTCGATCGACCTCATCGAGGACGTCACCGGGTCGGAGCCGGTCGGCCACCGCGCCAGCTGGTGGGAGTTCAGCGAGAACACGCCCGAACTCGTCGAGAAGCACGGGTTCCTCTACGACAGTAGCCTCATGGAACGGATGTTCGAACCGGGCTGGATGCGCAAGGGCGACAGCTGGGAGAAGATCCGGTACGAGGAGGATCCCGAAACGTGGATGGAGCCGTATCAGTACGGCGAGGAGACCGATATCGTCGAGATCCCGATCAGCTGGTACCGCGACGACATTCCGCCGATGCTCTTTATCAAGCAGCCGATCTACCACGCCGGCTACAAGGACCCGGAGGTCACCTTCTCCGCCCTAAAGGGCGGAGCTTGTCGGTGGACTCCCGCTCTGGCCGAACCTACTCGGCAGGCGAATACTCGCCGTTCACGTTCAACGTCCCCGACTTCAGGGCGAGGTGACGTGTCGCCCCTCCGTGCGGAGACTTTTGCCCCGCACGGAGCATCTTGAACCCGATGTTCTTCGCTGCATTGTAGTCCGCATTCGCTTCGTAGCCACACTTCTGGCAACAGAACTCCGCTTGCGATGGACGATTCTCCCGCAGCGTCGTTCCACACTGCGAGCACCGCTGGCTCGTGTACGCCGGATCGATTTGCGTCGCTTCGATCCCTTCGGCCTTTGCCTTGTACGCTACGTAGTCGTACAGGCGTCGGAACGCCCATGCGTGGAACTTCTTTGCTCGGGGCAGCCGGTCGCGGATGTCCGTTAGTTCCTCGAACGCGATGGTGTCGCAATCGTGCGCGATGGCTTCTTGGACGAGAGCCTTCGAGAGACGGTGGAGGTAATCTTCGACCCACCGCGTTTCGCGGTCGCCCATCTGGTCGATGGTTCGGTGGGCCGATTCGGTACCCGTCTGTTGCAGATTGCCTCGAATCCGCTCGTACTCCCGGCGTCGGTGGTTCAGGTAGGCACCGTTCCAAAACATCCCGGTCGACGTGACGGCAATTTGTTCGATACCGAGGTCCACGCCGAAGACTGTGCTGTGCTCGGCGTCGCCTTCGTCCGGTATCTCGGACTCCATGTCGGCCTTCGTTCCGATATGGAGGTAAAAGGTGTCCGTCGCGTCGCGGTACTGTAACGTCGCCCCCGTCACTTCGTAGTCGTCATTGCGGAGATACTTCGTGTGCGGATTCTCGCCTTCCGGCGGAAGGACGTAGTCGGCTTCGACGCGCCCGTTGACGGTCGAGAGCGAAACGTAGTCGTCGTGGAACGTGGCGCTTCGCTTGTCGTAGCGAACAGAGGGCGTCGTGAACTGTGGTTGCGATGCCTTCTTGCCGTTCTTCCATCGGGCGATGACGCCCTTGATGGCTTCGGCAGCCTTGTTCCGCGCGGACTGAACGAGGTTCGCTTGGAGCCTCGTCTCGTCGCGCACGTCCGAGTACGTCCGTTCGTGAAGTTTCGTCTTGGAAGTGGGTTTGTAGTCGTCCTTCCACGCATCTCGGACGACGTAGTTGCACGCCCACAGATACTCCTCGACGGTTTCGTGGAGGAGAGTCGTGTCGCTGTCGTCTACGTCGAGTTTGACGACGACTGTACGACGGACCTCCGCCATACTTCATATGTAGTACACTGCATTTATAACGATATCGTTCCTGTAGGGGAGTCGGCCGGCTGTCGTTGCCAGGTGTGGAACAGAGCGTACGCGATTCCTCCCCGCCGCAAGGGCGGGGTTTCCTCGCTGACTAAAGATGATCCCGCTGCTCGAGGAGTTCATCCAGTACGTCAAGGGCCACGAGAACGCGCGGTTCACCACTCTCGAGACGATCGCCGAGACGTACAAGGATGATCCATCGGGGTACGAGAGCGACTACGTCTGAGAGTCAGCGGGCGAAACGCCCTCACGAATCGCGTCTTCGTCATCGAACGCCTCGAGCGCGAGCGTCAACCGAAGCCTGGCCTGCTGGGCGGTGCGGTCGCCGGCGAAGACGGCGCCGTACTCGCGGAGCCGTTCTCCGCCGCCGTCGCCGCCGTAGACCGGCGCGACCCGCCCCTCGAGACAGCGAGACGTGACGACGACGGGGACGCCCGCGTCGATCGCGTCGCGGGCGGCGTCGGCGAGTCCCGCCGTGGCGTTCCCGAGGCCGGTCCCCTCGAGGACGAGACCGTCGGCGCCCCGCTCGAGGGCGGCGGCGAGCAAGTCGCCGGTGACCGCGCTTCCGCTCTTGATCGTGTAGACGGTCGCCTCGAGCGACGTCGCGTCGATCGGGCGCGTCTCGCTGCGCGGCGGGCGGTGGATCGCGACGCCGTTCCGGTCGACGGTCGCGACCGGTCCCGAGTTCCGCGAGCGAAAGGCCTCGAGGGCGGACGTGTGGGCCTTCGTCACCGATCGGGCGCTGTGGACCGTCTCGTCGAACGCGACGAACGTCCCGCCGGCGTCGCGGTCGGCAAACGCCTCGGCGGCGCGGACCGCCGTCAGCAGGTTGCTCGGCCCGTCCGAACTCACCTCGTCCGGGCGGCGCTGGGCGCCCGTCAGGAACACCGGCGTCTCGGGCCGGACGGTGACGTCGAGGTAGTACGCCGTCTCCTCCATCGTGTCCGTGCCGTGGGTGACGACGACGGCGTCGACCGCCGGATCGGCCTCGAGTTCGCGGACCCGCTCGCCGACCGTCTCCAGCGTCTCGGCATCCATCTCGAAGCTCGGCACCTGCGCGACCTCCTCGACCGAGAGGGACGCGTGCGACTCGAGTTCCGGGACGGCCTCGAGGAGTTCCGCGCCCGTTCGCGTCGGCCGCGCTCCGCCGTCCGCGTCGGTGCTTGCGATCGTCCCGCCCGTGCTGAGAAGCGTCACGTCCATGGAATCACGTTCCACGGTGACGGCCGAAAAGGTAGTCCCGACCGGGGTCGCTCGCGCGGTCTCGAGTCGGTCGTCGCCGAACGGCGAGCGGGTCGAACGCGAGTCGCTCGTGACAGGCAGGGAACGAATTCGGCCGCCTCAGCGTTCGATACGTCCGGTGGATTAGTATAGGGGGAGTCGGTCACTGCAAACGATACGGTACCAACGTCATGGCACCTTCGCCGCAATCACGACTGCGTACGGTGGTCTATCTCGCCGAATCCGACGCCGCGGCCCGCGACGGCGCGGCCGCCCTCGAGCGCGTCGACTCGGGTCCGGAGCGCACGGTCCACCCGCTGACGACGGCCGTCGTCGATAGCCTGGCCGACTGGGCGTCCGCGGTCGACTGCGTCGTCTTCGCGGAGACGCCGACGACCGCGGCGGGAGCCACGCTGCTCGAGGCCGCCGAGGCCTGCGGGTCGACGCCGCTGGTGCTCTTCACTCGGTCCGCGTACGCGCCGGCGGCCGCGCGGTCGACCGACGGGATCGACGGCTACGTCCGCCGGGATACCGACGGCGCCGTCGCCCACCTCGCGGACGAGATCGAGTGGGTCTGCGCCGGCGACCGCGCGGGCGCGGCGACGGCGCTGCCCGCCGCCGACGCGGACTCGAGTTCGAGTTCGGACGCGGTGGAAACGGACGATACCGATACCGCCGGGACGACCGAGACCGACGCCGCCGAGCGCCGGCCGGTCGCCGATCTCCTCGCGGCACTCCCCGGCGTCGTCGCCTGCGAGGAACGAGACCAACTCTTCGAGCGGCTGGTCGAGGCCGCCGCCGACGCCGTCGGGACCGAGTGCGGCTGGCTGTCGACGGTCCACTTCGGCGAGTTGACGCCACGGGCGACCACCGACGCGGTCGCGACCGCCGACCTCGAGCCGATCCCCCGAGACGGGCCCTTCGACGAGGCGCTGCGGACCGGCGAACCGATTCGGATCGACGATCTCGCGGCCGACGGACGTCCGGAGCCGCCCCTCAAGAAGACGGAATCGCTGTGCTGTGCGCCGGTCGGCGACGTCGGCCTCCTCATGCTCTCCGCCGCGGAACCGGCGGCGTTCGACGACCGCGACCGGGAACTGCTCGCGGCGTGGGCTCGAGTCGGTGCCGCCGTCCTCGAGCGGATCGAGACCGAAACGGGGCTTCGAAACGATCGCGATCGGCTTCGCGAGGAACTGGACCGAGCCACGGAGACTCGAGACGAACTCGAAGCGGAGCGCGACGATCTGGCGGCCGAACGCGATCGGCTCGCCGCGGAGCGCGACCGCGTCCGGGCGCTGTTCGCGACCGTCCCGGATCCGGCGGTCCACTACGAGATCGACGGCGGCCGGCCGGTCGTCCGGGACGTCAACAACGCCTTTTCCGACGTCTTCGGCACCGAGCCGGCAGCGATCGTCGACGAGCCGCTGGACGCGGACCCCCTCCCGCCGGGACTCGAGCGCCGACAGGCGACGCTGGCCGAGGCGCTCCGGGCCGGTCGACGTCGGCAGCTGGTCAGCCGGCGCGAGACCGTCGACGGCGTCCGCGAGTTCCGGCTGACGGTGGTTCCCCTCGAGACGGCCGGTTCGGACGGCACCGAACGGGACGGGACGACGGCGGACGACCCCGAAGGGCTGATCGTCTACAGCGACGTCACCGACGCGAACCGGACGGAACGGGAACTGGCGGCCGCCGAGGCTCGCCTCGAGACGGTCGCCGAGACCCTCGCGGAGGACGTTCGAACGCCGCTGAACGTCGCCCGCGGCTATCTCGAACTCGCCGAGGAGACGACCGATCCGGAGCACTTCGCGGAGGTCGAGACGGCCCAGGAACGGCTGCGCGAGCGCATCGAGGAACTGCTCGCGATCGCCCGCCGGGACGAGGCGGCTGTCGAGACCGAACCCGTCGCCGTCACCGACGTCGCCCGTCGCGCGTGGGTCGCCGTCGACACCGACGACGCGCGGCTCGTGACCCGCGAGGACCGCGTCCTCGAGGCCGACAAGGCCCAGTTGCGGGAGCTGTTCGAGCACCTGCTGCAGGCGGCAGTCGAGAGCGTCGACGCTGACAGGAACGGAAGCGACGACGCCGCGGCCGGCGACGCGCCGATCGTCACTGTCGGGGCGACCGACGACGGGTTCGCCGTGACCGGCCATCCAGCGGGGACCGACGTGACGCCCGATGGACGGGAGACGACCACCGTTCCGGGTCGGCTGGCCGCCGCCGACGGCACCGGGTTCGGACTCGGGCCGATCGAACGGGTCGCCGACGCCCACGGCTGGGACGTCGGCGTCGCCACCGACGAGGAGACCGGAGCGACGTTCGCCTTCCGCGGGATCGGCCCGGCCGACGTGAGCGGCGACTGAGACGGGCATCCTCGTCGCCGTGAAAACGTACTTCGGACGGCGTGTTACAACCTCGGGTCGAAACGAAGGGCGAAGGCGGACCGGTCAGGCGTCGTCCTCGAGGGCCAGTGACGCCAGCATGGCCTCGAGTTGCAGCCGTTCGTTCGCGCCCTCGGTGATCCGGTAGTCGACCTCGCCGAGTCGCTCGAGCAGGCGGACGGTCGCCAGTTCGGGGATGTCGAACTCCCAGGCGGAGCGGTGCAGTTGGTCGATGACGTCGCCGCCGGCAAGGCCGCGCTCGGTCAGCAGGTCCTCCAGGGCGGCGCGAGCGGCGGTGAAGTCGCCGTCGATGGCGTGTTCGACCATCTCCTCGACCTCCTCGGGGCGCGCGGTGGCGGTGATGGCGAAGACGGTCTCCTCGTCGACGGTCTCGCCCATCACGGCCGCGGCCTGGAGGCCGTTGATCGCCTTCCGCATGTCGCCGTCGGCCGCGTAGACCAGGGCGTCGACGCCGTCGTCGGTGACCTCGATCCCCTCGTTTTCGGCGATTTCGCGGACCTGGGCCTCGATGGCGTCCTCGGTGAGTTCGGTAAAGCGGAAGACCGCACACCGGGACTGGATGGGGTCGATGATCTGACTCGAGTAGTTACACGAGAGGATGAAGCGCGTGTTGTTGGAGAACTGCTCCATCGTTCGGCGCAGCGCCGACTGGGCGTCGGAGGTCAGCGCGTCGGCCTCGTCCAAGAAGATGATGCGGTGGTCGTAGCCGCCGAACGACGAGCGCGCGAAGTCCTTGATCCGGTCGCGGACGACGTCGATCCCGCGCTGGTCGGAGGCGTTGAGTTCGAGGAAGTTCTCGCGCCAGTCGTCGTCGTAGACCTCGCGGGCGATCGCCTGCGCGGCCGTGGTCTTCCCCGTCCCGGCCGGTCCAGCGAACATGAGGTGGGGGAGGTCGTCCCGCTCGACGTACCGCTGCAGTCGCGGAACGATGTTCTCGTGGCCCTTGATCTCGTCGAGCCGTTCCGGCCGGTACTTCTCGATCCAGACTTCGGTCCTGCCGGGTGTCGGCTCCGCCGCCTCGGCGTCGGCCTCGCTCATACCGCTCGCAAGGTGCGGCCGGAAGGTGAATCTTGCCTTGTCCGCGTCGGCCCGGTGGGTCCCCAGCCGCCGGCAGCGAATCACGACGGGAAGACAGTCCGACGCACTGACCGTTGCGTAGGGTATTTTTCTCGAGACTCGTCGTACGATCCTGTATGTCCAGTAACAATAACTCGCGGACGCTTCTCGTCATCGCCCTCGTAGCCGTCGTCGTCGCCGGTACTGTCCCGGCTACCGTCGCCGGACAGGCGGAACGGACGGGCGGCACGGTCGTCGTCGAGGAGGGCGAGACGGTCGACAGCCTCGAGGCGTTCGGGGGGACGGTCATCGTCGAGGGCACCGTGACGGGCGACGTCAGCGCCGTCGCCGGCGATGTGCGAATCGATGGCGACGTCGAGGGCGATCTCGAGGCCGTCGGCGGCAGCGTCACGATCGCCGGGACCGTCCAGGGCGACGTCGAGGCCGCCGCCGGGAGCGTGACGATCACCGAGGACGGGGTCGTCGGCGGAACGACCTCGATCGGCGCCGGAACCGTCGTCGTCGACGGGACGCTCGAGGGAGACGCGGAGATCGGCGCCGAGACGATCCAGTTGGGTGAGAGCGCGTCGATCGCGGGCGATCTGCGCTACGGCGGTACCCTCGAGGGGAACACCGACGCGGTCACCGGTACCACCGAGCAGGACTCGTCGGTCGGCGTCGACGTCGCGCCGACGATCCAGCCGATCGCCTCGTGGCTGTTCGCGGCCTACGCGCTGGCGCTGAACCTCGTGCTCGGGGCGGCGTTGCTCGCCCTGTTCCCCCGGTTCTCGGACGGGGTCGCGAGTCGGGCCGCGAGCACGCCCGGACGGTCCGGACTGGTCGGACTCGGGGTCCTCGTCGGCGTTCCGGTCCTGCTCGTCGCGGTGGCGCTGACGGTGATCGGGATCCCGTTCTCGATCGTCGGCGCGTTCCTGTTCGCTCTCGTCGTCTGGCTCGGGCTCGTCTACGGCCGCTTCGCCGTCGGGGCGTGGCTGCTCTCGCTCGTCGGCGTCGGAAACCACTGGCTCGCGCTGGTGGTCGGGCTGGTCATCGGCGCGGCGTTAGGGCTGGTGCCGTACGTCGGCGACCTGCTGAACCTGCTCGTGCTCCTGCTCGGCGTCGGCGCGCTCGCCGTCGGCGTGGTCAGTCACTGGCGGACCGCCCGGAAACGCGACCGGGAGCCGCGCCGCGGAGTCGGACCCGACGGCCCGACGACCGACTGACGCCGTCGGGAACCGCCCGGTCGACGGCGCGGCGACGGGCCTCCCCGAGAGCGACGCGCTCAAGTCCGCGCTCGCGTAACGGCGACCATGCGCGTCACCGTCGACGTCAAGGGCGAAGAGACCCGCGAGATCGACCTCGAGTCGGTCTCGGTGTCGGGAGCGACCGCGGACGGCGAGCCGACCCCGACCTATCAGGACCTCCTCCGCGAGGTCGATCTCAGCCCCCACGAGGTGAGCGTCCTCGTCGACGGTCGCCCGGTTCCCGAGGACCAGCCCGTCGAGAGCGATCACGTGACGGTGTTGCGGCTGATCAAGGGCGGCTAACGCCGGCCGCGGGTCCGCAGGTCGGGGCGACGCTCGAGCGGGCGTTCGACTCGGTCGACAAGTTCTACGAGTTCTGTTCGAACGGGATCGACGCGCGGTGTTTCCGCGGCCGAACGGAACGCGCGTTTCTGAGACCGAACGAATCGCGACCGTTCGGGAGAACGCGAACGACGAGCGCAATCGGCGACGGCTGCGGCTCGAGCGAGAAATCGGTCGACGGCGACCGGTCTCGAGCGTTCCGGCGCCGCCGGTGTCGAATCGAGGGACGGTTGCGGGCGGCTCAGACGTCGAATCGATCGAACCGGAACATGTCGACCGGGTGGTCGGTATCGCCGTCGATCGCGAGGTCGGCGAGGATCTCGCCGATGACGCTGGCGAACTTGAAGCCGTGACCCGAGAAGCCCGCGCCGACGGCCACCTGCGGGTGCTCGGGGAGCGTATCGAGGATGAAGTGCTCGTCGGGCGAGTTGGTGAACATGCAGGTCGCGAGCCGCATCGTCGGCCCGGCGGCGTCAGCGAAGTAGTTCTCGGTGACCTCGCGGAGGAGTCGCTCGTCCTCGCGGTTCGGCTCCCTCTCGTAGTCGTCGGGATCGACCTGCTTGTCGCGGTGGTGGTACTTGCCGATCTTGAACCCCGGTACGTCGTAGATCGGCAGCCCGTAGAAGCGGCCTTCCGGGACCTTGAGGTTCCAGACCGGGAAGGTCTCGGGTTCGAACGTCGACGGCCGATCGGGCTGGAACCAGCCGAGTACCTGTCGCTCGGGGACCGCGAGACCCTCGAGCACGTCGGCGAACTTGTAGTTCCACGCCCCCGCGGCGAGCACCATGTTCTCGGCTTCGTAGGTCCCGCGATCGGTTTCGACGCGAACGCCCTCGTCCGACGTCGGCTCCCACTCGAGGACGCGCTCGCGGGCGCGCACCTCGGCGCCCGCCGCCTGGGCCGTCTCGACGTAGCCGACGATCGCCTGTTCGGGAACTACGAACCCGCCGTCGGGCTGATACAAGGCCTTGTACCCCTCGGGGAGGTCGTAGCCGGGGAACCGCTCGGCGACCTCCGCGCTCGTGAGGACCTCGTGGGGAATGTCGTGTTCCTCGCAGGAGCGCAGCGACCCCTCGAAGACGACATTGTCCGGGGGAGCGGCGTCGATCGATCCCGTCCGGTGGATCACGTCGCGGCCGGTCTCGTCCGCGAGGTCGTCCCAGAGCTCGTAAGCCCGTTCGACGAGCGGAATGTAAGAGGGGTGCTCGTAGTAGGCGCGCCGGATGATCCGGGTGATCCCGTGGGAAGAGCCCATCGTATTGGGCACGTCGTAGCGCTCGAGACCGAGCACGTCGCAGCCGCGGTCGGCGAGGTGAGCGGCCGTCGCGCTGCCCATTCCGCCGACGCCGATCACGATGACGTCGTATCGGGTTCCTGTTGCGACCATACCATCGGTCGGTTCGTCGGGCACCCACTTGGTTGTTAGTTAATGCCTGACACGCCTTTTTGGAGAATCGGGGCCGGCTCGGAGGCCACCGGCGGTCGCCGGCACGAGGAAGACATCGACGACGAGATGCGCATCCGCGACGAACGCGAGGCGAAGTTCTACTACTGCTGGCCGAAGGTCACGGTCAACGTGTACGGGACCGCCGACGGCTACGGCGCCTACACCATCGTCGACCCGATCGGCGTCGTCGCCCTCGCGAGTCACTCCTCGCGGAGCGTCGACGCCACGAGTTGCCCGGTCCCGCGGCGGATGCGCCCGCTGGCGGCCGTCGACGAGATGCCGAGCTGTTCGGCGAGTTCCTCGAGCGAGATTTCGCGGGGCTCCTCGAAGTAGCCTTCCTCGTGAGCGCTGACCAGCGCGGCGCGTTGTTCGTCGGTTACCTCCGGGAACGTCTCGCCGGTCCACTCGTCGCGCCGAAACATCCGGCGCAGTTCGAACGAGATGTCCCGCGTCTCACAGCAGTCCCAGAGGTCGGCGAGCGCTTTCCGGTCGGGAAGCTGAACGCGGGTCGTCCAGCCACGTCCGGTGGTCTCCGCGTTCAACAGCAGCCCGCCGAGTTCGGTCGTCAACGGCGAGATGAGGACGGTCTCCTCGGGGTGCTGGAGCCGATAGATTCGCGCCGAACCGAGGTCGTCCGCGAGCATCCAGTCCGTCACCGTGTGGTCTTGCTCGAGGACGTCCTCGAACGCCTCGTCGGCACCCTCGACGAGGTAGAAGAACAGTCCGGTCTTCGGGTCCGTCGTGGAGTGGGGGACGACCTCGATGGACGCGTCCGGACGGTCCCGGATCGTCGGCGTCAACGCGAGATCCGGATGCGCGATATCGAGAATTGCGATCATGCTCACGGTTCGTCACGGCAGCGACTGTTGTGCGGTGTCTTCGTTCCGAAACAACCACCTTCATGATCTATTTTCACCCGATTTCTTGAGCTAAACTCGAATATAGTTCTCATTTAGTCATGTATTCTGATTATAGATACTTAATCGTTACCTCGTGTTCGAAAGAAGTGTGTAACCTGGAATCTGTTCATCGCGAGTCCGTACTCGTGCGCTCCGGTCGGGGGACGGTTCGATCGTGTTCGGACGGCGGCGCCGGCGGTGTCCGCCTGACTGCTGAAAGCCGAGTGACTTTCCCGGCTGCCGCGGTACGCCACGTATGACCGAATCGTCCCCCGAGCTGACCTTCCCGAACGTCGGTCCCGGCCCGGATCCGCTCTCGCTGACCGACCTGACGGAGCCGGTCGCACCGGCCGATCCGACGACGACAGACGAGGCCGAACCGGCCCACGACGCGGTCCTCCTGTTGCTTCACCGCGACCACCACGCCGGGCAGTGTCGCCGGCAGGTCCGAGCCGTCGCCGACCGCTACGACGAGTTCCGCGACCGGGGCTGTCAGGTGGTCTCGGTCGTTCCCGAACCCCGCGATCGAGTTCAAGAGTGGCAGGAACGGTACGACCTGCCCTTCCCGCTCTGTGCGGATCCGGAGGCGACCGCGGGCGAGGCCTTCGACCAGCCCGTCCGCCTCGGGCCGGTCGGTCGCCACTTCGATCTCGTCGGCCGGATGCCCGCCGCCGTCGTCCTCGATATCCGCGACCCCGCCGCCCTCGAGGTCGTCGCGACCTACCGCGGCCGGAGCAACATGGATCGACCCGAAATCGACGAGTTGTTGGCCACCGTCGACCGACGGACCTGACGAATGGACGACCCCCACGAGACGAGAGCGGACGGCTCCGACGAGACGGTCGGGTACGTCCGCACCGCGACCGACGACGACGTCCTCGAGGTCCGACGCATCCTTGACGCGGCCATGCTCGAGCCCGGTGACGTCGAGACTCGGATCGCGGAGGGGAACGTCTTGGTCGCCGGCGACGAGCGCGGCGGGACGACCGGCTCGAACCGCGAACGGGTGCTCGGCACGGTCGTGCTCGAGCCCCACGACGGGCCGGGGGCGCACGTCTCGGCGATCGGCGTCCGACGTCGCCACCGCGGGCGCGGCATCGGCACGACGCTGATCGACCGCGCCGTAGAGCGGGAGGGACGGCTGACGGCGCGGTTCGACGACGGCGTCCGCCCGTTCTACGAGCGGCTGGGCTTTTCGATCGAGCCGATCGACGAGCAGCGACACCGCGGCGTCAAAGTCGGTCGCGGGCTCGAGTTCGACTGAAACGCGTCGCCCGCCGGCGGGCGACCCGTCGCCTGCCAGCGGAACTTTATCCGAGAGAACGTGGTAGCCACCGCCGCATGGCACTCAAAGGGTTACTCAGCGGCAAGCCGTCGCGAAACGCCAAGCTCTACATCGGGATCGGTCTCATCTCGCTGGTCAAAGCGGTCGCGGTCCGCAACGACCGAAACCGGTTCCGCCGGGAACTGACCGACGCCGCCATGTTCATCGGCGTCGGTCTCGCGTTGCGGCAGTATAGCTCTCTCAAAGCGGAGAAACGACGGGAAATCGAATCGCAGGTCCCCGACTGGGCGATCGATCTCGCGACCTCCGAACAGGCCCAGCGGGGCGTCCGCAGCCTCGCGAAGCAGCGACTGGGACGCCAGTCCGAACCGCAAGCGGAGCCGAGCCTGAAGGATCGGGCCCAGCGCGCGCTCTCGGGTCGCTGATCGCGCGGTTCAGCGGACGTCTCGAGCGATCGCTCGTGTTCTCAGTCGGAGAGCGGCTCGAGGTCAGCCGTGAAGTGACGTAACTCGCGATTTTCGGGTTCGGACGTGATCTCGAGCCCGGCGACCGACTCGCGCTTCTCGATGACCGTCGCGGCGGTCTCCGCGACGTGTTCGAAGTGTTCGGTGTGATAGGTGCGACGGGGCACCGCGAGGCGGACCAGTTCCGGCCGGTCCGTATCGGGGAACGCGAAACTCCCGAGTTCGACCCCGCGGACGCCGCCTTCTCGGTACAGTTCGCAGACCAGCGCCTGGCCCGGGAACTCGTCGGAATCGAGGTGGGGCAGCGCCGCGCCCGCGTCGAGGTAGACGGCGTGGCCCCCCGGCGGCGTGTAGATCGGTACGCCGGCGTCCTCGAGCAGGTCCGCGAACGCGCGGACGCCGTCGATGCGGTCGGCGACATAGGCCTCCTCGACGGCCTCGCGGAGGCCGACGGCCAGCGCGGCCACGTCCCGTCCGGACATCCCGCCGTACGTGGGAAAGCCCTCGTAGAGGATCGCGCGCTGCTTGCACCGCTCGAACAGCGCCTCGTCGTCGGTCGCGACGAAGCCGCCGGCGTTGGCCATCCCATCCTTTTTGCCGCTCATGACGATCGCATCGGCGTAGCCGAGTTGCTCGCGAGCGATCTCGTCGATGGCGGCCCCGTCGAACTCGTCCTCGCGGCGCCGGACGAAACCGGCGTTCTCGGCGAACCGGCAGGCGTCGATGACGAACGTCGCGTCGATCTCGTCGGCGAAGTCCCGAACCCGTCGCGTGTTCTCGACGGAAACCGGCTGGCCCGCTGTCGAGTTGTTCGTGATCGTCGAGATCACCAGCGGCACGCGCTCGGCGCCAACCTCGTCGACGACTGACCGAGCGCGCTCGAGCGAGAAGTTCCCCTTAAACGGCTCGTCGGTTGCGAGGTCGTGGGCCCCCTCGACGGGGCAGTCGACCGGATCGGCCCCCTGATTCGCGACGTGGGCCCGCGTCGTGTCGAAGTGGGTGTTGTTGAGCGCGACGTCGCCCTCCGAGAGCAGCGTTCCGTAGAGGACGTTCTCCGCGCCCCGGCCCTGATGGGTCGGGACGACGCGCGAGAAGCCCATCACGTCCCGGACGGCCGACTCGAGGTCGTCGAAGCTGCGCGAGCCGGCGTAGGACTCGTCGCCGCGCATGACGGCCGCCCACTGGGCGTCGCTCATCGCGCCGGTGCCGCTGTCGGTCAGGAGATCGACGAAGACGTCCTCGGCATCGAGATTGAAGACGTTGTACCCCGCTTCGGCCAGCGCTCGTTCGCGCCGGTCTCGAGAGGGGAGGTGGATCCGTTCTGCGACTTTCGTCTTGTACGCGACCATACCTCCACAACGCCGTCGCGCGTGTTCAGTCTAGCTGAGAGTTCGTGTTCATCGATGAGTCGAACCGTTCGTTCCGGACCGAATCGGCGCATCGACGGGCGGACGTCGCGGCGTCCCGTCGCGACCGACTCCGACTTGCCCGCGACTGACCGCAACTCGCCCGCGATCGACCGACGCCGGCGTCTCCGACGGGGGCCGCCGGGATCAGCACTCGTCTGCGCCGGCACAGCCGAAGACGTCGCTCTCGACTCGCGTCGTCGTCGGCTCGGGGCCGACGAGTTCCATCCCGTCCGTCGCCCGGGAGACGGTGAGCGTCCGGTCGAGACCCGAGTCGTCGCGTCGAGCGTCCGTCACCGGTCCGCCGTCGGCCGCGTTCCCGTCAGTCGATTCGTCGGCATCGGTCGGCGCTTCGGCCTCGGGTATCAGTTCGGACTCGAGCGGCGCTTCGGTCTCGTCGTCAGCGGCCGTCTCGTCGGACCCGAACACGCGCTCGGCGACGGCGCTGAGTTCGGCGGCTGTCGACTCGACGAGCCCCTCGTCCTCGCGACTGGTAACCGATGGATTACCGACGAATGCCGCCTCGAACTCCTCGAATTCGGGCGGCGATTCCTCGCCGGGCGATTCGCTCGGCGCGTCGGTTACGTCGTCATCGTTGTCCCGTTCCTCGAGCGCTCGAGTCTCGGCGGCCCGGTCCTCGAGGTCGGCGAACAGTTCGGCGGCCGTGGTATCGTCGACATCGATCGCGTCGTCCGGAATCGTATCGTGTGCGCCGTCGTCGGCGACGAGTTCCTCGGGCGAGTCCACGCCGAACTCGGCCAGCACCGCGTCGGGATCGGGATCGATGTCGTCGAACGCCTCCGCGTCCGTCTGCTCCGTGCTCATGGCAGTGACTCCCGTACCGTCCCCCTTCGTTACGACCCCGTTACCGAGATTTCGAGCGGCTAATCAACGACTAAAATACTGTCTCGCTCGAGAGAACGTCGCCGCAAAATCGACCGACGGAATCGGTTTGGTCCCGACTCGAGGCGCTCGGACCGCCTAGAAGAGGTTCTGGGTCAGCTCGAGCGTTTCCTCGCGGTCGTCCCAGTCGACGAACAGGGCGACGCTGGTCGCGCTGGTGATGATGTCGTTGAGGTGGATCCGCGCTTCGGAGAGGGGGTTGACGATCTCGCTGATGATTCCCGGCTGATTAGGGAGTTCGCCGCCGGTGACGCGGACGACCGCGACCGGCGAGTCGACGGTGACGGAGGAAAGTTCGTCGCGGGCGATGACCTCGCGGTGGAGGATGTTCTCGGCGCGTTCGGCCTCCTCCTCGTCGATGTAGAAGGTGACGGTGTCCATCCCGCTGGCGACGGCGTCGACGTTGATGTCGCTCTCGGCCAGCGCCTCGGAGAGGTGGTTGAAGATGCCCGGTTCGTTCCGGATCGCGCGGCCGGCGACGGTCAGACAGGCAAGCGGTCGCTCGCGCAGGTCGACGAGGTTCTTGAACTCGCCCTCGATGCTCGTCCCGCCGGAGAGCAGGTCGCCGTGCTGGTAGTGGACGACGCGGACGTCGAGTTCGCCGTCCTTGTAGGAGAGCGCAGAGGGGGCGACGACTTCGGCCCCGCGGAACGAGAGGTTCCGCAGTTCGTCGACCGAGATCTCGCCGACGTTCCGAGCCCCTTCGACGACGTGGGGGTCGCCGGTCATGACGCCCTCGACGTCGGTGACGATGACGACCTCGTCGGCGTCCATGTACTTGCCCATCATAACCGCCGTGGTGTCGCTACCCCCGCGGCCGAGCGTCGTGATCGAGCCGTCGGGCCCCTCGGCGAGGAAGCCGGTGATAACCGGGACCGTCGCGTCCATCTCGTCGGCGACCTCGAGGGCGCGCTGTTTCGTCTCCTCGACGTTGACCTCGCCGTACTCGTCGGTGACGACCGGCCAGTCGTCGCTGCCGGGCTCCAGGAAGGTCGCGTCGATACCACGGGCGGAGAGCGCGGCCTTGAGCATCCGCACCGAGGTTCGCTCGCCCATGCTGACGATCTGAGCGCGGTCCTCCTCGTCGGTCTCGAACGTGATCTCGTCGAGCAGGTCGTCGGTGGTCGACCCCATCGCGCTGGCGACGACGGCGATCTCGTGGCCGTCCTCGACGGCGGCGGCGACCGAATCGGCGGCGCGATTGATCCGATCCCCGCTGCCGAGGCTCGTTCCGCCGAACTTGGCGACTACGCGCATGCTGACACCTCGTCCGCGGCTCGCGTGACGATAACTTCGCTCATATGGCACACCGTTACCAGAGCGGGCAGATAACTGTGTCCCATCGCCCGCGTTTTTACCGCAGGCGATCGAACGTCCATATGTCAGCGCCGACGAGAGTCCCCGACGGCGGCCGGTCGCAGCGGGTCGCCGCCCCGCCGTCGCAGCCGGGATTTATATTTGTGGGTGGCATTACCACACGTTGATGAACGTACGGGACGCACTCGAGGCCGACGCGGACGCGCTGGCGTCGATCGCCGACTCGCCGACCGACGTGATGCGGAATCTGGTTCACGACCGAACCGTCCGCGTCGCCGAGGACGGCACGCACGACCCCAACGCCGACGTGTCGGACTCGCAGTTCGACGGCTCCGATCCGGAGGACCTGCTGGGCTTCATCAGTTTCGATGCCCGCGAGGACACCGTTCACGTCACCCAACTCGACGGCACGAGCGAGGCGTGCAAGCAACTCCTCGGCGAACCGGTTCGCTTCGCGAAACGCGAATCGATGGCCGTCGAACTCCTGGTTTCGCCCGACTCGGAGGTCATCGAAGACGCCGCCGAGGAACTCGGGTTCGAACGGCGCGGGCGCGGCCCGCGGTTCGACGGCGCGCCGACGACCCGGTTCCGACTCGAGCCATAGCGCCTGCTCGGTCGCGTCCAGCGTCGAGTATCGTGCGCGCAGTCTCGGGCTTCGACGCTCGAGCCGTCACGGTCGATGCGAATCCCAGCCGTCGGTGCTGTCAACTCGACTCGAGCGTCGAGGAGAGACGCTGCATCGTTGGTCGACGGTCCGGGCTCTCGGGGTGCAGGGCGCTCGAGTCCGGTTGAAATCGCCGAAACTGTAGATTCACTCTCCAACCGCTCAAACCGAGAGGTCGACGCCGTGGTGGCGCGCGCTGTCGACTGCTCGAGCGACGCGAGGTGCGACCGACGGAAGCACCTCGGCGGCGAATAGCGCGGGACCTCCGGTCCCGCGCCAGTCGCTGCGGTCCTCACCTCACACGGCTCAAATTCAACAACTATTATACTTAACTGTTTGAAAAAAGTGATTGGTATTATGAATGTTCTGATTCAAATTGCTGCGCTTGCAACAGTAGCACTCGGGATAGCATATATCGTCATCCCACAAAAAATGCATATCTTTGATTTACGGTATCAGCGCGGAAACTCGTCTGAGCTATCTAGAAAAGGTGTTTAGATCTACCGGTTACTTGGTGCCGGACTCATCCTACTAGGCTTTCCACGATTATTCTGAGTCAGAATCCTTCTACTCACTATCTCTATTGAACTGACCACTGTTTTCCTGTACTGAGCACGAATTGCACGGCTACTGCTGAATAACGCGACCGGAATCGCCGCCTCGAGAGAGGGAGAACGGGCGTCTGGCCACTAGACTGACGATCGAACGCTCACTGCACGTCGGAACTCGAGGCGCTGTTCAGGAAGTGGACGGCGACGGCCCCTAAGACGAGGTCCAGCGCGCCGAGCACCGCCAGCGCGGGAACGAGCGTGTTCCACATGCCGCCAAAGGCCGACACATCGAGGACCGTCATGACGTCCTGGCCGAACATCAGGGCGCGGGCGGCGTCGACGCCGTAGGTGATCGGGTTGAGCGCGGCGATTGTCTGGACCCACTCCGGGAGCGCCTCGATCGGGACGAACGCGCTCGAGAGGAACAGGAGGGGGAACTGCAACACGTTCACGGCGATGATCGTCGACTCCTGATCGCGGGTGATCAACGCCACCACGTTCGAGATGGCGGTGAACCAGATCGAGAACAGGATGGCGACGAGGACGATCCCGACGGCGCCGAGGAACCCGGTCTGGACGTACTCGCCGGGCGACGTGCCCGTGTCCAGGTAGAGGAGCACGTAGCCGAGCGCGAGAATGATCGAGACCTGTGCAACGATCCGGATGATCTCCGAGAGGGACTTTCCGAGGAACACCGCGCCGCGGTGCATCGGGGAGACGAGCATCTTCTCGAACATGCCGTTCTCGATGTCGTCGACCTGCCCGATGCCGGAGGTCGTCGCGGCGATCAGCGCCGTCTGAATCGCGATCGCCGGCACCAGATAGGTGACGTAGCTCGCCTCCGTGCCGAGGCTCTGGCTGACGGTCCCCTCCGTGATGCCGCCGAACACCTCCGTGAACAGGACGAGGAAGACGATCGGGTTCAACAGCGAGGAGGTCATCACGAACGGGTTCCGGACGGTCTTGATCAGCCACCGCTTCAGGACGATCCAGGTGTCCCTGGCGAACCCGTTGCCGCTCGTCTTCCGGCCGCCGGCGGTCCCGGTTCCGGTCCCAGCCCCGGGCTCGGGCTCCGTCTCGGCGCTCATCGGCCCACCTCCGCGGTCGTCGAGGCGTCGTCCGTCTCCCCCTCCCCCGTCGGCTCGGACGCAGCCACCTCGTCGTCGAGTCCCTCGCCGGTGATCGCGAGGAAGACGTCGTCGAGCGTCGGATCGCGGACGTTGAACCCCGTGACGGGAACGTCGGCCTCCTTCAGCGCGACGAGCAGCTCCGGCCCCCGCTGCCGGGCCGCCGTCGACCGGACGCTGAGCCCCTCGCCGGTGACCTCGATCGCCGTCCCGTCGAAGACGTCGGCCTCGAGGGCGACCTCCCGGGCCCGCTCGCGGGTCTCGTCGTCGGAGTCGCCGAGTTCGACCTCGAGGACGGCACCGCCGACCCGGTCCTTGAGTTCGGCGGGCGAGCCGGAGGCGACGATTTCGCCGTCGCGAATGACGCCGATCCGATCGCAGAGTTGGTCGGCTTCCTCCAAGTACTGCGTCGTTAAGAAGATCGTCGTCCCCCGGTCGTTGATCCGTTCGAAGTAGTCCCAGAGGCGGTTGCGAGCCTTCGGGTCGAGGCCGGTGGTCGGCTCGTCCAAGAAGACGATCGGCGGTTCGTGAACCAGCGCCGTGGCGGCGTCGAGGCGCTTTTTCATCCCGCCGGAGAACCCCTTGGCCTGCTTGTCCGCGACGTCGGCCAGGTCGACGAGGTCGAGCAGGTCGTCGATCCGCTCGTCGCGGTCGGCGCCCGAGACGCCGTAGGCCTCGCAGGCGAAGCGGATGTTCTCGCGGGCCGTGAGTTCCGGGTCGATGCTGGTCTCCTGGGCCATGTAGCCGATCGACTCGCGGACCGACCGCGATTCGGTCTCGACGTCGTACCCGTTGACGGTGACGGTGCCGCCGGTCGGCACGAGCAGCGTCGTCAGGACCTTGATCGTCGTCGTCTTCCCGGCGCCGTTCGCGCCGAGGAAGCCGAAGAACTCGCCCTCCGGAATCTCGAGCACGAGGTCGGTGACGGCCTCCGTCCCGTCCGCGTACGTCAGTTCGACGTGCTGGGCGTCGATTGCGTTCGTCTCGGTCACGCGTGATAGAAGGAAGTGACAAGACATATAGCTTGTGAATGAATATTCATTCATATGGGTGCACCCGATCCCTTCGAGTCCTCCCCCGACGAGACCCGCGGCGAGATGATGCGAGCGACTTACGAGGCGCTCCGGAAACACGGCTACTCGGACCTGACGATCCAACGCATCGGCGACGAGTTCCCCAAGAGCAAGTCGCTCATCTACCAGCACTACGACGGCAAGGACGACCTGCTCGTGGCCTTCCTCGAGTTCCTCCTCGAGCGGTTCAAGGCGGACGTGCCGTCGGACGACGACTTCGAGGACGCCCGTGACCACCTCTTGACGCTCGTCGAGCGACCCTTGGCGGACCCGGACGACGAGCACGTCGCCTTCCTCGGCGCGATGGCCGCGCTCCGCGGGCAGGCGCCGTTCGACGAGGCCTACCGCGAGCAGTTCGCGGACACCGACGCGTTCTTCCGCGAGCACGTCGCCGACATCGTCCGCGACGGGATCGAGCAGGGGGTCTTCCGGGAGGTCGATCCGGAGCGGACGGCCGCGTTCATCTCGGCGACGATCGACGGCGCGCAGTCCCAGTACGTGACGACCGGCAACGAGGCGGCGGTCGACGACGTGCGCCGCGAACTGACCGAGTACGTCCGCCGGCGACTGGTCGTCGACGGCGAGGACGGTTCGTAAGAAACAGTCGCGCCACCGGCGATTTTCATCGTATTTCACACCCACGTAATTATACGTAGCAATTATTGCCGAAAGCGGTGGCGATCGTGGTATGGTATCAGAACACAATATGCCCGACTACGAGCAGCTGCGAGACGGCTTCGCCTGGGAGGACATCGAGGAGGCGGCCGACTGGGACGCGCCCGAGGAACTGAACGTCGCCCACGAGGTCTGTGACCGCCACGCCGAGAACAAAGAAAAAGTCGCGCTCTATCAGGTGAGCGAGGACGGCGAGTTGACCACGACGACCTTCTGGGAACTCGCCGAGGCGACGAACCGATTCGCGAACGTCCTCGAGGACCTCGGGATCGAGCGGGGCGACCGCGTCTTCTCGTACATGCCGCGGATCCCCGAACACTACGTCGCCCTCGTGGGGACGCTCAAGCGCGGGGCCGTCTTCGGCGGGATCAACGAGCGGTTCGGACCCGACGGCATCTCGTATCGGTTGTCGGACTGCGACGCGACGGCGATTGTGACGACCGCCGCCAATCGGGAGACCGTCGCCGACGCGCTCGAGGACGCCCCATCGGTCGAGCACGTCATCGTCGTCAGCGACGACGGGCGGGGGATCCGGCGGGGCGACGTCAGCTACCGCGCGGCGATGGAGACCGCGAGCCGCGAGTACGAACCGGCCGACACCGGCGCCGAAGACGACGCGCTGCTGTACTACACCAGCGGGACGACCGGACTCGCGAAGGGCGTCTTGCACGAACACCGGTGGGTGCTTGGCGTCGCGGCCACCCAGAAGTACGCCGTCGACCTGCAAGAGGGCGACTGCTACTGGTCGACGGGCGATCTGGGCTGGCTGACCGGCCCGATCAACACCCTCGGCGCGTGGTTCTGGGGGACCGCGCTGTTCACCTACGAGGGCGAGTTCGACCCCGAAGCGTGGGCCGACCTGCTCGACACCTATCCGATCACCGTGCTGTTCTCCGTGCCGACGGCCTACCGGATGCTCCGGGAACACGAGGACGTTCTCGAGAACGTTTCCCTGGACCTGCGCCACGCGCTCTCGATCGGCGAACCGCTCTCGGCCGGCGTCGTCGAGTGGGGCGAGGAGACGCTGGGCGTCACCGTCCACGACACCTACGGCCAGACTGAAACGGGGAACATGATCATCAACAACTACCCGACGATGGAGGTTCGACCGGGCTCGATGGGGAAACCGTTGCCAGGAATCGAGGCCGCCGTCGTCGATCCGGAGACTGGCGAGGTGCTCGAGCCCGGCGAGACCGGCGAGATCGCCCAGCGCGGGGACTACCCCTGTTTCTTCGCGGAATACTGGGAAAAGCCCGACAAGACCGCGGACTGTTTCGTCGACGGCCCCGACGGGGGTGAGCAGAGCGAAGCGATGCGATCCTCGTCAGACGGAACGTCTGACGGTGAATGGTACCTCTCGGGCGATCTGGCTCATCTGGACGAGGACGGCTACTTCTGGTTCGAGGGCCGAGCCGACGACGTCATCCTCTCGTCGGGCTACCGGATCGGCCCCTTCGAGGTCGAGAGCTCGCTGGGCGAACACGAGGCCGTCGCCGAGGCCGCCGTCGTCCCGAAACCCCACCGGGAGCGGGGCAACATCGTGAAGGCCTACATCGTCCCCAGCGAGGGCGCAACGCCCTCCGAGGAGCTGAAAGAGGACATCCGGAACCACGTCAAGGAGGAGCTCTCGGCCCACGAGTACCCCCGCGAGATCGAGTTCCGCGACGAGCTGCCGAAGACGGTCACCGGGAAGATCCGCCGGACGGAGCTGCAGGACGAAGTCGAGGAAGAGGCCGAGGCGGCCTGAAGCCGCGCTCGAGGCGAGCGCGAGGAGTGACCGAGCGGTTCGAACGTGATTCCGGACGACGGCGACCCGGAGTCGAGACGAGACAGACCATGAATTTCGAAGACACACAGGAACGCAAGCTGATCCGACAGACGGCGACGGAAATCGCCGACCGGTACGGACCGGAGCACTGGCGCGAGAAGGAGGAAGCCGGCGAGTTCTCGAGCGAGTTCTGGGACGAACTCGGCGAGGCGGGCTTTCACGGCCTGCTGGTCCCCGAGGAGTACGATGGGGCCGGGATGGGCATGGAAGAGATGGGGCTGGCGATGGAGACCCTCTGTGCCGAGGGCTGCGGGATGGCCGGTACGTGGTACCTGGTGCTGACCGCCGGCATGGCCGCGGTCGGGCTCCGGGAGTACGGCACCGACGAGCAGAAGGAGCGGTACCTGACCGATATCGCGACGGGCGAGCGCAACTTCTCGATCGGCATCACCGAACCCGAGGCGGGGACGAACACGCTGAACGTCGCGACTCGAGCGGAGCGGAATGGAGACGAGTACGTCCTGAACGGCAAGAAGGCCTGGATCACGTTCGCCGACCGCGCGGACAACATGATCCTCGTAACGCGGACGACCCCTCGCGAGGACGTCGAGCGCGGCACCGACGGCATCAGCCTCTTCGTCGTCGACATGGACGACCCGAACGTCGACGTCTCGCCGATCCCCAAACACGCGATCAACTACTCGAAGTCCTGCGAGGTCTTCCTCGAGGATGTCCGCGTTCCCGCGGCAAACCTGCTGGGCGACGAGGACGACGGCTGGTGGGTGCTCGTGGACATGCTCAACCCCGAGCGCATCGGCTTCGCGGCCGCGGGCACCGGAATCGGCAAACTCGCCGCGAACGCCGCGATCGAGTACGCCAACGATCGCGAGATCTTCGGCTCGCCGATCGGCACCCATCAGGCCGTCTCGTTCCCGATCACCGAGGCCTACGCGAAGATGGAGACCGCCGCGCTGATGCGGGAAAAGGCCGCGTGGCTCTACGATCAGGGCGAGGACTGCGGCTACGAGACGAACGTCGCGAAGGCGACGGCCGTCGACGCCGGAATCGAGGCCGTCAAGCACGCGATGCAGGCCTTCGGCGGCTGGGGGTACGCGAAAGAGTACGACGTCGAACGCTGGTGGCGCGAGGTCAACCTCACCCGACTCGCGCCCGTCTCCCAGCAGATGGCCTACAACCACATCGGTCAGCAACTCGGCTTCCCGAGATCGTACTGACGATGCTCGAGATCGAATCCGGCCGCCGGCCGGCGGCGAGTCAGGTGGCAACAATCGCCACAGCCGATAAGAACGCCCCCGTCGTAGGATCGACCTAACGGAACCCGTATGGAACTCAGAGTCAACACCGCCGCGACGGATCAGGAGGCACAGGCGATCGCGAAGGCGCTGGCGTCCCACTTCGGGGAGGAGGTGGAACTCTACCCGAAGCGGGGCGACGACCTCCTCGCGACGGCCGCGCCGGACGAGAGCGCGATCCCCGCCGACGCGAGCGAGGCCGCTGCGGAGGCGCTCGAGGCCGCGACCGGCGACGGCGGCACCGAAAGCGCCGCGTCGTCCGGCGACGGCCTCGGGCCGACCGACCGCGAGGAACGGCTTCGCGAAGAGATCGACGACATCCTCGAGGGCGGCCCCGAGAAGTACCGCGAGCGGCTCTCCGAGCAGGGGAAGCTGTTCGTCCGGGACCGACTCGACCTCTGGTTCAACGACGAGGAAACCTCGTCGAGCAGCCGGACGCAGTCCGGCGACGGCGAGGACGGCATCAAGTTCGAGGACGGCAAGTTCGCCAACTTCGATTCGTGGCATCCCAGCGGACGAGAGGGCGAGGCGGACTCGGGAGACCGACTGCCGGCGGACGGCCTCATTACCGGCGCCGCGGAGTTCGAGGGCCGGGACGTCCACTTCATGGCCAACGACTTCACCGTCAAGGCCGGCTCGATGGCCGAGAAGGGCGTCGAGAAGTTCCTCCGGATGCAACAGCGCGCGCTGAAGACCGGCCGTCCCGTCCTCTACCTGATGGACTCCTCGGGTGGCCGGATCGACCAGCAGACGGGCTTCTTCGCCAACCGCGAGGGCATCGGGAAGTACTACTACAACCACTCGATGCTCTCCGGCCGGGTGCCCCAGATCTGCGTGCTCTACGGGCCCTGCATCGCCGGCGCCGCCTACACCCCCGTCTTCGCGGACTTCACCGTCATGGTCCGGGACATGTCCGCAATGGCCATCGCCTCCCCGCGGATGGTCGAGATGGTCACCGGCGAGGACATCGACTTAGACGAGTTAGGGGGGCCCGACGTCCACGCCCGCCACTCCGGCAGCGCCGATTTGATCGCCGAGGACGAGGAACACGCCCGCGAACTCGTCGCGAAGCTGATCGGCTACCTGCCGGACAACGCGGACGAGAAACCGCCCCGAACCGAGGGACGGGCGCCGGAACGGTCGCCCGCGGGGATCGACTCCGTCGTGCCGCAGGCGCCGAACCGCGGCTACGACATGTTCGACGTCATCGAGCGCGTCGTCGACGCCGACTCGGTGCTCGAGCTCCGTCCCGAGTACGGTTCCGAGATAATCACCGCCTTCGCCCGCATCGACGGCCGGCCGGTCGGCATCGTCGCAAACCAGCCGAAACAGCGCGCGGGGGCGATCTTCCCCGACGCCGCGGAGAAGGCCGCGCAGTTCATCTGGACCTGCGACGCCTACGACGTGCCGCTGCTGTACCTCTGTGACACCCCCGGCTTCATGGCCGGCTCGGGGGTCGAGAAGGAGGGCATCCTCGAGCAGGGCAAGCGGATGATCTACGCGACCTCCTCGGCGACGGTGCCCAAGCAGTCCGTGGTCGTCCGGAAGGCCTACGGCGCGGGGATCTACGCGATGTCCGGTCCCGCCTACGACCCCGAGAGCGTGCTCGGATTGCCCAGCGGCGAGATCGCGATCATGGGCCCCGAGGCGGCGATCAACGCCGTCTACGCGAACAAGCTGGCCGCGATCGACGATCCCGAGGAGCGCGCACAGAAGGAGCAGGAACTCCGCGAGGAGTACCGCGAGGACATCGACGTCCACCGGATGGCCAGCGAGGTCGTCATCGACGAGATCGTGCCGCCAAGCGAGCTTCGAGAGGAACTCGAGGCCCGCTTCGCGTTCTACGAGACCGTCGAGAAGGACCTCCCGGACAAGAAACACGGGACGATCCTGTAAGCGCGCTCGAGTCGAACCTATCTCATCACGATTCCACTGAAACACCAACAGACACCCATGCCAGGACGCTACTACGAGGAGTTCGAGGTCGGCGAAACCATCGAACATGAACGACGGCGCACGATCACGGAGAGCGACAACCAGCGCTTTTGCGACATGACGATGAACCAGCAACCGCTACATCTGGACGCCGACTTCGCCGCGGACACCGACTTCGGCGAGCGGCTGGTCAACGGGCTCTACACGATGAGCCTCGCGGTCGGCATCACGATTCCCGAGACGACCGACGGAACCATCGTCGCCAACCTCTCCTACGACAACGTCGAGCACCCCGAACCCGTCTTCCACGGCGACACGATCCGCGTGCAGTCGACGGTGACGGACAAGCGCGAGACCAGCGACGGCGAGCGCGGCATCGTGACCATGCACGTCGAGGTCTTCAGGGTGAACGATGGTCCCGCGAGCGAAGCGAATGGGACCTCGTCGGACGAGTCCGACGGTGACGACGAGCCGCTGGTCTGCGAGTTCGACCGGACCGTCCTCTCGCTGAAGCGCGACCGCGTCGCGGAGTGACTCGAACAGTCGTTGTGTCGCGGTCTCGACGGCATCGACGCGTTCGAAGAAGTTGAAATGTGAACGTTCTCAGTCGATATAGCGGCGATCGTCTATCAATACCGAATATTAGAGGCTGATTGCAGCAATATCGGCACTAAATCCAGATTTCGCGGCAGCCGTGTCGCTGTTACTACTTTATGCGATCAGACGGCCTACTATCGCTACATGGGACTGGACGCACGGATCGAGAACGGCCGGCGAGTCATCGAGAAATGGGATCGCGTCTTCACCGCGCTCTCGGCGGTACCGCGACGCCAGATCGAGGTCTCACTACTCGACGCGCCGCCGGACCGGTCGATCCCCCTCCCGGAGCGCGCCGCGAATCCGAACGTCCCGACCGATCCCGAGCGGCTTCGATGCGACCTCCTGCACACGCACCTGCCGATGCTTGCCGACCGGGAGTTCGTCGACTGGGAGCGGGAGCCGTTCGTCGCGTCCCGCGGTCCGCAGTTCGACGAAGTCGCCGCCGTCATCGACGCCCTACAGACGGTGGCCGACGACGTCCCCGAGTCGTTAGTGATCGGCTGTCAACGACTCGAGCGGGAGCGGGAAGAAGGGCTGAGCGAATAGTTCTGGCACGGCCGGTCCGCGGCGGCGGCTCGAGCAACTGCGAACGGGTCCGCGGACGCCGACTGTCTCGCGACTGTAAGAGCTTCTAACCCGAGGAGCCGGGGTCGTCGTCCAGCCCCAGATACTCGACGGCCGTCCGGGAGAAGATATCCCGCGCGGCCTCCTGCGGTAGCTCTCGGTCGAGCAACCCGGCTCGCTCGTTCCGATAGGGGTACGGAATATTCGGGAAGTCGGAGCCGTACATGATCGACCCCGAACACTCGACGAGCGTCGCGTCCGAAATCGACGAGGGATCGAACCCCATCGTTTCCGGTGCGGACGTCGACATCGCGAACGTCGTGTCGAGGTAGACGGTCTCGTACTCGCGGGCGAACGCGAGGAACCGATCGGTTTCGTAGGTTCCCATGTGCGCACAGCAGACTCGTAATTCCGGATACGACTCGAGCAACTCCTCGAAGACGTCCGCACCCACGTACGGACTTCCCTCGTACATCGGCGCCGTCCCGCCGTGGTAGGTGATCGGCCGGTCGTAGTCGACCGCGACCTCGAGTGCGGGCTCGAGCCTGGAATCGGCGGGCCGACACTCCTGGACGGGGCAGTGGATCTTCACCCCGCGGGCGCCCGCTTCGAACGCCTCGCGGACGACGGCCGCCGGCTCCTCGTCGTCGGGGTGGACCGTCGCGAACGGAATCAGGAACTCGGAGTCGGCGGCCTGCTCGAGCAGCCAGTCGTTCAGGTCGCTCGCGAGCCCCGGCTCGTGGGCGTACGGAAGGGCGACGTAGGCCTCGACGCCCGCCGAGCAGAGGACGTCCTCGATGTCGGCTCGAGCCGTCGGCGTCGAGAACTCCCAGTCGGTTTCGGCGCTGAGCGCTCGCTGAATGGCGGCCGCCAGCCGGTCGGGGAACAGGTGCGTGTGGGCGTCGATCGCCGGCCGAAAGGCGGTTTCGCGGTCGTCGGAATCCGTCGATTGGTCTGGCGGAGGCATCTGAATCCGTCCTCGTCGAGTGTTGCGAACGCGTATCACGGGGTCGGGTATAGACGTACTGCCGGCGGCAATCGGACGGGCCGTCCCGCGGTCGAGATCATTATGGGCACTCGCATAGAGGGACCCGGTAGAACACCGCATGAGCCGGCCAGTCGAGGGCGAGACCCACACGTTCGAGCGGACGTTCACGACCGACGACGTCGAGCGGTTCGCGGAGCTCTCCCGCGACAGACAGCCGATCCACACCGAACCGGACGACGACGGCCGCCTGATGGTCCACGGCCTGCTGACCGCGACGCTGCCGACGAAGATCGGCGGCGACCTCGAGGTGCTCGCGCGGTCGATGGACCTCGAGTTCCGTCGGCCGGTCTACACCGGCCAGCGCATTAGCTGCACGTGGACGTTCGAGAGCGTCGACGAACGCGAGGATCGGTACGTGATCGGCGTCGACGTGGTCTGTGAGAACGACGACGGAGAGCCGGTGCTTACCGGTACCGTCGAGGGCCTCATTTGGAAGGAGGAATAATCTGACTTATTGGCGGATCACTGGCGCCCGCTTCGGGTGGCGTTCGTCATCCCGGTTATACGTAGATCGGACGAACTGGCTGACAAACTATTGAAACGGGATCCGGAAAGGAGCGTTCTACTATCGTGGCAACAGGGAAGTGCCACGCCCTCCCCAACCGATTGCGGTCCTCGCTCCTTCCAGGAGCTGCGGTCCTCATCCCTCGCACGGATTCGGACCGCGGTTCGTTAACAACTCACCGCGGTCCAGCGTGCGCCACTGCACGCCGGTTCCTGGGATAGGCAGTACACGGACTCAATTCGACGACACCGACCGAAAACGGAAATACCCGACGAGCAGCAGGCTAGCTGAACTTCTGGACGGTCACGTCGAGCGTATCGAGGTCGACGATGGGCGCGTAGCCGGCGTCGGGGTCGATGTTGACGCTCTTCTGGAAGTCCGTCTGAGCCTGCCAGCAGCCCGAGTTGATGGCGAGCACGTTGTGGTACTTCCCGAAGCCGAGCTTGTGAACGTGGCCGGTGTGGAAGATGTCGGGGACCTCCTCCATCACGAGGTAGTCCTGCTCTTCGGGGGCGAGTCGGGTGTGGCCCCCGAACTGCGGGGCGACGTGGCGTTTCTTCAGGAGCTGGTACATCGCCTTGTGCGGGTCGTCGTAACTGGCCTTCTCCTCGGGGAGTTCCGCGATGACCTCGTCCAGACTGACGCCGTGGTACATCAGCACGGAGACGCCCTCGAGGGTGACCGTCGAGGGATTGCTCACGATCTGCGGATCGTGAGCCGACATGATCTCCCGCAGTTCCTCGTCGAACCCGGGCTGGGGCTCCGCGAGGCGGACCGCGTCGTGGTTGCCCGGGATCATCACGATCTCGATGTCGCCGGGGATCTTCTTCAGATGTTCGCTGAAGGACTCGTACTGCTCGTAGATGTCGACGATCTCGAGTTCCTCGTCCTGGTCGGGATAGACGCCGACGCCTTCGACCATGTCGCCGGCCAACAGGAGGTACTCGACGTGTTGGGCCTGCTCGGTGTGCAGCCAGTCGGCGAAGCGGTTCCAGGCGCCTTCCATGAACTCGTCGCTGCCGACGTGAACGTCGCTGATCAGCGCCGCCTGCACGTGGCGGTCCGCGGTCGACGGCTCGTGGGTTCGCGGGATGTCGGGGAAGTACATCGAGTCGACGAAGGCGATCCCCGAGTCGTCCGCCAGCGTCCCCTCCATCGCCAGCACCTCGTCACAGAGCAGCTCGTCGACCAGGTCTACGTACTCCCGGTCCTTCATCACGAGCCAGGGAAAGGTCCCGGTCGCGTCCTCGAGTTCGATCAGCCAGTGGCCGCTGGCCGTCGACCGGATGTCGTTGACCAGCCCGACCATCGCGACGTCGCTGCCGCCGGGCATGTCCTGAATGGCCGACGCCGGACGGTGGTTGACCCGCCCGCGGAGTTTCGATCCCAGTCGCTCGAGTCGGTCCCGGAAGACGGCGACGAAATCCTCGTACTCGCCGGTTCCGGTGCTCTGGCCGGTCATATCCCCGACGATCTCCAACGATCGAAGCTCGGGATCGACCGATCGGTCGGCGGCTCCGCCCCCCTTCGTTTCAACTGGAGTGTCCCCGTCCGCGGCCGTGGGATCGGGTACAGCGTCTCCAGTCGAAACCGAGGGGTCGGTCCGCGAACCGGGGGCTGAGTCGGCGTCCGGTCCCGTCGATCCTCCCGGCGAATCGGCCGTCGCGTCCGCCCGCGAGAGGGCCGCGTCGACGTGGTCGGTTCGGACGACCAGCGCGTCTTCGGGGAGTTCGTCGACGACGCGCTGGAGGGCCGCCCGCGGGTTCTCGGCCGACGCGAGTTTGGTCACGGCCTCGCGCTCGGCGTTGTAGCCGCGGCTGGTGAGTTCGCTGACGATTCGGGCCGGCGCCTCGAGTGGCACACGCGTCGCATTCGCGAGCGACGAGAAAAGGGTACCGTAATCGGCGTCCCCGATTGGGGGACGTCGCGACGGGGAGCGGGGAGGCCACCACCAGTACCATTATTTCCGAGACAGACAATTCACGCACGATGGAAGGACACAGCGGGCTCGTTCCGCGAGCGGGGACGGGATACGGTACCCGGTCGCTACGGCGCCTACGACGCGGTAGCGAGAGCGGGAGTGATGAGGCGTCGGAATCGATCGGAGTCGACGCCATGCGCCGGAGCAGAAAATTGATTGGACGGCCCGGCGAAACGGGTGACGATGAGCGGTTCTAGCCCCGGTGACGTATCCGACGACCCCGACGATACTCCCGATTCCGACCGTCCCGACGATCGGGAGCGACATCGCGGGGAGCGAGACGCAGCCGCCAACCCCGGTTCGGGACGGGACGGCTCGGCTGCAACAGCGCCGACGTCCGACGACGGTGTGACGATCGAGGACGACGGTGTCGTTCGCTGGTTTCTCCGATCCGACGACGAAAACGTGCTCTTCGTCCGCGACGTGCTGAGCAGCGTTGCGATCGTCGCCGTCATCGGACTGATCCTGTTCGGCGTCAGCGGCGTCTGGCCGCCGCTGGTCGCCGTCGAGAGCGGGAGCATGGACCCGAACATGCAGAAAGGGGACCTCATCTTCGTCGCCGAGGACGAGCGGTTCGTCGGCGACAGTGCCGTCGCCGGGACCGGCGTGGTCACCCTCGAGAGCGGACAGGAAAGCGGTTACGAGAAGTTCAACAATCCCGGCGACGTGATCGTCTTCCAGCCCGACGGAAACGAGCGGCGGACGCCGATCATCCACCGCGCCCACTTCAGGGTCGAAGAGGGCGAAAAGTGGGTCAATACCAAGGCCGACGAAGATATTGTCGGCGACATCACCTGCGCGGACGTCACCACCTGTCCGGCACCGTACGACGGGTTCATCACGAAGGGCGACGCGAACCCCAACTACGATCAGATCGCAGGGGGCGCGGATACGAACGTCGTCAAATCCGAGTGGGTCACCGGCAAGGCGATGTTCCGGATCCCGTGGCTCGGCAACATTCGCCTGACCTTCGACAAACTCCTCGGCGGCATGCTCGCCCCGTCGCCTGAACCGACCTCGACCGTTACCAGTGTACCGGACGCCTCGACTCCGGGCGAACCGGTTACCCCGGCCGGTCTCGCCGGCACAACCGGACTTGCAGCCCTCGGCGGCGGTGCCGTCACCGCCGTCGGACGGAGACGGAACTGACGGATCGACGGAGTTCACTGAACTACCGCTTCTCGTTTCCATCGGATGTAATCACGACTCGAGCATCTCGAGCAACTCTCGGGTTCGTTCCGAAACACCGGTCGTTCTCGAGGTATGCAGACGTTCGCTCGCTTGCGATCGCACCGTCTGTTTCCGACGACCGAGGGTTTTGTTTCAATATATTTCCCTGCAACAGAAAGTTGATTAAGAGGCGCGGCGAAACGGGTGACAATGAGTGGTGGCCCCACGGATACCTCCAGTGGCTCGAGTGACGACGGCGTCTCAGACGGGACAGCCCAAGATGGGGCCGATTCGCCTTCACGCGGAGGGCCGTCAAACACGTCTAGGACGAAGCCGGGCGACGAAGAAACAGACCCCGTCACGATCGAGGACGACGGCGTCGTGCGCTGGTTTCTCCGATCGGACGACGAGAACGTGCTCTTCGCCCGCGACGTGCTCAGCAGCGTCGCGATCGTCGCCGTCATCGGACTGATTCTGTTCGGCGTCAGCGGCGTCTGGCCGCCACTGGTCGCCGTCGAAAGCCCCAGCATGGATCCGAACATGAAGACCGGCGATCTCATCTTCGTCGCCGAGAACGAGCGGTTCGTCGGCGACGGCGCCGTCGCCGGGACCGGCGTGGTCACCCTCGAGAGCGGGCAGGAAAGCGGCTACGAGAAGTTCAGCAATCTCGGCGACGTGATCGTCTTCCAGCCGAACGGAAACGAGCAGAAGACGCCGATCATCCATCGGGCCCACTTCTGGGTCGAAGAGGACGAGAACTGGATCCAGACCAAAGCCGATGAAGATATCGCTGGCGACATCACCTGCGCGGACATCACCACCTGTCCGGCGCCCCACGACGGATTCATCACGAAGGGTGACGCGAATCCCAACTACGACCAGATCGCAGGGGGCGCGGATACGACCGTCGTCAAATCCGAGTGGGTCACCGGCAAGGCGATGTTCCGGATCCCGTGGCTCGGCAACATCCGCCTGACATTCGACAAACTCCTCGGCGGCATGCTCGCCCCGTCACCGGGGCCGGCCATCGCCGGCGCCTCGAGTCCCGCCGCTTCGGACGCGAGCGTCAGTCCGCCCGGTCTCGCCGGCGCGACCGGGTTCGCGGCCTGCGGAGGCGGTGCCGTTACCGCAATCGGTCGACGGCGAAATTGATTCGGTCCGCAAATCCTCCGATTACTGACAGTGTGTGCGACCGTAGTGCAGAACAATCACTCGTCACTCGCGTCCGCGTCCGTCGTGATCTCGAGGCGAAGCTCGTCGCCGTCGTCGACCACGTACTCGGTCGGATCGACCGGGTCGTCGTCGACGAGAAAGGTCAGTTCCGTCCCCGGCTCGCGTCCGTCGTACGCCGTTCCATCGACGGTCACGACGTGGTCGCCGTCGCGTTGCGCGTATGCGAAGTGGGGGAGTAAATCGATCCCCTCGGCGAACGTGACCGGCTCCTCGCCCTCCATGAACCAGTCGTCGGTGTCCTCGTGGAGGTGGAACTTGATCGAATCGTTCTCGACGTTTTCGGACTGGAATCGATCCGCGGAGAGGTCAATCGGCTCGCCGTCAACGACGACCGCGATGTCGCCCCGATCGGCTTCGACCGTGCCGTCGACGAAGACGCAGCCGGCGAGTGCGAGGAGCGTCGCCGATCCGGCTCCGGCGATGACCGCCCGTCGGTTCATGTGGAGAGGAAATGACTCGAGGTATATCGGTGCGTCGTTGATTCCCGGTGCCGTCTCGAACAGTCCCGATCCCGTCTCGATCCGTGATAGGGCTCGGTTTCGACTCGAAAAACGCTCGTCGCAACTCTCAACGCGATCAACGAATCTCGGCGCGCGGACGCGGTCAGTTCTCGAACCGCGCCTGCACGAACGGCTGGACGTCGTCGATATCGGAAAGCCGGGAGTCCGAGAGAAGGACGGCCTCTGTCTCTTCGAGCGGAACGGAGAGGCTGATCTCCTTGGTGCGGCCGTACCGCCCCTTCGAGACGACGACGGCGTTGACGATCCCGAGCATGTCGAGTTCGCTGATAAGGTCCGTCACCCGGCGCTGGGTGAGGACGTCGGCGTCGATCTCCTCGCAGAGGCGCTTGTAGATGTTGAACACCTCGCCCGTGTTGATGCTGTGGACGCCGTTTTTCTCGAGGAGGATGATCGCGAAGAGGACGAGTTTCGACTGCGTGGGGAGGGTGCGGACGACCTCGACGACGCGGTCGAGTTCGATCTTGTCCTGGGCCTCGCGGACGTGTTCCTCGACAATCGTCTCGGCCTGGGAGCGTTCGGCGAGTTCGCCCGCGGTCCGAAGGAGGTCCAGCGCGCGACGCGCGTCCCCGTGTTCCTGTGCCGCGAAGGCCGCACACAGCGGGATCACGTCCTCGGAGAGGGCGCCGCCCTTGAACGCGACCTCCGAGCGGTGCTCCAAGATATCCCGCAGCTGGTTGGCGTCGTAGGGCGGGAAGACGATCTCCTCCTCGCCCAGCGAGGACTTGACCCGCGGATCGAGGAAGTCGGTGAACTTCAGGTCGTTCGAGATGCCGATGATCGACACGCGCGAGTTCTCGAGTTCGGAATTCATCCGCGAGAGATTGTAGAGCGTATCGTCGCCGCTCTTCTCGACGAGCTTGTCGATCTCGTCCAGCATGATGACGACGACCCGCTCGTCGTAGTCGACGGCGTCGAAGAAGACGCTGTAGACGCGGTCGGTCGGCCAGCCGGTCATCGGCACCTCCTCGAACGACTCCTTGTCCGCCTCGAGGGACTCGATTTCGTCCTCGATGTCCGCCCGGGAATCGAACGGCGTCGAGTCGAGGGGGTGGTTCGGCGGGACGTCATCGGATCGGTCGTCGCTCGAGCCGGCGCCGCTTAGCTCGAGATCGGAGGCCTCGCGGTTGGAGTCGCCGCCAGGACGTTGTTCGTCCCCGTCGGCCGGCAGCCGATTCGAGTTGTTCTGACCGGCCGGGTTCGAGTCGTCGATAGCCTCGTTCGAAGAACCGTCTGCTCCGGTCGAAGACCCCTCCGTTTCGAGTGGAGATTCGCTCGAGGGCGACCCGGTTTCGTCTCCAGTCGAAGTGACTTCATCGTCATTCGGGAGCGCCGATTCGAACGGATCGTCCTCGTCGAAGAGGTCGCCCTCGGTTTCGGGTCGAACGGCGGCGTCCGCGTCCGCGCCGGCAGCCTCGTACTCGTCTACGGCCTCGAGCAGCGATTCGAGTTCGTCGATCCGATCGTCGATCCGGGCCTCGTTTTTCTCGATGAACTTGTTGGCCAGTTGCGCGAGCACGCGGTACTGAGTGTCGGTGACCTCGCAGTTGATGTACTCGACGTCACACGGGACGCTGTACTTCTGGGACGTGCTCTCGAGTTCCTTGCTGACGAACTTCGCGCTGGCGGTCTTCCCCGTCCCGGTCTTGCCGTAGATGAGGATGTTCGACGGCGTTTCGCCGCGGAGCGCGGCGACGAGGATCGTCGCCATCTTGTTGATCTGATCGCTCCGGTGGGGGAGTTCGTGTGGCGTGTAGGACGGTCGCAGAACCTCCTTGTTCTCGAAAATCGGTTCGCCGCTGAGCAGGTCGTCGAACAGACCCTGGCTCGGTTCCTCGTCGGCGAGCTCGGAACTGTCGAAACTCGAGAACCCGCCGGTCTCGTCAGTATCCACCTGCTCGGCTTCCTCCGCTCTCGTCCGTTCTGAATCGTCGTCTGACATCCGTCGTACACACCCCCTCGTTTCGAGTGGAATTCGGACCCGAAAGCAGGTATATCACGCAGTAAATGGGGCGAATAGGGTCTCCCACTGGTTCGCCTCCCTGGTCCGAGTCCAGTTGATGCAAACGAAACAGAGGAAAACCACGGTATTAAATTCTTCCCTTCCCTCCACAAGGATCTGGTTCGATCCACGGTATCGGCCGTTTGACGGCCTATTCGAGGGGATACGGCACCCCTCGAGACGCGCCACCGATGATGGCGGTGGAAGAGACGTCCGTTTCGGGTCGATAGGTGATGTTTACGCGCGCTCGCGATATGCGTGCAAGAACGACCACCTTGAAGCCACCCGCTGCTTGTATCCGCCCGCTGTTGTCGTTCGATTACTTGACCTCGATTTGGTCGATTGGTATGGGCTGTTGCTGGAGGGCACCACTGACAGAGATAGATGTTCTGACATTAGGTGCTGAAGTGCAGATCTCGGTTCTCACTGGGAACGTTTTCGAGATCAAATTGTGTTATTTGTTAACAAGCGATAGGGAGCGCATCAAGATAGCGGGGGACGAGGTGCGAAAGATGAGATCATCCTAGCCCCCCACCCCTTCGTTTCGGGTGGAACGCTACGAAGGAGGGGGTGGGGGAGGGGTGTCTCTAGGACGGGAACCTTTATGTCTATAGGCAAGAAACATGGTCCGTAGCACTAGCAAAGCTAGATTTTTACTAGAGATGTTGGTTATAGTTACTAGCCCCTACTAGAACAACTGCTCTAAGCGACTCGAGTTACTAGAGAGATCATTGATCCCGAAATCCTCCGGTTTACGGTCCGTACTATCCTTCTACGCGGGATCTCGGGATCGCTACAGAGTCTTTCCACCCGAACAATACCGCTCCCCCTCTCCCACTATCGTGACTCTCCACTCGAAACGAAGGGGTGGGGGGGCTTCTGTCAGGCCCAGACACGTTCCTAGTGTGTCGTTTGAACCCATACTAGTACACCCTTCTAAAGTGCTTCTCTCATAGTGGCATCTAGTACCAAGTGATGCATCTCTTCGGTGGCATGCTCTCTCATTGTGCAGTACTGTACTACGGTATCTCATTCTACGGTGTCACACTCCGGTTCTCAAGTCTCCGATAGATCGATCCGTAGTCAGGGCCTCGAGCCCAATTGCCCCTCGTTTCGATTCGAGGTAGTCGTCCGTCGGTCGGGCGGCCGTTCATCAGATCCTAGTACGACTTCTTCCCCAGTCAGTATCTCTCCGTATAACTCCGTATCGTTGAATAGTATACACGTCTGACGTAGGCTTAAGTGGATTCGGTTTGTAGTACGCGCAGATGCACCACCCCGCGGTGCTGGAGGGCCCCACAGATGGGACTGTTCACAGAACTCAAAGATAGTATCTCTCGGGTTACGGATCGCCTCTTCTCGGAAGAGGAACCCAAACGAATCGGTATCTACGGTCCGCCGAACGCAGGAAAGACGACGCTTGCCAACCGAATCGCCCGCGACTGGACGGGTGACGCCGTCGGTGCGGAGAGCCACATTCCACACGAAACGCGACGCGCGCGTCGGAAGGAAGGCGTCGAGATCGAACGCAACGGCAAGTCGGTCGAGATCGATATCGTCGACACGCCGGGCGTGACGACGAAAGTCGACTACGAGGAGTTTACCGACGAGATGGAGGAAGACGACGCCATCCGCCGCTCCCGCGAAGCGACCGAAGGGGTCGCCGAAGCCATGCACTGGCTCCGCGAGGACGTCGACGGCGTTATCTACGTCCTCGACAGCGCGGAAGATCCGATCACGCAGGTCAACACGATGCTGATCGGCATCATCGAGTCTCGCGATCTCCCGGTTCTTATCTTCGCGAACAAGATCGACCTCGACGACGCCAGCGTCAAGCGCATCGAGGATGCTTTCCCGCAGCACGAGACGATTCCCCTCTCCGCGAAAGAAGGCGAAAACATGGACGAAGTCTACGAAAACATCGCGGAGTACTTCGGGTGAGTATCGATGCCAAAAGCAACTAACACGGACGACCCGGAGGGTCCCGACGGCGTCCAGATCGACCTGATCAGCGGCGAACGGATGGAGAACATGGCCACCATGGAGAAAATCCGGATGATCCTGGACGGCGTCCACGACGGCAACATCGTCATCCTCGAGGAGGGGCTGACTCCCGACGAGGAGAGCCGACTCATCGAGGTGACGATGTCCGAGATCAGTCCCGACGAGTTCAACGGGATCGAGATCGAAACCTATCCGAAATCCAAGACGAACGACTCGTCGCTGCTCGGCCGGATCATGGGCGGCGAGGAGTCCACGGCGAAGCTGACGGTTATCGGACCGGCCAACCAGATCGAGACGCTCCACAAGGACGAAACGCTGATCAGCGCGCTCGTTTCCCGAGACTAATGCCACACGAATGCACGAACTGCGGCCGGACGTTCCCCGACGGCTCCAAGGAGATGCTGTCGGGCTGTCCCGACTGTGGCGGGAACAAGTTCCAGTTTGCACCCGCCGCGCGGGCCGCGACCGACTCGAGCGAGTCGGCCGCCACGCAAGCGTCCGATTCGACCGGGAATTCCGGCGGGAACGCGGCCGGAACGGCCGACGACGCCGGGACGGTCGAACGCGCCGCAGAGACCGTTCGTGACTGGGTCTCGTCGGGGACGAACCGATCGGCCGACGCGTCGGCGACCGACGCTGATGATTCGACGGTTGGCGGTGACGACTCGACGGCCGTCAGCAGCGATCCGGCCTCGGCCGCCGCGGCCGCCGGATCGACGCCGGCCGACGGGACGCAACGCGACCGGTCGGCCGACGATCGAGCGGAGCGTTCCTGGCCCGCAAGCGACGAACCGTCCGACGGCGCGGAGGCGACGCCGGCCGGCGAGTTCGAGGAGTGGCCGGAGACGGCTCGTCGACCCGAGGATCGCTCGCCGTCTGAGACGGATTCGCCCTCGACATCGGAAACGGACGCGTCCTCAGCATCAGCATCGCCATCGGCGTCGACGATGGACGCGTCCTCGCCGGCCTCGAGTGCGACCTCGGCGGCCGAGCCCGCCGACTCGACGAGCGAGTCGATCATGGCCGACAGCGAGAACGACGCGCAGGCCGACGCTCGAAGCGAGGTCGTCTCGACGAACGATCTCCCCGACAGCCCGCCCCAGCACGATCGGGGCCCGGACGCCGCGGCCACCCCGGACGAGAAGACCCCGCCGAGCGACGGTCGGGTCGTCAGCGAACCGTCGGGGGAACAGCCCTCGATCGAGGAGCTCCGCGAGGAACTCAACGAGCAGTTCGAGAGCATCAAGATCGTCAGTCCGGGTCAGTACGAACTCAATCTGATGGAACTCTACAATCGCGAAGAGTACATCATCTCCTTACAGGAGGACGGTCGGTACGTCATCGACGTCCCGGATTCGTGGCGGGACGGCGAGGAGTAAGGACCGGCGCCGTTACGACCGATTCTCTGTACCCCACCCTTTCGAGTGCAACCCGCGGCGTACTACCGGTCTTTGGATATGACATTGGTATTTCGGTTCCATATGAAATGATGGTCTAGGAACCCGATGGCGGGACGAGAATACTCTCGAACGGCTACGTGGATACTCGAGTACCGTCGTCGACGGCGGCGAAACGCCTCGATAGCGGTCTGTTGCCGGGAGAGAAAGATGGATTTAAGCGACGCGCTCGAGTTGGCTTTCGTATGAGCACCCCAACCAAGATCGTTCTCACTACGATCGCTGCATCGGCACTGCTGGCGCTGCTGGTCGTCGCCCAGACCACCCTCGCCTGATGTTTACGGCTCGCGACCTCTCGAGTCCCGTCGAAGCGGTTCGCGACGAGTACGCACCGAACGCGCGGATCGTCGACTGCGAGCGTGATTTCGAGACGTTGCCGCCCGCTCAGGCGGAGGAACTGGGACTGTTCGCCGACGCCCTCGAGCCGGCGAGCTACCCTGCCGACTGGCTGCCGGCGGACGCCCCGAAGCTACTCGCCCGGTACGCGAGTTCGGATTTCACCGTCGGGATGCCGGGCGATGGCAGCGTCGTCTGGACCCGCCAGACCGATCCGCCGACGGTCATCGTCAAACCCCGCGTCGAGGGGTCGCCCGAGTCGTTCGTCGACTTCCTGCTCGCCGAGGCGCTCGTCGAACTCGACCTCGAGGTCCCGGAACACTTCATCGGCTTCTTCGAGGAGACGTATCCGGACCTAAATCGAGCGGTCCCGCTCGACTCGAACGGTACCTACCAGGTGGCCGCCGCGCTGTACGACGGCTGGGTCGGACTCCAGACCCGCGAGGTCTTCGCCGATTGGCACGGCGACCATCCGGAGCTGGCCGACGCGTGGCAGGACGCGGGTACGCGACTCGAGGACCGCGTCTCGGGACTGCCGCGGGCGGTCGCCCGCGGCGAGACGGAGTTCGCCGACGCGACGGAACTGTCGTGTGCGGCGATCAAACACGCCATCGAGCTACCGGCGCCGTTCGCGGCGCTGGATACCGACGCGTACCGAGATCACGGCCCCGAGTACGCGATTCGCTGGGCCGAGAAGACGTTCGACTCGCTCGCTGACTGAGCGTCGCACCCCGTTCATCGTCTCGCCTGGCCTCGTTCTCTCCGATACCATCCATTTCGCCGCTTCCCGCGTCCAAGCCCTCGAAATCGTTTTTCTCTGTCGGACGCTCGTTACTACCTCTATCGTAGTGTATAATATCACAAAACACACACCGGCACGACCGGACACGAGGCGAGCGTGAAACGTCCGGACCGCCGACTCGAGGGACGCCGAGGGCCCGCTTTCGACTCGAGTGACGTCGACGGGCCGTCCTCGACTCGAGTCGCTCTCGACGGTCGCCCGAGGGGCGGATCGAGAGACGGAAACGGCCGGGGCCGTCTCGGCCGTCACTGCATCGCGGCCGAGCAGCGCGCTCTCAGGTGTGTTCGTACGGCGGAATTTCGGCTTCGACGACGTCGCCGAGCAGTTTCAGCTCTCGACCGAGGAGCACGACGAAGTCGTCGAACGCGACGATTCCGGCGAGGTTCCCGTCCGTGTCCGTGGCGGGCACCCGCCGAACGTTCCCGTCCTCCATGGTCCGGAGGACGTCGAAAATCCCGCTGTCGATGTCGACGGTCACGAGGTCCTCGCTCATCACGTCGGCGGCGGTCACCGAGGTGGGATCTTCCCCGCGGGAGACCGCCTCGATCGTGATATCGCGGTCCGTAACGATCCCCTGTGGCTGCTCTTCCTCGACGATAACGACGCTGCCGACGTCCTTCTCGTCCATGAGCTCGGCTAACTCGGTGAGCGACGCGTCCGGAGACGCGCTCACAACCTGTTCGCGGACGATCGATTTGATTTCGGGCATTGTCTTCACCGTTCCGTCGCCGCGATGGGACTCACAGCGACAGGCGCGCCTTCACCGAACGGTGTGATAAACCTCTATTGCCGTCGATCCGTCGTTCACGATGGCTAACATCGGTGCTCCGTGACCGGCGCATCCGGAACCGTGACGACCAGGGGCCCAGTTCCCAGCGAGGCACGGGCCGACGTCTCTCGAGTCGTCCAGTGGCAACACTCACGAACCGGTTCGAGAAAATCCGCGCGACCGCTCAGAACTCGGCGTCGACGCTGCCGTCCTCGTCCAAGTCGATGACGCCGTCGAAGCGCTCGCGGAACTGCTCGACGAGTTCCTCGTCGTGGGGTTCCTCGGAGACGTGGAAGAGGCCGATGGCGTCGTACTCCTCGAGTAGATCGAGGATGCGCTCGACGGCTTCGAGGGCGGCCTCGTCGCCGGCGTAGTAGGCCAGTTCGGTCACGGAGTCGAAACTGAGGCGGAGTTTCCCGTCGTGGGCCTCGAGGAAGCCGTCGATGTGCTCGACGATGCCGTCGACGTCGTCGGGGGCGGCGACGTAGTGGACGGTGTCGCTCTTGCGCCGCGAGTAGCCGTGTTCGATGCTCAGCGTGTCGAGGATCTCGGCGCGGTCCTCGTCGACGTCGTAGTACTCGAGTTTCTGTTTGACTTCGCGCGCGGTCGTTCGCGTAGAGACGACGAGGAAATGGTCGGTATCGGTCTTGAGAAATTCGGTGTCGATGCGGTCGGTTTCACCGGTGCTGGGGTGGAGAAGGAGCACGCCAGTGCCGCCTGGTACCGTCTCCGGAGTGCCGTCTATCTCAAGCGTATACTCCATATTGCCGTGAACAACTTCCGGCACCGACTTAATAGTGCGGATGTTTGCGGGGCGTTCGCTCGACGCGCGAAAAGACGACCCACGGAAGGGTTCGCTCGGCCACGATCCGATGCCCACGGATTTCGGCCGACCTAAACCTCTCCGTTCATTTCTATTTAGGCTAGCCTAAAAAGCCTGTCGGTCGATCCACCGCCACCGGTTCGACTCGAACCACCGTCTTCCCAAGTCGGCGCCGACCCGGCGCGGGTCGCGATGCCGAGTCGAACACGTTTTCCTCGCCCGGCGTGAGAACTCGCGTATGAGCGTTCGCGAGGAGTTCGACGAGTGGGCCGCGAGCGGCCGGGACAGAGGCATGGAAGACCGCCACTGGCACACCGCGAAGCACGCGCTCGCGCGGATGCCGGTCGAATCGGGCGACGTCGTCCTCGATCTAGGCTGTGGAAGCGGCTACGCCGGTCGCGCACTGCGGGACACCAAGGACGCGGGCCGCGTCTACGGCCTCGACGGTGCGCCGGAGATGGCCCGCAACGCCGCGGAGTACACCGAGGATCCGACGGTCGGATTCCTCGTCGGCGACTTCGACGAACTGCCGTTCGCCGACGACTCGATCGACCACGTCTGGTCCATGGAGTCGTTCTACTACGCCGCGGATCCAGAGCACACCCTCGAGGAAATCGCCCGCGTCCTCCGACCCGGGGGCACCTTCTACTGCGCCGTCAACTACTACGAGGAGAACGTCCACTCCCACGAGTGGCAGGAGTTCATCTCGATCGAGATGACCCGCTGGGACCGCGACCGGTACCGCGAGGCCTTCCGCGAGGCGGGGCTGCACATCGCCGAACAGGACAACATCCCCGACCGCGAGATCGCGATCCCCGCCGAGACCGAGTTCCCGACCGACGACTGGGACACCCGCGAGGAGATGGTCGAGCGTTACCGAGAGTTCGGCACGCTGTTGACCGTCGGCGTCGCGCCTTGATGGCAATCCTACGTGCGGTGGCGCGCGCTGTACCGCGACGAGTGAAAACGAGTCGCGGCACGAAGCCGTGCGAGGGATGAGGACCGCAGCAACCGAAGGGAGCGAGGACCGCAATCGGTTGGGGAGAGCGTGGCGATTCCGCGTTGCCACGATAGCAGGACGAAATTCGGTTTTGTTTGTTGCGAATACGTCGATCAAGATCGGTAACCAGTCTCGTACGCCCCCGTTTCGACTCGAGCTATCCGTCCGCTGACAACCCCTTCGCTTCGACTCGAGATGCGTCGCTGTCCCCCGGTTTTCGGACTGTAACTCGACTCGAAACTGTCCGTGGAAAACGAGGTCACACGGCGTCGACGGAGACGCCATCGACCTACACCGCGTCGTTACTCGAACCGCTCGCCGGCCGGAATCGCCACCTCGAGCCAGTTCTCCTCGGGCGGCAGCGGACAGTCGAAGGTGTCGCTGTAGGCGCAAAACGGGGTGTACGCGAGGTTGAAGTCGACGACGATCTCGTCGCCGTCCGCGAGGTCGCGGTCGGCCGACAGCTCCATGTACCGGCCGCCCTCGTAGCTCTGCTGGCCCGTGGTCTTGTCCCGGAAGGGGACGAACAGCGGCTCCTCGTTGGGGCTCTCCAGCTGGTAGGCGTTGAGTTCGAACGTACCGTCCTCGAGTTCCTCGTCCGCTCGCTCCAAGGCAAACTCGAGCGTCGCGACTCGTAGATACCGCATCTCTCGGCCCGCGGTCGTGTCCATCAGGACGACCTCAGGGTCGTCGTGGACCGTCGCGGTCGCGGCCACGCGGTAGTCCGGATCGGGATCGAAGTAGTCCAGGCCGTCGAACGAGTCGCGCTCTTCGGGCGGGATCGGCGACTGCGGGTGGTCCGCGAAGAACTCGTCTTTCTCGTCGCGTTTCGACTCGAGCTCCTCGCGCCACTGATCGACGTCGTCGAGCGTGCTCATACCGTCAGTTAGGCGTCGAGACTGGAGTGGGTTGCGTTTGTCGCCGATGTTCTCCTCGAGGTTGTCGCTGACGCTCACCCTCGACTGAGGACCAGCGCGATGCCGGCTAAAATCGGCACCCAGAGCACCGTCGTGAGAATCAGTCCGGCGACGGAACGGGTTACACCGCCGGTACCCTCACCGACGTAGAGAGACCCCGCAGCGAGCGTGACGAGGAGCAGCGTGAGGAGCGCGTTCGTCGTCCGCCGGTCGCGCCCCAGCGATCGACTCGAGTCCGACATCGGTCATCGGTAGTTGGATAACCGATAAATTACTTCTCATACCGAGATGAATACGATGGCCAGACGCGTTTCCCGTCGCAGTCGTCTCGACACGCCTCCATGACCGTGACTGTCAACCCGTCTCTCGACCCTGCGCTTTTGCCGCCACGGCCCGTTCAGTTGCCACTCTCGGCTCGATCGGCCGTGGCCGCGTTACTCTGTGATCGTCAGGACGCCGTTCTTCGCGGAGACGTCGCTGGCCTCCGGCGGGAGTTCGAACTCGAACTGGTCGCCGTCGGCGACGATGATCGCGGTCGAGCCGAGAACGTCCATCTCGAGGTCCGCGGCGGCGTTCCCGAAGTCGACGGCGATAACGCTGCCGTCGTCGTACTCGAACGTGCGGATGACCGCATCGTCTCGCTCGACGTTTTTGAGGGAATTGGGGACCTTCATTGTCTACCCGTGCGTAGGAGCCGAGCGGATTAAAGGGGCACGCCGGCAGCGTCCGGCGACCCGGCGTCGACGTAACGCTTATCGAAATTCCGGCGAACGACCCAGTATGTCACGGCGTTCGCGCCGGCCGCGACGGTTTCGACGGTCGCGGCGGGTTCGACGGTCTCGAGCGGAAACGGGAACGGAATCGAAACCGAGGACGAGCGCGAAGGCGGGCCGACGGCGATGACGGACCGCCGTCCGCCCGTCGTCTTCCTCGGCTCGCTCGCGGCGCTCTCGGCCGGCGTCGTCGCGCTCTCGCGATTGACCGGCGTCGGCATGGTCGTGCTCGCGCCGCTGTACATGTTCACGCCGATGCTCGCGGGGATCGCGACCTGTCTCGTCGGCCCGCCGTCGTTCGAACGGGCCGGGCTCCGCGTCGGCTGGGGACGGCTCCGCTGGCTCGCGGTCGCCGCGGTCGTCCCCATCGCGCTCGTGTTGCTCGGGACCGCCATCTCGCTCGCCCTGCCGGGCGTCGAGTTCGTTCCCGACGCGAACCCGCTGACCGGCGAGGGGACGGATTTCGCACAGACCCAGGGCGGCGAACCCGTCGGGCCGTCGCTTCCCGGCTGGCCGCTCAACCTGCTCGCGACGATCGCCGTCGCGATTGGGGTCGGCGCGACGCTCAACGTGATCTTCGCCTTCGGCGAGGAGTTCGGCTGGCGCGGCGCGTTTCTCACCTCGCTCTCGTCCCTCGGCTTCTGGGGTGCGTCGGCCGTCACCGGATTGGTCTGGGGGCTGTGGCACGCGCCGATCGTCCTCGAGGGGTACAACTTCCCGACCGAACCCGTCCTCGGGGTCGGCGCCATGACCGTCGCCTGTCTCGCGATGTCGCCGGTCTACACCTACGTTACCCTCTCCGCGCGGTCGGTGCTGGCGCCGGCGATCTTCCACGGAACGTTCAACGCCTTCGCGACCACGCTGGTCGTCTTCGCGCAGGGAGGCTCGGAACTCGTCGTCAACCCCGTCGGCCTGATGGGCGCGCTCGCGTTCGGGATCGCCGCGGTCCTCATCGCGCTCCGCGGGGCGCCGGAACTCACTGCCAACTGGGCCGTCGCCGGCGACGACGCTGCGGGCCCAGACGCCGGAGACGGCGATCACGGCGGCGACCCGGGGACGCTCGAGTCGTCGAGCGGCGAGGCGTGAGCGCTGGCGTTCTCACACCCGTCGGTCGACCCGACGTTTACGGCGGAAGCCGCGGCAACCGTACTCCGTCAGGGATATGCACCACCGTCACCGAGTAGGCGAAGAATGACCGACTGGCGCTCGATCTTCGGCCACGAACGCCCCTACGACGAGCAGGTCGACGGCATCGAGACCGCGATCGACGTTGCTCGAGACGGCGGCTACTCCGTCGTCGAGGGCGCCTGTGGCACCGGAAAGACGATGATCGCGCTGACCGCGGGGATCGACCTCGTGCGCGATCCCGACACCGACTACGAGCGCGTCTTCGTACTCACGAGCGTCAAACAGCAACTCCACCAGTTCGAGGAAGACCTCGAGACGATCAACGAGAACCTCCCTGACGACTGGAACCCCGTTTCGGGGCTCACCCTCGTCGGAAAGGCCGACGTCTGCCCGTACAACCGCGCCGGCGCGGGCGGGATCGACGACGGCAACGTCTACGACCGCTGTGAGACCCTGCGGGATCGCACCCGCGATCTGACCGGCGAGGGCGGCGACACGACCGCCGGGAGCCTGACCGCACAGGCGCGCAGCCAGCAGATGGGACTGGCCGACAGCGGCAGGCAGGGTGGCGGCCCGACGCTCCTCCAGACCGCCGGCGAGACCGCGCCCTACGCGCCCGACCTCCCGGAGTACAGCGGCGGCGGCCCCGTCGACGTCTCGACGGAGTACTGTCCGTTCTACGCCCAGTATCTCGAGGACCTGCCGGAGGAGGGCAGCGACGGGGATGCAGTCGAAGCGGTCCCCTACGACTTCACCGAGGCGGGGATGATCACTCCCGAGGACCTCGTCGCCCGCTCGGTCGCCCACGGAACCTGCCCGCACTCGGTGATGGGTGCCGTGCTCGGCCACGTCGAGGTCGTCATCGGGAACTACTACCACGCGTTCGATCCCCGGACGACCGGCTCCTTCACTGGCGCCCTCCTCGACGACTCGACGTTCGTCGTCTGCGACGAAGCNGTCGCCGATCGGACCCTGCGGGACGCCGAGACCGAACTCTCGCGAGTCATCCAACCGATCAAGTTCGAGCGCGAGGGACGGCGCGCCGAGGGCGGCTCCAAGACGGCCGACGCCGACCTCGTCCGCGCGGAACTCAACGACAGCGACGTCTCCTACGACGAACTCGAGCAGACCCTCGAGTTCGTCCGCGACCTCCGGAGCGAACTCGACCGCCGGGTCACGGCGCACCTCGACCGGAAACACAGGGGGTGGCAGTCGAACCTGACCGATCTCTCGGACGACGAGATTCCGCTTCGTGACCCCGCGGAACCTGCCGAGGACGAACTCACGGCGTGGGCCCGCGAGGCGGGGTACGGCGACGCCGACTGGGTCCGCGCCGAGGCCGTCGGCGCCGTCGTCGAGCGCATTCTGAACGAAGCCGAGGACGAGGACCGCACCCGCGCCGCACCCGCCGTCGGCCGCGTCTTGGGCGAGTGGTACCGCCGGGACCACACCGACTACTTCCGCGAGATCGAACTCGAGCGCACCTGGGACGACACCGAACCCGCCGACTCGTGGCGCCGCGCGTACAACGCTCGCCTCGCCTTGCACAACTGCGTCCCCAGCGACGCCATCGGCGAACGTCTCGGGATGTTCGGCGGCGGCATCCTCATGAGCGCGACTTTGGAGCCCATGGACGCCTTCACCGAGGTGACCGGACTGGACTACCTCGAGCGCGAGGAAGAGCGGCCGGTCGTCGAACGCCGCTACGGCCTGCACTTCCCCGAGGAGAACCGCGAGAGCTTCGCCGTTGCAGCACCGAAATACACCTACGACAACCGCGGTCGACCCGGAGAAGAGAATCCGACACGTCGGCAGTACGTCGACGCCGTCACGAAGGTCGGCCGACTGCCGGGCAACGTCCTCGTCGGGATGCCGAGTTACGCGGAGGCCGACTGGCTCGCCGGCGTCTTAGAGGAGCGACTCGAGAAACCCGTCCTGTTAGACGCCGCCAGCGACGACGAGACGACCCAGGCGCTCAAACGCGAGTTCTTCGACGGCGAGGGGAAGGTCCTCGTGACCAGCCTCCGCGGGACCCTGACCGAGGGCGTCGACTACAGCGGCGACCGCCTCGCGGCCGCGGTGGTCTGTGGCGTCCCCATCGTCAACACCTCGAGTCCGCGCACGAAGGCCGTCCGCCGGGCCTACGACGACGAGTTCGGCGACGGCTTCACCTACGCGCTGACGATTCCCGCGGTCCGGAAGGCCCGACAGGCGATCGGCCGCGTCATTCGGAGCCCCGAGGACGTCGGCGTCCGCGTGCTCTTAGACGAGCGCTACGCTCGCGACAGCTGGGACTCCGTCCGTCCGTACCTGCCCGACGACGGCGAGTTCCAGCCCGTCAGCCCGGACATGCTCGACGTCGGCCTCGAGCGATTCCGAGGGCGACTCGAGCAATAGGGTAGCCGGACCGACACTCGACTCGCGGACCCTCACTCCGACTCGGAGTCCGAACGGGGGTCGGACGTGTTGGAGTCGAACTCGAGATCGGACTCGGAGCCGGAACCGGATCCGGACCGATCCAGCGTGATCGTCGTCGTTGTCGTCGTCGTCTCGGCGTACAGCGAGTACAGGAGAATCGTGAAGCCCGCGGCGATGCAGCTGCTTTGGATCGCGACGCCGAGCGCGACGTCGTCGGCGCCGACGTGAGCGAGCGCGCCGCCGATCGAGCCGGCGACGATGACGCTAAAGCCGATAGCGACCGCTCGCAGCGCCGCCGACCCCGTTCGTCGAAAGGCACGGTAGGCCAGCGCGGCGACGGCGCCGCCGGTGACGAACGTCGCCGTGTTCGCGGCCGCGATGAGGAGCGTGTATTCGTCCATAGCTACGTGCAAGCACTCGGCGTCTCCGAAACGATTGCGATCGTCGCCGTTCCGTCGATCGCTCCGAGCGACTCGGTAGTACGGTGTCCGCGGCTCTCGTACTTCAGTGACGCCGCCTATTCTCACTCGGAAAGAACGGTGCGAAGACGTTCGGCGAATTGCGTCGGTGACGATCGCTCGAGGGCGACCGCTGCCGGCGCGCACCGGTCGCGGCCCCGTCCGTTCTCGACGTTACGCTAATCCGAAAGATTTTGTCACACCGGTGAGAGTCACGGCTGTGACAGCGAACGCGACTGCGGACGACGACCGACGATACGTGCTCGCGGGTATCGTCGCGCTACTCGGCCTCGTTACCGGTGCGATTCTGCTCGACGTCCTCGGGACGATCATGTTTGCGCTGACGGTCGCCTACGTCCTGTTGCCCGTCCAGGGCTGGCTCCACCGGCGCGGCCTCTCGGAGCGGTTGTCGGCCGTCGCGGCGACCCTGCTCGGCTTCCTCGGAACCGTCGCCGTCTTCGCGCCGCTGGTCGTCGCGCTCTACGTCCGCTTCGACCAGATCCAGACCGTCCTTGAAGAGATTCCCGACGAGTTGCCCGTCGCGGTCGCGGGCTACACCTACACCGTCGACGTCGCCGACGTCAGTTCGCTCGCGCTCGACTTTTTGAGCGACGCGGCCGTCTCCTTCGCCGCGGCGCTGCCCGTGCTGGGGATCAAGTTCGCGCTGTTCGTCATCCTGCTGTTCGCGCTGTTGCTCGAGGCCGACGCCGCCGGTCGCGCGGCCATCGCGCCGGTTCCCTACGGCTACCGCGACGTCGTCTACGCGCTCGCGATGCGGGCCCGCGAGACGCTGTACGCGATCTACGTCCTGCAGTTCGCGACTTCGGTGGCGACGCTCGTCATCGCCTACCCGCTGTTCTGGCTGCTCGGCTACGACGCGGCGTTCACGATCGCCTTCTTCGCGGCGATACTGCAGTTCATCCCGATGATCGGTCCCAGTCTGCTGATCGCGCCGATCGCGCTCTACCACGTCGCCGTTGGCGAACCCGTCGCCGGTCTCCTCGTCGGCGTCCTCGGAATGGCCCTCGTCGCCTGGCTTCCCGACATCGTCGTCCGACCGCGACTGGCCCGCCGTTCCGCCGGCCTCCCCGGGAGCCTCTACTTCGTCGGCTTCACCGGCGGGCTGTTCACGCTGGGCGCCATCGGCGTCGTCGTCGGGCCGCTGATCGTCGCCGTCTTCGTCGAGGCCGTCGACCTGCTGGCCGACGAGGTCAACGGCGACGCGACGTTCGCTGAACTCGTCGAGTCGGACCTCGAGGAATCGTCACCGACGGCTTCCGAGACGGACACAGAGACCAACTTCGACGAATCGAAGACGCGGACCGCCGACGACTGATCGAACCGACTGGCCCGGTCCGTCTCGCTACCGGACGGCCGTCGACGTCGCGTCGTCCGCCCCGGAAGGGAGCGGTGATTTCGCTCGCTTCGGTTCCGGACTCGTTCTCACTGTCGCGAACCGTCTAACAGAGTCCCGCTCGATCACAGGCCTCTTCAGCGACCGCGTCACCGCAGCCGCTGTATTCGTCGGCGACGGTACAGACGATTTCGACGAAGCCCAGACAGCTAAGTCCCGCAACAGGAATCGTGATACCGAGGAACCCGCAGATGAATCCGCCGGCGGCACTACACCCGATGGTACAAATTTGACCTGCGGCGTACTGACAGGCGCTACAGCCCGTGACTTCGATATCTGCTGGAGTGACAGCAGTGCCTGAGGGGCTGATCTGATCCGGATCGAGTTCACTATTGCGCGCTTCTCGGATCGCGTCCGTATCGACGGAAATGACCGTCGCTCCGCCGGACGTGGCCGCAGGCTGTGGCCCGTTGGATTCCCCTCCGCCCGTGGGCTCGAACCGGTGAACTTCGTTGAGGACACCGTCGTCGGTTTCGTAGTAGTAATCGAGACTGGCGACTTCGATCTCACCGGTATCGGGATTGCGACCCACGACGATGCTGCCCTCGTCGGCGTCCGCCGGGTTCTCGAGATCGTACTGGACGACTTCTCGAGCGAAGTCCTCGCCCCGGGCGTAGCCGGCGACGACGCCATCGGCGTCGGTACGGACCTGTGCGCTGTCGGCTCGAGCGCGCTGTGCGAGTTCGCGGAACGCGGGCGTCGCTGCGAGCTTGCGAGCGAGATCTCGTTTCTCAGCGCCGGTGAGCAGTTTCGCTTCCTCAGCCTGCGAGAGGTCACCTGCTGCGGCAGCCATTCCCGTCGACCCGGCAGCGAATAACCCGGCGGCACCGACGGTTTTGAGAACGTTTCGACGGTTAATTCCACTGCCTTCCTCTAGTTCGTTATTATCTTCTTTCATCGCTACAGTACACGGTAGAATGGATGGAATATTGATAGTAACTTCTGCTCACAAAGCGTCGTTCGCTGTCCGTGCAGTCGATCCTCGTCGTGCAGCGGGTGGTCCGGCACTGTAGGTTTCGTCGGAGAATAGCGACCGCGGTACAGTCGTACCGCACCTCTCTCGAGAACCTCGTTCGTCGACGATCAGATACTTGTCTGTCGATCGGATGTGGACGTCGAGAATCAGTACGTTTTGATCCTGTTTTCCGCTCGCTTGAACGACGCGTACTTTTCTTTCATCCACCGTTCGACACCGGGTACCGGATCGTCGAATCGCACGACCCCGTGGATCCCGCTTCCGTCGTTGTACGCGATAATCATGTATCTGTTTTCGCTGAAACAAATTCCGTACGACGGATACTCGTCAATAACGATCATCTGTACCGTCTCCGACCGCTGTAACACGTCGAACTCGGCCGGTTCTGCCTGCCCTATCGTTTCGAAACATTCTACAGGACCGACGATTTCGCTATCCGTTATCGACGCTCGTTGCGCGAGTACGGACGCGTATTTCGGGTTGATCGCCGGAGCGCACAGCCGCAGTCGATCGGCGTTTTCGATGAACGCAGTAAACTCGTTGACGGCTTCGAACGGCACATCGAATCCGTTTACCGCGATTTCGCCCGATGACAGAGCGTCTACGTCGACCGAAAATTTTCGCGGAACTTTCGAGAGAAACGATCCGATTTTCGCTGCGGATTCGACGTCCTGTAACAGGTCGGTGAAACTCGACAGAACGAACCTGCCTACCGGCGTAATCTCGTATACTTTTCCGCTTCGTTCTGTGACCCAGTCCCGTTCCTGTAACTCACGGAGATTGCGTCTGAGCGTCGTTCGATGGACATTTACCTTCTTTTCTAACTTGGACTGTTTGTGCGGTGATTCCGAGAGCACCTGGAGGATTCGAAGTCGGTCCCGCGTTCCAGCCAGGAATTGAACGTCGCTGTACCCATCGTTCTCGAGTCCGTGTTTGTGTTCGTTTTCGGATTTCATGCGCGACGATTACGGTCCTCGTATTCGCTCCGTCACCGATTCTCTATTATCCACGCCAGTCCGGTTCTGGTGACTGTCACGATCTAACTCGTTCGCATAGTTTTAATACACTATCAGATGTTATAGTTCTTTCCCGAGATATAATTATGCAAAAAATATTGGTACGTGACCAACGATCGTTCTCGTTCCGATCGCCGTCACGAGATCAGTGCAACCGAACTGAAGCCATTAAATTAATCACCCATAGAAACGGAAATTCAAATATGAATCGTCGAACGTCGCTTCCGGTTGCGATCCTCGTTACCGGTGTCGCCGTCCTCTGTATGCTAGTGCTCGCGACCGGATTTCTCGACCCCGACTGGATGCTCGATACGATCGGACTCATACCGTATCTCGGCACGATGATCGTGATGTTTGTCTGCTTCATTCTGTCGTTCTATTTCGACATGCTCGGTACGCTTCGTCGAGGACTGTAATCGCCGCTCACTCGAGCGTGTACCGGTTGAACCGTCGCACCGCCGCCCGATAACAGCCGTAGCCGACGCCGCCCTCTAGAGCGAGCCAGACCAGTACGGACGCGGCCCAACCGATGGTCGCTACCGCACTGTCGCCTAACAGTAGCCGTGAACCGACGACGGCGCCGCTCCCGAGCGTCCCGAGCGACAGCACGACCATCGAGTAGATCGCAATCGCCGACAGACTCGGTGGAACCACGTTCCGCCGACGGCTGACTCGTATCGCGCCGAATCGGGGAAACCGCATACCGAGGGCGAGCGCGACCCCGATCGCAGCCGAACCGTGGACGCCGGCCCAGAGCGCCAGTCCGACTGCGATCGGCAGCGCGTATGTCGCGGCGCTGACCGCGCCGACGGTCGCGACGAGCAGCGGGACGCCGACGATCGCGCTCATTAGCGCCGTGCCACCCACGAACTGGTGTCCGTCGACCGGCGACGCCACCGTCGCCGGTAGCGCCGCCCCGTCGTCGCCGAGCGGGTTTAGCGTCAGGCAGCCGCCGACGAACCACGAGCCGAGGAGACCGACGGCAATCGGCAGCAGCGAGCGTCCGGCCGACGTCCGTACCAGATCGACCACCAGCCACACGCCGACGAGCAGCGGGACGCCGAGATGCGAGACGCGCGTCAGGTCGCGTTTCGCTCGTTGTACCGATCGCCACGCGACGTACCGCGTCGGTCGGTCGATCCGTCCTCGCAGTCGGGCGAACGGACGCGATTGCTCGCTCGTGGCCGGCGACCGGCGAACATCACCGTCCGTCCCCTCGCCGTCGGTCCAGAGCTGAATCGCGAACCGCTCGGTCACCGATCCGCCTGCGAGGGCGACCACGAGCGTTCCGAGCACTGCTCCGACGACCCGATACGGGGACGCCGCGATCGGCGTCCCGACGACGAAGAGATCGGCGTACCAACTCGTCGGCAGTCTCGCGGCGAACTCCAGGGTTGTGCTCAGTTTTGCCATTACACCGGCGGCGGCGACCGCTCCGAGAAGGCCGAGTCCGCCGGCCACGTGCGCCGTCTTCCAGCGGATGCGGCGACTCAAGACGGCGACCACGGTGCCGACCGCGTAGCCACAGCAGACGCTGCTCGTCAGAAACAGGACGGTGGCGACCGGAATCGTCGCAATCGGAACGGCCGTGTCGGCACCGGTGATGAATCCGACACCGAGGATCCCGACGGGGAGGGCGGCGAACGCCAGCGCGCGGAGTTCCTCCGCGACGAGGACGCCGATCGTCACCGCTGACGGTCGCACGCTCGTCAGTAACAGCGCCGGGTTGTCGATATCTACGGTTCGTATCGCCGCTCGCTGCCCGAATAGCGCGGTACTCGACAGCCAGAGCAGCGTCACGAGCAGTCCGACGATCGGCGGCAGTGACGGCTCGGCTCGAGCCGCGAGTTCGGCCGTTCGGCTCTGGACGACCAGCGTCATCAGCCCGAGATATAGCGTCCCGAAGAGCCCGGCTCCCGCGAGCAACGCGAGTCGAATCCGATCCCGCTTGAACGCCCGCCAGTCTCGACGCACTTCGGTCCGGCCGATCCGTAGTCCGTGGACGAGCGTCCGAAGCCGTCGTATCATCTCAGTCGGACTCGTTCGCCGAATCGTTGTACTTCAGTCCTCCGTAATAAATTGCGCCTAACACAATACTAGTACCGATCGCTTCGAGAAAGGCGGGCTCTGACCCCGTATACAGGTCGTACGCGATACTTACTGCGAAGAGGACGACTACCGCGGCAATCGCGTGGAATATGTGGTTCTCTTTCAGTTGTTGATTCAATCGTTCGAACGTGGATGCGTCTGTCATATTGTTCGGTGGATAGTCTGCCGCCGTCCGTCTCTCAGCCGTTGGGCGGTCGACGATCGCGCTTCGGTCGGTTTCGAGAGGCGATACTACGCTCGGAGGGCGACGTTCCGCCAGCCGGTTTCGTACCTCAACCTAATATTCATCTCCACTATATTATATACTTTTTGCAGATCGCTACAGAATTAATATTTCGACGTAGGGATCGAATTGGGCGAACGAACTTCTTTTATTTAGCTTTCCAACTCGTAGGTAGGTCGCTCGTCCTGCGTTCCGAGTCCGTCGATCGGCGCTCTATCATTTCCCACCGGGCCGCTTTTCCGGGTCACCGTTGTCGAAATTGTCCCGTATAGTCGCGTCCGAACGTGGTAACTTCGGACGACCTCCCCATCTTTTTACGCTGGTCGTCGTCCGTTCCCTATGACTTCCGGCCGAACGCTCGCCAACGCGATCGTCGGCGCCATCGTCGGCGTCGTGCTTTCGTTCATCCCGCTCTCGCCCGTTATCGGCGGCGTTACCGCGGGTTTTCTCGAGGGATCGAACGCCAGACAGGGAGCGGTCGCCGGCGCGCTCGCGGGGGCGATCGCGTTCCTCCCGGTCGCCGGCTTCGCGATGCTCGGACTCGGAGTCCTCGGGTTCGGAATGGGGATCGTCGCGGCGCCGATCGAGGGCTTCGCGATCGCGGCGCTGGCGATCGTCGGGTTCGGACTGGTCCTGTTCCTCTACACCGTCGGCCTGTCGCTGCTCGGCGGCTACCTCGGCGCGCTGCTCGCCCGCGAGTATCCCGATCAGCGGCGCAGGACCCAGGAAACGATCGGCCTCTCCTCGGACCGTTCGGAGCGATCCCGCTCGCTCGGCGCAACCGGCTCGCGAGGCACTCGATCGGACGTGAGGGTGGATCGCGATCGTGACCGGCGCGATCACGAACGCGACCGCGAACGCGGACGGTTCGGAACGCGCGAGTCCGTGTCGGAGGCGGGGACGGAGACGAGCCCGGAAACTGACTCCGACCTCGACTCCGACTCGAGTGCGTCGTCCGACGGTGACCGAGATACCGAATCCGAGCGGTTCTGACGGAGCGGACTCGAGAACGCGGTACAGTCGACAAGGGTGCCGAGTCCCGCTCCGGTTGTCGCCGCGAGGGCCTGGCGGCGTCACTCTGTCCCGTTCCCGACCGGTCACTCGTAGCGGAGCGCGTCGATCGGATCCGTCCGCGCCGCCCGCCAGGCCGGGTACAGGCCCGCGAGGACCCCGACGAGCACGCCGACGACGATCGCCAGCGCGACGTACTCGAGGGGGTAGACCAGCGGCAGGTCGATGTACCACGCGCCCAGGTAGCCCGCGACGAGGCCCAACAGCGTGCCGAGGATCGCGCCGATGACGCCCAGAATCACCGCTTCGGCCAGAAACAGCCCCAGGATCTCCCGGTTCTGGGCCCCGACGGCTTTCATGATCCCGATCTCGCGGGTCCGTTCGGTCACCGAGACCAGCATGATGTTCGCGATGCCGACCGAGCCCACGACCAGCGAGATCGCCGCGATGCCGACGATGAAGTTCTGGAGCAGGTTCAACACGTCCTCGAGTTGCTGAAGTAACTCCGCGCTCGTCTGCAGTCGCACCTCGAGGCCGTCGTCGAGTAACGCGCTGGCGTCTGACTCCTCGCTCTCGAGGTAGCTCCGCGCGCTCTCTTTCGCCCGCTCGATCGCCGCGTCGTCGGTCGACTCCGCCTCGACGACGATCGCGAGGAACAGCGCGTCGTTCGCGTCGTTCGCGTCGCTCGAGTTCCCGTCGATCTCGGTTCCGTTCCCGTCGCTGCCGTTGTTCGCCCCGCCGGAGTCGCCGCCCGAGAACGACGCGGCGGCGTCCTCCGTGTAGAAGGGATCGGTCGGGACGTAGACCCGCGGCGACGGCTCGAACCCTTCGAACGGGCTCAGTCCCTCGGAGCTCTCGGTGATGCCGACGACGGTGACGGTCGTCCGCTGGCCGCCCTGCAGGGCGACGGTCAACTCGTCGCCGACCGAGACGTCCTCCTCGAACTGGCCGGCGACGGCCGGGTTGATGACGGCCTCGCGCTCGCCCTGTTCGAACTGCCGGCCCTCCGCGAGCCTGTTCTCCCGGATATACGACGGGCCGGCGGCCACGAGAGCGTCGCTCTGCGGCGATATCTCGCCCTCGTAGGCGATGGCCTGCGTGGATAACGGCATGTAGCCGTAGGCCGCATCGACCCCCTCTCGCTGTTCGATTTCGTCGAGGTCGTCCTCGCTGAAGACGGGTTGGGCGCCCGCGAGCGGGCCGCCCTCGGTCTCGGGCTCGGCGGCCCAGCCGTAGACGTTGCGACGGTCGTCGGGGCTGACGTCCCCGAGCACCCCCTCCTGTAAGCTCGCGCCGAGCGTGACGAAGGCGATCACCGCCGCGATGCCGATCACGATGCCCAGCGTCGTCAGCGACGACCGCAGTTTGTGGCCGCGGATCGACCGCCACGCCAGGCGCAGACTCTCGATCGCCCGCATCAGTCGTCCGCTCCGGAGTCGGTTCGGTCCCGACTCGAGGGATCGTCCGCCTGCTGGCCCTCGCTCTCGTCGAGGACCTCGATCCGTTCGATCTTCCCGTCGAGCAGGTGGACGATTCGCTCTGCGCGTTCGGCGACGTGGCGTTCGTGGGTGACGACGACCATCGTCGTCCCGGCGTCGTGGAACTCTCCGAAGAGATCGAGGATATCGGCCTCCGTATCGGTGTCCAGATTGCCCGAGGGTTCGTCGGCCAGCACGATGGCCGGATCGTTGACCAGCGCCCGCGCGAGCGCGACCCGCTGGCGCTGCCCGCCGGAGAGTTCGTTCGGGAGGTGATCGGTCCGATCCGCGAGGCCGACCCGCTCGAGGAGGTCGCGGGCCCGTTCGCGGCGCTGGTCGCGATCGACGTTCTGGAACAGCTGCGGGAGCGCGACGTTCTCCGTGGCGGTCAGCCGGGGCATGAGGTTGAACGTCTGGAAGACGAAGCCGACCGTCGTCCCCCGGAGGGTCGTCCGTTCGCGGTCGGTCAGCGCTGCCACGTCCTCGCCGTCGACGACGACGGTGCCGGCCGTCGGCGTGTCCAGACAGCCCACGAGGTTCATCAGCGTCGACTTCCCCGAGCCGCTCGGCCCCATGATCGCGGTGTAGGATCCGCGCGGAACCTCGAGGGAGACGCCGTCTAACGCGTGGACCGGTTCACCGAGCTGGTAGGTCTTGCGGACGTCCTCGAGGGCCACCGCCGTGCCGGCGTCGGTGGCGTCAGCGCCGGCGGCGCCCCCGGTTCCCGATGTCGCCATAGGCGGTCGACCACGGCCCGACCGAAAAAGCTAGTACTAGCGGCGGATCGCGTCCACGAACTCGAGCCAGCGCTCGTGATCGTCCAGCGCCGCCGAGCGGGCCTCGGCGCCGAACCGCTCGCGTTGGAGGCTCTTGAGGGCGTTTCGCGCGCGGTCGATCCCGACGATCGTCTCGACGAGCTCCTCGCCTTCCTCGCGATCGATGGGGGCCGACTCGAGGCGCTCGACGAGGCGTTTCCGCTCGGCTGCCAGCTCCCGCTCGGTCTCCCGGACCAGCGGCTTCGCGTCGTCGGGGATCCCCTCGACCTTCCGAGTCTCGATGAGGAACTCCTCGAGGGGAAGGTCGTCGTCGCCGACCGTAATCGTCTCGGGGAGTTCCTGCCCGATCGTCGCGCTCTGGCGATTGGCGCGCTCGAGGAGGTCGCGTCGGTCGGCGGCGTTCATGGTGGTGCGTTATTCGTGTAATATGGATGGGGTTACGATCAGCGTCCCGATCCGTCCGTTGCTACCAGTCGTCGCCTGTCGTCTCGTCTGCCGATCCCCAATCGTCGCCTGTCGTCTCGGCCGTCCTCGACTCCTCCTCGATCACGTCGCCACGAATGATGATGTATGCGATGAGGGCGATGACCCCGATCGGAAAGAGCAGAGCCAGTAACGCCCCGACACCGATCGCCCAGAGCAATTCGTTGTTTCCGCGATTCGAGGCGTCCTTGTAAACCCAGTAACCGACCCCGAGTCCGATGAGTAGTGCGATGATCCTTCCGATGAGCACGTACTCCATGCCCGGCATCTCTCCGCCGGCCTGTAAGGGCACGAGCGCGAGTTCGATCATGCCACCACCTCCGCTCCGAAATTCGCTCGAGCGTTGTGACGCTGCTGGCGGGCGCAATCGTATCGATCGGTTGTTCGCGGGGATATCGTATTCATATTCGCTCTAACTGTAATTTCATAGACCAAAGATATATTTCTTTCGTATGTTAATAACTAAATAGATCAAAGATATACATAGAATATAGAGTTTGTGGGGCGCCCATGTCTAATTCTGACGAAAATGATGGTACAAAAGAACTTGTCCGTTTTATCGGGTCCTCTGTGATAGCGAACTTGTTACACAAACAAAAGTTTATATGCATTGGGTGAAAATTAATAAATTAATCCCGTGGCAATAATTAAGCTCTCTAATGTAACGAAGCGATACGGGTCGGAAACGGCTCTTGACGGGCTGGATCTCACGGTCCAGTCCGGCGAGATCTACGGCTTCCTCGGGCCCAACGGCGCGGGGAAGTCGACGACGATCAACCTGATCTTGGACTTCATCCGCCCCACGACGGGCGAGGTGCGCGTCTTCGGCCTCGACGCTCGAGCGGAGACCCTCGAGATCCGCAACCGGACCGGCATCCTCCCGGAAGGCGTCGAGACCTACGACCGCTTGACCGGCCGCAAACACGTCGAGTTCGCCATCGAATCGAAAGGGGCCGACGACGACCCCGACGAACTCCTCGAGCGGGTCGGCATCGCCGACGCGGCCGACCGGAAGGCCGGCGGCTACTCGAAGGGGATGGCCCAGCGGCTCATGCTCGCGACGGCGCTGGTCGGCGAGCCCGACCTCCTCATTCTGGACGAACCCTCGACGGGACTCGACCCCAACGCCGCCCGCGAGATGCGCGAGATCATCCGCGAGGAGAACCGCCGGGGCGCGACCGTCTTCTTCTCGTCGCACATCCTCGGGCAGGTCGAGGCGATCTGTGACCGCGTCGGCATCCTTCGAGACGGGCACCTCGTCGCCGAGGACACCATCGAGGGGCTCCGGGACTCGATGCCCGAACGGACCCGGCTTCGCGTCGAACTCGATCGGGTCCCCGACGACTCGGCCGGCGCCCTCGAGGCGGTTCAGTCGGTCGACGGCGTCTCCGAGGTCTCGGCCGACGGCACGACGCTCGTCGTGACCTGCGAGGACCGGGCGAAGTCGGCCGTCCTCCGGGCGATCGAGGAGTACGGCGTCACCGTCGACGACTTCGCGACCGACGAATCGTCGCTCGAGGAGCTGTTTATGGCGTACACCGAGGGCGACGCCCAGGGGGTGCGACAATGAGCGCGGTCACCGTCGCGAAAAAGGAGTTCGAGGACGCCGTCCGATCGCGCAAGCTGATGGCGATGACGGCGGTCTTCGCGCTGTTTACGTTCGGCGGGGCCTATCTCGCCGCACAGCTCGGAGAGTTTTTCGCGGAAATCAGCGAGGAGGGTGCACAGGGAACGCTCGATCTCGTCTTCGCCCTCCAGACGCCCGCGAGCTATCTCGTTCCGATCATCGCGCTGATGGTCAGCTACAAGGCGATCTGCGGCGAGCGCGAGAGCGGGAGCCTGAAGTTCCTGCTCGGCCTGCCGCACACGCGCAACGACGTCGTGTTCGGGAAGGTGCTCGGCCGCTCGGCCGTCGTGGCCGCGTCGATTCTGATCGGGTTCGCCGTCGGGCTGGGCGGTCTCGTCGCCTTCGTCGGCTCCGTTTCGATTGTCGACTACCTCCTGTTTACGCTGATAACGGTGGTGTTCGGCCTCGTCTACGTCTGTCTGGGGATCGGCATCTCCTCGCTGACGCGCTCGACGACTCGCGCGGCGGTCGGCGCGTTCGGACTGATCATATTCTTCTGGATCGTCTGGTCGTTCCTGCTACAGGCCCTATTGTACTACGTCGAGGGCACGCTCATTCCCGAACAGTACCCGGGCTGGTACGTCGGACTGGCCTCGATCTCGCCGGACGCCGCCTACGGCTCCGCGCTGGGTGCCGTCTTCGACGAATCCGCCCTTACGATGGCGAGCGCGTACGGTATTGAGGACCTCCCGATGATCGCTGAGCCGTGGTTCGGCTTCGTCTTGCTGGCGCTCTGGGCGCTCGTCCCGCTCGGACTCGGCGTCTGGCGGTTCGGTCGCACCGATCTCTGAGACGTCGGGTCGACTCGAGAGTACAACGTTTTTGCCGTCCCCCCGCGCCGTAGTAGCCATGAAGACGGCAGGCGGTTCCGACGCGGCGAAGCGACGGGCCGGCGAACGCGCCGCCGACGAGGTCGCGGACGGGTTCGTCGTCGGGCTCGGCACCGGTTCGACGACCGCGTACGCGATCGAAGCGCTCGGCCGGGCCGTCGACGACGGCCTCGAGATCCGGGGAATTCCGACCTCCTTCCAGTCGCGCCGACTGGCCCTCGAGGTCGGAATTCCGCTGACGACGCTGGACGCGGTCGAGGGGATCGACCTCGCGATCGACGGCGCCGATCAGGTGGCCGACGACCCTGCGACCGACGGCTACGGCGCGCTGATCAAGGGCGGCGGCGCCGCGCACACGCGCGAGAAACTGGTCGACGCGACCGCCGACCGGTTCGTCGTCGTCGCCGACCCCTCGAAACTCGCGCCGACGCTCGAGCGATCGGTCCCGATCGAAGTCATCCCCGACGCCCACACGGTCGTCGCCGACCGCGTTCGCGATGTCGGCGGCGAGCCGACGCTCCGAGAGGCCGAGGGCAAGGACGGCCCGGTCGTGACCGACAACGGGAATCTCGTCCTCGACTGCGCGTTCGGCTCGATCGACGACCCCGAGGCTCTGGCGACCCGCCTCTCGCGGCTTCCCGGCGTCGTCGAACACGGGCTGTTCGTCGGGCTGGCCGACGCGACCTACGTCGGGACGGACGACGGCGTCGAGGTTCGCGACTACTGATCGGCGCTCGGCGACTCGCCGATAGCGGCTCGCTCGCGGCCGTCGTCTTCCGGCGCGGCTCCGCGACCCGCGAACAGCCCGGCGACCAGATAACAGGCTCCAACGAGTCGCGTCGCCGGCACCACCCACGGTTTCACCTCGAGTTCCGTCGGATTCTCGTAGGCAGTTCGGAGTCCGAGTCGAAGCGCCGTTCGCGGTGCCAGCGCGAGGACGACGCCCAGCCCGGCGACGAGCGGTTCGAGAACGGTCGTCCCGTCGGATCGGCGGCCGACCAGCCAGACGACCAGCAGACCCTCGAGTCGGCCGATCGGGAGCGTCCACGGTCGCAGCCGGCCGACGTGGGGGTTCTCGAAGGCGAGCCGTTCGGCGGGCTCGACGATCCGTTCCGGAGCGAGAGCCATGAACAGTCCGAGCCCGAAGGCGAGGGATCGTCGCATACGAATTCGTTCGCGCGCCGGTCACAAAACGGTTCGCGGGCGGTCCGCTGCGGACCGAATCAGGGAGTATCGGCGGTCGTTACGCCGTCGACTTCGATTCGATCTCGGGCAGTACCTCGTCGCTTTCGGTCGCCTCGTCGCTGCGCATCGACAGGACGACGACGAGCAGGTAGAGCGCGCCGAGGGCCCGCGCAGCCGGCTCGATCCACGGCTTCAACTCGAGGTCGTCCGTGTTCTCGTAGACGACGCGCTGACTGAGTTCGATAACCGGCTGCGGGAGCAGTACCAAGACGGCGCCGGCCAGCCCCAGCAGTGCGCTGCCGGCCGTCGTTCCCTCCCGACCGCGGACCAGCAACCAGACGAACAGGAGCCCCTCGAGGCGCGCACCCCACAGTGCCTGCGGCCGTAGCTCCGCCTCGTCGGGGTTTTCCAGGCCGATCCGCTCGCACATGTCCATGACCGGTTCCGGTCTGACGATCTCGAAACAGCCGAAGCCGATCAACAGTTTCCGAAGCATCCTCGATCGACCGCTACCAGCGCCAGCGTCAAAAAACTCGAGTCGGCAACGGCTCGCCGCTCGCGGATCGGGTGCCGTCGCTACTCGAAATCTGTCGGCGATAAAAAACGATTCTATAGCGAACCTTACAGGTCGCGGGGCTGGACCGTCTTCCGGTCGTTCGCTTCGGCTCGTCGCGCAGCGTCCTCGAGAAGCTCGTCGACTTCCTCGTCGAGTGCTTCGTAGAAGTCCGAGGCGACGTTCTTGTCATCGAGCGCTTCCTTCACGGCGGCTTTGACGATAAGGTCTGCCATACGATTTACCGGTTCCGCTTTACCCAATATAAATGCTCTGGTTGAAATCCGGAATACGGGGGTTGCAGCGGTTGCTTCGCCTGTTTCGACACCCGACATCACCGGAAAATATATGTCTGATGAGTCACCGGCCGCGATTCGACCCTCGTCGAGGCGGCAAATACGTCTCGCGCGCGCTGTGAGTCCGCTCGCGCGCGCTTTCGTCTGACACGTGGGACCAAAACGCGTTCGAACGGGTCGACGCATTAGAGTACGTTCGCCCACGACTGAGCGTATGCGCGAACTGCTCGAGGCCGTCGCTGACGGCTCGCTTTCGCCGTCGGCGGCAGAAGCACAACTCAGAGGATACGTCACCGGCGAGGCCGGCCGGTTCGACGCGGCACGAAAGCAGCGACGGGGCATTCCGGAGGCCGTCCTCGCCGAGGGGAAGTCGGCACCGCAGGTCGTCGCGCTCGCGGAAACCGCCCTCGAGACGACCGGACGAGCGCTCGTGACTCGCGCCGACGACCGTCAGGTCGAGGCCCTCGAGGCGAGTCTCGAGGAGACGTTCCCCGACGCGACCCTCGAGCGCCGAGGGTCGACGGTTCGGGCGCTGGCGGCCGACTACGAGCCGCCGTCGCTCGAGGCGACGGTCGGCATCGTGACGGCGGGGACCGTCGACGGCCCCGTCGCCGACGAGGCGGAGGTCGTCTGTGCCGACGCGGGAGCGACGATCGACCGGATCGACGACATCGGCGTCGCGGCGCTGAACCGGACGCTCGATCAGGTCGATCGGCTCCGCGAGGCGGACGTCCTGATCGTCGCCGCCGGCCGGGAAGGGGCGCTTCCGACAGTGATCGCCGGCCTCGTCGATACGCCGGTGATCGCCGTCCCCGTCTCGAGCGGCTACGGCCACGGGGGCGACGGCGAGGCCGCACTCGCGGGACTGCTCCAGTCGTGTACCGTCCTCTCGGTCGTCAACATCGACGCGGGTTTCGTCGCCGGCGCCCAGGCGACGCTGATCGCTCGCGCGATTGACGGCGCCCGCGACGACGGTCGATCTAACTAACCTGCAAAAATATCTCTCGAGACCGGAAGGCCAAACGGTGTTTGGAGAAGGATATTTACCTATGCACTGGGTAGCTTTGCATACCGGCTCTGGCCGGTGTGACCAGTATCCAATGCCAACCTGTGACCATTGCGGCGCACACGTCTCCGAACGGTTCGCACGCGTGTTCGCCGACGAAAACGGCGAGATCCGCGCCTGCGTGAGCTGTTCGGCCAACGCCGGGATCGAACAAGCCGCCAGAGAGCGCGCCCGCGGCGCCTGATCCCGCGGAGCATCGCGATCGACGACCACGCGCCCCCTGCAGCGTGACGCTTTTTACGTTCCGTTTCGATCGATCGCTCATGACCGAGGCCGACCACGTCGTCTACGTCCTCGAGTGCGCCGACGGCTCGCTCTACACCGGTTACACGACGGACTTAGAACGGCGGGTCGCCGAACACGACGCCGGCGAGGGCGCAAAGTACACGCGCGGCCGCGCGCCCGTCGAACTGCGTTACCACGAGCGCTACGAGTCCAGGTCGGCCGCGATGTCTCGGGAGTACGAGATCAAACAGCTCTCCCGCCGGGAGAAGGAACGTCTCGTCGGCCTCGAATGAGAGGCTGATTCCGTCCACCCCCGAGAGACAGAGAGTCGTAGACCAGCTGCCTGAGGGGAAAGTGGGTCCGGACGTGTCCGCGTTAGTATTCTCACGAGACGTCCCGAAAAATAGATACTATCGGCACCCCGTTGTGAGAACGAAATGGATCTCGAAATCGTCGACGATCTCAAACAGCCGGAGTACACCGGCGAGAACCGGTGCGAGCCGTGTACGATACTGAACCTGGCTATCGCCGCCGTGGCCGGGTCGCTGATCGCGCGCAAATCCAGACTCGGCGGCGCGCTCGCGGTCGGAGTATCGATCGCGCTCATCTACCTTCGGGGGTATCTCGTCCCCGGAACGCCGACGCTGACCAAGCGGTACCTCCCGCCAGAAGTGCTCCGCTGGTTCGGCAAGGAGCCCGAACCGGAGATCGCCAGCGGGCTCGGCGCCGTCGACGGTACCGCGGGGACCGCGACCGAGCGATCCGACTCGCGGTCGTCCGACTCGGACGCCCGCTCCGGCGAGGACGACACGGACGTCGCGGAGACCGCCGCAGACGCCAGCACCACCGACGACGACCAGTCCGTCGAGTCGAGCGCGGCCGCCGACGAATCGCCCGCCGAATCGGACGCGGCCGACCCCGCCGACGAGCCCGTCGCCGACCTCGAGACGTACTTCCTCGAGCACGAGGTCCTCGAGCCCTGCGCCGAGGCGGACGACCTCTGTCTCACCGACGCGTTCGAGTCCGCCTGGCTCGAGGCGATCGAGACCGTCGAGGAGTCGGGCCTCGAGGTCGCGGCCGCCGTCGACGCGTTCGGGTTCGACGCCGACTCCGACGAGTTCGAACTCGACGTCCGCGAGGACGTCCGCGTCCTGCGATCCGAGCGGGGGATCGCCGGCCGCTGGCCGTCCCGGGCCGCGCTGCTCGCCGACGTCGGCGCCAGCCGCGCGCTCGCCGAGTGGACCAACGACTGGGACGCCCACGACCCCGAGCTGAAGGGCCAGATCCTCAACGGGCTCCGGATGTTCCTCGAGACGTGCCCGACCGGCGGCGAGATCAGCATGAGCGAGGAGACGGTCGAGTCCTGTTGTACCTCCCACGAGGTCTTCGCCGTGACTTGCGACGAGACCGGCGAGCGGCTGTTCGAACAGCGACTCGACGCCGTCGACGTCTAACGGACGTCGCGTCGACCCTCGAGGGAGCGTCTTCAGTCGTCGCCCGCCGCCGACTGTGCCGACGTGACGCTGGGGTCGATGAAGGCGTACTCGACGAGGTTTCGACCGAGTTTTTCCACCCGATCCTGCAGACTGGGATCGCGGAACCGACGGCCGTCGATGGCCTCGGGATCGGCCTCGAACTTCCCCGAAGCGTCGCGGAGGCCGACCTGGTGAGGGAGGACCCAGCCGTGGACGCCCCGAACCGTAATGCGGAGGTGATCGAGCGTCGAGCCGTAGCTGCCGCCGCCGGCGGTCGCCAGCAGGCCGACGGTCGTCTCCTCGTACTCGTCGAACCCGCAGTAGTCGTGGAAGTTCTTCAGCGCTCCCGAGTAGGAGCCGTGGTAGACCGGCGTTCCGAGCGCGACGGCGTCGGCCTCGCGGACGAGTCGCGTCGCGGCCGCGGCGTCGCCTTGGTCCTCGAGGTCGCGGTCGGGGTCGTACACGGGCAGGTCCAGCTCCCGGAGGTCGAGCAGCGTCGTCTCGGCGCCCGCGTCGGCGGCGGCCCGTAACGCGTACTTCAGCGCGGTTCGAGTGTAGCTCTCGTCCCGGAGACTGCCGCTGACGGCGACGACGGAGGGCGTCTGACTCATACCGGCCCTACGATCGGCGGCGGGAAAACAGCAGTGCCGGAACCCACCAGTTGCGAGTCGGTCCGACTGCACCGGGTCCGGCCGCCCGCACCCGACCACGTCCGCGGAATGGCGTCGCTTTTTTCGCTGCCGACGTAGACGCACGCATATGGAGTCGATCAGCTTCGGCACCGACGGCTGGCGGGCGACGCTCGACGAGTTCACGACGCCGCGGGTCCGGATGGTCGGACAGGCGGTCGCAACGTATCTGACCGATGAGGGGCTCGAGGGGACGGTCGCGGTCGGCTACGACGCCCGCGAGAGCTCCCGCGGATTCGCCGAAGAGCTGGCGCGCGTGCTGTGCGTCAACGGGTTCGATGTCGTGATGCCCGAGCGCGACCGGCCGACGCCGCTGGTCGCCCACGCCATCGTCGAGCGCGATCTGATCGGCGGGTTCGCCATCACCGCCTCGCACAACCCGCCGGAGTACAACGGCGTGAAGTTTATTCCCGAAGACGGCGCGCCGGCGCTCCCCGAGGTGACCGACGCCATCGCGGAGCGACTCGCCGAACCCGAGCCGCTCCCGGAGGCCGAGCACGGAACCGTCGAGGAGGTCGATCTCATCACACCTCACGCCGACGCCGCCCTCGAGCTCGTCGACTCGATCACGGGCAGTACCGACCTCTCAGGGCAGACCGTCGCCTACGACGCCATGCACGGCAGCGGCCGCGGGACGACCGACGCCCTCCTCGAGCGGGCCGGCGCCTCGCTCGAGTGCCTGCGCTGCGAGCGCGACCCCGAGTTCGGCGGCGGCGCGCCCGAACCGGCTCCGGAGAACCTGGAGACGCTGATCGACCTGGTCACCGACGACGGCGCCGGTCCCGATCTCGGGGTCGCCAACGACGGGGACGCCGACCGCATCGCTATCGTCACCCCCGAACGGGGCTACCTCGACGAGAACCTCTTCTTCGCCGCGCTCTACGACTACCTGCTCGAGAACGACGCGGGAGCGGTCGTCCGGACCTGTCTCTTATACACATCT
>NZ_AOIS01000018.1:0-38919 GCF_000337495.1 Haloterrigena salina JCM 13891
CTCTCGTCGGCGGCGAGGAGTCGGGCGGCTTCACCGTCCGCGGCCACGTCCGCGAGAAGGACGGCGTCCTAATGGCGCTGCTGGCGGCCGCGATGCACGCCGAGGAGCCGCTGGACGAGCGGGTGGACCGGCTGCTCTCCGAACACGGCACCGTCGTCCAAGACAAGATCAGCGTCGCCTGCCCCGACGAGGAGAAGACCCGCGTGCTCGAGGACCTCGAGGCGGAAATCCCCGACGACGTGGCGGGAACCGCCGTCGACGGCGTCAACACCGCCGACGGCTTCAAACTGCAATTGGCCGACGGCTCGTGGCTGCTGATCCGTCCCAGCGGGACCGAGCCCGTCCTTCGGGTCTACGCCGAGGCCGAGGACGAGCAGCGGGTCGCGGAACTGCTCGAGGCCGGCGAGGAACTGGTCGAACCGCTGGTCTGAGCGTCGCTTCGAACCGGTTTTCGACCCTCGAGCCGGCGCCCGGGTTGCGACTTCCGGGCCCTTCTTTACCCGCGTCGGTCCGTTCTGTACGCCTATGAGCCAACGCGATCACGAGGACGCCACGTACATGGAACTCACGCCCGACGCGTGGCACCAGAGCGACGAGGGCAACTACTACATCGACTGCCCGGAGTGTGGCTCCGCGGCGTCGCTGATGAACATCGTCAAGCACGGCCGCTGTAACGGCTACATGAACCAACAGGAGGACGAGACCGAACTCGACGAGGAGGCCTTCGACTGCACGGCGAAACTCCACCTCGAACTCGGCTACCGCTCCGCGCCCGACGAGACGTTGAGCGAGGACGCGCCCGGCGAGTCCGCCAGCGACGCCGAGACCGAGGAGGGCGTTCCGTCGTCGGAGGAGCCGGCGGGCTCGGACGGCGTGGTAAGCGGCGATCAGCAGTAAGAGTCGAACAGTTCGAGCGATCCGTGCTCCGCGTTCCGTTTTCCCGTTCGCGACGTCGCTCAGTCGACGCGTTCCGCCGGGACGCCGACGACCGTCGCGCCCGGTTCGACGTCGTCCGTGACGACCGATCCCGCGCCGACGGCCGCGTCCTCTCCGATCGTGATATCGCCGAGCAGCGTCGCGTTTGCGCCGATCTGGACGCCGTCCTCGACGGTCGGGTGGCGCTTGACCGGCTCGTTCGTATCGCCGCCGAGCGTGACGCCGTGGTACATGTGGACGTCGTCGCCGATAGCGGCCGTCTCGCCGATCACGACGCCCATGCCGTGGTCGATCGTCACCCGCTTCCCGACCGTCGCGCCCGGGTGGATCTCGACGCCGGTCAGCAGCCGCACGACGTTGGACAGCAGCCGCGCGGTGAGTTCGAAGCCGGCGGTCCAGAGCCGGTGGAGCAGCAGGTGCGCCCAGACGGCGTGGAGGCCCGGATAACAGCACAGGACCTCGAGTCGGCCCGTCGCCGCGGGGTCGCGGGCGGCCATCGCCCGGACGTCCTCACGAATCCGCCGAAACATCGCTCACCCGGTTGCCCGCGGCCGGAGCGGTCCCAACGCGATGCTGTCGGCGCGATCTCCCACGAGGACGCGGCCGACAGCAACACCGGCCACTGTCGCGACGAGGATACTCCCTGTCGGTACGCCCGGTGTGGCCGGTGGCTACCATATCCGGGCATACCGCCGAAGGCGCCTAAAAGGGTTCGTTTCCGCGCGGTCTGGCGCCGACCCGAGGCCGTCACTTCCCGCGGGCGAGTCGGCGGCCGATCCGTTCGGGGAGTCCCGCCTCCGCGACGGCCGCTTGCACGGCCTCGATATCGTACTCGAGGCGGCGGGTCTCGACGGTCATCGCGTCGAGGTCGACGACGGCGTAGCCCGCCCGCGGGTCGCCGTCGCGGGGCTGGCCGACGCTGCCCGGGTTGAGGACGATCCCCTCCGCGAACTTCTCGACGCCCTGGACGTGGGTGTGGCCGAGCACGAGAACGTCCTCGTCGCCGAGCAGTCGCGGCGAGAACTCGTCCGGATACGTATAGCGGGTGTACCGGTCGGGATCGTCCGGGTGACCGTGGACGAGTTTCACCCGTCCGTCGCACTCGAGTCGCTCCGCAGGGCGGGACTCGAGCCACGCCAACTGGTCGTCGTCGAGGCGCTTCTTCGCGTGTTCGACGCCCGCCTTCGCCATCCCGTTGAAGCGAAACGGGGTGGTCGCGGCGACCGCGGCGTCGTGGTTTCCCATCACCGTCGGCACGTCCCGCTCGCGGAGTTCGTCGACGCACTCTGCGGGCCACGGGTTGTAGCCGACCACGTCGCCGGCACACAGGAGTTCGTCGACGGGGGGCATATCCTCGAGGACGGCCTCGAGGGCGACCCGGTTGCTGTGGACGTCCGAGATGAGTCCGACCTTCATGCTCGAAGGTAACCGTCGCGAGGGATTTGTAGGTTGGCCGCCCGTCGCGTCGAGGTCGGTCGAGACCGCTACTCCGCCGCCCTGCGCGTCCGGACCCCCTTGAAACCGACGATCGCAACGGCGCCGAGCACGTTGCCGTGGACGAAACTGGCCACCATGGCTATCGATACGTTCAACGCAGTGAGCGCGCTCGAGACGAGCGCGACGGCCGCGACGATGACGAGCACGCGACCCAAAACGCTGCTGTCTCGAAACCACGAGCCGGTCCCCGTACCGACCGACGCAGCCGCTGCCGGTCCCGCCGCAATCGCGAACGTGACGAATCCGACTGCCGCCGCCGTCCAGACGATCGCGTCCGCCGTCGCGAGCCGCCAGATCGCTAACGCGGCCAGTAGCGACGCGAGCGCGAGGTCGCGGCGCGTCGGCCGTCCCGCGGGTACCCAGCGAGCGGTGCTATCGGTAGCCATCAGGAACAAAACTGTCGTCCAGCTGCATACATTTCTGGGCTGATTGGACTCGGGGACGCGCTCAGTCGCCGTTCTCGATCGCCGTCTCGAAGCCGTCGTCGGTCCGGACGACGCCGGCCGCACAGACCGCGTGTTCGAACTCGAGGTCGTACGCTTCGCTTGCCGCCGCCTCGGCGCTCTCGGCCTCGAAGTCGATCGGCTCGGGGGCGTTCTTCTCGTAGGTCGCGACCAGTGTCGGCTCGTCGACGGTCTCGACGAGCAGGGCGTCCTTCCGGACCGTGCCGATCAGCGCCTCGCCGTCCGCCCCGATCGTCGCCGCGATACGCGGCGTGTCGTAGTCGTCTTTCTCGTAGTCCAGCGCCAGCAGGCTCTCCGCGAGGGCGTCGCGGGCGGGGTAGCCCAACTCGAGTTTCTCCGCGATCGGATCGACGTGCGAGCCGTTGCCGAAGGCGACCGTCTCGACGGTCGGCGTCTCGACGACGCGCAGACAGTTATAGGAGACGTAGGGGTTGTCCGTCTCCGGGGCGTCCTCGGTGGGCCCCACGGTCAGGGCCTCGTCTCGAGCGGTGAGCTCGCGGTTCGGGAACGATCTCGAGGAGACGCGGTAGGCGCCACCCTCGGGGCCGACGACGACGAATCGTCCGACGTACATACTCGAGCGTGCGCGCGACCGGGAAAAAGGGGTGTCGGTTCTAATTCGTGGCAGAGTCGCGCCGGTATCGTCCGAGAGTTTATCCGATATCGGGCGGCCAACCGTGATGTGACTACGGAGACAGAGTGCCTCGAGGCGTTGCGGGAGGCCGCCGAACGGCTCGGCGAGTCGCCGACGAAAGCGCAGTACGAGGAACTTGGATTGACTCCGGCGTCCGCGACAATTATGGACGTATTGGACGGCTGGAACGCGGCGAAAGAGCGTGCAGGATTGGAGACGTTCGATCCGTGTGTGACTGGCGGACAGCCCGTCCAGCCGAAACTGGACTGGGTCGATATCCCAGGTGATGTCGAGTGGGAGGAACTCACGGGCCAACAGCGCTGGTACTACAAGAACCGCGAAGCGCGAATCGAGCGAAAGGACCGCCGTCGTGCGGAGATCCGCGAGTGGCTCTATACGTACAAGGAGCGACACTGCGAGTGCGATCGGTGTGGAGAGAGGAGACCACCGTGTCTCGATTTTCATCATCCAGATGAGAAGGAACACGGTATTGCGACGATGGTGGTCAACGGACACTCGAAGGCCAGTATTCGCGAGGAGATCGAGCGCTGCATCGTCCTCTGTGCGAACTGCCACCGTATGGAACACGCCGATTCACCGGCGTGATAATCGCCGTAAGTGACGGTGATTGATTGGGGTGCCTTCTCATGCTGGTCCTGACCGAGTCCGTAACACTCTAATACAAACCCCGACTACAAACTGGTACGTCGTCGGTAATCGAGACCGGCGAAACATGTCAGTCCATTAGGGTAGCGGCCAATCCTGAAGCCTTCTGGGGGCTTCGACGCTGGTTCGAATCCAGCATGGACTACTCCTTCCGTTCTTTCGACTCGAGTACCACCCCAGCCACTTCTGGCGATTTCCACCCGAAACAAGGGGGTCCGACGAGCGCCTTCCGTCACCAGAAGCCCTATCTCGTCGTCGCCGCTAGTGGTCGACTATGAACCGACGGACGTTCCTCGCCGTCAGCGGGGCGACGACGGTGGGCGTGGTTGCGGGCTGTCTCGGGAACAACAGCAATGCGACCGCGGCCAACGAATTCGACTACGAATTGTACTCGACGCCCAGCGGCGTCGACGTTCCGCTAGCCCCGGTCGACGACGTCTACGAGTGGTACAAAAACGACGAGGCGCGGTTCGCAGATGCGCGCGGTCGGTCCCAGTACGACGAAATGCGAATCGAAGGCGCCGTCTTCTCGCCGGCGAAGGCGGCGGGCGATATCGATGACGACCCGGTCGAGGAATGGTCGAAAGACACCCGGATCGTCACCTACTGTGCGTGTCCGCACCACCTGTCGTCCCAGCGCGCCGCCTCGCTGATCGACGCGGGATACGAACACACGTACGCGATCGACGAGGGACTCCGCGGGTGGAGGGACCGCGGCTACCCGCTCGAGGGGTCGAACGTCGACGCCGAATGGAAACTGTACGAGATCGACGGGACGACCGATTCCGAGTACGCAGGGCAGATGGTCGCTCTCAATCAAATCGATGCGAACCGCAGCGAAGTGGCACCGATCCAGGATGACGGCTCGTACACGCTCCAACTCCACTTCGCGGGATCGACGGACTCGCAGTTCCGCGTCGAGGCCCCCGACTACACCGTCGAGGGAACCCTCGAGGAACTGACGAACGGTACCGTCTCCGGATAAGTTACGATTCAGGCCGTTCGTACGCCCCCTCGCGCTCGAGTTCGCCCCGCGCTCGAAGCACGTCCGGCGTCCGACAGATGCCGGGGGCACCCGTGACCTGCGGCACGGTACAGTTGTTACAGCTCTCACAGAGAACGCGCGTCCGTTCGTTCTCGTTGCCGCCAATTCCGCTCTCGAGCAGCCGCGCCCCGAGCCGCGGTTCGGCGTAGAAGGGCCGGGCCATGCCGACCATGTCGCAGGCCGGCGGCTCGCCTTCGCCGAGCGACTCACTGCTCGAGCCACCGAGCAGTCGATCCATCTCCGCTCGCTCGCGAATCCCCCCTTCCGCCAGCACGGGGATCGATACCCGCTCGCGAACGCGCTGACAGAACTCTTCGTTCCACGCCGGCTCGAAGTCGTATTGTATCGACTGGATCCGGTTAGCCAGCGAGACGAGTCGCTTTCGCATCGCGCCGCCGAACGCGGCGTCGTACTCCGCTTGTAATCCCTCGTTGGTCCACGCCCGCTCCGGATACGCCCCGCGGACGATACTCATGTCCCAGACGACCGACGTCTGAACCGGCACGACCGCGTCGTAGCCGATTTTCTCGAGTCGACGGGCGATCTCGACGCCGTCCTCGAGCGACAGCTTTCGGCGAACGATCGGCGCGGGCGTCTCCGCGGGGACTTTGGTCATCAGCGGGACGTCGCCGGCCCGCTCGCGGATCTCGTCGTGGACGACGGCGAGGAACTCGAGTCGCGCTTCCGGGCTCCCGCCGAACTCGTCGTCGCGCCGGTTGTAGAACGGCGAGAGGAACTGCTGGACGATACCCATGTTGGCCCCCGCGAGGTGAATACCGTCGTAGCCGGCGTCGACCGCGGACGCCGCCGCCCGCCCGAAATCGGCTGCCAGGTCGTACACCTCGTCGGTCGAGAGGACGTGCGGGTCGTAGGAGAGAAACCCGAGTCGGTCGAGCAGCCGCAGCTGCCACGGCGGTCGCGAGACCGCGAGTTGCTCGAGGCCGGGATGGTCCCGGCGGTACTCGTCGTGCCAGGTCTCCATGCTCCGGAGGCCGCCGTGCTCGAGTTGAACGAAAATTCGGCTCCCGTGGTCGTGGATTCGCTCCGTGAGGCGGGACAGTCGCTTCACGAAGTCGGGATCGTGGACGCGGGTCATCCCCGGCGCGGCGCAGCCGCCGTCGCCGCGGACGATCGTCGCGCCCTGACAGATCAGGCCGACGCCCGACTCGGCGGCCGGCTCGAGATCGTCGATTAGCGCGTCGACGGCGTCGGGCCCGTTGCCCGCACACTCGAGCAGCGGCGCACGGTAGAGCCGGTTGGGGATCGTGACGCCGCCGATCTCGATGGGGTCCTCGAGGGTGGCCATGCAGGGCGTATCATGGGGCCACACAAGAGGATAGCGGCGGCCGAGCGGAGGCTCGCGTATTGGCCGATCGAATCGGTGGCCCGTTCGGGCTCCGTCGAACGGCGTCGGCGAATGGCTGAAGTGAGATGAATGCTAACGTACAACACGTATCGCGATGTCCGTAGAGACCGATCCGATCACGGATCCGCCGACGTGCTCGGTCTGTGACGTCGAGATGCGACTCAGCGGCGAGGGGACCTCGAAGACCGTGCCGCTCATCGGGAGCCAGGTCGAGTTCCGGCAGTTCAACTGCCCGGAGTGCGGGCGGGGCGTTCGATACGAACGCTCCGATCCGGACGAGGCGTGGTCCCGTCCCACCCGCTGAGCGCCGCGCCGAGCGGGAGCCGTCCGGGGACTCGGCCGAGGTACCGCCCGAAAACCGTCCGTCCAAATTTTTGCCGTTAGAACGGGATCGCCGCCGGTCGCGAGCTCCCGGCTGTTGACCGGCGACGACCGCAACGGTTGCCGTCGGGGGCCCACCTCGGGCCGCTTCGGTCGCCTCACGGCGGCTGGATCACCGCTCGGCCCTCGATCTCGTTGTGCTCGAGCCGTTCGGCGACCGTGTTGATGTCCGAGAGGTCGTGGCGTTCGGTTCGCAGTTCGACGTCGCCGCGGTCGACGAGCGCGACGAGTTCCTGGAGTTCGGCGTACTTGCCGACCAGCGTGCCCCGAAACGAGAACTCGCCGTCGACGAGCGCCTGGCTGGGTTCGTGGATGTGACCGCCGTAGCCGACGATGTGGTGGTCGCCGCCGGCGGCGACGACGTCGGCCGCGAGCCCGGTCGTCTCGTCGCTCCCGACGAAGTCGATCACTTGCCGGGCTCCCTCGTCGTCGGTTACGTCCGCAATCACGTCCTCGAGGTCCTCCTCGGCGGAGTTGACGGTGTGACGAGCGCCCAGTTCTTCGGCCAGCTCGAGGGCCTCGTCCTTGATGTCGGCGGCGACGATGTCGGCGGCGCTCATCGCCTCGAGACACTGGAGGCCGATGTGGCCGAGGCCGCCGACGCCGACGACGACGCAGGTGTCGCCGGGGTTCAGTTCGCCGACCGCCTTCTTGACGGCGTGGTAGGCCGTGATCCCCGCGTCGGCGTGGGGCGCGATCTCGGTCGGATCGACGCCGTCGGGCAGCGGGATCACCGCGCGCTCGTTGGTCTGGAGGTACTCCGCGAAGCCGCCGTCGGTCGTGAGCCCGTTGAACGCGCTGTTCTCGCAGTACATGTCCTCGCCGAGCCGGCAGGGGCGACAGATGCCACACGTCTGGACGGGGTGACAGATCACCGGATCGCCCTCCTCGACCAGCGTCACCTCCTCGCCGGTTTCGGCGACGACGCCGGCGTTCTCGTGGCCCAGCGTCATCGGCAGGTCCTGGGGCGCGTAGTCTTCCCACATCCCTTCGATGATGTGGTTGTCCGTCTGGCACCATCCTGCGCCCTCGACTTCGACCAGTACCTGATCCGATCTCTCGAGGTTGGGCCGGTCGATCTCGTCGATCGAGAGCGCCTCGCTCATCTCGCCGGTGTACTCGTGGAGTCTGGCTGCTTGCATGGAATCGCGTTACAGTTCGCCGTCACTCGTGATAACATTCCCCACTGATATCGATTCGCGTGACTGTCTGAATATTGGTATTACGCGTCGAACGGGCTTATTTAGGCTCCGAACACTAGTGTGCGATCGTAACTCAAACGCATCTGAAAAAGAGTAATGTGGTGTGGTAACGACGTGCACTGTGCGATGTACCAGCACAACGGGGAGGAGATCTTCGTCATCGACGGGCACGTCCACCTGTGGGACGCCACGGAGGAGAACATCAAACACGAGGGCGGCGAGGAGTTCATCCAGTGTTTCTACGACTATCACACGACGTTCACCCCGGAAGATCGGCAGTGGACCGTAGACGAGTATCGGAAGTACGGCGCCGACCGAATGGTCGAGGACCTGTTCGGCAACGCCGCCGCGGACATGGCGATCTTCCAGCCGACGTACCTCACCGACTTCTACGAGGACGGCTTCAACACGACCGAACAGAACGCCGAACTCGCGGAGGAACACCCCGAACGGTTCGTGCTCAACGGCACCTTCGATCCTCGCGACGGTGAGGAGGGGCTCGAGTACCTCGAGGACCTCCACGAGTCGTACGACATTCCGGGGGTCAAGCTCTACACCGCCGAGTGGCGCGGCGAGTCGAAGGGGTGGCGACTCGACGACGAGGAAGCGTTCGAGTTCTTAGAGAAGTGTTCCGAACTCGGAATCGAGAACATCCACGCCCACAAGGGACCGACCATCCGGCCGCTGAACCGCGACGCCTTCGACGTGGCGGACGTCGACGACGCGGCCTCGTCGTTCCCCGAACTCAACTTCGTCGTCGAGCACGTCGGACTCCCCCGCCTCGACGACTTCTGCTGGATCGCCGCCCAGGAGAACAACGTCTACGGCGGGCTGGCGGTCGCCGCGCCGTTCGCCCAGAACCGGCCGGGCAAGTTCTCCGAAATCATGTCCGAACTCCTCTGGTGGCTCGGTGAGGATCGCATCCTGTTCGGCTCGGACTACGCGCTGTGGAATCCCGACTGGCTCGTCGAGGAGGTCCTCGAGGCCGAACTCACGCAGGAACACCGCATGGAGTACGGCGTCGAGTGGGACCTCGAGACCAAGAAGAAGGTGATGGGCGAGAACGCCGCCGAACTCTACGATATCGACATCGAGGAGAAGCGCCGCCAGTTCCAGGACGACGAGATCAGCCGGGAGTTCGATCTCGGGGACCACTACGCCAGCGAGGAACCCGCGGCGGCCGACGACTGATGACCGGGACCGAAGCCGACGGTTCGACGTCCGCGCTCTCGCGGACGGCCGTCCGCGACCGGCTGGACCGCGTCACCGATCCGGAACTGGATCGCTCGATCGTCGAACTCGAGTACGTCGATCGGATCGAGATCGACGGCGACCGCGTCGACGTCGAGTTCACGCTCCCGACGGCGTGGTGTTCGCCCGCCTTCGCCTGGATGATGGCCGTCGACGCCCGCGACGAAGTCGAGTCGCTCTCGGCGGTCGAGACGGCCCGGATCACGCTTCGCGAACACATGCACGAGGCAGAGATCAACCGCGGCGTCAACGAGGACCTCTCGTTCGCCGAGACGTTTCCGGACGCAGACGGCGACGTCGCGGCGGTCCGCGCGGAACTCGACGAAAAGGCCCGCGTCGCCCGCCAGTACGACGCGGTCGAGACGCTGCTCGAGGCCGGACTCGACGCCGAGGCGATCGTCGCCCTTCGTCCCCGCGACCTCGAGCGACCCGAAGCGGACGGAGACGATGTCGCGGTCGGTGCGACCGCCGACGCGACTGAGGCGGTCGCCGTCTACGTCCGCGACCGCTCGTTCGCGGTCAGCGTTCCCGCGGAACCGATCGAACGCTACCTCGAGAAAGCCCACGAGATCGACCTCGTCTCGGGGCCGGACGACGTGTTGTTCCGGACGCCCGAGGGCGAGCCGATCGACGCCGACTCGTTCGACCTCGTCCACCAGCGGGGTCGGCTCGCGCAGGTCAACATGTCGAGTCAGGGCGGAATCTGCGATGGCCTCCGGGAGGCGAGAGAGGGCCGTCTCGCGGCCGACGACTGAAATCTCATCGGCCGCGAGTTCCCTCGGGCCGGCTACTTCTCGACCTCGAGCAAGGCCACCCGCTCCCGAACCAGCGCCGACAGCGAGGCGTCGGTCGCCGCCCGTTCGGCGTCGGTGATCTCGAAGAACGAGTGGAGCGTCTCCTCGTCGGACTCCTCGAGGGTCGGTTCGGTCGCGACGACGGCTGCGAGGTCGGCGACGGCCTTGAGGGCAGCCGTTTCGTCGGCGTCGCCGTCGTCGCGAACCCCTTCGTTTCCGGTGGAATCCTTGTCAACGAGGACCACGGACCTGGTCTCGCCCTCGTCGACGCCCATCTCGAGAGCGCGGTCGATCTGGCGGCGGCCGGCGGCGTACAACAGGATCTCGACGGCGCGATCGCGGGCGACGTTCTCGCCGCGGGAAATTGCGCGGTCGGCCAGGTCGACGGCCCGCTTGAGGTGGGCGCGATCGGCGACGTAGCGGGCGTCGAAGGCCTGAATCGTTACGTCGTGGCGGTCGCCGATCGAACCGAGGTCGGCGACGAACGCGTCGAGGTCGTCGATCGAGAGGGTACACTCGAGTAGCTCCATCAGAAATCACCCAGACTGGACTGACTGTCGTCGGATTCGGTCTGTGCCGCCGCCGCTTTATCGCCGCTGTTCGAGTCCCCGGTGTCCGCACCGTCGACGTCGATGCCGGCCGGCTCGACGCCGTCCATCGACGGATCCTCGCGACCGGCGTTCTCGAGGATGTTTTCGGCCGTCTTTTCGCCTTTGAGGACGCTCAGTACGACGCCCTTGTCGGCGGTCCGCAGGTCAGCAGGTTCCTCGATACCCGCGTCGTGGAGCCGACGGGCGCGCTTGCGGCCCACGCCGCCGACCGAGACGAGTTCGAGCAGCTCCTCACCGACGCCGTGTTCGACGCGGGCGCGGGCCTCGCGGACGGCGACGGTCCACTCGCTGTCGATCTCCGCGGCCAGCGACTCGGCGGCGCCGAGCAGCCACTCGGCGGTGTCGACCTTCCCGCGGAGGTCGCCGGGCCCGATCTTGTACCGGTCCGTGATCGTCTCCTCCTCGGTCTCCTCGGCCCAGTCCTCGAGCAGTTTGCCCGTCTTCAGCGCGGCCAGCCAGTCCTCGAAGCGGTCCTCCTCGTACTCGCTCGGGGCGTCGCCGAGCAGTTCGGCCTCGCGCTCGTAGAAGAGCTCGCCGAACTGCTCGTCCTCGCCCGAGCGCAGGTAGAGTTCGTACATGTCCGGCGTCCGCGAGACCAGCTGGTAGAGGCCGAGCGCGGTCGGGCGCTCGTCGGCCCGCTCTAAGCCGTGGACGATCTCGGCGGCGCTCATCGGATCGAGGTAGAGCCGCGAGACGGTGTGGCCGAGGCTGGTCGCCTCGAGGGTCTCCTCTCGCTTCGCCGCCTGCTGTTCGGCGAGGTCGGCTGCGGAGGTGAACGGTCCGTCGTTGCTGCCGTCCGCTTCGTCGCCACTGCTGTCCCGCTCGCGCTCTCGCGGTGACCCACTCGAGCGTCCCGAGGCGCGTGGCGCCTCGCGCTCGATGAAGTCGTTCCGCTCGAGATAATCCAGCACGTCGTCGGTCACCGACTCGAGCCGGCCCGCCTCGCTCGACTGGCTCGCGTAGAGGGTCGCCTCGAGGAACTCGAGCAGTCCACCGCGCGTGCGGGCGAAGCCGGAGGCGATGGTCGCGAGCACGTGGGTCCGGAGGGCGGGTTCGGCCGCCAGCTTCGAGCGCACCGGCTCGGGGTCGGCCCAGATGTACCGGTCGAACAGCTCCTCGCTCTCGTCGTGGCTCTTCGCGAGCAGGACGGCCTCGCCGTAGGGGTCGAGCCCCGGCCGGCCCGCACGCCCCATCATCTGGTGGACTTCGAGGACGTCCAGCGGGGCCATCCCGCCCGCGCTGGGGTCGAAGCGCCGCCAGTCGCGGACGATGACGCGGCGAGCGGGCGTGTTCACGCCGGCGGCGAGCGTCGGCGTCGCCGAGATCACCTTCAGCAGGCGGTCCCGAAAGGCGTCCTCGACGAGCGAGCGCTGGGTGCTCGAGAGCCCCGCGTGGTGGAAGGCCGCGCCGCGCTCGACGCAGTCGGCCAGGTCCGCGCTGGTCTCGGTGTCGCTGTCGTCCCGAATGTCGTCGGCGAGGTCGGCAAGTTCGGCGCGTTCGTCCTCGGTGATTTCGCGACTCGAGACCTGTCCGAGTCGCTTGGCGGCGCCCTCGGCGTTGCGCCGGGAGTTGACGAAGACGAGCGAGGAGCCCCCTTCCTGGAGGATGTCGCGAACGAGCGCGGCCTCCTGCTTCTCCGACCCCTCGACGGGAACTTCCCTGGTCGAGCCGTCGTCGAAGTTCAGGGCGTTCCCGTAGTGGACCCCCATCTGGAGGTCGATCGGCCGCCAGTCGGTATCCACGAGGGCGGCGTCGAGCCAGTCGGCGATCTCGTCGGCGTTGCCGACGGTCGCCGAGAGGGCGACGACCTGCATCCCCGGGTTCAACTGGCGGAGCTTCGCGAGAGTGACCTCGAGGGTCGGCCCTCGGTTGCGGTCGTCGATGAGGTGGACCTCGTCGCTGACGACGCAGGTCAGTTCGGAGAGCCAGTCGGCGCCGTTTCGCACCAGCGAGTCGACCTTCTCGCTTGTCGCGACGATGATGTCCTTCGTCGCGAGCCAGTCGTCGGTGCTCTCGTAGTTGCCGGTCGTGACCCCCGTCGTCACGCCGAACTCCTCGTAGGCCTCGAACTCCTCTTTCTTCTCGCTGGCGAGGGCTCGCAGGGGGACGATGTAGAGCGCCTTTCCGCCGCGCTGGACCGCCGACAGCATCGAGAGCGCGGCGATCATCGTCTTCCCGCTGGCGGTCGGAACGGCCGCGACGAGGTTCTCCCCGTCGGTCGCGCCGGCCTCGACCGCCTCGGCCTGGGGCGGGTAGAGCTCCTCGATTCCCTCCCCCCGGAAGTGGTCGGTCGCGCCGGGCGGGAGCCCCGTCAGCTCCTCGAGATTCATTATCCGTCCTTGGCGCGTCCCGCGGTTTAAAGTATCGTCTCAACGCTGCTGCTCGCGATCGGAGTTTCTCAGGGAGCCGGCGCCACACCGTCGTCCGATTTCTATCCGCTACCCTAACCGTTTAGGGCGGCGTGAAGGTCATCGACGTATGGCCGAACAGCTAACGGACGTCCAGCAGGCGATCGCGACGTCGTCGACGCCGGCCGCGGAGTTCCAGCGGTTGTCCCGAAGCCGGCAGCGGGAGGTGTTCTTCCTCCTCCCGGAGACGATCCAGCAGTCGCTCGTCGAGGACATGGACCCCGACCAGTTGCGGGAGTTCGTCCGGCGGCTCGACCCCGACGAAGTGACGGATATCCTCGCGCTGGCAGACGACGACACCCGGTCCGCCGTGCTCCGGCGACTCGACGAGGACCGCCGAGAGCGCGTCGAGTTCCTCCTCGGATTCAGTTCCGAGAGCGCCGCCGGCCTCATGCACCTCGACTACGTCACCGTCGACGTCGATCGGGGCCTCGAGGAAATTTCGAACCGCGTCCAGCGCCACGAGGCCCGGACCGGCCGGATCCCGACCATCTTCGTCACCGACGACGGGGAGTTCGTGGGCGAACTTCCCGGACAGGTACTGGCGATGGCCGACGACGGACCGGTGGAGATCCGTGAGCACGTCCTCGAGACGCCCGCGGTCGCGTACGACGCGTCCGACGAGAACGTCATCGACGTGTTCCGCCAGCACCCCGAGAGTTCGGTCGCCGTCTTGGACGACGACGGCTCCGTCATGGGCGTCATCTACGCGGAGGACCTCCTCCGGGTCGTCGAGGAGGAGGCGACGGAGACGCTCTACGAGTTCACGGGCGTCCAGGAGGAGGAGAGCATCCTCGACGGCCCGCTCTCGAAGGTCCGGTACCGGTACAAGTGGCTGATCATCAACCTCGGGACGGCGTTCCTGGCGGCCGGCGCGGTCGGCTTCTTCGAGGACACGATCGCGGCGTTCACGCTGCTGGCGGTGTACATGCCGGTCGTCGCCGGGATGGGCGGGAACGCCGGCACGCAGTCGATGGCCGTGACCGTCCGCGGCATCGCCCTCGATCAGATCTCGCTGTCGACCGGGGGTCGGGCCGTCGTCAACGAGATCATCGCCGGCGCCGCGAACGGTCTCATAACAGGAGTCCTCGTCGCCGTCATCGCGTCGGTGTTCAATCAGAGCCCCCTCTTGGGGTTCGTGCTCGGCGTGTCGATGGTGTTGAACCTCGTCATCGCCGGCTTCTTCGGGACGATCATTCCGCTGCTCCTCGACAAGATCGGCAAGGATCCGGCGACGTCGGCGACGATCTTCATCACGACGATGACCGACGTCCTCGGCTTCTTCATCTTCCTGGGGCTGGCGCAAGCGGTCCTCTGAGGGAGGTCTCACCGCCGTTTCGACGGCATCACTTTTCGTACGATCGGCCGACTCGAGTAACCGGCAAACCGCTCGAGCGTATCGACCGACTCGAGGACGGTAACCGAATGTCTCCCGTCGAGTCGCCGATCGTCGTCCCGATCGGTCGGCGACGATACCGGCGATAGACCGATAGCCGTGGCGATCGAACCCGTCCCCATGGTCGATTCCGACCGCGTCCTCGTCCCCACGCTCGGCCGTCCGCGGGAGGACGAGGCGCTGGCCTACGCCCTCGAGACGTTTCCCGACGCCGCGATCACCCTGCTGGCGGTCGTAACCCCCCTGGACGCGCCGCTCAGCGAGGGCGGTATCCTGGAGCGAAGCGAGGAGCGAACCGAACGGGCGCGAACTAGCGCGGCCGACCTGCTCGAGTCGGTCGGCGATCCGACAGCGGCGGAGCGGGTTCGAGTCGAGACGGCCGAGGGCCGGCCCAGAACCGTCGTTCCGCAGTACGCGAGCGACGCGGACGTCGACCACGTCGTCATGTACGGCCACGGGTCCGACACGCGCGGTTTCGTCCGGCGGTTTCTCGGCCGCGGTGTCGCCACGACCGTCGTCGAACGGACCTCGCGCCCGGTGACGGTCCTCGAGTGAGACGCCGGTTCTCGAACGGGACTACCCGCCGATGACGGCCGCGAGCAGGCGGTAGAGCCCGTAGCCGACCGCGGTCGAACTCCCCAGCGTCAGCAGCCAGAAGGTGATTGTGACGCCGATCTTGCGCCGCGAGACGCCCGCTGAGCCGCCGGCCAGTCCGCCACCGATGACCCCCGAGAGGACGATGTTGTTCAGCGAGATCGGAATCCCGAGCGCGATCGCCAGCTGCGCGACGATAAAGCCGGGCACGAGCGCGGCGATCGAGCGCCGGACGCCGAGTTGGGCGTACTCCCGCGAGGTCGCCTGTAGCAGGCGCGGCGCGGCCATCCAGGCGCCCGCGAGGATGCCGGTCGCGCCGAGCGCCAGCAGGACGATTCCCGGCAGGCCGAGTTCCACTCGAAAGAGGTTCTCGAGCGGCCCGGTCGCGAGGCCGACCTGCGAGCCGCCCGAGGAGAAGGCGACGATGCCGCCGAGGACGAGCAGGAACGAGCGGATGCCGTCCTCGACGGAGTCGCGAACCCGTTCGCGGACCCAGTAGAACGCGAGGGCCCCGACTCCGATCGTCACGAGGGCGGTACCGAGGTCGAACTCGCCGACGAGCGCCGGCCCGCCGCCGAACTGCCGGGCGACGAATCCGGCGAGGGTGCCCTGCTCGGCGGTCGGATCGGGAATAACCCCGAGGCGGACGTTCGCGACGATGGCACCGACGATGCCGGCCAGCAGCGGGACCCCGGTCGTCTCGGGGACGTCGTCGCGCCGCAGGACCGTCGCCGTCGCGTACGCCAGCCCGCCGGACATGATCGGCACCAGCGCCCAGAAGATCCCGAGTCGGCGGTAGGTCGCCACGGCCGGGTCGCCGCCCAGCGAGAGGCCGACGCCGACCATCGCGCCCGTCGTCGCGAACGCGGCCGGGATCGGATACCGCGTGTAGATCCCGATCGCCATGAACGTCGCCGCCGTCAGCAGGCCGGCGGTGGCCGCCAGCGGCGTGATCGCGACGACGTCGATGAGTTCCGCGCCGACCGTCTCGGAGATGCTCCCGCCTTGCATGAGCGCTCCCGCGGCCGCGAGCAGCCCGATCACGAACGCGGCCTGCATCGTCGAGATCGCGTTCGCGCCGATCGCGGGCGCGAAGGGCGGCGAGTTGCTGTTAGCCCCGAGTACCCACGACATGAACAGACAGGTGACGATCGCGGTCCCGACGAGTACCGTAGACGACAGTGCGACCATTTCGTCTCGTACCGCGTCGTTCCACGACCCACTGGAAAAGCGTTGGCTCGAGGGAAGTTCCGGAGCCGTGCGATGGGCGCGGTTCCGGTTACTCGCTCACGTGGGACGATCACGTGCTCTCGATGGACGCCTCTTCCAGTACCGCACGGTAACGAGCGTCACCGTCGACCCGGAGCACGTCGCGGACGCGCCACGGCGTTTCGGCGGTCGCCTCGCGGAGTCGAGCGGGCGAGCACAGCAGGAAGTGGAGCGTCCGTCCGATCTCGCGGTACCGCTTGCCGTCGGCTCCATTGCGCTCGAACTCGAGGTGAAAACACCGGTGGGCGATTCCCTCGCGGGGATCCGACCGGTAGCCGAAGCACTCGTCCAGCCGGGTCGGATCGTAGTTGTCGACGACGGCCGTCGCCTCGTCGGCCGTGACGCGGGCGAACTCCCGAAGTAACTCGCGAATCCCGGCCAGCGAGCCGCCCAGCCCCAACTGCGTGCCGACGGCGTGGACGGCTCCGAACGCGCCCGTCGGCACCGGTAGGGAGAACATGTCGCCGACGAGCGTGGCCTCGAAGCCCCGTTGGCGGGCCGTCAGCACCGCGTTCGGACTCGCGTCGACGCCGACGGCCCGGACGCCGCGGTCGGCCCACCACAGGAGGTGGTTCCCCGCGCCACAGCCCACGTCGAGGATCGGCTCGTGGTCGGACAGGCGCTCGAGGACCTCGATCGTCGTCCGGTCCCAGGACTCGCTGGACGAGAAGTAGAACGACTCGACGTTGCCGTCCTGGGTTGCGGCGCCGTCGCGATAAACGAGTTCTCCCGGTTCGTCGCGGTGGTGTGCGAGCATCGCTCGGCCGAGCGGATCGGCCACCGCCCGCATCTCGTCGCGATCCCCCGCCGGTCGGGTGCGCTCTCGATCCATGTTCCAGTGGACGATCCGACCGATAGTAATGTTTTGGTGACATTTATTCCATGATAACACTAAACGCATTTCCCGACCGCTACCGATTTACGACGATCGATCCAACTTCCACGCATGAAGGTCGAATTCGACGAGGACGTCTGTATCGGGATGTACCAGTGCGTCGCCGAGTGGAGCGAGTTCGAGAAGGACACGTCGAAGGGGAAAGCGGTCCTGAACGACTCTGAGGAGGTCGAGGACGGAATCTTCGTCCGCGAGGTCCCCGAGGGGTCGGAACTGGACGCGAAGTTCGCCGCTCGCACGTGTCCCGTCGACGCGATCAAGATCTACGACGACGACGGCGAGCAGTTGATCCCCTGACGGCCGCGTCCGACGAGCGCCACTCGCGTTGATAGCCCTCCTTCCGTTCGCACCGATCTCGAGTCACCGTTTCGAATCGTCAACCGCTCGCTCTCGCCGCACGCGATCGTCACCGATCGTCGACGAGTCGACCCGGAGATCGCTCGAGCGACCGTACCACGCATGCTCCGTCGTCAGTCGAGCGCGTTTCGACTACAGATACTATATTCCGGAACTAATATTTTGTCTATTTTTATTGTATTAATATGCGCCGTCGCCGATCGAACCCCGCTCGACGGGCGTCGAGACGTACGGTCGTTGACCGGGTTCGACGGCGATGGCGTGCGGAGAAATCTATGACACGAGAGATCGACGAGACCGACGAGACGAACCGCAACATCGAGACGACGGGCGCCCGGATTCCCGTCCGAAACTCCCGCCGACGCTTCCTGCAACTCGGGGCCGGCGCGCTCGCGGCGACGACACTCGGCGCTTCGAGCGTCGCCGCCCAGGACGCGGTCACCGAGGCGTGTGGCTCGTCCGATACCCTCGACGTCGGCGGCGGCGACTTCCTGCTCATCAACAACGAGTGGGGCGCCGACGTCGATATGTGCATCTGGGCCGCGGACGACGGGACCTACGGCTACGAGTGGGCGACCAGAACGGCCGGAGGCGACCCCAACTATCCCGAGGTACTCCTCGGCACCAAGCCGTGGGGGACCGAAAGCGGCGTCGACGCGTTCCCCGTCCCCCGCGGCGACGTCGACGAACTCGAGTTGACGTTCGACGTCGACGTCGCCATCGACGGCGAGAACTGGAACCTCGCCGAGGAGTGGTGGCTCATGGACGGCGAACCGAACCCGGACGGCCCGCACACCCACGAGATCATGCTGGTCTTAGACTGGGGCGACGAACACAGCCACGGCGATCCGGTCGCGCCGGGGGCTATCGAGGACGCTCACGGGAACGTCATCGACCACTGGATAAGCTACGACTCAGGCGGCACCGACGCGGACTTCCACATCTTCCGACTCGCCGATCCCACCACTTCGGGCACGGTCGACCTCACGGCCATCATGTCCTACGTCGAGACCGAAATCGGCGGCGTGAGCGACGACCTCCTGCTCAGCGGCATCGAAGTCGGCAACGAGTACTGGTCCGGGACGAGCGGCGACGTCACGTTCAACACCCTCGACGTCGCGATCAACGGGCGGACGTACTCGAGCGGTGACGGGTCGACGGTCGACGACGGAGACGGCGGCGACGGAGATAACGGCGATGGAGACGGCAGTGACGGAGACAACGGCGATGGCGGTGATCGCGACGTCCCCGCGTGGACTCCCGACGAGATCTACACCGCAGGCGACCGGGTGAGCCACGACGGCGTCGTCTGGGAAGCACAGTGGTGGACTCGCGGGCAGGAACCCCGCGACGAGGCGTGGTACGTCTGGCAGCGCGTCGAGTGACCGTCTACTCTGCGGCTGCGTGACGCCGGTTCGCTCTCACTCCCCCAGCGCCGCGTCGACCAGTTCCGACTCGACCGTCCGGAGCAGCGTCGACGCCGCGCTCTCCGAACAATCCAGTTCGGCGGCGACCTCGGCCAGCGACCCCGTTCGCGGAACGTCGAAGTAGCCCAGTTCGCGGGCCGTCTCCATCGCCTCGAACTGCCGCGCCGTCAGCCGGCCCGCCAGCGTCTCGCTGCGCCGTCGGTGAGCGCTCACGCGCTCGACGGTCACGCCGACGCCCTCGGGAAACCGCTCGAGCAGCCCCGCTAGCACCGCCGGTTCGCCGAGAACGGTGACGCGGACGGTTCCCGGCCCGGTGTAGACCATCGGTGGGACGATCACGACGCCCGCCTCGTCGAACGCGCCCATCAGGTTCGCGTCGGCCGCCCGGAGGTCCATCTCGGCGTAGCCGTAGAACGCGTCGTCGTCGATCGGCGTGGTCTCGAACCGGTGGACGACCGCCAGTCCGCGGGCCGTCTCGCGAATCTCCTCGCGATCGCCAACGAACACCGAGAGGAACCGAACGCGCTCGGTCTCGGGATCGACGCGCCACGAGAGCACCTCCTCGCGGTGGACATCGAGGTCGTCCCGCGAACTCGGAACGGGGAGCTGCATCCGCTCGGGCAGCCGAACCGTCAGGTCGGCCGATTGCACGAGCCGTCGTTTCGCATCGGACACATAAAGAAGTTCACTGCTTCGGGCGAACGACGACGTTATCGCCCCGCCTTCGATCGTATATGTCCGAGACGCGTTCGGGTCGACGCGACGGTGCGACGGACGGGACCGAGCGACCGGCGACCGGCGGCCTCCCGAGAGTCGAGGGGTTGCCGCTGCTCGGGAGTACGCTGTCGATCGGTCGCGATCCGCTCGGCTTCGTCGAATCGGCCCGCGAGCACGGCGACGTCGTCGGCTACGACGCTTTCGGGACCGACTTCGCGCTCGTGTTCGATCCCGACGCCGTCGAGACGGTACTGGTGTCGCGCGCCGACGAGTTCGCGAAAGGCGAGTTCGAAACCGGGTTCGGGGAACTCATCGCGCCCGACGGCGTGGCCTTTACCGAGGGCGAGCAGTGGCGCCGTCAGCGCCAGTTACTGCAGTCCTCGTTCACGCCGGCCCGAATCCAGTCGTACGCGACGGGGATGGTCGTGGAAGCCGGAGCGCTCGCGGATCGGTGGGACGACGGTGAAACGGTCAACCTCCGACGGGCCCTCTCGCACTACACGCTCCGCGTGCTCACGCGGACGTTGTTCGACCTCGAGTTCGGAGACGACCGTGCCGCGACCGTCAGACAGGCGACCGAGGCGATTTCCGCGTACGCGTCGCCCGAACAGCACGCCGTCCAGTCGGTACTACCCGCGTGGCTTCCGACGCCGACCGAACGCGAGTACGAGGCCGCGATGGCCGATCTGGAATCGCTCGTGACCGACCTGATCGCCCGACGCCGCGGGACGGACGCGGCGGGTGAGGACCTCCTCTCGCTGCTCGCCCGCGCCGAGTATCCCGACGGCGCGCGCCTCTCTCCCGCCGAAGTCCGGGACCAACTCGTCACCTTCCTGTTCGCCGGTCACGAGACGACGGCGACGGCACTGACGTTCGCGTGCTGGCTGCTCGCCGGCGATTCGACGGTTCGTGAGGAACTCGAGCGCGAACTCGCGGCCGTCTGCGATGGCGTCGATCCGACGGTCGCGGACCTCGAGGAACTGACGTACACCGAGGCGATCGCCAGGGAAGCGATGCGGCTCTATCCGCCCGTCGTCGGCGTCTACCGGGAACCGCAGGCGGCGACGACGCTGGCCGGCCGTCGGATTCCGGCCGGGACGACGCTCCAACTCTCGACGTACGGCATCCAGCGGGACGATCGCTGGTGGGACGACCCCGCGGCGTTCCGGCCCGAGCGCTGGCTCGCGAACGAGGATAGAACCGGATACATGGACGAAGGCGGAGACGGACCCGAGGGCCGCTCCATCGAGTCCGACCCGGACCGCCCCGAGTACGCCTACTTCCCTTTCGGCGGCGGACCGCGCCACTGTCTCGGGATGCGCTTTGCGATGACCGAACTGAAGCTGGCGCTGGCGACCGTCGCTCGGCGCGTCGCGTTCGACCGCGTCACCGACGCGCTCGATCCCTCGGTCGGCGTCACGCTCGACCCGGGTCCGCTCGAGGTCCGCGTTCGGCGACGAAATAAGCGGAAAACGGAGTAACTCGGCTGTCGACCGCGATTACGAGATCTTGTCGTACTGCTCGGAGAGCTTCTCGGCGGCCTCGCCGAGCTGGTTGCGCTCGTACTCGGTGAGGTCCCACTCGACGATCTCCTCGACGCCGTCCGAGCCGAGCTTGACGGGGACGCCGAAGGCGGCGTCCTCGTGGCCGTACTCGCCCTCGAGTTTGACGCTGCAGGGGAGCACCTCGCCGGTGTCGCGGACGATGGCCTCGACCGTGTGGCCGACGCCGGTCGCCGGACCCCACTGGGTCGCGCCCTTCTTCTCGATGACGTTCATCGCCGAGGTCTGGAGCTCCTCGAGCAGGTCGTCCTTCTCGTCCTCGTCGAACTCGGGGTCCTGTCCGTCGACTCGCACCTTGGAGAAGACGGGGACCTGGGCGTCGCCGTGCTCGCCGAGGATCGTCGCCTCGACGTTCTGGACCGGCGCGTCGAAGCGCTGGGAGATCACGTAGCGGAAGCGGGCGGAGTCGAGCCGACCGCCGAAGCCGATCACCTTCTCGCGGGCGCGGTCGCCCGTCTCGTAGAGGTGGCGGTTGAGCAGGTCGACGGGGTTCGACGTGGTGACGGTGATGAAGTCGTCGTTGTGCTCGGCGATCGAGGAGCCGATGTCCTCCATGATCGGCGCGTTGTCGCCGGCCAGATCGATCCGGGTCTGGCCCGGCTGGCGCGGGATGCCCGCGGTGATGACGACGACGTCCGAGCCGGCGGTGTCCTCGTAGCCGCCCTGCCGGATCGTCGTGTTCGAATCGTAGGCCGCGCCGTGGTTGACGTCGGCGGCCTGCCCGATCGTGTCGTCTTCCTTGTCCGGAATGTCCACCAGAACGAGCTCGTCGGCGATGTCCCGAAGCGCGATGTTGTACGCCGCAGCGGCCCCGACCGTGCCGGCCGCTCCGACTACGCTAACTTTCGTCATACCACGTAACTCTCTACCACGCTACGCGTTAAATCCGTCGGAAACGGCTTCGTTACCCGGTTCAACGAGTTGTATTTCGACGATTGTCGACTGCCACCGCACTCATTCCGTTGCGCCCCAGCGAATTACACGAACCAGCACATCCTGCGCCTTTACCGGGTTCGAATCCGACGTTCGTCGACCGACGGCCTCGAGCCATTCACGGTGTCGCCCCTCGAGCGCCTCGTCTCGAGGCCGACGAGCGCGGCAACGAACGCGACCGCCGAGGAGGAACCGAATCGATCATTGCCGATGCCCGCCGTCGGTCGGGTATGCGCGTCAGCGTCATCGGCGGCGGGGCGATCACGGACGAACAGGCGGCCCGCGCGGAAGCCGTCGGGCGGGAACTCGGGGCCCGCGGCCACACGGTCGTCTGCGGCGGCCGCGGCGGAACGATGGAAGCCGTCTGTCGCGGCGCGAAAGCTGAGGGCGCCACGACGATCGGAATCCTTCCGAGCGACCGCACCGCACAGGCCAATGACTATGTCGACGTCCCGATCGCGACGGGGCTCGGCCACGCCCGAAACGCGCTCGTCCCCATGAACGGCGACGCGGTGATCGCGCTCACCGGCGGCGTCGGGACCCTCTCGGAGATCGGCTTCGCGGGCATCTACGACCGACCCGTCGTCGGCCTCGAGACCCACGACGTCTCCGAGATCGACGTCGAGCTCGAGACCGTCGAAACCCCCGAAGCGGCCGTCGACGCGGTCGAGGCGGCACTCGAGGACCGCGCCTGAGCCCGGGGCAGCCTTCGCAGCTTTTTCGACGTTCCATCGTCTCTAGACGACCATGAGCGACTTCGACAAGGAAGCCGAGCGCGAGAAACTCCGGGAGAAGTACGAGCGCGACCAGGAGGAGCGACAGGCCACCCAGCGCATGAGCGATCTGCTGCTCAAGGGCGCGACGATGACTAACGCCCACTGCGGCACCTGCGGCGATCCCCTGTTCCAGATGGACGGCACCACCTTCTGCCCGAGCTGTCACGGCAACCCCGACGCCGTCGAGGGGACGCAACTCGAGGCTCAGTCGGCCGAGGAAGCTGCCGACGAGGCGGCCGACGGGACGGCCGCCGACCGCGAGCCGAGCCGTCAGGACTCGAGCCCGGCGGCCGGCGGTTCCGAGACGGTCGAGACGTCCGAAACGGACGCCCCGGCCCCGCGTCAGGACCGACAGCGCGGCCAGCAGGCGGGGAGTGCCGACGCGACCGAGACGGTTGACTCGAGTCCGGCGACCGACGAGAACGCGGCGGCCGAGCCGGGGGCCGCGAACGAAGAGCAACCGACCGCCACCGCCGCGGGCGATCGGCAGCCGTCGACCGCCCGCTCGGCGTCGACGCGCCCGACCGACGCCGACCGCGAGCGCTCCGCCCGATCGCCCGCCGACGACCGGCGATCGATCGACGGCGCCGGTACCGGCGGGGCCGCTCGGTCCACCGACGGCGACCTCGAGGCCGCCCGCGACTCGCTCGTCGCGGCCCTCGAGAAGTTCGCCGGGAACGCCGCGGCGACGGACGACCCCCGCTGCGCGAAGGAGTGTCTCGAGGCCGCCCGCGAGGCCGCCGAGACCCTCGAGACGCTGCGCTGACCGACGCTCTTCCCGCGGCGCGCCGTTCGAACGGACGGCGTCTCCATCATCGGTGCTGTCGGCCGTCGGGTCGCTCGATACCGTTTTCCGTCCTTCCAATCGCTCGAGTCGGTTCGCCGTAGTCGAACAGACGGCGAGTCGCGGTCGCGAGTGCTCTCTCCTATAACTGTTTCGGGGAACGTGTTCTCGGGACTTCCCGCCCGGTAAGAACGGGCTCGCCCCGTTATACGACGGCGCTTCATAGGGACAACTGTCTATGAACGATCGTATCGGCGCACCCGGATCCGGACTCTCGCGACGCGAACTGATGATCGCCACCGGCGGCGCGGCGGCCCTCGCCGGCTGTATGAGCCGCGGGCAGGGGGCGGATCCCGAGTCGTCGGACTCGAGCAGCGACGAGGAGGACGCGCCGTCCGACCTCCCGCAGACGAGCGCGCCCGAAGTCGTCCAGGTCGACGAGCAGGGCGGGAGTGTGACGCTGCGTTCGGTGACGGCCCGCCACCCCGTCCACCCGATGGATTCGATGGGGGGACCGATCGAACTCCCGCAGGTCTGGGCGTTTCAGGCCGACGACGGCGAGCCGAGCGTTCCCGGGCCGATCCTTCGGACGACGGAGGGGAACGATATGGAAGTCACGCTGGACAACACGGACGCCGGCCATCCCCACACCCTGCACTTCCACGGCGTGCGGAAGACGTGGGAGAACGACGGCGTCCCGACTACGACCGGAATCCGCGTCGATTCCGGCGAGAAACACACCTACACGATTCCGGCGAACGTCCCCGGGACGCACTTCTATCACTGCCACTACCAGACCCACCGCCACATCGACATGGGGATGTACGGGATCTTCCGCGTCGATCCGAAGGGGTACGAGCCCGCCGACAAGGAGTACTTCTTCACCCTCAAGGACTGGGACTCGCGGGTCAACCGGCAGATGGCCGGCGAGAACGTCGACTACAGTCCGCGCCAGCGAAACCCCGACGTGTTCACGATCAACGGAAAGAGCCTCCCGCGGACGCTCCATCCGGAGGAGGGGTCGCCCATCATCGTCGACCGCGGCGACACCGTCCGCCTTCACATGGTCAACGCGGGCTACATGTCCCACCCGATGCACACGCACAACCACCGGTACCGCCTCGTCGAGAAGGACGGCGGCCAGATTCCCGAAGCCGCCCAGTACGAACAGGACATCACCAACGTCGCGCCAGCCGAACGCCACACCATCGAGTTCGAGGCCGACGCCGATCCCGGCATCTACCTCATGCACTGTCACAAGGTCAACCACGCCATGAACGGCACCTCCTACCCCGGCGGGATGGTCAACGGCATCGTCTACCGCGACGCGATGAACACCGACGTCTTCGCGGATCTCATGGAGTACGCCGGCTACGAGGGGTGATCCGCCCGAGCGGGTGAGACGCGACGTCCCCGCGCCGGCGACGGTCGTGACAGCATCGATATCTACGGTTTCTCCGCCGATACCGACGAAAGGCGGCGATAAACGGATTTTCGAACCGTCGTCTCCCCTCGAGTGACCGCGAGTTTATACTTCGCTCGAGTAAATAGATATAAATACGCCAAAGCTATAGGATAGCTAGAATAACGAGGCCGATACGAACATGGCACTGGCAAATATGCTCCTCCTGACCAGCCTCGCCGTCCTGGCTGGACTGACGATGACGTGTTGTCTCTGTCTCGAGCGGCGGCAGGTCCGCCGAACCGTCGACGAATACGACCGCCGACTCCGGTCGATCGCCCCGTATCTCGGCGTCGCGGCGCTGTTCTTCCTGGCGAAGCGGGGGACCCACGAACAGAGCGTGAAGCTCTCGAAAGCGATCGACTGGGACATCACCGCCGAACTCTACGCCGTCGAAGGCGAGTTCGTCGCGCACCTCCAGGATATCGTCCCGGAGGCCACGCTCGAGTTCTTCTCGGTCATGTACATGTTCGGCTTCCCGTTCCTCTTGGTGACCGCGCCGATCCTCTACTTCGCGCTGTCCTCCCAGCGCCACCTCAAGGAGTTGCTCATCGCGTACGTGTTCAACTACCTGATCGGCGCGATCTGTTACACGCTGTTCATCGCGTACGGCCCGCGCAACCACCTGTCGACCGTCGACGGGCTCATGTACAGCTTCTATCCACAGACTCAGGACATGACGGCGGCGGTCTCGGCGAATACGGACGTGTTCCCGTCGCTGCACACGTCGCTGGCGGTCGTCGTCTTGCTGTTCGCCTGGCGGTCGCGCCGGGAGTACCCCCGCTGGCTCCCCATCTCGTCGTTCGTGGCCGCCAGCGTCGTCTTCTCGACGATGTACCTGGGGATCCACTGGTTGCTCGACGTCGTGGCCGGCATCGTCCTCGGCGTCGGGAGCGTCTACGCGGCCGAACGGATCGTCGCCCGCGCGGAGGGCGACGATCGCGTCACCGCTCCCGGCGAGCGCGACGAGGGTATCGCGTCCGACGCGAGCGACTGAGTCGAGGCCGACGCGAGCGCTTTCCCCCGACGGCCAACTGACTATCCCGTGTACTCGCTTCCGATCACTTCCCGGATCCGCTCGGCGGTCACCGCCCCGACGCCGTCGGCTTCCTGTAGCTCGTCTTCCGTCGCGATCATCACCGCCTCGACGGTGCCGAACTCCTCGAGTAGCGATCGCGCCGTCACGGGGCCGATCTCGGCGATCGAGGAGACGACGTACTCCTGCTGTTCGGCGAGCGTCTTGGACTGCTTCTCGCCGTGGACCGACACCTCCCGGTCGGCGGTCTCCTGCTCGCGGCCGGCGATCACCGCCAGCAGCTCGGTCGTCTCCCCTTCGCCCTCCGTCCGGAGGACGCTCGCGCCGAAGTCGACGGCCAGACTCGAGAGCGCGCCCCGAACCGCGTTCGGGTGGACGTCCCGCTGTTCGTAGAGGCCGTCGCCCTCGACGATCACGATCGGCCGGGAGTAGTGGCGGGCCATCGCGCCGACCTGCTCGAAGACCGACCGGTCGCCGCCGACCAGCGAGTCGACGAAGTCCGCGACGGACTTGCGCTCGACGACGACCCGGTCCGAACAGACGTAGTCGCCGACGTCGAGCGTCTCGAGGCGGACCTCGATCTCCTCGCGTCTCGAGAGGTCCCGCGCGATGTTGGCGTCCATCTCGCGTTGGTCCGCGACGACCTCGATCGCGTCGCCCTCGGCGTGGGGTTCGTGGGTTTCGACCTCGCCTTCCGCAGCGTCGTCGCTCCCATTGTCCCCGTCGACATCGTCTTCGGCTCCGTCGTCGCCCGCGAACTCCCGGAGACCGGGCTGTGACGAAACCCCCCCGCTTCCACTGGAAGAATCGCCGACGGCGTCGGGGTTTTCGCTGCGACCGTCCACTTTCACTTCGCTTTCCGGAGCGTCGTCGTCGAAATCCGTCAGCGCCTGCTGGGAGTCGTCTAACTCCTCCTCGAGGTCGTCGGCGACCCCCTTCAGGTCGCGCAGCTCCGACTCCATCTCCTTCTCGCGGCGCCGCGAGATCCAGAAGTAGGCCTCGTCGCGGGTGTCCTCGGCCATCAGGACGACGACTCGACCCTCGGACTGGCGGCCGGTTCGGCCCTTGCGCTGGATCGAACGGATTGCGGTGGGGACGGGTTCGTAGAAGAGCACGAGGTCGACCTCCGGCACGTCCAGTCCCTCCTCGGCGACTGAGGTGGAGACGAGCACCTCGAACTCGCCGCCGCGGAACTGGTCGAGCACGTCCTGCTGCTCTTTCTGGGTCATCCCGTCGCTCCCCTCGCGGTCGCCTTGGCCGACGAACCGCTTGGCGTCGAAGCTCTCGGAGAGAAAGTCAGTCAACGCTTCCGCGGTGTCTCGGGACTCGGTGAAGACGATGACGCGCTCGCCGCCCTCGAGGCCGAGCGTCTCGGCGAGCAGCATCCGAGTCTTGCGGTACTTGGGATGGAGCTGATCGAAGCTCTCTGCCTTGCGCATGGCCTCGCGGACGCGCGGATCAGAGACCAGCCGCTGGCTGGCCTTCGAGGCGCCCGACGAGCGGGCCTGGTTGCGCTGGCGGTCGAAGTACCGACAGACGGCCTCGACGCTCTGGGTTTCGACGAGCGTCACGGCCTGCCGGAGCTTCATGATTTCCGCGTGGATGGACATCCCCTCGAACCCCTCCGACTGATCGTTGTTGATCAGTTTCTGGAGTTCGGCGCGCATCCGGTTCAGGTCCTTCTGGGACTGGTCGGGCTGGGTCGAGGACGCGACGCCCAGTTCCTTCAGCTTCTCGAGGCGCTCCTTGATGACCTCGTTCAGTCCGTCTCGGATCTCGATGACCTCCTCGGGGAGGTCGATGCGTTCCCACTCGACGTCGGTGTCGTGGGTGAACTCGTCGACGTCGGCGTCCTCCTCGGTCATCACCTCGACCTCCCGGAGGCCGAGGTTTTCACAGACCTCGAGGATGGCCTCCTCGTCGCCGCCGGGCGAGGCCGACATGCCAGTCACCAGCGGGTCCTGCGCGTCGGCGTGGTAGCGCTCGGCGATGTAGTTGTAGGCGTAGTCGCCGGTCGCGCGGTGGCACTCGTCGAAGGTGATGTGGGTCACGTCGGAAAGCGAGATCCGACTGCCGACGAGGTCGTTCTCGATCACCTGCGGGGTCGCCATCACGACCGTCGCCTCCTCCCACATCGCGGCGCGATCGTCGGGGCTGACGTCGCCCGTAAACACGACGATCTCCCCGTCGGGGATCTGCAGCGCCTCGCGGTAGAAATCGGCGTGTTGCTGGACGAGGGGTTTCGTCGGCGCGAGCATCAGCGACTTCCCGCCGACCTCCTCGAGGCGGCGCGCGGTGACGAGCAGGCTCACCGTCGTCTTCCCCAGCCCCGTTGGGAGACAGACGAGCGTGTGATGGTTCGCGGCCGTCCCCGCGAGCTTTAGCTGGTAGAGTCGTCGTTCTAGAAAGTCGGGCTCGAGAAGCGGATGCTCGATCGAGGGCGGTTCCTCGTCCTGTGCTGCCATTGCCGGCGATTCGACGCGCCCGCGGTTAAGCGTTGAGAAAGCGCGGTGAAAGTGAACCCGGTCGTTCCCGATGAACTCGCGTCACGCCCACACTAGTTAGTAATCCATCACCACTGCCCTTTTGACAAACCGTCTCGAGATATCGATTATGCCCTCCACGGTACGCAGATTACAAGTACGGATGGTCGCTTCGATCGTCGGCTTGCTGCTCGTCGCGGTCGCACTCTTCGTCGGCGTGTGGGCGATGTGTTACGGCGCCTTCTTCCTGATCGGGAGCACGCATCCCGCTTTGATCGCCGCCGGTATCACGGCCGCAATTGTCGTCGCGATCGGTTATCTCGAGTACGGATACCTCGAGACGATCGAGCGACTCTCCGACGCGCGTCCGGTCGATCGCGAGATGGCCCCGGAGTTGTACCAAACAGCGACTCGCGTCGCTGCGCAATTAGACGTGCCACCGCCGACGATCGCCGTCTCGGAGCGCGACGCGCCCGAGGCGTTGGCCGTCGGCTTCCGGCCGACGAACGTCCGTCTGGTGCTTTCACGCGGAACGATCGAGACGCTCGAGCGGCCGGACGAACTCGAAGCGGTGATCGCCCACGAACTGGCACACGTCAAAAACCGAGACGCGATGGTGATGACGGTCGTTTCCCTCCCCGTCGTTCTCGCGGCCGGATTGCGATCGCGACTCGCACGGATCGACCACCCCGGAATCGTCGCAGCCGTGTTCCTCCTGTTTTTGGCGAACGCCGTGTGGCTCGTCGGACGACTGCTCACGGCCCACCTCTCCAGAGCCAGGGAACGCGCCGCGGACCGGGCCGCCGCGGAGGTGACCGGCTCTCCCGCCGCCCTCGCCAGCGCGCTCTCCCGTTTGGACCGGGAAATTTCCGAGACGCCCGAGCGCGACCTCCGGGACGCGTCGGCCGTCTCTTCGCTCTCGATCCTGCCGCTGGAGCCGGCGGACCCCGAAACGGTTATGCTCGGTCCCGAAGGCGACACCGAGCCGTCGTACTGGTGGCTCCGAAAGCGACTCCGCCGGCTCGAGCGACGGTTCTTCGGCACGCACCCGCCGACGACCGACCGACTCGAGGCGCTCTCGAGGTTCCAGCGGGAATCGTAACTCGGTCGCCGGTCGGACGTTCGCGGTCGGCCTGCTCAACGACACTGAAGCACCGTCGTCGCTGGAGTTATCGAAACCCATCGATCGAGGGCGGGAAGACTCACTGTGTCGTTGCTGTCGAGTGAACTCGAGGCCGTCGATGGACGGCCTGAGAGAACTGCATCGTCACACACGGTCGCCGCTCGAGTCTCGCTGTCGAGTCATCCAGATCATGTGTTTTTAACTACACGACGTGCGGACCCTCTATGAGATGACTGAGCCCTCGAGTCGGTCCCCCGCCGAATCGCCGACGAACCGAGTACACTCCCGCATACGGATCGTCTGGGCGATCAAGTGGCTGCTGGTCGGCGTCGCCGCGGCGGTCGTCGGGACGGTCGTCCTCTCGGACTCGCCCCTCGAGCGGCCCCTCCTCGCCGTCGCGGCGGCGAGTCCCGTCGTCGGCATCCTGCTGGCAGTCGTCCGCTACCGCCGGTTCCGATACGCGGTCACCGACGACGGCGTCTACGTGCGCCGCGGGCTGGTCACCGTCAACGAGACGGTCGTGCCCGCCGCGAGCATCCAGCAGGTCGACGTCGACGAACCGCTCCTCTCGAGGCCGTTCGGCCTCGTCTCCGTCCGGCTCTACACCGCGGGAACGTTCGGCGGGCGGGTCGCGATCCCTGGACTCGAGTCGGAGGCCGCCACCGATCTCGCGGATCGACTCGACCGCCTCGCCAGAGGTGAGTCCGACGTATGAGTTCGCCCACGAGTTTGAAGCCGGATCTCCGCTCCGTTCCGGTCAGAGCGCTCGAGAACGTCGACGTCACGACGGTCGCGCTGCTCGCGGTGATGCTGACGGTGCTCGGCGACGGATCGGCGTCCGGAATCGACGCGGTCGTCTCGGGGATGGTGACGCTGGTGCTGATCGCCGTCTGCTTGGGAGGCTTCAACCTCGTCATTCAGGCCGTCGAGTGGTGGCACTACGAACTCACCCTCGAGGAGGAGTCGCTCGTCGTTCGTTCCGGAATTCTCCGTCCCAAACGCCGAACGATCCCCTTCTCTCGGATACAGCAGTCGACGGTCTCGACGACGACGGTGAGCCGCCCGTTCGGGCTCGCCGCCCTCGAGTGCGAGACCGCCGGCAACCCCGACGAGTCCGACCTCTCGGTGCGGTACCTCGAGCGGGCCGACGCCGAGGACCTCCAGCGGCGAATCCAGTCGACCGCAGACGTCGATGTGACGTCCGCCGAGCCGCCGGACCGCCGTCGCGTCTTCACGCTTCGACCGCGGGAACTCGCGCTGTACGGCGTGGCTCGAGCCCATCCCAAGACAGTGCTGCTGGCCGTACTGGCGTGGATCGGAGCGCACTATTTCGACCCGGACCCGATAACGGACCTGCGATCGACCGCTATCGAGGTCCTCGAGGATCTCTTGCCGCTGTCGCCGGTGGTCGTGCTGGGGCTCGTCGCCCTCGCCGGCTGGGTCGCCGGCGTCGTCCTTGCGATCGAACACACGGCCCGATTCCGCCTCTCCGCCGGCGAGGGCTCGTTCCGGCGACAGCACGGTCTCTTCCGGACGACCGACGCGGACGTCTCGAGCGATCGGATCCAGATCGCTCGCGTTCGATCAAATCCGATCCATCGGGCGCTGGGGCTGGCACAGACCGATATCGGCACCGCCGGACTCTCCGACCCCGCTCCGTTCGGGCTGAAGTGGCCGTTGGCACCGCTCGCTCGGCGCGACGTCGCGTGGGGCCTCGTCGAGCGGGCGGTCGGGGTCGATCGATCGGCGGTCCGGCTTCAATCCCTCCCCGACCGTGCGCGTCGGCGATACGTCGTCAGGTACGCGCTCGGGGTCGTCGCTCTGGCCGTTGGGACAGTGATCGCCCAGCGATTCGTCCCGTCGACTCGAGTGATTCCCCTTCCGCTCTTCGCCCTCCTGCTCGCGCTCACGCCGCTCGCGGGCCACGTGACGTGGAGCCATCGCGGCTACGCTCTGCTTGAGGACTACGTCGTCGTCCGGCGCGGCTTCTGGACGCGTCGAACGTACGTCGTCCCGACTGACACCGTCCAGAACCTCACCGTCTCGCAGAGCCCGTTCCAGCGACGCGTCAACCTCGTGTCGGTCCGCCTCGACGTCGCGTCGATGCCGTTCCTCCCCGGTGTCCCGCTGCCCGACGTCGACGCGTCGGTCGGCGGCAGACTTCAGGACCGACTGCTCGAGGACGATTCCGAGGACGATTCCACTGAGACGGCGATAAAGGGCAATGACGGCCCGAACGACTGATCTCTGGGCGTCTCGTCGGGCGACCGTTGTCGTCGAGACGACAGGCAACTGGCCCGCGAAGTGACGATATCCACGTGACTATCGAGACGTCGCTGGTTCCCTCGAGCGCACTATTCGCGACAGTATCCCGACGAACGAGCCCCATCACAGTTCGGTGCGGCTGAACCGCCAGTAGCCAACCGTCAACGGGAGTCCGAGCGAGAGTACGAGTACGACGACCCCGAACCAGTGTTCGAGACAGATCAGGATATCGCCGCCGTTACTGACGGCCCACTGAGGCGCCGTCGACGTCGCCGTCACCGAGCGATCTGACCGCGTTAACGATGTCCTCGCTGACGGCCCGGAGTTGGAAGCGCAAGACGAACGCCTCGGCGTAACCGTCGACGAGGCGGAACCGCTTGTTGATCGCGGAAAACAGCAGGTCCCGAATGTACATGAGGAAGAAGGCGGCAAATCCGCCGGTGCTCGCGGTCGTTTCTGATTCCGTCATCGCCGACACGCTGTGGCCGATGACGACGTAGATGACGCCAACGCACAACGTCGCGACTAGCACGCTCGCGAACGGAAACGGACCGAAACCGTCGACGCCGACGAACAGTAGCACTAGTACCGGCAGATAGCCGACGAGGACCGCCGTCGTGAAGACGGCCAGCCGGGCCAGGAGCTTCCCGACGTAGACCTCGAGACGCGAGTGATCGGGGCGAGGAGGACGATACTGGTTCCCAGTGACCGCTCACGGGCAATCGATTTGGTGCTCACCAGCAGCGCCGCTGCGGGGGCGAGGAACATCGTCACGGAGACCGAGGAAAGCACTACCGTAACCGGAAGGTCGTCGGCGATGCTGATGTCTCTGGTCACGTCTAACAGCGTCGTACCGCCCAGAAACAACACGAACAACCCGATCAACGCCCACAACTCTCTCGAGCGGACGGCGTCGCGGAAGTCCTTCTTCGCGACGGCGAGCGAACTCATGGAGTCACCTCGAACACAGGAGGACCATTAATATTGTCACTATATAGTAGTTAAAATATTTATAAGTATATTGGAATTTATCCATCGTGCGGTCCAGCGACCGCCCGTCGTGGTCGGCGACGCCTCGAGTGGACGCCCCGACACGGTGCGGGTGCCGCGCCGGAGTTCCGTTCTCGCTCCGGCCGCGGAGATCGTCCCGCGGGGTCATCTCGACCGCTCCCTCGTGGCGATACTGCGCGAGCGGTTCAGTCCGCGACCGCGTCGACCGACGAGGTATCCTTCGAGGTCGTTTCAATCGGTATTGAGGGACTGCTACACGAGATATCGGCTCGACGCGTGGCGATCGCCGCTCGGAACACCTGCGCGAGTCGCCGAACTCGCTGTACCGAATACGATCCGTCCGTTCGGCCCCGCCGGTCGCTCGATTCCCGGGCGCGGACCGCCTCAACGAGCGGGACGATCCCGAGGAGCCGTGACAGCAGGCGTCGAAGCCGATCGCCCGCCGATTCTCGAGTCGGTTCCCGTTCGTCCGTCGGATCGACGTCCTCGGTCGTAGTTCGTTTCTCCCGTTCGACGTACCCCTCGAGTCGCGCCCGAACGGTCTCCAGTTCGCGGCGCGTGAGCTCGTCCGTCGGCTCGACGCCCGCGATATCGACCAGCAGGTCGCGATGTGGCTCGAGCGAGAGTCGCCACACGCCGTCCTCGGCGTCGAGCCCCTCGACCGGCGGCGGCATCCGTTCCTCGTTAACTCGAATCTTGAGTTCCCCTCCCATGAGTCGTCAAAGTATACTGACTAATATATATTTAATACTTTGGGTAATAGCTGTACGTTCGAAAACGTATTTTCGGAGTCCGCGTTCGAAATCCGCGGGTCGCTGCGGCCGGTTTCGCTACCGATCGCGCTCGCCGTTCCACTGGGGAGAGTACCGAGTTGGTCGCCGGTCAGGTTGGCGACCCGACGCGAATCCGTTGGGTGGGCCCGCTTCGGCCGTTTCGAGCGCCGTTTCAACCGTTCTCTCTCGCCGTCGGAGTACGTACTCCGGAACGCCCGCCGGCCCTTCCCAGTCCGGAAGTTGACTCGGATTCTTTCTGTGACCGGATATGATGGACTATATACTGGTACGTACTGCAACATATGCAAAATATAACGTCTTATCTCTGATTTTTCGAAGCTTTTGGTAGGAAACTCGTGACGATTGCTCCATCAGTTGCCGACGACGAGGTATCGTTCGACCATCAGCGTCTCGACGCCGACTCCTACGACGACGTCTACGTGATCGGCGACGTCCACGGCTGTCTCGACTCCCTCGAGCGACTGCTCTCGACGCTCGAGTTCGGCCCGAACGACCTCGGCGTGTTCGTCGGCGATCTGGTCCGGAAGGGGCCGGAGAGCAAGGCGGTCCTCGAGCGGGTTCGGGACTCGCCGCGGCTGCGGTCGGTCCGGGGGAACAACGAGCAGAAATTCCTCGACGACGAGGCCGACCTCGAGGCGCTCGAACCGGCCGATTACCGGTACCTCGAGTCGCTACCGACCGCCATCTCGTGGGACGACCACCTCGTCGTCCACGGCGGCGTCGATCCCGCGCGGTCGCTCTCGGAGCACTCGGATCGAGACCTGCTGACGATGCGGAGTCCGAACGGCGACGGCTACGACGGCCCGTTCTGGTTCGACGAGTACGCGGGCCCGCTGCGGGTCTTTTTCGGCCACACCGTGCTCGACGAGCCCGTCGAACGCGAGTGGGCCGTCGGCCTCGATACGGGCTGTGTCTACGGCGGTCGGCTCACGGCCTACGACCTCCGCGGCGAGCGGTTCGTGAGCGTCTCGACGCCCGAGCACCAGCCGCGCCCGGACGAGAAGTTCGCCGAACCTGCGGAGTGAGATTGGGATGAAGGGGGATGACACGTCCGAATCCGACCGAGCGAAGCAGTGGAATCGACCGACCGAACGATCGAACCGCACGAACCGCACGAACCGAGACGACGACGTGCCGACCGCTCGAGCGATGAGCGACGGCGGTTCGTCGGCGGACGACGCCGACGCGACGGCCGAAGAGGAAGCCGATGACGACGCGGCGCTCGCGTACGGCGGGGATGCCGACGACGCGCCCGCCGCTGACCCCGGCGACGGGACCGGGTCCGCCACCGACGACTCCGCGCCGACCAACGCCGTTCCCGCCGACACGCTGTCGGTCGACGAGGCGACCGTCGCGGACGCCGCGGCGGCGACCGACGTGGCCTCGGGAGCGGGCGGCGCCCGGGCCGAGTCCGTCGACCTCTCGGATCCGCGCTACTACCTCAACCGCGAACACAGCGTCCTCGAATTCCAGCGTCGCGTCCTCCACGAGGCCATGGACGAGAAGAACCCGCTACTCGAGCGGGTGAAATTCCTCGCGATCTTCACGACCAACGTCGACGAGTTCATCCGCAAACGCGTCGGGGGGCTCAAACAGCAGATCGCCGCGGGCATCACCGAGGAGACGCCCGACGGCCGCACGCCCCGCGAGCAGTGGCGCGAGGTCCTGGACGAGGCCCGCTCGCTGCTCGAGCGCCAGGGTCGCTGCTACCGGGAGGAGATCCGACCCGCCCTCGACGAGGAAGGGATCCACATCGTCGATTACGACGAGCTCTCGACCGCCGAGCAACGAGAGGTTCGGAACTACTTCGAGAGTTCGGTCCTGCCGACCCTGACGCCGCTGACGTTCGATCCGGCCCACCCCTTCCCGTTCATCTCGAACCAGAGCCTTTCCCTCGGCGTCCTGACCCGCGAACGACCCGGCGCCGATCTCACCTTTTCGCGGGTGAAGATCCCGCGCAACCAGGTCCGGTTCGTCCAGCTCGGCGAGGACGACCGCTACGTGCTCCTCGAGGACATCGTCCGAGCGAACCTCGACCTGCTGTTTCCGGACGTCGAAGTGGTCGACACGGCCCTGTTCCGGGTGACGCGAAACGCCGAGGTCCGCCGCGACGAAGAGGTCGCCGAGGACCTCATCGAGATGATCGAGGAGGTTCTGGAGGAGCGCCGGTTCGCCACCGTCGTCCGCCTCGAGATCGAACGCGACGCCCCCGAGAAGATCCTCGAGATCCTCAGGCGCGAACTCGAACTCGACGAGCGCGAGGTGTTCCACCTCGACGGCCCGCTCGACTACCGGGACTTCTTCGAACTGGCCGCCCTCGACCGGCCGGAACTGCAGTTGCCCGACTGGACGCCCCAGCCGCACCCGCGGCTTGGCACCCGCGAGGACGGCCGCCCCATCTTCGACGTGATCCGCGACCGCGACGTCCTCGTCCACCACCCCTACCACGCATTCGAGGACACCGTCCAGCGGTTCTTAGAAGAGGCGGCCAACGATCCTGACGTGCTGGCGATCAAGGCGGCGATCTACCGCACGGCCAGCGACTCGAAGATCATCGAGACGCTCATCGAGGCCGCCCGCAACGGGAAACAGGTCGCGGTTATGGTCGAGCTGAAGGCCCGCTTCGACGAGGAGAACAACCTCGAGTGGGCGAAGAAACTCGAGGAGGCGGGGATCCACGTCGCCTACGGGACGATCGGCTACAAGACCCACACGAAGACCTCGCTGGTCGTCCGGGAGGAAGAGGACGGCGTCCAGCTGTACTCCCACATCGGCACCGGCAACTACCACTCCGAGACGGCCAAGCAGTACGAGGATCTCGGCCTGCTGACCGCCGACCCCGACATCGGACAGGACCTCGTGCGCGTGTTCAACTACTTCACGGGCCACTCGATGCACCGCGACTACCGCAAACTGCTCGTCGCTCCCGGAAACATGCGCGAGCGGTTCGTCGACCTCGTTCGGACGGTCGCCCAGCGCGCCCGCGACGGCGAGGACGCCCGCATCGTCGCCAAGATGAACCGGTTAGAGGATCCACAGCTCGTCCGCGAACTCTACCGCGCGTCGATGGCCGGCGTCGACATCGACCTCGTCGTTCGCGACATCTGTCGGCTCCGGCCCGGACTCGAGGACGTCAGCGAGAACATCGCCGTCCACAGCGTCGTCGGCCGGTTCCTCGAGCACTCGCGGATCTTCTACTTCCGGGCGGGCGACGAGGACTGCTACTACACCGGCTCGGCTGACTGGATGACCCGGAACCTCGACAACCGCGTCGAGGCGGTCACCCCGATCGAGGATCCGCGCCTCCAGTCCCGGCTCGACGAAATCCTCGAAACGCTCCTCCAGGACACCCGAAACCGATGGGTGATGCAATCGGACGGCACCTACGAGCGGTGCCGGGAGCGGGTCGACGAGGCGACGACGGACGTCCACGCGACATTCATGGAATCGGCTCGAGAACAGACGACGCGACACTGACCGGCGCGTCGGCCCGCGACGTAGCTGCAATACTGCTATCCGTATTCGCGGCCTACGTCCCCCATGGCCGCCGCGCTCGCTCGCTTCGCCCGTCGGCTCCCCGACCGCAGGCCGCTGCTCCGCGCCGTCGGATTCGTACTGCTGGTGAACGTCGTCGGCGGTCTCCCGGGGCTCCTCTCGTCACCGGACACCGACTGGTTCCAACGCCTCGAGAAGCCGTGGTTCTATCCGCCGTCGGTCGCGTTTCCGATCGTCTGGACGGCGCTGTTTACGCTGCTCGGTATCGCGTTGTGGCTGATCTGGCGCAGCGAGAGCGCCGGCCGGCGGTTCGCGCTCGGCCTGTTCGTCCTCCAGATGGCGTGCAACGTCGCCTGGACGCCCGCGTTCTTCGCGCTCGAGGCGCCACTGCTCGCTCTCGGGATCATTCTCACCCTCTGGACGCTCGTCGCCGCGACGATCGTCGCGTTTCGACGGGTCGATCGCCGCGCCGCGGCGCTGCTCGCGCCGTATCTCCTCTGGGTCTCCTTCGCGGCGGTCCTCAATTTCGAACTCTGGCGCGCGAACGCCTAACGGGTGCGACTTTCGTCCGCCTTCGAAAACTGATAAACCACCGTGTACTTTTCAATAGCTTTGATGTTCTCGAAACCATGACTGAGTGGACCACGACGCGGCGCGGAGTGGTCGTCGCCGCCGGCGTCGGCCTCGCCGGCTGTCTCGGGAGCAGCGACGACGACGGCGGGAACGGGAATTCGAACGAGAACGGCGACGACGGAACGGAGGACTCGACCGAACGGGTCAACGGCGTCCCGGCGGGGGACATCGAGGCTCGCCGGGAGCAGATGCCCGATCCGGGCGTCGCGGTCGACTGGTCGACTGCGCGGGAGTTTCGCAAGTGGCTGTTCGACGACGGCAACGAGAGCAACGGCCGGTTCGACTACACGGCGGACCTGCCGCCCGCAGAGGACGTCAACTCTCCCGTCATCGAGGTGCTCGACGTCTATCCGGACCAGGTCGATGCGCTCGTCAGCCAGGGGACGACGCAGGTCGTCCTCGGCCAGTTCGACGCCGACGCACTCGAGACGCAACTCGCGGAGTCGGACCGGTACGAGGTCGCCGATGAGTACGGCGGCTACGCCGTCGCCGACGGCACCGACGACGAAACGTCCGCGGGACCGATCGCCGTCGGGGACGACGCGCTCGTCCTGGGCTCCGGCTACGAGAACCCGATCGACGCCAGACACGGCGACCGCGACCGACTCGAGGACGTCGACCCGTGGATGACGCACCTGTTCGAGACGCTGCC
>NZ_AOIS01000018.1:38928-124000 GCF_000337495.1 Haloterrigena salina JCM 13891
CATCCCCGAGATCTACTGCTGGGGGCTGTCGATGCCGGGGCGCGACCCCGAGACGGCGACCTGGGCGTTCGTCTTCGACGATCCCGACGATATCACCGACGACGTTCGCACGGAGCTTCGGTCGCTGGCCGACGAGGTCGATGCCCTCGAGGTCGACGGGCGCACGGTGACGATGGACGGGACGGTTCCCGAGAACTCCGACGCGGGGCAGTGAGACGCCGTCGGGACACCGTTCAGTCCGACGCGGCCGCCGAAAGCGCCGGCAGCCACCGAACGAGTACGATCGCACAGACGACAAAGGCCGCCAGCACGACGTAGCCCTCGTCGAAAAAGCCCCGTTCGGCGAGCGCGCCGAACAGGACGGGACTCGCGGCGCCGATCGTCATGTAGGTGCTCCGCAGGAATCCCACGCCCGTCCCCTGCATGTCCGTCGGGAACGCCGCGGTCATGTACGGCAGCGTGATCGTCCCGTACCCCAGGATGCTCGAGAGCAACATCGTCCCGGCGACGATCGGCCAGAACCCCTCGAGGAGCGGGAGCGCGACGAGCGCGACGGCCATGACGCCCAGAACGATCGGCAACGACCGTCGAATCCCGAACTCGTCGTAGAGCCGCCCGGTCACCGGCTGGACGACGATCCCGAGCGCGAAGAACGCGCTGAACAGCGCCGTGGCGATCCCCTCCGAGAACCCCTTGATCTCGATCAGGTAGGTCGGATAGAAGCCCGTAAACGCCTGCCAGACGCAGTAGGTGAGGATCTGAATCGCCGTCACGACGACGATCTCTCGGCGGCGCAACTGGGCCCCCACGTACCGGGCGGTCTCGAGCGAGAGGCTGTCGACGGCGCTGCCCTCGCCGGAGGTTCGGCCAGGGACGACGGCCCACAGCAGGCCGGCGACCAGCAGGAAGACGGGCGCGGCGATGCCGAAACCGAACTGCCAGGCCAGCGTCGTCGCGATGGCGCCGGCCGCGAGCGGGAGCGCGGCGTTGCCGACCTCGCCGGCGGCCATCGTGACGCCGACCGCGGTCCCCGCGTTGTTCGGGAAGACGTCCGAGAGGATGGTGAACCGGGCAACGCCGTACAGCGCCGTCCCGAAGCCGAAACAGGCCGTCGCGAGGTAGACCAGCGCCGCCGAGTTCGCGACGGCGACGACGCCGACCGCTATCGCCGAGACGAGTGAGCTCGCCACGAGGATATTCCCCTCCCCGAGGCGGTCGGCGAGGATCCCGCCGGGAAGCTGGCCGAGCGCGTACGCGAGCCACAGCGCCGTCAGCAGGAACCCCGCCGTCGTCAGGTCGAGGCCGTAGGCCTCCCGCAGGAAAGGCAACAACACCGGGTACGTGAGTCGGACGCCGATCGAGAAACACCAGCCGGTGGCGACGGCGAACAGGATCTTCCCGCGACCCTCCGCGAGCACCGATCGGATCCGCGACACTCGTTCGAACCGCTGCAACCGAGACACTGGCCGCCACGTTGGAGGCAAGCGGTGTTGAGGCCTCCTGAACGGTACGGTGTTGCCGATACCGGAACCCCGCAGAGCCCCGCGATCGGTGATACCGCCCAACCCATCAAAAGGATAATAATATCTCACCGATGTTTCGATCGTATGTCAGCGATCGAACTCCGCGGGGTGACCAAACGTTACCGGCGGTTCGGCATCCGCGGGAGCCGAACGGTCACCGCCCTCCACGATCTCGATCTCACCGTGCGCTCCGGCGAGATCTTCGGATTTCTCGGCCCGAACGGCGCCGGCAAGTCGACGACCATCGACCTCCTGTTGGACTACGCCGCCCCCACGTCGGGCTCGGTTCGCGTCCTCGGTCACGACGTCGCGACCGAGAGCGCGGCCGTCCGCGACCGGATCGGCGTCCTGCCCGACGGCTACGGCCCGATCGGCGACCGAACGGGCCGCGATCACGTCGAGTTCGCCATCAACGCCAAAGACGCCGACGACGACCCCGACGACCTCATCGACCGCGTCGGGATGCAGGGGCCGGCCGACTACCCCGTCGCGGAGTACTCGAAGGGAATGGCCCAGCGGCTCATGCTCGCTGTGGCGCTGGCGGGCGAGCCGGACCTCCTCGTGCTGGACGAGCCCTCGACCGGGCTCGATCCCAACGGCGCGCGCACCATGCGCCGGATCGTCCGCGAGGAAAACGAGCGCGGCGCGACCGTCTTCTTCTCGAGTCACATCATGGAGCAGGTCGAGGCGGTCTGTGACCGCGTCGGCATCCTGGACGGCGGCGAACTCGTCGCCGTCGACTCGATCGACGCGTTGCGCGAGGCCGCCGGCGGGTCGGCGGCCGTGACGCTCGAGCTCTCTGCGGTCCCCGCCAACGTCGTCGACTACGTCCGAGCGCTCGAGGGCGTGGTCGACGTCGAGATCGACGAGCCGTCGGTGACGGTGACCTGCGACGACGCCGCGAAGGCGGCGGTCGTCGCGGCCTTCTACGACTCACCGGCGACCGTCCGGGACGTCACGACCAGTGAGACCTCCCTCGAGGACCTGTTCGAACGCTACACGCGGGGTGTCGCCCAGTGAGTCGCCTGGCCGCCCTCGCGCTGTTCGTCCGCGAGGATCTCCGCGATACGGTCCGGGAGCGGCAGCTGTACCTGCTGGTCGGGATCTACGTCCTCCTCGGCGTGCTCCTGACCTACTCCGAGGGGCGGACGGCGGCGCGGCTGTCCGGAAGCGCGCCCCCGCTGACGGCGGGGCTGTACGCGCTGTTCTCGATGGTGACGCCGCTGCTGGCGCTGGCCTTCTTCGCGTCCGCGGTCGTCGAAAAGCGCTCGAGCGGCGCCCTCAAGGTCGTTCTCGGTCTCCCGATCGATCGCGCCACGGTCGTCTTCGGAACCTTCCTCGCGCGGAGCCTCGCGATTGTCGCGGCGATCGTCGTGTCGTTCGCCGCCGCCGTTCCGGTGGGGCTGGCCCTGGGACTGCCCGTCGATCCCGCGCAGTTCGTCGGCGTCGTCGCGGCCCTCGTTCTGCTGGCCGCGACGTTCACCGCGCTCGCGGTCGGTCTCTCGTCGACCGTCCGCACGTCGACCCGGGCGACGGCCGCCGCGTTCGGCGTCTTCGTGCTCTTCTTCTTCCAGCTGTGGGCCCAGCTCCCGCGGATCGCGCTCTACGTCGCCCACGGCTTCTCGTGGCCCGCGACGACGCCCGAGTGGGTGGCCTTCGTCGACGCGCTGAATCCGATGGCGGCGTACACCTACCTCGTTGCCGGGCTCTTTCCCGACCTCGAGGGCGGGACGTTCGTCAGACCGCCGGCGGAACCGACGTTCTACCAGACGCCGGCGTTCGCGCTCGCGGTACTGGCCGGCTGGATCGTCCTCGCGCTCGGCGTCGGTTACTGGCGGTTCCGGACGACGGACCTCTAACGAACTTTTTCCGCCTCGGGTTCACTCGCGGCGTCTTCGCGCGGCGTTGCCGCGCGAACGGTCCGCGGGACCGAAGGTCCCGCGCTGGGCGCAAAAACTTCGATGAAAAAGATCGTCGTCGCGGGGTTGAACCCCGCTCCGACGAGTAACCGCTCGCAAAGCGAGCGGATGCCATCGGTTCTCCGTGAGCATCCTCGCGTACGTATTCCACGGGTCGATCGCCCGTTTCAGACTAGCCCGAACTCGAGGACGAGCGTGGCCAGCAGGCCGGCGTAGATGGGGATCGTCAGGTTGTCGTCGACGATGAAATCGCCGATTCTGAGCTTGACGCCGTCGGCGACGGTCGCGCCGATGGCGGCCGCGACGACGGCCAGCGGCGTCTCGTGGAGAAAGAGCGCGGCGATGAGCGTCGAGACGACGAACATCGTGACCAGCACCTTCGGCCCCTTGACGAACTTGAGGCTGTCGTCCGAGACGGTCCCGCTGATCGGATCGCCGATCGCGAGCATCAACATCGACGGGAGGGCGACCCGCGGCTCGAAGAACAGCACGGCGACCGTCATGCTGAGCATGTAGTAGCCGTAGCCGGCGAACTGGTTCTGTTCGTACTCCCGGGTTAGCGAGTCGTAGAGCGACAACTCGACGCCGACGTAGAGCCGGAGGAACTCGAGGGCGATCGTTCCGACCGCGAGGAGCCCCATCAGGAGCTGAAATCGATCCCAGGTCAGCCCGAGATCGAACTGAGCGGCGAGGAGATAGAGCGCGACCAGTCCCGCCCCGCTCGCGTGGACGGCTCGTCGCTTTAGTTCGTCAGCCATCAGATCTCCCGTCGAAGGTAACGACCTTCAGTCCGTCGGTTACGTTCGACACGATCCGTGTTCGGACGCCGATCCACCCCGCCCGCGGGGGCCGAATTAGTCCGTAGCGAGTTTGACGACGACGGTTCCGTCGCTCGAAACGACCACGTGACAGCCCTCGTAGGAAAAGCTCACGGTGAGGGGGTGGTCGCGAGTCGACGTCACGAGATCGGCGAGCGACTCGGGGTCGACGGTCGCGAACAGCGGCGCCATGGTACAGGGATCGCGGTCCGTGACGGCCCCGACGTTCTCGACGATCGCGGTGGTGAGCGCGTCGGTAACCGTACCGTGCTTCGTTTCGAGCGCCGCGTCGAAGCGAGTGTGAAACGTCTCCGTGGTGGGATCGTGACCGACGCTGTCCTCGCCCATCGGTGGGGAAGACATGACGTCGGAGTGGATCGTATCCTCGTCCATTGGGCACAGTATGCAAGCGGTCGTGGTAAGGGCGGACGCTGACCAGTCAGCGTGCGTCCGCGCCAGACTTCTCGAAGAGGTGTCGCAAGACGGTCTGCTGGGCCTTTCGTAGGTGCTGGTTGAAGGTCTGGCGCGTGACGTCGAAGCGGTCGGCCAACTCGTCGCCGGTGCTGGTCCGGGGCGTATCGAAGTAGCCGCCGAAGTAGGCGGCGTCGAGCGCCGACAACTGTCGCTCGGTGAGCGCGTCGGCGACGACGCCGTACAGCAACTGGGGCGAGTAGACGAGGTCCTCGGAGACCAGTTCGACTTCGGGGTGGAACCGCCGGATCCTGGACGCGGCCTGCCGGGGATCCACGTCTCCGGGCAATTCGCCCAGAAACCGGACCTCGTCGGGAGCGATCACGACGGCGCGGGCGCGACCGCCGAGGTCCGGAAACACCTGCGAGACCGTCGCCGACTCCGCCTTCGCTTCGACGCGATGGTAGCCGTCGATCGAACTGAGCAACCGCGCGTCGCGGTAGTGGGGCACCTCCTCGACGGCGGTCACGAACTCGCTCGCCGGGAGGTCCGACGTCCCCATGTACTGGACGGTCGTCCCGTTCTGCAGCGAGACGACCGAGTCGACCTCGAGTCGAATCTCGTCGTCCGCGACCCGCAGGGAGGGCGGGACCGCGGTCCGGTCCGTGCGGAACTCGAGGCGCCGGACGTGGTCGCTGGTCAACCGCTCCTCGCGGCGCTTCAGCGCCGTCGCGTCCTCGAAGGAGACGACGACGTACTCCACGTTCCCGTCGTCGTCCAGTACGGGCGCCGAATTGCTCGAGAGCCACCGCTCGGAGCCGTCGGGGAGTTCGATCCAGTGTTCGAAACCGTAGACGGGTTCGCCCGTCTCGAGAACTTGCGTAACCGGGTTTTCCGACACCGGAACGGGCGAGCCGTCGTCGTAGTAGATGTTCCACTCGGTCTCGGCGTACGACCGGCCGACGATATCTTCGTTCGTCCGGCCGAGCGTTTCCGCCGCTCGTTCGTTCGCGAACGCGTAGCTTCCCGCCGAATCGATCACGACGGTGCTAACGGGGTTCACGTCGAACACCCGCCGAGCCAGATCCTCGGGCGGGGTTCGGACGAACTCGTCTTCCCGGGGGTCGACCGACTCCTCGGCCTCGTCGTTCTCGGCAGACTCCGTCACCGTCTCATCGCCCCGTACGGTCGGACGCTCCCTCGACCTCGGCTGTCCCTCTCGTCGGAACGGTCGCGGTCACGCCGGTCGTCGCCGAACAGTCGCGCGCGCTCGCCCCCTTCCGACGCCGTCTCAGCGAATTGGCGCTGCTCCATACGAGCGAGAGGGGACCGACGAATAAATGGGATTCTATCGGGGGGTCCTCACGCACGCGTGGGGCGCTGCTTCGCCTCGGGAAAGATGCTCTCCGGGAGGTACGCGGAGACGACCCAGTTCGGCGCGTTGACGGCCTCATTGATCTTCAGGTCGACGGCCACCGAACACAGCATGTAGGCGTCGTCGCGATCGAGTCCGCGCTCGTCCTGGAGGTGGTCGACCATGCTCCGGACGGCCCGCCTGGTCGCCGTCATCAGGTCGTCGGCGATGCCCGTCGTCCCGTACATCGGCTCGTCTCGACCGGTCGGTGTGAACGGACCCGCGGTCTCGAACTGCGGCTGCTCGATCGAGCGGTCCGAGCGCAGGCCGAACCGGCAGGTGACGGTCATCGGCGCTTCGATGCCGGTCCCGCAGACCTCGCCGTCCCCCTGTGCGGCGTGGCAGTCTCCGATGCTGAACAGGGCGTCCTCGACCGCGACGGGAAGATAGACCGTCGAGCCCGCCGTGAGCTGCTTGACGTCTATGTTCCCGCCGACGTCCCGCGGCGGAAACGTTCCGTGGGTGCCGTCCTCGGCGGGCGCGACGCCGACGATGCCGGGGAACGGATTCAGCGGCACCTCGATCCCGTCTCCGAAATAGCCGACGTCGCCCTCGAGATCCCAGACGTGCAACGCCGGGTCGGGGAACTCGTCGGCCAGCACGCCGAGCTCCGCCGGTCCCGGGAGGACCAGCGTGTAGCCGACGCCCTCGTGTTCGACCTCGAGCAGTTCGACCGCGAGGACGTCGCCCGGTCGGGCGCCCTCGATCGCGATAGGGCCGGTCAGCGCGTGGATCGGATCGATGTCGAGCGCAGCGACGTCCGCCGCCGTCGACTCTGGGCTGAGCTGTCCGTTCGTCGCGTCCCGACACGAAATCCGGACGACGTCCCCCGGCTGGACCGTCAGGGCCGGCTCGCGTCCGTTGTCCCAGTCGCTGTGAACGGCGTCGTCCTCGGCGTCGATCCGATGGTCTACCGTGATCTCCTCGGCATCCATTATGATACTCGGTACGACACCACGGGATAAAACGGTATCTCGCCGGTAGCGGCGTCAAACCCCGGTTTCCGCTCGAGACGGCGAACGCGGTCGACGCCGCGTTACAGCTCGTCGAACTCGAGGTCGCCTTCCCGGATCGCCGACAGCGTCTCCGCGAGGTCGTCGACGGGCAGCCGCTTCTGGTCGGTCGTGTCCCGCTCGCGGACGGTGACGGTCGTCTCCTCGTTTTCCACGGTCTCGTAATCCACCGTGACGCAGAACGGCGTGCCGACCTCGTCCTGGCGACGGTAGCGCCGGCCGATGTTGCCCGAGTCGTCGTACGTGACCGAGAGGCCGACCTCGCGCAGGTCCGCGACGATTTCGTTCGCCTGCGCCTCGAGTTCGTCGTCGTTCTGGAGCGGGAAGACGCCGACGAAGGTGGGCGCGACTTCCGGCTCGAGGTCGAGGTAGGTCCGTTCCTCGCCGTCAACCTCGTCCTCGCGGTAGGCGTGGTGGAGGACGGTGTAGACCAGCCGGTCGACGCCGAAGGAGGGTTCGATGACGTGGGGCGTGATGTGCTCGCCGGCCTCGGTCTGCTCCTCGACCGCGAATCCGGTCTTCTCGACGGGGATCTCGCGGGTTTCGCCCTCGAGATCGATCTCGACGACGTCGCCGTCGAACGCCGAGCGATCGCGCGCGGCGAGGTCCTCGAGCTGCTGGACGACGGCCTGCGCGTCGCCGCCGAACTCGGGACCGAGGTAACTCATGTCGGGGTCGACGGTGGCGCGCTCGACGGTCTTCGGTTCGTCGTACTGCTTGAAGATCGTAAAGCGGTCGTCGGAGTGCTCGCCGTGTTTCGAGAGGTCGTAGTCGCCCCGGTAGGCGAAGCCGGCCATCTCGATCCAGTTGCCGTCGATCTCGCTTTCCGCGTCCCAGCAGTCGCTGGCGTAGTGGGCCCGCTCGCCCGAGAGGTGCTGGCGGAACCGGAACCGGTCCATGTCGACGCCGACCGCGTCGTACCACGGCTTGGCGACGCCCAGGAAGTAGGCGACCCACGGGCTCGAGATGATCCCGTCCTCGACGGCGTCGCCGATCGTCGTCCGGATCTCGTCGCCGTCCTCGGCGTTTTGCTCGCTGGCCGGGTAGAGCGTCACCTCGACGTCTTCGACGCTCGAGAGGTCCGGCTCGTCCGTCTCGGGGTCGATGAAGTACTCGAGTTCGGCCTGCGTGAACTCGCGAGTGCGGATGATCGAGCGCCGCGGGCTGATCTCGTTGCGGTAGGCCCGCCCGATCTGGGTCACGCCGAAGGGGAGCTGGTTGCGCGCGTACTCCTTGAGCCGGGGGAACTCGACGAAGATGCCCTGTGCGGTCTCGGGGCGCATGTAGCCGGGATCGGAGTCGCCGGGGCCGATGTTCGTCGCGAACATGAGGTTGAACGTTTCGACGGCCTGGCCCGCGAGTCCCGCCCCGCAGGAGGGACAGACGAGTTCGTACTCGGCGATGACCTCCTCGACTTCGGGGATGGGGAGGCTTTCGGCGTCCTCGTACTCGGTGTTGTCCTCGACGACGTGGTCAGCGCGGTGGCTCTCGCCGCACTCCGGACACTCGACGAGCATGTCGTCGAAGCCGTCCAGGTGGCCCGAGGCCTCGAAGACGGGCTCGGGCATGATGGTGGGCGCGTCGATCTCCATGTTCCCCTCGGCGACCGCGAACCGGTCGCGCCAGGCGTCCTCGACGTTGCCCTTCAGCGCCGCGCCCTGCGGGCCGAAGGTGTAGAAGCCGCCGACGCCGCCGTAAGCGCCCGACGACTGGAAGAAGTAGCCCCGCCGCTTGGCCAGTTCGACCAGTCTCTCGCTCGTCGCCGCGGTCACGCTCTCGGTGTCGTCCGCGTGTTCTTGCTCACTCATAGAGTGCCTCCAGCAGGTCGACGTCACAGACGATGCCGACGAGATCCTCGCCCGTGACCATCGGGATCTGTTCGATATCGTTGCTGATCATCCGCTGGGCGGCCTCCTGGATCGACGTCTGCGCCGAGACCGTCACCACGTCGTCGCTCATGAACGCGCTGACCGGCTCGGCCGGAATCTCGATGTCCCGCGTGGGGAGGTAGCGGCTGCCGACGGCCTTGATTCCCTCCCACGACCAGTCGTCGTCCTGGTCGCCGAAGTTGTCGCCGGTCTCCTCCTCGCCTTCGACGATGCGGGCGACGTCGATGACGTCGACCTCCGTCAGGACGCCGCTCATCCGGCCGTCGTCGTCCAGCGCGACGGCGTAGGGGACGTTCGCGTAGGATAGTTCCCGCTCGGCGACCGGGAGCGGCGCGCCCTCGTAGGTGGTGTTGACGTCCTCGCTCGCGTAGGACTCGACGGTGCCCTCGGTCTCTTGGTCGCCCGCCGCGATCGCGTGGATCACGTCGGTCACCGTGACGATCCCCTCGAACTCCCCGTCGACGACCGGCACGCGGCGCGCTCCGTCCTCGACCATCGTCCGCGCGACGTCCTCGAGGCTGGTGTCGGCCGTCGTCGTCGGGACGTCCTCGTCCATCAGGATGACGAGCTGGTCCTCATCGGGCTGTTCGATCAGCGCGTCGCGGGAGATCAGCCCTCTGTACTCGAGACCGTCCTCGGTCGATTTGAGCACCGGAACGGACGAGAACGGTCGCTCCTGAAGGTACTCGAGGACGTCCGAGCGCGAACCCGGCAGTTCGACGGTTACCACGTCTTCGCGGGGCGTCATCGCGTCGGCTACGTTCATATCCCCACGGTACGGCGAAAATGAGTATAAACCCAGTGTTTCGTGCGCCCGCGATATCGGCCCGACCAGTCACTTGGGCTGATAGTTCGATTCGATGAGTTTATATGTGGTTGGGAACGAGTGACATACATGGCGACGAACCCCCACGCCATGACGTCCGACGACACCGTCGTCGGTTCGATCGACTCGACGGACTCGAGTACGGAGTACGTCATCGCCGATATCTCGGCCGATGGCGCCTGGCTTTCCATGCAGGCTGACGACGCGCCGACGCTTCCGGCATGGCGATAATTGGGGGTGGGAAACGGGATTTCTGTTCCGTCGACGAACTCGGTCGCGCCCGGTCACCGGTGATCGGCTGCGTACCGGTTCCGTTCGACGGCTTATTTGACGAGGGTAGTCACGACGACTGTCGTTCGAGCGCGGCAGCCGACGGTTTCGCCGATGCGACAACGGGGTGACGCCGTCGCCGGCCGCAACCGCTGTTCGAGTAGACCGTCGACCAAGACGTCTAACGCATCCGAGAACGAGCGGTTCGATTCCTGATACCGTCCGCGACGTTCAGAAGAGGCCGAGACCGACCGCGTAGGGCCACTCGAGGGCGCCGAGCGCGACCAGCGTCAGCGACGCGCCCAGCAGGCCGACGTTCTTCAGGAACGCGTTCATCTCGGACTGTTGCTGGTCCTCGGGGACGGCCCAGAAGTCGTGCATCGTCGGCGTCGCCACGAGCAGGAACGCGGCGAGCGCGCCGGCCGCGAGCGCGGGGAAGACGCCGAGTATGACGCCGAGACCGCCCGCCACGAGCACGACCCCGGAGAGGGCGACCGAGAACGTCGGCGCCGGAATCCCCTTCATCTCGGCGTAGCCGGCCATGCCCTCGAGGTCGAGGAAGTGGTTCACGCCCGTGAACGCGAGGACGCCGCCGAAGAGTATCCGAGCGACGAGGAACAGTTCGGCCGCAAGCGGGCCGTCAAAACTCTGTAGCGGTACCGTTTCGATAGCAGCTATCATTCTGTAACCTGCTGTAGTAATCGAACCGTAATAGCCGTTCTCGGACATCCGTATCCCCTGGTAACGGCGGTGTTATCGACTATCCTCGGTGACATCGAGACCGAATCCCACACCCGTGAATCGGGATCTCGACTCTTTCCCTGGCCTCTCGAATTCGGTCCGACCGCGAGTGTCCGCGTCGAACGACCGATCCGCAGCGCCCAACGATTTTAGTACGCGAGGATCGAGCGTCCGATCGATGGACGGTCCAGACCCCCGACGCGACGGCGGCCCCGAGCGCCCGCGGACGGTGGACGCCGTCGGCCTCGAGCGCGACGACTCGCGGCCGACGGTCGCGACGTTCCTCTCGTCGCTCGTTCCGGCGGCCCTGGCCCGACGCGCGGTCGCCGTCTCGATCGCGACCGACCGCGAGGTCTACGCTCGCGACGAGCCGGTCGACATCTCGGTCGACTTCAAAAACCGGCTGCCGGTGCCCGTCTCCGTGCCGACGCCGCGGCGGCGCCGCTGGGGCTGGACGATCGACGGCGACCTCGAGGGCAGCGACGAGCGCCGCTACGTCCCGGAACGCCCCTCGACGTTTCGGTTCCGCGGCGGCGAGCGCAAACGAGTGCAAGTGACCTGGAACGGCCGCCTCGAGCGCACCGACGGCGACCGTCGCGAGTCGGTCGTCCCCGACCCCGGCACCTACGAACTCCGGGCGTTCGTCGCGACCGGCGCCGATCGGCACCGGCCCAGCGACGAGACGACGATCCGCCTCGAGTAGGTCGAGGCCACCGGCTCGAGTCGCGCCCGTTTCTGTCTCGAGTAGGTCGATGACCCCCGCCGAGCGTCGGCGGGACCACCGGTAACCGTTTACTCGGGTGTGTTGTGGTACCACATATGTCGCTCGAGCAGGTGTTCTCGCGGCTGCCGGACCCTCGATCGCACGCGTTCCCGGACCACTCGCTGCCTCGCGGTGACCCCGTGTTTCCAATCGCGGTCGCTCGCGAGGAACTGACGGCGGTCCTGGAACTGTACGAGACGTTTCGGGCCGTGGATCCGACCGGACTCGACGCGAACCCGTTCCTCGAGGCGGCGACGACGCACATGCGACAGACGTTCGGGGTGCCCCGATACCGGCCGGACGAGCAGTTGGCCGACGACATCGCGGTGCTGTTGAACGACTTCTCGGCCGATCTGGGCGGGCGTTCCATGGGCGTCGTCGACGCGACGCCGGCCCACCACCGGACGCTGTACTTCTTCCTGGTCAGCTGTCGGGGCTACTACGGCGCGCCCCACATCCGGTTCGAGCCCGACGAGGCGGCCGTCGAGACGCTGTACGACCTCTACCAGCGGGTGACCGAGCAGGAGGTGTACCTCAAACGGCCGTCGTCGGTGCTCGAGTGACGTCGTTGCGTTCCGTTCGGGATTCCGTTCGTTCCCAGTCGCGCGAGTGAGACGTCCTCGAGTTCGCGGCCGGCGTCGCGGCGGCCGGCGTCCCGTCGTCGCGGCCCCGGCAGTTGCCGCCCGAAGGGTCAGGGAGCGAGTGGGCGTGGGGACGCCCATAGAACGGGCAGCCATCGTCGAGACGGTCAGCGACCGCACCGAAGCCGACGACGACGGCGCGACGGACGCCACGCGAGCCGTCCTCGAGACGCTCGGCGAGCACCTGAGCGCCGATCAGGTCGACGATCTGGCGGCCGAACTGCCCCCGGACCTGAGCGAGCACCTCACCGAGGGCGAGTCCGGGGAGCAATTCTCCGAGGAAGAGTTCATCTCGCGGGTCGACCAGCGCATGGAAACGCTCGACGTGACCGGCGAGCGCGCCGCGACCGCGGTGCTGGCGACGTTCCTCGAGTCGGTCGACGAGGCGGAACGCTCCGCGGTCGTCGACCAGTTCCGACAGTACGGCCTCGAGACCCTGCTGGGTGAGACCGACGCCGACGTCGACGTCAGCGAACGCTCGCCTCGAGAGCGATAGCGAGTGAGCGTCGTCTTCTGGAGCGTCGAACCGACGGTAACTGGCGTCTCGGGGCGAACCGATCGGAGAATCGCCGCTCGTTTTCCTCGCGCTGGCAGCGAGGAGTTCCACACCCTCCCCAGCCGACTCGTTCGCTCGCTGGCTCACGGCCGTCGGCCGTTCGCCCGTCCGCTCACTCGTCCCTCGCGAGTCGCGTCGCGTCCCGCATTCGAGGCACTCACTCCGTTCGTGCCTCGCTATCGCTCGCTGCGACGCTGCGCGCCGATGGTCGAATTGCGATCGATCGCTACTCGAGTCGCTACGAGGGCGGTCGAACCCCCCGCGAAAAACGAGTCGTCTCGATGCTCCTCGAGTCGCTCGAGCGTTCGATTCAGGCCTGGTCGACCTGCTCGCGGTAGTCTTCGACCTCCTCGATCGCCTCCTCGACCTTGTCCTTGGTGTTGCCGTCGGCCGCCTCGCGGACCTGTCGCAGCGTGTTGAGCCGTTCGTCGAGGATCGCGTGATCGGGTGTCGTGTCGCCCATCACGTAGTCGGCGAACGCGTCGGTGGTCTCGCGGATGTCGTCGCGAACGTCGTCGTCGGCCGATTTGGCCGCTTCCTCGAGGTCGTCGCGGGCCTGCTGGAGTTGCTCGGTCATAGTCGAATCCAAACCGAGACGACGCATAACGGTTGGGCGAGCAATAGCCACGTCCGTTCGGACTCCGAACGACGTTTGCACGAACTGATTCCGGGGTATGGAAGGCTATTAGTGGCGACCGACAGTACCTTGCTAGTGAATGACCAGTACGGCGACGTTCGAGGTTTTTCAGGACAGAGCGGGCGAGTGGCGGTGGCGTCTCGTCGCCGCGAACGGGAACATCATCGCCGATAGCGGCGAAGGCTACGCGTCCAAACAGGGGGTCAAGCGAGGCATCGACAGCGTCAAACGGAGCGCGGCCGGAGCGGACGTCCAGTTCGTGACGGACGACTGAGGCGGCGCCGCGGTCGGCGAACGGATTCGAAACCTCGTCCCGCCGGGAGGACATCCAGACGGGCCATCGGCTCCGACACTGACGTTTTCATCACTCTATCTCCAAAACGGCCGAATTCCGACGAAGGAGCTCGTGAGGCGGGCGTATCCCCGAATGTCGGCAAATCCCCGATTCCGAGCGTTCGATGCCTCGAGAACCTCGAAATCGGTGGTAAGAGGCACATCTTGTACCTTATATGGGGGGACGTACTCGTCAGTATCACATACATGTCGTCTCGGTTACGCCATCCGCTCGTCGCCGTCATCGTTACGCTACTCCTGACAGTCCCGTGGATCGGGACGTTCCTTTCCTACGGCGGCTATGGAACCGTTCATCCGAGCGAAAACATCGCGGCCGGTATCGCCGTCCTCGTCGCCGGAACCGCGATCCTCGGCGCGGCGTTCCTGCTCGCGTGGGCGGCCGAAACCGCCGAGAAGGACGTCCCGCAGGCGTTCGCCATCGCGGTGCTCGCGGTGCTTGCCGTGGCTCCCGAGTACGCCGTCGACGCGCTCTACGCCTGGCAGGCCGGCGCCGGCTCCGGCGAAGCGGGCAACCTCGCGGTCGCGAACATGACCGGCGCGAACCGGATCCTCATCGGGCTCGGCTGGTCGGGGATCGCGCTGTTCAGCATCTACCGCGCGAAGCGCACGGCCGATCCGGCGGTCGAACACCGCTCGGGGGTCCTCGCGGACGCGGTCACACTGGACCGCGCGATCTCCCTCGAGATCGTGTTCCTCCTCGTCGCGACGGCGTTCGCGTTTCTCGTCCCGCTCGGCGGCGGGATCGGGATGGTCGATACGCTCGTTCTCGTCGGCCTCTATCTGATCTATCTTCTCGTGATCATCCGGAGCGACGTCGAGGAAACCGAGGAACACGTCGGTGTGCCCGCGTATTTCCAAGGCTTCCCCAAGATCCCGCGAGTGGCGGTCGTCCTCTTCGGATTCGCGTTTTCAGGGGCGATAATCTTCACCGCGGTGCATCCGTTCGCGGAAGGGCTCGAGCAGATGGGCCTCCAGTACGGCGTCCCCGAGTTCTTCATGATCCAGTGGCTCGCCCCGTTGGCCTCCGAAAGCCCCGAGCTGATCGTCGTGGCCTACCTCGTGAACAAGGCGCGGACGACCGCCGGATTCAACGCGCTCATCTCCTCGAAGCTCAATCAGTGGACGCTGCTCATCGGGACGCTCGCGGTCGTCTACTCGATCTCCGCCGGGCACGTCGGGACGCTCCCGTTCGATTCGAAGCAGGTCGCGGAGATTTGGATCACCGCGGCCCAGAGTTTCTTCGCGATCGCCATCCTGACGAACTTCGAGATCAGCACCCGCGAGGCGCTCGCGTTGCTCGGACTGTTCGGAACGCAGGTCCTCGCGGAGTTCTACGTCATTCGGACGTACTCCGAGCCGGTCGTGACGGACCTCAGCATGAGCGTCCTCTACGGCTACACTGCCGTGTACGTCCTGCTCGGGCTCGCCTTGTTCCTCCGGCGACGCGACAGCGTCCGCGAACTCCTCGAGCGAACCGCCTTGACCACGCGAGCGGCGATCGGTCTCGGGACCGCCCAAGCCCAGAGAGAGCACGCGGACTGAGTCTCGTCCGCCGTCGCCTCCGCCCGCGTTCGCGCGTCGCGTAATGCGAGCGCGTAAAGTAGCTCGAGGCCCTGATCCCGCTAATGAGCGACTCCGATTCTCGAGGCCCCCTCCAGCCGGATCGTCCCGACGTCGATCGGCCGTTTACGGTCGACGCGCCCTTCGAGCCCGCGGGCGACCAGCCCGAGGCGATCGAGCAGTTAGCCGAGGGGTTCCGACAGGAGATGGACAGACAGACCCTGCTCGGGGTGACCGGCTCCGGAAAGACCAACACCGTCTCGTGGTTGATCGAGGAGATCCAGAAGCCGACCCTCGTCATCGCCCACAACAAGACGCTGGCCGCCCAGCTCTACGAGGAGTTCCGGAACCTCTTCCCCGAGAACGCCGTCGAGTACTTCGTCTCCTATTACGACTACTACCAGCCCGAGGCCTACGTCGAGCAGACCGACACCTACATCGACAAGGACGCGTCGATCAACGACGAGATCGACCGCCTGCGCCACTCCGCGACGCGCTCCCTCTTGACGCGCGAGGACGTCATCGTCGTCGCCTCGGTCTCGGCGATCTATGGCCTCGGCGACCCGCGCAACTACGTCGACATGTCCATGCGACTCGAGGTCGGCGAGGAGGTCGGCCGCGACGAGTTGCTGAAGCGGCTGGTGGACCTCAACTACGAGCGCAACGACGTCGACTTCACGCAGGGCACCTTCCGCGTGCGGGGCGACACCGTCGAAATCTACCCGATGTACGGCCGCTACGCCGTCCGCGTCGAACTGTGGGGCGACGAGATCGACCGCATGGTGAAGGTCGACCCCCTCGAGGGGAAGACTCAGGGCGACCAGCAGGCCGTCCTCGTCCACCCGGCGGAGCACTACTCGATCCCGGAGACGACCCTCGAGGAGGCGATGGACGAGATCCGGACCGACCTCGACAAGCGCATCTCTTACTTCGAGCGCACGGGCGACATGATCGCTGCCCAGCGCATCGAGGAGCGAACGACCTTCGACCTCGAGATGATGCAGGAGACGGGCTACTGCTCGGGCATCGAGAACTACTCCGTCTACCTCTCGGATCGGGAATCGGGCGACGCGCCGTACACCCTGCTGGACTACTTCCCGGACGACTTCCTCACAGTCGTCGACGAATCCCACGTCACACTTCCCCAGGTTCGCGGGCAGTACGCCGGCGACAAGTCCCGGAAGGACTCGCTGGTCGAGAACGGGTTCCGACTGCCCACGGCCTACGACAACCGGCCGCTCACCTTTGAAGAGTTCCAGGAGAAGACCAACCAGACGCTGTACGTCTCGGCGACGCCCGGCGACTACGAGCGCGAGGAGAGCGACCAGATCGTCGAACAGATCGTTCGACCCACCCACCTCGTCGACCCCGAGATCGAGGTCTCGCCGGCCAGCGGCCAGATCGACGACCTGATGGACCGCATCGACGAGCGCATCGAACGCGACGAACGGACCCTCGTCACCACCCTCACGAAGCGGATGGCCGAGGACCTGACCGAGTATCTCGAGGAGGCCGGCGTCGACGTCGCGTACATGCACGACGAGACGGACACGCTCGAGCGCCACGAGATCATCCGCTCGTTACGTCTGGGCGAGATCGACGTCCTCGTCGGGATCAACCTCCTGCGGGAGGGGCTGGACATCCCCGAGGTTTCCCTCGTCGCGATCTTAGATGCCGATCAGGAAGGGTTCCTCCGCAGCGAGACGACGCTCGTCCAGACGATGGGCCGGGCGGCGCGAAACGTCAACGGCGAGGTCGTCCTCTACGCCGACGACCCCTCGAACGCCATGGAGTCGGCGATCGAGGAAACCCAGCGTCGCCGCCGGATTCAACAGGAGTACAACGAGGAGCACGGGTTCGAACCCACGACGATCGAGAAGGAAGTCGGCGAGACGAACCTCCCCGGCAGCAAGACCGAGACCACGCAGGTCTCGGGCCGCGAGATCGAGGACGAGGAGGAGGCCGAACGCTACGTCGCCGAACTCGAGGACCGGATGGACGAGGCCGCGAGCAACCTCGAGTTCGAACTGGCGGCCGATATTCGCGATCGGATCCGAGAAGTGCGCGAGGAGTTCGAACTCGGCAGCGGCGAGGACGAGGGGATCGCGCCGCCGACGGAAGAGTTCTGAGCGGGATCCCCTCTCCGCGAGAATCGGTTTCGATCGTCGAGAATCCGCGTTCACCGGCAGACACGAGTCCGTTACAACTCCGGTACCGCGTTCGTGGCCCTCCGACGGCCCGAAACGGGATTCCGAGACGGCAGGGAGTCCGAGTCACCATACAGTCTCGATCATCGATACCGCAGGGATGCGTCCATCATTGGTCGGCAAACTCCTCGATTGCGGCGAGTTTCCAGCAATCAAATCTGAGTCGGACGACAGTCATTTCACCAGACAGTTTCCCTGAGAAGGTGGCGTAACCGCTTCCAGACGGAACGGACCTCCGCTCTCGTGCGGGTGATCGGACGCGTTCGTCGCTACTCGAGCATCAATTGACGAGAGACTGCGAAGCATCTATTCAACACTGAGCGCCGTTTCGTCGGGGGAACTCGGAGCTGATTCCCCCCGTGGACTTCCTTATCGCAACGGTCCGGAGAGATAGTACACGCACCGATAAGCTATTATATTACCACTATAGTCACGATATATAGACATTCCAACTGAGAAGATATTAGCAGTAACGTTCTCCATTTTACTGATTACGGGGGCTATCGGCCCGGCTTTGGCCGCTCCAAATTCCCCGACACCGCAACCGACCGCAGAGAACGGAAGCGAAAACGCGGCGTACGAACTGTTTTCGGCGGGTGACCGCGACCCCACCGCACTCGAGCTGAAATATGCAGCCGTGCAGGAATTAGCGGTGCTGGAGCCCGCGGATCGGTCAGACGAACGCCGGAAGAAGCAGGCAGGGAATCGAATCAACGAGACGGTAGATAACTATCTCGACGACGACCGCGTCGAGAGTCCGGCGGTGTTCGAAGGAGATGCCGCCGCCGCATCGCATCTGGCGTCGCTCTCGGATGCCGATCCGCACGGCGTCAACCAGACGACATGGTTACTCGCGAAGGCGAACGCGCGGACTGCGAACGTATCCATCACGGATGTGAAACGCGCCCTCGAGCGGTTCGACGACGACCTCGACGATCCCGGCCATCGGAACGCGATCGAGAGCCACCTTCGAAACGCAGAACGGGCGTACGAGCGGGGTGAGAACGCGCTCGAGCGTGACGGAAGCGTCAAACGAACGGCGAAGGATCGCGCACGTGCGATCCGGCAGTTCATGACCGCGTGGCGCCAGAGCCAGCAGGCGCTGGACACGATCCAGCGGGAAGACGACCCCGCAGGTCACCATCACGATGCGCGGCGATCCACCTCGGAACGACAGTGATTCGATCACCGGTGAGATCCGTGGTACCGTCTTCGACGTTCGGCCGCACGATTTGACCACCGCGACGGTGACGGTCGGTGATACCGAACCGAAAACGGTTCCGCTCGAGAGGACTAGCCGGGGACTGACGGCCACGTTCGCGGTGAACGTCACCCTACAGGAACAGCGTACCTCGGTCACAGTCGAGGTCGACGACACCGGGACCCGGCGCGGGAGACCTGGTGCTGCTGACGTTGGTCGTGATATCGTCTTGTTCGACGGCGACGGCCTTCCGGATACGTACGAAAGAGATGTCGTCGGAACCGACCCGCAGGACCCGGATAGCGATTCTCCGAAGGTCGATGAAAACGTCAGCGATAACGGCATCGTCGATGGCCTCGAAGACTTCGACGCCGACAACGTCTCGAATTACCACGAAGGTCGGTTCGGGTCCGATCCGTTCCAGGTGGATACTGATGGTGACGGACTGCCCGATCAGTTCGAGGTCCAATATCCGGAACTCGACCAGACCCTGACCGATACCAACGACGACGGTACCAGCGATGCTGAGTGGGATATCGACGACGACGGATTGACCAACCGCGAGGAGTACGAGGCCGGTACGAACCCGCAGCTGGCCGACCGCGACCACGACGGTCTCGATGACGGCCGTGAGTTGAAGGTCGGCACGGACCCCCAGAACCCGGATACCGATGACGACGGGCTGCTCGACGGCGAGGAACTCGAACTCGGAACGGACCCGCTCGTGGCCGACTCCGACGGTGACGGGGTCGTGGACGGCAGCGAGACGATCGAGACGACGGTTCGCGACGAAGAAACCAACGTCTCGTTAACGATGCGCGGTTCGGGGAACGTGGCCTCTGCGGTAGATATCACCCCGAAGCCGACGTTCTTCGAGGAAGACGAGATCAGTGCGAGCCCCACCGTCCGTGTCGTTAACCGTACCGACTTCACGAACGCGACGATCGAAATTCCGATCGACGAGACGATACCGGAGTCGAAGTACGACGATCTCTCCGTCTTCAAATGGAGCGGACAGGCGAACGAAACGTGGATGCCGGTCGAGTCGACGATCGAAAACGGAACCGCACGTGCGACGGTCGACTCGTTCTCGTACTTCACGGTGCTCGACGCCGACGAGTGGGTCGATGCGACGCTCCTCGACGAGACGACGGAAGCGGTTCCACTCGAGGGCAGTTCGAACTTTTCGTGTAACGCTGCCTGCGAGGTCGCGGACAACTCGACGCTCGTCCTCGGTGGTGAACCGAACGCTCGAAAGATATCCGTCGAGCAGGGATCCGAACGCTTCGACGTCGTTCCGTTGAGTAACGGCCAGCGGATCGAGGAGTTCTACGATTACGGTAACGCCCAGATCAACTCCCCGCTGCCGATCGCCGAGAGCGACAAGAGCCAGCTCTTCTTCTGGTCCGGCCCGGAGGGACTGAGTCTCGTCCTTCTCCACGACAAGCCCAGCGACGGGTCCGGTGGCGCGGTCACGATGACGTTCGACGATCTCCCGACGGGCCAGGGGAACTGGATCGTCAGAGACGACTCCGGGGATTATCGACATAACACGCGGTTCGACTGGGCGTGGAATCGGATCCGTACGGACGGCGGTGTGTTCCGCGGTGGACTCACCAACCAGTCGGTAACGATCGATCCCGCATTCAACGACGCAGCGACCAGATCGCCGCTCGACCACGGTGAGCTCACCGACTGGCAGGTGTTGACGGGGCGTGCGACCGACCCACGGTCTCATTCGCTGGAGATGGACGAGCCGGTGACCGTCCGCGTTCCCGAGGCGCCGGCGATGAACGAGTCGAACGAGACTGTCGGCGATTCCGGAAACGCATCCATCACGTACGATCTCAGCGACGATACCGACGAGATTTCGGTCGCCTACCAGACCGAGCAGACGAACGTCGATCCGACCGCGACGTTCGTCGCCACCGGTTCGAACGGAACGACGGTCACCGAATCACTATCGATTGGGACAGTGGGCACGGTCAAAGAAGCCATCAACGTCTCCGCGCTCAGTGATGGCGAGGCCACGCTGACGCTCACCGCTGACGGTGTCAATCTCAGAGCACAACTGCTTACCACGGATGCGGTCGATACGGACGGTGACGGGATTCCGGATGCCACCGAACGGAAGGGATTCCTGACCCCGCGCGGCACAATCACGACCGACCCGGACAGTGCCGATACGGACGGCGACGGGCTCAGCGACCGCGAAGAAATCGGCGAGCCGACGAACTTGGATGACGTCGCCGAACGACTCGAGCCCGGTAGCGGCGCTTCGGACCGGCAACAGCGACGGGCCAGAGCCCTCCTCGAGACCGTCGAAGCGGCCGGATACGATACGAACTCGACCAGAGGCGTCTACCTCAACATCGCGAGTGACCCGACGGAGAGAGACTCCGACGACGACGGGCTCGACGATCGGACGGAACGCGTCGAGGGGAGTACGGTCGTTAGAACGACCAGCGCTAGCGAGACCGAACGCGCCCTCGAGGGATCGGATATCGAGACACTGTCGAACGCCTACGAAACGTACAACGCGACCAGTAACCCGTGGAGCGTCGATACGGACGGGGATGGACTCGACGACGCCCGCGAACGCGAACTCGCGACGGATCCGACCGGAAGCGACACCGATCGTGACGGGCTTTTCGATCGCGACGAAGCCGACGACGAAGGTGATCCGACGCTGTTCGACACGCGCCCGCCGACGATCGACATCCGGAGTTCGGGCTATCATATCCCGGAGACGAGCCTCGACACGACGTACTGGGTCAGCCTCCGTCTGGACGATCCGACCGGTGTCGATCGAGCCGCACTGATCAAAGCCGGAAACGAAGAGACGTCCGAGACCTACGACGGTGGCGATACCGTCTACGACTACCTCGAGTTCACCGAGAAATTCGCCGAGTCTGAGACCGAACTCGATACGAGCAGCGTGAAATCGACGTTCGTCTCTGGCTTTAAGAAGGCTACAGAAACAGCCGGAAGCGTCAGTGAGAGTATCGGTGATACCGTCGCCGGGACGACGATCCACGTCGAAGCGAGCGACACGAACGGAAATAGCCAGCAAACCGTCGGCATTCAACGGCAGAACTTCTACAGCGAAGCCGCCGACGGGCTTTACACGGACACGATCTTCGATCATGCGGTGGCCAGCGAGTTCGGTACGGTCTCGGGATTCTCCTCGAGTCTGGGCGTCGCTCTCCAGGATGTCTCCCAGCTCATCGACGACCCTACTGCCGTCGTCGAAGGGATCGAGATGCTCCTTGAGCTGGTCAGAGAGGAACGACTCGGAGCCGCCGAAACGCTGGTCGACGCGATGGTTCAGAGCGTCGAGCAGAAGCAGGCGTTGAACAACCCGTACGGTTCGCTCGAGGAGAAAGACCGACCGCGGCTGTACGACACGTTCGAGCGGAACTGGTACGAGGGGTACGCGGCAGGGTTCCTCGCGAAAACGGCGCTCGGCGGAGCGGCCTCGAGCAGCATCAAGAACACGATCAAGAGCACGACGACTGCGCAGAAAGTCGGCTCGAAACTCGCGGACACGAAGGCGCTTCGTGCGATCTCACGCGTCAGCGATGCGAAAGAGGCCGCGAAAGGCCGCGCGACCGCCCGAATTCTGCTGACTGCCGACGGTGACGCCGCCGAACCGCTGCTGAGTCAGGCCGATACCGCTGGCGGTGCGTTCCGGCTCTGGCGGCATCAGCGCGCGATGGACGCTGACGTCGATGCGATGTCAGAGGCCAAGCAGCAACGGTTAGGCGAGTACCTCATGCGAAACGGTGACGATGGCGTGGACGTCTTCGACAGCCTCGATGCCGACGTGCGAGACGACTTCCTGGGGACGCCGTGTCGCCGAGCGTCGGTGTCGATGGCTGCCGGCGCCGGGCTGGCGGGTGGGTGCGGCGACATCGGCGACGACCTCCGCGAGCAGTTGACAGTCGTCGACAGCCGCAGCGACTCGTTTGACGTCAACCAGTTCCTCAAGAACACCGACGCCGACAGTCGGGCGGCGTTCAGCCAGGTCGACGATGCGACTGCGACCCGGATGCTCGTCCGCTACGGCGAGGGCGACCTCGATGCCGAGAATCTTCGGCGGATGAACGAACTGCTGGACAGCGGCGACATGGATCAGGCCGACGCCCAGCGGATGATGGGGATGTTGGAGACGAAGGAGCATGATCCATTGATCGATGACGTCGATGCAAACGACCTCCTGGATATCGCTGAACAAGGAGGTGACTTAGCGACGACACGGCTGGTTGTAAAAGATAAGTCCGAAAACGTCCGCTGGATGGAACGAGGGAGGTACACACCCGAGAGTAGCGACAAAAGCTACGGATGGGAATATCTGAAGGCGCGACATATTGACGGTCGGCAGCTGACGGAGAAACAGGCGACGGACTTCTGGCCGATGGGGCAAAAATTCGACTCGAGAGCGGAGCCCCTGCCGGATACCATGTCTGAAGAGGACGTCAACAAAGCAGTCTATCAAGCGATAAAAGAGGGTGAGACGACCGACCAAGATGCATTCAACTACGACGGATTCGACCCCGAGTTCGTTGATAGAACGGGAATTTCTCGCATTCGAGTCGTGATACGAGAGGGGAACGTTCGGACTGCTTTCCCGAAGGGTGGGGAAGATGCCTGGGCATACATTAGTGAGAACGACGTTGGTTGGATCAACCGAGGTGAGTGAAGATGAGAGATTACAGTAACCGGGGTGTCTATCTCGATCTCCCTTCACCGTCATCAACTGCTGGCTGGCTAGAGACGGGATCGATGCCGGCAGGCGATATACGGCTCCTTACGGAGAATATTCCGGAGGAAAGCGATAAACCGTATCATGAGTGCAGTCTGTTAGGGGACGTGTTGAAGGAACTGGTTGCCGGGATCGAAGCAATCCTCGACGGAGATAGCATCTCTATCGAGCTGGATGCCACTCGGATTCACATTACCCCCAAACCAGATGGCGAGTGCGTCACGGTACGAGTCGAGATCATGGGGATTCCGGATGATGTCCGTGGACACGAGCCCGACGTGGTAGGAAGGACCGAACTCGTGACGGAAATCTACGTCACTGTTCGATCTTGGTGTGACGACGCACTAGCGGTCAATCCGGATCTCGACAGTTCGGAATGGTATCAGGAACTCAAAGCGGCGCTCGCAGACGCAGAAGATGCACTCGAGGACGCCGGGATAGAAGAGATCCGACAGTAACTGTCGGAGCGACATCTCTGGAATTTCGCAAAGAAAGGGAGTCCCAGACCGGCACCAATAGGGGTGAATGGAATAGAAGTCAGAGCCGATCCGAATACTGGAAGATTGGAAGTTGTGTATCGGAAAAAAGGAGGCAAGCCTGTCTGGACCTGGTCGCGTGGAGCAGGTGATTGGCTGAGGAACCTATGACGAGTAAAGATACTATCGAGATCGCCTACTCCCGGCCAGAAGGGGACGACAGGATACTCACCGATGAGGAAGCGCTATCCCTCTCAGTCGGTGTTACGATCACTGTCAACGGTGAGTCTTTCCCCGGCGACGGTGGAAGAATCGGATTCCGTCTCCGAGAACTGATCATGGGATTCGTATTTTTCGGAATGGACGACTTCATCGTCGGTGAGAGCGAACGAGCCATCGTTACAGCGGGGGAGTCGTATCTCGTCTTCGAGCGCGAAAATGAGGACCACGTTAGAATTACCCTGTGCTACACCGAAAAGACAGCTAAGAACCCAGACGACCGGTATGATGCCGAGCCAACGATCGTCGTCGATCGTGATCCCCTCGTCGAAGAGATATTACAGACCATCGACGAGTTAGTCGAGATACTCCTCACAGAGAACCAAAACCTCCACGATCGCTATCGGACCACTGTTCAGAGCTGTAGTGAACAACTCGAAGAGATAGGTGATGCCATAGAGTAATCACCTCAGGCCAAGGTCCACCTGCCAGATTGCCTGACCCCCGAAATGCGGCGACGGGGACGCTAACCGCGACAACTACAGCGAGGACCACAGTTCGACAACCTCGGTCCCGAGGTGCGTGACGACTTCTTGGGGACGCCGTGTCGTCGCCTTCAACTGTCACCTTCGTGGGGGCAGGGATACCACAGCAGCCGGCCGCCGTAATGGTGGCGAGTGGCTGTGGTGGAATCAGCGACGACCTCCGCGAACAACTGACCGTCGTTGACAGCCGCAGTGACTCGTTCGACGCGAACGAGTTCCTGAAGAACACCGATGCCGACAGCCGGCAAGCGCTCGAGCGTGTGGACGACACGACGGCTACGCGGATGCTCGTCCGCTACGGCGAGGGCGACCTCGAGGCCGAGCATCTCCGCCGGATGAACGAACTGCTGGACAGCGGCGACATGGCTCAGGCCGACGCCCAGCGGATGATGGGGATACTCGAGACGAAAGGCCACAATCCGCTAATCGAGGACACCATTCAAGCAAACGATCTCCTCAAGATTCCGAGCCAGGGTAATGACCTGAGCACAACTCGACTCGTTGTTACTGACGACGATGGGAATATTCGTTGGCTCGAGCGTGGTGTCTTCGACCCGAATGCTGGCCAGACAGACTATGGTTGGACCTATATGGAAGCACGTCATATCGACGGTAAGTTGATGCGTGAAAAGAGGGCAACCACCCTCTGGCCAATGGGCCAAGATTTCGATTCAAAGGCCCAGCCGCTCCCAAATTCGATGTCGGAAAAAGATGTCAGCGAAGCCATCTACAAGGCTCTCGAAGACACAGAAACGACTCAACAAGACTCGTTCAAGTACAGCGACTTCGATCAAAGTTTCGTCGATAGAACAGGTGTTTCAGAGATTGAAGTTATAATCAGAAACGGTAACGTCCGGACTGCATATCCGAAAAAGGGCCCAGCAGTCTGGAAGTACATCAGTCAGAACGACGTTGGTTGGAGACATGTGGGGTGAAACCATGGAGGATACATATGATGAAATAGATATTGAAATCCAATCCCCGGGAACCTATGATCTAGAAAGAGGATGGATGCCGAGTGCTGACATGCGAATACACCTAGGTGGAATTGAGAGGGGAGAGGACCGTCCCTGGGACGACGTAAGCCTCCCGAATGAGGTGTTCCCGGATCTGCTCCGATGTATGGCTGTGATCCTCGAGAATGAGGAGTGCGCTGCAGCGTTCGATATGGGTGAACTCGAGTTCACGCCCGTCCCGGAGAACGACGCCGTCGGCGTGTATTTCCACATTGATGGGGTACCGCGAGAGAGCCGAGATGATTCGCCGGATCTCGTCGACCGCACTGCTCTCGTCGAGGAAATCTACACGACCATTAGACGGTGGGCCGACGAGGCGCTGGCGATCAACGACGATTTGACGGACGCCGATTGGTTTCGGGAGATCGATACGGCACTCACGGACGCTGAACGAGTCCTCGAGGAGGAGGGGATTCGATAACCTCCAGCGTCCGTTAGCTGGTCGTTGGGAGTAAGTCCACTGTCGTGTGAAACCTTTCTATCCCGAGGGAGGTACCCCAATTATCGCTTTTTAAGCCTCCCGGCTTGAAGCACATCTGGCTACTGGCGACGGGGCGGAAACTATTGCAGGTGGCTCGAGATACGAGAATGATTAAAACCGACGGAATATCACAGCACGCCGAATCCGAACTCCGCCATCCCGAAGACCGGCCCCCACAGCAGGTGGAGCGCGACGCCGACGACGACCGCGGGCAGGAAGTTGTAGATCGTGGCGACGATCGCCGCTTTGGCGTCGACGGCCAGCAGCGGGAACAGGGCGTCGCCGTCCTGGGCGATCGCGTTGGCGGTCAGCGCCGAAAACGGCAGGCCGCCCTCGGCGTAGACGCTGGCCAGCAGGATCTGCGGGCCACAACCCGGAATGAGGCCGACGACGGCGCCGCCGATCGGGGCGAGCACCCCGGCCGCCGCGGCGACGGTCGTGACGTCGATCCCCGTCAGGAGGACGGCGTACTCGTAGACGAGGAAGGCAACGAGCACCCAGACGGTGACGAAACTCGTCTCCATCGCCGCGTGGGTGAGCGTATCGTACACCGAGCCGAAGGAGTCCCGAGCCCGGGCGATCTCCCCCTCGCCGACGTAGTGGCGGCCGACCGCGTAGAGGTACAGCGACAGCACCGCGCCGATGATGCCGACGACGGTGAAGAGGCCGTCGAAGCCGAGGCCGGCCGTCAGCGGGACTTCGGGACCGCCGCGGAGCAGGTAGAGACTCCCGAGGACGAGCCCCGCGACGGCTGCGACCCACCACAGGACGTGCGCGAGATGGGAGAGCGGGGTGAGAACCCGAGAGTGTCGATCCGGACCCGCGTCGTGCGCACACGCCGGTGACGGTCCGCCGTAGTCGTGGGCGGGGTTCGGTCCGACACCGCCGTTGACGACGGTGCCGCCGTCGGCCATCGCCGGCGAGAGTTTCGCGACGGCGTTGTCGACTCGAGTGACGCCCAACCCGACGGAGTCGACGAGGTAGCCGGTCGCGACCGACGCCGCGAACGCGATGGCGTAGGCGTACAGCGCGGCCTCGGGGGCGAGCGCGAGGATGACGAACGCCGAGTCGCCCGCGGTCGCTCCCAGCGTCGCGACGACGGTCCCGAAGCTGACCGTGCCGCGGACGTACAGCGGCATGACGACGATCGCGCCGCCGCAGCCGGGGGTCAGCCCGAGGAGGCCGCCGAACAGGACCTGGAGTCGCTCGTTGTCTTCGATCGCCGCGAGCGCGGCGCCGTCGGTTCGATACTGGATCAGTCCGAACGCCAGCACCGTCACCGCGACGAACGCGCTCACCTGCACGTAGCCGTCCCGCAGCGACTCGAGCAGGACGGTCAGCAGTTCGTTCACGACACCTCACCCGCCGTTTGTGAGGGGACTGACAGAAGATTAGACATCTCTAAACATAGGTTTAGCAGCATGCGATATATAGTTGCTGGTGGCCCGTGCCGGTCGGCGCGGTCACGGTCGATCGCTGCTACGGAGAGCGTCGGCTACGCTGCGTTCGCCACCGCCGCAGATTTCCAGTAATAGCGGTCGTTAGCGGTCGTCAGCGAACAGTCAGCGATCGGCGCGGCGTCTCGAGTATGACTCGGTCGGTCGATTCGATCGACGGGAGCCCGCCGGTCAGAGATCGAGCGTGTAGACGACCTCTCGGCGCTCCTCGCCACCGATCTCGACCGTGTCCTCGCCGGTCTGCTCGAATCCCTGTTCCTCGTAGAACCGCCGGCCGTCCTCGTTGGAAGCGAGGTCCATCGCCCGCATGCGCTCCATGTTGAAGTCCTGCAAGTCCTCGCAGAGCCGCTCGTGCAGCGCCGTCCCGATCCCCTGCCCCTGATGGTCCGGGTGGACCGCCATCCGGAGAACGTCGCCTTCCGCCTCGCTGACGACGCCGTGGGTGAAGCCGACCACCTCGCCGTCGCCGGACGCCGTCCGGCTCCCGTCCGCGGACCGTGGCTCCGCGCGCTCGGCGACGAGAAACGCCGTTCCCGGTTTCGACAGCGCCTGCTCGAGTCGCTCGTCGCCGTACCAGTCGTCGATCGTCTCGTCGATCGCGTCGGCCTCGAGTTCGTCGTACGTTTCGTGCCAGGTGTCGCGAGCGACGCTCCTGATCGCCGAACGATCTTCGAGGGTGGCCGGTCGAAGTTCCATACCGCCCGCTACACCACCGGCTGTCAAAGTGGTTTCACCCACTCTGTGGGGTGGTAACAGGTGTCTAGAACGGTCGCTTCGAGTGGAACCGAAACGGGAGTCGAACGACGGTTGCGGGACGGGGCCGAACGGTAGAACTCCCTGCGAACGACTGTCGAGCCAGCGGAGGTCGGCGACTGCACTCGACGCGGTCGCTACGAAGTCAGTCTCGAGTGGAAGGAGAGGGGTCGCGATCGCGGACGGCGGGCATCGCGATCGTCCTCACCCGGTGAGGAATCCGCCGGTCGGGATACGCGTCGCAGGCGTGCCGTCCTCGTTCGTCGACACGTCGTCGCCGAAGTCGGGAGAGTGGCGGATCGTTCGTCGGACCTTTGCCAGTCGCTGCGTGCTTGCCGTGACGGTGGCGAGTATCTTACTCATACATGAGTAAACAAGCACGGGACGCATATAAGTATTTTCGAGATGAAAGATCGTGTGGGTACGGCGGTAACGAGCACAGATCTTCCTATCGTTCGAACGAGCGTCTTAGATTCTCTAGATCGGGAATTTAGGTGATTTACCGATAGGAATGACCAAATCTAGAGGATTATTCACAAGGGTATAAAATCAGATAGGTCCGCGGAGCCGACGGCAGATGGTCAGCGGTGAAGGTGACACGCGGCGAAGTGTTCGCCCGAGCCGAGGGTCGACTCGAGTTGGTACGCGGGCCGCTCCCGAGCGCAGATACTCCGCTCGGCGAACGACTCGAGCAGGAGGGAACTCGCTTCGTCCCAGTCGTCCTCGTCGACGGCCGCGTCGTCGCGGTCGGTCGCAATCCGGTCGATCGCCTCGGCGACGATTTCGCCGGCCTCGCCGCCGGGCGGTCGGCCGCCGAAGAACTCTCGGCGGATCTCGTCGGCCGGCATCGCCTCGAAGGTCCGGCGTTTGACCGCCCGCATGAACGCGCGGGTGTGGGCCCACTCCTCGTCGGTCAGGTCGTACGCCTCCGGCGCGATCAGCCGCGGACACCGCGTCCGGAACCGACAGCCGGAGGGCGGATCCTGCGGGCTCGGCACCTCGCCCTCGAGGACGCCGCGGACGCCCGACTCACGTGGATCCGGGACGGGAATGGACTCGAGCAACGCCTTCGTGTAGGGGTGTTGGGGGTTCTCGAACAGTTCCTCCTTCTCGGCGACCTCGACGATGTGGCCCAGGTACATCACCGCCACGCGGTCGGAGACGTAGCGGATGACCGAGAGGTCGTGGGCGATGAAGAGGTAGGTCAGGCCGAACTCCTCCTGGAGTTCGTCCATCGTGTTCATTACCTGGGCCTGAATGGAGACGTCGAGCGCGGAGACGGGTTCGTCACAGACCACGAAGTCGGGGTCGACCGACAGCGCCCGCGCGAGGTTGATCCGCTGGCGCTGGCCCCCCGAGAACGCGTGGGGGTGGCGGTTGTAGTGGCGCGGGTCGAGCCCGACCTTCTCGAGCAGTTCCTTCGCCCGCGCCTCCCGGCCCTCGTCGTCTAACATGTCGTGGGCCCGCATCGGCTCTTCGATGATCTGGCCCACCTTCATCCGCGGATCGAGCGACGACTGAGGGTCCTGGAAGATCATCTGCATGTCCGAGCGCATTTGACGCAACTCCTCGCCGCCGAGGTCGGCTAGGTTCCGGCCCTTGAAGTAGATGTCTCCCTCGGTCGGCTCGAGCAGGCGCAGGATCGTCCGCCCGAGCGTGCTCTTCCCGCAGCCGGACTCGCCGACGAGCCCGAGGGTCTCCCCGGGCTGGATCTCGAGGGAGACGTCGTCGACCGCCTGAACCGACCCGGGGTCCATGCTGATCGGCGGGAACTGATCGGGTTCGAACTGCAGGCCCGCGAACAGCCCCGACTCCTGAGCGAAGTGCTTCGAGACGGCGTCGAGTTCGAGCAGCGGGCCGTCGCCCTCGTAGCCGCTGTCGTCACCCAACCGGAGGTCGCTACTCACGGCGCTCACCTCCGTCGTCGGCCGTCGGGTTCGGGGCGAGGCCGGACTCGGAGTCAGTGTCGGCGGAATCCTCCCCGCTCGGCGTCGGTCCGCGGTCCTCGAGCGGCGGACTCTCGTCGTAGCCCACGTCGAAGGCGTCGTGTTTCACGCAGGCCGCCCGGTGGGGCTCGCCGTCGCCCGCGACGATCTTCGGCTCGGGGTGGACCCGCTTGCACACCTCCCGCGCGTGGGGACAGCGCGGGTGGAACCGACAGCCGGAGGGCGGGTCGATCGCTTCGGGCATCACGCCCTCGATGGGCTCGAGGTCGTCGACGGTCCGGTCAGGGCGGGGCATCGAGTCGAGCAGGGCGTCCGTGTAGGGGTGTTTGGTGTCGTAGAAGAGGTCGTCGACGGCGGCCTGCTCGACGATCTCGCCGAGGTACATGACGTTCACGCGGTCGCAGATCTCCGCGACGACGCCCAGGTCGTGGGTGACCCAGATGAAACTCGTCCCGTACTTCGCCTGGAGCTCGTCGACCAGATCGAGGATCTGGCCCTCCACGGTGACGTCGAGCGCCGTCGTCGGCTCGTCGGCGATGATGAGGCTGGGCTCGCAGGCTAAGGCCATCGCGATGAGCACGCGCTGGCGCATCCCGCCGGAGAACTGGTGGGGGTACTCCTCGTAGCGCTGTTCGGGATCGGGGATGCCGACCTCCCGGAGCATGTCGATCGCCTCCGCTTTCGCCTCGTCCTCTCCGAGGCCGCGGTTGAGTTCGATGAACTCCCGGAGCTGTCCCCCCACCGTGAAGACGGGGTTGAGCGACTCCATCGGATCCTGGAAGATCACCGCAATCTCGTTACCCCGGATGCGGGTCCGAATCTCCTCGTTCGAGAGCACGTCGTCCCGTTCCCGGAGTTCGCCGTTCGGCCCCTCCTCGAGGCCGAAGATCGTCTCGCCCTTGTAGGTGATCTCGCCGGCAACGATCTCGCCGGGATCCTCGACGAGCCGCAACAGGCTCATCGAGGCGACCGACTTGCCGGCGCCGCTCTCGCCGACGAGGCCGACGATCTCGCCCTCGCGGACCTCGAAGGAGATCCCGTCGACTGCGCGCACTGTACCGGCTTCCGTGAAGAACTGCGTCTTGAGGTTCTCGACGCGAAGGAGTGGTTCGGAGCTCATGTTAGTCGTTGATCCGCGGATCGAGGGCGTCCTGTAAGCCGTCGCCGAACAGGTTGAAGCCCATGATGGTGATCATGATCGCGATTCCCGGCCAGATCGACAGCCAGACGTTCGAGTGCATGTAGCCGTGGGCGGTTCTGAGCATCGCGCCCCAGTCCGGCGTCGGGGGCTGGGCGCCGTAGCCGAGGAACGAGAGGCCGGCGACGATCAGGATCGTCACGCCGATCTGCAGCGTCGCGTACACCAGCACCGGCGCGAAGCTGTTCGGAATGACGTGCCTGAGGATGATGTTGCGATCCCTGACGCCCGCCGCCCGCGCCGCCTCGATGTAGTCCATCTCGCGGATGCTCAGGACCCGGCTCCGGATGATGCGGGCGAAGACCGGCACGAACGTGATTCCGACGCCGAGCACCGCGTACCAGATGTTCGCCCCGCCGACGAAGACGGTGAAGACGATGATGAGGATCAGCGGCGGGATCGAGTAGACCGTCTCGACGGCTCGCATCAGGACGTCGTCGATGCGGCCGCCGTAGTAGCCGGCGGTGGCGCCGATGAGTGTCCCGCCGAGCAGTCCGATGAACGCCGAGATCAGCCCGACGAACACCGAGACCTGCGTGCCGTAGACGATTCTCGTAAAGTAGTCCCGGCCGGCGCGGTCGGTTCCGAGCGGGTGCTCGAGGGTGCCGCCCGCCGGCAGCGGGTTCCAGGACTGCTCGGCCAGCGGGAAGTACGGCGGGACGTGCGCCCGGCCCTCGCCCGGCGGCGGGATGTGGGTCGGATGGTCGAAGATCGGGAGCAGCTGCGCGAACCGATAGTTCGACACGTGACCGAACGTGAGCCGCGAGAGGTTGCTGTCGATCAGGGCGTACACCGCGACGAACAGGACGAACGAGACGATGTACAGCCCCCAGCGGGCCGTCGTGTCCCGTTTGACCTGTGCGACGGTGTACCGCCAGCCGACGCGGGCCTCGACATCGTCGTCTTCCGCAACCGATTCCGAGCCGCTTTCGATCTGTGATTCGCCGACTGCCATGTTTAGTCACTCTCTCCGTAGGTCACGCGCGGGTCGACGTACGCGTAGGAAATGTCGGTGATGATGACGCCCATCACGAACAGGAACCCGAGCATCATCGTGATCCCCATGACGAGCTGGTAGTCGTTCTGGGCGATCGCGTCGACGAACAGCCGACCCATACCGTTGATGTTGAACACCGTTTCGACCAGCACCGCGCCGCCGATCGCCGTCGACAGGTTCAGCCCGACGATCGTGATGATCGGCAGCTGGGCCACGTTGAAGGCGTGCTTTCGCAGAATCGTCCGCTCGGGAACGCCGTAGGCGCGGGCCAGCTTGACGTACTCGCCCTGCAGCGACTCGATCATCTGGGTGCGCTCGACGCGCATGATCGTCGCCATCTGGAGGGTCCCCAGCGCGATCATCGGCAACAGCAGGTGCCTGAGCGTCTCGTAGTACAGTTCCGGGTAGCTGCTGATTCCCCGAACGGAATCGGGCGATCGCCAGGGGTAGACGAGCCCGCTCGAGGGGAACCAGCCGAGTTTGACCGCGAAGATCAGGATCAAGACGATCCCGATCCAGAACGACGGCGTGCTGACGCCGAAGAGGGCGACGATCCGCGAGACGTGATCGGTCGGTTCGTTCCGTTTGTTTGCGGCGATGATGCCGAGCGGGATCGCCGTCACGAGCGCGAACGCGTACGCGGACAGGACCAACAGCAGGGTCGGCCCGATCCGCTCTAGCATCAGGTCCGCAACCGGTCGGCGGTAGTGGATGCTTCGGCCGAAATCGCCCTGTAACAGCCCGGCCATGTACGTCACGTACCGCTCGTGTAACGGCTTGTCCAGCCCGTACCGCTGTTCGATCGCTCTGACCTGTGCTTCGGTGTGCTCCTGTCCCTGGAGCATGAGGCTGACCGGGTCGCCCGGTCCGAGGTTCGCGAGCAGGAACGTGATGACGGAGATCCCGATCAGAACGGGGATCGCCTGCAGGAGCCTGTATATCGTGTACTTGAGTAGTTTCATTGGTCCGCGGGTTGGCAGTGGTCTCGTCGGTAGCTCGTCGCCGGCGACGGCGCGGGACGGCGGTCGCACGGACCACCGGGGAACCGGTCGACGGCTCCGAAAGCGGTGTTCGTACCGACACGTTCACTCGATCGAGACGTTCGCGTAGTCCGAGACGAAGGTCGGATTGTAGATGGAATCCGGATGAGCCTGCAGGTCCTGCACGTAATCCCGCGAGGCCATCGTGTTGTCCTGCGTGAACGCCGGCAGCGCCGGCAGCTGCTGGACGACCTCCCGGATGATCGGCTCGTAGATCTCGTAGCGCGCCTCCTGATCGGCCATGTTACGCGCCTGCGCCAGCCCCTCGTGGAAGCCGTCGCTGCCCTCGTAGAAGTGGCCCTGATTGAGCTCTTCCTGGCTCTCGTGGAACAGCGAGTAGAGGTAGAAGTCCGGATCTGGACCCCCGCTCCACCCCAGCAGGTACATGTTGTAGTCGTCCGCGTTGCCCGTGGTGTAGGTGTCCACGAGCGTCGAGAAGTCGAGCTGTTGGACGTCGGCCCCGTAGCCGATCTCGTCGAGCCGCGTGGCGATCCGTTCGGCCAGTTGCGCGCGGATCCCCTCCGGCGTGATGATCGTCGGCTCGAAGTCGTCGGGCGCGTGTTCGTCTAACAGCGACTGGGCTTCGTCGGGATCGTACCCCGGAAGGAGCTCCTGATACTCGTCTTCGGGGAATCCCCAGACCTCGTTGACGACCGGCGGAATCGGGCTGTACATCGGTGAGGTCACGTTCGCGGCGTTTGATTCGATGAAGTCCTGCATCGAGAACGAGTGAGCGATCGCCCGTCGCACCTCGGGGCTGGTCGTCGGCCCCTCGTTACAATTGAACGCCATGTACATGTACGTGGCACTCTCGGCCGAGTGGAGGTTCACGCCCTGTTCGTTCTCGAGGACGTCCCAGTCGTCGTTCGGAATGCCCGCGATCACGTCGGTGTTTTCGGCCCGGATGTCCGAGACCCGCCCCGCCGGGTCGTCGTGGGCCACGAAGCGAACCCGGTCCAAGTTCGGGTCCAGATCGTCCCAGTAGTCGTCCCACCGCGCGATCTCGACGTAATCGCCCTCGAGCGTCTCGAACGTGAACGGACCGCTCCCTACCGGATCCCTGTTGAACGCCTCTGGATCCTCGGAGCGGACGCTTTCGGGGACCACCGTCACGCCCATCGTCTGGAGCTCGAACGGCCCGTACGGTTCCTCGCCGAGGTCGACCTGCAGCTGGTAGTCGTCGATGACCTCGGTGCTCTCGATCATGTCGTACTCGGCGGCGTTCTCCGTTTCCTCCTCGACCGGCGCGGTAAAGGAGTAGGCGACGTCCGAGGCGGTCACGTCGTCGCCGTTGTGGAACTCGGCCGCCTCCTCGATCTCGAAGATATAGCGCGTCCCCTCGCGCTCGACGGTCGGCTCGCCCGTCGCGAGCTTGGGCTGGAGCTCGAGGTCCTCGCCGAACTCGTAGAGCCCGTCGAAGACGTTGTTGATCACCTGGTAGCTGTAGACGTCGTTCGAAACGACGGGATCGAACTGATCCTCCCGCGATTGCTCTTGCGTGAAATGGAAGGCGTCGCCGTCGCCGTCGCCCCCACCGATGCACCCTGCGACCGCCGCTGCGGAGACAGCAGCACCCGAGGCGAGGAGCTGCCGTCGAGAAAGTTCTGTGTTGCGTTGCACCATAACGTACGATATGGTATGACACCACAAATATAGCTTTTGCTGCCCATCAAAATAATTGAAGAAATCGTGTGATTGATTGTTCGAACAAGAGGTATTACGGATATATTAGGGGCATGTCGAACACTTATGTGCGGAATGGTCCACTATAGTTGGACTCTTCCGATACTGTACCTGATTGTCCACTCTCGTTGTCGGTTTCGTACGCTGACGACTCGAGGGCGCGATCGCGCCCCAGTGGCCAACCGGAGAGCTTTTTCTATCGGCCGATACAGATGTTGAGTATGAACTACCGCACCGTCGAGACGACGAACGAGTACGTCGCTCGCCTCGAGCACGGCGCCGACTGGCGGGCCGAGATCGAGTCGCTCGCGGGCGAGGTCGACGCCGACGCGGCCTGGTTTACCGCCCTCGGCGCGGTCCAAGACGCGGAACTCTGGTTCTACGATCAGGACGAGTGCGAGTACTATCCGATCGAGTTCGACGAGCCCCTCGAGGTCGCCAGCTGCGTCGGGAACGTCTCGTGGCTCGAGGTCTCCGAGTCACACTCGGAGGACAGCGAGACGGAGTCTCGCCAGTACGATCGGTTCGCGCACACCCACGTCGTCCTCTCGGACGACGAGGGGACGACGTATTCCGGCCACCTGAACGAGGCGACCGTCTGGGCCGGCGAGGTCTACATGCGCGTCTTCGAGGAGCCCCTCGAGCGTGAGTACGACGAAACCACCGAACTGGACCTGTGGCTCTGACATGCGCGAGGTAGACGAGCGGTACTTCGAGCGGCTCGAGTCCCAGTTAGACGAGGCCTTCGACGTCGCCGAGCGGGCCAAAGAGCGCGGCGCCGATCCGAAACCCAAGGTCGAAATTCCGACCGCGCGGGACATGGCCGACCGCGTCGAGAACATCCTCGGGATCGACGGCGTCGCCGAGCGCGTCCGCGAACTCGAGGGAGAGATGAGCCGCGAGGAGGCCGCCCTCGAACTCGCGGAGGACTTCGCCGAGGGCCGGGTCGGCGACTACGAGTCCAAGGCCGGGAAGGTCGAGGGCGCGGTCCGCACCGCGGTCGCCCTGCTGACCGAAGGGGTCGTCGCCGCCCCCATCGAGGGGATCGACAAGGTCGAGATCTTAGAGAACGACGACGGGACGGAGTTCGTCAACGTCTACTACGCCGGCCCGATCCGGTCGGCTGGCGGGACCGCCCAGGCGCTGTCCGTGCTCGTCGCCGACTACACCCGCGCGCTCGTGGGCATCGAGCAGTTCAACGCCCGCGACGACGAGATCGAGCGCTACGCGGAAGAGATCGCCCTCTACGACAAGGAGACCGGCCTCCAGTACACGCCCAAGGACAAGGAGACGAAGTTCATCGCCAAGCACATGCCGATCATGCTGGACGGCGAGGCCACCGGCGACGAGGAGGTCTCGGGCTTTCGCGACTTAGAGCGGGTCGACACCAACAGCGCCCGCGGCGGGATGTGTCTGGTCATGGCCGAGGGGATCGCGCTCAAGGCGCCGAAGATCCAGCGCTACACCCGCAACTTGGACGAGATCGACTGGCCGTGGCTCCAGGACCTGATCGACGGCACCTACTACGAGGACGCGGCCGACGAGGGGGACGGCGAGGACGGCGCCGACGCGGACGATGACGGCGACGCCGAGAGCGAGGGCGAGGACTCCGCGGACGGCGACGACGCTGACGGACCGCAGGGCCCGCCGCGCGTCGAGGAGTCCACGAAGTTCCTCCGGGACCTAATCGCCGGTCGGCCGGTCTTCTCCCACCCCTGCGCGAACGGTGGCTTTCGACTGCGATACGGCCGCGCGCGCAACCACGGCTTCGCGACCGCCGGCGTCCACCCCGCCGCGATGCACCTGGTCGACGACTTCCTCGCGACCGGCACCCAGATCAAGACCGAACGCCCCGGCAAAGCGGCGGGGGTCGTCCCCGTCGACTCCCTCGAGGGTCCGACGGTCAAACTCGCCAACGGCGACGTCCGCCGGATCGACGACCCCGAGGACGCCCTCGAGATCAGAAACGGCGTCGAGAAGATCTTAGACCTCGGCGAGTACCTCGTCAACTACGGCGAGTTCGTCGAGAACAACCACCCGCTCGCGCCCGCCTCCTACACCTACGAGTGGTGGGTCCAGGACTTAGCGGCCGCCGGCGCCGACGTGCAAGCCTTAGAGGACGACCCCAGGATCGACCTCGAGTTCCCCGACCCCGAGGAGGCGGTGGAGTGGGCCATCGAGTACGACGCGCCGCTCCATCCCGAGTACACCTACCTCTGGCACGACATCTCCGTCGACGCCTTCTGTGACCTCGCAGCGGCGGTCGCCGACGGCCGGATCGAGCAGGATGGCGACGGCAGCGTGAACGGAAACGGGGACGACAGCATCCTCGTCCTCGAGCACGACGACGCGGTCGCTGACGCCCTCGAGACGATCGTCATCGAGCACCGCCAGCGCGACGGCGACCGCATCGAGGTCGACGACTGGCGGCCGTTCGTCCGCACCGTCGGCTGCGAACCACGGCAGGCCGTCGCCGACGGCGCCGCGCTCGAGCCCGATGTCGATCCGGACGAACGAAAGCGGGAAGAGGAGCCGATCGTCGAACTCGAGCGCACGTGGGCCGACGACGACCTCTCGGAGCGCGCCCGCAACTGGGGCCAGGAAGACGAACCCGACGGCGCTAACGCCATCGAGGCAGTCAACGAGGTCGCACCGTTTCAGGTGCGCGAGCGCGCCCCCACGCGGATCGGCAACCGGATGGGACGCCCGGAGAAGTCCGAGAGCCGAGACCTCAGCCCGCCCGTCCACACCCTGTTCCCGATCGGCGAGGCCGGCGGCGCACAGCGCAACGTCGCCGACGCCGCCAAACACGCCGAGACGATGTCCGACACTCCCGGCGTCGTCGAACTCCAGGTCGGTCGCCAGCGCTGTCCCGACTGCGCGACGGAGACGTTCAAGAACCGCTGTCCGGACTGCGACGCGCGGACCGAACCCGACTACCGCTGTCCCGACTGCGACGAGTCCCTCGAGCCCGACGACGCCGGTCGCGTGGAGTGCGACCGCTGTGAACGCGAGGGCACCTGCGTCGAGGTCCGGGAGATCGACGTCAACGACGAGTTCCGCTCGGCCCTCGAGTCGGTCGGCGAGCGCGAGAACGCCTTCGACATCCTGAAAGGCGTCAAGGGGCTGTCCTCGACGAACAAGATCCCAGAACCCATCGAGAAGGGGATCCTGCGCGCGAAACACGACGTCTCGGCGTTCAAGGACGGCACCGTCCGCTACGACATGACCGACCTCCCGGTCACGTCCGTCCGCGCCAGCGAACTCGACATCGACGTCGGCCAGCTCCAGGCGCTTGGCTACGAGGAGGACATTCACGGCGAGCCGCTGACCCACGAGGACCAGCTGGTCGAGCTGAAAGTCCAGGACATCGTCCTCTCGGACGGCGCCGCCGAGCACATGCTGCAGACGGCCGACTTCATCGACGACCTGCTGGAGCAGTACTACGGCCTCGAGCCGTTCTACGAGTTCGAGGATCGGCAGGAACTGGTCGGCGAGCTGGTGTTCGGGATGGCACCCCACACGAGTGCGGCAACTGTCGGGAGAGTTATCGGTTTCACGAGCGCGGCAGTCGGATACGCCCATCCGTACTTTCACGCTGCGAAACGGCGGAACTGCTTCCATCCCGAGACGAAAATTTGGTATCAGGACGAGAACGGCGAACGGACGTACGAACCAATCGAAACGATCGTCGAGCAACGGTTGACTGATCCGACCGAAGACGACATCGGAACGCTCGTCCAAGACGTCGATGGGCTTTCCGTTCCATCCATAACATCTGACGGAACGACCGTCGAACGTTCAGTCGAGTCGATCTCGAAACATCCTGCACCAGATCATCTCGTTCGTATCGAAACGCGAAGCGGCCGGACACTGACTGTTACGCCCGATCACACGTTCCACCGATGGACGCCGTCTGGGCTCGAATCGATCGACGCCCATGCGCTCTCGGCCGGCGACGAACTTCCCTCCCCCAAGTCGATCGACTTCGAAGGAACGACGCAATCAATCGACCTGCTTGACGCGTTCATCGATGCGGAAGCGATTCCGAACGAATCACTCGTCGTTCGGGAACTCGGGTCCGATCGAATCAAAGCACTCCTCGACGATGCGACTTCAGAGAACGCCTACCTCAAACCGGTCGCAGAGCGTCTCGACGTTTCCGAGTCGACAGTCTATAACTGGGTGAATCGGGACAGCGTTCCGATTGCTCCGCTTCTTTCGCTTTTCGGCAGGAAGGAACTCCTCGAACGTATTCCGGATGATGTGACCCTCGGTGTCAAACGTGATACTGCGAGCGTCCGGCGCCACTTCGAAATCGACGAATCGATTGCGACGCTGCTTGGTTACTACGCTGCGGAGGGCTTCACCCGGCGTGAGAACGGCTCGTTCTATCAGACGACTATCTGTACACCGGACGCAGTAGCCCGTGACGAGATCATTGATACGTTCAGCGATGCCCTGTCGATCGACGCCTTCGAAGAGAATGAGTGGAAAATAACGGTCTCGAGCCGACTCGTATCGACCCTCTTCACGGACGTGCTCGAACTCGGTTCGACTGCGGAAACGAAACGGATTCCCGATTACCTCTTCGACAGTCCCCAGTCACACTTACGTGCGTTCTTGGCTGCATATTTCAGCGGTGACGGGAGCGCCTCGAGTGATCGCATCGAGATTCGCGCACATACTATCAGTGACGAACTCGCGAACGATCTCGTCGCCGCGCTGAAACGGTTCGGTATCGCAGCGAAGACGTATCGAGAAACTCGGCAACCGTCCACTGGAGCGGTTTCCGAGTTCTACGGGGACGAGGAAGAGATCCCTGAATTCGAAACGCGAGTTCTCAAGATCACGTCCCAGAACGCTGCTCGATTCGCCGATCGTATCGGCTTCCACCTCGAACGGAAACAGGAGACGATCGACGACGTTCTCGAGACGACGGAGTTACGCTCACAGCGTCTCTTCGCCGACGGTGGAGATGTCTGGTTCGACGAAGTCACTTCCGTCGAAATTGTCGAAAGTGATATAGACCACACCTACTGTCTGACTGTTGATGACACTAACACACTCGTCGCAAACGACTTATTCGTCGGTCAGTGCGACGGTGACGAAGATTGCGTCATGCTGCTACTCGACGGACTTCTCAACTTCAGTAAGTCTTTCCTGCCCGACCAGCGCGGGGGGAAGATGGACGCTCCGCTGGTCATGTCCTCCCGCATCGATCCCTCCGAGATCGACGACGAGGCCCACAACATGGACGTCGTCTCGCAGTACCCCCGCGAGTTCTTCCTCGCGACCCGCGAGCAGGCCGACCCGGAGGACGTCGACGTCGAAATCGCCGAGGACACGCTGGGCACCGACACCGAGTACACCGGCTTCGAGCACACCCACGACACCACCGACATCGCGATGGGGCCCGACCTCTCGGCGTACAAGACACTGGGCTCGATGATGGACAAGATGGACGCCCAGCTCGAGCTCTCGCGGAAACTCGAGGCCGTCGACGAGACCGACGTAGCCGAACGGGTCATCGAGTACCACTTCCTGCCGGACCTGATCGGGAACCTGCGCGCGTTCTCCCGACAGGAGACTCGCTGTCTCGACTGCGGCGAGAAGTTCCGCCGCATGCCCCTGACCGGCGACTGTCGGGAGTGTGGCGGCCGCGTCAACCTCACCGTCCACAAGGGCTCGGTCAACAAGTACATGCAGACCGCGATCCAGGTCGCCGAGGAGTACGACTGCCGCGACTACACGAAACAGCGGCTCGAAGTGCTCGAGCGCTCGCTCGAGAGTATCTTCGAGAACGACAAGAACAAGCCCACGACGATTGCCGATTTCATGGGTGGGGGTCCTGGAAGCGATACGTGAACTACCCCACCCTACTCGCTCACCGCTTTCGCGGTTCGTTCCTTGAGGCAGGGCTTCCTGTGTCAACGACGGCACTTGCAGGAATCACTTCTCGATGAAGTGACTCCCAGCGGTGCCAGTCGCAGTTCTCTCTTCGCTTTCACAGTACCGAACGTGCCGACCATCGGTACGCACTGCTGTCCGTGAGTATGGGACGGCTGAGCCCGCTATAACCCGGACGAATTGTAGCGATTTCCGCAAGAAGTATCGCTGGCCTATCGCCTCTTCGTCCACCTTGTCACTCAGCGCTCGCTCGACTGATTGCGTCCTCGAACGTGATTACGTCAATACTCAGTTCGTCGCACCACTCGAGCGTTTCCTCGATACGGTCCTGTGTGACTTCCTCGAAATGTGTATGGGCACCAACCATTCCATAGAGACCCGCTTCAGCTATCTGTTCAAGGTCCTCGTACACGCTGTCCCGATCAACTCGCTCAGCGAAGTATGATCGGTTCGTGTCGAACGAGTCGAACGGCACATCGTTGATCAGTGTATCTGGATTTACGTTGAACACACCGTCATAGTATTCTCGGACGATGTCGAGGTGATAGTCGTCGATGACATCGTGCGGGGCCAAGAACGTCGTCGGCTGGAACTCAGATAGCACTTGCTTCGATTCCTCAAGTTCCTCGCGAACGAAGGTCTCCGGATACCTCTCGACCGTCTCCCCGGCTATAAACGAGTCATTGATCGGCCTATCAAGCTCGATATATTTGCCAACATCATCAGTTCCCGAGTCGATAACCGTCCGCTGGACAAGCTTCTCCCCATCAGTGACTTCGATCGGATTCCCGAGCATGAATCCGTGCTGACCTCTCCCCTCGGGATAGATACGGCTATCGCCGGACGAGACGTCCGCAACGAGCTCGAAGGAACTTATCGCTACGTGTGTCGCCGTATGGGATGCGATCTCCCACCCGGCGTCGGAGAGCGTTTCGACGTCGTCGAAATCCATCCATCTCTCGTCGTCGCTCTCTATCCAGTCGGAGACGATACCGACTGAAGCTGGCGCATCGTACTTCTCGTGGGCTGGCAATGCCAGTTCCAGGTCCTGGACCGGCCCGTCGTCATAGATAAACGTGAGCGCGCCGTTCTCAGACCACTCGCTCCATTCTTCTGCGTCGTCCTCGGTGTCAACATCGTTCGAACCGTTCTCGTCGGAAGCGTTTGCAGCGGAACTCTCAGTGTCGTCTGATTCGAGAGTAGTGAAGTCAAGACAACCCGCGATAATGCCAGCACCGAGTGCGGCACCCCCTCGTAGCACCGTTCTCCGTCCGGTCTGACTGAAGTCAGCCATATATCACCTAGGATAATTGTATGTTTGACATAAGTTCCTTCCGCTAATGGTCGATTATATATGAATCTAGTTTCGTATATAGTCGAACTCGTTTCTCATTGTTGTGTAATCACGTCGCCCCTCGAGACCCGTCGAACGTTCTCCGTCAATCTGGTCAGTCTGGGAGAGACAACCCTCTCCCGGCTCTCTGTTACCGATACGGTAGAACGGTCGACTCGGAGCGATCGAACCACGGTCGGATAGCAAGCAAGCGTATTCCCGCTACGCCGAAGACACCGGACTCGAGGAGCGCGACTCGATTCGTTCAGTCGCTTCGCTCACCCACGCAGTCGTCGGCCCGAGCGCGACTTCGCCGCACCCGGTGAACGACATCGCTCACGGGTCACTTCGTTTCCCGTTTTCCGTTCGCCATTGTCGTTCGTCGTTCCGCAGTTCTCGTCCCTCAGGAACTTCGAACCGTGCCCCGCTCAGATTCTTCGAGTCGCTCACTCGCTGATGCGTAGCCCGACGAAAGCCACCGAGTCGTAGTCCGAACAAAGCGAAGTTTCGGTTCGGACCGGGCAAGCGAGGGTAGATCAGTCCCCGACGCGAGTAACCCCGGGCATCTCGGCCGGCGGATACTCGGGCGTCGGCGCACAGCGGCGGTCCGGGAGCCAGTTCAGGAGACTCTCGTTGAACCGCTCGGGGAGCTCTCGAGGCGCCCAGTGGCCGCAGTTCTCGATGACGTCGAGTTCGGCGTCCGGAATGCGGTCCGCGGCCCGAACCGACCACTCGAGAGGAACGAGGGGATCCTCCTCGCCGTGGATCAGCAGCGTCGGGACGGACAGGTCGTCGAGGTCGTCGACGAAGTTCGTCGCGACGCGGCCGTCGTAGGAGAGTTCGTTCCCCTGAAACTCCGTGAACGCCTGGATCGAGCCCGGTTCCATCAGCTTCGCCCGGGCGTCCTCGACGAACCCGTCGGAGAGGGCGCTGGAATCGGCGACGAGGCTATCGAGAACCAGTCTGACGCTATCGGTGGTAGCCCCGGCAGCGATCTTGCCGAACTCCGTCATTCCGGGAACCCGCGACAGCAGCTTCCACGGGAGGGCGTTGGGCAGTCGTCCGCCAAGTCCGTAGCTGTCCACGAGCGCTAGTCGCTCGACTCGGTCGGGTCGCTCGAGGGCGTAGCCGAGCGCCGCGCCCCCGCCCATCGAGATCCCGACCAGCGAGACCCGCTCGTAGGGGAGCGACTCGAGGAATCCGTCGAGGACGTCGACGTAGGTTTCGGTCGTGTGGGTGACCGAGCCGGTGCTGCGGCCGTACCCTGGCCAGTCGATCGCGTAGACGCGGTAGTCCTCGGAGAGGGCGTCGATGGCGTGGCGCCACGAGACCGTCGCGTCGTCGATCCCGGCGCCGTGACAGAGGACGACCGGGGGACCGCTCGTCCCCGCGCGCCGGTAGGCGATCCGACAGTCACCGACGGTCGTAACGCCGGTCCCCGTCATACTCCCCTCACCCTCGCGCTATCGTCGGCATGGCTCGTAGACGGGACGACGGTCAGACAGCGATCGAACTGATGACCGAACGCGGACGTCTGAGACAACACGTCCGCCGAAGGTGCTCGACTGTTGTCCACCTTTTCCCTCGCAACGGTCAGTACCGCTCGGCCCCCCTCGCCGTCGGTGCCGCACCGGCCGGCCGATCGCCGACCACTGGGAAACTCTGATGTGTGGAGGGTTACCATACGGCGGCTATCTATACGGGAGGTGTATATTGTTTTCTATTACCGGCGAAATCACCTTCCAATGATTCCGTTTTCTCGCGTCTGGTTTACAGTTTCAGATCATCGTCCGTGCTGCTCGTCGATCGGCTGTTCTCGGTTGGTACCGGCCCTCGAGCGGCCGCTTGCATAATGCGCGCTGTGACTTTATTCGCGTTGCCGGCGTCCGTTCGCCCATGGTCGAAACTGGGGAGACTCCGGCGAAAGAAGGCGAGGAAGACGCCGTCGAGGAGGTTCTGGACCTCAACCTCGGGCAGGTCGTCTACGACGAGGACGGGAACGAACTCGGAAAGGTCCGAGGCTTCGAGCGGAGCGGCTTCTTCGTCACCACGCGCGAGGGCGCCGAGTCGATGAGCGTTGAACACGCCCGCTCGGGCCACGAGTTCGGCGAGGCCCACCTGATGTGGCGCTGCATGGAGTGTGGCGAAATGGGCGACATCGACGACGGACTGCCCGACGAGTGTCCGAACTGCAACACCGAGCGCGAGAACCTGATGTACTGGACCGAGGACTGAACTGCGCCGGCCGGCCGCGGCTTATTTTATATCGCGTATTGGAGTTTATCGTCACGCGCGACGTAGCTGTAGGCGGTGAGACGCCATGGCCGAAAAACAGCCGCGACTGGGGTTCGGAACGACGGTTTACACCGAGGACGGCGAGACGATCGGACGGATCCGCGGGCTCGACGAGAACGGGCTCTACGTCACCTTGCGTGACGGAATCGAAGGAATGAGCGTCGAACACGTCCGCTCGGGACAGCAGTTCGGCGAGGCCGAACTCATGTGGCGCTGCTGGGAGTGTGGCGAAATGGGCCGGCTCGACCGTGATATCCCCGACGAGTGTCCGTCCTGTGGCACCGAGCGAGAGAACCTCTACTACTGGACCGAGGACTGAGCGCGGCTCGCAGACGACAACCGTTTTCAGCCCGCTCGTTCCACCTCGAGCCATGGAGATCGTCGTCTTCGGGGCCGGAAGCCTCGGCAGTCTCGTCGGCGGACTGCTCGCCCGCGAGCACGAGGTGACGCTCGTCGCCCGAGAGGCCCACGCTCAGGCCGTCCGCGAGTCGGGATTGACGCTCGAGGGAGAGGCGGCGGGCTTCCCGTGCAACGCGTCTCCAGCGGCGACGACCGACGGAACGGGGCTCGAGGCTGATTTGGCCGTCGTGACGGTCAAATCGTTCGACACCGCGGCCGCCGCCGACGCGCTCACGATGGGTTCGTTCGACGTCGTCTGCTCCCTGCAAAACGGTATGGGGAACGAGGAGACGCTCGCCGCGCGGCTCGAGGCCCCGGTACTTGCGGCGACGGCGACCTACGGCGCGATGTTGCGCGAACCGGGCGTCGTGGCGTGTACCGGCGTCGGCGAGGTCGTACTGGGGGCTCGAGACGGCGATCCCGCGGCCGCCGCGGATCGAGTTGGCGAGGCGTTCGCGGCCGCGGGGATCGAGACGACCGTCGCCGACGACATGCCCCGTCGCCTCTGGGAGAAACTCGCCGTCAACGCCGGTATCAACCCCGTCACGGCGCTGGCTCGGACCGAAAACGGGGCCGTCCTCGAGGCCGACGCGATCGACCTGTCCCGCGCCGCCGCCCGCGAGACGGCGCGGGTCGCGCGGGCCTGCGACGTCTCCCTCTCGGACCGCGAGGCGCTCGCCGCGCTCGAGTCCGTCGCGAGCGAGACGGCCGCGAACACGTCCTCGATGCACCAGGACGTCCGCGCCGAGCGGCGCACCGAGATCGACGCCATCAACGGCTACGTGGTCGATCGGGCGGCCGAGCGGGGCCTCGAGGTGCCGACGAACCGGGTCCTGACGTCGCTGGTCAGGACGTGGGAACGAGAACTCGAGCTGCGCTGACCGTCGTCGCGGCTACTCGCCTTAACTATTTTGCACGAAATATATGATCGTGGACCGAAAAGTGCGTCGTATGCCTCACGATCAGGACGTCGAAGGCGAGAACGACCCCGAATCGGCGTCGACCTACGAGTGTCTCGAGTGTGGGACCGTCGTCGAAGCGAACACCCATCCCGGTGTATGTGAGTGCGGCGGCGAGTTTCAGAACCGGGCGAAATCGCTCGAGTAGCGGCGATTAGGCTCGCTACGGTCTCCGTTTCGCGCCGCCCGAAGTCGGCGCGGTATCCGTCTACCGCGGCTCCCACAGCGGTGCCGCTGAGCGCTCCTCCGACTCCACGGACTCCGGCGAAAGGAAGTCGAACCACTATCTCTCGGCGAGTGAAATAGCGAAAAACGCGGTTGGAACTACGCGGGACGACCGGCGATTAGAACGGTGCTTCCGGCCCTTCGTCGGCGTCACCATCGTCGTCGACGGTCTCGCCGGGGAACGACGGACTCATGCCGCCGCCACCGCCCATGTCGGCCTCGCCGCCGTCCATCCCGGTGTGGGCGTTGACCGTCTCGATTTCGGGGATCTCCTTGACCATTCGGCTCTTGATCGCCTGGATCGTCATCGGCGAGATGCCACAGCCGCTGCAGGCCCCGCCGAGGGCGATGCTGACTTCGCCGCTCTCGCGGTCGATGTCCTGAATCGCTGCGCTGCCGCCGTGCATCTGGATCTGCGGGAAGTTGCGGCGGAGGAAGTTCGCGACGCGGTCTTCGAGGTCGTCCCCGTCGTTCTGGGATTCCGTGCTCATAGACCACCTTTGGATGTGGGTGCCCCTAAACCTTCCGTCCTACCCGTTCGGCTGCCGACGCTCGCGACGGCCGAATCGCGGTCCTCGAGTCGTTTGGCCCCGATCAGGCGAACCCGAAAACTCGCTGCAGTTCGGCCTCGATCTCCTCGACGTGACGCTCGAGAACCTCCTCGAACCGGTCCCGCTCGACCAGCACGCCCGTGAGTCGGTCGTAGGGGTCCTCTGGGAGCTCGACGCGGAACTCGCCGTCGCCCTCGTAGAAGGGTTCGCTCTCGTTTAACACCTGCTGGTCGATCGCGTGGACCAGCTCGGAGTCGTACTGATCGTTCATCCGGTTGAACGCGTTCTTGTACGCCTGCTGGAGTTCGGGAAAGTAGTTGGCGTACTTGTCTTCGAATTGTTCGGGGTCGAAGTCGGCCATACCCGGAGGGACGGCGACCGGAGACAAAAGTCGGACGATCGGTCGGCCGCCGCCGTCTCGCGGTCTCGAGGCCGCTCGAGAGTGACAACGAGATGACACAGTAGGGGAGGCGGTATACGAACAATGCGTACGCAAGCGGAACCGACACTCCCGTTCCCGGTTCAGGGAGGGACATGCCTCCCGATCAGCCCCCCATTCCATGCGAGGCATTACCACCGGGATGGGGACCCCTCGACTGCTGTGACGACCGGTTCGAATACCGTCACAGCCAGCCCCCGCTCGAACTCGTCGCGGATCGCACCGCCGCCGATCGTTCGCATCCGGGACTCGGCCTCTGTCGGTGCTGGGAGCTTCGGTACCGGTACTTCCTCACCGACCAGACGATCACCGAGGTGATCGGCCGCGTGTCGACCCGCCGAGCCGCCGTCAAAGGCGCCCTCGCGTGTATGGAACGCGTCCACGACACCGTTTCGACGGGCGACAATCCCCTCGAGGTTCGGGACGTCCTCGAGAGCGTCCCCCTTCCGGATCTCGTCCCGGACAGCCTCTCGCAGTCGTCGTCGTAGTCCGCGCTCGGCGAGCGGTCGCCTAGGCGCGCCGCGATAGATGCGCGCGAACCGTCCGCTGGCAGTCGCCGCAGATCCCGTACAGCCGCGCCGCGGTCGACAGCAGCGGGAACTTGACGGGGAGATCCGCGTAGATCGCCGCGACGAGTTCTCGGTAGTCGGCGGTCCCGCGGGGGTTCGTCTCCCCGGAGAACTGCCGCTGTCGCTCGTCGGTCAGCGTCTCGAGGCGGTCCCGATGGGTCTCGAGTCGGTCGTGTTTCTCGCGCAGATCGTCGAACCCGCACTGAAGCAGCGATTCGTCAGCCGTCGCTCGAAGCCACCCCACGATCTCGTCGATTTCGTCGATCGCCTCCTCGAGCGTCCGTCGCTCGCGCTGCAGCGTTTCCTCGAGCAGCACCGTCTTCCGGTGCTGGGTCTCGACTTCCTCGAGAACGGCTCGTTTGAGCGCCGGCGTCCAGTCGGCGTCGGCGGCCAGCGAGACCGCGATCTCCTCCGAGAGTTCGGCCGCCATCGTCTCGACGAGCGAGTCGTCGTCGGCCGCGATCGTGTGCGGTTCGACGGTCTCGACGAACGCCTCCTTGACGGTCTCACAGCGGTCGTCGGACGGCTGCGGAGTCGCGGTCGCCGATCCGACCGCCGTCGCCATCGCCTTCGGCGTCGCCGGCACGGTACCGGCCGCCTGCGCGGGTCCTGACGCCGTCGGCACGTCTCGAACCTCCCGCGCGAACGTCTCGAGGGCCGACGCGCGGTCGGCGACGTCGTCCCGTTCGCCCTCGAGACACGCCACCGCCCGGTGGACGACCGTCAAGTCCGTCATGGCTCGTCCTCCGTGAGACAGACGAGGCCGCCCGCGGCCTCGACGTCGCTGGTCACGACGAGTTCCCAGTCGCCCTCGCCCAGCGCGGTCACGTCGGTCACGCCCAGCGCCGCGGTCGCCTCTGACGTCCGGCGCAGGATGTCGATCCCGATCGGCAGCGTCGGAAACCGCCGGCCGTCGCAGTCGATGGCGTACCCGCGCAGGGAGACGCTCCAGGCGTCGATCTCCGGCCGCGGCTCGCGTACGACGTCGTACGCTCGCACTAGCGACAGCGAGTCGAGATACGTCAGACTCGCCTCGACGGGGTCGGCCGCCGCCGCGACTGACGGGAGATTCGCCGCCGCGTCCCGCAGCAGTCGCGTCCGTTCGTCGACAGTCAAGTGCGCCTCGAGTTCGGCCGCCATCGCCTCGAGCAACACCAGGCAGAGCGTGTTCCGGTCGGTCGTGGCTTCGGCGGCGGCCAGATAGGTCTCCATGATCGCCGTCTCGGCCTCGTCGTGCTCGCTCCCCGAGAGGGCCTCGAACACGGCGCCGGAGACGTCGTGACAGAAACTGATCAGCGGATCGTCGGCCTCGCCGCCGTGATCGACGGGCTGCTGGGGGACGGGGTCCGTGCCCCCGTCGGGGTCGTCGGGCCCGTCGCCGACGTGCAGCGGCTGCTCTTGCCGGACGATAGGGTCGTAGTAGGGCAACTGCGGATCGTACCGTCTGAGCGCCGCCCGGTACTGTTCGGTCGCTCGAGCCGCGTCGGCCGCGGCCGTACGGGTCGCGAACCGCTGGCCGGCGACGGGAACGGGTCGCTCGCCGGAGCGAGCGCAGACGACGTAGTAGTCGCCGTCGTCGCTGGCCAACCGTTCGATCTCGTGGCGAATCTCTCTGAGTGTCGTTCCGACCATGGTTTTCCTCCAGTCACTCGGCGGATCGCAGGGCGGTCGTGCGGCGCCACGGCCCCGTTCGGGGCGGAATCGCCTCGTTGCGCCGAATCGCGGTAGCGGGGACCGCCGTTCGTTCTTTAGGCCTACCTAAACCAACATAAGTCCACCGAATTTTAGGGTGGCCTAAATCTCTCGAGACGCGTCGATCCGTCCGCCGAACTGCCGGAAACGAGTGATTGCCCGCCATCACCGGGTCTAATCCCTGATATCCGTCGTATCGCTCTACTTCGCCGCTTCGTCTGCAGGTCGTCGTTCGGCCCGTCGCGGGATGGCTCTCGCCACGATAAATCTGATAATGCTATATTGAAACCGGCCCTCGCTCTCCTCTCGAGCGGCAACACAGCGTTTATGCGGACCAGCGAAGTACTGGGCGTAGCGTTCCCCGCCCTGATCCCGCTATGACGACTCAGATTCCGCTCGCGATCGATTTTCACGTTCACTCCGACGACTCCTACGACGGGCACGAACCGATCGAACTCATCCTCGAACAGGCGGCCGACATCGGACTCGACGGGGTCGTCATCACCGACCACGACGAGATCGGTGAGTCCCTCCGCGCGGCCGAACTCGCGCCGGAGTACGGCCTGATCGGCATCCCCGGCGTCGAGGTGTCGACGCGCCACGGCCACCTGCTGGCGATCGGCGTCGAGGAACGGCCCGAACCCGGCCAGTCGTTTGCCGAGACCGTCGCGGCCGTCCGCGCCCGCGGCGGGATCGCGATCGTTCCCCACCCGTTCCAGCGCAGCCGCCACGGCGTCCGCAAACGTCACCTCGAGGACGCCGACGCGATCGAGACCTACAACTCGATGGTCTTTACCGGCTACCGCAACCGCCGAGCGCGGACGTTCGCCCGTCGCCACGGCTATCCCCAAATCGGCGCCAGCGACGCCCACTACCTGCCCAACGTCGGCAAGGCTTACACCGAGATTCTCGTCTCGCCCGACGCGAACGCCGCCACCGGGGCCGATATCGACGGCGACGAACTCGTCGCGGCCATCCTCGAGGGCCGGACTCAGATCCGCGGCAAGCGGACGCCGATTCACAAGAGTTCGGTCCAGTACGCCAAGGGCGGGGCTCGGAAGGTATCGTACCTGCTGACCTCGCGGGCGCCGCTGGTACCGACGGTGCCGGCCTCGATGGACCGTTCGACCTGATTTACTCGCGACTCGAGTCGGCCGCTACTCGAGGTCCGTCAGGAGAGTTGCTCGCCGACGATTTCGTTGGCGCGCTCGATGAACGCGTCCTCTTTTCCTTCGGGTACCGTCGCTCCCGCGGCGACGTCGTGACCGCCGCCGTCGCCGCCGACGGCCCGCGAGGCCTCGCCCATGACGACCGAGAGGTCCAGTCCCTGTCGGACGAGGTTGTGAGTGCCCCGCGAGGAGACCTTGACTTCCGCGTCGTCCTCGGCGGCGTCGTCCTCCCCGGTCTTCTCCGCGAACGCGAGGATCGGCTTCGAGCGGCTGATTCCCTCGTTGCCCATCGCCATTCCGGCGACGATGCCGACGATGGTCTCGCGGATCTCGTCGCCCGCGTGGAACCACTGGAGGTGCTCATCGTGGGTTACGCCCTCGCGCGTGACGAGGTCGATCCCCTCCGAGAGGTTGCGCCGGTGGTTTCGCAGCAGTTTCCGGGCGCGCTCCAAGGCGCCCGTTCGATCCCCGAGACAGACCCCGAGGCCGACGTCGGCGCGCTCGTAGCGGGCGGTCGCGTTCAGCAGCGTCGAGAACTCGCTCGCGTCCCGGAGCTCGGTGCCGACCGGTTCCTCGGGGAGGACGTACGCCGTACTCACGAGCTGGTCGATCTTCGACGCGGGGACGCCCGTCGAGACGGCCCGCTTGACGAGCGCGCTGGCGACGGTCTGCTTCTCGTCGTTGGTCAGCCCCGACCAGCGGCGCCACTCGCCGTCGCGTTTCAACTCGAGGTCGAGTCCGTCCAGAAACCGGAGCGCGCCGTTCTCGTCGTTCGAGATGCCGGGGATGTGGACGTCGGTGGCGTACTCGAGCAGTTTCGGCAGCGGCCGGGTCTGTTTCCCGTAGAGCGCCAGATCCTTGCCGGTCTCGAGGACGCCGGCCTCGACGCCCTCCTCGACGATCGCCTCGTTGGCGCCGTGGAGCTCCCCGCCGGAGGCCTGCATGTCGCCGACGGCGCCGACGACCGCGAGGGCGGCCAGATCGCAGTTGTCGGCGCGGGCGTTGGTCGCACCCGAGGCGGTGACGATGCCCCCATCAGAGCGGGGATCCGGCGTTGATCGGCTCATTTCATTCGCCTCACCTCCGTCGGCTTCGGCGGCGGGCTCGACATCCGCCGCGTCCGCGAGCGCCCGCGCGAGCACGTAGCTCGCGCCGGCGCCGGAGAGTTCGGAGGCGCCGTCGATTCCGAACAGCAGGGGGTTCAGGTGGAACTCGGTGTCGCGGTCGGCGGGCTGGTGGTGGTCGGCGATGACGGGCGTAAAGGCGCCCGCGTCCTCGTGCTCGCCGATGATATCCAGCTGCCCGCTCCCGAAGTCGGTGAAGAGGACGGTGTCGTAGTCGGTCGCCGCGATGTCGGCGATGGCGTCCTCGTCGAGTTGTTTCTCGAAGACCGTCTCGAAGGGTATCGCCGCGCGCTCTAGGGCCTGTGCGGCGATCGCGGCGCTGGTGAGTCCGTCGGCGTCGATGTGGGAGGCCAGCAGGACGCGATCGGCCTCGAGGAGGCGGTCGGCGCAGGCGGCGGCGCGATCGGCGAGTTCGGGAACCGGACCGGTCATCGGTACATCGGTAGACGATGGGGCGGCATTCGGGATAAACCTCCGGTCATCGGTCGGCGGCCGACGGCCGACGTCACCGTCGGCGTCTCACCACAGTCCGAGGAGCTCCGGCAGCGGTTCGCGATACACGAGCAAGAGCAGGTTGTTCGCCGCGAACAGGACGTACAGTCCGACGATGATGGCGACGAACCGAACGTCCATCGGGTCCGAGAGGACGTGCCCGATCAGCATCACGACCGCGGCGTAGCACGCCGCGGCGAGCAGGACTCCGGGGAGTCCGAACAGGTGGTAGAAGAAGACGGTCACGGGGTTGAGCTCGCTCGCGTACGGGACGAGAAAGAACAGGGTCGCGGCGACCGCGTCGATCCCCCAGAGGGTGAGAAACGCGAAGCGTATGCCGACCGAGTCCGGCGGGTCGAGCCGTTTTCCGAGGGACGTTTGTACGGACACAGTACTCGAGACATAGGGTCCAATACGAGTATTGGTTACCCTTGCTAACGCGGGTTGTGACGGCCCTGCACGCGGTTTTTGCGCTCGAAATGTCCCGGACGGAGTCGGGTCGCGAGGCGTTACTCGCGATCGGGCCGAACGGCCGCGACCGTCTCCCGCGCGAGCGCGTCGAACGTGGCCTCCTCGGGCACGACGTCGACGTCGATCCCGCGCTCGGCGGCGGTCTCGGCCGTCGGCTCGCCGATGACGCCGACGGTGGCGTCGGCGAGCCCTTTGATCGCCGCGTCGCGAACGCCGCGCTCGGCGGCGGCCTCGAGGAAGTGGTCGACGGTCAGCGACGACGTGAAGCAGGCCGCGTCGAGTTCGCCCTCGGCGGCCAATGCGGCCGACTCGCCGCTCTCCGCGGGACGGACCAGTCGGTAGAGGATCGTCTCGTGGACGTACGCGCCCGCGTCCTCGAGGCCGTCGAGCAGGACCGCGCTGCCGTGGTCGCTGCGGGCGACCTCGACGCGGGCGCCCGCGACGCGATCCGCCAACGCGTCGACGAGGCCGCTCGAGGTGAACTCCTCGGGGACGAGGTCGACCGCGTACCCCTCGGCGCGCAGTGCGTCGGCCGTCGCGGGGCCGATGGCACAGACGGTCTGATCGCCGGGCTCCCAGCCCGCTTCAGAGACGAGTTCCGCGCCGGTCTTGCTCGTGAAGACGACGTAGTCGGCGTCGCTTCGGGGCGTCGCGTCGGTGGCCTCGACGGCTAACATCGGGTCCGGAACCGGCTCGGCGTCGAGGTCGGAGAGCAGGACCGCGGCCGACTCGAGGCGCTCGTCGTCGGGGCGGAAGACGGCGACGGTCGGCGCGTCGGGCGTGTCGCTCATCGGTCGCCCCTCCCCTCCTCGTCGGCGCCGACGGCGCCGTAGTCGTTCTGTAGGAAGTCGACGACCGACGCCCGGATGCCGGCGATGTCGCCGATCACCGTCACTGCAGGGGGTTCGATCCCGACCTCGTCGCGGGCGTCGACGATGGTCTCGAGGGTCCCCGTCGCGACCTGCTGGTCGGGCCAGGTGCCTCGTTCGACGAGCGCGACGGGCGTCTCGGGGGCCATCCCGGACTCGAGCAGCGCCTTCGTGTAGTCGGGCAGACGGCCGACGCCCATCAGGACGACGATGGTGCCGCCGGTCGCCGCGAGGGCCTCCCAGTCGACCGCCGACTCCGCCTTGGTCGGGTCCTCGTGGCCCGTGACGAACGACACCGAGGAGGCGTGGTCGCGGTGGGTGACCGGGATACCGGCGACCGCGGGCGCGGCGATGGCCGAGGTGACCGCGGGGACGACCTCGAAGGGAACGTCGTGGGCCGCGAGGTACTCGGCTTCCTCGCCGCCGCGGCCGAAGACGAAGGAGTCGCCGCCCTTCAGGCGGACGACGGTTTTGTCCTCGCGGGCGAGTTCGACCAGTCGCTCGTTGATCTCCGACTGGGGCGTGCGGTCGCCGTTCGCGCGCTTCCCGACGTCCTCACGGCGGTCCTCGGGCAGGAGATCGATGATCTCCGGACCCGGCAGTTTGTCGTGGAGGACGACGTCGCTCTCCTCGAGCAGTCGCTTGGCCTTGACGGTCAGCAGATCAGGGTCGCCGGGGCCGCTGCCGACGAGGTAGACCGTTCCCGGGTCGGCGCTGATGGAGTCCGTTGACATCTCCGTACGTTCCCTCACTTCCCCTCCGGCTTATCTTCCGCGGAAACGTCGCCTTCGTCGCTCTCGGTGTCCTCGCGGGCGGCCTCGATCAGGTCGGCCGCGCCGCGATCCGCGAGATCTCGGGCGAACTCGCGGGCGGCCTCGGCGTGGGTCTCGACCGGCAGGTCGCGGCTCCCCTCGACCGACTCCTCGCCGTCGCGGTCGAAGACGTTGACCGTGGCGTGGACGTACTCACCCTGGACGACCGCGTAGATGCCGACCGGCGCGATACAGCCGCCGCCGAGTTCGGCGAGGATCGTCCGTTCGACGGTCGTCTCGACGCGGCTCCGCGGGAAGTCGATCGCCGACTGGATGTCGCGGGCCGTCTCGCCGTCGCGTGCGGTCACCGCGAGCGCACCCTGTCCCGGCGCGGGAACGAACGTCCCCGTCGGGAGTTCCTGATAGTCGACGTAGTGAGCGAGGCCGCTGCGCTCCAGTCCCGACTGCGCGAGGACGATCGCGTCGTACTCGGTCTCGACCTCGCGCTCCATCGCCTGTCGCTCGAGTTCCGAGAGGTCGTCGAACCACTCCTCGACGGTGCGGTCGTACTCCGGTTCGTAGTCGTCGTCGCCGGCGTTCTCTTTGCGCTCCTTCTCGGCTTCCGTGCGCCCTTGGTGTTCTTCCTGCAGCGACGGCGCCAGCAGCTTCTCGAGGCGCGTGTCCACGTTCCCGCGCAGGGGCTCGACCTCGAGGTCCGGGCGCTCCGAGAGGAGCTGGGCTCGCCGGCGCAGGCTCGAGGTGCCGACGGTCGCCCCCTCGGGAAGCTCCTCGAGGGTCGAGCCGTCGGGCGTGATGAGGACGTCACCCGGCGGCCCGCGCTCTGGCACCGCCGCCGTGACGAGCTCTAGTGGCTGTTCGGTCGGCATGTCCTTCATCGAGTGGACGGCGCCATCGAGGTCGCCCTCGAGGACGCGCTCGTCGAGTTCGCGGACGAACGCGCCCGTCTTCCCCAGCCGATGAATCAGTTCGTCCCTGATCTGGTCGCCCGTCGTCTCGACGGTGACCAGTTCCACCTCGTAGCGCCGGTCCTCTAAGGCCTCTTCGACCAGTGAGGCCTGTCGCCGGGCGAGTGTGGATCCCCGAGTCGCCAGTCGCAGCGTCCCGCGCGTTCTCATGGGAGAACAGTCGGCGCCTGGGGTATGAAAAGCGCACGCTTGTCGGGCGGCGGTCGTTGCGGTCATTCAGCTCACAAAACATATGGTGTTTGTGACCAAGTAACATGAATTTTCGCGCGAACATATTCGAGAGAGTACTTAACCCTCCGCCATTCGTAGGGCCGGGTGGATGAGCGAAACTCTGTACGAACGACTCGGCGGACAGGACGCGATCGGTGCAGTCGTCGACCAGTTCTACGAACGCGTAGTCGAAGACGAGCAGGTCGCCCACTACTTCGAGGACGTCGACATGCAGAAACAGCGGGCCCACCAGACCCAGTTCATCAGCGCGGTTGCGGGCGGCCCCGTCGACTACTCGGGCGCGGACATGGAGGCCGCACACGACGACCTCGGGATTACGAAACCCGACTTCGACGTCATCGTCGGACACCTCGACGCGACGCTCGAGGAGTTCGACGTCGACGCCGACGACCGCGAGGCCGTGCTGGACGCGATCGCCGAGTACGAGGACGACATCGTCACGGTGCCGGCCTGAGTGCGATCCGGTGCGGGGCGATCGCTGACCGAACCAGGGGGAACCGACCGACAGCGCTCGAGACGGACCCGAGACCTTTTGATCCCGTCCCCGCTATCACCAGCCGATGGTCGCAGTTACGCTGGGTCCCGAAGGAACCTACTCGCACCGGGCGGCGACGGCGATCGCGGACGGCGACGAGATCGACTTCCGGCAGTCGGTGACGGCCATCGTCGACGCCGTCGCCGGCGGCGAGTACGATCGCGGCGTGATCCCGATCGAGAACAGCATCGAGGGCTCGGTCACGGAGAGCCTGGACGCCCTCGCGGAGTACGACGTCGCCGTCGTCCGCGAGATCGTCACCCCGATCCGCCACGCCCTCCTCGCCCAGGGACCGGAGTTCGACACGATCGCCAGCCACTCCCAGGCGCTGGCGCAGTGTCGCACCTACCTCGAGCGAGAGTACCCCGACGCCACCCTCGAGGCGGTCGCCAGCACCGCCCAGGGCGTCGAGTTCGCCCGCGATGATCCCTCGATCGCGGGTATCGGGCATCCGGCCAATGCCGACGACGAACCGACCCTCGAGGTGCTCGCCGAGGACATCCAGGACCAGGACTCGAACGCGACTCGCTTCTTCGCGCTGGCGCCCGCCGAGGAGCGCTCGAAGGGCGGCGGCAAGAGCTCGCTCGTCGTCTACCCCAATGCGAACTACCCCGGGCTCCTGCTCGAACTCCTCGAGCCCTTCGCCGATCGCGACATCAACCTCACGCGGGTCGAGTCCCGCCCCAGCGGGCAGCGACTCGGCGACTACGTGTTCCACGCCGACTTCGAGGCCGGCCTCTACGAGGCCCGGACGAAGGAGGCGATCGAGGAACTCGAGGAACTGGCCGACAACGGCTGGGTCCGTCGACTGGGCTCGTACGACACCGAACACGTCGTCGAGTAGTCGCCCGCCGTCGAGATTCCGTTTTACTATCGGCGTTCGCTACCGGACACCCTCGAATCGTTAGAACGCCGTCGTCTCGTGCCGGAGCTCGAGCGCCGCGGCGAAGTCGGCCCGCGAGACCAGTCCGACGGGCTCGCCGTCGCGTACGACGAACCCGACGTCGGCCCGGCTCCGCTGTAACGTCTGGAGCGCGTCGAACGCGCTCGTCTCGGCGTCGATGCGCGGGAGGTCCGTCGTCGCGACGTCGCCGACGGTCGTCGTCTCGTACTCCGCCGGCCCGACGTCGCGCAGCGCGGCCGCGGTGATCGCGCCGACGATCGCGCCGCTCTCGTCGACGACGGGGAGGTCCGTTCGCCGCGCGGCGAGCAAGCGGGCGAACACGGTTTCGACGGTCGCGCCGATCTGGACCGGCTCCCGGGGCGAGAGGAGGTCCGTCACGGTCAGACCCGAGAGGAGGTCACCGAGAACGACCGCGCGGGATTCGCTGGTCGCACCGATGTAGATGAAGAGCGCGACCAGCACGAGGACCGGGCTGAACGTCACGACGACGCCCAGGAAGATGAACAGGATCGCGAACAGCGTTCCGGCGCGGGCGGCCGTCCGAGTGGCGCTGACGTACGACCGGTTGCGCGCGAGCACGGCTCGCAACACCCGCCCGCCGTCCATCGGAAACGCGGGGAGCATGTTGAACGCCACTAGCGAGACGTTCATGACACCGAGTAGCCCGAGCGCGAAGACGGCGACCGTCGCCGACTCGGGGACGACGAAGAGCGCGCCGATGCAGGCGGCCCCGACGATGAGGCTCGCGACGGGGCCGGCGACGGCGATCCAGAACTCGCGGTTCCACTCCCGTGGCATCTCGGCGAGGCTCGCCAGCCCGCCGAGGATCCAGAGCGTGATCGACTCGACTTCGATATCGTAGCGCATCGCGACCCACGCGTGGCCCAGTTCGTGGACGGTGACGCTCGCGAACAGTCCGACGGCCGCGAGGGTGGCGACGAGCCAGCGGTCGGCGGCGGAGAGACTCGCCGCGTCGACCGTCGCCGGCGTCGCGGCGTTGATGACGACCTCGTACGCGGCGAGCTGTTCGCCACTGCCGATGAGCCAGACGAGCACCGGAACGAAGACGAGCAGCGAGACGTTCACGCGGATCGGGATTCCCCAGACCCGGAGGACGGTGTAGTTCACGGCGTGTTCACTCGAGAGAACGCGGTTAGGTGTTGCTGAATACGTTCATCGTGCGCCGCCGCCGGTTCGCCCGCTCGAGTCGACCCCCCTCGCGGCTTTTTCTCGCTGGAACCCCTCCGTTCCGTATGTTACGCGCATCCATCGCCATTCCGGCGGAAGCGCTGGCGCTCGAGTACGCGTCGAGCGCCGTTCCCGGGATCGAGGTCGAGGCCGAGCGGATCGCCGCGCACAGCACGGAGTGGATCATGCCGTGTCTCTGGATCGCCGACGGGGAGTTCGACGCCGTCGAGAACGCGTTGGAGTCGGATCCGTCGATCGACGAGGTCGTCGCGAGCGTGCGGTTCGACGAGGCGGCGTTCTACCACGTCGAGTGGGCCGAGGACGTGATTCGGCGGATCGATTCGTATATCGACAAGGAGGGGTCGCTGCTCGAGGCCCGGCTCTCGGGGGGCGAGTGGCGGGTCGACTTCCGTTTCGCCGACCGCGAGCAGTTCGACGCATTCCGGGAGCAGTTCGCGGACCGGGACTACTCCTTTCGGCTCCTGAGCCTGACCGAAATGACCCGCTCGGACCACGAGTTGCAGGACCTCACCGCGGCCCAACGGGACGCGCTCGTGGCCGCCGCGGAGCGCGGCTACTACCGCGTCCCGCGGGAGACGACGACGGCCGAACTCGCGGACGATCTCGGCATCACTCACCAGGCGATCTCGGAACTCCTCCGACGGGGGACCGAGAACCTCGTCTTCGCGACGCTGCCGGCGGAGCGGGAGTCCGAGTCGTCATAGATGACTGACACCTTTTAAAGTGTTGCGCTCGGCAGGTTCGTCGCTCTTCCGGCCGGGTCGGCTAGTCTCCTCAATGACCAATGAGACAATCTCGCAAGACATCGCGTTCCGCCTGTTGAGCCACGTCTATCGTCGCGCGTTGCTCGAGTGTCTCGACCGACACGACGCGCCCGTCTCGCTGGCCGACGCGGCGGCGGACGTGGCGCGAGCGTGCAACGAAAAGCCAGCCCCCGACGTCTCGGACGAGGAGATCGAGCGGATCTATCTCTCCTTGCACCACTCGCACGTCCCGCGGTTGGCTGATCGCGAGGCGGTTAGCTACGACCGAGACCGGAAGGTCGTGACGCTCACCGAACGCGGGGAACGGATCATCACCGTCCACGACCGCGTGAGCGTCGACGAGCCGCTCGAGGTGACCGACGCCGGACGGTGATTACGGACTGTACGCCGGCGACTGGGCCTCGATCGTGTCGGCGACGTTGTCCAGTTGCTCGCCGATGGTCGCGACGAGGTCGTCGAGCGTGACGATGCCGGTCAGTTCGCCGTTCTCGTCGACGACCGGGAAGCGGCGCGCGTTCTCCTCCTTAATCGCCCGCGAGATTTCGATCGCGTCCGCGTCTTCCCGCAGCGTCGTCAGCCCCGCCGTCATCACGTCCTCCGCCGGCGTCGCGGCGACGTCGTCGCTTTGAGCCACCTCGAGGGCGATGTCGCGGTCGGTGACGATCCCGACCGGTTCCTCGCCCTCGGTGACGACCGCGGCGCCGACGTTGTTCGACGCGAGCCGCTGTGCGACCGTTTCGAGTTCGGTGTCCGGACCGGCCGTTACGACGTTCTTCGGACCGAGTTCGCCGACTGACATAGCACGAAGAGAGACAGCCGGCTGGCTATTCAGCGCGGGGCTTTCACCTGAACGCGACGCGGCCGCCGACTGCGGATCGCGCGACGGCAGGCCCGGCACCGCAAACGGTTTTCCGCGTCCCCGCGGTAGCCCCGCACATGACGCTCGACGACGGCGACGACGCGCCGACCGTGACCGCACCGATCCAGGACGGCGAGCCGGTCTCCCTCGAGTTCGAGGAGCCGACGGTGCTGTACTTCTACCCGAAGGACGACACGCCCGGCTGTACGATCGAAGCGAACCAGTTCCAGCGCGAACGCGAGAGTTACCGAGAGGCCGGCGTGGACGTCTACGGCGTCTCGGTCGACGACGTCGACTCCCACGCCTCGTTCTGCGAGTCGGAGGGCCTCGAGTTCGACCTGCTGGCCGACCCCGACGGCGAGATCGCTGAGGCGTTCGACGTCGACCGGCGGGACAGCGGTGTCACCGCGCGGACGACCTTTTTCCTCGCCGACGGCGAGGTGAAGGCGGTCTACGAGAACGTCGACCCCGACGGCCACGCGCGCGAAGTGTTGTTCGACGCGCTCGACGCCGGGCTGGTGACGTTACCCGAATAGGATCTTTTGACCTCGAATCGCGGGCAGAATTTATCTCGCTCGAGCCCCTAGCTGTGCGTATGCGACGAAACCCGTTCGACGATATCGAGGAGTTGCTCGACCGCGTCAGCCGGCAGGTCGAGGAGGGTATGGGCGCCGGCGGACTGCAGGTCCCGGGCTCGGTCCCGGTCGACGTCGTCGACGCCGGCGAGGAGTACCTCGTCACGGCCGATCTTCCCGGCTACGAAACCGACGACATCGAACTGACCCTCTCGGAGGGGACCCTGCGCCTCGAGGCCAACCGCGAGGACGAGTCGAAGTACGCCGAGGGTCGCTACCTCCGTCGCGAACGGACGCGCACGTCGGCCAACCGCCGGATCCGCCTTCCCGACCCGGTCGAGGAGGAGTCCGTCTCGGCCGGCTTCGAGGACGGCGTGTTGACCGTCCGGCTCCCGAAGGTCTCGGGAACCGACGACTCGAAGCGGATCGATATCGAGTAATCGGCGAGGCGCCTGTTCGAGCCCCGCCGTAGTGTGGCCGCTCGCTGACAGCCGGCGAATCGGTCGACCGAGACTTGCCGACCGAGCGTAATCCGACGAGTGCGACGAGCGATGGCGACTTTCGTCGACCGACCGCATTGGTCCACACCGTACGTTTCCAGACGATTATTATATCTCTATTACATATATGTGGGTATGGTCCGGCTATTCGTCCTCGCTGTCGCAGCAGGGTTCATGCTGTTCGGGTGGATGGCGCTCTCCAGCGCTCGGAGGCTGCGCGGTCGGCAGACGACGATCGACGAACTCGAATCGACGGATGAGGGTCATCTCGAGCCGGGCGGCGAGGAGACGATCAGCGGCCCGGTCTCCGTCGTCGAACCGGCGTCGCCGGAACGAACCGGTCCCGAGTCGAACGGGACCGACTCGGCCGCCCTTTGGGCCTGGCGGCACCGCCGAAAGGAGGGGGGAGAGAGCACCAACGGATGGGAGACCGTCGAGGGGGAACTCGCGGTCGGGGAGTTCACTGTCGACCACAGCTGGGACCGCGTTCGCGTCGACGCCGAGACGCTTGCGGCCGAGGTGGACGACCCGTTCGACTCGTCGCAGTTGTTCCTCGACGAGCCGGAAACGGACGTCTATCTCGGCGAGCTCGATCCGATCAACAGATTCCTCGAACGCCACGGGTTCGCGGACGAGGGCGGTATCATAAGCGATGTAGAGGTCTCGATCAGCGCCGGCGGGAAGACCACTATGCCCGACAAGTACCAGGCCACGGTCCTCCGTGACGGCGACGAACTGATCGTCCGCGGCGATCTGACCGAGACGGCAGACGGGTACGTGATCCGCGGGTCGGACGAGACGCCCCTGTCGATCGCGGCCGGTGATCTCCAGAGTCAGGAGGACCAACTGCGCTCGGAGGTCCGCATGCGAAAGGCGGTCAGCGGCGTGTTCTTCGGGCTCGGTGTGTTCGTCGCGATACTCGCCGTTCTCTAGGACCGGTCTCGATCTCTCGAGTCCGCACCCTCGAGGCGGACGGCCCGCTCGGCGGCTTCCTCGGAATCGGTCACGTCGGTCGCGCGGCGGTCGTCGGGCGCGGGCTAGTGTATGGAAAGGTATAGGGCGCCGTCCCCGCCTATAGCTATATAAGCAAATGAGCGACGCGGGATACGACCACGCAACGGTCGAACGGCGCTGGCAGGAGGCGTGGGACGAGGAAGACGCCTATCGGACGCCCGACGACGTCGAGGATCCGACGTACGTGCTGGGCATGTATCCGTACCCGTCGGGCAAACTCCACATGGGCCACGTCCGAAACTACACGATCACGGACGCGTACGCCCGGTTCCGACGGATGCAGGGCGACGACGTGCTCCACCCGATGGGCTGGGACGCCTTCGGCCTCCCCGCGGAGAACGCGGCCAAGGAGCGCGACACCAACCCGCGAGACTGGACCTTCGACTGCATCGAGACGATGACCGAGCAGATGGAGTCGATGGGCTTCGGCTACGACTGGGACCGCGAGATCGCCACCTGCACGCCGGAGTACTACCAGTGGAACCAGTGGCTCTTCGAGCGGTTCCACGAGGAGGGCTTAGTCGAGCGCCGCGACGCCGAGGTCAACTGGTGTCCCCACTGCGAGACCGTCCTCGCCGACGAGCAGGTCGAGGGCGAGGCCGAACTCTGCTGGCGCTGTGACACCCCCGTCGAGCAGCGCGAACTCGAGCAGTGGTTCCTGAAGATCACCGAGTACGCGGACGAGTTGTTGGAGGCGATCGACGACTTAGAGGGGTGGCCCAACTCGGTGCGCCAGATGCAGCGCAACTGGATCGGCCGCCAGTACGGAGCAGAGGTCGATTTCGAGGTCAGCGAGGCGCCACGCGCCTCGGACGGACGCGGCGAGGGAAGCGAGCCGCGGGAGTACGGTCCCGTCACGGCCTTTACGACCCGCCTCGACACCATCCACGGGGCGACGTTCTTCGCGCTGGCGCCCGACCACCCGATCAGCGAGGCACTCGCCGAGGAGGACGAGGACGTCCGCCGCTTCGTCGAGGAGGAGGCCGACCCCGACGGCGACGAGCCGAACGGCGTCGCGACCGGCCTCACAGCCACGAACCCCGCCACCGGCGACGAGATTCCGGTCTACGTCGCCGACTTCGTCCTCTCGGACGTCGGGACGGGCGCGCTGATGGCCGTTCCGGGCCACGACGAGCGCGACCACATCTTCGCGGAGAAGAAGGGACTGGACATCGTCCCCGTCATCGCCCCCGAACCCGAAGCGGGCGAGGCCCCCGAAGCTCCCGACGTCGAGGAGGCGGCCTACACCGAGGACGGCGTGCTGATCAACTCCGGCGACTACTCGGGTCTCGACAGCGAGACGGCTCGAGAGCGCCTGACCGAGGACATCGACAGCGCCGAGGAAGCGACGCAGTACCAGCTGCGCGACTGGGGGATCTCCCGCCAGCGCTACTGGGGAACGCCGATCCCGGTGATCCACTGCGAGGAGTGCGGTCCGGTCACGGTCCCCGAGGAGGACCTGCCGGTCGAACTGCCGGAGTTCATCAACACCACCGGCAACCCGCTGGACGCCGCCGAGGAGTGGAAGCAGACGACCTGTCCCGAGTGTGGCGGCCCGGCCGAACGGGAGACCGACACGATGGACACCTTCGTCGACTCCTCGTGGTACTTCCTGCGGTACGTCTCGCCCGGCCTCGAGGACGCCCCGTTCGACTTAGAGCGGGCCAACGACTGGATGCCCGTCGACCAGTACGTCGGCGGCATCGAACACGCCGTGATGCACCTGCTGTACTCGCGGTTCTTCACGAAGGTGCTGGCCGACCACGAAGGGCTCGAGCACCGCGAGCCCTTCACGAACCTGCTGGCCCAGGGGATGGTGCAACTCGAGGGCGAGAAGATGTCCAAGTCCAAGGGCAACGTCGTCTCGCCCCAGCGGATCGTCGAGGAGTACGGCGCCGACACGGCGCGGCTGTTCATGATGCAGGCCGCCCAGCCCGAGCGCGACTTCGACTGGAGCGAAGAGGGCGTCCGGTCGACCAACGCGTTCCTCGCGCGGCTGAAGGGGATGGTGGAGGACTACGTTTCCGACGAGCCCGCGGGCGACGATGACGCCGTCGCGAGTTACGTCGACGGCGAGATCGAGGCCACGATCGCGCTGGCGACCGACGAGTACGACGACCTGACGTTCAACAAGGCGCTGCGCGAGACGCAGGATCTGGTCCGAACGCTGCGCCAATACAGAGACTACGCGGAACCCCACGCCGAGACCTACGAGCGCGGGCTGTCGGCGGTCGTCCGCCTGCTCGCGCCGGTCGCGCCCCACCTCGCGGAGGAGCTGTGGGACGAACTGGGCAACGACGGCCTCGTCGCCGACGCCGCGTGGCCGACCGCCGAGGTCGACCGCGACCACGTCACGAAGCGCCGCCGACTGGTCGAGAACACCCGCGAGGACATCCGCGACATCGTCGAGGTCGCCGGCATCGAGGACCCGAACGCGATCGACGTCGTCGTCGCGCCCGACTGGAAGTACGACGCCCTCGAGATCGCGATCGAGAGCGACGCCGACAACCTGATCGGCGAACTCATGCAGGAGAGCCACATCCGCGAACAGGGCGACGCCGCGGCCGACTACGGCCAGGACCTGCAGGCCGAACGCGAGGCGCTGTCGATGACCCTCTCGCCCGAGGCGGAGTACGCAGCCCTCGAGTCCGCCGCCTGGCTGATCGAACGCGAGTTCGAGGCGCCGGTGACCGTCGTCGGCGCCGACGAAGCCGACGAGGGCGCGCTCGCGAACGCCGAACCCGGCCGCCCGGCGATCGAAATCGACGACTGATCGACGCCGTCCGACACCGTCCGACGCCGTCGGCAATCGATTACCGCTGTTCGCTCGAGCGTTCCGACCTCGAGACTCGCCATCCGTACGCGACGCTACCGAGGGGAACTCGTCGACAGACCGTCGTTCCCGACTCGTCGGTGGCGGTCGATGTCGCCGACCGATCCCGTCCGCTGTTATCTGTCCGTACTGGTATGACCGGGTCGAAATACGGCGCGGTCGATCGAGCATACCGACCGACTTCTCCCCCGAAGGCTGTGTACGGCTATCAGCAACCACTTCTCGATCGAACCGTTCGCTCGCGCTCGCAGGTTCGGGGGAACTCCGAGAGATATAACGATGTGTACAAACCGGCTCGGAGTGTTCAATTGTGTCGATACATTCAATTAGTGTGAATTACCAGTATTACGGAGACACGTCGCAGCGCCACGCTGCCCGACACGTCCACGGTATACTATGGCATTCGAGGACTCACTCCCCGATCGGCTCAGAGAAACGTACAGTGTAAAGATCGGTTTGATTTTCGTCGCAATCGCGCTCGTGACGCTGCTCGTCTCGGCGATCTTTTTCGCCCACGTCTCCGGGGCGGTCGGACCGGAAGCGGAACAGCACTTCGGCGACCGAACCGACGACCGAAGCGACGTCGCGGAGACGTGGCTCGAAACGAACGCGGAGACGACGAACGGATTGGCGGCGGACGCGACCGTCCGTGACGGCGATACCGACGCGATCGCCGACCGGCTCGCCGACGCCCGGGCCGCCCGGGACGATCGCGTCGCGGAAATCCACTACCTCGCCGCCGACGGCGAGGTGCTCGCGAGCAGCGACGACGCGGCGACGGCCGAGAACTTCTTCGACGCCGCGGGCGTCGATGGCGAGACCGACGGCCCGACCGCGGCCCACCGGGCGCTCTCGAGTGACGACGAGGTGCTCTCGTTCGTCGCGAGCGTCCCGGGCGAGGATCGCTACGTCGCCCTCTCGGCGCCGGTGACCGGCTTCGCGTCGACGCTCGAGAGCGGCGACGACTACCGGACGGTCGTCACCGGCGCCGACGGCGAGCGGATCGTCGGCGTCGGCGAACTGAGCGGTGACGTCGAGGTCGACGACGCGGCCGTCCTCGAGGCCGTCGGGACCGACGCATCGGGCGTCGTGACGGCGACTCCCGAGGGAACCGATCGGGAACTCGCCGCGACGACGGCGACGATCGACGTCGGCGAGTCGACGATGGGGGTTATGACCTACGGCGTCGCGGACGACGTCTTCGTGGCCCAGAACACCGCGACGGCCGCCATCGCAACGCTGGCGTTCATCTTCGTCATCAACCTCGGCTTCGTCGCTATCGTCCTCGGCGGCAACCTCTCCCTGCAACTCCGCCGGCTCGCCCAGAAGGCCGAACGGATGGGCGACGGCGACCTCGACGTCGACCTCGAGACCGATCGGATCGACGAGGTCGGCATCCTCTACAACTCCTTCGGATCGATGCGCGACAACCTCAGCACCACGCTGGCCGATCTCGAGGACGAACGCGAACGCGCACGCGAGGCCCAGCGCCGCACCGAGCAGCGCAACCGCGAACTCGAGGCGGAGGCCGAGCGGTTCGGCGACGTGATGGCCGACTGTGCGGACGGCGATCTGCAGCGGCGCCTCGAACCGGAGACCGACCACGAGGCGATGGTCGAGATCGCCGAGTCGTTCAACGAGATGATCGCCGACCTCGAGACGACGGTGTCTCAGGTCAAGCGGATCTCGCGGGACGTCGCGCGGACGAGTACGGAGGTCCAGTCCAGCTCCGAGGAGATCAGCCGGGCCAGCGAGGAGGTCAGCGCCTCGGTTCAGGAGATCTCCGACGGGTCCTCGGCGCAGGCCGACGACCTGGAGACGGCGACGACTGAAGTCAAGGAGATGTCGGCGACCGTCGAGGAGGTCGCCGCCGCGACGAGTACGATCGCCGACCAATCGACACAGGTCGACGAGCTCGCGACCGCCGGCCAGGAAGCGGCCGAGGAGACGACGGCGGAGATGCACGACGCCAGCGACAAGACGGAGACCGTCGCCGAGACGATCCACGACCTCGAGCAAGAGGCCGAACAGATTCAGGAAATCGTCGAGCTGATCGACGAGATCGCCGGCCAGACGAACATGCTGGCGCTGAACGCGGCGATCGAGTCCGCCCGGTCACAGAGCGCCTCGAGCGAGGACGGCGGCTTCCAGGCCGTCGCCGACGAGGTCAAGGAGCTGGCCGAGCAGACTCAGGCGGCAGTCGACGACGTCGAAGCTATGATCGAATCGATACAACAGCGCGCGACCGAGAGTGCGGCACAGATCGAGGAGACCGAGGAGACGATCGGATCGGCTACCGATCGCGTCGACTCCCTCGCGGACAACTTGGACCGGATCGCCCGGGAGATCGAACAGGTCGCGAGCGGCGTCACGCAGATCGATCAGGCGACGAACGAGCAGTCCGAATCCGCCGAGGAGCTCGCGACGATCGTTCAGGACGTCGCCAGCGTGGCCAACGAAACGACCTCGCAGGCACAGCAGGTCGCGGCGGCCTCCGAGGAAACGACGGCGACGATCACCGACGTCTCCGCCGAGGCGACGCGGCTCGACCAGCGGGCGACGGAGCTGGCCGACGCCGTCGACGAGTTCGCCGTTTCGGGGGCGGACGCCGACGCACAGCCGCCGGCCGCCGAACACGGAGGTGAGAGCCGATGATCGGCGAGCTCGAGATGTACCGGCTCAGCTCCTACGTGACGGCCGTCGCGACGCTGGCGTTTCTCGGCTGGGTCGCGAAGAAACCGGCCGGGACGCGCCGGTACTTCCTGCCGGCGCCGATCGTCTGCGGGACGCTCTCGCTCGCGTACTTCGGGATGTCGCTCGAACTGCTTCGAGTGACGACGCCGAACGGCCAGCCGCTTCCGATGACTCGCTACGTCGACTACTTTGTCGCGACGACGATCATGATCGCGGTCGCGGGGAAGGTCGCGGACGCGACCCGACGCCAGTTGGCCACGCTCATCGCCCTGACGATCGGTTGGATCGGTTTTAGCCTCGGTCGATACTTCCTCACTGGGGCGGCAGTGCTCGCCGCGAACCTGGGTACGGCCGTCGCCCTCGCCGCGCTCCTCTACGTGATGATCTGGCCGGTGACGAAACGCTCCGGCGAGACCTCCGGCGAGCGGGTGCTTCTCTACGGCAAACTCAGGAATTTGATCATCCTGCTCTGGATTGCGTATCTGGTTATCGGCGTCATCTCGCGACAGGGGATCGGCCTGCTCGACGCCTTCGGCGGCGTCTTCGCGGGCGCCTATCTCGACATCGCCACCCGAATCGGCTTCGGACTGTTGCTTCTTCGGGGGTCCGATGCGATGGCGAACCTCATCGACGACGTCGAGTCGAACGGCGGTTCGGACGAGTCCGACGGCGAAGTGACGTTCACGGAGCCGTCCGGCGACTCCGACGCCGATCCCGACATCGAACCGGCCGACTAACCGGTCGCAGTTCCGGTTCGAGCGGCCGATCGACTGTCGCTGTTCGAGACCTCAATCGAAGCTGACAGTCGACTGTCTCCTTTATCCGATCGCTCCTCGTATTCGGGACCACAGTCCGCAGGACTGGCTCTCGAGGATGACGGATCACAACAACAGACAGACACGACGCCGAATACGACCGCGAACTGACCCCTTTCGGTGGGACTTCGCCGACGGCTCGACCCCGACCGCGCCACACGTCGTCTCGATGACGTGGCGCGACGGGTCGTTCGTCAACTGGCCCGTCGACGCCGACGCCCTCCGTCCCCACGTTCCCGACCAACTGACGCTCGAGACGCGAGACGGCGACGCCTGGCTCAGCGTGTTGCCGTTCGTGCTCACGAAGGTCGGGATACGCGGCACGCCGCCGTTTACCAGAACGGCCGTCGCCGAACTCAACGTCCGGACGTACGTCCGGTACCGCGGCGACCCGGGCCTGTTCTTCTTCAGTATCGACGTCGGGAGCCCGTTGATCGCCGCGATCGTCAGCCGAACGACGCGGCTCCCGGTTTATCACGCACACATGCGGGTCAGCGCCGACAGCGGCGACGTCCTCTTCTCGAGTACGCGGGGCCAGACTGCGGCCGGCGCGCGGCCGCGGTTCGACGAGGACGCGCCGCGAGCTCGCTTCGACGCGACGTATCGCCCCGACGGCGACGTCTTTCGCCCCGAACCGGACACGCTCGCCCACTGGCTCGTCGAACGCCGCCGGTTTTACGCCGCCGAAGACAGGGGGGTCCTGACCGGCGAAATCGCCCACGAGCGGTGGCCCCTCCGGCCCGGCGAAGTGACGATCAACGAAAACACCATGTTCGAGGTCAACGACCTGCCGGAGCCGACCGGCGATCCGGTCGTCTACTACTGCGATGAACTCCCGATGACGGGGTCGATTCCGCGGCGACTCCGTGAGGGGTGAGGACGGTCGATCCGGCGGTGGCGGACCGTCCACTGCCGACCGTAGCCGGCGGGCTCTCGACATCGCTCGAGGGTTTGGGCTCTTCTGACTGTGGGTCAACACCTCCCGAGGAAGATCGGAGACTTTGTTAACTATGATCCGAGATAATTATATTGGCTAATCACCCATGACTGCAACATCGACCGGCGGTTCGGTCGACGAACGAAATCCGTTCGTCTACGTCGTCGCGGCGCTGGCCGCGCTCAACGGCTTACTGTTCGGTTTCGATACGGGCGTCATTTCCGGTGCGATGCTCTACATCCGGGAGACGTTCGAACTGGCAACGATATTCGGCTACTCGATGAACCCCTCGCTCGTCGAAGGGGTCATCGTCAGCGGTGCGATGATCGGTGCGATCGTCGGCGCCGCGTTCGGCGGCCGACTGGCCGACCGACTTGGTCGTCGGCGCCTCATCCTGGTCGGCGCCGTCGTCTTCTTCGTCGGCTCGCTCATCATGGCCGTCGCGCCGACGGTCGAGGTGCTCATCCTCGGTCGCATCGTCGACGGGATCGGCGTCGGCTTCGCGTCCGTCGTCGGGCCGCTGTACATCTCGGAGATTTCGCCGCCGAAGATCCGCGGCTCGCTGGTTTCGCTGAACCAGTTGACGATCACGAGCGGGATCCTGATCGCCTACCTCGTCAACTACGCGCTCTCCGAGGGCGGCCAGTGGCGCTGGATGCTCGGCCTCGGGATGGTCCCCGCGGCGATCCTGTTCGCCGGCATGCTCTTCATGCCCGAGAGTCCCAGATGGCTCTACGAGCGGGGTCACGAAGACGACGCCCGCGACGTGCTCTCCCGCACGCGCACCGAAAGTCAGGTGGCCGGCGAACTTCGCGAGATCAAAAAGAACATCCAGACTGAGTCCGGAACCCTCCGCGACCTGCTTCAGGCGTGGGTACGCCCGATGCTCGTCGTGGGGATCGGACTGGCGGTGTTCCAGCAGGTCACCGGCATCAACACGGTGATGTACTACGCACCGACGATCCTCGAGTCGACCGGCTTCGAGGACACCGCGTCGATCCTCGCGACCGTCGGCATCGGCGCCGTCAACGTCGCGATGACCGTCGTCGCGGTCCTCTTGATGGACCGGCTCGGTCGGCGACCGCTGTTGCTCTCGGGGCTCGGCGGCATGACCGTCATGCTCGCGGTCCTCGGTGCCGTGTTCTACTTGCCCGGTCTCTCCGGAGGACTCGGCTTGCTCGCGACCGGGAGCCTGATGCTGTACGTCGCCTTCTTCGCGATCGGGCTGGGTCCCGTGTTCTGGCTCATGATCTCGGAAATCTACCCGATGGAGATCCGCGGGACGGCGATGGGCGTCGTTACGGTCTTAAACTGGGCCGCGAACCTGATCGTCTCGCTGACGTTCCTCCGACTCGTCGACCTCTTCGGCCAGTCCGGCACGTTCTGGCTGTACGGCGTCCTGACGCTGTTCGCGCTCGTCTTCTGCTACCAACTCGTCCCCGAAACGAAGGGACGGTCGCTCGAGGAGATCGAGGCCGACCTGCGGGAGACGGCGTTCGGTTCCACCGTCGGCGACGACAGTCCGCGTCCCGCCGAATCGGACGACTGACGCGCTGCGCGGTTCCCTTTTCCGTCGGTTCGACTCGCCGCGAGCGATCCGCTCGAGCGGCGCCGACTACTGCGCGGCGTCTCCGGCGCCGACGAGATCGAAGGACAGTCCCTTCCCAGCGTCGCTGGCGCGGTCGTAGACGACGTGGGCCGCCGCGACGTCCTGAATGGCCAGCCCGGTCGAGTCGAAGACGGTGATCCCCGTCTCCTCGGTCCGCCCCTCCTTCGCGCCGGCGACGACCTCGCCGATTTCGGCGTGAATGTCGTCGTCGGTCAGAGTGCCCTCGCCGTAGGGGACGTTGATTTCGCCGGAGTGGGTACACTGCTCGTGGTCGTCGATGACGATCGTCGCCTCGAGCAGGAGGTCGTCGCTCAGTTCGTGCTTGCCCGCGGCGTCGGCCCCAATGGCGTTAATGTGGGTGTCCTCGCCGACGTCCTCGAGGCCGACGATGGGACTCTCCACGGGCGTCACCGTCGAGAGGATATCGCAGTGGCCGGCCTCGGAAATCGAGCCAGCGCGGACGTCGAACTCGTCTTCGAAGGCCTCGACGAACCGTCGGACGCGGTCTTCGTCCTGATCCGCGATGACGACCTCCTCGATCGGTCGGATCTCGCTGATCGCTCGAAGCTGGGTGTACGACTGGACGCCGGCGCCGACGATGCCGAGACTCGAGGCGTCGTCGACGGCGAGGTGGTCGGTCGCGACGGCCGCCGCGGCCCCGGTGCGTTTCATGGTCAGCGTCGTCCCGTCCATGATCGCCAGCGGGAAGGCGGTCTCCGGATCGGAGTAGATCATCGTCCCCAGCACCGTCGGCAGGTCGTGGTCCTCCGGGTTGTCGGGGTGGACGTTGACCCACTTCAGCCCGGCGGCGTCCCACTCGCCCGTATCGAGGTAGGCGGGCATCGACCGGAAGTCGCCGTTGTACCGCGGCAGGTCGATGTAGGACTTCGCGGGCATCTGGGTGTCCCCGCGCTCGAAGGCCGCGAAGGCCTGCTCGACGGCGTCGATGACGTCGGCGAGGGCGGCGTATTCGTCGACGTCGTCGCTGTCCAGAAGGAGCGTGTTCATAGTGGCAAATATCGCGGGAAGACACTTAATTCGTCCTGAATCGACGGCCGGCGCGCAGTCCGGTATCGGGCGGCGACGTTCGTGCTACACGTACCTTAATACGGGCAGGAGTATCACGCTTCGGATAATGTTCGGAAACGAGAGGGTGATTCGGACGTCTCGCCGGCGCGTGCTATCGACAGTCGCGGGAACCGGCGTCGCTGCGATCGGAACGCTCGCGTCGAAATACGGCGTTTCCGACGCGGCCGCGCTCGACGCGCTCGACGAGATCTCGTTCGGCACCTTCGAGTCGTCGCTCGAGGAGTGGCGCCCCGAGGGCGACCTCGCGCTGTCGCGGATCGGGCGAGACGAGCGCCCGGTAGCGGTCACCGAGGGCGAGTACGCCCTCGAGGCCGCCGTCGACGGCGAGACGGAACCGGCGATCTCGCGGCCGGTCACCGATCTCGACCTCGCGACGCATCCGTACTTCGTCGCCGACGTCACGCCGGGCCGACTCACCGGGACCGACGCCCGCGTCGCCTTTCAGTGGAGGCTCTATCGCTCGACCGATCTCCTCGCGGACGGCTCGACGGGGGAGCCGGTCGCCGCGTCCGATCCGGTGACGGTCCCGCAGGCGACGCCGGGTCGTCTCTACTGGGACGCGAGCGACGTCGACCTCGGTCTCTTAGACGCGGTCTCTCGCCTCGAGATCGGCTGGTATCCGTCCGACGGCGACCCGGCGGACGGAACGGTCGCCGCCCGCGGCGACGTCGTCGTCGACGACGTCCGCGCGACCGCCTCGGTCGATCCAGTGGGGAGCGCCCGACTCGCGGCGACGATGCGGGACCTCCAGTTCGACCACGGCCCGTACGTTCGGACCGAGGTGACCGATGCGTTCGACGGCGGAGAGGCGGGCGCGTTCGTCTTCGACGACGGCGAGACCGTGCCCTACCGGTTCGAGACGCTCGGCGCGGACCGGTATCTGCTCACTATCGCGGATACCGAGATCGAGTTCGGCGAGGGGTGGTCCTGATGGTCGAGCGCACGACCTCGGCGGCGACGATCACGCTGTTGCCCGGCCACAGCGAGAACACCGCGGAGGGCGGCGACGCGCTCGACAGCGCGATGCCCGACTACGACGGGAAGTCCCTCGACGCGTGGTTCGTCGCCGACGCCGTGACCGACCTCCCCGACGACCTCGAGACGGTCCGCGAGATGCGAAAGCAGCTCCCGGAGTACGACGAGGGGCTGCGCCAGTACCGCCTCGCGAACGAGCTCGAACTCTCCTTCTCGACCGAGGACGGCCGGACCGTCGTCGACTCGAGTGTCACCCGCAAGACGAACGCGAACGAGAAGCCGTCGTACGTCGGCGTCGAGGGCGAGGCGGGCGAGGAGAACGTCGTCAGAGACATTATCGAGCGCGACGACCTCGACTGGTTCGACGGAAAGGACAAGCTCCGGGCCGACGTAGCGGGCAAGCGATTCGAGAGCGACGCCGTCCGCGAGGCGGTCGACGGGATCGAGGGCGTGCGCGCGTCCGTCCTCTTCGGCGGGAGCGACACGTACATCGAGATCATGCGCGAGAAGTTCTACGAACTCGGGCCGGTCGAGTTCCTCGAGACGACGGGGATGGAGTTCGAAGCGGTCCCCGCGTTCATCGTTCAGCCGCCGACGATGTACACGTTCCTCGAGCTCGCGGTGATGGCCGACGGGACGAGTCTCGCCCGCGTCTGGGACGTCAGCCCGTACCCCAAACACTACCTCTACGTCGACGACCGGAAGCGCGACGAAACCGAATTCGAGGAGGGGAGCCGCCTCGAGGGCGGCGAGTGGCGACAGAACGAGAACGCCAACGAGCGGTTCGGTCAGTGGGCGCTCGAGGAGCAGGGTCTCCGGTCGCCGTTCTCCCCGCACACGCGGACGGGCTACGAGCAGTACATCGACCACGCCACCTCGATCGGCCGCTATCCCGCGATGGCCTACGGCGAAGACGGGGCAGAACTGACTGCGTCGCAGGTGGCGTTCAACCTTCCGCCGCTGTTCCCGTGGTAGACGGTAGCTGTCCGTCGCGTCGTCTACCCGCACGTCTCACCGACACCGTCTCGATGGCGGGCGACCGTCAGGCCCGCGCCCGAAACAGCACGACGCCGGTGCGGTACGATTCCAACCGTTCGCCGTCGTCGGCGTACCGGAAGTCGAACGCGTCCTCGAGGGCGGCCGGCGCGTTCGACAGCAGCGACCTGATCTCTCGGCGACGATCGGCAGGTACGTCCATCCGGTCGAGCCACGTGTCGACCTCGAGACGCCGACTCGTCTCCCGGACCGCGTCGACGGTCAGTCCCGCGGCCTCGAGCCAGTCGCGCCACTGCGCCGGGGAGGCGGTCTCGACGTGACCCGGATCGCGCAGTCGTTCGATTCGGTTGACGTAGCTCGCCAGTTCCGGGTCGGCGGGGGCGGCGAGGTCCTCGAACGCGAAGACGCCGCCCGTCGCGAGCACCCGCTCGACCTCGGCGAGGAACGCCTCGGGGTCCGGAAAGTGGTGGGCGGCGAAGCGGCAGGTGACCGCGTCGAACCGACCGGCGGGAAACGGCAGGCGCTCGGCGTCGACGACGGCCCCCTCGAGACCGCCGTAGTCGGCCGTCGCCGTCGTGACCATCTCGGGGGAGAGGTCCGCCGCGACGACCCGCGGGACGTTCCGTTCGGCGACGGCACCGGCGACGTGGCCCGCGCCGGTGGCCACGTCGAGCGCCCGCGTCGCGCCCTCGGTCCAGTCGACGAGTCGCTCGAGGTCGGCACCTTCCTTGAGGACGGCCCCGTCCCGATAGCCGTCCGTGGCGTTCCCGAAACTCGTCGCGACGTCGCGCTTTCTGTCGGCGTCGTTCGTCACGACCGATACTTGTGATGAGAACAACATGAAGGTTGCGTGCGGACGGACTCGAGCGTCGCACGATCCGATTTGCGAGAGTACGAACTGCAAGAGTACGGGATTCGGGAGCGACGACGAAAGAAAGAACGATCAGATGGGCCGACTGCAGTGAGCGACTCGAGCGGGCGATAGCCCGCTGACCACACTCCCAGCGAGCGTCGGCGAGTGAGCGGTTCGGAGAGCCCGAACGACGCCGTTCACCGAGCGCGGCTTCGCCGCGCTCGGGCCGACGAGCGACGGTAGGGAGCGAGGAGTGCTTTTGATCCAGGTTTTACCGAGCGAACGAGCGAACGGCGTGAGTGAGCGCAGCGTAAAAGCTGGGCTTACATCATGCCGCCCATGCCGCCGCCCATACCGCCCATGCCGCCGCCCATGCCACCGGGGCCGCCGGCGGGCATGTCTTCGTCATCGTCGTCGTCGGCGACCGCGAGGTCACCGGCGGCGATGACGTCGTCGATGCGCAACAGCATGACGGCCGCCTCGGTGGCGGACTCGATGGCCTGGGTCTTCACGCGCAGCGGCTCGTAGACGCCTTCCTCGGCCATGTCGATGGTGTCGCCCGTGTAGGCGTCGAGACCGGAGCTGGTCTCGCCGCCGTCGTGGTCGGCGCGCAGCTCGACCAGCGAGTCGATGGGATCGAGACCGGCGTTCTCGGCCAGCGTGCGCGGGATGACCTCGAGGGCGTCCGCGAAGGCTTCGACGGCGAGTTGCTCGCGGCCGCCGACGGAGTCGGCGTAGTCGCGCAGCGAGAGCGAGAGGTCGACTTCGGGGGCGCCGCCGCCGGCGACGACCTTGCCGTCCTCGAGGGTCGTTCGCACGACGCCGAGGGAGTCCTCGATGGCGCGGTCGACCTCGTCGATGACGTGGTCGGTGCCGCCCCGCAGGATGAGGGTGACGGCCTTCGCGTCGTCGACGTCCTCGACGAAGATGCGCTGGTCGCCGGCGATCTCCTTCTGGGCGACGCTACCGGCGAAGCCGAGGTCGTCCTCGCTCAGGTCGTCGACGGAAGAGACGGGCGTGGCGCCGGTTGCGCGGGCGAGCTGGGACTGGTCGCTCGCTTTGACGCGGCGGACGGCGATGATGCCCTCCTGGGCGAGGTAGTGCTGGGCCATGTCGTCGATGCCGCCGTCGACGAAGACGACGTCGGCGCCGACTGCGGCGACGCCCTCGGCCATCTCCTTGAGCTGCTGTTCCTCCTGTTCGAGGAACTGCTCGAGCTGGTCGGGGTCGGTGACGTTGACCTCGGCGTCGATCTCGGTCTCCTTGATCTCGAGGTCGCCGTCGATGATCGCGACGTTGGCGTCCTCGGCGAAGTAGGGCATGCTGTCGGAGACGCGCTCCTTGTCGATGATGACGCCCTCGACGAGCTCGGAGTTCTCGATGGAGCCGCCGACGACCTTCTCGACTTTGATGTTGTCCGTGTCGACGCCGTCGTCGTCCGCGACGGCCTGGACGGCATCGACGACGAGTTCGGCCAGCAGGTCGCGGGCGCTTTCGGCGCCCTTGCCGGTCATCGCCGTGGCGGCGATCTGCTTTAAGATCTCGTCGTCGTCCTCGTCGACGTCGATGGCGACGTCCTCGAGGGCCTCGGTGGCCTCCTCGGCGGCCTGTCGGTACCCCTGGGCGAGGGTGGTCGCGTGGATATCCTGGTCGAGGAGCTCCTCGGCCTGGCTGAGGAGTTCGCCGGCGATGACGACGGCGCTCGTGGTGCCGTCGCCGACCTCGTCCTCCTGGGTCTCGGCGACTTCGACGATCATGTCGGCCGCCGGATGGTCGATCTCCATCTCCGACAGCAGGGTGACACCGTCGTTCGTGACGATGACGTTGCCCGTCGAGTCGACGAGCATCTTGTCCATCCCCTTCGGACCCAGCGTGGTCCGTACGGACTCGGCGACGGCTTTCCCGGCCTGAATGTTCATCGACTGCGCGTCTTTTCCGGAGGTACGCTGGCTGTCCTCCGAGAGAACGATAAGGGGCTGGTTACCCATCTGCTGAGCCATAGTCAAGGGAACGATTGATTGTTATTCTATATAAGTCTTTTGTTTATGCCGTGGTCGATCCCCGTTCCGTACGGGGGTTTCTCACACCCCGTTGATCTCGAATCGAGCGCCGCCGGAATCGCTGTCGGTCACGGAGATACTCCAGCGGTGGGCGTCGACGATCTCGCGGACGATGTGAAGTCCGAAGCCGGTTCCGTCGTCGCTGTCGGTGTACCCTCGCTCGAAGATCCGGGACCGCTCTGAGACCGGGATGCCGGGACCGTCGTCGGCGACGAAGAACCCGTCTCCTTCCTCGAGCGTTCCGACGGTGACGACGAGTTCATCGTCGGTCTCAACGGGTTCGCTGTCGTCGGTCGACGGTCGACCGCCTGTCGAGTCATGCTCGACACTGTCCTGACGAGCCTGCGAGTCAGGGTTTGTGGAACCGTGTTCCACAGCATTTCGAAACAGGTTCTCGAACAGCTGTCGGAGCCGGGCCGGATCGGCGTCGAACGTCGTCGAGTCGGCGACGTTGAGCGTCGCGTTCGGCGTTTCGACGGTTCTCCAGGCCCGTCGCGCGATCAACTCGAGATCGACGGGCTCGGCGTCGTCGATCCCCTGTCCCTGCCGGGCCAGCGTCAGCGTGTGTTCGATGATCCGATCGATGCGCTCGTGGGCGTCTTCGACCTCTTGGACGTACTCCTCGTCGCCGGTCTCGACGGCCAGATCGAGGTAGCCCTCCGCGACGGACAGCGGGTTCCGCAGGTCGTGGGAGACGATGTTCGCGAAGTCCTGGAGGTCCTCGTTCTTTCCCTTGAGTTCGGCGCGGTCGTCCTCGAGGGTCCGGATTCGGCGGCGGCGCTCGATCGCGCCGATGGCCGCCGTCGCGATCGGTCGAAACGTCCGGACGTCGATCTCGTCGACCGCGTCGGCGTCGAGACCGCCGAGGCGGACGATCCCCAGCGTCTCGGACGGGACGACGAGCTCGGTCGACGCCACGGCGGTCGGGTCGTCTGATCGGAACGCCGACCACCACGGATCTCCCCCTTCGGCGATCGGTTCGATCTCGAAGCGGGCGTCGGCCGCGGGCGTGACGATCTCGGGTACGAGTTCCGATCGGAGACCGTCGTACCGGTAGACGGCGGCCGCGGTCGTCCCGAAGAATTCGTCCGCGACGTCGGTCACCGGCTCCGTGATCCCGTCGATCGTTTCCGACTTGACCAGCGATCGGACGGCCGCGTCGACGACCTCGAACCGGGACCGACCGGCCCCACCGCCGTCACCGTCGCCACCGTCGTCCCTCTTCGCCGGCGGACCCTCGACGTCGAGCGCCTCGACCCACTGCTCGACGGCGTCGCTCGAGAGTCCGGTAAGTGCGGCGATCTCCGCCGTCGAACGGCCCCGGTTCGACGCCAGCGCCACCAGCAACCCGTCGCGGGTCGCCGGCGACTCGTCGGCCAGTACGGCCTCGACGGCGTCGATGTCCGACAGCGGATCGGGATCGGACATTGCGTTGCAGATAGTAACGAACCGGCATAGTCATTGTGGGGTTGGCAACGGGAACCCGCAGTCGGTCGCGTGCGGCTTTCACTGGCGCTTCGTCCGTCGCCGACTCACGGCGACGGAGACGCCTCGGTCGTCGTGACGGACAGTACGTTTATGTGAGTGTACTTCCATCCTTGCCGTAGCATCGATGAGTGAGATTCTCGCCGGAGTCGGCCACGCGACCGACGACGACTCGACGGCGGCCGGCCGCCGCGCAGCCCGCGCCGCGCGAGACGACCTCGGCGGCGAGGAACGGATCGCGTACGCGTTCGGCTCGAGCGAGTACGACCAGGCCGCGTTACTCGGCGGTATCGAGGCCCAACTCGACTGTCCGGTCGTCGGCTGTTCGACGGCCGGCGAAATCGCCCACGCGCAGTCGCACACCGAAAGCGTCGTCGTGCTCGCGCTCGCGGGCGACGGTATTCGCCCCGGTGTCGGGTCCGCACCGGAGTTCGCCGAGTTCTCGAGAAAGGCGGGGATGGAAGCGGCCTCTGCGGCCGTGGACGACCTCGACGACGGCCCCGTCCCGACGTCGGTTTCGGCGTCCGAGTCAGGCCGGCGGCGGTGGTACCCGAAGCTGCTCGTGAACGCGTTCGGCCCGGGCCTGACCGGCAGCAAGGAGTGGGCCCTGATCGGCGTCCAGGACGCGCTGGGCTGGGCGCACGTCTCCGGCGGGTTCGCCGGGGACGACTGGAAGCTCGATTCGACGTGGGTCTACCGGGACGGCGAACCGGTCGAGGACTCGATGGCCGTCGCCGCGATGGACGTCGACGTCAAGACCGGCGTCGGCGTCGCCAACGGCCTGCGCGAGACCGAGCACACGTTCACCGTGACGAGCGCCGAGGACAACCGCCTCTACGAACTCGACGACAAACCCGCACTCGAGGCCTACCGCGACTGCTACGGCGACCGGGTAACCCAGGAACACTTCCTGATGACCCACCCGCTCGGAACGGACGACGACGGCGAGGAGACTCACATCGCGATAATGACCGACGTCGACGAGGAAACGGGATCGATGATCGTCGGCGAGAAACCGCTCGAGGAGGGTCAGGAACTGACCGTCATGGATACGTCGGCCGACGCGGTCCTCGACGGCGTCGAGACCGCCGTCGATCGGGCGCTGATGGCCGCCGGCGGGCCCGAGGATATCGCGGCCGTGCTTGTATTCGACTGCAACTGCCGCTGGTATCACCTGTCGAACGAGGAGACGCGAAACGCCGAACTCGACATCGTCAGGGAGCGTGTCGGCCCGGACGTTCCCGTCGCCGGCTTCTACAGCTACGGAGAGATCGCGACGCCGAACCCGTTGTGGAACGACGATCCACGGTCGCTCATGCGCCAGGACGTCCACCACCAGAGCATCGCCATCGAGGTTATCACCAATGAGTCACTGTAACTGTAACCGTAACCCCGCGTCCGCCGCGACGGGCAAGAGCGCCTAACCCATGTCCATGACGGACGAAACTCCCGGATACACCGCACTGATTCAGGCCGCGATCGACCGGGAGAAGGACATTCTGGGGCCGGACGACGCGATCGAGTGCGCCGACTCGGTCGACGGACTCGTCGTCGACGGCGACGGGACCGTCGTCGACATCGAACGCGACGGCCGGGCTGTCCTCGGTGACCTCGTCGGCGCCTACGTGGCGACGGCCGGCGACGTGGCCGCGTTCCTCATCGCCCGTCGCCTCGAGAACATGTGCGACCGCGAGGAGGTCGACCTGCCGGAGAACCTCGCGAAACACATGTGACTCGCGGCGGAGACTCACGCCGTTTCATTCGGCGGCGAAAGAGACCGTTCGTAGAGAGCGGTCGACGAAATCGAGACCTCGAAATTAGGACTGGCCGCCCGGGAACCGGTGGTACTCCATCCCCTGGTGTTTCATCTCGTTGTGTTTCTCCTCGAGGAAGGAGTACACCGCGCCGTGGGGCGCGCCGTCGAGGAGCATCTCGGCGGCGCTGCGGACGGCGTCGACCTGTTCAGGCGTCCCGATGATGCCGAGCGTCGAGCCGTAGATGACGACGTCGGCGCCGGTGAGCTCCTCCATGAGTTCGCGGGTCCGACCGCCTTCACCGATGAGTCGGCCCTTCTTGCGTTTCATGTCGTTCTTGTTGCGAGCGGCGGCGTCGATGTCGACGACGTCGAACAGCATCATGTCGTCCTCGAGCAGGCGCAGCGCCGCGTCGGGCGCGAAGCCGCGGCCGACGGCGCGGACGATCTCGGGGCCCTTGAGCCCGCGGACGGGATCGCCGACGGTCTCGACGGCGACGGAGCCGTTCTCCGAATCGATGTCGAGTCGCACCTCCGCTTCCGCTTCGATCTCGCGCATCGTCTCGCCGCCCTCGCCGATGAGGACGCCGATGCGGTCCTGCGGAATCTTCACGTGTTGCATACTGCCCGATACTGGCTGGGTGAGGTTAAGACCTTGGTCCGAGCGTTCAGGGTCTGCGGGGAGCGGTCCCACGACGCTCGGGGCGCCCCCTCGCGGCGGCCGCGGCGGGGGAGGGGTGTCCGTTCTCGAGGGCCGCGGTCGAGTCCCGCTACCGGCGCCGGAAAATGGAGGTGCGACGTTGAAGCGTCGCCCCCGCGTAGGGCTCTCATGGCTTCCGATCCAGCGTACGAGGTCGTCGTCGAGAGCGACGAGGCGCTCGAGGGTCCCCTGCTCGTCGGCCTCTCGAACGCGGGGCTGGCGGGACTCACGGCCGTCGATTACCTCGTCTCACACCTCGAGTTCGAGCAGGTCGGTCACGTCCGGGCCCGCGGACTGCCCGATATCACGCCGGTCGAGGACGGCGTCCCGCGACACCCGATGCGCGTGTACGCCGCCCCGCAGGCCGGCTACTGCGCGGTGCTCAGCGAACTGTTCGTCCCGGTGTGGGCGGCCGACGCGTTCGCCGACGGGCTGTTGGAGTGGCTCGATACTACCGAGATCGACGAGCTGGCCGTCTTGCACGGGATTCCGTACCCGCACGGTCCGGACGAGCACGATGTCTGCTACGTCGCCACTCCGGCGTACGGGGATCGCCGACTCGACGGTGCGGACGTGTCGCCGGCCAGCGGCGGCGTGCTCGACGGCGTCGCCGGCGAACTGACGGCCCGCAGTCTCGACGGGGACGCCCCGCCGCTCGGCGCGTACGTCACCCCGACGCACCCGCCCGGTCCGGACCTCGAGGCGGCGCTGCGGTATCTGGACCTCCTGCGGACGGTCTACGACCTCGAGATCGACGACGATCAGCTCCGCGAACGCGCCGCGGAGCTGCAGCGACACTACGCCGAACTCGCGGATCGCATGGCGACGCTGGAGGCCCAAGAGGGTCCCGGGAGCCGGAACTTCCCGGAGGATCGAATGTTCATGTGAGTCGTACTCGAGCCGTGACGAACGTTCGGAAGGGGTCGCGGTTCCGACGAGCGTCGCGTTCGATCCGCGACCGGACGCCTCCTCACTTCGGAATATCGCGGTCGGTGCAGAGATCGAGAAGCGCGCTGACGATGGCGGGCGGATCGCGATAGACGACGATCGAAGACTGTCGGTCGTACTCGACGAGGTTCACCTCGCGTAATTTCGGCAAGTGCGTGTGAAACAGTTCGGTCTCGATTCGATCGACCAGGTTCTCGGAGTCGATCTCGGCCTGATACGCGCGCTCCCAGGCCGCGAGCTGTCGGGCGATGGCTCCGAGCGATGCACACCGCTCCTCTCGTAGATGGTGGAGCACGCACCGCCGCCGGTAGTTCGCGAAGACGGCGAAGAAATCGTCGAGGCTCGGCCCCGTTCCGGATCCGTCGACGGGTGGTAGATCGTCACACATTGCTAGTCCTTATTACCGGCATAGCCGAAAGAGAACAGAGGTCGATAATACTTTTTCGGCCAGCTACGGTAGTTCGAGGTCGTAATCATCTAATTCAGCAATTTCTACTGGCTAATTATATGTTATTGGATTAATAAGGTTTCGGCCCCGTTTTCGAGTCGAACCGAATCGAGCGGTCCCGATGACGAGCGCGCGGCGGCCCGAGTCACTCGTCGACCGACCGGAACCGGACCGACTCCGAACGGGTGTCGACGATCGCGACCGTGCGGTCCTCGTCTGCCGCCAGCACGTGCGCGCCGGGGTTGAGAACCGTCGTTCGGCCCTCCTCGGACAGTTCGCGCTCGTGGTGGTGGCCGTAACAGACGAAATCGAACGTCTCGCCGGCCGCGATCGCCTCGACCTCTTCGAGACTCTCCCCGTGGAGGACGGCAACGGAGAGCCCGTCGAACTCGAGGCTGGCGAACCGGCCGTGGAGTTCGCTCTCGCCGCCCAGCGCGTCGAACGCGGCCTGCAGGTTGGCGACGTCGCCGTCGTTGTTCCCCAGGACGCCGTGGAGTTCGAACGCCTCGAAGTAGTCGACCATCAGCGGCGCGACGAAGTCGCCGCAGTGAATCACGATCTCGACGCCTTCCTCGGCGAAGATTTCGGTCGCTCGCTCGATGGCTTCGACGTTGTCGTGGGTATCTGCAACGATCCCGATGTTCATACGGGAGTACGCGTGGGCGAGTCACTAATTCGTTGAGGAGTCGTCACTCGTAGCCGCCTGTCTTCTCCACGGCGTCGATCGTACGGCGATTGTTAGGATTAATATGTTCTGTCTCTGTCACCATCTGGTATGGTGATGGTCCCTGGTCGGTTGGGCCGCAGCGTCCGAATTGCCCGTATCGAAGTGCTGTGTGCGCGCCGGAAACGCGGCCGCTCGCGAGGGCTGCATCTCGTTCTCGGTATCGCACTGATCGCGCTCTCGATCGGTTGTGGCGTCGGTGCGTACGCTTTCGGAGCGGCGATGTACCGGGACCTACTCGCACTCGACCTCGAGTCTATGCGGATGGGAGCGACCGTGGGGTTTCTCACCGCGATCGTCGTCTTCGCGCAGGCGACGTCGCGACGACTCGAGCGCGCCGAAACCGACCTGTTGCTCACGACGGTCACCACCCGCGAGTTCGTGGTCGGGATCGGCCTCGCCGTCTATAGCCGAGTTGCGCTGCCGTGGCTGGCCCCCGTCTGTAGCGGGGCCGTCGGGTTCGCCATCGGCGTTCGATCACCGGCGACTGCCGCGGCTATCGTCGTCGCGGTCAGTGGTTTCCTCGCACTCGCGGCGGTGGTCAGTGCGGTGGGCGTGTTCGCTTGGGGCCTCGTTCCCGCTCGTGTCACGGTCCTCGTTCGGCAACGATCCGTCCTGCGGTACGTGCTGATCGGCGTCGGGGGGCTCATCGCGAGCGTCGTCGCCGGCGGTGGACTGCCCCCGTTCGATCGGGTGGCGGAGATCGCTCGCCGAGCGCCGATTGCGTGGCTCGTCGATCTGGGGCTGATCGCCGTCCCGGAAATCGACACCGTCTCACGTCGCGGCCTCGGTGCACTGGTGGTACTCGCCGTCGGCATTCCGGGTGGCGTAATCGCTGCAGTCGCGATCGCCGATCGAGTCCTCGGCGAGGAAGCGGACGCTGCCGAACTGACGGCCGGATCGCGATCGCTCGTCGGTGACGGCCTCTCGAGGCGGCTGTTCGGACGCTATGTCTCGCGCCCCGCCCTGACCGTCGCCCGGAAGCGGTGGGTCCAGGAGTGGCGGGTGTCGGTGGCGTTCTTCGGAATGATCTGCTTCCCGTTGTTCGGTCTGACCGGAATCACTCTCTACACGAGCACGGTGAGGGACGTCCCGCCGCTCGCGCTGGTATCTATCGGGTTCGTCTGTGCGACCGGCGTCGGACAGGGTTTCGGAAGCGAAGTGCTCGGCGCCGAGTACCCCGTGTTACCGATGACGCTCACGTCGGCTTCCGGCCGGGAGTTCGTCCGCGGGACCGTCCTCGCCGCCGTCGCCGTCGGTGCCCCGCCGACCGCGCTACTCACGCTGGGCGCCGGACTGGTCGGTTCGGTCGGCGTCCTCGAGGCCGTACTGATCACCGTCGCGAGCGTCGCGTGGTGTTGCTGTAGCGCCGCCGTCGCGACGGCGCTCGGGATGGACGTCCGGTATCGGGATATCTACCCGATGCCGTATCCGTTCACCAGCGCGATGATCTACGGAGAGATCGGTCGCGCGTCGTTCATTCGACTCGGGCTGATCGGGGTTGCGCTCGCCGCCGTCTGTCTACCGGCAGTTGTCGCGTCCGTCCCGGCGGTCACCGAGGCGGCGACGGCGGTACTCGGCGTTCCGGCACCGCTCGTTCGAAGCGCCGCCGTCCTCCTGACGATCGGTATCGCGCTGGCCGTCTCGAGGGCGGCCATCGACCGCGCCGTGGAGTCGTACGCGGAGTACACGCTTCGATGATCGTGAGGACTCGAGAGCGGGCTTACCCCTCGAGCCCCGTCGGTACGCCGGCCCGCTCGAGCGCCCGTCGCCGCTCTCCCGCGGTCAGCCGGTAGGGCTCCAATTCAGACTCGAGCGATCCCAGTTCCGCCCGGCGGCGCTGGTGGTCGGCGAGGAACTCCGTAATCCGCTCGATCGCGAGGTCCTTCAACTCCCCGCTGAGCAGGTCGCCCGACCGATAGTCGGCGGCGATGCGCTTGAGTCGTTCGTCGTCCGATTCGAAGAAGAACCGCAGGTACTGGAAGGGAACGTCGACGGTCGGGTCGCC
>NZ_AOIS01000019.1:0-67500 GCF_000337495.1 Haloterrigena salina JCM 13891
GGGTCGTCCGTGAGTTCGATCGACGGCGCCGACCCGGAGGAACTCATCTTGCCGGGCCCCTCGAGGCTCGGGAGGAACCGCCCGAGCAGGGCGCCCGGCTTGTCGACCGGCAGGGCCTCCTTCGCGGCGACGTCGCGACAGACCCGAACGTGGGGATCCTGATCCACGGCGATGGGGACGAGCGTCGGCTGCCGGCCGCCGACGAGTTGCGGAAACAGGAGGTGGGTCGCCTGCACGGCGGGGTAGAACTGCAGACCCACGGTGTCCTGCTCGCCGTAGACGGCCTCGACCGTCGCCGGCGTGAGGTGCTTCGCGAGACGGACCGCGATCGGATAGATCACGTCCGCGTCGGCGGTGTCGACGACGATCCGCGTCCGGTCGGGATCGAAGCCGACGGCGAGGATATCGCGCAGATTCTCGCGGGCGTGCTCGCCGATCGATTCGAACGACTGGTCCTTGGCGAGGAACTTCTCGTCGTCGGAGAGCGGGATGTACACCGTCGCGCCGGTCTCCCTCTGAAAGCGCTTCGCGAGGTACAGCGGGAGGACGTGGCCCAGATGCATCGGTCCCGAGGGCCCGCGACCGGTGACGATCGCGTGCGGATCGCCGGCCGCGGCGGCCTCGAGATAGTCGTCGACGTCCCGGCCCGCGTAGAACGTCCACCGCCGGAGCAGCGGATGGTCGGGGAAGCGTTCGATCTGCTCGTCGGTGAGCGGATCCGCGCCGAAGCGTTCGAGCAGTTTCTCGTAGTCGATCTTGCCGTCGACGGCGTAGGGCGTGACGGTGAACCCGTCGGTGGCCGTGCTCTCCTCAGCGGGGGATGCAGCGTTCGTCTCGCTGTCGGTGCTGTTCGGCGTGTCGGATGGTTCTGGCATTAGGTCTGGAAGTGTGACTGCAGCGGCTGGAACTCGATTCGAGTCGAAAAACGAGCGGAGGGAGCGTCCGTCGCCGCGGCCGCCGGGTTAGGCCGCGTCGCCCGCAGCGACGGGACTGTCCGCTCTCGAGGGGGCTCGCCAGCGCCACTGCCACTCGAGAGCGGACGCCATTACCGACCCGTAGCCTGTCGACGAATCTAACAGTTTCGGTTCTCCGGATCGGAAGCGACAGTCGTCTCTCGAGGCCCTCATCGCGCTTCTCATCGACTATGGATACCAATAGAGGGGCCTATCGTGTCGCCCCGATACGCATCCCGCTACGTTTGCATGTTGTTGTTTTAGTATAAATTTTCCGATAAGAATATCAGCACTCCGCGAGAGGGTCCGCGTATGACCGACCGGACGACCGATATCGAACGGCGGCGACTGCTGGGGTACGTCGGCGCGACGGGCGTCACCGCGCTGGCGGGATGCCTGTTCGGCGAGGAAACGACGGACGACGAGGGGAACGGTGACGAGAACGCCACCGATTCGGACGACCCCAATTCCGAAGAGACGGAGTCAGAGGAGTCGACCGACGACGGGTCGACGACCGTTCGACTGCTCCACGATACGCACTTGCACGGATCGATGGGGAGTCCCGACGAGGCGCTCAACGTCGCGAACTACTTCGGGCTGATGTGCGATCTCGCCGCCGACGCGCCCGACGGGAACGCGCTCGTCGTCGGGAACGGCGACGACCTGCATACGTCCGTCGAGTCGTCGGTCTTCGACGGCGGACACATGGTTTCGCTGTTCAACGCGGGACCGCTCGAGTACGACACGTACGGCAACCACGAGTTCGACAACGGTCCGGAGAGCCTCCGGGAGAACGTCGCCGACAGCGAGTTTACGTGGGTGAGCGCGAACGTTCGCGACGAGCGGACCGACGATGTCTTCGCCGCCGAAGAGGGCGCCCGGCGGTACGCCATCGAGGAGATCGACGGCGTCAAATTCGGAATTACCGGGCTCGCGCCGGCGGACACCCCCGACGTCAGTTCCGTCGGCGACCACGTCGAGGTGCTCGACCCGGAAACTGCGGTCGAGGCGGTCGTCAGTGAACTCCGCGATGAGGGCGCAGACGCGATCGTGTTGCTGTCGCACCTCGCCAGTCCCGTCGCTCAGGAGGTTGTCGCGTCCGTCGACGGGATCGACGTCGCCGTCGGCGACCACGCCGCGATGGTCTACGACGAACCCGAGACGGTCGACGGGGCCGTCGTTTCGGTCGTCGGAGACGAGTTCGACTACGTCGGCCAGCTGGATCTCGAGGTCGGGAACGACGGACTCGTCGATCACTCGTTCGAACGCTACGACCTCGCGGAGCAGGTCGAAAGCGGCGAGGTCACGCCCCACGAGGAGGTCCAGTCGCTGCTCGAGGAGTACGAGGCCGCCCTCGAGGCCGAACTCGACGTCGTCATCGGTGAGACGACCGAACCGCTTGACGTGCGGACCGAAACGGTCCGCAGCGCGGAATCGAACTTCGGCAACTGGCTGACCGACGTCATGCGCGCGGACCTCGAGGCCGACGTCGCCCTCCAGAACGGCGGCGGCATCCGAAGCGACGAGCTGTACCCGGTCGGCGGAATCACCAGACGGACGGTCGTCGACATCCTCCCGTTCCCGAATCGGACGGTGAAACTCGAGGTCACGGGGGCGACGCTTCGCGAGGCGATCGAACTCGGCGTGAGTACGGTCACGGAGGGCCACGGCCGCTTCCCGCAGGTCAGCGGGATGGCCTACGCCTACGATCCGGACGCGCCCGCCGGCGAGCGCGTCGAAGAGATCACGGTCGGCGACGAACCCCTCGAGGCCGACGCGACGTACGAACTCGCGACGAACGACTTCGTCGCGGGCGGGGGCGACGGCTACGAGATGTTCGCGGACGGCGACGTGCTCGTCCCCGCCGACGAGGGGACGCTGCTCTCGGCGCTCGCGATCGAGGCCATCCAGGAGGCCGAGGTCATCGGACCCGAAACGGAGGGGCGGATCGAGGTCGTCTGAGTCCGGGTTCGTCTGCGTTCGGAGACAGCAGCCCGGCCCTCAGTCCCGCGACGGGTCCGGTTCCGGACTCGTGACGAACTCGAGTAACTCGTCTTCGGTGACGTCCATCCCCTGTCGCGAGAAGAATCCGGCGACGTTCCGGCAGTCCCGCTCTAAGAACTCCCGGCTGTTGGGGTGGTGGACCGTGACGGCCTGGCCGAGGTCGATGAAGACGAGCTGACCCTCGTCCTGATCGAAGACGACATTGTACTCGCTGAGGTCGCCGTGGATCAACCCCGCCGAGTAGAGGCGACGCATGTACTCGCGCATGACCTCGTAGGCGGTTCGGGGGTTCTCGATGTGGACCTCGCCGAGGCGTTTCGCGCGGCCGTCGTCGGTGCCGATGTACTCCATGACCAACACGTTGCGCTCGGTGGCGATCGGTTCGGGCACGCGGACGCCGGCCGCCTTCGCCCGCTCTAAGTTCGCCAGTTCCTTCTTCGTCCAGGCGAGGACGACATCCTTCTTCTTGCCGCCCAGCCCCTCGAATCGGGGGTCGCCCTCGAGGTAGTCGCGCATCTGTCGGAAGTTCGAGGCGTTGATCCGGTAGATCTTGACCGCGACCTCGCGGTCGTCGCCCAGCGCGTGGTAGACGTTGGCCTCCTTGCCCGTCGACAGCGGCCCGCCGAAGGCCTCGACGTAGCCGTCCTGGACGAGTTTGTACAGCGCAGCGAGGGTCGCGTCGTCGAACACCGACTGCTCGACCTTGAACTGGTCGGCGTCCTTGATGCGCTCCTCGAACTGCTCGAACTTCCGATCGCGCTTGCGAGCGATCCGGTCGGCCTCGGTGTCCGAGACGTCGATCTCTTCCCACTCGTCGCCCGGCGTCTCGACCTCCTCGAGGTCGACCAGCCCGTATTCCGTTCCCTCTCCCATCTACTCGGTCGTAGGCGCTCCGACGGGTAAAGTACTGGGTCTGGTCGCCGACCCGTTCCGATCGCCGCGACGGGGCAACGGCGAACGGGGAACGGCGATCTATTTATATCCGCTATCGAAAAAACGCGTGCGACCTGCTCATGGCACTGGACTTCACACCGAAGACCTACGACGAAATCCCCGAGGACAAGCGGCCGTCCCTGGGGGAAGCGCTCGTCCCGATCGCGGGAATGATCCTGTTCCTCTCGGTCGGGATGATCTACCTCGAGATGGATCCGCAGATGCCGCTGTTGTGGGGGATCGCGTTCGCGGGACTGTTCGGCCGGTACTACTTCGGTTACGCCTGGAGCGACCTCTACGACGGGATCGGTCGCAGTATTCTGACCGGTCTCCAAGCCATCCTCATCCTGTTCGTTATCTACATGGTCATCTCGGCGTGGATCGATTCCGGGACGATCCCGACGCTCATGTACTACGGGCTGGAGTTCCTCTCGCCGACGATCTTCCTCCCCTTTACCGTCGTCCTCTCGGCGGTCGTCGCCTTCGCGATCGGTTCCTCGTGGACGACGGCCGGGACGCTCGGCGTCGCGATGATCGGGATCGGCTCCGGGCTCGGAATTCCGGAGGCGATGACGGCCGGCGCCGTCCTGTCGGGCGCCTACACCGGCGACAAGAACTCGCCGCTCTCGGACACCACGAACCTCGCCGCCGCGGTGACGAACACGGAACTGATGGACCACATCCGAGCGATGCGCCCCGGCACCGCGATTTCGTTCGCGATCTCGCTGCTCCTGTTCGTCGTGCTGGGCCTGAGCGCGAGCGGGACGATCCCCGTCGATCGGATCGCCGAGATCCAGGGCGGCCTCGAGAGCAGTTACGCGATTTCGCCGCTGACGTTCGTCCCGCTGGTCATCACGTTCGCGCTCGCGTTCTACGGCTTCCCCGCGCTACCGTCGCTCGGCGCCGGGATCTTCGCCGGCGTCGCGGTCAGCACCACGGTGCAGGGCGTCGGCTTCGCCGCCGCCTGGGAGACCGTCCACTTCGGGACCAGCCCCGAAACGGGCGTCGACCTCACGGACGAACTGCTCGCGAGCGGCGGCCTCGAGGGCTCCGTGTGGGTCGTTTCGATCGTCGTTGCCGCGCTGGCGCTGGGCGGTATCCTGCAGGAAACCGGCGTGCTGGCGGCGATCGCCTACCACATCGGCCGGGCCGTTAGCAGCGTCGCGGGCCTGACGGCCGGTACGGCCGCGGGCACGATCGCGATGAACTTCCTCGCCGCGGAACAGTACATGGCGATCGTCGTCCCCGGGATGACGCTGCAGAACCTGTACGACGAGTACGACCTCGAGAGTCGGAACCTCTCGCGGGCGGTCGAAGCGTCCGGGACGACGACGTCGGCGTTCGTGCCCTGGGGATCCGGCGGGGTCTTCATGGCCTCGGCGCTCGGCGTGCCGGTGATCGAGTACGCTCCGTACTACTTCTTCGGCATCCTCTCGCCGCTGATTCTGGTCCTGATGGGTGTCACCGGCTGGCGGATCTTCTACAAGGACGACCCCGAACGGGAATCGCCGGCGGAAGCCGACGCGCCGACGCCCTCCGTCGAATAGCGTCGTCGTCGGATCGCGGCTTTCCTTCTCGAAGCCGGATCGCTTGGTGGTACTGACGGCGATCCGAACCGCGGTCGGTACTGACAACGACACGATGTGTGATCGAGCGCACCCACGCGCGGACTTTTTCTCGGCGGCGGCCGTACCGTCGGTCATGGCCGAACTGCACGCGAAACGCGTACCGACGGAACGGGGACGATGACGAGCCACGTCGTGACCCTCGAGTGGACCGACGGCTCGACGCAGACGATCGCGGTCGACGAGAACGAATCGGTCCTCGACGCGGCCCAGCGGGCCGGCGCCCGACTGCCCTACGACTGCCGGAAGGGGACCTGTATCACCTGCGTCGGTCGATTGCTCGCCCTCGAGGGCGAGGAGAACGAGTCGGCCGAAGGCGGGACGGAACGGCCGCCCCACGCCGCGGACGCGTTCACGTATCGGCGGGCGCCGGCGGCGCTGACCGACGAGGAGCAGGCGGACGGCTACGTCCTGCTCTGTATCGCGCACCCGCAGTCGGATTGTCGAATCAAAGTCGGACCGCGAGTGCGCGCCGAAGTCGGCGACAGTCCCTGGGCGTAACCCTCGGTCTCGTCGCGCCCTCCGTTTCTCTCCCCCTGACCAGATTTATCTCCGTGCTCGTGGTCGGACGGTATATGAGTGATGTTAACGCACCCAGCGACGTCGAACCGGACCACGAGCACGACCACCACGAGGGCCCTGGCTACGCGACGCCCCAGGCCGCCATCGAGGAGGGCGAGCGAGAGGAACTGGCCTACGTGATGAGCCTCTACGTCGGCACGGACGTCGACGCGCCGGACTTCGTCGCGGTCGTCGACCTCGATCCTGACTCCGAGACCTACTGCGAGATCGTCGACCGCATCGAACTGCCCAACCGCGGCGACGAACTCCACCACTTCGGCTGGAACGCCTGCTCGTCGTCGTGTCACATGGAGGGCCTCGAGCGCCGCCACCTGATCGTCCCCGGCCAGCGCTCCTCGCGAATCCACGTGATCGACGCGAAGGATCGGCGCAATCCCGAACTCGAGACGGTGATCGAACCCGAGGAGGTCTTCGAATACGACCTCTCGGCGCCCCACACGGTCCACTGTATCCCGGACGGCGAGATCCTGATCAGCATGCTCGGCGACGCCGACGGCGAGTTACCGGGCGGCTTCCTCGAGCTGAACGACGACTTCGAGATCGAGGGCCGGTGGGAGCCACCGGGCGAGGTCGAGATGAACTACGACTACTGGTACCAGCCCCGCCAGAACGTGATGGTCTCGAGCGAGTGGGCCGCGCCGAAGACGTACTACCCGGGCTTTGACCTCGAGGACGTCGAGGCGGGCAACTACGGCCAGCGCCTCCACTTCTGGGACTGGGAGGCCGGCACCGTCGAGCAGACCATCGACCTCGGCGAAGAGGGGCTGATCCCGCTCGAGGTGCGCTTCCTCCACACGCCCGAATCGACCCACGGCTTCGTCGGGGCCGCGCTGTCGTCGAATATTTTCCACTTCTGGCGCGACGGCGAGTCCGGCGAGTACCGCGCCGAGAAGGTGATCGACTTCGAGAGCCGGGAGCACGACGACTGGGACATGCCCGTCCCCGCGCTGCCGACGGACATCCTGATCTCGATGGACGACCGCTACCTGTTCGGCTCGAACTGGCTCCACGGGGACGTCTGGATGTACGACATCTCGGACCCGTCGAACCCGCGACGGGCCGACTCGCTGTCGGTCGGGGGCACCTTCGGCGAGGTGCAGGAAGTCCAGGGCCGCGAACTGTCCGCGGGCCCCCAGATGATCCAGCTCTCGCTTGACGGCGAGCGCCTCTACTGGACCACCTCGCTGTTCTCCTCGTGGGACGAGCAGTTCTACCCCGAGGAGGGCGAGCGCGGCTCGGTGATGCTGAAGGCCGACGTCGACCCCCGGAAGGGAACGATGGAACTCGACGAGGACTTCCTCGTCGACTGGGGCGAGTGCCCAGAGGGTCCAGCCCGCGCCCACGAGATCCGCTGGCCCGACGGCGACTGCACGAGCGACGTCTGGCAGTGACCGGATGGTGAGCCAGCGCCACGACGTCACCCTCGAGTGGCCCGACGCCGACCGCGAGACGCGGACCATCGCGGTCGGCGAGGACGAGACGGTCCTCGAGGCCGCCGAGCGCGCCGACATCGCCCTCCCGTTCGGTTGTCGCACCGGCGCCTGCGGGACCTGTACTGGGCGGCTGCTCGAAGTCGACGGAGCGGAGCCGGCGGCCGGCGACGACGAACGCGGTACGGTTGAAATCGACGGCGCGTTCTCGTACCGTCGCTCGCCTCGAGCGCTGAAAGACCGACACCGTACCGCGGGCTACGTCCTGCTGTGTATCGCCTCGCCGCGAGCAGACTGTCGGATCGCCGTCGGCGCGAGCGTCCACACCGAACTGGTGGACAACCCGTGGAAGTGACCGATTCGGACGAACCGGTCGCGTCTCGAGCGGAGATCCCGCATTCGAGCGGCAGTCAGTAACGTTAACGGGCGCGAGCGGCAACCCTCGAGCAATGTCTGTCGCCGACGAGGACGTGGAGAACCCGTACCTCCGGGATCCGCCGATCGACTTCACGCCGGTCGAGGAGCTCTCGGAGGACGAGGCCCGCGAGCAGGTCGAACTGCTCCGGGAGGCCGTCCGCGAACACGACCGCCGGTACTACGTCGAGAGCGAACCGCTGATCGCCGACCGGACCTACGACGCGCTGTTCGCCCGCCTGCGGGACCTCGAGGACGCCTTCGGGCTCGAACACCCCGACAGCCCGACGCGCAGCGTCGGCGGCGAGCCCATCGAGGAGTTCGACACGGTCGAGCACGTCGCGCCGATGCTCTCGATCGACCAGAGCGGCGAGGAGGAAGACGTCCGCGAGTTCGCCGATCGCGTGCGCCGCGAAGTGGGTGACGTCCAGTACGTCTGCGAACCCAAGTTCGACGGCGTCTCGATGGAGTTCGTCTACGAGGACGGCCGCCTCGAGCGCGCGGCGACCCGCGGGGACGGCCGCGAGGGCGACGACGTGACGCGCAACGCGCGCACGATCGGCTCCGTTCCCCAGAAGCTCCACGGCGACTACCCCGAGTTCCTCGCCGTGCGAGGCGAGGTCTACATGCCCAAAGACGCCTTCCAGGCGCACAACCGCGAGCGAATCGAGCGCGGCGAGGAGCCCTTCGCCAACCCGCGCAACGCCACCGCGGGGACGATCCGCCAGCTCGATCCCGCCGTCGTCGCCGACCGTCCCCTCGAGGTGTTCTTCTTCGACGTGCTCGAGGCCAGCGACCTCGAGGACTCCCACAGCGCCGAACTCGAGCGCTTTCCCGACTGGGGGTTACGGGTCACCGAGCACGTCGAATTCGCGGACGACATCGACGAGGCGATCGACTACCGCGACCGGATGCTCGAGGCCCGCGACGACCTGAACTACGAGATCGACGGCACTGTGATCAAGGTCGACGACCGAGACGCCCGCGAGGAGTTGGGCCGCACGGCGCGTCACGACCGCTATGCCTTCGCCTACAAGTTCCCCGCCCGCGCCGAGGTGACGCCCATCGTCGACGTGGCGGTGCAGGTGGGTCGCACCGGTCGGCTGACGCCGGTCGCCCTCCTGGAACCGGTGGACGTCGGCGGCGTGACGGTCTCGCGGGCGAGCCTGCACAACCCCGAGGAGATCGCCGAGAAGAACGTCGGGATCGGCGACACGGTCCGCGTCCAGCGGGCCGGCGACGTCATCCCCTACGTCGAGGAGGTCGTCGAGAAGGGCAGCGAGGGCCATTACGAACTGCCCGACCACTGTCCCGTCTGCGACAGCGCCGTCGAGCGCGACGGTCCGATGGCCTTCTGTACCGGCGGCCTCGCCTGCGACGCCCAACTCCGGCGCTCGATCGAGTACTACGCCGGCGACGACGGGCTCGACCTCGAGGGGCTCGGCGAAAAGAGCGTCCGCCAACTGGTCGACGCCGGCCTCCTCGAGTCCGTCGCGGACCTCTACGAACTCGACCGCGAGGACCTCACCGACCTCGAGGGCTGGGGCGAGACGAGCGCTGAGAACGTCCTCGCCGAGATCGAGGCCAGCCGCGAGCCCCCGCTCGCCGACTTCCTCTCGGCGCTGGGCATCCCCCACGTCGGGCCGACGACGGCCCGCGAACTCGCCCGCGAGTTCGGCACGTTCGACGCGTTCCGCGAGACCGCCGAAGCCGAGCCCGAACGCCTCGAGGACGTGCCGGACGTCGGCCAGACCGTCGCCGAACAGCTCCACGAGTTCTTCACCAGCGAGGCCAACGCCGAGGCCGTCGACGACCTGCTTGAGCACGCCTCGCCCCAGGAGTCGGACCTCGAGAGCGGCGGCGACGAACTCGAGGGGCTGACGTTCGTCTTCACGGGCTCGCTCGAGGGGGTCACCCGCGGCGAGGCCCAGGAGGCCGTCGAGGCCCACGGCGCCAACGCGACGGGCAGCGTCTCGGGGAACACGGACTACCTCGTCGTCGGCGAGAACCCGGGACAGACCAAACGCGACGACGCCGAAGCGAACGACGTCCCGATCGTCGACGAGGACGAGTTCCGCGAACTGCTGGCGGAGTACGGGATCGCCCTCGAGTGATCGCTCGCTGATTCTGGCGGCGACATGTGGCGGTCTCAGCCACGCCGGCTGAGGACCACGACGATAGCGATCGCGGCGGCGACGACGCCGATGACCGTGGGAACGAGTTGTCCGCCGCCCCACTCCCAGCCGAGGAACTGGGTGCCGACGATCGCGACGAGTACGGCGGCCAGTCCGATCGCGGTGCCGATCGAGGACGAGGTCCGGCCGATGGAGCGCGCCATGTGATAATATTGGACACCCAACAAGTAAAACGGCAAGGCCGCGCCGTCGTTTTACGACCTCGTCTCTAGGTCCCTTGTACTGTTGCTGTCAGGCCGTCTCGAGCAACTGTCGCCGTCATCGACGGTCGCCCCGGTCACGCTCACGCCTCGGCGGGCAACCGCGCCGCGATCTCCGCGACCGCCCCGAGGCCCTGCACCTCGCCCTCCCGTTCGGGCAGCGTGACGACCTCGAGGTCGGGAAACGTCTCCCGGACCTCTTCGACTCGCTCCAGATGCCGTCGGTGGCGCGACTGACACCGCGAGCAGTCGTCCTCCGGATCCTCGAAGACCCGGTTCACGACGAGGCGGTCGACCCGGACATCGGCCTCCCGGAGCGTCCCTACCAGCCGTTCGGACTCGGCGATGGCCATCCCCTCCGGAAGGAGGACGACCCGGAACTCCGTGCGCTCGGGATCGGTCAGCAGGTCGCGAGCGCGCTCGAGGCGGGCGCGAAACGCCTCGAGGCTCTCCTCCTCGTCCTCCTTGCTGCTTCCCATCATCGACATCGGGCCGAGGACGGCCGTCCGGGCGGCGTTGCCGATCCGCTTGGCCTGCCCGCGCAGCGACTGGGCCGTCTCGAGGGCCAGCCCCATCACCTCGGGCATGTCGAACAGTCGGAGGGTGTGGCCGGTCGGCGCGGTGTCGAAGACGACCACGTCCCAGTCGCCCTCGTCGACGTATTCGACGAGCAGATCGAGGGCCGCAATTTCGTCGCTGCCGGCCGGCGCGCCCGAGGCGAACAGCCGTCGGACTTCCTCGTCGTCCAGTCGAATGCCGGCGCTACGGAGGTCCTTCGCGAGCGCTCGCGCCAGTTTCTCGTACCGTTCCTTCTGGGTGTCGGGATCGATCTCGACGGCCCAGAGACTGCCGTCACCGTCGCCAATGCCCTCGAGTTCGCGGGGTTCGGCCCCGAGATCGACCTCGAGGGAGTCCGACAGCGAGTGGGCCGGATCGGTCGAGACGACCAGCGTCTCCCGGCCGGAATCGGCCAGTCCGAGGGCGGTCGCCGCCGCGCAGGTCGTCTTGCCGACGCCGCCCTTGCCGCCGTAGAAGATGCAGTCGGTCACGGTCTCGCGTACGATCGATAGACACCTAAATCGATTGCCACGATCGCCGGAGTGTCATCGCTGGCGATCGGATGCAGGTCGATCGAGTATCGAGTCGGGGTGAGGACTCGAGCGCGAAATGCGAGTGAAAAGAACGAACGCGCTGCGAACGCCGTCAGTCTACAGGTCGACGCGGTCGAACCGCCAGAGCGCGACCGCGAGCGGGACGACGATCCACAGCAACAGGATGATAAAGGAGAACCAGTCCTCGAGGAAGAACGGCATGCCGTCCGGGAAGTAGTAGTCCGGGTACGTGGTGCCCTCGACGGTGGAACTGATGATCGAGAGCGCGTTCGCGAAGGCGTTACCCGGGTCGAGCGAGTCGATGAACAGCGCCCAGTCGGGCACTCGTTGGGCGGTTATCTGTTCGGTCGTTCCGTCGGCCATCTCGAAGGTCCGCGTGTATTCGACGCCGTCGATCGTCCCCCGGGACATCAGGATCTGAAGCCCGGTGAGAAGCAGGTTCCAGACGGCGTAGAACAGCAGGAAGACGCCGAAGACCGCGGCGCCGGCGATCGTCGTCGACTTGGTCATCGAGGAGAGCGAGACGGCGATACTGGTGTAGGCGAGGCCGTAGAGGATCGCCATCGCGAGCAGTCCGGCGTACTCGACCACGTCGAAGCTCCCGAGGATCGCGGCGACGACGACGGCCGCGAGGACGAACCCGACGATCAGCGACAGCGACAGCACGGCCGCTCGGCCGAGCAGTTTGCCCAGCAGCACGTCCTTTCGCGAGTGGGGCAGCGAGAGCAACACCTTGATGCTCCCGGACTCCCGCTCGCCGGCGATGGCCTTCCAGCCCAGCACCAGCGCGATCAGCGGAATGACGACCCGCGTCATCTGGCTGACCAGCGAGACGAGCGCCCCCGTCGTTTCCGCCTGCGTCGGCGAGACTTCGGCACCGAAGTACGAGAGCCCGCCGGTGACGCCGACCAGCAACAGGAAGAAGAAGACGCTCAGTCCCCAGAACAGCCACGAGCGGACCGCGTCCTGAAAGTCCTTCTTCGCGACGGCGCGGACGCTCTCGAGGTTCACGGAACTCGAGGCCGATCCCGACCCCGACCCCGATGATCCGGCTGCGGTTTCGGTGCTCATCGCGCGTGCACCTCCGTGCCGGTCGTGTACGACTGGAAGACGTCCTCGAGGGAGGCCTCGCGGGTCGTGAAGTCCTTGACCTCGATGCCCCGATCCTCGAGTTCGCCGAGGACGGCCGTCTTGGAGCCCTGGACCTGGACGACGAGGACGGGCGGATTCCGGCCCTCGACGGTGGCGTCGGAGACGTCCGGCAGCGAGCGAACGACCTGGAGCGTGTCGTCGTCGAGGCGGTCGACGGTGACCCGCAGCGTCGTCCCGCCGCCGACGGAGTCGCGCAGTCCCTCGACGGTGTCGACGGCGACCATCTCGCCGTCGCGGAGGATGCCGACGCGGTCACAGACCGCCTCGACCTGTTCCATGATGTGACTCGAGAAGAAGACGGTCGCGCCGCGTTCGTTCTCCTCGCGGACGATTTCGCGCATCTCGCGGGCGCCGTTGGGGTCGAGCCCCGTCGACGGCTCGTCGAGAATGAGGAGGTCCGGCTGGCCGACGAGGGCCATCGCCAGCATGAGTCGCTGGGACATCCCCTTCGAGAAGCCGCCGGCCTTCTTGTCGATGGCGTCGACGAGGCCGACCCGCTCGAGGAGGGCTTCGGGGTCGTCGTCGGATCCCTTCGAGTCGATGGCGAACTCGAGGTGCTGGCGGGCCGTCAGGCGGTCGTAGGTCTCGACGCCCTCCGGGAGGACGCCGGTCCGCGAGCGGATCTCGCGGCTGTTGGCCTGGGCGTCCAGCCCCAGGACTTCGACCCGTCCGGCGGTCGGCCGGATGAAGTCGAGGATGACGTTGATCGTCGTCGACTTGCCGGCGCCGTTCGGACCGAGAAAGCCGAATACCTCTCCCTCTTGGACCTGAAACGACAGATCCTCGAGCGCGAGGGTCTGACCGTAGGACTTGGTCAGGTTATCGACTGTAATAGCTGGCATAGCTGTGTGGTCTCACCCGTGTCCGATAAGAGTTGTTACTCTCCCGCGATAATATTCGTCCCCTCGGGGAGGAAAAATGGGCTAAATCGGGTCGTCGGGTCCGTACTGCTCGGCGGTACGTTCGGCCTCCGTGGCGTATCGGTCCCGGGTCTCCTCGTCGTCGACCGGCTCGAGTTCGTCCTCGGGGACGTCGACCGCCGCGGTGACTTCGGCGCCGGTTTGCAGCGATTGGCCCGATCGCTCCCGCTGTTGATACCGCGATCCGTCGGGCGTCGCGTAGACGAGCGTCACGATGTTCCGGCTGTCGAAGTCGCGCTCGACGAGCCAGCACTGCACCGTCGACTCACTCATACCCACCCCTTCGGCGTCGACGACCGAGAATGTACCGCGTCTCTCGTCGGGCGACGCCGGGCGGACGGTCTCACGCAGTGGCGGACTTCGCGAGGTACTTGCCCCTCGAGGTGAGATTTCGTACTACTCCATGCAGGAGACCTGGAGCGACCACGTCGACCAGTTGCTGGACGAGCGCGAGCGCGAACAGCACCGCGTCGACCTCGAGCGGGCGACGGTCGTCGTCACGAACCGTCGCGTGCTGGCCTTTACGCCCGACGAGGACGGACCGAACTACCGATCCGCGGATCGGCCGAACGTCACGCGGGTCTCCGTCGAAACCGACAGCGCGCCGGGACGGCTCCTCTGGGCGTCCCTCTTCCTGTTCCTCGGGCTCGGCCTCCTACTGATCAGCACGACGGTCGACCTCGCCGGCTTCGCCGACGGCTACGCCGGCACAACCGGCGATCCGACTGGTATCGTCGACGCCGCTCTCGAGGCGCTCGCGACGATTTTGACGGTGTTCGATCTCTCGATCCTCATCGGCGGCGGCCTCCTGCTCGCGCTCGCCGTCCTGTTCTTCGCCGGCTACGTCCGGTCGCGGTGGCGGCGACTCGTCCTCCGGGTCAGCGGTGACGACGACATCCTGCTCCCGGTCACCGACGCCGACCTCGAGGCCGGACGGGCGGTCACCCTCGAGGAGGCGATCCTCCCGAATACGTCGCCCGCGGACGGCGACGCCGGTGGCGACTCCGCGACCGACGAGCCGTCGACTGCCGACCAATCGAGTGACGCCCCATCAACCAACGAGCCGTCGACTGCCGGGGTCGATGAGTCAGGCTGAAAGCCGCTGACGACCTAGGCCCGCCGATGAACGCCGACGGGGTCCGCGAACGAGCGAAGTCGCTGCCGCGCGAGCCCGGCGTCTACCAGTTCCGGGCCGAGGGAACCACCCTCTACGTCGGGAAGGCCGTCGATCTCCGGAGTCGCGTCCGCTCCTACGCCGATCCGCGGACGGCGCGGATCCGCCGGATGGTCGACCGCGCCGACGAGATCGAGATCGCCGTCACCGACACCGAGACGCAGGCGCTGTTGCTCGAGGCGAACCTAATCAAGCGCCACCAGCCCCGCTACAACGTCCGGCTGAAGGACGACAAGTCCTACCCGATGGTACAGTTGACCGACCACGAGGCCCCGCGGATCGAGATCACCCGTGATCCCGACGGCGAGGCGCAGGGCGCCTCGAGTGCAAGCGGTGGAGCCGCGAGCGGGCCGACGGTCTTCGGTCCGTTCACCGACAAGGGCCAGGTCGAGACCGTCGTGAAGGCCCTGCGGGAGACCTATGGCGTCCGCGGCTGTTCGGACCATAAGTACAGCGGCCGCGAGCGCCCCTGTCTGGACTACGAGATGGGGCTCTGTACCGCACCTTGCACCCGCGAGATCGACCTCGAGAGCTACGCGCAGGACGTGACCGCCGTCGAGCGCTTCTTCGAGGGCGAGACGGGGATCCTCGCGGACCCGCTGCGCCGGGAGATGGAGGCCGCCGCGGCGGACCAGAACTTCGAGCGCGCCGCCAATCTCCGGGACCGCCTCGAGACCGTCGAGGCGTTCCACGGCGAGGGCGGCGAGGCGGTCCAGTCGGTCGGCGACGAGCGCGCGGTCGACGTCCTCGGGGTCGCTATCGAGGGCGAAGACGCGACCGTCGCCCGCCTGCGCGCCGAGCGCGGGAAACTGGTCGACCGGGATCGACACACCCTCGAGGCGCCCGCGGCCGAGGGCGCCGGAGACGAGGAGGGCGGCGTCCCCGCGGTGCTGGCCGCCTTCATCGTCCAGTACTACGCCGAGCGCGACCTGCCCGACGCCCTCCTCTTGCCCGAACGCCACGGCGACGGCGAGGTCGCGGCGTGGCTCGAGGCCGAGGGCGTCTCGGTGCGCGTCCCCGGTGCCGGTCGGGAGGCCAAACTGGTCGACCTCGCGCTGAAGAACGCCCGCCGGAACGTCGGCGGCCGCGACGAGTGCGGGATGCTCGCCGACGCCCTCGAGATCGACGCGGCCCGGCGGATCGAGGGGTTCGACGTGAGCCACGCCCAGGGGAAGTCTGCGGTCGGCAGCGACGTGACGTTCGTCGACGGCAGCGCCGAGAAAGCGGACTACCGCCGGAAGAAGCTCACCGATCAGAACGACGACTACGACAACATGCGGACCCTCCTCGAGTGGCGCGCCAGCCGCGCCGTCGAGGGGCGAGACGATCGCCCCGACCCCGATCTGCTTCTGATCGACGGCGGCGAAGGCCAACTCGAGGCGGCCCGCGACGCGCTGGCCGATGTCGGCTGGGACGTGCCTGCGATCGCGCTGGCGAAGGCCGAGGAGCGGGTGGTCACACCCCGCCGGACGTTCTCGTGGCCGAGCGACGCGCCCCACCTCCACCTCCTCCAGCGGGTGCGCGACGAGGCCCACCGCTTCGCGGTGCAGTACCACCAGACCGTCCGCGACGAGGTTAAGACCGTCCTGGACGACGTCCCCGGCGTCGGTCCCGAGACCAGAAAGCGACTCCTCGGCCGGTTCGGCAGTGTCGAGAACGTCCGCGAGGCGAGTGTCGACGATCTCGAGAGCGTCGAGGGGATCGGCGAGAAGACGGCCGAGACGATCAAATCGCGGCTCTGACGCGCTCGCTTCCGGAACTTGTACCGATGGCTGACACTCTCTGCCGTTGATTACTTACCGGAACTATGAAGAAGTAATTTATCCTGTATCGTTGGAAGCACTGCTATGAAAACCGAGCTTCGCCGCCGATCCCTGCTCGCCGTTTCCGGTGCGGTCGCGGTCGCCGGCTGTCTCGACGCGGGCGACTCGAGCGAGGCGAACGGCGAGACGCAGGCCGAACCGACCGACGGAACGACTGACGACGACGAGACGAATGGATCAGAGGCGAACGCTACCGCGGAAACGGTTCACGAGGATTACGAAACGACCGAGGTCCGGATCGTTTCTGCCGACGGGGACGAACTCGGTGCGGTGACGGCGGCGATCGCCGACACGCAGGACCTCCAGAGTCTCGGACTCAGCGACACCGAGGAACTGCCGTCGGACCGCGGCATGCTGTTCGTCTTCGAGTCGGTCGAGGAGCACAGCTTCGTCATGCGAGAGATGGACTTCGGCATCGATATCGTCTTCGCCGACGCGGACGGGACGATCACCGACATTCACCACGCGCCGGCGCCCGAACCGGGCGAGGACGGCGAGGAAGAACACCATCAGTATCCCGGCCGGGGACAGTACGTCCTCGAGGTCAACTACGAGTGGACGGCCGACCACGACGTCAGCGAGGGAGACGTCCTCGAGTTCGACCTCGAGGAATGACCGAAATCCCGGCGTCGCCGTGTGACCGTTGCGAAAGCAAGGACAGGGCTATCCCCCGTACCGGTCCTATGATACGGCATGTCAAACGACGACGAACTCGACGACCTGCTCGACGAACTCGACAGCCAAGGCGACCTCGAGACGTCACAGCAGGTGCTGTCGATCCGGACGGAGAGCCGTCGGTACGACAAGCCGGTGACGATCGTCGAGGGCTTCGACCTCGAGTCGGACGAGATCAAATCGATCGCGTCGGACCTCAAGAGTTCGATGGGGACCGGCGGGACCGTCGACGACGGCCGGATCGAACTGCAGGGCGACCACCGGGATCGCGTGCCCGACTTGCTTCGCGACCGAGGATTCGACGTCCGCGAGTGAGCCGTCCCGAGCGGTCGAACTGACGCTTTTCGCGTCGACCCGGGGCCGCAAACCGGCCCCGCGTCGAAGTCGCTTTATGTCCGTCCTAGCAAGTACGAGTATGAGGATTCGTCCGGCGGCGGACGACGATTTTCGGGACATCCGAGCGATCGCTCGGAAAACCTGGCACGATACCTACGACGAACTCGACGAAGACCTGATCGACCAAACCGTCGACGACTGGTACACCGACGACTCGATGCCCCTCGAGGCGCCGGGGACGGTCGTCCTCGTCGTGGAGAGCACGGAGCAACGCTCCGCGGACGGGAGTCGGGCGAAGCCCGACGACGATGACGGCGAAATCGTCGGCTTCACCCACGCGGTCGTCCAGGGCGACACGGCCGATATCCTCCGGATGTACGTCGATCCCGACCGGCAGGCGGCGGGCGTCGGCACCGACCTCCACGAGCGGCTGGTCGAACAACTCCGGGTCTACGACGTCGAGCGGATCCGCGCCTTCGACTTCGCCTTCAACGACACTAGCCGGCGGTTCTACAAAGGGCTGGGTTTCGAGCGGACCGACGTCGGCGAAGTCGAGATCGCCGGCGAGTGCTACGACGAGGCGGTCTACACGCTCGAGCTCTAGAGCGGACGGTGCGGAAACGGGTCGAGAAGGACGGAGCGTGTCTTCTCCGTTCGATCGACCGGGAACCTCCCGAGAACGCCGCAAAACCACTCCCGAGCAGAGAGACGGCTAATCAGTATTACTGCAACAGCGGATTCACCGGCGACGTCTCCGCTGGCGTCTCCTCGTCGAAGAAGCCCTCGACGCCCTCGAGTTCGAAGACGAAGTCGGCGCCGAACGCGCCGGCGGGGGTCTGGAACCCGGCGTCGGCGTCGCCCGCGAGCACCCGCTCGGCGACCGTCACCGCGCCGTCGACGGTGACGACGTACGGATCGGGCGTCACGAGTCGGGAGACGACGCGCTCGCCCTCTGCGCCGCCTTCGCCTTCGGTGCGCGCTTCGCCCCAGACGTACGCGGATCCGCGGTCGCGAGCCCGCTCGGAGGGACCCTCGCGGACGCCGGCCAACTGCTTCAGCGTCCAGCGTACCGGTTTCGACTCGAACACCGGCGAGAGGTAGCGATGCAGCCGCAGCGCGGTGCGAGCGGGCTGGGGCATCACCGCGTACATCTCGACGTTCGGGATCCCGGTCGTGTAGTGGGCCGTCGAAACGTCGCCCATCGGCATCGTCACCGCCGGTCGCTCCCCGCGGCCGAAGTCGATTTCGCGGGTCTTCCACCCCGTCGGCGCGCTCTCGAGGTCGCCGTCCCGACGGACGGCGTTCTCGGTGTCGGCGCCCTCGATGACCGTCCGGAGCGTGCCGATCGACGGCACGCGGAACGAGTCGACGCCCAGCGAGAGGTGGGTCGCCTCGGGCAGGCGATCGGCGAGGTGGGCGGCCAGACAGTCCATCGGGATCGTCGAGAGAGCGGCGGCCGGAAGCAGGGTGATGCCGGCCTCGGTCGCCGCCGCGTCGCGGTCGTGGATCGACTCGATGACGGGAATCTCTCCGGTGATGTCGACGTAGTCCGTCTCGCTGCGGAGACAACCCTCGACGAGCGGTTCTGCGGTGTTCGAGAACGGCCCCGCGCAGTTCAGCACGCAGTCGACGTCCTCGAGGGCCGTCGCGACGGTCACGGGGTCCTCGAGCGAGAACCGGCGCCCCGGCTGCTCGAGGTCGGCGACCTGCTCGCGGAGCCGTTCCCGGTCGCGGCCGGCCAGGATCGGATCCAGTCCGCGGTCGATCGCCTTCTCGGCGATTAGACCGCCGACGAACCCGTACGAGCCGTAGATCAGGAGGGTCGACATACCCCGAACGAGGTCGCGTCGGCGGTTAAGCGGCGGGCCGGCATTGCTATGCAGCGAACGGCGACGGCGAGAATCAGTCTCTCGAGGGGCCGATACGGCTCACTCGAGGCGTTCTAACACCGCGTCCTTCTCGTAGGACAGCGACAGCGACCGCGAGCGCCCGCGGCCGTCGACCTCGGCGTAGTCGGCGTCGATCAGCCCCAACTGGTCGAGTTTGTTGACGATCTCCGAGTAGCGCGTGTAGCCCAGCTCGGTCTCCTCGTGGAACGCCTCGTAGACGTCGCCGGCCTGCTCGCCGTCGTGGTGGGCGATCACCTCGAGCAGCGTCCGTTCGGTGTCGGTCAGCCCCGAGAGGCTCCGCGAGAGGTTAATGTACTTTGACTTCTCGAAGGCCTGCTCGACGTCCTGGCGCTCGACAGTGCGGCTGGCGCGCATCTCGGCGTTCAGCCCGGCCCGGCGCAGCAGGTCGATCCCGACACGCAGGTCGCCGCTGTCGGCGGTGAGGTCGGCGACGTACTCCAAGGTGTCCCGACCGATGACGCCGTCGTTGAAGCCGCGTTTGACGCGCTCGTCGAGGATGTCAGCGATCTCGGGCTGGTCGTAGACGGGGAAGTAGACGTCCTCGGGGCGGAAGACGCTCTGGACCCGCGAGTCGAGTTCGTCGATGACGTCCAGGGCGGGGTCGGAGGAGACGACGACGACCCCGATCTTCGCGCCGGGATACTCCTCGTGGGCCCGCAGGAGCGAGTAGAGCGTGTCCGAGGCCTCGTTCTCGTAGAAGAGGTAGTTGATGTCGTCTAAGGCGACGACGAGCACCTTGTCCTCTTCGACGAGTTTCTCGGCGATCTGGCCGAACAGCTTCTTGAACGAGATCCCCGAGGACGGCGGTTCGTAGTCGAAGGTCCCCTCGAAGAGCCGCGAGAACACCGAGTACCGGGTCGCGTTGACCTGACAGTTGACGCGGATGGTGCGGACGTCGCTGGTCTGGGCGCCCACCTCGTCGAACAGCTTCTGGATGGCCGTCGTCTTGCCGGTGCCCGGCGGTCCGCGGACCATGACGTTCAGCGGCCGGGAGCCGCGCACCGCCGGCCGAAGCGCGTACGTCAGGCTCTGGGTCTGGCCTTCGCGGTGCTTGAACGTCTCGGGAACGTAGTCGATCTCGAAAACGTGCTCGTCCCGGAACACGGATTCGTCCCACGACAACATCCCCTCCTCGGGGTCGTCTGCCATCACTTTCACCCTGCTCCCGCAGCGTCTTAAGGATTCGGGCGGCCGATCCTGCGGTCGCAAGGAATCGATCGATATGTGTGACCACACCACAATAATTAATATTGATTAGAGTGACTCTCAGGCGAGGATACCGATATGACTCCACCGGACCCACCGGCGACGATTCCCGACTTCCTACTCGATCAGTTCACTGATCACTCGCCGGAGACGCTGCGAGACATCGGCGAGTACGCCCGCAAGGAGACCTATGTCGCACCCGAGGCGGCGCCCAATTCCATCGTCGAAGCCTTCGCGCTCCAGGACGAGGACACGCTCGAGGCGATCGCCCGGTACGTCGACGAACTCGCCGATTTCCTCGAGGAGCGCGACGCCGACTCCCTCGAGGCGATCACCGGCGACGACGCAGGCGACGAATCGGGATCGTGGGGCCACCAGCGACTTCTGGACTGGCACAGTTGACCGGGCGGCCGGCGGCGTCTCCGGCGCGACCGTCTCGGTCGCACGGCCCGCTTACACGAAGCACAGGAGAAAGCCCACGACTTTAGTCGTGGGATGAATCCGTCACTACTGAAGGCACCGTCTAGTTAGCGCGGTTTGAGAAGTGAGCAGGTCGTAGAGTTGGTTTGGAATGATGCTCGCAGACCTGCTCAGCGAGAGCTACGCGGCGGAATTTGATGAATGTTGGGAGCGTGAGCGGACGGCGACGCCTGTCAGGGCGTTCGCCGTCCGGCTCCACGCAACCGGTTGTTCGCTTCGAGAGATACAAGCAATTCTTCGCTCACTCGGCGTTGAACGGTCTCACCAAGCAATCTGGCACTGGGTACATCGGCTGGCTGACAGCGTACCAGACCCGCCGACGGCGAAGCCGTCGCGGGTCGCGGTTGACGAAACCGCTGTCAGGATTAACGGCGACCAATCTTGGATATACGCTGCAATAGACCTCGACACGAAACTCATTCTCGATGTCGCGCTCTTTGGACGGCGAGGCACCGATCCAGCTGCTGCGTTTCTGCATGGACTTACCGAGAAACACGATCTCTCTGAGGCTGAGTTCCTCGTCGATGGTGCTGGCTATCTGACTGCCCTCTCTCGATTAGGATTGAGCGGTCACCTCGACTATGTCGATCGAAACCACATCGAAAAGTGGTTTCACACCCTCAAAATGCGGGTTGACCGCTTCCATAACTCATGGGTCGGCAGTCGAGCAAGCGTCAAAGAGTGGCTTGAACAGTTCGTACACTATTACAATATACAGCGACCGCACCAGTCACTCAACGGAGAGACGCCAGCGGAGGTGCTAAACTAGACAGTGCCCTACTGAAGATAACCACAACACCATAGCCCGACCGCAATCCCAACGTTCACAATACAAGAATTCGACATCTAACGTGTGAGCGACCGGCCACAACGCACAAACGAGTACATCGCGGAACCCGCTAGTCAACGGTACCGCGAGTGTTTGTTCGAGTGGTTGGCCGCCCACGCCCCTTTATGGAACCAGATTAACTACCGACGCCGACAAGAATACTTCGCCGACAACGGTGACGTCTGGGACGCCGAATACACAGAACTATACGACGAGTACGCACCCATGCTCGGAAAAGCAGCGTGCCAGCAAGTCGCCCGCAAAAACAGCGAAGCATGGCGGAGTCACTTTGACCTCCTCGACAAATACCACTCCGACGACCCAGCAGTCACGGAGACCCCCTCTCCACCCGGCTACTGGGGTAATCGCGAGGAGGGATACAAGCTTCACGGGCTCGTCCGAAACGACCTCTACACACTCGATTGGGACGAGGATACGAGTACGCTCGACTTCGGCGTCGGCGACGTACTTGAAGAGAAATACGACTTCGAGTACCAAGAACGCGTCACATTGGAAGTCCGTGGTAATCCACAGTGGGATGGTGACGATTCGCGGTTGGAACTCGTCTACGACGAGGCGGCAGACACGCTTCGTGTCAAGCATCCAGTTCGCATACGGCCAGACAAACTGCGAGAACAGCGAGTGGATGTCTTCACTCACACACTCGACTCCGAGAACACGACGCACTCTGCCGCCATCGACGTGGGCGCAAACAACACGCTCGCCCTCGTCACCACCACTGGAGAAACCGCGGTGTATCACGCTCGCCCAGAGTTCGACCGCTTCCGAGCCCTGTCCGGGTTGATTGCCAAGTTGCAGTCTGAACTCTCCGACGACCAGTATACGAGCAAGCGGATTCAACGCGTGTACGACGAGCGTGGGGAGAAACGCGACCATAGCCGTGATGCTGCGGTGAAACACGCGGCAGACTGGCTTCTTGAACGGAATGTGGATACCGTGTACGTCGGCGACCTGACCGACGTATTGGACACGCATTGGCAGGCTGAGGTGAACGAGAAGACACACGCGTTCTGGTCGCACGGGCAACTCGTTGACCGACTCGAACTCACGCTCGGTGATGTTGGAATCACAGTCGAGCAAGTGAGCGAGGCTGATTCGAGTAGCGAGTGTCCCGAATGTGGGAGCGAGGACGTTGTTCGGGATGGTGACTCATTCAGATGCCACGAATGCGAATTGGACGCGCATAGTGACATCGTTGGGGCGTGGAATTTATTGCAATCAGCGGTTGGGCCGATGGCGCGGCCTGCTGCCCTACTCGCTGAACGCGATAGGGACGTACCCACTAACGGGGCGTACTGGGAGTGGAATGGACACGACTGGACGCCCGCGAGTTTTGGGAAACAGTCGAGTCCGCTCGACCAAACCAGCGTCAGCGAACCCGCAAGTTCACAGCCGGGGTAGTCCACTGGCCGGATTGCCCACGGAGGAATCCCACGACTTCAGTCGTGTGGAGGACGTCAAGCGAGTTCGACGCGATCCATTTCGCGTTCGATATCGGCCTTCGCGATCCGTCCGTTGTGGGTCATTCGAACGTGCGCTCGGACTAACCGTTCCACCTCGTCGGAGCTGCTCGAGCGGATCATAAACTGGCAGTGCTCCCCTGAACACTCGAACTGGTAGGGCATGTCATAGCATCGCTCGAGTATCGGGGTAGCTATTTCACTTGCAGTTGCGGGAATAGGATTCGAGACCGACCCAACGGCTAATCGAACTTCTCGAGCAGCCGATCGTAGAAGACGGGCTCCGGATCGCCTTCGCCGTCCGGCGCGCCGCCGTTGGTCGCGACCGCGTCGTCCCGGGCCTCGTCGGCCAGTTTCTCGACGATCAACTCGGGCGTCGACCGCGCGAGGTGGTCCTTGACGGGCGAGCGGTTGACCTCGAGTTCGCCGTCCACGAGGCCGACCGCCTCGATGCCGTCGACGGTCACGTCGTAGTCGGCCATCTCCCGGATCTCGCCGGCGAGGTGGGAGACGAAGACGGCCGTCGCGCCGTTCTCCGAGAGCGCTTCCAAGATGCCGGCGATGATCTTCGCCGAAGCGCCGGGTTCGGTGATGCTCTCGAGTTCGTCGACCAGCACGAGCGAGCCCTCGCCGCCCTGGGCGAGGTCGGCGAACTCCCGGACCGTCGACTCGAAGGCGCCCGCGTCGAGGGTTCCCTGGGTCTTGGCGTGGTAGTGGAGGTCGTCGAACCGCTGGAGGCGCACGCGCTCCGCCGGCACGGGCAGGCCCATGTGGGCCAGCACGACGACGCCGGCGACCAGATCTAGCGTCGAGGTCTTCCCCCCGCTGTTGACCCCCGACAGCAGCGCCACGTTCGAGACCTCGTAGTCGACGGGATCGATGGCCTCGAGCGGCTCGTCCAGGAGGGGTGACTGGCCGCCCTCGATGGCGAAGCCGATGGGATCGCCGCTCTCGGTCGTCGCTTCGCCGCCGTCCGAGGCGCGTGGCGCCTCGCTCTCGACGAACTCCGGCATCGTACACTCGTACTCCCGGGCGAAGCGGGCGATCGCGAGTTCGACGTCCAACTCGAGGGCATCCCGAACGAGCTGGCGGGCCCCCTCGCGCTGGTCGGCCAGATCGGCCGCGAGCTCTCGCTTGAGTCGGCCGGCGCGGCGCTCCTTGGCCGCGGTCAGCTCCTCGCGCAGCCGCGAGACGACTGCCTTGTCGCGTTCGACCGGAAACGCCGGTTCGTCGCTGAACGCCCGTCGGGCGATCTCGCTCTCCCCCTGATCGAGATCGAGCGCGTCGACCAGGTGTTCGCGGGCGGCCTCGACGGCCGCGGCGTACTCGTCGGCGAGTTCTCGGGACAGCAGGGAGTCGACGCCGGCGCCCCGTTCGACCAGCGAGAGCAGGTCCGAGCCCTCGATCGTCACGTCCTGTTCGCGGATGGCCTCCCGCAGGCGGTCGTTGGCCACGCTCTCGGCCGCGCTCGCGGCCGCGTCCAGGTCGTCGACCGCCGTCGTCAGCCGGTCGAGTTCGTCGTCGCCCGCGACGGTGCCGTCCTCGTCGAGCCGCGAGAGGCCGTCCTCGAGCGCCTCGAGGTCACAGGCCGGCTCCAGATCCGCCGCTTGATGCACCTCGACGGCCGCCTGCAGGCGGTCCCGGTTGCGCGCGAAGAAGGCCAGCGGGCGCTCGGGGACGACCTCGGCGGGATTCTCGAGGGCGCCGGGCTTGACCTGGACGTCGCCCTCGAGGGTGACGCCGGCGAAGGATTCGTCGAGGGCGATCACCGTCGAGTACCCCCTCGCGAGTTCGGCCAGTCCCTGGGCGTTCTCCACGATCTCGACGGAGAGTTCCGGGATCGCTTCTTTCGCCTCGCTGTAACGCTCGGCGTCGGTCGTCGCCAGACAGCGCTCGCGGACGCGGACGTCGCCCGGGTTCCGGAGCGGTTCGAGCCCCTCGAGGGCCTCGAGCACCGCGTCGTCGTCGTCGCGGTCGATCGCCTCGCGGGCGAACGCCTGCACGTCCTCGATGCGCGAGCGGCGCGGACTCGGGTAAATCGTCTCGAGCCGCTGGGCGGCGTAGTCGGTGACGGTGCGTTCTTTCAGCAGTCCGAGGACCTCCCGGTAGACCTCCCGCGCGCGGTCGGTCGCGAGGAAGCCGCCGGGGTCGTCGTGCTCCTGGCGGATCGCGCCGCGCGCGATGCGGGCGGCGCGCCCCTGTGTGATCCCCGGCGCGGTCGCGATCGTCGCGACGTCGCCTCGCCGCAGCGCGCGCTCGGGCTCGTCGAGCGCTTCCAGCGCCCGAGCGGTCTTTTCGCCCACGCCCGGGATCGACTCGAGGTCCATTGCTTCTCGAGGGTCGTATCCAACCGAAGCGAGAAAAAGTTCCCGCCCGGTTTTTGGCGACCGGCGTGGTAACTCGGCGCATGACGGCCGGCGCACTCGAGTACCACGAACGGACGAAACACTCGCCCAGAAGCGTCCGCGAGGAGAGTACGGGGCTGAACTTCGACAACAAGCCGCGGCCGTACAAGGCGTACGTCGACCTGCCGTCGATACCGCTCGCCGAGCGGATCCGGCCGCCCCAGCAGCCGGCGCTGTCGGCGATCGCCGAGCCGACTCCCGACGGCGACTCGAGGCGCGGTCGCGATCCGGACCGCGAGACCGTCACGACGCTCTGTTACGACGCCGCGGGCATCACGAAGGCGATCGAGCTTCGCAACCGGACGAAACTGTTCCGGGCGGCGGCGACCACCGGCGCGCTCTACCACGTCGATCTGTACGTCGTCTGCGGCGACCTTGAGGGGGCTGGCGACGGCTCGAGCGCCGATCCCGACCTCGACCTCGAGGCCGGCGTCTACCACTTCGATCCTCGCACCTGCTCGCTGGACGTCCTCCGCGAGGGGGACCACCGCGGCGTCCTCGCGGCCGCCAGCGAGTACGAGGCCGTCGCCGAGGCGCCGCTGTCGATCGTCGCGACCTCGACGTGGTGGCGAAACGCCTGGAAGTACGAGGCGCGCACCGTCCGCCACGCCTTCTGGGACTCGGGGACGACGCTGGCGAACCTGCTCGCGGTCGCCCACGCGCTGGACTACCGCGCCGAGGTCGTCACCGGCTTCGCCGACCGTCCCGTCGCCGACCTGCTCGGCGTCGACCCCGAGCGGGAGGCGCCCCTCGAGATCGTCCCGATCGGCGCGAACGCGCCTGTTCCGAGTTCGGCGGCCGCTGATATCGACCCGATCGATCCCGACACCGAACCGCTGTCTCCCGACGAAAAGACATTCCCACTGATCCACGAGGCCTGGGAAGCCGGGACGCTCGAGGACGGCGCCGCTGCCGCTTCGTGGCGCGCTACGGGTCCACCGGAGAACCGGACGATCGGCACCCGCGACCCCGGGGACGGCGAGCGCGTGGCGCTCAAGCCGGTCGACCACGAGCGGGCCTCGAGTCGCCCCCTCCATCGAACAATCCGTCGGCGCGGCTCCTGTCGCGAGTACGAGCGCGAGCCGATCAGTTTCCGACAGCTCTCGACCGTGCTCGACCGGGCCGTCCGCGGCGTCCCGATGGACGTGCGGAGCGGGGACGAGCGAAGCGAGACCGGCGCCGGCCCACCGCTCTCGTTCGTCGACCCCTACCTGATCGTCAACGGTGTCAACGGCCTCGAGTCGGGCAGTTACCACTACCACCCCGACGCGGGCGAACTCGAGCGCCTCCAGTCGGGCGCGTTCCGCCGCGAAGCGAGTCACCTCGCGCTGGACCAGCGACTGGGCGGCGATGCCGCTGTCTGCATCTATTTCATGACCGACTTGGACGAACTCGTCGACGCGCTCGGTGACCGCGGCTATCGCGCGGCCCAACTCGAGGCCGCCCTGACCGCGGGGCGACTGTATCTGGGGACCTACGCCCACCGGACGCTAGGCGGGACCGGGCTGACGTTCTACGACGACGTCGCGACGGACTTCTTCGCGCCGCGAGCCGCCGGGCAGACCCCGATGTTCCTGTACACGATTGGACGACCAGCCTGAGATCTTCGTCGCCGGAATCGGACGGTAACGGAGATGGGAGACCGACGGGAAGAAGAAAACGGGCGGCGATGCGAGACGAGAGGCGAGAGCCGGACGACGGTCGACGAGGGGCACGCGCCGTCGTCGGTGTCGCACTTTTATACGGCAGCGCGTTACCCAATCGACTATGCAGCCCAGACCGCCCTGCGGTTCGTCGGCGCGGTACCGACCCGGATCGATCCCCTCCCCGAACGAACGGCGACGAGAGCAGACGCATGGAGTATGAACGCACCGACGTGGTCGACCGCGTCGAACTGCTTCGCGCCTACGCATACGGCCTCTGTATGGGCGCGGCCGACGCCCTGCCCGGCGTCTCTGGCGGCACCGTCGCGCTCCTGCTCGGCTTCTACGGACGTCTGATCGCCGCCGTCACCGCGTTCACCCCCGGCCGGGCGCTCACCGTCCTGCGAGGGTATCGCTCCGAGCGGCGCTCCCAGGCCCGGGACGCGCTCCTTGAGCTGGATCTCCAGTTCCTGTTGCCCCTCGGCGTCGGAATGGTCACCGCCGTCGTCTTCATCGCGGATATCGTCTCGTCGCTCGCAGAGTCCCACCCGGTCGCCCTGTTCGGCTTCTTCACCGGTCTGATCGCCGCCTCGGCGGTCGCCCTCTACCGGAGCCTCGAGGTCTCCTCGCCGAGCCACGTCGTCGCCGGGCTGGCCGGCGCCGGGCTCGCACTGCTGGTCGCCGCCGGTATCGTCGAACTTCCGGGCAGCGGCGGGGTCGTGATCTTCCTCGCCGGCGCCGTCGCCATCAGCGCGATGATCTTGCCGGGGATCTCGGGCTCGCTCATCCTGATCCTGCTCGGCCAGTACGTCTACCTCACCGGGGAACTGACCGCGTTCGTTCACGCGGTCGCCGACCTCGTCGGCGGCGGCTCGCTCGCGGCCGTCGTCGATCCGGGAACGACCGTCGCGCTGTTCGTCGCCGGCGGGATCGTCGGGCTCGTGACGATCGCTCGCGTCGTCCGCGCCGCGCTGGCCCGCCACCGATCGGTGACGCTGATCTTCCTGGTGAGTCTCATCGCCGGCTCGGTGCCGGCCCCGCTGCACAACATCGGCGAGAGCCACGCGTGGACGGCCGAGACGATCGGGCTGACCGCCGCGTGGGCGGCCCTCGGCGCCGTCGTCCTGTTCGGCCTCGAGTACCTCGTCGGCGGCTTCGATCCGGAGTAATTCGACGGCTTCGGTCGCCTTGCGCGCTCCGGGACGCTCGTTATTCCGTCGGCGCTCCGAGGACGGGTATGCCGCTCACGAAACTCCTCGGTTCGAAAGCGACGCGGTCGCTGACGGTCGTTTCGGTGCTCTCGGAGGCCCGAAAGGCGTTCGGGCGGGGGGACCGGACTCGCGGAATCGCGCTCCTCGGCGTCGCCGTGCTCGCCTGGAAGTGGGCGCTGATCGGCCTCGCCGCACAGGGCCTTCTCAAACTAGTCCGCGGTGGCGGATCGTCGGCGTCGGACTCGAGTCCGGCCTGATCGCGTACCAGCGAGACCGCGGCGCTCGAGCGAGCCGTCGAGACGCCTCTCCGGGCGTAACGCCTTCCCCGTCGGTTCCCGACGGTTCCGGTATGGGAGCCGACTGCACCTACTGCGGCTGCGATATCGAGCGCCACGAGCCGGTGTTCGTCAGCGAGGGAAGCGTCGAGACGCCGCCGAGCCGGTTCTGCAACTATGGCTGTCTCGCAGCCCACATCGAAGAGGAGGGGTTGACTGCCGGGACGACCTGCGAGTGGCGGTAAGTCGATCGTCGGCGTTCGACTGACCTCGCCGATCAACGCGATCGACGTTAGTCCCCGAAGTCGGCATCGTCGAAGTTGTCGTTGGCCAGTTCGTTGATCATGTCCTCGATCTCCTCCTGCGTGTCGTCGTCTAAGTCCTCGACCGCGCCGACGCCGTGGCCGCCGCTCTTGGCGGTCTGGAGCGCGTTCTTGTTCAGGTTGCCGTCGGGATCGACCACGGGCAGTTTCAGGTCCGTGAAGTTCTCCGGCGGGAACCCGGACGACGAGAGGATGAAGTGGTCGGCGACCTCGCTCAGATCATCGGTCTGGCGAGACTCGTCAGAGTCTCGCTGACCATCCGAGCTTCGCTCGGAGATATCGAAGTCCTCGAGTTGCGGCTCGTCCCACTCCTCGGTCGTCGTGCCCGAAAAGTCGGGTTCGTGCATCTCGTAGTCGGTCATGTGCGGACCTCCGGCGACCCGCGAAATCGAACTACTCCTTGCGTTCTCAACGGACCCGACGGACGCGGATCGTCGAGTCGACGAACGCGTTCGGAACGTTGTTTTAGCCGGACAGGAAACTACCGAAAGAAGCATGCGAGACGAAACCGATCGCGACGAGGTGAGTCGATGAACGAAGAGACGACTCGAGCCCTGTACGAACGGTCGCTGTCGACGCTCGTCGGCGGCGTGAACTCGCCCGTGCGGGCCGGCTCCCAGCCCTATCCGGAGTTCGTCGAGCGCGGCGAGGGTGCCCACGTCGTCGACGTCGACGGGAACCGCTATCTCGATTACGTGATGGGGTACGGGCCCCTCTTGCTCGGTCACGATCTGCCCGATCCGGTCCGCGAAGCGGTCGACGGAACGGTCGACGCGGGACCGATGTACGGCCTCTCGACCGACCTCGAGGTCGAACTGGCGGAGTTCATCGCCGACCACGTCCCGTCGGTCGAGCGCCTGCGGTTCGTCAACTCCGGGACCGAGGCGACGGCCGCGGCGGTTCGACTGGCTCGCGGCGCGACCGGCCGCGACAAGATCGTCGTCATGCAGGGCGGCTATCACGGCGGCCACGAGTCGTTCCTCGTCGAGGGCGACGCGGAGCGGCCGCGTCCGGGAAGCGCGGGCGTTCCCGAAGCGTTCGCCGAGCAGACGATTCCGGTCCCCTTCAACGACGAGACGGCGCTCGCCGACGCGTTCGAACGACACGGAGACGAGATCGCGGCCGTCATCACCGAACCGCTGCTCGGCAACAATGGGATCGTCCGCCCGGTTGCGGGCTTCCACGACACCGTCCGGACTCTGTGCGACGAGTACGGCGCGCTGTTCGTCCTCGACGAGGTCATCACCGGCTTCCGGGTCGGCGGCCTCTCGTGTGCGCAGGGAAAGTACGACATCGAACCGGACCTGACGACGTTCGCCAAGATCGTCGGCGGCGGCTTTCCCGTCGGCGCGATCGGCGGCCGCGCGTCGGTGATGGAGGCGTTCACGCCGACCGGCGAGGTGTTCGAGTCGGGGACGTTCAACGGGCATCCGGTCGCGATGGCGGCCGGCCTGGCGACCCTCGAGTACGCCGAGGAGAACGACGTCTACGAACACGTCAATTCGCTTAGCGATCGGCTCCGGACCGGCCTCAGCGAGATCGTCGCGGACCATGCGCCCGAGTACGCGGTCGTCGGCACGGACTCGATGTTCAAGCTCCTGTTCACCCGCGACGAACCGGCCGACCGACCCGACACCTATCCGCGGGATGGCAGCGACGTCGACGCCGGCGACACCGAGCGCTGGCAGCGGCTCTTTCGGCCCGCGATGAAAGAGCGAGGGATCCTTCTGCCGCCCAATCAGTTCGAGAGCCAGTTCGTGAGCGACGCGCACACCGAGGCGGACGTCGAGCAGACCCTCGAGGCCTACAAGGACGTCCTCGCCTGACCGTCGCCGGCGTTCGAGATCGGACGCCGGACGTTCGATACCCCCTCCATCGCGATAGCCCTTTTTCGAAGGCGGGCCACTGAACCACCGATGTCGTCCCCGACGATCACCGTTGTCCGCAACGAGATCGATCCCGGCTGCGAGTACCACTGCGACGCCTTAGCGGGGGTCGTCTCCGACGCCGCGGCCGACGCTCGAGCGGTCGACTATCCGGCCGGCGAGCGCCCGGTCCTCGAGGAGACGGACGGCGTCGTCATCACGGGGAGTACGGCGGGCGTCTACGAGGTCGACGACCGCCCGTGGATCGCCGATCAGAAGCGGCTCGTTCGGGAGCTGATCGACAACGAGATTCCGACGCTGGGCGTCTGCTTCGGCCATCAGATCGCCAACGCGGCGCTGGGCGGAACCGTCGAGCAAGCCGAGACGACCGCCCGACCGGTCGACGCCGACCTCGCTGACGAGCCGCTCTTCGACGGCGTCTCGTCGGTCGTTCCGGTCGCCCACGGGGACGTCGTCACCGAACCCGGCGACGGGATGGACGCGATCGCGTCGGCCGACTACTACCCCGCGTTCGCGACGCGCCACCGGACGGCACCGCTGTGGACCGTCCAGTTCCACCCCGAGTTCACCGCCGCGCTGCGCGAGCGCCTCGAGGCGGATTTCGGCTGGACCGAGGCCGAGCGCGGGTTCGGCGACGTGAACGCGACCCGGGTCGTCGAGAACTTCGCGTCGATCGTCGACGACGCGACCGCGGCGGAGTGAGCAGAGCGTCGCAGGCTATCGAGTCGCCGCTCGAGTGCGACTCGCGGGCGACGTCAGTCGTCGCTGGTCGGGTCTGGGCTGCCGTTACTGGCGGGGTTCTCGGCGATGAACCAGCCGTTCTCGGTCGCGCGCTCGGCGATCTGGGGCTGGAAGACCCACGCGCTCAGGGCGACGATCGGGATCATGGTGAGCCCGACGACCGCGTAGCCGAGGTGGAGGTTCGACAGGAACGGCGCGGCGAAGATCAGCGGGTAGATCGAGCCGCCGGAGGAGCCGATGCCGCCGACGAAGCCGGCCACGGAGCCCGAGTTGTCGGGGAACATCGCGGGCACCTGGGCGAAGATCGCTCCTTCAGCGAACGCACAGCCGGTTCCGACGAGGAAGCCGGCGACGACGGCGACGTAGATGTTGCCGGTCAGGCCGGCCGCTGTCATGCCGAACATAGCGCACACGACGAATACGAGCGTCGCGAACGTCCACTGTTCGCGGTAGCGGCCCGTAAACCACGGAAGAATGTCCGTCTCCTTGCGCGCGACGAGATCGCTGACGTAGCCGCCGATCGGGCGGAGCAGCCCCGCCGCGATCGAGAACGTCGCCGCGAACGTCGCCGCGATCACGATGTCGCTCTGGCCGAACGCCTCGCGGTAGTAGGTGCCCAGCCACCCGTTCATCGCCAGCTCGAGGCCGAAGGTCATGACGTACGCCACCGCGAGCACGACCGCGCCGTGGCGCGTCGCGATGTAGAGCCACTGCTCCCGGCTGACGCCCCGTTTGGTCTCCGCTCGCTTCGCGGTGCTCTTTGCAGCGTCGCCGAAGACGAAGTAGAGGATGCCGATCGCGACGGCGAGCACGCCAGTGTAGAAGAATGCGGCCCGCCAGTTCGACGAGAACAGCGGTCCTGCGTACCCCTCACCGAAGATCCGCGGCAGGGTGAAGTACGCGCCCAGTCCCGCGCCGGCGTTGCCGATCCCGGCGAAAATCCCCTCCGCCGTGCCGAGTTCCTCCTCCTCGAACCACTCGGAGACGTGCTGGATGCCGATGACGAAGGTAATCCCCGCCAGCGAGGCGACGATCCGCGAGGCCGTAAACACCTCGTAGGTCCGTGCGAACGCGCTGACGATCGCGAAGGTCCCGACGAGGAGCATCGTCCCGCCCGCGGTCACCGGCGCCCCGTATCTGTCGGTCAGCGGGCCGACGATGATCCGGCCGAGCGGCACGGCGATGACGGCCGCGCTCGAGACGACGCCGAGCTGGGCCACCGAGAGCCCGAACTCGTCGGCGATCTCGCCGGTGAAGGGGGCGAAGGAGAACCAGATGACGAACCCGAGGTTGAACATCGCCGTCGCGAGGATCAGGTTCTTGTACTTCGCGGGGATCATGCGGCTCCCCCACCCCCGTTCGCCGAATCTCGGCACGCGTGTGGTCCGCGTACTGAGAGCGAATTTGGAGTACAATTGTGTGGGCCTTCCCGAATATAGTTTTTGATTGGGATCATATTACAGGGTAATCTGGCCGTTCAATACTATAAAAGCATACTTCTTAGACGATCCCAATACTATCGTGCAGTGGCTATCGGACTAAACCCCCTCTAGGACTTCAGTGACGTCAACGAATGGCGGGTAGGAAAACGAAAAGTTAAATCAAATCTCGGTATCTATCGACAGATAGTGTCAATACGCTCGCGAAGAGAAAAACTCGCCCGCCAGCGACTCACTCGTCTAAGTGTTCGATCCCTTTCTTCGAGACGTTCGCCTCCGTGATCTCGCCGGGCATCCAGTCGGGCTTGTCGTCGGGGGCCGTCTCCTCCCACGCCCAGCCGTCGTAGATGTGAACCTTGTCCGTTCCCTTCTCCCGTAACCTGAGTTCGACGCGTTCCGCGCCGTCCTCGCTCGAGCCAGGCTCGAGCCGCCGGGCCGCCTTGAGAGCGGCCTGTCGCGGGGTGTTTCCGGAGAAGACGCTCGATTCCTCGCCGTCCGACTCGCGCAGTGCAAAGTTTCGTTTCCCGTCTTCACGTACCATAAGTTTCGCCTCCGTGTCAATCCAGCACACGATCCGACATAAAGATATCCCCCAAAACCGACCGACTGCGGCGGTATCTTTAAGTGAGTAGCTTCCGCCAGTGTACCGCATTACCCGGCGGACGACTCCAACGATGCTGACGGTTCCGTCACCTGGTTTCACCGCTCGTTCGGTCATTCGTTGAGGCGTCGAAAACACTTAAGTATATCCTACGGCGAAGTTCGGGATAGAATCCCGCGATGGTACGGAAAAAGAAGCTGAGTCCAAGCGGTGCCAAAGACGAAGACGGCAACTATCACAACGTCCATCTGAATCTCCACGAGGACGAACTGGCAGTCGCGGGCATGGATATCGGCGACGAGGTTTTCGTCCGCGTCCGAGACGGCAAGATCATCATCCAGAAAGCCGACGAGGAAGACGTCGAACACGAGTTCTAGAACGAAGTTTTGCGCTGCGGGCGCGGCGAAGCCGCGCCCTCGGCAAAAATTCGATTAAAAGCACTCCTCCCTCCGTTCCGTGACGCTTCGCGTCACTTCACATCAGTCGTCGGCCCGCTCGCTCCCTTCGGTCGCTCGCGGTACAACACGGTGACCGCTGCCGCAAAAAGCTGCTTGAGCGCTTACTGCAGCGCCTCGAGGTCGAACTCGAAGGCCGCGACGGGCACCTCGAGGTCGTGCTCGACGAGCACCTTCGGGTGGACTTCGCCGATCACGCCGACTTCCTCGCCGTCGATGACGACCGATGCGGTTCGACCCGGAATGAAGGTCGGGTGGTCGGTCGGCGGCGTCTCGAGGTCGACGTCGAAGTTCTCCGCGAGCGCCTGCAGGCGCGCCTTAGCGTCCTCGTAGCCCGCTTCGTGGCTCGCGAGGACGGCTCCGACGTGGCGGTTCTCGCCGACGCCAGTGTTCTCGCTCTCGTCGACGCGGGCCGTGAAGCCGATCTCCGAGAGGTGCTGCGGGTACGAGCGGTGGGTGTTGCGCTCCAAGACCATCAGCAGCGAGGGCATGGTCCAGGTCCGCAGCATGGTGTAGTCCTCGCTGTAGGCCTCCTTGATCGTCGCCGGCTCGCCGGCGCCGTAGACGTCGGCGTCAGGCTCGAGATCGACCCGCTCGTAGTTCTCCGCCTCGTTGATCATGTGGAAGTTGAGGAGGTCCTCGAAGCCGAGACCCACGAGTTGGGTGCGCGCGGCGCGCTCGAGACGGGAGCGCTCGTGGCGGCCCCCGACGGTCCCCACGTCGGGGTAGGTCGGCTCGAGGTCGTTGAAGCCGTAGGCGCGCCCGAGGTCGTCGATGACGTCCAGCGGGTGAAGGACGTCGACGCGGTAGGGCGGAACGGTGACCTCGTAGACCAGTTCTCCGTCGTCGCTCTCCTGGCGTTCGGCCTCGAGGCCGGAGCGCTCCGCGAGGTCGATTACCTCCTCGGGGTCGAGACCGATGCCGAGGATGGTCTCGATGCGGTCGTGGGCGACCGTCTTCGTCTTCGTCGCGAGGTCCGGTCGGACGATTTCGCGGTCGGGGTATTCAACCTCGACGTCCTCAAGCGTGGCCCCGCGCGCGGCCAGCGCGTAGCAGACGATGTTGAGCATCTTGTCGATCGTCCACTGGTCGGTGCCCGTCATCTCGACGAACAGGTCCCGCGAGTCCGTCGAGACCTCGGTGCGCCGACCGTTGATGACCGGCGGGAACGAGAACAGCCCCAGATCGTCGTAGATCGCGGGGTAGCGCTCGTACTCGCTGACGAGGTCGGCGTAGGTCTGGCCCGTCTGATGGTCCTCGAGGACCTCCGCGGGCGTCATCTCTCGATCCGAATCGAGGGGGACGAACGTGTCCTCGTCGGGCTCGAGTCCGACGTACTCGATCGTCGGCTCGCTCTTGTCCGTGGCGGACCGACCCTTCAGCATCGTCAGGTCGTGGATCCCGATCGCGCCTTTCGCGCGCTTGCGCCCCATCGTCGCGTGGAGCTTCTCCTGGAGTTGGATGAGCGACTCGAGGGCTTCCTCGTCGAGATCGACGTCGCGGATCACCGCGCCCGTCACGTAGGGCCGCTCGTCCGGCACGGAGTCGTCGACCTCGATGGTCCAGTCCGCCGAGTTCGTCGAGGGGACGTGGACCCCGCGCGAGTCGCCGTAGTGGTATCGCATCGAGCGCGCGACGCCTTCGACCGAGAGCCGGTCGAGGCGGTCCGGCGCGAACTCGAGTTCGAACTCGCCGTCTTCCGTTCGTCCTTCGAACTCGAGGCCGAGGCCGAACAGGTCGTCTTTGAGTTCGTCGTCGCTCTTCTCCTCGCGACCGGTCAGGCCGCGCAGTTCGTCGGGATCGATATCGACGGTGGGCATCAGTAGGTCACCTCCGCGTTCCGCAGGAACTCGAGGTCGGCCAGCGTGCCGTGGAGGTCGCGGATGTCCTCCGCGCCGGTGGTGAGCATTGCGAGTCGCTCCAGCGCGAGCCCCCAGGCCATGACGTCGCAGTCGACGCCCAGCGGTTCCAGCATCTCCTCGCGGAAGATGCCCGAGTTACCGATCTCGATCAGTTCGCCCGTCGTGGGGTGGGTGCCGAACAGCTCGAAGCTCGGTTCGGTGTAGGGGTTGTAGTGGGGTTTGAACTGGATGTCCTCGATACCGAACTGGGTGTAGAACTCCTCGAAGGTGCCCATGAGGTCCCGCACCGAGAGGTCTTCGGCCATCACCCAGCCCTCGATCTGGTAGAACTCGAGGAGATGCGTCGCGTCGAGGGTGTCGTTACGGTAAGCCTTCTCGACGCTGAAGAAGCGCGCGGGCGGTTCGATCTCGCCGATCTGGGTCCCGGAGAGGTACCGCGTCGACAGCGAGGTCGTGTGCCCGCGAAGCGCGAGCGCGCGGGCGAAGTCCTCGTCCCACGGCGAGTGGTAGCCCTCGCTGTCATCGCCCAGTCCCTCGCGGTGGACGCGCTCGACGTCCGCGACGAGGTCCTCGGGTAACTCGTCGATGTGGCTGGGCTGCTCCATGGCGAAGCGATCCCAGTGGGTTCGCGCGGGGTGGTCCTGGGGCATGAACAGGCAGTCGTTGATCCAGAAGTCCGCGTCGACGTGGGGACCGTCCATCTCCTGGAAGCCCATCCCGACGAGGACGTCCTTGACGCGCTCGGACATCTGGCGCAGGACGTGGACCTTCCCGCTCCCGATCTCCTCGGCGTCGGCCTCGACGTTGTACTCGGCGAACTCGACGTCCTCCCACTCGCCGCTCGTGATGAGTTCGGGCGTGACCTGCCCGACCGTTTCGGCGGTCTCGATGCCGGCCATCAGCTCCGTGACGGCGCGGTCGGTCAGACGGATCTCGCGGACGGTCGACTCCCGGCGCTCGAGCAGGCCGCGTCGCTCGAGTTGGTCGAGCGTCTCCGAATCGACGTCGACGCTATCGACGGCGGCCTCGTCCGCGTCGGCCAGCGTCTCGAGCGCGTTCGCCTCGGCATCGGCCGACGGATCGGCGTCCGGATCGGCAGTGATCTCGCCGCTGTCGATCGTGCCGTACCCCTTCCGGGCGTAGTTCGACAGCGCGATGTCGACCCCCGCTCCCTCGAGCCCCGAGGCGCCAATGACCCGTCCCATCTGGACGGCCTCCTCGTCGGCGCCGGCCTCGAGAGCGGCCTCGTAGAGCCGCACCTCGGGAAGGGCGTCGCCGGCGTAGCCGGCGCCCTCCTCAGTGAGTGCCACCGTTTCGTCGACGCGTTCCTCGATTTCGACCAGACTCTCGTCCTCGAGCTCGAACGCCGCCCCGGTGACGGTTTCGGGCGGGAGGTCGGCTCGCTCGGCGAGCGCGTCGACGGACGTTGCTTCGTCCGCGCTCGCGGCCTCCAAGACCGCGACCTGTTGTGCTGGAAGTTGCATTCGCTTGTTCGTATGGCTGCGTGTCGGTCAGTTAGCGGTTCCGATACCGCCCGCCGGATCGTCCGGGCGGGCGCACAGAACGGCCGGTTTCGCCGCGGGGACCCGTTACCGGTCCCTAGCGGCTCCACTGGCCCGGGCTCACCGGGCGAAGAAGAAACCGAATCCCGATCGCAGTCGCTGTGTCCGTCCGGCGACACCGCCATCATCGTGGGATTCGGTTGCCATACGCGAGTACACTCAGCTGCGAGCCAAAAACGTTGTGATACTGTCTCCCACACCACGACGCGGACGCCGTGACTCGGCGATCCGACGGCACTCTCCGCTCAGTCGTTCGAGAGCCGCGTCGTCTCAAGGCGGCCGCTGTCGACCCACTCGAAGCCGGACTGTTCGGCGCTGGCCGTCGTCTCGGGGACCGCCGCGGGATCGAACTCGTCGGCGAACTCGATACGTGTCTCGCTTGGACCGCTCGCGGGAAGTTCCGGGAGGAAGTCGTCGTCCTCGAGGAGCCCCTCGACGTCGACGGCGCCGCCGGCGCCCAGCGCGACGCCGAGCGCGCGGTAGCGGTCGTTCTCCGTGGCGAACTCCTCGCCCGCGCCGAAGGAGTCGTTGGTCACGCGGGTCGTCTTCGTGGTTCCCGAGAGCGTGCCGAACCCGTCGTCCGACGAATCGTCTTCGTCCTCGGCCTCGCTCTCGTCGTCGCCGTCGGTATCGGAACGATCCCCTCTCCCGGCCGCTCGCTCGCGCTCCGTCTCGAGGATCGAGTCGGCGACGTCCCGCAGCGACGCGCCGGCACTCGTGTCGGAATCGTCGCGAACTCGCGAGACGGTCGGCGACCCGCCCCGGAGTTCGAATCCGCCGGCCGCCGTCGACGGCGCTGACGTGGCTGTCGTCGACGACGATTTCTGCGTCGACCCGCTCGCGTCGGTCGCGGTGTCGTCGGTCGGGACGTCGTCAGTTCGTGCCGTCGAGGTGCGCTCGGGTTCGGCTTCGTCGATGAGCGACGCGACCGACTCTCGCTCGTCGCCGGGCGCCGCCGCTTCCGTTTCGACGGCGCTGCCGAGGGAATCCAAGCGCCGCTCGGCGCGCTCGAGCGCCCACGCTGGCCACGGATCCGACTCGGTCGCGTCCGTCGGATCGATCTCGTCGCCGGGAGCCTCGGGAACGTACGCCGCGAGATCGTGGGTCGGCAACAGCGGGCGGTCGAACGCCGAAATCCGCTCGCCGTAGCGATCGCGAAGCGCCTCGAGCTCCCCTTCCTCGACCAGCGCGGCCCGCCAGCGGTCGACGCCCGCCGAGAGGAGGACGATCGTCGCGTCGGTACCCGCGAGGAGGCGCTCGTCGACCGCCCGCAGGACGGCGGGGAGGTTGTCGTCGTCGAGCGGCGTTTGCGGGTAGGCGACCGTCGCCTCCCGCTCGCGACCGTTCGGATCCGTCGCGGCGAGTTCCAATCGGTCCCGGCCGTTCTCGGCCGGCCCCGTCCGCGTCCACTCGAATTCCCAGCCGATCGCGTCGAAAACGGCCTCGAGTTTCCGTCCCAGCGCTCGCTGGGCGTAGCGGGCCGAGCAGGTCAGTCCCCGGTCGCCCCGACAAACGAGCTGGCGCACCGTCGCCGTCCGGTCGCGCGCGTCCGCGAGGACGTCCGAAAGGATCGACTCGAGGGAACGCTCCTCCTGCCCGGGCGGGACCGCGGTGCGGTACTCCCGACGCTGGGCGCGGATGTCGTCGGGCGCGACGCCGAAGGAACCGAGGACGTTGGCGCAGACGACGACGTCTCGGCTCGGATCGTCGGAGCGGCCGGTCTCCATCGACGCGGCCTACACCGCGACCCCGGATATGCTTTCTCCTGAAATCGAGAAAAATCAGCGAACGGACACCAGTTATCCCCTGTCACCGCGGGGCCGTCTACTATCGTCGGCGCGGCGACTCGAGTTCGATGTCCGTCTCCGCGAGCAGTTCCTCGACCTCCTCGCGTTTCTCCTGGTGTTCCTCGAGGAACTCCCGCATCAGCTGGGCGGCCTGCTCCTTGCAGTCGCCACAGAGGCGCTCGCCGCTCGTACACTCGTCGTAGACGCGCTTGGCGAACTCGTCGTCGTCGCCGGCCAGCAGGTAGGCGTAGAGCTCGTAGACGGGACACTCGTCGGCCTTCCCGCCCTTCTCGCGGTGTTCCTCGGCTGTCTCGCGGCCGCCGGTCGAGGCGGCCTTGACCTTGTCGTAGCCGTCCTCGGGGTCGTCCAGCAGCGAGATGTGGGAAGCGGGAATCGAGGAGGACATCTTGCCGCCGGTCAGCCCGGTCATGAAGCGGTGGTAGATCGAGGACGGCGGCTGGAACCCGTAGCCGCCGTTGTCGACCTCGATCTCGCGGGCGAGTTCCTCGGCCGCGGCGCGGTCGAGGTCGAAGGCGTCGACGTGACTCTCGTAGACCCGTTTCTCGCCGTCGATCGTCTCGACGAGAGCGTCGAAGGCCTCCTCGGTCGCCCGCCGGTCGAAGAAGCGCGTGCGGGGTCGGATCGGCTCCATGCCGCCCTCCTCGAGCTTGGTCAGTACCGAGTCGAGGACGCTCGCGTCAACCTCGAGTTCCGACAGCGGCGTCTCCTCTAACGCTTCGGCGACGTGGACGCAGCGCAGCGTGTCGTCGTCGAATTCTTCGGGCTCGAGACGCTCGTAGAACTCCGCGACCAGCGCGCGCTCCTCGTCCTCGAGTTCGAAGCTGGCGTAGGCCTCGGTGACCTTGAAGAAGCGCATCCGCTCGGCTAAGTCCCGCGCCAGCCGGACGTGGGGGTCCTGGTCGGGGCCGACGGGGATGACCGTCGGCTTGGGCTCCTCGAGTTGCGGGTAGAGGATGTCGGCCATCTGGGTGACGACCGACTGCATGTGCGAGACGTCGGTCTCGCCGTCGAAGCCGTAGATCGCCTGGAACTCCGAGAAGTTGGCGTCGGCGCCGAGTTCGAAGGCGAGGTCCTGCAGTTCGCGGTTCTCGGACTGGCGGTAGAGTTCGCCCTCCTCGGGGTCGAAGCCGAGCGCGAGCAAGGAGAGGAGGTAGTCCCGAGCGTGCTCGTCGATTTCCTCCCACGACATCCCGCGGGCTGAGTTGGCCTCCAAGTCGGCGATCAGCCCGTAGGCGTCGGCACCCTGCTGTTGGTGCCAGATGATCTCGTCGAAGACCAGCTTGTGGCCGATGTGCGGGTCGCCGGTCGGCATGAATCCGGAGAGGACGGCCGCGGGCTCGTCGTTCTGGAGGGCTTCGGCGACCGGACGGTAGTCCCGGTGGCCGAAGATGACGCCCCGCCGCATCAGGTAGTGCGGATTCGGAACCTCCTCTAGGACCTCGTCGAACTCCTCGATACCGAATTCCTCGAACAGCTTGCGGTAGTCGGAGACGCTCGAGGATCCCCAGGGGTCCAGTGCAACGTCGTCGGCACCGGCAGCGCCGCCGTCGGGTCGAAGTTCCGACTGCGGGGCTGCGTTTCCGTCACCTCCATCGGTCGTCGATTCCCCTGACTCGGACTCCTCGAGTGGGTCGTCTCCGGTCATTAGATTCGTCTTGGCGCGCCAGTTCGCAAAAGCCTTCGGCTTCGCGGCGGTACCGCCTCGAATCGGGAATCGATCCGCCTCGCCCGGTGAACGAAATCGCAGACGAGACCGACGGCGCTCCCGGCTTCTCCGCCGGCGCCGGACTCGTCGGCGGCGGCCTCACCCTCGAGTGGCTCCGCCGTCGAGTGACGGCGGACGAGTCGGCGGAGCGAAGCGAGTGATCCCGTTCGACGGGACCTGCTAGAGTAAAGCGACGCCCCGACGAACGACGCGATATGCAGATCCGAGTGTTCGACCGCGAGTGCGAGATCGACGACTCGAGGATCGACGCGGACGCGGCGACGATCAGCGAGCGGGTCCGCGAGTACGAGGCCGGCGAGCGAACGACGTTCGATCTCGAGATCGAGTATCCCGACGGGTTCACGGGCGACGTCATGCGGGCGATAGAACGGGTTCCGGCCGGCGAGACGCGAACGTACGGCGAGGTCGCGGCCGCCCTCGAGACGGCGCCGGTCGCGGTCGGACAGGCCTGTGGCCGCAACCCGATCCCCGTCGTCGTCCCCTGTCACCGGATCGTCGGCGCCGACTCGCTGACCGGCTACGCGGGCGGACTGGAGTTGAAACGACGGCTGCTCGAGCACGAGGGGGCTTCGATTCCGGACGAGCCGTAGGCCGGCGTTCGTTCGGTGTGCGATCTACTCGAGCGGTCGGCGAACCGTTATATTCGCTTCGCGTAACGTCCGCGTATGGTCGCGTTCCCGATTCTGACGGACGGCGACGTCTACTCGCAGTTCGACTACGAGACGGTGATCGACGCCATGCGTGACGCGTTCGCCGAACGCGCGGCCGGGACGCTCGAGGCGCCGCCGCGCTGGTACGTCGAGGCCGGCGAGGGCGAACTCGTTTTCACGGTCGGCGCCGCGACGGGACCGACGAACGCCGCCGGATTCCGGGTGTACGGGAACTATCCCGACTCCAAGGCGGGTGCGGACCGCACGCAATTGGTGGCCGTCTTCGACGCGACGACCGGCGCGTTCGAGGGGCTGCTCGCCGGCCACGCGACGGGCCGGCTCCGGACGGGCGCGATCGGCGGCCTCGCGATCGACTGCCTCGCCCGCGAGAACTGCGAGACGCTGGGCGTGCTGGGCGCGGGCGTGCAGGCCCGAACGCAGGTCGGTGCGGCCTGTTCGGTCCGGGACTTCGACGAGGTCCTGGTCTACAGCCCGACCGCAGAGAGCTGCACGTCGTTCGCCGAGACCGCAGGCGAGGGGGTCGAACCGACCGTCCGCGCGGTCGACGATCCGAAGCCGGTCGTCCGCGAGGCAGACGCACTCGTCTGCGCGACCGACAGCGACGAACCGGTGTTCGATCCCGACTGGCTCGAGCCCGGTACCCACGTGACGACGATCGGCCCGCGCTTCCGGGGCACCCACGAACTGCCCCTCGAGGTCGTCGACCGCGCCGATGCCATCGCGACCGACTCGATTCCGCAGGTTGACGACTACGATCGCGAGTACCTGGTCAGCGGCGACGACTACGACCGAATGGTCGAACTGGCGGACGCGCTCGAGGACCCCGAACTGGGGCGGAGCGACGCCGAGGAGATCACGCTGTTCTGTTCAGTCGGGCTCGCGGGGACCGAGGTCGTGTTAGGACGGCGGTTTCTCGAGGACGTCGCGTAAGTCGATACGGCGCTACGCCGTTCGATCCGCGGCCGCCCGCAACTCCTCGAGTCGCTCCGATTCGACTCCGGCCAGCACGATCGCCGCGAAGACCGTCTCGCCGTCGGGACGCGGCGCGTCGCCGCCCAGAACGCCGTTGCCGCCGACGGTCGACTGCAGCGCCCGCCGGCCCTCGGCGATCGCCTGCCGGTTGAGCCACGTCGGCGGCCCGCCGACGACCAACAGCCCGCGGGCGGCCGTTTCGGGGTCGCACTCGAGGGTGAGCTTTCCGTGGATCCCCTTCCGGACGACCGTTTCGACGGCGCTGACCGCCTCGCTCGTCTCGACGTCCCGGTCGGTCGACAGGAGTCCGAGCCCGAACCGCGAGCTACTCGTTTCGACGTCCTGATCGCCGTAGCCGAGCGCCACGATCGCCGACTCGTTGCCGAGGATCCGCTCGATGTCGCTCGCGTCGATCACGTTCTGGGCGACGGAGTCGTCCGACCCGCCGCCGGCGAAGACGGCCGCGACGCGACCCGCCAGCTCCCGATTGCATCGATCGCGGGTGTCCGAGACCGTCTCGCCGGGGCGCAGCCACGCCTCGTTGTCGAAACAAACGACGGCGCTGGCGAGTCCCTCGAGTCGCTCCATCGTGGCGACCGCGTTCGACGCCGCGGTCGGCCGCGGCGGCTCGGCGTTCCCGGCGGCCGCGGTCGTTCGCGAGTGCGGTCCGGTATCCCCGGCGTCGGCGTCGGGATCGAACTCTCGGTCGGCCGGCAGCGTCGCGAGCACGTAGACGGGCGCGTCGTACCGTCGCTGCAGCGCGGCGACGAGTGCGGGCGCCGTTCCGCCGCCGGTCGCGCCGCCTAGACCGACGGCGATCAGAAACGCGTCGGCCTCGCCCGGCGTGCCCTGATCCAGCGCCTCGAGCAGTTCCTCGGCGTGTGTCTCGCCCATCTCGGACCGTCGCTCGAGGTCGTCGTCCGCGTCGATTCCGGTGCCCTGTCCGTACCGGTGGCGGTGCGATTCGGGAACGACGGTTCGTCGGAGCGTCGCCGCGTCGGTGTCGAAGACGAAGACGTCCGTCAGAAACGAGCGGTCCGCTGGCTCCGCGGCTCGGATCGCGTCGGCGATCCGACAGCCCGCGCCCCCGACGCCGATCACCTCGAGTTGCATACCGGGATACTCGGCCGAGGGGTTTTCACGGTTCCGCTCGCTCGAGGCTCAGGGCGTCAGTCGCTCGAGGGACCACCAGTCGACGTCGCCGGCCTCGTCGACCAGCGCGAACGCCATCGTCTTCCGGACGCCGTGGGCCAGCCGGACGTCCAGCGCGAGGTCTCGCGGTTCGAAGACGTAGTCGGCGGGGTGGACCCGGACCAACAGCTCCGAGTGCCCCAGGTTCTCGACGGACTCGACGTCGGCGTAGGTCCGGAAGTCCGCGCCGAACTTGTAGCCCGTCTTCGGGACGACGCCGCGTTCGCGCAGGGTGGTGTAGACCGCCAGCCGCCGGTCGAACCGCTCGCCCTCGACCTCGCGGCCCCGTTCGCGGACCGCCGTCGGCTCGAGGGCGATCGCGCCGCGTTCGGCGAGGTACGCCGCCTCGAGCAGCGAGCACTGCAGCGTCGGCTTGTCGTACTCCCGTCCCTCGAGGGGCTGGCCGTAGAAGGCCGACTCGTAGAGGTCGACCGGCGGCTCCCAGACGACGACGCGGTCGGCCAGCAGGTCGGCCTCGCAGCCGTCGGGAAGGGTGGCACCGGTCGTCCCCGACGGATCCCGCCGTGAGACCTCGAAGTAGGTGATCTCACTCTCCTCGTCGACCACCGCGAGGACGCCGGCGGTGAGTTCGCCGGCCGGGACGTCGGTTCGCTCGCCGATCACCCGGAGGGCGTACTCGATCTCGCCGTCGCCGGGGCCTTTCCCGCGCGGGAAGACCGCGAAATCGGCCGGTTCCGCGGGCGGATCGGCGACCCACGGCTCCGACGCCGGTGAGAGATAGAACCCCCGCGAGCGCAGGTCGGCGTAGACGAGAAATCGCACGCCGAACTTCCGGCCGGGCTCGCGGGCCACGAACGCCCGGAAATCGAGCCGTTCGCCCGAATCGTCGACGACCGCCTCGAGATCCCCGCGGTAGAGCAGGTGTGCCGCCTCGATCGGCGCGAGTGCGATCTCGTTGCCCTCGAGCGGATAGCCGTACCCCCGGGAATCGTGATAGCGCTGGCGCGCGTCGTCGCCGACGCGAACGACGCCCGCCGCCTCGTCGAACCGCCCCTCGAGTACCATAGACGAGGTTTGACGGTCGGGGACTAAGGGGCTGCGGATCGATTCCTCTTCGTCGTTGACGGTACTGCTCGAGTTGCAGTACTCGACGCGAACATCCTGAAAGCCCCTTCCGGGCTGTACTCCCAGGACTCGTTGCGCGCTTCGGTCGTTCGCTTCGCTCACTCCCTGTAGTGCTTACGTCGTCCGGGTTCGTCCAGCCCGGAAGCCCCTTTCAGTCCCACCCACCGCAGCGGCGGCTGGCCGACCGGCTATAGCACGGCGAGAACCGACGTTCGCCGGTCAGTCGTCGGCCGCGGAATCAGTCTCAAGCGGCCGCGCTAACCCCTTCTCGCACGTCGCGTCGAGACAGCGGGTGCCGCTGGCGGTCTCGAAGGTGGGAAGCCCGCAGCCGCACTCCCCGCCGACCACGCCGGAGGGGACCGCGAAGCCGGTATCGCAGTCGGGGTAGTGTTCGCAGCCGGCGATGAGCCCGCCGCGCCGCAGGATTCGGAGGTCGCCGTCGCAGTCGGATTCGGGGCAGTCCCACTCGCGGTCGAAGGCCTCCCGGACCGCCGCGTCCAGGGACTCGCAGCTCCGATCGAGACAGACGTCGAACGCGAGGCCGCGCTCGACGCGCATTCTGGGGAGGCCGCAGTCGCAGTCGCTCTGCTCGTCGCGGATCGTCGCGTCGGCGGGCACGCCGTAGCGGTCGCCGCAGCCGACGCAGTGGACGCCGCTCGAGCGCACGAGAGCGGCGCCGCAGTCGGGACAGCGGCCGACGGGCGTGCCGGCCGCGGAGGCCGGGTAGTTGGCGAAGCCGTCCTGCTCGTGGGCGGCGATCCGGAGCGTCTGCGTGCCCTTCTTCGCGACGAGCGTGAAATCGCCCGTGTGATCGCTCGAGACGCTGTCGGCGCGGGTCAGCCACGCGACGGGCTGGTAGCCGTCGCTGTCGTGGACCAGGACGGTGTTGTCGGGTTTGACGATGGTCGTCACTCGACCGCGGTACTCCTCGCGGTCCCCCGTCTCGGCGATAACGGTACAGTCGCCCGCGAGCACGCGGATCGCGTCGTCGATCATGGGCGGTCTGGCCCCGGTTTCGTACTTAAACCCGCGGCCCGCGGCCGGTCTCGACCGCGAAGAGCGCGAGCCGCTCGCGCTCTCGATCGAGGTCGCGGTCGCGATTACGGCTGCCCGCCGCGCTCGTTGCCCTGTGCTCCGTTCCCTCGTTCGTTCGGCCCGCCTGACGAGTGGTCGTCGTCGACGATCGAACGAGCGATCGCCGCGGTCTCCGGGCCGCCGAGTTCGCCGGCGCGGTCCCGGAGCGTCCGGATCGACTCGACGTCGACGCCGTGATCGGCCAGGGTGGGTTCGGGAACTCCGGCTGCGGCGGTCTCGGCCGCGTCGGCCCGTCGCTCGAGGCTTCGCATCTCGGCGACGGTCGTCGCGACTTCCGCGCGGTAGCGCCCCTCGTTGAGGTCGCCGGCCTCGCGGGACTCGTTCAACTCCTCGAGTCTGTCCTCCAGTTCGGTCAGGCGCCGGTCGGTCTCGTTGAACTGCGCGGCGATGACGGCCGCTTTCGTCTCGTTGGACTCGGCGTTCGCGATCCGGACGCCGAAGGCCCGTTCCGAGACGTTACCCTCGAGTTCGGCGTTCTGGACGCCGACGGTGGCGGCGAACTGCGCGCCGGGTTCGATCGATTCGGTTCCGTCGTCGGCGTCGGTCTCCGACTGCGCTCCGCTGCTGGAGGTCGCGCTCGCCGCCGCGAAGGGGACCGCGACCGCCGCGACGACGAGAATCGCTGCCAGTGCGATCGACGTGGTTCGATTCATTGGTTGGTGTTGTCTTCGGGTGGTGATATACGCTCGAGACGATGACTCGGGTTCACCGACGATTAACGCGATTCAACGCCGTTTTCGATCCGATGCCGTCCGGCGATTTCGTCGGTTTCGCCGACTCGTGTCAGCCATCAGTCCGGATCGGGATACGGTTTCGGTTCGCTCTCATGTCGATTCGGGACCGTCGTCCTCGTCGGTCAGCGGATCGCCCTCGCCGGGAAGCGAGAGCACGTTCTCGCGGCCGAGGCGGAACGACTCGAGTTTCCCCTCCTCGCGGAGGCCGCTGACGACCTTGCTCGTCTTCGCGTCGGTCCAGTCGAGTTCCTCGACGACGGCCTGCTGTTTCATCCGGCCGCCGTTCTCGCGAACGAGGCGGAGGACCTGTTCCTCGTTGCTGAGCAGGTCCGGATCCGGCGCTCCGGTCCCGGTCGCACTTGCGCTCGCGCTCGTACTCGAGTCCGTCGACTGCGCGGACTGGGTCCGTTCCGCCGACGCCGTCGATTCGTCGGTCGGTGGCGACGCCGTCGCATCGTCCGCTCGAGCGACGTCGGAATCGCTTCGATCGACGTCTCCGCCGGTCGGCGGTGCGCTCGGCCGCGAGCGGTTGCGATACCACCAGACGCCTGCGGCACCGAGCGCGACGACGGCGAGGGCGGCCGCCGCGAGCAGCGCCGAGGACGGCCCCGTCCCCGCAGCGGTGACGACGACGCGCGGCTCGCCGGAGACGAAGTCGGTGTCGCCGCCCCGCCAGATGACCGCGCGATCGCGTTCGTCGTCGGGCTCCGGCGCGACCGAGGCTCGGTCGTATCCGTCCGGCCACTCGATCAGCAATCGAGTCCCGTCGTCGAGGTAGATCCCCTCGAGGGCGTCGCCCGCCCGGAGTTCGTCGCCATCGACGGCGGCGAACCCGTGCCATTGGAACGTGTACCTGACGACGCCGTACTCCCGGGCGAACGACCGTCGCTCGGTCTCTACGGCGAACCCGTCGGCGGACATCTCGCGACCCGTCGCGTTCTCGGCCGTGGCGACCGTCTCGCCCATTCGGTCGGCGAAGGACTGCGTGTGGTTGTCCGGATCGTCGCGGATATCGTCCCGCAGCGATTCGAACGCCGTCGTGCTCTCCTCGTCGTCGAGCCGAACGAGGAACTCGAGGCGCCACTCGGCGGTCCCGTTCGACCGGAGCGCGACGTCCATTCGGACCTCGTCCGCGTCGATCTGGTCTTGCTGGACCGCGAACGGCTCCGGCTCCGACTCCGACTGCGGCCGCCCGGTGTCCGCGGCTCCGACGGCTGCGATCGGCCCGGTTCCGACGAGCAGTATCGCGACGACCGCGACCGTCACGCCGACGCGACTGTTCATGCGAGTCGGTACTTGCCAGCTCGCTTAAAACGTACCGAAGTCAAAAGACGGCCGCAATCGGCCGCGATCGGCACGATAATCCGAAACTCGTGCCAGAAATATCAGCTTCGTCACTTTCGAGATGGAGGGATGACCCCCTCGAGTCCGACCGCTTCCGAGAAAACGCGGCGTGCGTTTGGCCGCGGCGGCGGGAACGGTTCCGCGGAGGGGGACGCCAGCGGAAGCGTTTCAGGTGGAGGGGACGGCAGCGGGAGCGATTTCGGTGGAAGACTGCGTCAGCGGAGACGCGGTTCAGGCACCCGGCACGCCGAGCGCCGAGACCGAGCCGATACCGAGCAACTCGAGGGCCGCGAGGACGACGACCGCGGCCGCCCATGCGGCGAGGCCGACCGCGCCGGAGCGGAGCCAGCCGAGCCGGTAGCGCCACTTGACGACCGCGACCCACGCGACGGCGGCCAGCAGACCGCCGAGCAGCGGTATCGGCTCGAGGAACGCCCAGGCCAGCGCGCCGAGCAGCGCGGTCACCACCGCGTGGCCGTAGTCGCGGGCGTCCGCGGCGATGTGAGTGCCGGCGTGGAGGGCCGCACCGCCGACCAGCAGGCTCACGGCGAACGTCAGGAGCCGGTCCTCGAGTCCGATCGGTGCCGGGTGAGCGAATGGGGGCATTGGATGGGGAAGTTACCGGAGACTTATTCGTCGTCGTCCGATTCCTCGTCGTTCGATTCGTCGACGTCGTCGGTCTCGTCGTCACCGGCGTCGGCGTCGTCGCCGTTCTCGTCGGCGTCCGCGCCGTCGTCGCGTTCATCGCTCTCCGAGTCAGCGTCGCCGCTCTCGTCGCGTTCGTCGGTGTTCTCGCTCTCGTCGTCATCCGGCGTCACGTCGCTGACCGCGTCGCCGAGCGAGCCGCCGAGGTCACCGCTCAGGAACGACGAAATCCGCTCGTGGATCGCGGAGACGTGGTCGGGCACTTGGCCGGGGAGCTCGACGTTCGGTCCCTGTCCGTTCCGATCGTCTGCGGCGGTATCGCCGGCGGTTCCGTTCCCGCTTCGATCCGCGTTGTCGTTCGCGTGTCGTTCGTCCGCGCTATCCGCGCTCGCGTCCGTCGAGAGGGGCGCGTTTCCGGGCGCCGCGGCGGCGAACCCGGTAGTTGCGATCAGTACTGCGCAGGCGACTGCGATGAGCGTCGTTCGTTTCATAGTTCGCATCCCACTCTCGGTGGCCGGACCGACTTGAAGGGGGTTCGTCGTGGAGCGGGTTTTCGAGCGTTTGACGCCATTTGAGGGACATTTTCGCGGGTTTGTCTCCGGTTTGACGCCGATCGAAGGCGGTTGCTCCGGCATCGAAGCGGTGGGTCGAGCGCAGCGACGAACACGACTCGAGCGCGCGCTGCACGGTCGGCGACGCCGAACGCATCCGGGGCGGCGACCGTCGTGCTCTCGAGGGGACGCTACCGGAGGCATACACGCGATGCTATCGAGTCCGATTCTCCGGCGCCTCGAGTCTCGAGGCGCTGCGAGTCCACCGTCGCGAATCCGACGCTACGAGTCCGACGCCTCGAGTGCCGTCTCGACGCCGTCAACCAGATTGCTCGCGGTCGTACCGCCCTCGTCGCGCCAGTGGACCTCGCCGGTGCCGTCGACGGCCAGCGTCGTCGGCGTGCCGGTGACCGTGTAGGTGTCGAACAGCGCGCCGTCCTCGTCGACGGCGAGGGTCCAGTCGCCGTCCTGCTCGGCCCACCAATCGGAGAGTTCCGACGGCGAGGACGCCGAGCCGGAGTACTCGTCGACGACGCTCACGACGTGGACGTCGCCGTCAGGTCTGACCTCGCGGGCGGTCGCGAGTTCCTCGCGAGCCTCGCCGACGCGCGAGAGCATGGCGCGGCTGGTCGGACAGGTGATCCGGATGCAGTTGACCAGCTGGATCTGTCCCTCGCTCGGAACCCTGATCGTCCCCTCCTGGCTTCCGGGCGCGTCGACGGTGGCGAGTTCGACCGCCGACTCGTCGTTCTCGTCGCTGTCGTTCTCGTCACCGTCCCCGCTACTGTTCGAGTCCAGTCCGCCCTCGAGGCAGCCCGACCCCGCCGCCAGTACCGCCGTGCCCGCGATGAATGCGCGTCGTTTCATGTCGTCTCGGATCGCCGTCGTCCACCGGTTCGGCTCCGTATACGGGTTCGTCGCCGCGAAGTCACGTGTTTGTTTCCCCGGATCGGGACACGCGGGGCGCCGACCCCCTCCCGCTGCGATCGGCCCGCCCTCAATCGATACAGACGTACGTTCGCGTCGTACCGACGCCCTCGAGCGAACGGACGGACGCGGTGACCGTCGAGAGGATGTCGTGGGGGTCCTCGCCCTCGAGTTCGACCACGACGTCGAAATCGCCGGCGATGACGTGGGCCTCGACGACGTCCTCGACCCCGCGGACCGATTCGCACACCGCGTCGGGCATCCCGGTCGCGACGTCGATCATGACGAATGCGTAGACCATTCTCATGGACACTCCGCCGCCGAGGGCCAAATAACGACCGTGCGCCGCCCGGCTCGAGACCGCGCGTGCGAACGAGTGCGTCTCGGCAGCTGCTCGATCCGTCTCGTTCTGCAAGCGGCTTGCAGAACGCGCTTATCCCGTGCTCCCGTCGGTCGTCCTATGACCGAGACCACCACCGAGATCGTGCTGTTCGATGGCTTCGACGAACTGGACGCAATCGGCCCCTACGAAGTGCTCGAGAACGCCGCGCAGGCCGGTGCCGATCTCGAGATCGATCTGGTGACCCTCGAGGAGACCGATCTCGTCACGGCGAGTCACGACCTGCGCGTCGAACCGCAGGGCACGCTCGGTCAGCCCGACATCCTGCTTGTCCCCGGCGGCGGCTGGACGTCGGCCAACGAGGGCGTCCGCGCGGTCGTCGAGGACGGCGTGTTGCCCGACAAGGTCGACGCGTGCTACACTGAGGGCTCGACGGTCGCCTCGGTCTGTACCGGCGCGATGGTGCTGGCCGAGGCCGACCTGCTCGAGGGCCGGCCCGCCGCTACTCACCGGGTCGCCATCGACGACCTCGAGGCCCACGCGGCGAACGTGGTCGACGAGCGGGTCGTCGACGACGGCGATGTACTGACCGCCGGCGGCGTCACCTCGGGGCTCGATCTGGCGCTGTGGCTCGTCGAGCGGGAGTTCGGCGAGGACGTCGCGAGCGAGGTGAGCGAGGAGATGGCCTACGAGCGCGGCGAAGTGTTCGGTTGATAGCCGACGGAGTCCCTGACCCCGCTTCCCTGTCCTGAGTGAGTGTTCGAGCCTCGAGAGTGCGAGAGTCCCGGTAAGCGCGTGATTCTCGAGCGAGGAGAGGCAGGAGCGTTCTGCTATCGTGGCAACGAGAAATTGCCACTCCTTCCCCAACCGATTCGCTCGTTCGCAGGCTCACTCGCTCATCCCTCGCGCACGTCGACGGCGCACTTCGTAATACTCGAGTGCGCCGTCAGCGCGCCATCGTAACGTGGCTTGGCCAGTCCGAGGGGGGAACGGACCGCTACCGCTCGAGCAGCGATCCCGGTTGCTCCTTGCCAAATTGCTATCCGTGACGCCCGGGTAGGCAGGGCCACATGAACGCAGTGCTGTTCGACATGGACGGCGTCCTCGTCAACAGCGAGGACTACTGGACCGAGTTCCAGGCCGCGGACATCCTTCCGGCGGCCGTCCCCGACGACGACGTCGACGTCGCCGAAGTGACCGGGATGAACTACCGTGAGACCTACGACTACCTCGAGGCGGAGTACGGAACCGCAATCTCCCGCGAGGAGTTCGAGGAGCGCTTCGAGGAGACCGCTCGCGAGATCTACCGCGAGCACGTCGAGGCGTTAGACGGCCTCCACGACCTGCTGGCCGAGTTGGACGCTCGCGGGGTCGAGCGAGCGCTCGTCTCCTCGTCCCCACACGAGTGGATCGATATCGTCCTCGAGCGATTCGACCTCGAGGGATCGTTCGACCACGTGATCAGCGCCGAGGACATCGACGCGGCGGGCAAGCCGGAACCGGACGTCTTCGAGTACGCCGCGAACGAGGTCGGCGTCCCGGCCGAAGAGTGCGTCGTCGTCGAGGACTCTGAGAACGGCGTCGAGGCCGGCGCGCGGGCCGGCGCGCTGGTCGTGGCCTACCGAATCGACGCCCACGACGACCTCGACCTCTCGCCGGCCGACGAGATCGCGGACTCGGCTGCAGAACTGCGGGAGACGGTCCTCGAGTTGGCGTCGTAGCCAGAGCCGCCGGCTCGATATTTCGGTCAGTCAGTGCACCGATACGCGTATTCCGAGCGTTACCGAAAATTCCCGTTCGCGGCCTCGAGCCGGATCCGCTCCCGATCTCAGACGACGTCGACCGTTCGACTCGAGACGATCGGCACCAGCGGCTCCTCGGGGAAGGCGACGCTGACGGTGAACTCGAGGTCCTCGGCGTCGGCGCCGAAGACACCGACGGGGACGGTGTCCGCATCGCGCAGGTAGGTGTTCGTACTGGTCATCTCGACACCGTTGACAGTCACGCGAATGCCGGCCCGCGCGGGTTCGCCCACGTTGCGGACGGTCACCTCGCAGACCTCGTTCTCGCCGGTGGCGATCGTCTCCGGGAACTCGCCCCAGTCGACCTCGAGGGCGGGCAGCGACTGGGCGCCCTCGTAGACGCGCTCGGCGACGCCCTCGGTGAGGCCGGCGTCGACGAGTCCCTCGACACCGACGCCGACGATATCGCCGGGGGCCGACAGTCCCTCTCGCGCGAGTTTGCTCGCTCGGCCCGGCCCGACGCCGTCGATGGCGGTCAGCCCGACCGCGTCCTCGGCGACGCCGTTCTCGATGCGGGCCTCGACGCGCCGGGCGAGGTTCGCGGCGTGGGGGCCGACGAACCGATCGAGGAAGGCACCGAGCGCCGAGACGAGTCGCGTCGCGTTGCGCCGGATCACCCACGCGTCGCTGGCCAGCTCCGACGGCGTCGAGCCGTCGGCCGCGCCTCGGAGGATGGCCAGCACCTTCCGCTGACCCGCCTCGAGGTCGTCGGTCTCCTGCCCGACGAGCACGGCGCTGATCGCGTCCCGCTCGGACTGGCGGGCCGACACCGAGTCGAACTCCTCGGCGGTCGCGACCGTCTCGAGGACGTCGCCGGTCTCGAGTTCCTTGCCGTCCTCGCTCACGCGGTCACAGAGGTCGGCGAACCCCGCGGCCGTCTCGAGTCGCAGGTAGTACTCCGAGGCGAGTTTGCCCCGGGGCGTCGGTTCGATCGAGAGGTCGTCGGCGTCCATCTCGACGAACCCGCGGCCGACGAGGTCCTCGAGGCAGTTCCGAACGCGCTCGCGGAGATTGGGAAAGTCGTACGCTTCGGGTTTCGACTGGCCGCGGACGTAGTAGAAGGTGGTCTCGAGCCAGTCCATGACCTCCTCGAGGTCGGTGATGGTCCCCATCGCGATCTCGGCGTTGAGGTGGGTCTCTAAGCTCTCGGCGAGGCGGGACTCGATCTCCTTCCCGTCGCGCAGCAAGCGTCGGTACTTGTCCGCGTCCGCGCCGTCGCAGACGACCCAGCCGTAGCCGACGTCGTCGTAGCCGGGCCGCCCGGCGCGACCGAGCATCTGGAGGACGTCGAGAGGGCTCATGTCGACCTCGCCCTCGAGGGGGTCGTGGTACTTCGTGTCCCGGATCACGACGCAGCGAGCGGGCAGGTTGACGCCCCAGGCCAGCGTCGACGTCGAAAAGAGGAGTTCGACGTGGCCCTCCTTGAACCACTCCTCGACTAAGTCCCGGTCGTTCTTCGAGAGGCCGGCGTGGTGGAAGGCGACGCCGTCTAACACCGACTTGCGCAGCGTGGCGTCGTCGAGTTCCTTCGCGTCGGTATGAAAGTCGTAGTCGCCGCGGGCGCCCATCGGGATATCGCGTTCGGCGATCTCATCTCTGGCCTTCTTGGCCGCCTGCACGGTGTCCTGGCGGGAGGAGACGAAGACCAGTGCCTGGCCGTCTTCGCGCAGATGCGGTTCGGCCAGATCGAGGGCGCGATACAGGCGGCGGTACTTGTCCGCGAAGGCGTTGTCGCCGTGCGTGTAGGTCTTGACGCCCGATTTGAGATCGACGGGACGGTACTCGTCGCCGAACTCGAAGGTGGTCTCCTCGGGGGCGTCGAGCCACGACGCCACGTCGTCGACGTTCGGCATCGTCGCGGAGAGCGCGACGACGCGCGGGTCACAGAGCCGTCTAAGGCGAGAAATGGTCACCTCGAGCACCGAGCCCCGTCGATCGGCGTCCAGCAGGTGGACCTCGTCGATGACGCAGACGTCGACGTCGGTGACGAAGTCGTACCGTCGGGAATCGTGTTTTCGGGTCGCCGAGTCGAGTTTCTCGGGGGTCATCACGAGGATGTCCGCGCGCCGCGCCCGGCGGGGATTCAGGTCCCGCTCGCCGGTGACGACGTACACCGAGTAGTCCAAGTCCTCGAAGCGGTCCCAGTCGTCTTCCTTCTCGTTGGTCAGGGCCCGCAGCGGCGCGATAAAGAGCGCGGTGCCGCCGTCGGCCAAGGCCTTGCAGATCGCCAGTTCCGCCAGCGCGGTCTTGCCCGAGGCCGTCGGCGCGCTCGCGACCACGTTGTCCTCGGACTCGAGCAGCCCTGGCAGTGCCTCGCGTTGCATTCGGTTGAACTCCTCGAAGGCGAAGGCGTCGGCGAATTCGGGGAGAACCTCGGCGACCTCCATCACCCTCAAACGGGAAGCGCCGGGTCAAAGGCGTTTCCTTCGAGACCGCCGACCCGACCGGCCCCCGAGCGCGGCGGCGACGTCCGCGGCCCTCGAGTCGCGCGATGCGGGTCCCTCGTCGGATACCGTCGGCGTGGGGACATCGTACCGACAGCGAAGGGTCGTAATACAATTGAGGGCTGTGATCCGTCGCTCGCGATCAGACGGCCGTTTCCTCGCTCGACGCCGCCGTCTCCTCGAGTTGGTCGCTCAACAGCCGCGAGGCGCGCTCGGGCTCGGGGACGCGTTCGAAGACGAGTTCCGGTTCGCCGGAGCCGGCGGTGTAGACGGTCAGGTCGCCGTAGCCGAGCGCGCGGCCGAGGACGCTCTGGTTGAGGCTGATATTCTGGATTCGCTCGAGGCGAAACTGGGTGACGTCCCGCGAGACGACGCCATATTTCTTGTAGAGTTCTGAGGTCGTGATGACGTAACGGGTGTTCGTCCAGACGAGGTAGCGCGCGCCAGCCAGGGCCGTCCCGGCGACGGCGACGAGGACGCCGACGAGCGTCAAGAGCCCGACGCCGTCGCCCGCCGTCCACCCGGTCAGAACGAGGCCGACGATCGCGACCGCGACGCCGATCGGGAGCTGCGATCCCATAGAGACGGGGTGCGGACGACTCTCCCAGACGATGTCGTCCTCGTCGCTGATGTGAAACCAGTCGGGCGTCGTGCTGAACGCCATTGTCGGCGGTATTCCGTTCGCTCCCGTAAAGCTATGGGTACGTCTCGCTCACGCGGACTCGCTGCGCGCCGCCTGCACGTCCAGTCCGGGGCTGTAGTAGTACACCGGCTCCGACTCCGGAATCTCGAACCCGTTCGCCCGCAGGATCGTGTTCGTCTCGACGTCCGCGGCGGCGGGGTAGAGGGTCCACGGCTCGTGGTCGACTCGCGTCTGCCGGAGCGTCCCGTCCGGCGCTTCGGTGTAGAACCGATACCGTTCGACGAGAAAGCGCGCCAGCGGGTCGTCCGGCGCCGCAATCGGCTCGCCCGTCGGTCGGTAGGTGGCCTCGTACGCGGCCGGCCGCGCGCCGGGGTGCGTGCGCCGACTCGAGAACCGAATGCGGCCGTCCCGGGACTCGAGGGCGATCCGGGCGTAGTAGTAGGGCAGGTGGTGGAACAGCCGCGCCCCGAGGACGCTCGCGATCCCCTGCGCGTCAAGGCTGAAGAAGTAGACGGCCGGCTCGCCGTCTCGTCGCACGTACGTCCGAAGGTTGATCTCCGGCAGCCGAACGCCGAGCCGTCTCGGACAGCCTTGCGGCCGGACGGCGACGTTGGTGAACGGAACCACCGAGAGCCAGCCGCGGCCGTCGTGTTCGTCGACTGCGAGACCCCTCGGGAGATGGGACTCGAGCAGCGCCGGCTCGACCGGCCAGTTCTCGAAAAGGAGGTGCCGCCAGCCCATCTGCAGCGGAACGACCATACCTCCACAACCGGTCGGCAGCCAAGTAATCGTTCCGCTGAAACGTCTCCCACGCGGACGACCAGCGCGACAGGAGACGTCTCGGCTGCGATCGTCCGGGACTCGAGGGGCACCGTTTTTCACTGCCCGTCGCTAGAGACCGGGTATGAGCAGCGCACGCAAGCCCGACTGGCTCAAGATGCGGCCGCCGTCGGGTCGGGAGTTCACCGACATCCGGGAGACGCTGCGCGAGCGGAACCTCCACACGGTCTGTGAGGAGGCCAACTGTCCGAACCTGGGCGAATGCTGGTCGGGCGGCGCCGGAACGGGCGACGGGGAGGGCGGGACGGCCACGTTCATGCTGATGGGCGACCGCTGCTCTCGAGCCTGCAACTTCTGTGACGTCGAGACGGGCGGGATGGAGTCGCTCGACCCCGACGAGCCGGAAAACGTCGCGGAGGCGGTCGCCGAAATCGGCCTCGATTACGTCGTCCTGACCTCGGTCGACCGCGACGACCTGCCTGATCAGGGCGCGGGCCACTTCGCAGAGACGATCCGCGAGATCAAGGAGCGCCATCCGGGCATCCTCGTTGAGGTCTTGATTCCCGACTTCCAGGGTGAGGAACATCTCGTCCGGAAGATCATCGACGCCGATCCGGACGTGATCGCCCACAACGTCGAGACCGTCGAGCGCCTGCAATTTCCCGTCCGTGATCGCCGGGCGGGCTACGAGCAGAGCCTGGGCGTCCTCGAGCAGGTCGATCGAGAGAGCGACATTTACACCAAGACCTCCGTCATGCTCGGGCACGGCGAGTACGACCACGAGGTCTACCAGACCCTGGCCGACTGCCGCGAGCGCGGGGTCGACGTCGTCACGCTGGGTCAGTACCTCCGGCCGTCGATGGATCACCTCGAGGTGCAACGCTACGACCATCCCGACAAGTACGAGACGTGGCGCCGCATCGCCGAGGAGGAACTCGGGTTCCTCTACTGCGCCAGCGGTCCGATGGTGCGCTCGTCGTACAAAGCAGGCGAACTGTTCGTCGACGCCGTGCTTCGGGAAGGCAAGAGCGTCGAGGAGGCGCGAGCGGACGCGCGACGCGACGGGCAGACGCCGGCGACCGAGTGATTCGGTTCTCACTGAGCACTCGGTCTTGGACAACGCTTCTCCATTCTGATCGGTGCATCGCGGAGGTTACACTACCCGAACAGTAGTAGCGCCCGCGAACCGGTATCGCAACTCGCTGCCCGTCAGCGGCCAGATCTGTACAGGCGTGTCCAGATCTTTCCGGCGTAGCGGGCAAGAATCTCACCAATAGTAAAATATTTTGGGAAACTCCTTTATCCCGAGCGATAGTTCACTAGGGTATGTACAGGTGGGTTGTCCCGTGAGTACGATACAGCGTGACCCCCGAGAACGAGTACAGGTGCTCGACGAGGACGGTCGGGTCCTCGAGGGCGCCGACGTCCCCGATCTCTCGGCCGATGAACTCGTCGAGATGTACGAGCAGATGCGACTGGTGCGCCACTTCGACGAGCGGGCGGTGAGCCTCCAGCGGCAGGGGCGGATGGGGACCTATCCGCCGCTGTCGGGGCAGGAAGGGTCCCAGATCGGCAGCGCCCACGCGCTCGCCGAGGACGACTGGGTCTTTCCCAGCTACCGCGAACACGGCGTCGGCCTGGTGCGCGGCGTGAGCCTCGAACGAACGCTGCTCTACTGGATGGGCCACGAGCGGGGCAACTACATCCCGGAGGACGTCAACATGTTCTCCGTCGCGGTGCCCATCGCGACACAGATTCCCCACGCGACCGGCGCGGCGTGGGCCTCGACGCTCAAGGGCGAGGAGAAAGCCTTCATGTGCTACTTCGGCGACGGCGCCACCTCGGAGGGCGACTTCCACGAGGGGCTGAACTTCGCCGGCGTCTTCGACACGCCGAACGTCTTCTTCTGTAACAACAACCAGTGGGCCATCTCGGTGCCCCGCGAGCGCCAGACGGCCAGCGCCACGCTGGCCCAGAAGGCCGAGGCCTACGGCTTCAAGGGCGTGCAGGTCGACGGGATGGATCCGCTGGCGGTCTACAAGGTCACCGAGGAGGCGGTCCAGAAGGCCAAGGATCCCGACTCGGTCGAGGACGACTCCCCCGGCGACGCGACGCGGCCGACGCTGATCGAGGCGGTCCAGTACCGCTTCGGCGCGCACACGACCGCGGACGACCCCTCGGTCTACCGGGACGAGGAGGAGGTCGAACGCTGGAAAGCGAAGGATCCGATCCCGCGACTCGAGTCGTACCTGCGAAACGAGGGAATCCTCGACGACGACCGCGTCGACGCGATCGACGAGCGCGTTCGGGAGGACGTGGCCGACGCGATCGAGACCGCGGAGTCGATCGAGCGGCCCGATCCCGAGGAGATCTTCGCCCACGTCTACGAGGGGATGCCCCGGCGCTTACAGCGGCAACTCGAGTACTTCGAATCGATTCGCGAACGCCACGGCGACGACGCGCTTCTGGAGTGATACCATGGCAGCAGAGACTGAACCCAACTCGGAGTCGGCATCGGACGTATCGGAGACGGAGAACCTCACCCTCGTCCAGGCGGTTCGGGACGGGCTACAGACGGAGATGCAACGCGACGACGACGTCGTCGTCATGGGCGAGGACGTCGGGAAGAACGGCGGCGTCTTCCGCGCGACGGAGGGGCTGTACGACGAGTTCGGCGGGGATCGGGTGATCGACACCCCGCTGGCCGAGTCGGGAATCGTCGGCACGGCCATCGGGATGGCCGCCTACGGGATGCGCCCAGTGTCCGAGATCCAGTTCATGGGCTTTATCTACCCCGCGTTCGACCAGATCGTCTCCCACGCCGCGCGCCTGCGGACGCGCTCGCGCGGACGTTTCTCTTGTCCGCTGGTCGTCCGCGCGCCCTACGGCGGCGGTATCCGGGCGCCCGAACACCACTCCGAGTCGACGGAGGCGATGTTCGTCCACCAGCCCGGATTGAAGGTCGTGGTTCCGTCGACGCCCTACGACACGAAGGGGCTACTCGCGAGCGCGATCCGGAGCCCCGATCCGGTGCTCTTCCTCGAGCCGAAACTCATCTACCGGGCGTTCCGCGAGGACGTGCCCACGGGATCCTACGAGGTGCCCCTCGGCGAGGCCGCGATCCGCCGCGAGGGCAGCGATATTTCGGTCTACACCTGGGGGGCGATGACCCGGCCGACCCTCGAGGCCGCCGAGAACCTCGCCGGGGAGGGGATCGACGCCGAGGTGGTCGACCTGCGGACGCTGTCGCCGTTGGACGAGGAGACGATCGTCGAGTCCTTTGAGAAGACGGGTCGCGCCGCCGTGGTCCACGAAGCGCCGAAGACCGGCGGGCTGGGCGCCGAGATCACCGCGACCCTGCAGGAGGAAGCACTAATGTATCAGGAGGCGCCGGTGGAGCGTATCACGGGTTTCGATACGCCGTTCCCGCTGTACGCGCTCGAGGACTACTACCTGCCCGAACCGGCGCGCATCGAGGACGGCATTCGAGACGCTGCGGAGTTCTAACATGGTCAGGGAGTTCGAACTACCGGACGTCGGCGAGGGCGTTGCAGAGGGCGAACTGGTCTCGTGGCTGGTCGAGAAGGGAGACACGGTCTCGGAGGACCAGCCGGTCGCGGAGGTCGAGACCGACAAGGCGCTCGTGGAGGTCCCCGCGCCGGTAAACGGCACGGTCCGCGAACTGCACGTCGACGAGGGCGAGGTCGTCCCCGTCGGGACAGTGATCATCTCGTTCGACGTGGAAGGGGAAGAGAGCGAGGCGACGACCGACGAGGAACAGGAGCGGGCCGGCGAGCCCGAAGGCGTGGACACGCCGGATGGGACAACTGATACCAGAGCCGAGGCCGAAGGCGGTGAATCCACCGGCAGCCCCGAAGCGATCGGCGCCGATGCCGAGGAGACCGCCACGCCCCAAGACCGCGTCTTCGCGCCGCCGCGCGTGCGACGCATGGCCCGCGAGGAGGGAATCGACCTCTCGCGTCTCGAGGGCAGCGGCCCCGGCGGTCGGATCACCGCGGCCGACGTACAGGCCGCCGCGAGCGGCGGTCCCGCAGGCGGCGAAGCGCAGGCCCAGCTGCCGGCGGAGACGGCGGCCGAATCGGGAGCGACGACCGGCGACTCGAGTGGGTCCGGCGGTGCTGCAGTCGAAACGGAGGGGCGGACCGAAGCCGGATCTGGGGCCGAAGCCGGAACTGGAGCCGCGAGTACCAGCGAATCGACGACTCCGCCAACCGACCTCGAGTCAGCGGACCGCGAGAAGACGCTCGCCGCGCCCGCGACCCGGCGGATCGCTCGAGAGAAGGGTATCGATATCAACGCCGTTCCCACCGACGAGCAGCGAGAGGGCGAGGCGTTCGTCACGCCCGAAGCGGTCCGGGAGTACGCCGAGGCCCAGCAGCGGGCCCAAGAGGCCGACCGAGAGGCGGTCGAAGCGGGCGAACCGGTCGGAACGAAGGGGACCGATTTCGCCGAGGGCGAGCGCGAGCGTCGGGAGCCGTTCAGAGGCGTGCGCAAGCGGATCGCCGAGGCGATGGTCGAGTCGAAGTACAGCGCGCCCCACGTCACCCACCACGACGAGGTCGACGTCACCGAACTCGTCGAAGCGCGCGAGGAGCTCAAACCCCGCGCCGAGGAGCGGGGCATTCGGCTGACCTACATGCCGTTCATCATGAAGGCCGTCGTCGCGGCGCTACAGGAGTTCCCCGAGATGAACGCGGTCATCGACGAGGAGAGCGACGAGATCGTCTACCGCGACTACTACAACGTCGGGGTCGCCACCGCGACCGACGTCGGCCTGATGGTTCCGGTCGTCGAGAACGCCGACGAGAAGGGGCTCCTGCAACTGTCCTCGGAGATGAACGAGTTGGTGCAGAAGGCACGCGAGCGCTCGATCAGCCCCGGCGAACTGCGGGGCTCGACGTTCACGATCACCAACGTCGGCGCCATCGGGGGCGAGTACGCGACGCCGATCATCAACTACCCCGAGGCGGGGATCCTCGCGATCGGCGCGATCAAGCGCAAACCGCGCGTGATGACCGACGAGAACGGCACCGAGTCGATCGAGCCCCGCTCCGTGCTGACCCTCTCGCTGTCGTTCGATCACCGGCTGATCGACGGCGCGATCGCCGCGCAGTTCACCAACGCCGTCATGGAGTACCTCGAGAACCCTAGCCTACTATTGCTCGAGTGAGCGTAGACGGACCCACGACTCGTCACCACCGATTTACGATTCACCGATCATGTACGCCGAACCACCGCACACACGAGACGCGCCGAACGCCCACACCGAGGAGGGAGTGAACTGATGGTCGTCGGAGACGTTACCACCGGCACTGACATCCTGATAGTCGGCGCCGGGCCCGCGGGCTACGTGGCCGCGATCCGGGCCGGACAGCTCGATCTGGACGTCACGCTCGTCGAGAAGGAGGCCTACGGCGGGACCTGTCTGAACCACGGCTGCATCCCCTCGAAGGCGCTGATCACGGCGACCGACGTCGCCCACGACGCCCGCAACGCCGAGGCGATGGGGATCCACGCCGACCCCGCGATCGACCTCGCGGGGATGGTCGACTGGAAGGACGGCGTCGTCGACCAGCTCACCAGCGGCGTCGAGAAGCTCTGCAAGGCCAACCAGGTCAATCTGCTCGAGGGAACCGCCACCTTCACCGACGAGCACACCGCCCGCGTCTCCCACAGCGGCGAGGGGCAGGGCTCGGAGACCCTCGAGTTCGAACACGCCGTCGTCGCGACCGGCTCGCGGCCGATCGAGATCCCCGACTTCGAGTTCGGCGACGAGCCCGTGCTGAACTCCCGACAGGCGCTGGCGCTCGACTCCGTCCCCGACTCGCTGGTCGTCGTCGGCGCCGGCTACATCGGGATGGAACTGGCCAGCGTCTTCGCCAAGTTGGGCACCGACGTGACGGTTATCGAGATGCTCGACTCGATCCTTCCGGGCTACGACGACGACCTGAAACGGCCCGTCAAACAGCGGGCGAACGACCTCGGCATCGAGTTCGAGTTCGGCTACACGGCCTCCGAGTGGCACGAACGGGCCGACGGTGAGGGGATCACGGTCGCCGCAGACCCCGTCGAAGAGACCGCCGCCGACGGCGGTAGCGCCGAGGCCGTCGAGGGCGAAACCGGTGAGTCCCTCGAGCTCGACGCCGAGAAGGTTCTCGTCGCCGTCGGTCGCGAACCCGTCTCCGACACGCTCGACCTCGAGGCCGCGGGCGTCGAGACGGACGACCGCGGCTTCATCGAAACCGATTCGCGCGCACGCACGAACGTCGATCACGTCTTCGCCGTCGGCGACGTCGCCGGCGAGCCGATGCTCGCCCACAAGGGCAGCACGGAGGGACAGGTTGCTGCCGAGGTCATCGCCGGCGAACCCGCGGCGATCGACTACCAGGCCATGCCCGCGGTCGTCTTCACCGATCCCGAAATCGCGACCGTCGGGATGACCGAATCCGAGGCCGAGGAGAACGGGTTCGATACCGTCGTCGGCCAGTTCCCGTTCCGGGCCAGCGGCCGCGCGCTGACGACCGGCGAGTCCGACGGGTTCGTCAAGGTCGTCGCCGAGGAGGAAGACGGGTACGTACTCGGCGCCAGCATCGTCGGCCCCGAGGCCTCCGAACTGATCGCCGAACTCGGGCTGGCGATCGAACTGGGCGCGACCCTCGAGGACGTCGCGTCGACGGTCCACGCCCACCCGACGCTCTCGGAGTCGGTGATGGAGGCCGCCGAGAACGCGCTCGGCCACGCAATTCATACGCTGAACCGGTAAGCGGAGCACCACGCACGTAGACGCCGTTTTTCGGGCGGTGAACGTGCCGCCGATTACCGCTGATTCTCCTCGTGCGGGAAGATCTCTCTCGGGGTGGGAATTACCTCTGCACCCTTCATTAGGGGGGACCTCTCTTCGAATATGAACACAACACCCTCCTCGAACTCCGCTCTCCGACGCCGAACCGTCCTCTCGATGGCTGGTGCGGGTGCGCTCGGCGCCCTCGCTGGCTGTCTCTCGGGCCTCTCGAGCGACGACACCAAGGCGACCGAACCGGACAACGAGTCCGACGCCGACGAAGGTGGGGAACCGCTGACCGACTACGAGTACACCGAACCGCCACAGATCGTCGACCTCGCCGAGCAGGACCACGAGTCGACGCTGCGGACCGTCTCTGCCCGCCACCAGCTCGTGAGCGACGAGGCCAAGGGCGGGCCGGTCGAACTTCCGGAAGTGTGGGCCTGGCAGGCCGACGACCTCGCGCCCAGCGTGCCGGGACCGATCTACCGCATGCAAGAGGGCGAGACGTTCGAACTCACGTTCGAAAACGACCACGGCTACCCGCACACCGTCCACGTCCACGCGGTCGGAAAGGCCTGGAAAGACGACGGCGCGCCCGTGACCACGCAGACGAAGATCAACCCCGGCAACAGCAAGACGTACGTCCTCGAGGGCGACGTCCCCGGGACGCACTTCTATCACTGCCACGTGCAGACGCACAACCACCTCGACATGGGGATGTACGGCATCATCCGCGTCGATCCCGAGGGGTACGAGGCGCCCGACCGGGAGTACTTCCTGACGCTCCGGGAGTGGGACAGCCGCCTCCACGAGCAGACCGCAGGCGGGGACGCCGAGTACGACGCCAGCGACCGTCGACCGAACTTCTACACGGTCAACGGGCGAAGCGCTCCGACGACGTTCCACCCCGAACTCGGCTCGCCGCTGATCATGTCCGAAGGCGAGACGGTCCGTATCCACGTCGTCAACGCGGGCTACGAGACCCACGCCTTCCACACGCACGGCCACCGCTTTACCGTCGTCGAGGAGGAGGGCAGTCCGATCCCCGAGGCGGCCCGCTACGAGCAGGACGTCGTTCCGATCGCGCCCGCCGAGCGACTCACCCTCGAGTTCGAGGCCGACGCGGACCCCGGACTCTACCCGGTCCACTGTCACAAGGTCGACCACGTCACGACCGACGGTCGCTACCCCGGCGGGATGGCGACCGCGATCGTCTACGAAGAAGCGATGGACACCGAGGAGTTCGCCGAGGTGATGGACGACGCCGGATACGAGGGCTAATCGATCCGTTCGCAAGCGGTTCTCCGGCGAGTCACTGCACGTACAGCGAGTACGCGATCACGAGAAAGCCGGCGAGAACGAGGAGACTCTCGAGTAAGATCCCCGTCGCGAGTCGAACGCTGAGGAGTTCGTAGAGCATTCCCGCGAGGACGAGTCCGAGCGTCACGAGACCGAACCCGGCGGCGAGAAGACCGAGCGGACGCTGGCGCGTCCGCCGATAGGCCTTGAACGCGACGTACGTGATAACTCCGCCGACCACCAAGACGAGCGTCTTGACGACTGCAAGTGCGAGCGCGATTTCGGTGACGCCGGTGTACGGACTCATGTTTCCTTTCGCACCTCCGACCACAGTTCCGCGAGGCGCTCGTCTGCCGTCCGGGCCGGACGCTCGATCTGGACCGCCAGCGACCGATCCTCGTCTAACGTGATCGTGATCTCGTCGAACGCGATCGCGTACTTGCTCGCGTGGTGACCGTCCTGGCGGATCTCGGTCGACTCCTCGAGCAGCGTCGAGTCAGTCAACACTTCCAGCTTCCGATACAGCGTCGACTGAGGGATCTCACACCGCTTCGTGAGCTCAGAGGCCGTCATCGGTTCCTCGAGATTCCGGATGATCTCGCGGCAGTCGGGATCGTCCAGCGCGGAGCAGATCTCCTCTGCGGACGGCGTCGACTCCGAAGCGATCGGGTCCCGGACCATTCGTATACCCGTTACGACGCACGTGGTTTATCGGCATCGATGCGCGTCCCCGCTTGCAGCGTCCAATGCGTGGCTCCCGATGCGGGTCGGTCGCTCAGAGACGCCCTCACTCGCGTCTCGAGCCGAGGCCCATCGCGACACCTTCTTGCGCGTGCACGCTCGAGTACGGGCACGCGGGTCTCATTCGGTCCGACCGCGTCTGCGAGGACGGGATGACCGACCGACCTCCGCCCGCGTGATATTCTGGCGCGATCGCCGATTGTCAGACCTCACGTTCCAGAACGACGTGTGTTTATACCTGTTGCTATCGCGATTAAATGATGGAAAACCGTGGTACGGTAGCGGGTTCCGAACCGTCTCTGGTTCGACGGCCTTATATAGTAACCCGGACTTTCATACTAATGCGAACGACGTGGCGCACATCGCCACGTCCCCTCCGGCCGCGTTCCGGCACGGAGGTAGGCACTGCATCCACCCCGTACGCGACCGTCGGACCGATCCGATGGTCTTATCCGTATCAGAGCATTCCGAACGTGATGTGCTCGTGGCCGGTGCAGTCGGCTACGGCGATCCGATGCCTTATACGTGATCGGGCATTCAGATTGGATCGCAACCGTCCCGCCGGATGCGGATTCCGGCGAGGAGCGATCCGACGCCCTTAAGTGTATACGGGGATTCGGATGGATTGCAAAGAACATGTGATCGACGGGACGCTCAACTCGTCTCGTCATCTCGGACCACTCGAGTCCGAAGGGGTTAAGTACTCTTCGTGGCTTACGAGTAGGTCCGAAGGAGATGAGGATTCCACCCCTGCGGTCCGCCGTACAGATGGGATCTGATGTTAGCCTTGGTAGTTCNTAGTTCGGTGACGCCCGATCGGTCGACGATCACTGTGGTCACCGAACGTGGACCCATGTGTGAGTGTGTATCTTAACATTCACCGCCAACAAACCCTCCCAGCCAAGCTGGGAGATCATATAGCATTCCGGTTGATCCTGCCGGAGGTCATTGCTATTGGAGTCCGATTTAGCCATGCTAGTTGCACGAGTTCAGACTCGTAGCAGATAGCTCAGTAACACGTGGCCAAACTACCCTATGGATCCGGACAACCTCGGGAAACTGAGGCTAATCCGGGATACGNAGACTCGTAGCAGATAGCTCAGTAACACGTGGCCAAACTACCCTATGGATCCGGACAACCTCGGGAAACTGAGGCTAATCCGGGATACGATTCCCACGCTGGAGTTGCGGGGAATCCGAAACGTTACGGCGCCATAGGATGTGGCTGCGGCCGATTAGGTAGACGGTGGGGTAACGGCCCACCGTGCCAATAATCGGTACGGGTTGTGAGAGCAAGAGCCCGGAGACGGTATCTGAGACAAGATACCGGGCCCTACGGGGCGCAGCAGGCGCGAAACCTTTACACTGCACGCGAGTGCGATAAGGGGACTCCAAGTGCGAGGGCATATCGTCCTCGCTTTTCGCGACCGTAAGGTGGTCGCAGAATAAGTGCTGGGCAAGACCGGTGCCAGCCGCCGCGGTAATACCGGCAGCACAAGTGATGACCGCTATTATTGGGCCTAAAGCGTCCGTAGCNGTCCGTAGCTGGCCAGCCAAGTCCATCGGGAAATCCGCGTGCTTAACACGCGGGCGTCCGGTGGAAACTGGATGGCTTGGGACCGGAAGATCCAGAGGGTACGTCCGGGGTAGGAGTGAAATCCCGTAATCCTGGACGGACCACCGGTGGCGAAAGCGCTCTGGAAAGACGGATCCGACGGTGAGGGACGAAAGCTCGGGTCACGAACCGGATTAGATACCCGGGTAGTCCGAGCTGTAAACGATGTCTGCTAGNTGGGCAAGACCGGTGCCAGCCGCCGCGGTAATACCGGCAGCACAAGTGATGACCGCTATTATTGGGCCTAAAGCGTCCGTAGCTGGCCACTCAAGTCCATCGGGAAATCCGCGTGCTTAACACGCGGGCGTCCGGTGGAAACTGAGTGGCTTGGGACCGGAAGACCAGAGGGGTACGTCCGGGGTAGGAGTGAAATCCCGTAATCCTGGACGGACCACCGGTGGCGAAAGCGCCTCTGGAAGACGGATCCGACGGTGAGGGACGAAA